>CAWDRB010000009.1:0-231060 GCA_963804605.1 uncultured delta proteobacterium
CAACGCCGCGACCGTGCGCACGTCGGGTAGGGGGCTCGAATATGGACGCGCTCCGCCTCATCAAGCAAAGCAAGCGCGCCTTCCAGGTCTCCCTGTGCCTCTTTGGTAAGGTGCCTGCCTGAGCAACACACAGGCGATGCGGCCAATCCGTCGTTGCGGTCTGCTCCCCCAGCTTCTGACTGGTCAATAAATGTTGCTCACCAACTTCTAGTTCGCCCCATTCAATGTAAAGCCCACCGAGACCGCTATACAAGTCTGCCGTTCCGAGTGGCATGGGCTTGCCTCGGCCGGTCGCAAGGCGTAATGATTGCAGATAGATGCTTTCCGCCTCATGCAGGCGGCCCAACACCACCCTGGTGTCTGCCAGGAGAAAGGTGATACCAATAGAGGTAGCGATATCGCCAGTATTTCGCAGGTTTGTATGGAAATCAGCCAGTGAATGCTCGGCTGCCTCCAAGTCTCCGCTGGTATACTGGGCAAGCCCCAGGAGCGATGTTGCCTGTATATACCTGGTCTGATCACCTTCAGGGGTGAGGTCGAGCGCCTGCCGGGCATATTTCATGGTGCCAGGGACATCGCCAAGCGCCAGAGAGCGATAGGCTCGGGCGGTGGCTATTGTAGCCGGCAGCGAGCGAAATTGTTCTTTATCCACGACGACCATCTTATCCGCCTGGGATGTTTCCAACTGCTGCTCTGTCGCATGGCATGTGCTCTGCTGGCCTCCAACTCACCCCCATCCAGCAGCGCCCAGGCATAACCCACGCTGAGCCACCCGCTCGGGTGCGGATTAGAAATTCCAGGCAGCGCTTTGACCCAGCCAAGCCATGTGGAGGATTGGTAATTGATGTCCATTTCTGACCAGGCCAATTCGATCAATCCCGCCGCGGTCGAAGTCATCGGCAGCCAGGGCGTGGCGGATGGAATCGGTCCGTAATCCGTTCTGTTCATACCATGCGCTTGCCCGCTGATGCAGGATTGGTACCTGCTCATGTTGCGCCTCCATCAGGTGCGCCTGCAGCACATCGGCGAAGAGGTGGTGATAGCGATACCACTGGCGCTGGTTGTCAAGGGGGACGACGAACAGGTTGCTGCGCTCCAGGGCCTCTAGCATTCCCCTGCCGTATTCACGTCCAGTGACGGCATGGCAAAGAGAACCGCTTAAACTGTTGAGAATGGCGGTTTGCAATAAGAAGTTGCGCACATGTTCAGGCTGGCGCTGCAAGACCTCTTCGACCAGATAGTCCAACACGAAATTGTGGCTGCCGGTGAAAGACTTGATGAAACAGGCAGCGTTTTATTGCCCTTGCATAAAAAGCAGCAAGCTGCAGACCGGCGATCCAGCCTTCGGTGCGAGTTTCTAGTGCGGCGATGTCTGCTTCGCAGAAATTCAAGCCCATCATTTGGTTGAGAAACTCGGCTGCTTCAGCGGGAGTAAAACGCAGGTCGGCGGCGCGGAGTTCGGTCAGCTGGCCGCGGGCACGCAGGCGTGCCGGACAGGTAAGGGCGGGTCTTCGCGGGTGGCGATCACCAGATGCATTCGTGGGGACTGGTTTTCAACGAGGAATGTCAACGCCTGATCTACCGGTTTGGAGTTAATCAGGTGGTAGTCATCCAGCACCAGGATAAAGCCGTCCGCCAAGGCGGTGATCTCATTGAGCAGGGCGGTCAACAGCGACTCGGTGGGCGGAGGCTGCGGAGTCTGAAGCACGGCCAACACCCCTTCGCCTATCTTCGGCGCTCCCTTCGACCTTACGCAGGGCACCGTCTGTAACGCAGCCACCAGGTATGTCAGAAAGCCGGCGAGGTCGTTATCGCCTTCGTCCAGCGAAAACCAGGCCGCCGGCCTTTCGCAACCGGCCAGCCATTCGCTGACCAGGGTAGTTTTCCCGAAGCCGGCAGGGGCGGAGATGAGGGTCAGTCTGCGTCAAAACCGGGGGTCCAGCCCCTCGTTCAGCCGCTCGATCAGGCGCGAGCGCGGAACAATTCCCGGCCGGGGTGGGGGGATATATAGTTTTGTAAGGAGAAGTGGGGCAGGCATTTCTAATGTTTATTGTACATCACGCCTATTAATGAACGAGTTTAAACAATGAATGCCTTTTGGAACAAAATCAGCAGCAGTGATGTTATGTAACAAAAAGAAACAATCAAGAAAGCCGACAACATTCCGTATTGGAGACCCGGATACTGTGAACCTTGTGGATAAATTATCTGAAATGTCACTCTTGTCAGCCACAAAAGACTTGTTGCAGCAAGCATTACGATGATTGAATATCTGTTTGACTTGTCTCCATAAAGTAACAGTATGTTTAGGATGCCAAACAATACCAGAGACAAAGAAAAGAACGAATTAATTGCCCGGACAGCGGCTACCAACTTTGTTGCGCTGCTGTCAATATAGGAATACCATTTCCAGGCTGTGGGCACAAAAAAGTGTCATATTCCAAAACCAATTGAAGCACTGCTGCCTACCATCACAAATATCTTCACGAGCAGATTTATCGTCAACCCTCCTGGTCATTATCCTTCTACCTCGAAGCGGACCACAAGGATTTGTGAGCCGTTGTAGTCAGGGGACATTACTGAATAATGTGCCATAGCTATGGACGATCTTGCCGCTCGAAGTAGTCATCTTGCTGCAAGACTTCGAGCAGCGGAGCCGCTTATGAGATCATTCTATACGTTCCAATGACCAAAAGATTGCACAAAGTACTCATTGTAAAAATATAACTGTTTTTCTGCAAATTTATTCTTAGTAAATAACTTGCTCTCAACACTATCAGGAATAATATCAATAGGACAATTATTGCAACGGTATATTTTCCAATGCCGAGAATTGCCGATATTCTCGCTTCATCCTGGAGCCCGAATCCGCCAAATACGATGCGCAAAAAATCGACAAAACATTTGAAAAAACACAAAAGGATAGGCATACATGGTTTTATATTTTTCGATAAACAATAAAAAATACAGAGACAGAAGTATTGTAAATGCGGGGCCACCACTACTAACATATAAATCATGACTTGCATCAATATAGTGTCCGCTTTGAGGCGCATACATTATTTAGGCTATAGACCATATAGTTTCCTAAAACCTGCCCAACAATCCAATGTCCAAATTCGTGGAAAAGATATGAAGTATATGCGACCGGATGAACAGGTACATGAATTTCAAACTTAGTTTATTCTCAGCATTTATTGTCATCAAGTTCCCCCTTTATTTTTGATTTCGTTTGTACACTTGTCCTTATAGTGAAAGAACAGATTTCACGATGATCCATAAGTCAGTCGGTTTTGCACTAAAACTATGGTTAAACAAGATCGCTGCTGCTATCACATAAGCGAAAGAACCAATAACAACACCTTTTTGCAATAACGACGTTTTCTGGATTTCCTGTTTTACTTTGACAACACAAATTTCACCCGGGCAGTATTGCGTTTTTTCGTTATGGAACAGTGGATAAAATTTGCATCCTAAACAAATACCGAACACAGCTTCAAAGAATAAGAATATCAGGCAAATTTGACAGATAATCCCGGTAATGAAGCTGGTTGAATTCATTACAACCAACAGCAGAAATATGATCGTGGCTAACACCAGACCGATCGTCCAGGCAAACTTTTTTGGGGCCGCACCGACATATTCGGGGGTTTGATTGCCTACGATTAACCTCCCGATGATCAATGAAGGAGAATACCTGGGACTGATCAATACCCGTATGATGAAATCTGTCAGGAAGATTGTGTTAACAACCTTGATCAGGAAATAATTCTCTTTAAATATGACCAGCATCCAGGCCAGGAACATAAAAAAATATAATATCCCTGCCGAAGCTCTTATTTCCCGCTCGTTTAAAACCGGGATGTTATATCCTTCCACGGTTTCTCCGAATTGTTTAACTTTTTTCATTTTTCTCTCCTTGTTCTGATCCATTTTTGGTTTAAACAAGCTGCCTACGTCTGTTTATGATTTGACTGAGAGAGGGAGGGCTGAAGACCCTCCCTCTCCCCTAATGCAAATCTAGGCCGCGCTCAAAAGCTCGGTAGTCGCTGCCTTGCCCGGATTGCTGCGCAACAGCACAATTCCCATCCGGACGAACCAGATGATTTGACCCAATCCAAAAACGGGATCAAGCCGGTCAACCCTGGGAAAATGGAGATGATTCCCACCACGCCGATCAATAAACCAAGGATATTCAGGCTTTTCGGAAAGTCACCAACCCGCAACGCAGCCATGCTTACCAACAACGTCATGAGCCCGCCTAGAATTTCACCGTTCGCAAAACCCAGTCCATTTGCTACCGTTTCAATTCCCTGCCAGGAAAGACGCAGCCTGAGCTGGATCTAGTCCGTTGAGTGTCAACGGTAGGGGCCAGGGCGGCATTTGCTACCATGCCGCTGGCGATCAATGAGCCAGCCCAGATGATCCCAATCGCCGTTGCCAGTTGCATAAGTGCAGGTGCGCCAGCCTTCAGTCGGTCGAATAAAGCCAGCGCAAAGATAATTAGAAAAACGCCAAAGAACACGTACATGAGTATGTTGGTTGAAAAGACGACCATCTGTTTATCGACGTTCAAGGCTACTTTCTGGGCTGAGTTGGTGATGCTGACGTAGTCCAGGACGACCAGGAAGAGAATTATTCCCATCAGGTGAGCTATTGCCATGTAGAGCGCTGCAAAACCGCCAAATTTCTGTAAAGCTTTTCATTTTATTTTCCTTTATTAACGATATGGATGAGTTAGACTATTTGAAATCTGGCGCGATCTGCCGGGCTATGCTTCAGGGTTTTGCCACTTCCACGCGTTCCAGACAATTACGTAACAGGCCGTAATTTCTAGCGCTATAAAAAATAGTACACCGCGGTGGAACTCCAAGAAACAGTGAAGCGATTTGCGACAAGATAATCAGAGATTCCGGCGATGATGTTACCCAACGATTGATGCGCGTTAACTTCAATACCCGCGAAAGAACGATCATGGCAGATGGAATTTCCAAAAGCAGTGTCCAACCAGCAGCATGTGGGCGTAATAAAAATCCATCAATGAGTCCTCCCGCAACGGTTTAGCCATGCTCCCGGTGGTATAGCCGACATATTCATAGCCTAATACGCAAAAATCCAAAGAGGAGAGCGGTTTTTCAATCTTGTTGGAAAAATTGCTGTTACTTTATACATAAACACCCATAACAATTGACTATTAAGATTTTGGGATTCATTTTGGTGGGAGGTATGATTGTGTTCATTATTTTTCCTTTTTTTAAATTGATGGTGATGAGTTTATATGCCTATTTGATTAGACTGGTTGCTGATCTGTCCGAAGTATCTAGCCCCAGATTCAACAGTACTGACCGAGACCAATGGCATTCCTAAATCACGCACCTTTCTGAGTAATCCATGTAACGCGGCTTGATCAACCACGGGTCCAGTTAAAACCGTGTCACCGTTGTCCTCCAGTGTGATGGCCAGACCGTCAAACCATTCTGTCCACTCTTCACCCAGATGACCTTTGATCCTGATCTGATAGACTGATGGTTGACTTGGATCAACTGTTGAATTGTTTTGTTTGACAACTCCCTTCTCCTTTTTAAGGCCTGTTGTTTAAGTCCATTCCACTTGCTCAAGATACAGGTATCATATCTGCAGCACAGTGTTGTCGAACAGACACTTTAGTGTTGGGTGAAGGTGTTGTTTTTGATTAATAAAAAGGAGAAATTGTGTTGATAATTGACGTTAACTCTTAAAATAAATCTAGTTCGTGTGGCGGCGACGGCCTTTAGTGCGCTTTTGGAACTTGAGTTTGTTAAAAATAAATGCGGTTGGCCTTTTAGTGTTCCAGGCGAGGAAAAGGCGCTCACCAATCTCTCGATTCGAGAGTTCCCAGGGCAACGAGCTTCAGTATTTCTAGTCTCGCTGTCGGCTTAGCGGATCAATTATTTGAGATCTTAGATCGATGTTGGTTTAGGCTGGGTAGGGGGCGAGTTTGTCTTCGTTTTATGCTGATCGGTTTTAAATGCAGCCAGCAATTTGTCCGCATATCTCTGACCAGGTGGTACGGATTGTGCTATTGTTTTTCATCAACAATCGCATCACTTCGCCTTCGTCGACAAAGAAGACGGACGAAGCCACCCGGCTCTGCCAGAGCCAGCGTGTCACTCGAGCAGTTGTACCGCCTTGTCCTTTTCACCAAGCGGATGCAGAACAATCGTCTGTAGAACCAACACTTTGAGCTGTTCATCCGCCCAACTTTTATCCTCCATCTGTTGCCGTAATGGCTCCAGCACAGCCAGGGCAGCGGAGCGTCTCCCCTGGCCAGGTATACCCGCACCTGGCTGAAGGGGAGCTCATGTATCTTCGTGAGGTGCGCGGCTGCCGGGGCAGGTTACCCTGTCGAGCAGGACGTAAGCGCTTGGGCAGCAGCAACGTTAGGCATCCGTTACACGAAGTTATTTTGACGAACAGACTGCTCGGCCTGAGCTAAAATTGCAGCCGCGCAGGTGATATCTCCGTGGGTAAGTTTCAAACAAGCGAGAAACACGTTGGAGAGAATGAGGTCGGTCGGTGTTCCGTTCAACTGCTTGACCAGTTGGAGGCCATGCTGGGCGTATTGTTCTGCAGTATCCAGTTCATTCCATTGATAGAGTATTCGAGCCAGTCCAAGCAGTGCTTCATTACGATATGGGAGTGGCAAATTTCCAATCATCTGTAGGACAGGTTGATAGGTCTGGCAGCGGATCGAGAAGTTTATCGACTTTTGTACGTTTCCCAGGCTGATCGTAAACCAATTTCGTTATGAAATTGTTCCCGGTTTTTTGGCTGATTGATATGCTTCGTTATGTGCTTTCCGGCATCAGTACGGTTACCTTGGGGCTTGTAGGCACACCCCAGTTCCCAAATATCGTGAGTGCGGACGAGATAGATTATCGGGGTTAAAATACTCCAAAGCACGGCGAGACTGGGTAATGATGGCTTGCTCGCCCTGATACTGAGAGGGAGGATCAGTGTCGCTCGGTAGCTGGCAATATGTCCGATCAGGTTCGTGTATCGTTCATTTGGCTCGACGTGTGGCAAAGCGGTTTCAGCAGCTTGTAATTTCTGTTCGAGATGGAAGTTTGAACTGTGTTAACAAAGACTTGGCCATATCTCGACCACAGCGAGGGACTGGCGTCCAGGCGGCGTTGGTAGTGATTCCAACCACTCAAGAATGGGAGTCATGGCACCACGAAACTGCAGAGGGCATTTCCTGTCTTTCAGTTAGTCGAGTGGCACGTTTGATGTCATTGGCGGCAGCCGGCATGCCGAAAAGCTTCAATCTCAAGGCTATTGTCTTCATACCACTGACTGGCGCGGATGTGGGTATTTGGCGACGCCGTTTCCTGTTTCCCTTTCAGGTGCCCGAAGCATGCGCCTTGGTTCACCCGCTGCCGTAGCAATTGCGCAGTAAATCCCCAAACAGATGGTGATAACGGTACCAACGCTGCTCGTTATCCAGGGGGACGATGAAAGGTTGGCGTGTTCGATATATTCCAGGGTTTTGTGCCCGGAAGCAGAAGGAAGATCGAATAGAACGGCGTCACACAGGGGGCCGCATAGGCGTTCGAGGATATACTTACGCAGCAAGAAAATCTGAACGTTTTCGGGTTGCTGCTGCAGAACTTCTTCAAGCAGATAGTCCAGCACGAAATGGTGGCTTCCGGTGAATGATTTGATGAAACTTGAGTTGTCTTGATGCCCCTGCATTGAAAAGCGCAGCGAATTGCAGGCCAACAATCCAACCTTCGGTGCCTGTCCAGCGCCGCAATATCTTCTGCTGAGAGTTTAAGGCCCATCACCTGGTTGAGAAATTCGGCGGCTTCAAAAGCGGTAAAACGCAAGTCTGTAACACGAAGTTCGGTCAATTGACCTCGAGCACGCAATCGAGCTACGGGTAGATGTGGGATCTTCACGGGTGGCGATAACCAGGTGCATTTGTGGCGGCAGATGCTCCAGCAGATAGGTGAGGATGTTGTCAACCGGTTGAAGAATCAATCACGTGGTAATCGTCCACGCATTTGTTGTTAGTTGTTATAATGTCTGTACTGGTTCTTGCGACGTTAATAGTCTCAATTGGCAATCTTTACATAACTGCCATTAAACAAGAATCAATACGTCTTGCCGAAACAGCAAAGAGCCAGGCTCGTCTGATAGAAGCGGTAGCTAGTTTTGATGAAAAGTATTGTAAGGATTGCCCACTTGGAGCGAAGCAAGCAACCCTCAGTCAAATAAGAGCGGCACATTCTAGATATGAAGGATTTGGGGTTACGGGTGAATTTACGCTTGGAGAAAAAGAAAATGACCAGATACTTTTTTTATTAAGCCATCGTCATTATGACCTCGATAATCCCAAACCCGTCCCATGGAATTCTACCATCGCAGAACCAATGCGACTTGCCTTATCTGGTAAGTCAGGTGAGATTATAGGACTTGATTATCGAGGGGAAAAAGTAATTGCAGCCTATGAACCAGTTGCCGTGCATGATTTGGGAATTGTAGCAAAAATTGATATGTCAGAAGTTAGAACACCCTTTATCAGAGCAGCTCTGATAACCAGTATGATTGCCGTGATTTTCATTGGATTAGGTGTAAGTATTTTTTTTAAAATCACAAACCCTATTTTGACTCAGCTTAACAAAACAGTGGAAAAGCTGCAAAATGCATTAAAGGAAGTTAAGGTTCTAAGAGGAATATTGCCAATATGCTCATTTTGTAAAAAAATACGTGATGATGAGGGCTACTGGAAGCAACTTGAAGTTTACATAGGAGAACGTTCAGATGCAGACTTTTCTCATGGTATTTGCCCTGTTTGTCTGAAAAAGCATTACCCTGAATTCTGTGAAAATGTAGAGCACAAGATAGATGATAACACAACAAATTAATTCAGAGGTCTGGATAAGCGCCATCTCTGTAGCGGTAAATTTCAAGTGGTTAACCACTGAGGTCAAACGATCAGATCACCATGTCGAAGATCTAATTTTCATCGATTCATAAAGGTAGGGTTACTTAATGTTCATATCCGATTGACAAGAAATCAAATTCCTAGCGCAATCTACCTTGCTGACCATCCCAGATTATTTTTGCAGAGTGAGCACTTCGGATGCTGTGTTAGGCACAACGCCCGATACTAACTGAAACACGACACGATCTGTCGAATCGCTTGCCCGCACTGCTAAGAAAGTAATCTTTATCATCCGATTCGCTTGTAATTATGTTGCTGGAGGCAAATCATCTAACATTTTGGAGGGCCAAATGGCTCCTTATGTAATTGTGCGTTCCGTTTTAGGGGAACGCTTCACTCAGGAAATTGAGTCTGGCAATCATCGACTCTTCTCGGACAGACAGATATCTGTTGGTGGGTCAGACCGTGGACCAGGCCCTTACGGATATCTTCTTGCCGCTCTCGGGTCTTGAATCTCTATTACACTCCGTATGTATGCGGAGAGAAAAGAACTAGCATTACAAAGTGTGGAAGTAGAACTCAAACACGAGTTGGTTCAGAAGGAGGGGAATAAGGACGACGAAACAAAGATGATTATGCAAGATAGGATTCACAGCCGGATTCGTTTGAAAGGAAATCTCACTGAAGCTCAACGAAAACGTCTTATAGAAATCGCAAATCGTTGCCCTGTACATAGAACTCTTTCTTCAAGTATAGAAGTTCAGTCATATCTAATTTGATCTTCTTTCTGTTTCTCCAAACCTGAGCCTGACCACATTTTGGGCTCAGTTTATTCACCATGACTGATCACAAAGTTGTCAGGCAGCGTGCAGGGTAGTAACTGAAACACGAAACGATCTCTCGAATCTCTGCCCGCACTGCTACGAAAGTATTATCAACGCCGACGATGGTCAGAAATGGAGCAATTGTCTCGGTTGATTCTCTGGAAAAATCAACGATCTGAGAATCTCTTTTTCATGCCAGGAAAATCATGCTTTTCAAAGAGGAAAAATGACCTTTTGTTTTTGATAGGCCTTGAGGTAACTGCTTGTTCCGGTTAACAGTAGACATCTTCAGCATAGGGCAAAATGAAATGGCGGAAAATTGGACCTGGCAAGCTTAACCAATGGTTTTAATGTAAGTCGGGCCTCTATTTTCTTTGTCAGTGTGGAGCGAATGGGAGGTATGGTGTAGAAAGATCACCTAAACAGCCAGCGTTGAACGAATTTCGTATAACGCGGCATAACAAAATAGACCATGAGCGTTACAACTGTTCCCGTAATCATCAGTGTATCCAGGTAATGATCTTGAGGTATCCCGAGCAAACGCAGGAGTGGAATTACAATCAACGGTACCCCGAGAACCAAAGGATAGATGGCGGACCAGGTAATGAGAAATTGTTTCCAGCGTACAGGCAACTTTGCCCTCGCACCCTCCGGCGTGAACCAAAAGTCCAGGCCGCTTTTAATAAAAAAATCATCATCTTTGGCCAGAATCGGCTTCACTTTTTCTATGAGTCGCTTTCGATGCTCCGAGTTCATCCAATTCTGAAGATGTTCAGGCGTATCAAACCGTAAGACCACTGTATAAGTCGATGTTAGTCCAGCAAGAGGACGGATAATTTGCCAATCCAGGAGACCCTCAGAGCTTCTGCATAGAGGACTTATTTCGTCTAACCAATCATCATATTGGGATTCTTTTCCCAATTGCACCCGATGGGTAATAACAACCGTGGCCCCTCTTTCCGTCGGATTTATTTCTTCAATAATATGACTCAAAGCATCTCTCTCTTTGCTCAGGCGCGATATTTTTTCTGTCGCGCCCGAGCCTTAAATCTACTATGCCGCTTGTGGCGGAAGCGTTTTACCTTTAAAATTACCTCGTGGTTCTGCCTTATGAACCATTGTATACGCATAATCCACGCCCATACCATATGCACCGCTATGCTCCTGTACCAGGGCAATTGTCGCATTATAGGTTTCCTTTTTCGCCCAGTCACGCTGCCATTCGAGCAATACCTGCTGCCAGGTCATCGGCACGACTCCGGCCTGCACCATTCGGTCCATTGCATAGTTATGGGCTTCCAGAGAAGTGCCGCCTGAGGCATCGGCCACCATATAGATTTCATAGTTGCCTTCGAGCATGGCGGACAGGGCAAAGGTGCAGTTACACACCTCAGTCCAGAGACCTGAGACGACGACTTTTTTTCGGTTGTTTTTGGCCAAGGCATCGCGGACTTTCTGGTCGTCCCAGGAGTTCATTGAAGTTCGTTCAAGTAAGGCTGCATTCGGGAAGACATCAAGCAGTTCCGGATACGTATGACCAGAGAAACTCTGGGTTTCAACTGTGGTTATGGTCGTTGGAATATTAAATATCTTAGCAGCTTTCGCGAGTCCAATGACATTGTTCTTGAGGGTTTGGCGATCGATACTCTGTACACCGAAAGCCATTTGTGGCTGATGATCGATAAAGATCATCTGGCAATTCAGAGGAGTAAGAAGTTCCAGTTTATTTGTATTCATTTCGGTTCTCCAAATGATTTGATGATAAAATCATTGACGTGAAAAAACGACACGGATGTTATCCACACCAACGATGACGTCGGCTATTTCACTTTGGACCATGCGCCGACAAGTGCACAGAATATGTGGTCCAAATCACAACGTCGTTCTCTATACGCTGCAACCGCAACCTGACTGCCAGGCTCTGCCATCAGCACCCAGAATCCAATGTTGGTGTTCGGCCGGGTGGTCATGACCGTGTTGACCAGAGTTTGGATAATGGTTATCTCCCTTGTGGTTATTATGGTTATGATATCCACCGAACTGAGCGACCGGGGACCAGTCAGGACTGACTGGGGCTAATTCAGGACTCTCCGAGGCGTATTCTGCTGCGCCATGGACTACTGCACCATTAACCATGGTCAGCACGCTTTCCAAGCTACGGATGTCATCTTCCTCAATGGTAAAATAATCATCGGAAAGCACTGCCAGATCCGCTAAACTCCCTGGAGTCAGGGTCCCCTTTATTCTCTCTTCACCACTGAACCAGGCACTGCCGGTGGTCCACAGCTTGAGGGCCTGAAGTCGATCTAATCTGCGTTCTTTGCTGTTGATTTCAGTTCCACCTACAGTTTTACCGGTCACCAGCCACCAGAGGCATGTCCACGGATGATAACTTGCCACCCGTGTCCCGTCGGTACCACCTCCTACCGGCAACCCCATTTTCAGCATGGATTGGATAGGCGGTCTCGCCTGCACCGCTTCATTGCCATATCGCCTGATAAAATATTCTCCCTGATAGGCCATACGATGCTGTATGGCAATTCCACCGCCGAGCGCCCGGATACGTTCAAGATTTCTCTGACTGACTGTTTCTGCATGATCGAAGAACCAGCGCAGTTGATCAATTGGGGTGTCCCGATGGACTCGTTCAAATATATTGAGAAACCTTTCAATGGATTCATCATAGGTGGCATGAATTCGCCAGGGCCAGCTGGCCTCCACCAGACTTCTGATAACAGTTTCCAGTTCTGATTCCATCATGGGTTTTAGGTCTGGTCTTGGCTGGAGAAAATTTTCAAAATCGGCAGCGCTCCACACCAGATTTTCACCGGCTCCGTTGACGCGCAACATAGCATCACCATCTCCGGGATGGGTCATTGTCAGCCATTTCGCATAGTCAGTGACTTCTTCTCCTGGTTTCTGAGCAAATAAACTGTAGGCTATTCTTAATGTGAGCTGGTTCTGCTCGGCCAAATGATTCACTACCCCGTAATCATCTGGGTAGTTTTGACCTCCGCCGCCGGCATCCGACACGCTGGTGATGCCAAAACGATTTAATTCCCGCATATAATGGCGCGTCGAATTGACCTGGTCGGAGAAAGAGAGCTTCGGGGCTTGGGCAATAGTTGAATAGAGGATAAAAGCATTCGGTTCAGCAATGAATAATCCCGTGGGACTACCGGATGCATCCCGAACAATTAGACCGCCTGGTGGGTTAGGGCTGTTCTGGTTTATTCCCAACACGCGCAGTGCCGCGCGGTTCAGTAGAGCACAGTCATAGAGGTGGAGGACGAAAACCGGGGTGTCTGGGGTGGCGGCATTTATCTCATCGATACTTGGTAACCGTCCCTCGGCAAACTGAAATTCATTCCAGCCACCGATGACCCGCACCCACTGTGGTGGTGGCGTGCGCTCGGCTTGCACTTTTAGCTGTTCCATAGCCTGGGACAGAGTCGGCACTCCATCCTATCTGAGTTCAAGGTTGAAAAACAGGCCAGCGCGAATAACGTGCATATGAGAATCGTTCAGGCCAGGAATCACCCGGCGCCCGTGAAGGTTGATCTGCGAAATTTCCGGGGATACTTTGCTGAGAATTTCCTCATCGGTTCCAACAGCAACAATTGTATTGTTTTGTATATGAAGAGCGCTGACCTCTGGGTTCATACGGTCAAGCGTTGTGATTTTACCATTAAAGAGAACGATTTCCTGATTCATCGGACACTCCTTGGGCAATGTATGTATTCAACAGAATTTGGCCTGGGCTATGAAGAAAGGTCATCAATGGTCCAAGTCCCTTTAACACGATGAATAATCAATAAGCGATGACTGCCATGTTTTTTTTTCAGCATGCATCAACCTGCAGCGCATGATATCCCAACTTCTTCAGCAGGCGAACAAGCTCTTCGCGCTCACTTTCATCGAGGCACTCAAAAATCTTCTCCAGATTCTCACTATGACGTCCATACGCGTTCCTTATCAATTTGAGTCCCGGTTTGGTTAAGTGCAGATAGAAGCTGCGACCATCCAGAGTATCTCGAACACGTTCCACCAATCCTTTTGATTCCAGCCTGTTTGCCGCCGCGGTCATCGAACCGCTTGTTAAAAGGACTTTTTTGCCAATTGCATTGATGGCCATCGGTCCTTTATGATGTAATGCTTCTAATATGCTGAAATCGCTTACGTTCAGACCAGTTCTGGCAATACTTTTTCTGTCTACCTGCTCAATTGCCTTGTTGGCCTTGCCAAAAATCAGCCTGAGATAAGCCCCTGTTTCCATATTTTCAAGATCCCTCCTTGGATTCACCAATAATAAACATTCATTTACCGAACATCCTGAAAGAAAAAATCAGGAAGCCTGATGCGGTTTTACTGCTCTCGCAAGCCATTGTGACACTATCTGTAAATCCTCCGAAGTCAGCTCGTGCCCAGCTTCAATCTCTTTGACATCCACCTGCGCACCACAGTTTATTAAAATCTGGATCAACTGATCGGTGCTCTGATACGGAATTACCTTATCCCTTGTTCCTCGCACAATAAGTACTTCTTTATCATTCAAATCTATTGGATCTGGATGAAGAAGCGGTAACATCGGACGCAGCAGTATCACCCGAGAAAAAACCTCCGATCGTAAAAGCAGCAATGCTGCAGCAATATTTGCGCCATTGGAATATCCCAGGGCAGCAAATTGATCGATGGGACGCTTGTAACGGATAGCCGCACCCAGAAGAAATTCCGCCAAGTCATCAGCTTGCCGGATGATGTCTTTCTCGTCAAAAACACCAGAGGCGAACCTTACGAAAAATCTGTTCATTCCACCTTCGTTTACTTTGCCACGCGGACTGATGATTGCTGCTCCTCCTCCGAGCTTTTGCGCGATGGGGATCAAATCATGCTCGTCTCCTCCGGTTCCATGCAGAGCAACGATGGTCATATCATTATCGGGATTATTTGCTTTAATGTATTCATGGATAAATGCATCTGGGCGCAATGGAGGGAGGTTCTGTTCGATCTCTGAGCGCATTGGTTTATAATTTTCGGGCAATTGAAGTGCCTCGCCAAGGGACTCTACCGGTTCGTCGACAGCAAAACCCGGAGGATCTGTTGCAATTTCAAAGAGTACGCCCCCTGGTTCATGGAAATATATCGACTTGAAATATTTTCTATCTCGTACTCCGGTTACAGAAAAGCCTCCCTCAAGAAGTGAACGTTGCCAGAGCAGCTGCTCTTTGTCATCAGAGGTCCTGAATGCGATGTGATGCACAGATCCACTGCCCTGCCGGCCCATCTCTGCATCCGATTCAACGAGCAGATCGTAGAAAAGAGCAGTTGAGGTATCGTTCTTCATTTTGAATCGATATCGTTTGCCATCCTGAATATGCAGTTCCATTCCTAAGTAGTTCTCCAATAATTCCCTTGTACCCTGGATGGATTTCAGCGTTGAGGTTGCCGAATGAAAACCTTTTATCGGATAGAGAGGAGCAAGGTTGCCAGAGATTAACTGCGATGTTGCAGGAGATTCCCCTGTGGCAATCAGTTCGAGTCTTAGTCCATGCGGGTCTGAAAACCTGACAACCTCGTCGTCAAACCGTTGTCCTGAAGTTGTGTCAATACCATACTTCAACAATCGTTCTCTCCAGTATGCCAAAGAGCCGATTGGAATCTCGAATGTAATGGCTGTTACCATTCCTCTGCCGTTTTTGCCCTGAGATACTCCCTGCCAGGGAAAAAATGTCAAGATGGTACCTGGATTTCCTTCCAGATCTCCGTAATATAAGTGATATGTGAAGGGATCATCAAAATTGACTGTCTGCTTCACCAACCTTAGGCCAAGAACGTTTTCATAAAATACAACATTCTCTGCGGCTGAACCGGCGATAGCCGTGATGTGGTGAATGCCTTGAATTATTTTTTCATTATTCATTTTAACCACCCTGTGTATCTCTATATCAAGATATAAATATATTTTTTATAACAAGATAAAGAAATGCAATATTAATTATTCTTTTATTTAACTGTTTTTGTGAAGAAATATGATTCTTCTTCCTGAGTTAGAAGGTAATGTTATTTATCTTTATGTCAAGATATATTGTGAAATATTAATTGAAATGTTGGTTTGATTGGAGAGGTATTTTTGGCGAAAAGAGCATCTGTAGTTAAATGACAATCGCCTTGTGACTAAAGTAGTAGTTGAACAGGAGTGGATACCAAACTCACTTGTATCTTTCTTGTTTGTAAAAAAATTCATCTGAGCAAACTGTTGGCGTAACGATTTGGGACTAAGAGAGCAGGATCTCCGAAAAGTTGAGAAACCACTTGAGTGGAAATTTGCTTCCAGCAATGCTTAAACAGGAGCCAATGGTTGGGACAGAAAATTATTACTAACTTACAAGATTTCCACTGGCAAGCCATAGAAAGAGAGTTCACATATTGAGTTGACCTTCTTCCTGAACATTTTGACCTTCATCAGGACCAAATATCACGATCGAAATGGAGCACCTAGGCACTTCTGAAAATTCAAGAATATTTCCACAAAAATGGAGCCAAATGGAGCGGATTCAATTATTGATTTTTCCCAGAAAATATTTGCTGGTCACTTCGACAGAAGCGTTAGGCAACCTGGTTGATAGTAACTGAAACACGACACGATCTCTCGAATCTTTGCCCGCACTTCTACGAAAGTACTATCAACGCCGACGATGGTCAGAAATGGAGCAATCGCCTCGGTTGATTCTCTGTGAGACATCTGGGGTAAGATTATTTATTATTTTGTCAGGATAATCTGAATAATCATGATTTTCTAGAGATAAAAAAACTTTTAATGTTGATAGGTATTTTGAGACACCTTTAAAACTCCAACCCAGCAAATTTTATGAGATTCGGATTGGCAATCGCAAAATGTCAACACTTAGTCTTTAATGCCCCTTAGCCGAAACCATACACCTGTTGTGAAACGATGCCCTCCAATGAATACCTGTTATCAACTAAAAGTTTTTTTGCCAGATGGCCTCACAAAGCGCTACTTCAATAGTGACCTGGCTATATAACTGGAACCGATAATCTTAAATACAGTTCCATGGCGGCGGTTTGATGAAAATTATCAGCTTCATCCATGAACGGAAGGTGATTAAAAAGATCCAGGATCATCTTGCTCTGTTCGAGGATACCAAGCCAAAGCGGGAGCAGGCGCCACCGTCTCCCACCCAAATATTGTTGAGACAATTATTGAGCCGTATGATGATGGATGGCCTGACCATGAGGAGCCTTTTGTTGATGTGCAAACACTGTGATTGCATTATGCGGTGTAGTTTGTCACACAAGTACCTGGCAGAAGCACTATGATATCAAACTGATGATGTCGTTGTTGCGATAATTCAAGACACCGTCATTACTTGGCAGAGTCCACGTGCATAAGTGATTTGCCAGGATGGCAGGATGCCTGCAAGAGGTTTGTCGGCGAACTAATTTGATCTTGCAAGATCGAATGTAAAAAGATACGGTGATTAGTATCAATGCAACGGTTTAGATTAGGAAACCGGTTTTTTAGACCATCCTTCGAAAGCGACTTCTTATCACCGAGGTGAACATGTCTGTTCTGAATCATTTGATGAAGGTAGTAACCGTTTCTTTGATGGCAATAGTGCTCAATTTGCTGTCCACGGGGTTTGAGAATTCTTACTCAGGTCAGGGTGTTTGCCTGGCATCTGCGACATGTTTTGGAGATCTTGATCAGGATGGCGATGTCGATGGCGTTGATTTAGCTGCCGCAGCTACACAGAATATAGATATTTCTTCGCTAGCAGGAACATACGGTAGTCAAGATTGCATAGAGCCTGATGTCGTCGTATTGATTGGTTCGGAAGGTGGCACCATTGTCACTGACACCAACATAACGGTCAATATCCCCGCCGGCGCACTGTCAAAACCCACCCTCATCGGTGTATCAGCACTCAATCCTCTGGATTTAGCGATCCCGGCCCCGGGATCGTTTTCGTTCGCCGCTGGAGTCACACTGTTCAGCAGTGGTGAAACCTTCGCATTACCCGCCCAAGTAATCTTGCCACCAAGCATGGTCTTGCAGGAAGGTCAGCAGGTTGCCGTTGTTCAGGCACAATCAGAGGTGAGACAGGATGGCATCGGCAACTGGATTTTGGTGGACCGGGCAGTGCATTTAAACGGGGTTATCCAAACCAGGCAGTCAGAGTATTTCCCTGGTTTGACTGGTTCCGGGAAGTACACTTTTATTGTTAGTGATGTGCCTTTTGCGTATATTGCATTAACCAATATTGTCAGCATGGCGAGCCTTGTAAGTATCTCCAGTGGCTTCATCACCGCACCCGCAGACGTGACTCTGTATGGCAGCAATCATACCAGTATCGCTTCTCGGGTGGTAGATCAACAATCGGTTGGGATGATCGAGGTTGGATATAAAGAAAATAAGGCCTGGTTAATTACAGACAGCATGAGGGAGAAATTTGGGATGTATGTATATGATGCCCAAAACAACCTACCTCTTTCACGTGACGAAGTGAGATCGGTCGATGACCAGATCAAGATTGATAAAGCTGTTGAGCAGATCAAGCAAGACACGCGTACCTACGTTGCAGTTAAGGAGGAGAACGTCGATCCCGGCCCTCAATTCCTCAAGGCCTTAGAGGACAAGTTGAAAGCCCAACTAGAAGGCATCAAGGACCAGATTGCAAGGGACCTGAACCCACTGCCGGTTTATGCATCTAGCCATCTTGTCCTGGAAAAAGATCGGCCCGGTACGATCACTGCCAATGTCGGTTTATTAAAAGATACAATCATTCCCCTGAGAGTACCCATCACTTTTGCAACGCCCATTGATAATGTCAGTTTTACAGTACCCGCTGAAAGAGTTGCCCAGATGATTCTTAGTCCTACGGGAGGGGTGAAAAAAATACTTGACATAGTCCAGAGTGTGGTTGGTAACATTGAGGCTGGCCCAGTAACTATTCAAATCATGAGCGCTAGGGTTACGAAAGCAAAAATATTGCAATACAATACCGCTGACTTTGTGCCGATTCTGAAACCCCATGGCGAGCCATTTCCCTACAGTATGGAGACAAGTATAAACGGCGATGAGATTGCCGTTACTCTGACAACATCTGTGCTGGGTGACAATGTTGCCTCACTTGGCATGAACTTACCAGCATCATTCAAAGTGGAGGTGAATTTTGACATTTCTTCTGAGCAAGTTCCCTGCAGTGATGATGTTGTCTTGCCGGAAGTCGTGGTCACTCCTTCGGTGGAAACGTTTGTCGCCCATGAGGTGGTGGTCAGTGTAGTAGATACAGTTTCACCTGCCATAGCCTCCTTTACCCTGCCAGATATTGCCAACCGTTCTGGCAATAAGTTTCTTGATATGGCAAAAGTAGCTTCTCCCGATGATCTACATGAGCTTGACTACAGTATCAGAGTAGAATGCCCCGATGCACTATGCAACGGCTTGGATGACGACAATGTCAGTGTTTCAATTGATGGTAAAGAGCAGACTGCTCTGACAGTGAGTCGGGGAACCTACCAAATGCAGGACCCGGTCTGCGAAGAAAGGTGGCAAAGCGAGTGCGCTCAACTCAGCAATGATATAGACACTTGCATCGCCTCAGGTTGGCCAGAAATGTGTCAAGAAGGGGATGAGAATTGCTTCTACTGTGACACAGTCGATAATTTGTGGCAGACGAATTGCTCCCAGGATCCATGCGAATTTCAATCTTACACATTTCTGGATATTCAGTTGGAGAACATTGATCTGGCCTTAGATGATCCACTTACTCCTGACCTTAACGAAGGCAGCCATATTCTGTATGTTCAGGGATTGGATAGCAACGGCAATTTGTATCACGACACAGTCAGTTTTACCCTTCCAAGCGTTATTTGGGAAGAAACCTGGAATTTTGACTGGGGATACTTTGCTACATGTCAAGGGCATCCTGTAACCTGGAACGAAGGATATGCGGCTACAAGTGTTGTCTATGGTTCTTTTTTAGATGTCCATGGAGGTCTATGGGAGGGGTGGAGCCTTAACGGCAGTCTAACAAGTCAGGAATGCTTATGGATGGATGAGCCATATTGGCAAGACAAGGCGAGGACAGCAGAGGGTATCTGCTTGGGGCAGCCTTCATGGGTGTGCACTGACCAACTTGTGCTGACTCATTATGATGGCGACTATATCAATTATCGCGGAACCATTCCCGGCATCAACATACCTGAAAATGTCGATGTGAATTTCAAGTGCGATGTTGCAAGTCAAATGATATCCATCGGATATGGTAAGGTGGGGACGGATCGCACAAGTGACGGATATGTAAAAGTGAAACCAAATGGAGTTTTTGATATCAGCCTTCGCGACATCGCTCCCGACCAATTTAAAAATATTGGCTTTACCCTGATGTTTGAAAAACTGTACCCAAAGGAAGGTGCCATTATCGCGCCGTGCCACCTGTATGTAAAGTGACAATGTGAACAGAAGAAGGTTTTTTCAAGGTGACTGGCAAACTCGAAGGAGGGTCTAGCTGTTACTCGGGACGAGAGACCTGAGCATTGTCCTCTTTTATAAGAACCTGCTTTGAAACACTTACTGAGTGAAATGTAAATGTATCAGGGCAATCAAAATGTAGCGACATGGGAGATCTATTGAAAATTATAAATCTGTGCAAGGTGTTGGCGACTGCAATGATTTTATTTTTAAATATATCGCATGCATGGTGCACAACTGTCAATGTATATGCTGAAGGAGGGTGTGAGGAGACAAAGTTTATCATGTATATCTACGCTGATGTCGGCCCTTCTGTTCAAGGTCCGCTGATAAGTGCTGGAGTAAAGCTGCACTATCCAGCGCTTAAACTCGTGAATCCAATTGCCAGGAAAAATGAGAGAGATTGGTACCTGGGCACCCCAGAAAGTCCATATAGTTATTTTGAGCCCAAAATTGATACCCCGGGAGAAGTACTTTTGCTTCTTGGAAAATTCGATGAAGGTAATCCTCAGATGGGAGTGGAAGGACAGCGTATCCTTCTCGGGACTGTTCTGTTTGACAGAATAGACAACACAGATACACCAATCCAACAAGACTTCACTCTTTCCGAAGGGAAAAGTGTTCCATTTGTTGATTTTGCAACAGTCGAAGGACATGACCTTGATAATTCAGTGAGCTTTTCAATTTTACCTGTTGTTACAGGCAACACGCTATCTATGAAGCGTGTAATACGAATTTTACAGCTCATAACCGGGATGGATACAGATGTACCAGTGCGCGTATCGGAAATGGATACAGACAGCGATGGTGTCGTCGGGCTCAGCGATGCCATATCCCTGATGAAGGCTATGACTCAATAAATAACTTGGTCAGAAGCAGGTATGGTAAGTGACCGCATGATTATTGAGCAATTTCCAACCTCTTTTCTTTTGTAAATTGTCGTGCGTGCATCAAGACTTTACGTGGGTAGACAATTGCGGTATGTCTTCTCTCTTCAGGGCTCTCAATTGCTGGGAGAAGTGCCTTCTCAACACCGTCGATGTGGCAATATTAATGTCGAAATTTAATGCGCTTTCACCGTAGCTGCGGGGATTATCGTTGATGATGGTGAGCAGCCGAAGATTTCTATAGCAGTTTGAAAAATTCGGGATTTTCTCTTTTTCAAGCAGCTTTTCTTGCGGTAGAGTTATAAAATTTTTCATATAGGCAAAAACACCTGTTTTTGTGTGATTCCCGATAAAGCTTATATGATAGATTGGATTTGGCATCCTCAATCGTTTTAGTAAAACTGCAATTTGAGATTATTTCTGATTATTTTCACCTCGATCTTTACCAAAAGATGCCAAAAATGGAGCATCTTTGCACTTGGTAAAATCAAAGAGAATTTTCTAAAAAGTAGCGAGAAATGAAGCAAATTGAAAATCTAGATTGTTCCAGAAAATATTTGCTGGTCACTTCGACAGAAACGTTAGGCAACGTGGTTGATAGTAACTGAGACTTGTTCGGAGTCGTTAGACGAAAATTTGGAAAGTACTATCAACGCCGATGATGGTCATAAATGGAGTAAGTGTCTCGGTTGATTGACTGGAAACATCAATATTTGCTGGAATTATTTTGATTACCCCGTCATTTTAATTTCGCTTTTTCTTTCCTTATGTTACGCCACAGAAGATAGATCAGCAATAAGGCTTGCAGTCCAAAAAACACTGAAGTTATGATATTCATCATCTGGCTTACGTTAAGTGCGAGATAGAGTTCATCTGCAAATAGATGGCGGTTAATATTCCGCAGGACAAAAAATTCGATAAAACCAATAATAATTATTTTATGTTTCATTGGGTCGCGGGAAGCCATCAAGGCAAGAGATCCCAGAACAAATGCGAAAGACCCTATAATTCTGATAAAATAGATATCAGAAGCACGCCATTCGAGGGTACCACCATAATTGGCAAGAGCTGCTTTTTGAAAATCAATTGAAAACATCAAACCGAAACCAAAAACAAGGTGGAAGATGGCTATGAAAACAAGGACTGCCTTGAGCTGATTGAGTGCATTCATGTTGTTCATTATCTGTGTCAACGAAGATAAGGTCACCCTGTTTCAAGAGCCCAGAATTTCGTGTATTTTCGCTTGCCGATACGCAAATATCCTGTGCAGGGTTGTTTTTATAAACAGGCTGTGGAGAAGGCGGCCAAAGATACCGTATGGGACGGCATAATGGACGCGGTCGGTAAGCTTGATACCTTTTGGGGTCACCGTGAGTTCGTGATAATGATACCAGAACGTATACGGACCAATTCGTTGTTCATCGACAAACGATTTTTGATGACGAATGTGCTTTATCTCTGCAAGCCATCTTTGAGTGCCGAATAAGGGTATCGAAATCCGATACTCTATAATCAAACCATCAAACATGTCTTCCGGAACAGGAGAAATGATCAAGAAATGCAGGTCTGCAGGAGTGATCAAATTCAGGTTGGCTGGATTTTTAAGAAAATTCCAACATTTCTCCAGGCTCGCAGTGACCAACTGTTGTTTTTCAAGGATATACATCATTAACAATTCCCCAAGATTTCTGAATCGGAAATTGGACTGCTTGTTTCTTCCCACTCGTACCCAGGTCATACCGGATACTGTTATCACTACAAAGAAAAAATCCCCGCTAATTATAAATTAACAGGGATTCTTGAAGCAGAGCAGGATACTCCCGACCATGGATGGTGGTCGGTCGCACCCCACTCCAATTTACCAGCTATCACCAAGAACAACGCTTATGTCTGTACATTTTTGTCGTTCATCATCAGTGAGGTCTTCACCTCTTCTAAAATTCTTCAAATCGCCTGCGTAACACGCATATTCCTTACCATTTTTATCGTGTACAAAGACCATGTTATTATATTCTTTGGAAATTATTTCACCTCTCATACTCATAGCGTCACCTCTAGGTTGTGATTGTTGTTTTTGTATTCAAGGTCAACATTCAATTTGCTTCTAAACAGTTGCCATCCATGATTTTATCTCTCGTTGACCTGTCTATAAAGTATGATCTCCAATCACAATTACAATGAGCAACAAACAATAGATATTTGATAGTTTAATCTATCAA
The DNA here is from genome assembly GCA_963804605.1 of uncultured delta proteobacterium. Taxonomy (GTDB): domain Bacteria; phylum Desulfobacterota; class Desulfobulbia; order Desulfobulbales; family Desulfocapsaceae; genus Desulforhopalus_A. Next base: position 23,355 of record CAWDRB010000009.1, read on the forward strand.
TTTAAGCAGACATTAACTTGATAGATTATGGAACAATCTCCTGAGAGTGGCGACTAAATATGTGATAGGTTCCAACACCAGTACCCCCAACAAAAAGGTAGAGTTTTTATTATCATAACAAGTAGATACCTTTTGTTTGTTTTTTCAAAAAAAACTTGACTTCGATTTCTTCTGTATGATATTACAAAATTATGAGGGAGAAACATTGTATCAGCCTTCATGTAAATGATAATCAGCATTTAGATGTTGCAGTTGCAGTAAGATGTTCAGATGTTGTAGTTGCAGTAGGAAGTTCAGAAGTTGCAGTTCGCAGTAAGATGTTCAGATGTTGCAGTTGCAGTAGGAAGTTCAGAAGTTGCAGTTCGCAGTAAGATGTTCAGATGTTGCAGTTGCAGTAGGAAGTTCAGAAGTTGCAGTTCGCAGTAAGATGTACAGAGGTTGCAGTTGCAGTAGGAAGTTCAGAAGTTGCAGTTGCAGTAAGATAGTACAGAAGTTGAAGTTCGCGGTAAGAAGTATAGCAGTTGCAGTTCGCAGTAAGATGTTCAGATGTTGCAGTTGTAGTTTGTTACGCAGGATGTAGTTTTTGTTTGTTAACCAAGGAAACAATTAAAGTAGAAGGAGGATACTTTAAAAAAGTAGTTAAAAGTTGTTTAAAAGAAGGATTATTTAGTGATTATAACATTGGAAGATACAAACGAGACAGGATTTAAATTTTTCCTGTCTCGTTTCTTTTAGAGCCGGCGTAAAAAAATCAAGTATCCTCAACATATTTTTTAACCCATCGCAAAAAAACCCACCAACTCATTGTTTTTTATATTTGTAAATCAGTTTTTCCAGGCTGCTTCAACACTCATTAAAAAATGATCCTTAATGTTGATTTCCACATTAAATGAACAACAATTTCCTGATTATCCTGTTAATATAACCTGATTATTTTGCACTGTCTCCCCCAGGTCGGTTACAGAGAAAGGTGTATTTCCGGTAAGCCTGTATAGCTCCGAAAAAAATCGCCCAGGTCAAGCCAGGGTCAAGGAGTGTGGGATTTGTCGGCAGAGTTAAGAATTTGCCGGCGGTGTGGAAAAATTCCAGGGCATCCATGCCGATGGATTGGTTTCCACCTGTTCGGTATGGTCCTGTAGGGCCTTGAGGTAGTCAAAAGGACTGGCGCCTGCTTGTTCACAGGTGTAGATAAGGCTCATGAACATGTTAGCCACTGCAGCACCATGCTCGGATTTAAAAAACAAAGAGTTTTTCCTATGCAGTATGGCCTTTTTCAAGGCACGTTCACAGATGTAATGCCGACTGTCGGATTATGCCGCGTTGAGAGGTGTGAAGTTCAGATATAGTGCTTTTGGGTATTTGCTGACGCGGCATAATTTCTGTGGGATCTTTTAGGCTGGCAATTTCGCCAGACAAGGAGAGACCACATGAAGACAAGCAAATTTTCCCCATTGAAACACGGCCCGTCTCTGGGTCTGTGTGACACCCACGTCAACTCTTTCCTAACGCACCTTCGCTCCCAAGGGTACGCTGAACGTACATTGCGAAAAAAACGATCCACCGTTGCGTATTTCGCTCGATGGACTGTGGAAAAGCAACTCAGCGTGGATGATCTGAATGCATCCCACCTGACCTCATTTATTGATCGTTTACCCGTGAAATACAAGCCTCGTATCAACTTTGAACAGGCTGCCTTGCGACCTTTCCTCAAGTATCTCCGCGCCGAAACGGGAGTGCCGCTTTCTCCGCTAACCGATTCCTCGCCCGTCAACGATCTTAAACATCGTTACATGGTGTATTTGCGCAATGAGCGCGGACTCACGGAAAACTCGCTCCGCGTCTATTTGCCCTTCATTCATGACTTCCTCAATGAGCAGATAGCGGAAACAGGCTGTATTTCTCCTATGGCATTTGATGCATGCGGGGTTCGTGACTTCCTGCTCGCCCGCGTCCGTTATCGGTCGAGCGAGTGCTCACGACTTCTGGCCACAGCCCTCCGATCTTTCATTCGATTTCTCTATCTACGTGGAGAAACTTCGATTGATCCTTCTCTTTCGGTTCCCAGGTTGAGGAGATGGGGGCAGGCTCAGGTACATGCCATTCTTTCTCCCGAGGATGTGGAGCGTATCCTTTCAGCAACCGAACTGTCGACACCAATCGGGCGCCGTGATCACGCAATTCGGCTCCTTCTCGCACGACTCGGTCTGCGTGCGGGAGAGGTAGTCGCTCTGGAGCTCGGCGATATTCTTTGGCAGACTAGGGAAATCTTGGTGCGCGGCAAAGGTCGACTACAGGATCGTCTCCCTTTGCTCACGGATGTTGGAGAGGCGCTGGCGCTCTACCTGAGACAAGACCGTACTGCCAGCATATCGAGAAAAGTCTTCGTGCGAATGCTGGCGCCACGAGTCGGTTTGGCGGGACCTGGCGCGGTCGGCCACATTGTGCGTCAAGCAATTTGTCGAGCTGACTTGCGATCACCAAACCGCGGTGCGGCCCACCTCTTCCGCCACAGCCTGGCGACAAGAATGATTCGCCACGGTGCGTCCATGGCAGAGATCTCTGAGATATTAAGGCACCGGTCCCGGAGCGCCACCGGAACCTATGCGAAAGTGGATTTCGAGGCATTGCGTGAAGTCGCCAGTCCTTGGCCAGCTAAAGGAGGTGCGCGATGAACACCATCCGCGATGCCCTCGCACAATATGTAGCAGTCCGCCGTGCTCTCGGCACTCAGTTTCGAGAGCCTGCTCATACCCTTAGCCATTTTGTTGATTTCCTCGAACGTGAGGGAGCGGAATTCATCACTATAAGCCTCGCCATTCGTTGGGCTATGGAGCGAAAGGGAGTGCAACGAGCGACATGGGCGCGACGACTTACCATGGTGAGAGGTTTCACTGCCTGGTTGAGCGCATTCGATCCCCGAACGGAGGTCCCGCCAAAGCGGCTGTTCCATGCTCGCCACCGGCGCAATAAGCCCCACATTTTCACTGAACAGGAAATAGAGCGCCTTATGTCCGAGTCCGCTCGACTCAACTCCCCCAAGGGACTGCGTGGACTGACTTATGTGACGCTTATCGGTATTCTTGCCTCTACCGGTCTTCGGCCGGGTGAAGCGTTGGCTCTCGACTTGCCCGACGTGGATCTTGATAACGGAATTCTGGCAGTCCGCCAGACGAAGTTCGGAAAATCCCGTTTTGTTCCTATCAAAGATTCAATGTGTGCCGCCCTTGCCCGATATGCCGAGAGGCGAAACGCGCTCTTTGCGCATCATTCAACGGACGGGTTTCTCGTATCTGAGCGTCGCGCACGTCTCCAATCTTGTGCTGCCCGTCGCACGTTCGCCAAAGTGTCCCAAGCTATCGGTCTCAGGGCAGTCGTGGAAGGCCGACGAAACGGCCGCGGGCCGAGGTTGCAGGATTTCCGGCATACCTTTGCAACACGAAAGCTTATCGAATGGTATCGGGAGGGATTGGATGTGGAGCGAGAACTCCCAAAGCTTGCCACTTATCTTGGGCACGTTAGCGTGGGCCATACATACTGGTATATCGAGGCAGTACCGGAGCTCCTCCAGCTCGCCACCGAACGTATGAGCCAAAGGGGAGGTACACAATGAACACTTCCAGCTTTCCATCCCTTCTCCAGCGCTTCTTCACGGATCGACTGCAGGGCCAGCTCGGGGCAAGTCCGCACACGGTGGCCAGCTACCGCGACACTTTTCGTCTGCTACTCTGTTACGCAGGGGTGCAACTCGGACGCGAACCCTCCGAGCTGTGTATGGAAGAGCTCAATGTATGCTTCCTGGGAAAATTCCTCGATCACCTCGACAGTGAGCGGCGCAACTGCACCAGGACAAGAAACAACCGATTATCAGCCATCAAGGCATTCTTCCGATACGTCTCTTTCAGTGAACCAGCACTCGCTCTGCACTGCCAGCGCATTCTTGCCATTCCCGCCAAGCGTTACGAGCGCGGTCCGGTTGAGTTTCTCGCGGAAGAGGAGATTGCCGCCCTCCTGGCGGCTCCTGATCCCGCAACATGGATCGGCAGGCGGGATCGAGCGATTCTGCTTGTCGGTCTTCAGACAGGATTGCGCAATAGCGAGATCACTGCCCTTCGATGCCAGGATGTGGAACTTAGTACCGGCGCTCACGTTCGTTGCCTTGGGAAAGGTCGCAAGATGCGGTGCACGCCGTTACGTCCAGACGTGGTCGCAGTGCTCAAGGAATGGTTAGCGGAGCAGGGCGACGATCCAAACGATCCCCTTTTCCCTAGTTTACGCGGCACACGAATGAGTCCTGACGCCTTTGAGCGACTTGTCGCCCGACATGTTTCCACCGCACGAATGTCTTGCGCCTCTCTCACGGGTAAAATGGTGTCGCCCCACACCCTCCGACATTCTGCTGCCATGGCACTGCTCCGAAGCGGCGTGGACCTGAGCGTAATCGCTCTCTGGCTCGGTCATGAATCGATGGAAACGACGCAAATTTACCTCCACGCGGACATGCGGCTAAAAGAGAGAGCTCTTGCCCATGCCACGACTTCCAACCTTGTGCCTGGAAGATATCGTCCTCCAGATTCTCTGCTCACTTTTCTGGAGAGTCTTTGATTATGCCGACCGATCGAAAAACAAGAATCAGGGGCCCACCAGCCGCCACACCAAGCTGAACTATCAACGCGGCATAATCCGACAGTCGGCATTACATCTGTGAACGTGCCTTGAAAAAGGCCATACTGCATAGGAAAAACTCTTTGTTTTTTAAATCCGAGCATGGTGCTGCAGTGGCTGACATGTTCATGAGTCTTATCTACACCTGTGAACAAGCAGGCGCCAGTCCTTTTGACTACCTCAAGGCCCTACAGGACCATACCGAACAGGTGGAAACCAATCCATCCGCATGGATGCCCTGGAATTTTTCCACACCGCCGGCAAATTCTTAACTCTGCCGACAAATCCCACACTCCTTGACCCTGGTTTGACCTGGGCGATTTTTTTCGGCGCTATACAGGCTTACCGGAAATACACGGTTGGTTACCCGGTGATAAATTCCCGAGGCGAGGAATGAAAATTCTAGACCTCACGGATTATTTGCGCAAAGGGGGATATAACCAGGAGGGGTATAAGAGTCCACAGGCTGAGGAAAACGGCAAATGGTTGTGGAAAACAATTGTGAAAGAAGAAGTGATTGGCAGAAGGACCTTTGTGAAAAAGGAAAAAATGCCTGCCATGAAAATCAAACATGATTCCAGAACGAAACCTTCTGCAACAAAGAGCAAAGCTGCAGTTTAAGTAAAAACTACAATGTAGCCATGGGAACTGAAGGGACATCATACCAGATGTCCCTTTTATTTTTGAAAAATAGCACGATCATCAGCTGTATCGCAAGAGTCCGACGACAATTAGCCGATACCCTTGGTCGTATTGGCAAAGCTGTTGGGTTTTGGAGAAAACACATGGAAAAAAAGAATAAAGATAGTCGAGATATTTTTCTAGCACCGAAGGAGCTTGCAAGTAGATGGAAGCTAACACAGACCACGCTGAAAAATTTGCGAGACAAAGGAGTGTTACCTTATTTCAGAGTACCGTCGTCCTCAAAAATATTGTACCCTTTGGAGGCAATACTCAATATTGAGAAAAACAATATCCAAGGAAAGGAGGAAAAATACGAACTAGCTGAAACAAAGAGAAAAAAGCCTGTTATATCGACCAGAAAGAGAAACAAATGGAGGATATGATATGGCGAAAAAGAAGAAAGACAACAAGCACCATCACATGATTCGACGAGGCGAGGTCTGGTACTTCGTCGCCATGGTAAAAGGGAAACGGTATTTAGAGTCATTAACGTCAGACGAGTTAAGCGCAATGGCAATGCGGGACGATTAATGGTACGAAATCCGTAAGTACAGAAAACTTATCAGTAAAGAAGACGACCTTTCTGTCCTGCCAGCTGATGAAGGACTTCTTTTTGGTGAAGTTGCTCAAATCTGGGTTGGAATACAGGAGACCGAGATACAACAAAATCAAATGAAATCTACAACGCTTCACGATTACAAGTGCAGCATGAATCTTCATATTCTGCCGTACTTTGGAAATCGACCGATCCGGAGCATCACGGCTGCTGATGTTGAGGATTTCACGAGGATTCTGAAATGTTCCTCAAAGAGGATCAATAATATCCTCATCCCTGTTCGATCTCTTTTTAAGCTGGCCAAAAAAAAGGGATATGTGGCTGAAAACATAATGTTTGATGTTGATAATCTCAAGGTTGAAGAAACTGATATATATCCCTTGAGCATTGAACAGGTGAGAAGCTTTCTTGAAAAAGTCCACCAGCACTACCGACCTTTTTTTACGGTTGCCTTTTATACAGGGATGCGTTTTGGCGAAATGGCCGCTTTGAAGTGGAAAAATGTTGACCTGCAGCGCGGCTTGATCAAGGTACGCGAAACTCGGGTCAACGGAGAAGAGGGGCGGCCTAAGACCAAGAAATCCAAAAGGGATGTTGAAATCTTGTCGATGGTAAAGCAGGCGTTACTGGATCAGAAAAAGATCACCGGTAAGGATGACTATGTTTTCAGGGATTCATCAGGCAACCTGATGACTACTGATCATGCTCGAAGAGTCATATGGACTCCTGCCTTGCAGAAGGCGGAAATTGGTTATAGACCGATGATCCAGACCAGACACACTTTTGCAACCATGATGATTGATGCAGGCGAGGAGCTTGGCTGGGTTCAACATATGCTAGGTCACAGTTCTCTGCAAATGATCTACACCAGATATTACTCCTGGGTAAAAAAGGATACGAGAAGGGGCGGCGATGCATTTTTAAAAAAAATGTACAAGCCGGAACTTGATACTTCGGAAGATCTGGAGCGAATTCGGAAGCCGGAAGGTAAAATCATAGATTTTACATCACGTTTACATCAAGCACAAAAAAAGCACTTAGTCCATGTTTGTAAAAAATAGACTAAGTGCTTGATATGTTTTGGTAGCGGGGACAGGATTTGAACCTGTGACCTTCGGGTTATGAGCCCGACGAGCTACCAGACTGCTCCACCCCGCGTTGAGATTGATCAATATACACCCGCTGAAATTATTGTCAATGGTTATTTCCGGGCACTGTCTATCAGTTTGGTATCACATGAAAATTGGGCTATTTTCTGGTGGATTTCCTCCGGCAGGCGGGTGAGCTTTCCTGCTCTGGTGACGGCTGCATGTACAGTGTAACCTTTTACCAGTAATTTGGGTCGTGCAAGCCCTTGTTCCAGCTTAATGATCCGGTAGTTGAACTTGAATTTCAGCTTACTGATTTCGGCGATTGTTGTCTCGATGGTCAATAAATCGTCGTAGACCGCCGGGGCTTTGAAGCGGGACCAGCATTCGATGACGGGCAGCACAAAGCCGAGTTTTTCGATGTCGCTGTAGGAGCGGACCCACTGCCTCATCAGCTCGGTTCGGCCGATCTCAAAATAGCGCAGATAATTGGCGTTATAGACTACGCCACCGGCGTCGGTATCGCCATAGAGTACTCGTACCGTCGTTTGAAAGATATGTTCCGGCATGATTTTTTGCTGTTCAGATGAATGTTGGTTACTTGTCGACTAGTAACTTCTCGATCATTTCATGACCGGCATTGATGCGGTTGCCGGCGATTACGTCATGCTCGATACAGCTTTTCTCATGAAACGGTACGCCTGAACCGGGGGCTTTTTCACGGGAGTCGTAGAGCAGGGTGGGGACAGGGTCGCAGACGTGGGTCCTGAGGGCCAGTGGAGTGAAATGGTCCATGGTCACAACCACGCGAAAGTCTTCGTGGCGCTGTCGAAGATCTTCGATAATCGGTGTGACGATATGGGCATCAAAATCTTCTATGGCGGTTATTTTATCCTTGAGAGATCCCTGATGACCGGCCTCGTCAGGGGCCTCCAGGTGAACAAATACAAAATCCTGCGTTTTCAACGCATCTATTGCCGCCTGGGCCTTGCCCGCATAGTTGGTGTCAATATAGCCGGTAGCTCCAGGTACATTGGCGATGGTCAAGCCGCCGAGAACGCCCAGCCCTTTTAAAAGGTCGACGGCACTGATCATAGTCCCGGTGATATCGAATCGTTTGGTGAGTGTTGGTACAGAGGGCATCTTCCCTTCGCCCCATAGCCAGACCATCGTCGCCGGGTTTTTTCCGGCGGTGATCCGGTTCTTGTTGATAGGATGACCGGCCAGGAGAGTTTGCACCTTGTTCAGAAGCGTCCTCCATTCCGGCTGGGCAAGGTATTTCTGGAAGTGGTCGGTCACGTCTTGTTCGATATAATCATGAGGGGGGACGGTACTGAAACCGGGATGGTCGCCTTTGTAGATCAGGAGATGGCGGTAACCGACCCCGGCTTTGAAATGAAACTGCTCAGTAGCACATGCTGCCTCCAGTGCGTCAATCAGGGGGTGCGATTCGGCATTGGTGATATGACCTGCGCAGAAATCCCGCATGGAGACCTTCTCTCCCGGGCCATGATCGAGGGTGACCATATTGCAGCGAAAGGCAATCTCGTCGGCTGCGAGCCTAATGCCCATTGCCGCGGCTTCCAGTGGAGCCCGGCCGGTGTAATACGCGGCTGGATCGTAGCCCATCAGCGACATGTTGGCCACATCGCTGCCGGGTAGGTAGCCGTCCGGTATAGTGTGATTGAGAAAGAATTCCCCTTTGCAGCACAACTCATCTATTGTCGGTATATCGGCAACTTCAAGCGGGGTCTTGCCGGCCAGTTCGGTGATCGGATAATCTCCCATGCCGTCGCCGACAAGTAGCAGGTATTTCATGATAATCTCAATTTTTCCTGTTATATCAATCCGGAATAAGCAATCGGATTTTTACAGTCGGGACGGTGCAGACCTCAAGCGCATCGATTTCGCGAATCGCTTTTTCAATTGCCCCTTCTGTTGCCCGGTGGGTGCGAAAGACAATAAAGACAGGTTCGTTGGCATCTCGCTCCTGCTGCATCATCGAGCGGATGGAGATGCCGTGTTTGCCGAAGATTCCGGTAATCATCGACAGGACGCCCGGTTTGTCGAGAGCGGTTATCCGAAAATAGAAGGGACAGACCAGCTGCTGCATCGGGGTAATTGTTGGTTTTCCGATATATTCCGGCAGGTAGGCGAGGGCGGGCACCCGGTTTAAACAGCCGTTGATAATATTCCTGCCAATATCGACCACATCAGCGGCTACGGCACTGCCAGTCGGCATCATCCCTGCGCCCTGGCCATAGAGCAGTACATCGCCGACGATGTCTCCATTGAACTGAATACCGTTAAAGGCGCCGTTAATGGTTGCCAGCATGTGTTTTTCGGGAACCATGGTCGGATGCACCCGCGCTTCGACGTGGTCGCCGTGGTTGTGGCTGATTGCCAACAGCTTTATCCGGTATCCGAATCTTTTGGCAAACTCGATGTCGATGGGCTCAATATTGGAGATTCCCTCTATAGTAATATCATCCAGGTGAACGCTTTGCCCATAGGCGATGGTCATCAGGATTGCCAGCTTATGGGCGGTGTCTATGCCCTCTACGTCATAGGTCGGGTCTGCCTCGGCAAAACCAAGTGCCTGCGCTTCTTTGAGAACGTCCTCAAACGGGGTGCCATGGTCGGTCATCTGCGACAGGATATAGTTGGCCGTGCCGTTCATGATGCCTCTTATTGAGTTTATCCGGTTGGCGACCAGCCCTTCCTTGAGCGCTTTGATAACCGGAATTCCGCCTCCGACACTGGCTTCAAAGCCGACCTCGACCTTGTTTTCAGCGGCAGCCTGAAAAATTTCGTGGCCATGGACGGACAGGAGCGCCTTGTTGGCGGTGACCACATGTTTACCGCTTGCAATAGCTTTCAACAGAAAACTTCTGGCAGGTTCCATCCCGCCGATAAGTTCAACGATGATATCTATTTTCGGATCACTAAAAATATCTTCAGCATTGCTGGTAAGGGTTACTCCGCTTAGTTCTTCAGGCAGGGTTTGCAGGGCTATATCGGCAATGGTGGAGAGCACAAATGTGGTCCCAGTCTTTTGCAGAAGACGCTCTTTCTGGGCAAGCAGGGTGTTTGCCAGACCTTTTCCAACTGTACCGAAACCGATTAAACCAACATGTATCTCTCGCATATTTATCTATGACTGCTCTTGGTTAAGATTGCCGCGCCAGCGGAGGTAATCAGGGGGGTGAAACGTTCAAGATGTTTGCTTATTGCGTAATGCCACTGAAAATAACCGTTTTGCAGATGAAAGTCAAAATCTATGCAGAGATATTTTTTATCTGTTTAGCGGAAATAAAAAAGTGTGCATAACCTCTGGTTGTAGGCGTTTACCAGTGTCGGATATGCGTGGATGAGGGCTTTAAATGGTACCAGCTATGTTTAAAGACTGAAGACAAAACAGATTCGGCGCCGGTAAACGCTTGCGATATTTTTATGGCTCGAATAACTGTTTTGGTCTATAGTATTCAGCTTGTTACGATTCGGAAGGCAAGTTTGCTGCTCCAGGCTGTGCACCATCCGTACCGGGGCCGCCTCCGTTAAACTACTTAGTTGATTACGGTTTATCCCGATAACGTTGTACTAATTGTAAAGTTTAAAAGGAGACTGAGATTATGGGTAAGAACATTCTTGTTTTTGGACCAAACGGCAGTGGTAAAGGCACTCAGGGTGCTATTGTACAGAAGAAATACAATATCCCCCATATCGAATCCGGGGCTATTTTCCGGGAGCACATCGTCGGTGGTACCGAGCTGGGAAAAAAAGCTAAAGCGTTCATTGATAAAGGTGATTTAGTACCCGATGATATCACTATCCCGATGATGGTTGCCCGTCTTTTAAAAGACGATTGCAAAGACGGTTGGATTCTGGACGGTTTCCCACGCTCTAAAGATCAGGCTATTACCCTCGCCGAGACCCTGAAAAAAGAAGGGCTGGCTCTTGACTATGTAATCGAGATCCGCCTTGATCGCCAGATCGCAAAAGAGCGCATCATGGGACGTCGCCTCTGTGTCAATGACAACAACCATCCAAACCACATTGCTTTTGATGCAATCAAGCCGGTGGAAAAAGATGGCAAGCTGGTTTGCCGTGTATGTGGCGGCGAACTGAAGACCCGTGCCGACGATCAGGATGAAGATGCCATCAGCAAGCGGCATGGCATCTACTATGATGAAAATACCGGCACCATGGCCGCAGTCAATTATTTTAAAAATACTGATGGTCCGAAAGTTATATCCGTCGATGGTTCTGTGTCGATCGGCGATGTAACCAAAGCTATTATGAGTGAATTGTAGTTGTGGCCATGAGGGCGGAACGTAGCTGATTTCCTCATATTTATTAGATAAAAGGGCCTTCCCCAAGTGTGGGAAAGCCCTTTTTGGCTTTTACGTTGCTGAGTTGAAAATTGTTTCACAGATATCCTGTTATGACACCAGTATGTTGCTTGCAATTTGGGGTTTAGCAGATATCTTTTAAATTTGATGAACTTATACAAGTTCAAAGTAAACCTCAGAGATGGCTTCAACGCCATCGGCTGTGATTATGGAAGAAAAAACTAAAATGAAGAAACCCGGAAAGGTGTATCTGGTTGGTGCCGGCCCAGGCGACCCCGGTCTCATTACCGTACGTGGAAAAAGTTTGCTTGAGCGGGCTGAGGTGGTTGTCTATGACTATCTTGCCGGCAAAAAATTGCTCAAGCATGCACCTGCAAGTGCTGAACTGGTCTATGTCGGTAAAAAGGGCGGGGTGAAGCATGCATACACCCAGGAAGAAATCAGCCAGATGCTGGTCGATCACGCTTTGGCCGGAAAGATGGTTGTCCGACTGAAGGGCGGTGATCCGTTTATTTTCGGGCGCGGTGGCGAAGAGGTGGAAAAACTGCATGCTGCTGGAATCCTGTTTGAGGTGGTGCCGGGGGTGACTTCTGCCACGGCAGCAGCAACCTATGCGGGTATTCCCATAACCCACCGTGATTATACGGCTTCAGTTGCTTTTGTGACCGGGCACGAAGACCCGACCAAGGAGAATTCCACCATCGATTGGGCGAAATTGTCGACCGGTGCCGGAACGCTGGTCATTTACATGGGTATTAAAAATCTGCCAATAATTGTCGCTAAGCTGATTAAATACGGTCGTGACCCCAAAACACCGGTGGCGGTAGTACGCTGGGCATCGACACCCTTGCAGCGTTCAGTAGTCGGCACCCTCGAGACCATTACCCAGGTTGTCGTTGATGCGGACATCAAACCGCCGTCACTGGTAATTGTCGGGGAAGTCGTGAAGCTGCGCGACACTATCGACTGGTACGAGAAACGACCGCTTTTCGGTAAAAAAATAATCGTCACCCGGACCCGTGAGCAGGCCAGCGAACTGGTGGTCGGACTTGAAGAATTTGGTGCCAATTGCCAGGAATACTCGACAATTCATATCAAACCGGTTGATTCCTATGATGTGTTGGACGACGAACTGGAGCGGCTGAAGGAATATCACTGGATCCTTTTCACTTCCCTGAACGGGGTAAAATACTTCTTTGAACGTCTCTACTCCAAGGGTATGGACGCAAGAGACCTGAAAGGGCCCGATCTTGCGGTGGTCGGCAAAAGTACCGCAGACTTTCTCCTGCGTTACGGGCTTAATGCAGATTTAATTCCCAGCACCTTTACCGGAGAAGGTCTGGCGGAAGCTCTTCTCGATCAAGGGGTCGAAGGGCGTAATATCCTTATTCCGCGAGCTGTGCATGGTCGAGAGATCCTGCCCGAGACGCTGCGCGGGGCTGGTGCCCAGGTGACGGTTGCGCCGGTCTACCAAAACTGCCCCGCCGAAGGCGATAAAGAGAGTCTTCGGGAGGATCTTCTCCATGGTGGGGTGGAGATGATAACCTTTACAAGTTCCTCCACCGTGCGTAATTTTCTGGCAATGATCGATGTGGAAAATCAGAAAGATCTCCAGAAAATCCTGGCCGGTATCAAAATAGCGGCAATCGGACCGATAACCGCAAAGACGGTAACCGATAACGGTTTGCGGGTCGATGTTCAACCTGAAGAATACACCATTGAAGGATTGATCAAAGCTATCGTGGAATATTACGGTGGAGACAGCAAATAATACCAGCTATTGGTTTCGGGACAAGCAAGAGTGTTGGCGCCCGGGTCAACCTGTAGAAAAAGAGCAGAAGCAGGAAGATGCCAGCCCGATAGATGCCATATACTGTAGAACGTGTGGCAGAGCGGTGACCAGCAGGGACCGCAAAATCGCGGTCCAGGGGTCGCACACTCATGCCTTCTTTAATCCCGCGGGGATCGTTTTTGAGTTGGGCTGCTATAGCCTGGCGCCCGGCTGTCAACGGGCTGGTGTTGCCACCTCCAACTTCACCTGGTTTGCCGGTTATGTCTGGCGCTATGCCCTCTGTCGGCATTGCAGGAGTCATCTCGGCTGGTTTTTTGCAACGGCCGGCCATTCATTTTTCGGCCTTATCCCGGCCAATTTAATCGAGTAGCGTTGACCTTATTTATCTTTGATAAGATCGAGCAGGTCATCTGACGTCATTTTTGCGCTGATATCGCTGCCCTCAAGAAGACTGCCGGCCAGGTCCCGTTTTTCCTGATGTAATCTGACGATTTTTTCCTCAATAGTGTTCTTGCAAACTAACCGGTAGATAGTGACAGGGCGGGTCTGGCCTATTCTATGCGCCCGATCGGAAGCCTGATCTTCAATGGCCGGGTTCCACCAGGGATCCATATGGATGACGTAATCGGCGGCGGTCAGGTTAAGACCCAGGCCACCGGCTTTCAGGCTGATAAGAAACAGATCACCCTGTCCGGCCTGGAAGGCATCAACCCGAATTTTCCGTTGTTTACTGCTGGTGCCGCCGTCTAAATACTGGTAGCTGATTTTCTGTGCATCGAGATATTCGCGGATGATATTTAAGTGACCGATAAACTGGCTGAAAACCAGGGCCTTATGCCGACTGGAGAGAAGTTCCTCGATGACTGATGCAAACACCTTCAGTTTGGAACTCTCGACAGTGGTGTTGACATCGAGGAGTCGGGGGTTGCAGCAGGCCTGGCGCAGTTTCATGATTTCCGTCAGGATCTGCAGGTGGCGGCCTTTCTTTTCCCGGGAATTTTCCAGCATATCGATGGCATTTTGTCGCAGGGCTTCGTAAAAGTGGGCCTCTTCAGAGCTCATTTCTACTTCCAGGGTCACTTCGGTTCGTGATGGCAGCTCTTCCAGGACCTGGGATTTAATCCTTCGGAGAATAAAAGGCCGAATAAGCTTTTTAAGTTTTAATTTTGCATCTCTGTCCTGGTAACGTTCAATGGGCACGGCGAAACGTTCGTTGAAGCTGTTCAGGCTGCCGAGCAGTCCCGGATTGATAAAATGGAACAGGTTCCACAGCTCTCCCAGATGGTTTTCTATCGGTGTGCCGGTGGTGATGAGCTTGAACTTTGCCTGCAGCGACATCGCTGCCCGTGAGCGTTTGGTGGCGCTGTTTTTAATGGCCTGGGCTTCATCTAAAATGATGGCCTGCCACTCAACGGTTGCAAGGAGCTCACTCTCCTGCTGCAGCAGGGTGTAGGTTGTAATCAGCAGATCGAATTTACCAAGTTCACTGATACCTTGTTCCCGATCCTTACTGGACAGAAATTTAATATTGATAGTGGGGGTAAATCTGGTCACCTCAGACTGCCAGTTGGTGGAGACCGAGGTCGGGGCGACCACCAGGGATGGACCATGAGCAGCCAGGTTAAGGATAATGGCCAGGGACTGGATGGTCTTACCAAGCCCCATGTCGTCGGCCAGACAACCACCGACCCCCCAGTGAGCCAGTCGGGCCAGCCATTCATAGCCTTCCCGCTGGTAGACCCGGAGCTCTGCCTGCAGGGTAGAGGGCAGCTCCGGTTTGAAATCCTGGGCATCGCGGATTTTCTGAATCTGTTGCTGCCAGCCTGTGTCGGCACGGGTATTGGCCAAGCTGGCCACTTTTTCCAGCTGCAAGGCCGCAAGAGGGTGGACCAGTACTTCGTCGCTGCCGTTTTCGGCCAACCCTTCGGCAAAGAGGTTTATATCTTCGAGTCGCTTTTTGAACTCCTGGGTCAGGGCGATGAATTGTCCGTCGCCAATTTCGACAAAGCGGCCTGATGACTTTTTGACTTTGGCCAGCAGTTCTTTCAATTCGACGACCTGCCCCTGGTCGAGGTTGAGCTGGCCACTCATGGCGAACCAGTTTTGCCGGTTGGTCCGAATTTTCAGGTTAAGGTTTTCCAGCGACACTTTATGGGTGATGGTCAGTTTTTCCCCTTCCGGCCACTCAATCACCACCTTGTCGCGTATAGCCTGGAGTTCCATTAGGGCCTGCAGACAATCGTCAGGATCGTAGAGATGCCATTCCCGGTCGTTTTCCTGCTCCATGTCGATGGCCAGATCGAGTATCGGGCAGAGTTCTTCGATATCCCTGGCTTTTTCTTCTTCCAGTGCCAGATTGCGCCGGGTCTGCAGCCGTCGGCCATTGACCTCGGCCATGATGTTTTCGACGCCCTGGCCGGGTTTGAGGTAGTGGCCGCCCTCGACAAAAGGTTTGACGAACATCTCCAGCCGAAATCCCGTTCCATAGGGAATAAGATGCATATAAATGGTTGAATCGGCATCGACAAAGGTAATATTGCCGGTTTTTCTGCCGGTGCTGTCGACGGCGATGGCGGAATGAACGGTCATAAAAGAGGAAATATTGCCGATGGCGGTCAACACCTGCTCACTGGCAGCCATGGGCACGGTTATCCCGTCTTTACCGGTGATCTGGGCGATTCGGCGATGGTTGTCATTAATGGGGATAATCTTCACCCTGGTCGGTGTTTCACTGTAATAATTGATCGAATCGGCGGTGATTGGATGGGCGAAGCAGATATGCAGATTTTCACCACGCTCCTCGACAAAGAGCTCCGGCTCCCCGGCGACAAACTCCACCGGCGTCAGCGGGGATTCTGCCAGGTAAAGATTAGGATGACCGATCATCGCCGGCAGGGCTTTATCCATATCAAAGAAAAAATTTACCCCGTGGGTGTCCGGATTGTTCTGCTTTTTAATAGCTGCGCAGATCCGGCGGTCCTGCGATGTGAGATAGTTCAATCTGTTTGATTTATACAGGCGGGACAGGGAGAGCGGTCTTCCCTTGCTCCATTCGCCGTCCGGATTCAGTTTCTGTTCTTTGGGCGAGACGGTGATGACTTTCCCTTCAAAAGACACCATCCAGATCATGCGGTTTGTCTGCCGCGGGGTCTCAGGTTCCTGGCTGGTAGCATAAATGAGGGCCTGCAGGCTGCGTTTCCATGGTTCTTCCGGTTCGAGGATGGACAGCAGGGGAACGATGCACGTCTTTTCGCGGAGCTTGTCCGTTGTTAAAAGGTAGTCACTGTCGTCCTGGTTGATAGTGGCAAGGATCTCGCCCAGCATGACGGTGAAAAAATCATACCCCTGATGACAGGCACGTTCATAAAAGTGCAGAATTTCCGATTCCACCTCGGGTTCGACCGCGCTGTTTAGCCAATACTGGCAGATACCGGCAATTGCTACAGTTAATACATTTTGCCTGGTACCTTCGGGAAGGTGAATGCCTTCCCCCTGCAACCCTTTATTGATATGGGAGTTGATGACCGTTGCCAGATAGTTGTAGGCGATATTTTCCCGGGCACCCTGAAAAAGAGAAAGGGCGACGCTGATGCTGTCGGCGATCTGGTAAAATTCTTCTTGGTCTCTTTGCTGTAAGAGTCCCAGGATATAAAAAATCCCGGCCGGTCCGAAAAAAGCGACTTTTTGATCATTGCTGAATTTCTGCAAATAAAGCAGGTCATCGTGAAAGGCCTCCAGCGCATCTTCACTACTGCCTTTGAGGAACAACAGTGTGCCACGTGCTCCGGTACCCTGAAACGAATCCTTGTGGTCGGCAATGAGTTCTTCCGCATCCGTTAATCTGCCTCGGAAGACAAGCTCATTGAATAAAAGCCGCTTAAAGGGTACTTGCTCATCTATGGAAAGTTCTATAAATTCATCACTATTGCCCAGAAAATTGATTAACTCGGGATAATCGGAAAGAGTGGTCTGGCCATACTGCAAGACGTTGTTCAGCAGGTAGAACTGAAAAGAGGTGGGCAGCGTCCGGAACCATTCGGCATCAAAAGGCATGGTCAGAATTCGCACTGTCGGTGGTGGTTCGGTGACAATTTCGCTGCACTGGGCCTCAATAAAATCAGAGGCATCTTCAATGAGATCAAACTGCTGTGTATACACACCTATTCTTAATTCCCGGATACCGCGCCAGCATCTGATCGTCCATTTGCCGTAATAATACGAGACGGGGGCCTCATCCTGGATGGTTTTGGCAAAGAGGGCAAAGGTTTGTTCCTTCACCGCAATCTTACTGAGCACTTCGACTATCTCATCGACACATTGACGATCTTTGGTGAGGAACCCGAGTTGTTCAAATTTACTGAAATAGTGGCTGATATTGGCTACTGTCGGTTTGTTGCCCCGCGGATTTTTCAGGTCAAGCTTACGCAAGCAGTTGACGATCAGCGTTGAGTGAGCGGGTTCGTAGACAATTGATAGTAATTGAAGGAGAGCCTGTTCAAACGGAGTTAATTTTTTGTATTGTCCAAGGAGGGTAACGTGAGTTTGCATAGACGTTTTACTGATCTTGGCGGAAGAATCTTCCAGAAAATAACATCGGTGTTTTTCGCGCGGGACGAAAAGAGAAGCAGTCACTATATCATTGTCTGGTGTCAATGAGAACTAAAAACTGCAGCTTTTTTCTGATACATTTCGTTAAGATCCATGTAAGACAGCTTTATACGGTAGATATTGTATCCTGCAGTCGTCTGGATGTTCGAATGATTTTTGACGGTGATTTTAAAAAGAGCGGAGGGAGAGTCGGCAAAAGACCATGCAAAGTGAGGAGCGGGTAATTTCTGTATATTGCAGCCCCTCACTTGCAGAAAGATTACAGGCTTTGGTGTCTGGTTATCTTAGCGCTGTCCTCCATATGGCGGAGCCAGGCGGAAAGAAGCTGCTGCTGTTTGAACCGAAGCAGATTTTCTCGATACTGTACCAGTTCCGGGCCTTCTTTCGGCATGGTCGGTATTTGTCTATCGAGAAAAGAGTAGACAAAAAAATCGTCTCCGACCTTGCCCGGTGTCTCCGGGAGAGGGGACGATGGAGAGAGAAGAAAGACATTTTCAACTAAAGAGGAAGGAAATGGTGTCTTGTTTTGCTCTCGCCGGCTGAGGAATCCAGATTCCAGCACTGAAAAACCATTTTCCTGGGCGAGGGCGTCGAATTTTTTGTCTTCACTCAGGTTCTGCAACATATCCTTGGCTGCTTTTTCGGCCATTTCCCTGGCCTGTTCTTTCTGGTAGTCTTTTACCAGGATATCTTTTTTGGTCTCAAAAGCGGGAATTTGAGGTTCTTTGATATCTTCGGCAAAGAGGATTGCGTAGCCGGACTCTCCCTTGATAAGCGAACTCAGCTCCCCTTTGTTCAGCTCAAAAGCTTTGTCCAGAAACTGGGCATCTTTATTGAGCTCCGCCGGTGCATTGCTTCTGGTAAAGAAATCGGTTTCTTTGCTATGTATGCTCGGGTTGGCTTTGGCATATTGCGCAAAACTCCCGGCTGCGATTATACCCTCGTAAGCATCGTTGGCCACCTGGAAGGTGAGACTTTCAGCTTCTTTTTGCTGCAGCGTTGCGGTTATTTCCGCGGCAACTGATTCAAGGGACTTCGTTGCCGGCGGTTTTACCTCTTCCAGTAAAATAATGTGGTAGCCAAACTGCGTTTTTATCACTTCACTAATATTGCCAGGCTGCATTGAAAAAACAGCCTTGTCAAAGGCTGGAACCATCTGACCGGCGGTAAAAAAGCCCAGATCACCGCCCGATTCCTTGGTTGGGCCTTCCGAATATTGTTGGGCAAGGGTGCTGAAGTTCCCACCGTCTAGGGCAAGTTTTCTGACCTCTTCCGCTTTTTTGGCCTGTTCCTGATGGCGTTCGGTGGAGTCCTTATCGGTGGCCTGCAGCAGAATGTGCCGTGCGTGTCGCTGTTCGGGAGTTTGATAGGTTTCTATGTTGTTATTATAGTATTCCTCGATTTTACCCGGATCAATCGCTATCTTGCTGGCGACACTATCATAGGTGAACACGAGAGACTGCAGTTTGAGCTGGGGGGCAGATTTGTAGTTTTCCTTTACCGTTTCAAACCATGTTTTGAGTGCAGTATCGTCTATTATCACCTTATCTAAAAACTGATCGGATGAAATCTTCACATATTTGATGGCAATTTTCTCATTTTGTTGGCTATAGACTTCCTGGATTTCGGCATCCGTGACAACACCGGCAAAGTTGCCGATTTCTCGAGCGGCAACTTCGGACAATCGATCAAATTTCATCGATTCTTCAAAATTTGTCGGGGCCATTCTGTTTGCAGCCAGTACGGTCTTGTATTGTTCTATGCTGAATGTGCCGTTCTCTTGAAACGGGGCCATGTTTTTGATGATCTGCTGAATTTCCTGTCCGCTGACCATAAGACCCATTTTTTCGGCGCCCTGCCGCAGTAGTGACGCCTGGATCAATTGATTGATGACCTGTTGTTTTACGCCAAACGTTTCGGCAAGTCCTTTGGGCACATTACCGCCGAATTGGTCACTCAGTCGTTGATATGCTCGGTCATAGGCTTGCTGGTATTGCTGAAAGCTAATGTTTTCACCGTTGATTACCATTGCCGCCTGTCGATCCCCACTGAGATTAGTACCGACACCCCAGAATATGAAAACCAGGGCAATAACGACGACAATGACTTGAATAAAAGTTGACTGGGCTTTTTTACGAAGTATTTGCAGCATGAATGTAATATAAAAATTTGTGGTTAATGAGAGGACAGGCCGGCACGATTGGCGTTTTCTTCAAAGGTACCACAAAGAAAACCAGCTTTAGCCGACCTTACAGGTCAGTGACTTAACAATCTGTTCGATTTACTCTTTCTTTGAATCCTGCGCAAGGAAAAAGCCATACCTCTTTTCTCTGTACCGTGAAGAGGATGGCCTGGAACGAAGGTGCCTTGTCCGGAATCATCACGAAATGGCAAAAATATGGCCATATGCAGCTCAAAGAGTGCACCCATTGCGTCTCTTTTGGGTACGTTGCTTCTGTCACCGGTATCCAGCGAAAAGCTTTGGGAATTATGGTTTTTTATTACGATCATGCCAGGGTGCTCACTTTGGCACAGGTGAGATTAATTATTGTATGTTACTAAAAAAATAGGCTTTTCTCTAAAGATATCGGCTTTATTTCCTGGCGCTATAAATGATTCGTCATTCACTTGACAAATTGTTTCTGCTATAGTAAAAAGCCGTAGTTAGTCTCAAATTATAAAACGGCGAAAGCTATCAAAATAATATTCTAAGGAGGTTTGTAATGCCAACTCTCGAACACAACGGAAGTACTTTTGAAGTTGATGAAGACGGATTCCTGCTCAAAGGTGATGATTTCAATGCTGATTGGGTTGATTATGTAAAAGGTGTTGAAGGAATCAGCGAAATGACCGACGAGCATCAGAAAGTAATCGATGCCCTCCAAGAGTACTACAAGAAAAATGGAATCGCTCCCATGGTTCGTATCCTCTCCAAGACCACTGGTTTCCCTCTGAAGAGAATCTATGAGCTGTTCCCTTCAGGACCTGGTAAGGGAGCCTGTAAGATGGCCGGCCTGCCCAAGCCGACAGGTTGTGTATAATTAACTCACCCAGTATCAAGCATTGCTATTGTGATTAAATAAGGGAAAATGCCCACAGGACATTTTCCCTTATTGTTGTTAGAGTTCCTGCTTCACTCTCATTATCCAGTGTTAAAGGATACCCCTCCGTTCAAGAAGTCTCCCGTGGATCATCTCGATCTTTTGCAGGTACTCTTTGCCTGATATCCTGGCCCCTCGCAGCCCGCCGCGCAGGTTGATTTCCATCAGATAACAGTTGCCTTCAGTGGTCAGCATGAGATCGAGATGGGCATAGGGGAAGTCACAACGGCGCATAGCCTCTCTACAAAATTCGAGCTGCCGATCAGAAAGAGTATAGGGTTTCGCTTCACCTCCGCAATGCAGATTATTTCTAAAATTATGTGGATTGGTGCGCTCGTACGCCTCCACATAATCGTCAAGCATGACCACACGGATATCTCTGCTGTTACTCTGGAATGGTTGGATGACAAAAGGAAAAGGATGCAAGGCTAGGCTTGCGTAGTTGTAGAGTTCTTCGATTTCGTTAAAAATATGAATACCAAGACCGGCGTTTTTCCGGTCATATTTGAGAATTACCCTGGTGTATCGTTTTTGGTGGTAAGCAGACGATGCGGCGAGCAGTGCATGGTGGTCATATATCGGCATGGTATCCGGCACCATGAAGTCACTGAGTATCCGGGCCTGGAATGTTTTCGACCTGCTTGCCAGCTGTGATGTTGCCGATGGAATAAGGTGGATTCCCCGTTGGAGCAAGTCTGTCAGCACATGTTCCTCACCTGGTTTCAGGCATATTCTACCGCATATAATATCGTCTTTTTTAAGCTGCTGATAACAGTTGGCGAGAGTTTGGTTGTTGTAGATAACAGTGCGGAGATCTCTCAAAAGATCATCTCCGAGAATCGTTGATGAAATGAGGTCAAGTCCTCTTCGCAGTTACCGCAAAAGAGCTTTACGTCGCCAAGGGACTGGGAGTTTTTGTTTTCTATCGTGAAGCTGCCATCTTTGTTCTGAACATAGTGAGTGGTGGTGATAACATCATCGGATATTTCGAAAAAGTCCGATTCATTGCCACAGTAGGGACACTTGAGGAGATTGCCGACGGCTGGCTGGTCAAGGAGCATACACGATGCTCGTTTTTGCATCTTCTTCGGCATGGAGCTTCTATTTTTCAGAAGATGTTGTCGGGGGCGCGGTGACAGGATCCTTCTTTTCTCCAAGGGTGAGTTGGTCCTGGGATGCAGCTTGAATCTCACCTTGAATACAGGCACCAGGCTCAACAGTGAGATTTTCCGCTTCAAGTTTACCCTGGAGGCAACAATTTTTTCTGGCAATCAGCATAGTGGCTTTGACATTACCTTCGAGCGATCCATAACAATTGAAGGAAGACACATTTATGTCGCCGACAATCTTGCCTGTTTCGCTGAGGATTAAATGTTCACCATCGACATTGCCGTTGATCGTTCCGTCAATCCGTGCTTTCCCCTGGAACAACACTTCGCCTTTGAGCGTCATGTTCTTATCTATAATCGATGAAATTGCCTCGCCATCAACCTTCTTCATCTCCTGCTCGACATTTACATTTGCTGCTTTGCCAAAAATACCCATTTTACCGTTTCTCCGGCGAGGGACGAGAGAGTTTGGCAAAGTTGGCAGCTTTTAAAAATTTGTACGGGTTGATAGCCGTCCCATCCTGGGCAATTTCATAGTGGAGATGAGCACCCGTTGATCTGCCGGTATTGCCGATCAAGCCAATGAGCTGACCTCTTTTTACCCGGTCTCCCTTATGCACCACATATTTCTGCATATGGGCAAAGGAGGATGTATAGCCGTTGCCGTGGTCGATGATGACATAGTTGCCATACCCGCCATTACGGAAGGCGTTGACAACTACGCCGTTGGCTGTGGCATATATCTTCTCCCCTTTGTTACCGCGAAAGTCAATCCCGGTATGAAAAGCAGATCTATTGTTCAACGGATCTTTCCGTCTACCAAAGCCGGAGCTGATGGGACCCAGGACCGGTTTGCCGAGTGGGAGATAACGAATTACTTTCAGGTATTTATCCGCTTTAAAAAGGAGTTCGTCCCTTTCTATCTCCGGTGCCTGGATAAAAGGTCCACCGCTGTGTCTGGAGTTGCTATTTTTGCTTTTAGGCAGTTTGATGCCGATATTGCCAAAAATTTTCTCAATGAGTTGACTCTTTTCATTGAGTTCATCGACGGCGGCAGATAGAAGTGACTCTTTTTCCTCTTGAAATGCGGTCGCCTGCTTGGCACTTTTTCGTTCAAGATGAGCAACTTTTTCATCAAGTTTTTGCCGTTCTTCCTCGGTCATTTCAAGTTTTTGCCGTTCTGCCTCATTGATTTTGTTGTGTCTGGCTATCAGCTCGGCACTATCCTGTAGTTTTTCCTGCAGACCGGCAATCTGGTTCGAAATCTTGCGGTTTTTGGTATACAGGGAAAAAGAACAGATGCTGGTGACAGTGAGGACGAGAAGGGCAACTATAGATGTCGTTATGACGATACAGAGTTTCTTTCTTGAGCACGGCAACTTGATAACTTTTCCCCTGTCGCCGGCTATAATAATATGAAGCTGTTCATCCATTAGACAATTCCAAAAGAGTTGTTAATCCAGTAAACAAAAAGTATGATGTCCCTAGTTTATTTGAGAAAGCTCATTAGAACTAATGATAGAAATTTCTTTTGTATACAAGGATACAAAAAATTAAGCAACCATAAAAGCATTTCTCGAGCCGTTGTCAATGCTTGAACCTCTTGTATCTGCTTAGTTTATTCTTCTGCTGTAAAAGGTTATTGCTGTTCGCAGAAGTATTGGTATCGTACTTTTTCTCTTCTCCTGGTCTGTTATGTCTCCTCTTATCACTTGTAAATCTGTGGCGAAATCGTTTGGTGCCCAGACGCTTTTTAAAAATATCAATCTTATGATCGACAGTGGTGATAAAGTTGGGGTAATTGGGCCGAATGGTTCAGGAAAATCGACTTTACTGAAAATTATCTGTGGTCTGGAGGAGCCCGATAGCGGACAGCTGATCCTGCAGAAATTTGTACGGCTCAGTTACCTGGCCCAGGACGATGTTTTTGACGAAGAAAAAAGTATCAGTGATAATCTGCTGGCTGTGCTGGCTGGAGAAGATATGGTCGATACGGAAAAATATTACCGGGTCGATACCTTGCTCAGCCGTGCTGAATTCCCCGATGGGAATGCACCGGTAAAAAATCTGTCTGGAGGTTGGCGGAAAAGACTCTCTATCTGCCGGGCCATGCTGCTTGCGCCTGATGTGCTCATCATGGATGAGCCCACCAATCATCTTGACATCGAGGGGATTCTCTGGCTGGAAAAAATGTTGCAAGGGGGCGCTGGCCCGTCGGCCTTTCTCATGGTCAGTCATGATCGTCATTTTCTGGAAAACTGCAGTAACCGAATCGTCGAATTATCTGCGGTATACCCGGAAGGAACTTTCCAGGTGCAGGGTACCTACTCTCAATTTCTGGAGAAACGAGACGATTTTCTTGTTGGTCAGCTGGCAGAGGAAGAACGGCTCGCCAACAAAGCTCGCCGGGAGGTAGATTGGTTGCGGCGTGGTCCGAAGGCACGGGCAACAAAGGCGAAATATCGTATTGACGAAGCCTATAAACTGACCGAAGAGCTGGCGGAACTGAAAGCACGAAACCGATCATTGGGAAATGTGCAGATTGATTTTGAAGCAACCGGCAGGAAAACCAGAAAACTGCTCGAAGTCATCGATATTGCCAAATCATACGATGGCCAAACCCTTTTCCGTGATTTGGATATAGTTCTTTCTCCAGGCAGCAGGCTCGGGCTGCTGGGCCGAAATGGCTGTGGTAAATCGACATTAATGAAAATTCTTGCCGGGGCGGTTGATACCTCCGGCATGGTTCCCGATGCGGGGGTAGTCAAAGCTGCTGATAATATTAAAATCGTTTCGTTCGATCAGAACAGAGAGACCATCGATCCGTCGCTTACTCTGCGCCGGGCACTGGCACCGGATGGTGATTCGGTCGTGTATAACGGTCGGTCTCTGCATGTGGTGTCCTGGGCGAAAAAATTCCTTTTCCGCCCCGACCAGTTGGAAACCCCGGTCGGCCAACTTTCCGGTGGAGAGCAGGCACGTATTCTTATTGCCGGGCTTATGCGGCAGCCGGCGGATATCCTGCTTCTTGACGAGCCGACCAATGATCTCGATATTGCCTCCCTGGATGTGCTGGAAAGCAGTCTATTGGATTTCCCCGGGGCCCTGGTGCTGGTCACCCATGACCGCTATCTGCTAGACAGAGTTTGTCACCGGCTCCTCGGTTTTGGGGGCAGAGACGGGGTAAGCTACTATGCTGATTACGAGCAGTGGTTGAATGACTTACCGGAGGCTGTAAGATCAGAAGAAAGCAGGAAGAAGATTGATGCTCAACCTGGGAAATTTCCGGCGCAAAAAAAGAGTAACGGGCGTCTGTCCTATATGGACCAGCGGGAGTACGATCAGATTGAAGAGGCCATTGCCACGGAGGAAAGTCGGGTCGAGCTGCTGCAAGACAGGCTGGCCTTGCCGGAAATAGTCTCCAATCCGGATGAACTCGCTGAGTGTTGGCAGGAGCTGCAACAGGCCCAGGCGGAAGTTGAGCGGTTGTATGATCGCTGGGAAGAACTGGAAGAAAAAAAGAACGGATGAGGGGCAAGTGAAGGTAGCCATTCTGGCCGATATCCATGGTAATCTTGAAGCCTTGGAAGCGGTGTCTGCCGATTTGCAGAAGCAGGGTGCCGACCGGGTCATCTGCCTGGGGGACAATATCGGCTATGGTCCCAATCCCGACGAGGTGGTTGCCGGCCTGAGACAGCTTGGCTATGCTTCAGTGCTTGGCAACCATGAATTTGCTCTTATGAATACACGGGCGAGACGATGGTTCAATTTTCAGGCGGCGGAGAATAATGTCGAGACGGAAAAACTCTTGTCGGCTGATAACAAAAAATACTGCTGCAGTCTGCCCACATTTCTTACACTGGAGAAGGCTCATTTCGTGCACGCCTACCCGCTGGATTCTGTTTTTCGATATCTCAACAGACAGTCTGATGACAAAATTGCCGCCCTTTTTGCGTCGACGACGCCTGATCTGTTTTTTGTTGGCCACACCCACCGGCTTGCCCTGGTAACCGGTCAAAAAGGTGTGATAAGCAGAAGAGCGTTGGCACAGGAAATTATTCAACTTGAGCCGGATAAAAAATATATTGTCAATTGCGGCAGTGTCGGCCAGCCACGGGATGAGGATAGCCGGTCTAAATATCTCTTATGGGATGCTGCGACCGGGCAGCTGGTTGTTCGCTTCGTCGAGTATGACAACCATGAGACCATGAGCAAGATCAGAGATCGTGGGTTCCCTGAAATCTACGCAATCCGGCTGGCCTGAATTATGAAGAGAATCGGTAGATACGAAGTGATAGGTCGATTGGGGCGAGGCAGTATGAGCACCGTCTATAAAGCCAAGGCGCCGATTACCGGCCGCCTGGTCGCCCTGAAAATCCTTCAGCCGAGAAATGAGATCTTTATCGATCTGGTCGGCGAAGCGCGGCTGCGGGAAATGTTTATTGAAGAGGCGCGGATTATGGGCGCCCTGTCTCATGACCATGTGGCCAAGATTATTGACTGTGATGAGCATGAGGGACAGCCATTTATCGTGCTCGAATATTTTGCCCATTCCATTGGCGCTTTTATCGGGGAAGCATACCGGGTTGAGGCACCGTCGCGAATCATCTCTGCCGCCAAGACTAAATCTTATCTTGTGCAGGCTCTTAAAGGGCTTGAGCGACTGCATTTTGCCGGAATTATCCACCGGGATATAAAACCCTTCAATCTGATGATAACCAGTGACGACCGGATCAAGATCATCGACTTCGGCTTGTCCCGGGTCCGCGGGGAAGAAAAAATGGCTATTCCCGGCATGCAGGTCGGCTCACCCTATTACGCCGCTCCAGAACAGGAAAGGGACCCAAAGCAGGTCGATGGCCGGGCCGATTTGTTCAGTCTGGGTATAATGGGTTATAGAATGCTGACCGGCCTTCTTATTGATCGCCGACAAGGGGACGTAACACCGCCAAGCAGGCTGAATACGGAACTTGGGCCGGAGTGGGACCTCTGCATATTGAAAAGCATTGCCGCAAACCCTGAGGGCCGTTATGCCGACGCGCAGCAGATGCGCCTGGCTGTTGAGGCCTTACCGCTAGTCGCTCCGCAGGAATGTTCCGGAGGTGATTTGCTTCTTGGCCTTGATGGGCAACAGAATTGGCGAAACAACAGAAAAGAGCCAGCCCGGGTAATGTATAAAAATATCCGGAAGGACCTGGGCCTCGACGACTTATTGCGGCCACTGCAGTATGTCGTTCAAGATTTTACGGTGGTCGGACCGCTGGTGGCTTTTGAGAAAAACAGCGGACTCTACTGGCAGCGGCGCGGGTCCGTGTTTACGCTCAACTGGCAGCAGGCGAAGGACTACATAGGGCATCTGAACGACACCTGCTGGCAGGGCCGGAAAAGCTGGCGGTTGCCGACCCTTGAAGAAGCCATGACAATCCTCAACCCACCGCTGCATGGTGTCTCTTGTTCCAGCTGGCCCCTGTTGGATAGTACCATTCACTGGCTGTGGACCAGTGATCACTGCACCAAAAAACAAGCCTGGATGGTCGATGTGGTGGAGAGCTTTTTTGACCGCCTGGATAGAGATGGCGTCGCCTCGGTCTGCGCGGTCAGTTCCGCGTAAGTAAGGATGCGTAATACAAAAGCCCGATCACTTTCGTTGCAGTGTATCTACGACACCATCAGCGACTGAAAAACTCGTCTGTCTTGTTCAGGATAAGAGCAATATCAGCACGGCTTATATCAAGGTGCGTAACCAGCCTGGTAGTTTTGCCGGCAGTAATGAGGATGCCGTTTTCCTTCAGAAAATCGGCCAGCTTTTGCGCTTTTTGCGGCTCCATGGCAAAAAAGACCATATTCGTCTGGGCTGGATCGTGTGCGATCTTCAGCTGGTGGTCAAACCGGCTCAGACCTTCAGTGAGCATTGCGGCATGTTCATGATCGACTGCCAGTCGGTCAATATTGTTTTCCAGGGCGTAGATGCCGGCAGCGGCAAGAATTCCTGCCTGCCGCATGCCACCACCGACCATTTTTCGCCATTTTCTCGCCTCTTCGATAAAGCTTCGTGAACCACAGAGCAATGAGCCGACCGGTGCACCCAGCCCTTTGGAAAGACAGACTGAGACGGAGTCGAAATGGCGGGTGATGTGTTCTGCCGGCACGTTCTGCTTAACCGCTGCATTAAAAAGCCTGGCCCCGTCGAGATGCAGGCTAAGCTTCTTGTCGCTGGTAAATATTGCCGCCTGCTGCAAGTATTCCAGGGGAAGGACTTTGCCGTTCTGGGTATTCTCGAGACAGAGCAGACGGGTTCTGGCAAAATGGATGTCGTCCGGTTTAATTTTTTCTTCAATCCTGGTGAGTGAAAGGGTTGAATCCGGCTCAAACTCAATCGGTTGCGGCTGTACGGAGCCTAGGACCGCGGCACCACCTGCTTCATATTTATAGGTATGGGCCAGTTGGCCGACGATATATTCGTCCCCGCGGCCGCAGTGGGACATGATGCTGATGAGGTTGGCCTGGGTGCCGCTTGCAGTGAAAATCGCTGCCTCAAAGCCGAGCAGTTCGGCAGCGTAACTCTCCAGCCTGTTGACTGTCGGATCGTCGCGATAGACGTCGTCGCCAACTTCAGCCTGGGCCATTGCCTGACGCATTTCCTTGGTAGGTTGGGTAACGGTGTCGCTGCGCAGGTCGACTATTTTCATGATTTTTATTCCTGGTTGTGTCCTGATTTAAAAAGTATTAGAACTTTACAGATTATTTTTCGATAGTTGACTAGGGGGCTAAAACCTCAACAACCTTATAAAGGTTTTGCTGGACATTAAACAGCCTCATTTCAAAATGGCCACGACGCCATCAGGTTGTGGTTGACAGCAAAAGTACAAGAGACGGGTTAAAAAAGCGATGAGAAAAAATAATGTACTCAGCGTGGCGCAAAAAGAAATTCTGACCGAGACGGGATTCACTTTCAGGCACTTGGCTGAGGAAGAGTTGTCGGCGGTCACCGACCCGGCCTGTGATGCTGCAACTCTTAACGACGAAAAGCTGCTCGAGTTGTTAGAGCTGGCCAATATATTATACCGGGCGGGCGAGCAACTGATCTCAGATGACCAGTATGACTTTGTTTTTCTTGAAGAATTACGCAACCGGACCCCTGACCATCCTTATCTGCATACAGTTGAGCCGGAGCCATTGACAGAAGCCAAGACTGTTGAGTTGCCGTTCCGTATGCTGTCCACAGAAAAAGCCTATGAATTTGCGGCCGTCGAACGCTGGGCTAATCGAATTGACAAGGCTGCTGTGGAATGCGGGGTCGATTTTGCCACCCTTATTTTCCGGGCAACGCCAAAACTTGATGGTTTTGCCGCCTATGACGACGGGCAGAAGCTCTATACCCGTGGCGACGGTCGGCGCGGTACTGACATCAGCCGGGTGTTTGAACGGGGGCTGTCGGTGGCGGGTGATGGTGCGCGGGGGCTGGGACCGGGTGAGATCGTGGTCAGTCGAAGTTACTTTCTGGCAAACCTTGCTGATATATTTGAAAACTCGAGGAATTTCCAAGCCAGCCTGATTAAGGAAAAGGACCTCGAGCCCCCGGCGGCAGAAGCAATCCGACTGAAAAAAGCGGTATTTTACCCCTTCAACCTGCTGCCGAGCTGGCAGGGAACATGGCATGAGCTGGCAACCGGCTTTGACGAGATCATCGATCAACTGTGGCAGAACACCGATTACGACGTGGATGGTATCGTCATTGAAATTGTCGATGAAAAAATCAAGGAACTCCTGGGCGCTACCCGGCATCATCATCGCTGGCAGATAGCTTTCAAAAGAAACACCGAAACAGCAGAGATAGAAGTGCTCCGGGTAGTTGCTCAGACGTCCCGGTCTGGACGGGTGAATCCGGTGGCCGAAGTGGAGCCGACCAGACTGAGCGGTGCCCTCATCAAAAGGGTCACCGCTCACCATTATAATATGGTCCGACAAAATGGGATTGGTCCTGGGGCGACAATCAAGTTGTCGCGCAGCGGTGAGGTTATCCCGAAAATAGAAGAGGTCCTCATTCCAGCTACTCCCGAGCTTCCTGAGACGTGCCCAAGCTGCGGTTCGCCGCTTATCTGGGAAAATGATTACCTGCTCTGTATCAACAATATGAACTGCCCGGCCCAGATCACTAATTCAATAGAACATTTTTTTAAAATTCTCGGTAATAACGATGGCTTCGGGCCATCTTCAATTGGTAAAATCTATGCCGGAGGGATTACCACGATACCTGGGATTTACCGACTGCAGGAAGCAGATTTTATCAGTTTTGGCTTTGGGCCGAAGCAGGCGGAAAACATGGTCGGGCAGTTGCAGAGAAGTCGAACTGAGCTCATTGAAGACTGGCGTTTTCTTGCTGCTTTCGGCATCTATCGGATGGGCATGGGCAACTGCGAAAAGTTGCTGAGCGTTTTTCCGCTTGAGCGTGTCTTTGCGCTGACCAGAGAAGATATCGTCGCTATCAAGGGTTTCAGTGAAAAGATTGCCGATGCCATGCTCGCCGGATTGGCGGCATCGGCACCATTGTTCAACGAATTGTATGCGATGGGCTTTAATCTCTCCAGGACTCCACTGTACACAGGTGAAGAGGGAGATGGTGGTCGACTGGCCGGCAAGCTTGTTGTTTTTACCGGTGCCATGCAGGTGGGCAGCCGGGACGAGATGAAAAAACAGGCCAAGCTGCTCGGGGCAAAGGTCGGCGATTCGATTACCGGAAAAACCGATATGCTGGTTTGCGGCGAGCGGGTTGGCCCGGCTAAACTTGCTAAAGCCAGGACACTGGGCGTGCAGCTTGTATCGGAGGCGGAGTATCTGGCGCTGATACAATAGCATAGGTGGGCGGGTTTGGAACCCCTCCACCCGGTCCACCTGCTTGGGACGATTATTTGGGTGGCACCAGCAAAACACCTGCCTTGGCGATATTTTCGTGGGGTACTTCATCGATAAAGATAGTAATGGATTCAGGTGGCTTGTTGGCCTCTTTGCTGATCACATCGGTAACGCCTTTGCTGATTTTTTGTTTTTGCTCTTTGCTGAGAGGTCCGGCAACCCGGATGCTGACATATGGCATGATAGCTATAGCTCCTATATATAATGGCAAAAAGGTTTGTGTCGGGTATAAGAATTATATGTACACATTTTTACGTTGGGAAAAAAGCAAATAATTTATCGAGATCAGGCAGTAAACTTCTTAGGAGGTGCGTATGCATATTCTTGTGACCGGGGGAGCCGGCTATATTGGTAGTCATACCTGTCTCGAACTATTGAACTTCGGGTATCAGGTAAGTGTGGTTGATAATTTGTCAAATTCCAGCTGGGAGTCGCTCAACCGGGTTGAGGAACTGACCGGTAAGAAGGTGGC
Source organism: uncultured delta proteobacterium (assembly GCA_963804605.1). Taxonomy (GTDB): domain Bacteria; phylum Desulfobacterota; class Desulfobulbia; order Desulfobulbales; family Desulfocapsaceae; genus Desulforhopalus_A. Next base: position 54,692 of record CAWDRB010000009.1, read on the forward strand.
GTTTTTCAAAGTTGACCTGCTTGATCAGGAGGCTTTGACGGAGGTTTTTTCCGGCATTCAGCAAAAAATTGATGCAGTCATCCATTTTGCCGGTAAAAAAGCCGTTGGTGAATCGGTAGAAATGCCGCTACTCTACTATCGCAATAATATTACCGGAACCTTGATTCTTTGTGAAGTCATGGCCGCCCACGAGATTAAAAATATAATCTTCAGTTCATCGGCAACGGTCTACGGAGACCCCGCAAGCGTGCCGATTACTGAAGATTTTCCACTTTCCTGCACCAATCCCTACGGGCGGACGAAATTGATGGTGGAAGAAATTCTGCGCGATGTCCATACGGCGGACAATAGCTGGAACGTCTGCCTGCTTCGTTACTTTAATCCGGTTGGTGCCCACAAAAGTGGCAGGATAGGCGAGGATCCCAACGGGATTCCTAGTAATCTGATGCCGTATATCACTCAGGTAGCAGTCGGTAAACTGGCGCAACTTTCTGTTTTTGGCAACGACTATCCAACCTCGGACGGAACCGGAGTGCGAGATTATATTCATGTGGTCGACCTGGCTTTGGGCCATGTAAAGGCTCTTGATAAATTGCGGCAAAACCCGGGGGTGGCCGTCTATAACCTTGGCACCGGCAAAGGTTATAGTGTACTGGAGATGATCAGGAGTTTTGCCGAGGTGAGCGGGCAGGAGATTGCTTACCGGATTGTTGGCCGCCGCACAGGTGATATCGCCGCCTGCTACGCCGACCCGGCTAAAGCCTTCTACGAGTTAGGCTGGCAGGCCCGGTACGGTTTGACGGAGATGTGCGAAGACTCCTGGCGTTGGCAGAAAAACAATCCCCAAGGGTACTGATCGTATTCTCTTTTGCAACTCTCATGCATTCCAATCTCTTTCCTGCGGATGCATGATTTCGTTTATCCAGCTGTCGCCTGCCTTTATCTCATTTTCTTGCTTTATTTCGTTTTTATATCAGAGTCTTACGCTATTATTGCCGCTTTGCTTATCTTTGCCCGGCGCACCACAAATGGAATGTGCAAATTAGGCTGAAACCTCTGACAATATCGAGTATGTGAGCTTGGCGACGCTAAAACGGTGTTGCACTTCTGCTGGTGCGGTGGTATTTATTGGCAAACTTAAAAACGAGGCACTGTTTGCACAATGCGACTAATTGGATGTTCGACAATGATTTTTGGCTGCGGCAACGTCATTATGGGCGATGACGGCTATGGCCCCGCTGTGGTCGACCGACTGAACAGTCACTATACTCTCTCGGATGATCTTCAGGCAGTCGATGTCGGTACCTGTGTGCGGGAATATCTATTTGATTATCTTCTGATGGAAGAAGGGCGGCCGAAAAAAATTATCATCCTTGATGCAGTCGATTTCCCGGATCGTTCTCCCGGCGAAGTCTTTTCGATCCTTCCGGCCCAGATCCCGGCCAAGAAAATTCATGATTTTTCCCTGCACCAGTTTCCCACCGTAAATCTATTGCAGGAGCTGGAGCAGAATACCGGCATAGAAGTGCTGATACTTGCCGCGCAAATAGAATATATCCCGGAAGAGATTGCGCCGGGGCTTTCTCCGGCGATGGCCGAAGCTGTTACAATAGCATGTGAAAAAATAGCACAAATTCTTTCTCTTAATGTCAAATGAGGTGATTTTTTATGATGTATGAATTTAAAGTCAGCGAGCTTGCAGAAGAGTTTGGCGTTCATCGAAATACCATAAGAAACTGGATCAATGCCGGGACGCTTGCCGCAAAAGAAGGCCCCGGTCGCAAGTATCTTATGAAATTTCATGATTACCAGAAACTCTGCGAAAAGTTTGGCCGTGAACCCCATGTCCATCCCTCCAACAATGTCAGCCCCAAGGCACTCGGCGCCCTGGAAGAGACTGACCGCGAGCCGCTGCTCATCAAGGGCATAAAGAGCGAGATCGCCGTTGATCCTTCCTGGGGCGATGCCTGCCTTACCTGCGGAACCTGTGCCAGCGCCTGTCCTATCTCCGGGGTCGATGGCCTTGATCCCCGCAAGATCGTGCGCATGGCGGTCCTTGGCATGGATAAAGAGCTGGTCGAATCGAGTTGGCCATGGAAGTGCACCATGTGCGGCAAGTGCGAGGAATCCTGCCCGGCCAATATTGAGATAATCGCCTTGATGCGCAAGATCCGCGGTACCAGGAAGCGCTCGGAAGTTCCCGGCCCCATCCATAAAGGCGTCACCATGTGCCTTGAGCGGGGCAATAACCTTGGCATCCCCAAGGATGATTTTATTTTTCTCTGCGAGGATCTTGGCGAAGAGCTGGCGGCGGACTGTTGTCCCGGGTTTAAGACGCCAATTGATGTCCATGGGGCGCGGGTTCTGGTAACGGTCAACTCCAAGGAACCCTTTGCTGAGCCCGACGATATGAAATGGTGGTGGAAAATTTTTTATGCTGCCGGCGAATCCTGGACCATCTCCTCAGAGAACTGGGAGGGCGTCAACTGGGGGCTTTTTTCCGGCGACGATGAGGCGATGAAAACGGTGGTCGGCCGGATCGTCGACAACATGCGCCGGTTGAACTGCCAGGTTCTGCTTTTGCCCGAGTGAGGCCACGCCTACTTTGCAACCCGGTCCGGGTTGAACAGATGGTATCCGGAAGCGCTCAAGGAGTTCAAAATCGTCACTGTCTTTGATCTGCTGCTCGAATATATTGAACTGGGAAAAATCCAGCTGGATAAGTCAGTGCATAAGATGCCCGTTACCTATCATGATCCCTGCAACTATGGTCGCAAATCCCTGAAGAGCCTTTGGCCAGGCGTACTTTGAAGAAGGTAGAGCTGTCACCAGGGCCTGTTGCGATGATTTTCGCGAACTCTACCCCAACCGCAACGGTGCTTATTGCTGTGGCGCCGGAGGTGGTGCCTGGGCAATGCCATACGCCGACGAGCGGGTGTTCTATGGCCGTATCAAGGCTCGACAGATCTCCGAATCGGGTGCCAAGCTCGTAATTGCCCCCTGCCATAACTGCCGGGACCAGATCATGAAATCGCTCAACAAGGAGTATGATCTCGGAGTCGAGGTCAAATATATCTGGGAGCTTGTTGCCGACTCATTGATCATGCCGGGCAAGAACTAGATAGAAGAGAGCAGAGACATGAACAACAATGAACATACACGAGGAGACAGCTGTCATGCTGGATACAAAAAAAGTTGGGTCAGTGATGATTGTCGGCGGTGGAGTCACCGGGATGCAGGCGGCCCTGGATCTCGCAGATTCCGGGTACTATGTCTACCTGGTCGAAAAGTCTGGTGCCATTGGTGGGGCCATGGCCCAGTTGGACAAAACGTTTCCGACCAATGACTGCTCGATGTGAATCATCGCGCCTAAACTGGTTGAGTGCGGTCGGCACTTAAATATACAATTGATGACCCTGAGCGAAGTTACCAAAATCGATGGTAGCGCCGGGGATTTTAAAGTAACGGTCAAAGAAGCGCCACGCTATGTCGATGTCGAAAAATGCATCGCCTGCGGCAAGTGCACCGAGAAATGTCCGAAAAAAGTAGACAGTGAATACGACGCCGCCACCGGCAAGCGCAAAGCGATTTATGTTAAATATGCCCAGGCGGTGCCGCTGAAGTATCAGATCGATGCTGATGCTTGTATCCGTCTGCAAAAACCCGGTGCCTGCGGTTTCTGCGAGAAAGTCTGCGACGCCGGGGCGATCAATTTCAACGACACCGAAAAAATCCATGAGCTCAACGTCGGTGCAGTGGTACTGGCTCCAGGCTTTGAGGCGTATGATCCTACGGATGCCAGGGTTTGGGGATTTGGTGTTTATCCCAATGTCATCACCTCGCTGCAGCTCGAGAGATACCTCTCCGCCTCCGGCCCCACCGAAGGCCATTTGATTCGGCCCTCGGACAAAAAACCGGTGAACAAGGTCGCTTTTCTGCAGTGCATCGGCTCCCGGGATGAAAATCTCTGCGGCAACGGCTACTGCTCTTCGGTCTGCTGCATGTATGCAATCAAAGAGGCGGTTATCGCCAAGGATCATGTCCCGGGACTGCAGACGACCATCTTTTATATGGATATGCGGACCCATGGCAAGGAATTTGATCTCTATATGGAACGAGCCAGAGAGGATTCCGGAGTGCGCTTCGTTCGCTGCCGGGTCAATGGTGTCGAACCCGATGGTTCGGGCGGTGATCTTCGTCTCAGTTACGTCAACGAAGATGGCCGTCAGCTGGAAGAATTCTATGATATGGTCGTACTGTCCGTCGGCCTGCAGACACCGAAACATGTGCTGGAACTGGCGCATACCGCCGGGATCAAGCTGACCGCCGATAATTTTGCCGCCACCTCTGATTTTGCCCCGGTGCAGACCTCGCGCGAAGGAGTTTTCACTTGCGGCGCTATTTCCGGGCCAAAAGATATTCCCCAGTCGGTGGTCGAGGGGTCGGCTGCGGCCGCGGCAGTTGCCGACCTGCTGGCGCCGGCCAGGTTTTCGCTGACTACCGAAGCGAGATTCCCGCAGGAGAAAGATGTCTCCGGCGAAGAGCCGCGAATCGGAGTTTTTGTCTGTCACTGCGGGTCGAATATTGCCGGCGTCGTCGATGTCAAGGCTGTGGAGGAATACGCTGCGACCCTGCCGGATGTGGTCTATGTGGAGCGCAATCTTTTCTCCTGCTCCCAGGACACCCAGGAGATGATCACCAAGCGTATCCGGGAGAAAAACCTGAACCGGATTGTCATCGCCGCCTGCACCCCACGGACCCATGAACCGCTTTTTCGCGAGACATTAAAAGCTGCCGGGCTCAATGAGTACCTGGTAGAGATGGCCAATATCCGCAATCACAACTCCTGGGTGCATGCGGGCGATCCCAAGGCGGCAACCGCCAAGGCCAAAGACCTGGTGCGTATGGCTGCCGCCAAGGTCACCTTTGGCGATTCCCTCAAACCCTTTGCCGTGCCGATTATCCAGAAAGCCCTGGTTATTGGCGGCGGGGTGGCTGGAATGACTTCAGCCCTTAATCTTGCCGAACAGGGGTTTGCCGTTCATCTGGTGGAAAAAACCGATATCCTTGGGGGCAATGCGCTTAATCTCAAACACACCTGGGCTGGAGAGCATGTGCCGACTCAGCTAGCCAAACTGGTTGATAAAGTTATCGGCAATGAAAAAATCATTATTCATAAACAATCGGCAGTGACCAAAGTAGATGGTTTTGTCGGCAATTTCCGTTCGATCCTTACCGACCGCGATGGGGCGACGACGGTGATTGAGCATGGTGCCGGTATTGTCGCCACCGGCGGCGATGCCTATATCCCCAATGAATACAACTTTGATTCGATCACCGGGGTGGTCACCTCGGTCCAGTTCGATAAGCTTTTTGAGCTGAAAGAACAGCACGTGAAAAAAGCCAGGCGGTTTGTGTTCATCCAGTGTGTCGGATCGAGAGAAGAGGGTCATATGTACTGTTCCAAGGTGTGCTGCACCCATTCGGTCCAGTCGGCTATTGCCCTGAAAAAAGAAAATCCCGAGCGCAATGTCTATATCCTCTACCGGGATATGCGTACCTATGCCCAGCGGGAGGCCCTCTATAAACAGGCAAGAAAGCTTGGTGTCATCTTTATCAACTACGAGCTGCACGGCAAACCAAAGGTGACCCAGAATGGTTCGGTCATTGATGTCGAGGTCTGGGACCATGTTCTGCATCGACCACTGAAGATTGAAGTGGACATGGTCATTCTGGCTACCGCCATTCGGCCGAAGAGCGATGCCGCGGAACTGGGTAAATTGTACAAGGTGCCAGTCGATAAACAGGGATTTTTCCAGGAAGCCCACGCCAAACTCCGGCCGGTGGATTTTTCTACCGACGGCATGTTTGTCGCCGGACTGGCCCACTATCCGAAGCCGATTGAAGAGTCCATCTCCCAGGCGTTGGCGGCCTCGGCAAGAGCGGCAACGCTGCTGTCGAAAAGTCATGTCTTGCTCGATGCGGTGAAGGCGACCGTTGATGAGAACTACTGCGACGGCTGTGCCCTCTGTGTCGATGTCTGTCCGTATAATGCTATTACCTTGGTGGACAAACCGGGCAAAGATGGCGGGGAAGCCGGCAAGCTCATCGTCGTCAATAAGGCGCAGTGCAAAGGCTGTGGTTTGTGCCAGGGCACCTGTCCCAAGCGGGGAGTGTATGTCGCCGGATTTACCATGAAACAGATCAGCGCCCAGATTCAAGCGGCGCTTGCGGTATAAATTAAAAAGGAAGGAGTTGATCACATGAGTTTTGAGCCAAAAATTGTTGCCTTCTGCTGCAACTGGTGCTCCTATGCCGCAGCTGATCTGGCGGGCACGGCCAGGATGCAGTATCCCCATAACGTGCGGATTATTCGCGTGATGTGTTCGGGAATGGTCCATCCGGAATTTGTCATGGATGCACTTTCCCAGGGTGCGGACGGGGTTATGGTCCTTGGCTGACACCTCGGCGAATGTCATTACCTGGATGGTAATTATAAAGCAATGACCCGGTCCAACATGATTGTCGAATTGCTGGAGGATTTTGGCTACGAGGCTGAACGATTCAATCTGACCTGGGTTTCGTCGGCGGAGCCTGATAAGTTTGTCGCTGCGGTCACCGAGATGACGGCGCGAATTAAAAAATTAGGCCCGGTAAACGGTCAGGACGCCTCGGTGGCATAAAGGGAGGAAGATATGGGTGTAACGACGGCAATGGAGTGGTTGGGATCCTGTTCGGGATGTGAGATTGCCATCCTGAACATCGGCGAAGACCTTATTCCGATAATAACCGAGGCGCTGGACATCGTCCATGCCCCGGTTTTGATGGACCATAAATATTTCGGTCAGTGCGGCGAAGGGGTGACGCTGACCATTCCCGATGCGGTGGTCGGTATCGTCACCGGTGGGGTGAGCAATCATGAACACCTCGAAGTTCTTGAAGAGATGCGGGCCAAGTGCCAGGTTTTGATCGCGCTTGGCACCTGTGCCACCCACGGAGGTATCCCGGCGCTCATGAACGGGCAGGATCGCAAGACGAGCTGGGAGGATATCTTTCGCACCGACAGCACTGATCCGGGGGCTCAGGTACCGAGCGTTGAAGTGCCGGCCCCGCTTGATCGGGTCTATGCCTGTGATGAGAAGGTTAAAATAGATATGCAGCTGCCCGGCTGTCCGCCTAATCCGGCGCTGATAGCCGAGGTGCTCCTGTCGCTGGTCGAAGGCCGCGAGCCGGTGCTGCCCGGCAAGAGTGTCTGCGATACCTGTCCTACCCGGCGCGAAGGCAAAGGTACGGTGGACAAGGTGAAACGGTTTATTACCAATGCGGATTTCGTGCCGGGTGCGCCAATCGAGGAGATGCGCTGTCTGCTGGAGCAGGGCTATATGTGTCTGGGGCCGGTGACCGCCGCCGGCTGCGCCAAACGCGGCGCGCCTTCCTGCATCAGCGCCCGGGTGCCGTGCCGGGGATGTTTCGGGCCGGTCCGCAAAGATGGCAATCAACTGCTCGATATGATGAATGCTCTGGCAAGCAACGGTATCGATTATAAATCGGTGGTTGACCGCCGGTCGATACTGCGCTTCTCAGGAGCCCATGGAAAACTGCGACCGGTTAAAAAGCCGGTGGTAGAGGAGGAGTAAGATGGGGAAAGTAATAAATATTGCACCGGTGACCCGTATAGAAGGTCATGCCAAGATCGCCATTCATTTAGGCGATGACGGTAATGTGCAGGATGCCTTTCTGCACATTCAGTCGCTGCGCGGTTTTGAAAAATTTATTGAGGGCAGACCGGCGGAGGAGGTGCCCCGTATTGTCAATCGCATTTGCGGCATTTGTCCCTGGATGCATCATCTTGCCTCCAATAAGGCGGTCGACGGGGCCTTTGGCGTGACGCCAACACCAACCGGGCATAAGCTGAGGGAGATGTGCCAGATCCTTGCGCATATCAACGATAAGATCCTGCATTTCTTCTTTCTGGCCGCCCCCGATTTTGTCCTGGGTCCGGATGCCGACTACTCGGTTCGCAACGTGATCGGCGTGGTCAAGGCGGCACCGGACCTCGCGACCAAGGTGGTCAAGATGCGGCAGCTCGGGCAGATGATGCTCGACAAGTTTGCCGGCAAGGCCATTCATCCTATTGCCGGGGTCGTCGGCGGTTTTGCCAAGCCGATGGTCGAGGAGGAGAGAAAAGAACTGCTGGAGGGAACCCGGACCCTGCTGGATTTCTCCTTGTACGCCCTTGATTACGCGATCAACAATGTGTTCAACAAGTATATGGACGTCATCGGCGAGCTTGGCGTAATTAAAACCGGTTTTCTTGGGACTGTTGATGAAAAAGACGGCGCGTTGCGGCTGTATGACGGCAAACTGCGGCTGATGAAGCCGGACGGCAGCTTTGTCGATTTTGCCGGCGATGAATATATCAACTACCTTGGCGAGCATGTTGAGCCCTGGGGCTATTCGAAGATGCCCTATGCCAAGTCATGGGATGAAGGCTTTGATATGGATCTGGCTGCACCAAAAGGGATCTATCGTTCCAATACCCTGGCCAGGATCAATGTCTGCGATAAGATATCCACCCCCAGGGCCCAGGCGGCACTTGAAGCGTTCCGGAGCTCCTTTGGCCGCCCGGCGCAGCAGACCCTGCTGTATCATTACGCCAGGCTCATTGAAATGGTCTATGCCTGTGAGCGGACCATTGAACTGCTCGAGTGGGAAGGCATTACCGATACCAATGTCCGGGCCAAGGTCGAGCCGAAGGCCGGTCGTGGCGTCGGCATAGTCGAAGCCCCGCGGGGGACCCTGATCCACGATTACGTAACCGATGACAACGGGTGTATCACCAAGGCCAATCTCATCGTCGGCACAACCCATAACATCGCGCCGATGAATATGAGCGTCAAGCAGGCGGCGACCACCCTTATCAAAAACGGGGTCTACAACGAGGGTTTGCTCAACCAGGTGGAAATGGCGGTGCGCGCCTACGACCCCTGAATGTCTTGTGCAACGCACCGCCTGGATGGCGGCATACCAATATCGGTAAGTATTGTAGATAAAAAAGGAAAAGAGCTTGATCACATAGTCAGCTAGATGCGCTCAAGGTGTCACCTGCTGGAAACGCGCGGATTGTTGGCTACGGGTGACATCTGTTACTGAGAGATTGTTTTTGTTTTTTTTGGTCGATAATGTAGTATATACAGGTAACTTATCTTCTCCTTGTTGCAGAAGGAAGGCGGATAATAGTGCAGGAGGCGACAATGCCAAACACACGAAGAGTGCAGGTACGAGCGGAAAATCCCAGCGGTGCATGCGGCAAGCTGGATCATATGACTATCGACGAATTAAAAGCACGGGCGGTTGGCGACGATTTCGACGGTACTTGTCCGGCGTGTGGCAAGTTTCATCTGAATCGAGCTGAAATTGATAAAATCGAAAGTGAAAAAGTAGTTGATTCCGAGAGCTATAAGTTGATGAAGAACGAGGCGGAAGCCTCGGAATAATGTTTGGCCGTCTTTTAGGAAAAGTACCTTTTTCCAGAAAGTTACTTGGGGCAGGTGAAATATCGCTTATTCCACCTGGATTGAGAGGTATATCGAATGGAGTCCGGGAAAGTGACCAAGGATCTTGATATCCAGAAAGCACTACTTGCGAAAATACACAAACTTGTTGATCGCCCCATGCGGCTGATGGTGGCTTGCGGCACGCAGAACAGGGCCATTCTAAAATACGGTCTGCGTCAGCTGCTGCCTGAAAAAATTGATCTGGTCGCCGGACCCGGCTGCAGTGTGTGTGTTATGCCGGCAGGACATATCGACGCCTTTGTCAAAGTCGCCATGCAGCCAATGGTCATAACCGCCGCCTGTGACGATCTTATCCGGGTTCCGGGCAGCAAGGAATCACTTGGCTCAATATGGAAAAAAGGTGTGCGGATTGAAATCATCTCTTCGCCCATGGATGCCCTGGATATTGCCCGCCGGGAGCCTGACTATACCGTGGTCTATCCGGCGGTAGGCTTTGAAGCCACTGCCCCGGGTGTCGCGGAAACAATCCTCGAGGCGGCGCGGCTGGGGCTTGGAAATTTTTGTGTAATTCCCTCCATCAGACTCCTGCCGCCGACCATCGATCTGCTGATGCTCGATCCGGACCTCAATATCCGCGGTCTGCTCTGCTCCGATCATATCAACACCATTTCCGATACCGAAGCGTATACTGAGCTGGCCAAAAAACATAATCTATCCTGCTATATCGCGGGGTTTGAGCCAGTCGAGATTCTTGAGGGCATTCTCAGCCTGGTCAAACAGATTCGCAATGACGAATCGGTTTTTGACGATACCTCGGCCTTCATTTATTCTTCGGAAGATAATAAAAGGGCAAGGAGGATGGTCTCGGAGGTGTTTTTTGCCGTCGACACTGACTGGCGCGGCCTCGGCACCATCGAGCAGAGCGGTTTTGTCATCCGTGATGAACTCGCCCTCTTCGATGCCACCAAAAGGTTCAATGTCCGCTTCAAAGAAGGCCAGGAATCCTGCATGTGTCAGTGCAACGCCATAATCTCCGGCCGAGGCCTTCCGCCGGATTGTCCGGCTTTCGGCATGGTGTGCACGCCCCAGTCGCCGATTGGCCCCTGCATGATATCCGATGAAGGGATCTGCTCTTCCTATTTCAAATATAATGTGCAGGGCAGCCGCATGCCCCATCGGGTGTAAACCTGCCGCCACCGCACAGAGCATTGCCTGCAGCTGTATAAGAGAACCAAAGAGGCGCCTCGATCTTTTACGATCGGTGTGCCTCTTGTTGTTTTTCAGCCATAATCGCCTTATAGTGACAACTTGCCATTAATAACCTCCAGCAAGGAACGAGAATAATGCAGTTATCCGGCGAAAAGCAGCAAGAGTATCGAGGATTTGAACAGGGTCCGATTCGTCCGCCCAGTGAAGCCGGCAGCCTGCTTATCCGTATAACCAGAAATTGTCCATGGAATAGGTGCACCTTCTGCCCGGTATATAAAGGCCGTGAATTTTCGCTGCGCCCCGTCGGACATGTCCTGGAAGATATTGATCGTGTCCATCGCTATGTCCTGGCAATCAGGGAATGTGCGACGAAAAATGGCCGGATTTATCCGGCTGATATCGATCGTTTTCGCCTGCTCGATGGTGAAAGCGATCAGGCGGCCCTGAACGCTGCGCTGAACTGGGCCAACAACGGGATGCAGTCGATCTTTCTCCAGGATGCCAACAGCCTGATCATCAAGCCGGAGCAACTTCTTGCCATCCTGAACCATCTGCACCTCTGTTTTCCATGGGTGAAGCGGATAACCTCGTATGCCCGGTCGCACACCGTTGCCAGGATAAGTGACGAGAATCTGCAGCTGATGGCTGCGGCGGGGCTGTCGCGCATCCATATCGGCATGGAGACCGGTTCGGATAAAGTGCTTGCCCGGATAAAAAAAGGAGTGGATAAAAAGACCCATATTAAAGCCGGTAAAAAGATAAAACAAGCGGGAATGGAGCTCTCTGAATATATTATGCCCGGCCTCGGGGGACGAGATCTTTCAACCGAACATGCCCTGGAAAGCGCCGATGCCCTGAACCAGATTAACCCGGATTTTATCCGGTTGCGCACCCTGGCCATCCCCAACCATGTCGAGCTGTATGAGGAGTACAGCAAAGGGGATTTCCAAAAACTGGGCGATGTGGCGACAGCGCGGGAGCTGCTCGTCTTTTTTGAGGCCTTGACAGGGATTACCAGCACCATTAAAAGCGATCATATCCTCAATCTTTTTGAGAACCTGGAAGGGAAATTTCCCCAGGACAAGGAAAAGATGGTAGGCATTATTAAACAATTTTTGGACCTGAGTCCAACCGAAAAAATGTATTACCAGGTTGGCCGCAGGATGGGTCATTTCAGAACATTGGATGATCTGCAGTCGGCATCGAAACGGAGCCAGGTCGCCGATGTCTGCTCCCGTGCCGGGATGAGTCCGGACAATGTCGATGAGGCAATCGATGAGTTAATGAAACGCTTTATCTGATGGCGTCGTAAAAAGCCCGATCTCCTTCGTTGCAGGTTTTTGACTGGCCCCCGACATACTACTTGTATAGTCGGAAACCAGCCAAAGACACTGCGCCTCGTATATCAAGCTTTTTACATAGCCATCCTTGTTTTGAGTTTGCTGCTACCCATGCGCCGTATTGGTACCCAATTGAATATGTGCAGAAAAATACTTGGCATCACTTGCGTCAGATGAGGATAGAATGGCCCTTTACAACCGGCAATTAGAAAAAGACAACTGCGGCTTTGGCCTGATGGCCCATATGGCAGGGGAAGCGAGTCACCGGCTGGTGCGCACGGCGATTGCCTCCCTGGCGCGGATGGCCCACCGGGGCGGCATTGCCGCTGACGGCAAGACCGGTGATGGCTGCGGGTTGCTGCTGCAAAAACCTGATAATTTTTTTAGGTCCCTGGCCAAAGATGAGGGGTGGAACCTGGGCGGCAGGTATGGCGTCGGCATGATCTTCCTTAGCCCCAACGACGCCCTGGCGACGGTTGCAAAGTGGGCCATCGAAGAGGAGCTGGCGCGGGAAAGCCTGACCATTGTCGCCTGGCGCGATGTCCCGGTCGACCCCGATGTCCTTGGTGATTTTGCCCTGAAAACCCTGCCGCAGATCGTGCAGGTGATCTTTAACAGCCCGTTCGGCTGGGGCTCAAAGGATCTTGAGCGCCGCCTCTATATGGTCCGCCGCCGGGTGGAAAAGCGGGTGAGCGATGATCCTGATTTCTATATTGCCAGTCTATCCAATCTGGTAATTGTCTATAAGGGACTCTGCCAGCCGGTAGATCTCCCCCTCTTTTTTCCTGATCTGGCCGATATCCGGATGCAATCGGCGATCTGCCTCTTTCACCAGCGTTTTTCCACCAATACCTTGCCCAGATGGTCGTTGGCGCAGCCTTTCAGATATCTGGCGCATAATGGGGAGATCAATACCATCACCGGCAACCGGCAGTGGTCACGGGCCCGGTCGTATAAATTTAAATCACCGCTGCTGCCGGATATGGCTGAGGCGGCACCCTTTGTCAACACCACCGGTTCCGATTCCTCAGCCCTTGATAATATGCTCGAGCTGTTTCTCGCCGGCGGTATGGATCTTTTCCGTGCTTTCCGGCTGCTTATCCCGCCTGCCTGGCAAAATCATCCGAATATGGACGAAGACTTGCGGGCGTTCTATGATTTTAACTCCATGCATATGGAGCCATGGGACGGACCGGCGGGCATCGTCATGAGCGATGGCCGTTTTGCCGCCTGCGGCCTTGACCGCAACGGCCTCAGACCGGCCCGCTATGTGGTGACCAAAGACAACCTGATTACCTTGGCTTCCGAAGTCGGCATCTGGGATTATACCCCGGACGAGGTGCTCGAGAAGGGGCGGGTCGGGCCCGGTGAACTGCTGGTAATCGATACGCTGTCCGGCAAGCGCTGGACTTCCTGGGATATCGACCGGGAGCTGAAAAGCCGCCATCCCTATAAGCAATGGATGGAAAAATGCTGCCGCAAGCTCACCTCGTTCGAGATGGATGCAGCTCTCGACACCGGGGCCAGATCGTTAACCGATGACCAGCTGCTGTGCTATCAGAAGCTGTTCGGTTATACCAATGAAGAACTGGAACAGGTTATCAAGGTGCTCGGTGAGACCGGCCAGGAGCCGATATCGTCCATGGGCGATGATGCGCCCATGGCGGTGCTGTCCACCAGGGAGCGGAGCCTGTATGACTATTTCCGGCAGATGTTCGCCCAGGTGACTAATCCGCCGATCGATCCTTTGCGGGAGAAGCATGTCATGTCGCTGGCCACCTGCATCGGCCGGGAACAAAATGTCTTCGACGAAGCGCAAAGCCATGCCTACCGGGTAATATTCCAGTCGCCGGTGCTTGTTTACAGCGATCTGCAGCAGCTTTTGCAGCTTGATCAGAGTCATTACCACCATGTTGTGCTTGATCTCAATTATAATCCTGAACTTGGTCTGCAAAAGGCGATTGAACAACTGACGCAGAAAGCTCAAGAAGAGGTGGCGCAGGGCGCGGTGCTGCTGGTGCTGTCGGATCGGCAAATTACTTCTGCGAGTCTGCCGCTCCCGGCGGCAATGGCCGTTGGTGCGGTGCAGCGGACCCTGGTTGAGAGTAATCTTCGCTGTGATGCCAACATCATTGTCGAAACCGCCAGTTGCCGCGATCCGCACCATTTTGCCGTTCTTATCGGCATGGGCGCAACGGCGGTCTATCCCTATCTGGTGTATGAAACGCTTGCCCAACTGGTAGATGAGGGATCAGTGAAGGTTCCGCTGCGCCGGGCGATCGCCAATTATCGTCAGGGCATTGACAAGGGGCTCCTCAAGATACTCTCCAAAATGGGTATTGCCACCATTGCCTCCTACCGTTGTGCCCAGCTTTTCGAGGCGGTTGGTCTGGCCGGTGAAGTGACCGCACTCTGCTTTAATGGAGTGACAAGCCGTATTGAAGGGGCGGATTTTGCCGATTTTCAGCAGGATCAGCAGACCCTGGCCCGTTTTGCCTGGAAGAGGGCGCATAAGCCTCTCTCACGCGGCGGACTGTTTAAATATATCCACGGTGGCGAATACCATGCCTATAATCCGGATGTGGTTCAGGCGCTGCAAAAAGCGGTTCGCACCGGTGAGTTTGCCGACTATCAGGCGTATTCCAGCCTGGTAAACGACCGACCGATCTCCTGCCTGCGCGATCTGCTGCAACTCAAGAAAGACCAGGTTCCCATCGCTCTTGACGAGGTAGAACCTGCAGAGAATTTCTATGGCCGTTTCGACTCCGCTGCCATGTCCATCGGTGCACTGGGGCAGGAAGCGCACGAGGCACTGGCCATTGGCATGAACCGCCTGGGTGGCTTTTCCAACAGTGGTGAAGGTGGGGAAGATCCCAACCGTTTCGGCACCGAGCGGGTGTCGAAAATAAAGCAGGTCGCCTCCGGCCGTTTTGGGGTCACGCCGCATTACCTGATGAACGCCGAGGTCATCCAGATTAAAATGGCCCAGGGCGCAAAGCCGGGTGAGGGCGGCCAATTGCCCGGCCATAAAGTTACGGCGCAGATTGCCGCGCTTCGCTATTCGGTCCCCGGCGTCACGCTTATCTCGCCGCCGCCGCACCACGATATTTACTCGATTGAGGATCTGGCCCAGCTGATCTTTGATTTGAAGCAGATCAATGACCAGGCGCGGATCAGTGTGAAACTGGTTTCCGAGCCGGGTGTCGGCACCATCGCCACCGGCGTAGTTAAGGCCTATGCCGATCTGATCACTATCTCCGGCTACGATGGCGGGACCGGGGCCAGCCCGCTCACCTCGGTAAAATATGCCGGCAGCCCCTGGGAACTCGGTCTGGCCGAGACCCAGCAGGCCTTGGTGGCCAACGGGCTGCGCCATAAAGTGCAGCTTCAGGTCGACGGCGGCCTGAAGACCGGCCTCGATATCATAAAGGCAGCCATTCTCGGGGCCGAGAGCTTTGGCTTTGGCACCGGGCCGCTTATTGCCCTGGGTTGTAAATTCCTCAGGATCTGCCATCTCAACAACTGTGCTACCGGCGTAGCCACCCAGGATGAAACGCTGAGAAAAGAATACTTTGCCGGGGTGCCGGAGATGGTTATGCACTATTTTCGCTTTATGGTGCAGGAAACGAGAAGGCATATGGCTGAACTGGGCATTGCCAAACTGACCGATCTGATTGGCCGGACTGATTTGCTGACAGAGTTGCCCGGCATTACCGCCAAACAACAAAAACTGGTGCTGGGGTCTATCTTGCACACCAGTCAGCCTCCGGCGACGAGCGGTCTTTATTTCCGTGAAGCCAATGTGCCAGGTGACCCGGGCAGATTAAATATCCAGATAGCAGAGCGCTTTTTGCATGCGGTTGAAACCATGTCGGGCGGGGGGGCGAGCTTTGCCATCCGCAATACGGACAGGACCGTCGGCGCTCGACTCTCTGGGAAAATTGCTGCGCTTTATGGCAACAACGGCATGAAGGATGCGCCTATTCATCTGCTGTTCAACGGCACCGCCGGGCAGAGTTTTGGCGCCTGGAACGCCGGCGGCCTGCATATGGTATTGACCGGTGATGCCAACGACTATGTCGGCAAAGGAATGGCCGGTGGCAAACTGGTTATCCGCCCGCCGTTGGGGGTTGCCTACCAGAGCCACGAGGCGGTTATTATTGGCAATACCTGTCTCTATGGCGCCACCGGCGGCTGGCTTTTTGCCGCTGGCCGGGCAGGAGAGCGGTTCGCCGTCCGAAATTCCGGAGCGAAGGTGGTGGTCGAGGGCATTGGTGACAACGGCTGCGAATATATGACCGGCGGCATTGTTACCATCCTCGGTGATACCGGAGTTAATTTTGGTGCCGGGATGACCGGCGGCTTTGCCTATATTCTCGATGAATCTAACGCTCTTGCTAAAAGGGTGAACCCGGAGCTGGTCGATATTATTACCATTGAGGGTCAGGCAGTATTGCAGGAGCACCTGCGGGGGATGATTAACGCGCACTTGCAGGAGACGGGCAGTGAACGCGCTGAGCGTATTCTGACCGGCTTTGATGGGCAATATATGAGTCTTTTCAAGTTGGTCAAGCCCAAGACCTCCGATGTCTCCACCCTGCTTGGGCATCGGGGAACGTCGCCAAGAGAAACCCTGGCAGTCGTCTACTAGAGGAAGGTTATGCAGCGGAATTTATTCCAGTTTATCGAGGTGGAACGGGTCGATCCCCAGAAAAAGAGGATCGAGAGGCGGCGTCATGAGTTCGTCGAGATCTATCATCCGTTGCAGCAGTCTCAGGTGCAGATGCAGGCTGATCGCTGCCTTGATTGCGGCAACCCTTACTGTGAATGGAAGTGTCCGGTCCACAATTATATTCCTGACTGGCTGCAGCTGGCCAATGAGGGACGCATTATCGAGGCAGCCGAGCTCTGCCACCAGACCAACAGTCTGCCGGAAGTCTGCGGCCGGGTCTGTCCCCAGGACCGGCTCTGCGAAGGCGCCTGCACCCTCAATAATGATTATGGGGCGGTGACCATTGGCAGTATTGAAAAGCACATTGTCGATACTGCTTTCCAGATGGGCTGGCGCCCTGATCTGTCGAAAGTTATCCCGACCGGCAAGCGGGTGGCGGTAATCGGAGCCGGGCCGGCCGGTCTTGGCTGCGCCGATGTGCTCATTCGCAATGGCGTGCAGCCGGTGGTCTTTGACAGGCATCCGGCAATCGGCGGACTGCTGACCTTTGGTATTCCCGCCTTTAAACTGGACAAAAAGGTGATGGAGCTGCGGCAGAAGGTTTTTACCGGGATGGGTGTTGAGTTTCGCCTGGGGGTGGAGATCGGTCCTGATCTCTCCTTTACTGATCTTGTGGCCGAATACGACGCTATCTTTGTCGGTATTGGCACCTACACCTCCATGCGTGCCGAACTGGCCGACGAGGATGCGCCAGGGGTCTATGTCGCGCTGGACTATCTAATCGGCAATGCGGACCGGCAGTTAGGCCTGCAGCGTGAGCGTTACCCGTATGTCGATATGGCTGGCAAAAGGGTGGTTGTCCTGGGCGGCGGCGATACCGCCATGGATTGCGTGCGCACTGCGGTTCGTCAAGAGGCTCTGGATGTTGCCTGTGTCTATCGGCGGGATAGAGCGAACATGCCCGGATCGGCAAGGGAGGTGCAAAATGCCGAGGATGAAGGGGTACGTTTCTTGTGGAATTTGCAGCCTCTTGGCCTTGTCTGCGGGGAAGATGGCCACATCAGCGGCGTGCAGGTCGTCAATACCCGGCTTGGCGATGCCGATGATCGTGGGCGGCGAAGACCGGAACCCATTGCCGGCACCGAGGCGGTCCTGGACGCCGACAGGGTGATCATGGCTTTTGGTTTCAGGCCGAGTCCTCCCGACTGGCTCACGCAGAATAATATTGCCATAAATGACCGGCAGCTTATCACAGCTCTTTCCAGCGGTACATTTCCCTTTCAGACCACCAATGAGAAGGTCTTTGCCGGAGGCGATGCCGTGCGCGGTTCCGACCTGGTCGTTACCGCCATTGCTGAAGGACGCAGCGCTGCGGAATCGATTCTTCTCTACCTCGACGTATAACATCTACAGTTCGGTATTTTTTAACGCACCCTCGGTCATTCCCCACTACTTACAGATATTTTCAGTCGCTCTTGGAAAATTGTTGTGCGCGATGCAGATACCAGATAGTGTGATGCGCAAATTTCTCGGAAACATCAAGGAGCAGGTATGAAAAAAATCGTTGCTGGTATCCTTTTCCTCTGCATTATTGCAGTGGTGGGGGTACCGTTCATTAACGGACTGTTGATGGAAAGGATCGTCAAAAAATCTTTCGCCAATCTCAATAGCATGTATACCGATACCGGCTCCGGTGTTTCCATTGAGATATTGCGCTACGACAGAAGCCTTACGTCGACAGAAATTGAGTGGACAATAAAACTCGGAGTAATGAAGACAATCTACGGCGTTGAAGAGATAATTTTTGTTGATCGGGCGGAGCATGGATATACCGGGATCGTTTCAAAAACAAGTCTTGAGAAAAATAGATGGTTCACCGATTTTATCAGCAACAAACTTGCCGGGAAAAACCCGTTAGATATTTCTACTGAATATAAACTCTCCGGGCGGATTAATTCAACTCTCACCATGGCCGCCTTTTCCCTGCCGGTAGAAGGCGAAACAGTAGCTGTTAAGCCGGGCACGGCTCTTCTTACCTGGGATGAGGATTTGAAAAACTTTTCCTCTGAAATGTCCTGGCTAGGATTTTCTGTTGCCGATAAAATGGTGGTAGAGGGTGTTTCCATCAGCTCTGATCTGGAAAAAATTTCCACTTATCTATGGGATGGAACACTCTCTTACAGAGTGGAGAAGGGTCAGATAAAAGGCAATAACGAACAATTTGAACTCGTCGAATTTAAAGGCGACTACAGTCTGGACATCGATAAACAGGAGAATACGGTATCAGTTGTGGCCACATTCGGTGTTGATCGACTGCAGGCTGATTTGGAAAAGCTTGAAAACGGTTTTGTCCGACTCGGCGTCATCAACATGGATGTCCAGGGATTTGAAGAGTTTATCAAGCTATATACCAAAATGGCCAACACGGTATTGCAAGACTTCACCGAAGCGGCTGATGATCCGGTAAAAATGAAAAAAATTCTGCGGGATCAGATGGGGCGCACTCAGTTTCAGATGCTGACGGCATACGAGCGATTATTGAAAAAAGGGCTGGAATTCCAAATTTCCGACCTCCATGCCCAACTACCGGCGGGAGTGATACAAGGTGATGTGGTCTTGACCCTGAATAAAGATATGACCTTTGCCCAGTTTGTTCCTCTCTGGCAGCAACCGGAGTTCATACTGGATATTTTTTCCCTGCAATCGGAGGTACTTCTTCCGGCAGCACTCATTGGCGAAAACCCCATGCTCCTGTCGCCGATATATCCGGGGATGCAGACCGGGTTATTTGTTAAAGAGGGAGATAATATCACGCACAAGGCGGAGACCAGAGACGGAAAACTCTATCTGAACGGCCTGGAGCTGCAGTTTCAGTAAGTTGGACTAAAATGCCTGCATAACCCGAAACTTGTGAGAGCTGTACGGGCGGGTTCTCAACCCGCCCGTCTATGCCATCAACTTTGATATTCATCGACGGTAATACTTAATTTCGCCAGTTCGTCAAAAACATAGTCGCGACAGGCACCATCCAGCTGTTCCGGCACGATGAGACCGGTTTTGCTGCACAATCCTTCAACCATCATTGAACTGAAGACGGCGGCACACTGCCCAGTCGAGTAGGACTCATGGGTCATTTTCGCGCGGGCAAACGCCTCGATGAGTCCGGGGAAATTGGTGTAGCAGTCAATCTGCTTATCGTCTCCGCCCACCTTGCCCTTGACCCGGACTAGAAAAGCTCCTTCATCCTGAACTATCCCCTCATCGATGACAGCCTGGATTTCTTCCGGAAAACGGGGTGCCCGTGGGATTTGCTGCATCAAAAGATCGAACGGGACAACTTCCACTCCTTTGACATTGACCGGATCTTTACTGAGCAAGCCTACTTTATAGAGGTATTCGGCGAGTTCCACCTGGGGACCGCCATATTTGAACTCAACGTTCCTGGCACCTTTCAACAACGAATTCGCCAGCAGCCCCATGGTCACTGGTTCGTCATGTTCATGATCGACCATGCGGATCTCATGGTCAATGCCGCGAAACTTCATCCGTACTGGTCGGCTGAATGGTATATCAGTGACAATTTTGCCGTCTTCCATACGGAAGGTCTTATACATCATGTCCCCCAGGGCCACTTCCGGCGACCACCAGAAAGGAATATAGCGCTTGCTTAAAAAACCGTCGTAGAAATAGATACCGATGGAATCGCAGCTGTCCAGTTTTTCCACCGATCGACGGACGATGACATTGGCCAGGCCGGGGGCGATGCCACAGCCGACCAGGGCTAACAAACCCTGGTCCTTAAATCTCTGGTGCCATTCGGAAAACAGCCATTGATAGGTCTCAACGAAGCCTCTTTCTTCCATGGGACCGGACAGATCCATATAATCGGCTTTCACCGTTAAAGCGGCTTCCATGACATTGAGGTTGAATTCCAGCGGCAGGCCGTTGACGATCAGGCTACAGCCTTTTGCGGCAGTGACTATGGCGTCGATTTCGTGCGCATCTACCTGCATGGCCACGGCTTTTTTCAGCGAGGCTCCCAATCTATTGCTGAGGTCTTGGTCATAATCAGCGCAGACAATGTGCTGTACCCCGGGATGTGCCTCAAGGTGTTTTGCGATGGTGCTCCCCTGAGCACCCAGCCCGATAATCAGGACTTTTTTCATTACGTAATTCTCCTTCCGGCAACAGTTGAATGGTGCCGTCTATGAACAGTTCTCCCCGCCTTTTCCCGCGCGGGTAAAGGCGGGGAGCTTGACTTGATATTAATGCGATTTGATCCTGGTCCAGGCCTCGTCATAGAGGCGCATCGCTGCGCCGATATCGGTGATAGCCTGCAATTTGGCGTTCATCTCCGGGGTTGGGTAGATTTGCGGGTTGGCCGCATCCTCAGGGGTGATAAAGGGCATTGACGCCTCGTTTGGCGTGGCGTAGCTGTTGTAGTTGGACAGCTCGGCGCCGATCTTTGCATCGAGAATCCAGTTGATCCATTTATGCGCGGCATCCGGATGTGGCGCTTTAGCCGGGATCGCCATCACATCGACCCAGAATTCACCGCCCTCTTTGGGCACCACAAAGCCGAATTTGTCGGGATTCTCCCGGACATCGCGCAGCGCATCGCCATTAAAGACGACAGCGACGTCGGCGGTTCCTGCGACAACGTCGTTTTTCCCGCCGACCCCGGTCTTAAAGCCTCTGCATGCCTTACTGTTTTTAGTCTTGATCAAGAGCTCGGAAGCAGCTTTAATCTCTTCCGGCTTAGTTGAATTCATCGGATAGCCAAGAAAGAGCAGCGCCTGGTTCATTGAGCTGCGGATATCGTCCATCAACCAGAAGGAACCCGGCTGCTTGGCGGGGTCGTAGACGATCGACCAGCTGTTGGCAGCTTCGGTGGAAACTTTTTCCTTGTTGTACATGATCCCGATCGTACCCCATTGCCAGGGCACGGTGTACTTATTGCCCTTGTCCATCTCCATGGTCTTGAACCGGCTCATCAGGTTGGGCAGATTGGGGATCTTCGAATGGTCAAGCGGCTGGATCAGGTTCAGTCCAAAGATAATCGGCAGAACATAGGAAGAGGGAATGATGATGTCGTATTGGCTGACTCCACCGGCCTGGAGCTTGGCCAGCATGTCCTCGTTGCTTTCGTACAGATCGATCAGCACCTTGATACCGGTCGCCGCTTCAAAGTCATTGGCGAACTTTTCCTCGTCCATATACTCCGACCAGGTGAAGATGCGCAGCTCTTTATCTTCGGCGAAGGATGAGCTGATGCAGAACACTATCGGCAGCAGCGCTACGACCAGCAGAAACAATTTTTTCATGGGGTTCCTCCTCTTGCTTTAAGTTGATTGTTACGGGTTATGGTTATTTTTTTCGTGAGATCCGTTCGGCCAGCACCACCAGAATCACCGTAATCAGGACTATTATCGTCGACAGGGCATGAATCTGCGGAGTGACCCCCCGGCGGACCGCCGAGTAGATATAGAGCGGCAATGTCTGCGACGTGGGTCCGGAGGTGAAGAAACTGATAACAAAGTCATCCAACGACAGGGTGAAAGCCAGCATGCCGCCGGCGACGATGCCCGGCAACAACAGCGGAAAAATGACCCGGTGCATCAGGTACCAGTTATCGGCGAACAGGTCGCGGGCCGCCTCTTCAAGATCGGTGCCGATGGAGACCAGGCGGCTGCGTACAATCAGGGCGACAAAAGCGATCTGGAAGGTGATGTGACCGATGGTCATGGTGACCATCCCTGGTTGAAAGACATCTGAGACCGAGCGAAGGAGGGCGAATACCACCACCAGGGAACCGGCCATGACGATATCGGGGATCACCACCGGGAAATTGAGCATCAGGCTTAAAAAACCGTTGGTCCGGCTGCCCCAGGGAAACCGGCTGATGCCGATGGCCAGAAGTGTGCCGATAACCGTTGCCACCAGGGTCGACACCACCGCCAGGGTCAGGGTGTTCCAGGCCGCCTCCAGGATATAGTTGTTATGCAGCAGCCCGGTATACCATTTGGTGGTGAATTCGCGCCACACCCAGCCGTGTTTGGCCGAGTTGACCGAAAAAACGGCAATGCCGAACAGCGGCAGGTAGAGCATGCCGATGGTAAAAAGGGAGACTGACTGTAAGACCAGATGTCGTTTTTTCATATAATATCCACCTTATTCCCTTTTCGGCGATAGATCCGCATGGACAGAAGGGTCAGCAGCATCAGCGCCATACTGATGGCGGCACCGAACGGCCAGTCGCGACTGGTGCCGAACTGCTGCTGGATCAGATTACCGACCAGCATATATTTGGCACCCCCGAGCAGATCGGGCACAACAAAGGTCGCCATGGTCGGCACCAGGGTCAGGATGATCCCCACCGTCAAGCCGGGTGCAGTCTGGGGCAGTATCGCCTGCATAAAGACACGGTACTTCGATGCATACAGATCCTGAGCCGCCTCGACCAGTGCCCAGTCCATTCTTTCGACGCTGGAATAAAGAGGCAGAGCCAGAAAGGGCAGGTAATCGGAAATCATCCCGATATAGACGGCGAAGGCGCTCGGGTAAAGAGATGAGCCGTCGGGAATAAAGCCGAGAAAGGCGGCCAGTTTGGCAAAGGGCAGATCGGGCGACAGAAGCAGGAACCAGGCATAGGTGCGGATGACGATATTGGTCCAGAACGGGATGATCAGAATGACCAGCCAGACAAAGCGGTTGCGGGCCGGACGCGAGGCGATGAAAAAGGTTAAAGGGTAGGATAGCAGGATGGAAACCAGGGTGGTAATCAGCGAGACGACCACCGAGCGGCCAAGTATCAACAGATAGTCAGGGGTCCAGCCGAATGTACTGAAACCGGCCAGTCGTTTATAGTTGCCAAAGGAGAAATTCCAGATGACCTCGCCGTAGACGCCCCGTTCGGCAAAACTGAGAACGATGAAAATAAGTGATGGCAGGATCAGAAATGCACTCAACCAGAAGATGCCGCTGGACAGAAAAGACATTCCCCGCCGGGTCAGCGCCCTTTGGGTGGTCATCTCGCCGTGCCAGAGAATAGTATCGTCTTGCATTGTCAATCCTCCAGTACAACCAGTTCCGCCGGCGGAAGCTCAAGCCAGACCTGATCACCGATCTTGAAATCCTTGAAGGCATTGGTGCGCACCCTGAGTGTGCCGGGAGACACGGTCAGATCGAAGTTGGTGCCGCGGTAGACAATATCCTGGACGGTGGCATGGACTCCGTTTACGCCTGGCTGGCTGCCGACCCGTATCCATTCCGGACGAATGGCGATGAGGCCCTCGGCCCAGTCTGGCTGCTTGTTCAGGGACAAAAAGCCTACCTCGGTCTCGACGCCGCCGTCAACGCGTCGGGCCTGCAGCAGGTTCGCAGCGCCAAGAAACTGGGCAACAAAACGGTTGCGCGGAAAATCGTACACCTCAATCGGGGTGCCGCACTGGACTACTTCGCCGGCCTGGATAACCGCAATCCGGTCGCTGCACACCAGGGCTTCGGCCTGATCGTGGGTGACCAGGATGAAGGTAGTGCCGAGTCGGCGCTGCAGACGGCGCAATTCTTCCTGGACCTGGGCCCGCAATTTGGCGTCAAGAGCCGACATAGGCTCATCAAGCAGCAGGATGTCCGGTTCATTGACTAAGGCCCGGGCAATGGCCACCCGCTGCTTCTGGCCGCCGGAGAGCTGCTCCGGGCTGCGGTTGCGCATCGGGTACATTTCCAGCAGTTCCAGGGTGTCGGTCACCCGTTTTTGCACTTCCTGCTCGGGGAATTTACGTGAGCGAAGACCGAAGGCGACATTCTCGAAAATAGACAGATGCGGGAAGAGGGCGTAACTCTGAAAAACCGTATTGACATTGCGTTTGGTGGCGGGAAGCGAGGTGATATCTTTGCCGGTCAGAATGACCGTGCCGGAACTTGGCTGTTCCAGTCCGGCGATGATCCGCAGCAGGGTGGTTTTGCCGCAGCCGGAAGGGCCGAGAAGGGTAAAAAACTCACCTTGGCGAACTTCGAGATTAACCTTTTTAAGGGCCGTGACCGAACCAAAATTTTTGGTAATATCGCGGATAATGAGATTTTTTTGAGGCTGGTCATTCATTTCGAAATATCCTTGCATGATGGCGCCGTCGCCATCCCCTGTTTTAGGTTTATACGAGATTCTCTTTTATGAAAAAGAAATGCCATGCCGGCAATCGGAGCCGCATTGTTCTACCTGCGCAAGGAAGCTGCAAACCTGATGCCATCCCCGCTGATTTCCATTTACGCTTTGCGCAGCACGTATTGAATAGCTGGAGATTTCCATTGCCGGCAGAAAAACTCAAAATTGTTTGTTAATCCAAAAAAATATTTCAAATATGTAAAGCACAAACACTTTTTGCTCTATAACTGTTCTTGGCCCAATAGTCGAGAAAAGAAGCGAATTTTTATTTCGACAGATGATTTAAGGTAATTGGGCAAGAGCAGCCTGTCGTTCAGCCACCATTCAACGCCTGGAAAAATTTTACTTCGGCACCGTCCGGCAGCACATCATCAGCTTTAGCCAGCATGCCGTTAATAGCGACAATAGCGACATGTGCCTGGGGCAATTCTACCCGTTCAACAAGTTCAGCTACGGTAGTTTTCCCGGAAATTTCGACTATGAGCCCACTATCCGGGTAAATTCCCGGATAGTGGGCCGGCAGAGTTCCAAAGAGTTTAAGACGGACTATCATGGACTGGTTCTTAAAAAGTCAAAGGTCGAATCCATCTCCGCCTCAGTCACTTTGACGACTACATTATGTGGTGGCAACGGCTCGTTGTAAAACATCGGCGGCAGTCGATCGTCTTCTTTTGTTAAACCGGCCATCCGATTAAATGCCAGCTCTGCCTTGATAACCCGTTCACCAATTTTGGTCCAATCCTCCTGGCCGAAAGCCTGACCTGATTTGGCGCTCATCATGGTGAAGACGTTATTGATTCCTTCCTGGCTTGCCAGCCCCGACTGGGCAAAATCACAAATACCGGCAGTATCGACTGCGGCCATGTGGATCTGGGTATTACGGGAAATTTCTACCTGTCCTTGCGCTTCTAACGCGTTGACTGTTCCACCAAAAGCTTCCAGGTTTTTATCGACAACCCAGCCTGCAGTGTGGTCCGCACCCATCGGGGTGGTGGCATACGTGACGGCCATTCCCTGGATCGCTCTCGGGTCATAGGCTGCCATACCCTGGCCTTTAACCGTGGGAACCCGGCCATGGTTGAAGTGTTTACCTACGGCATCAGGGCCATTGCCGATAATTCGACCCATCGCGGTGTCGGCAGCAACCTCTTCTACCAGTCGAATCGCCGCGTCCGCATCGCCAAATGAACAATATCCGGCATCAAAAGCAACCGCCAGAGCCGCCCCGGTGTTCATGGTATCAAGTCCGATATCGTCGCAGAGAAAATCGAGCCTGGCGATAGCGTCCAGGTTGTCATTGCCGATCATGCCACCCATGGCCCAGATAGTTTCATATTCGAGCGATGAGGTTACATAGTCACCCTTTTCGGTGACGTACTCATTGGAGCAGTCGATAATGCACTGTGAACAGCCTTTATGCTGGGTTTTTCCACCCCGCTCTTTAATGACCCGGGCCATGGTTTCCCCGCTAATTTTATCGATACCTTCAAACTGGCCGCTTCGGGCATTTTTGGTGGGGAAGGCGCCGGCGGCGTTAATGGGCTCGACCAGCACGGCTGTGCCGAATTCGGGAAGAATCTGGCCACTGAATTCGTCGGCGCGCACCGTTTTGGCGTATGCTGTCGATGCTT
This sequence comes from uncultured delta proteobacterium, assembly GCA_963804605.1. GTDB lineage: Bacteria > Desulfobacterota > Desulfobulbia > Desulfobulbales > Desulfocapsaceae > Desulforhopalus_A. The sequence continues at coordinate 81,226 of CAWDRB010000009.1, forward strand.
TTTGAAAGCGATCCGGGTCGGCGATTTCCGACGGAACCTTGCCCTGGCGATCGACGATAAGAGCTTTCAAACCCTTGGCACCCATCACCGCGCCGAGTCCGCCACGTCCTGCGGCCCGGCATGGGCGGCCATCCAGGTCGGTCGATTGAATGGATGCGGACAGGAGTTGAAGATCGCCGGCAGGGCCGATGCAGGTAATGCTCTTTTTTTCACCATATTTATCCTGGAGCTTTTTGGTGAGAGCATAGGTTCGCATACCTTTTACATCCGCACCATTGATCAGGCTTGCCCTGTTCTCAGCTTCGATGTTAAGCAGGAAATATTTGCCGGCGGCCGCCTTCCCTTCGATGATCACGGCCTTGATACCAAGTCTCGCGAGAGAGTAGGCCACTGTTCCACCGACATTGCTTTCTTTGATGCCTCCAGTTAATGGGCTTTTAGCCCCGACTGAGAGCCTTCCGGTGTTAATAAGGGATGTGCCGGTAAAATACCCCGGCGCGAAAATAAGTTTATTCTCTTCACCGAGCGGGGCAACAGCAGCGGGTACATCGTTGTTGATCATAATTGAGGTCAGCGCTCGTCCACCCAGCATTGCATACTCTTCGGCGACATTTTCCCACTGCACCGTTTCAGTGGTCATATTAACTCTAAGGAATTGCATTTTGTCCTCCCTTTCTTAATTAACAATCGCAAATTTCAGCTTTTTACGAGTCCATTAAAACTGACGATTGACTGCTATTGCAGACTCTCAAATGTTTCTTCCAACCGCTGTAAAACTTTATCAATTAACTCATAAGAGATGTTGAGGGCCGGCTCAAGCCTGATGACTTTGGCATTATTGAGGGTTCCGGCGGTCAACACCCCTCGACTGAATAGACCGGACGCGACTTTGTAGCCAATTTCATCATTTGGAAAAACCATGCCGAGAAGCAGCCCACGTCCTCTAATTCCACTGAGGATATGAGGATACTTCTGCTGCAGTATCGAGACCTTCTTTTTTATATATTCACCTTTTTCCGCTGCCTGGCCAGCAAGATTTTCTTCCAGCAGTACGGTAATCTGAGCAAGGGCGGCGGCACATGCTACAGGATTGCCGCCGGTGGTGGTGGTGTGCATAAAAGGATTTGGCTCCATGCACTTCCAGATTTTAGCTGTTGAAAAGAATGCCGACATGGCGATAACCCCACCTCCGAGGGCTTTGCCGAAACACATTATGTCCGGTGTAACGCCCCAATGGTCAACCCCGAAGATCTTTCCGGTGCGGCCAAAGCCGGTCTGCACCTCGTCGGCAATCAACAGGACTGCATATTTGTCGCAGATCTGGCGGAGCCGCGGCCAATAATCATCCGGTGGTTCAATTGCGCCGGCTTCGCCCTGGATTGGTTCGACGACTACTCCGGCTATCCCGTCACCGACCTCTTGAGCGTTTTTGAGTATCTGTTCAATAGCATCGGCATCGCCAAAGGGAACATGCCGCACGCCGCTGAGCAGAGGCAACAGGGGTTCCCGATAAACCGCCTTGCCGAGAAGCGAAAGGGCGCCAAGAGACTTCCCGTGGAAGCCTTTCAGCGTGGAGATAAAACCACTTTTCCCGGTATAGAGCTTAGCCAGTTTCATTGCCCCGTCGACAGCTTCGGTGCCGCTGTTGGCAAAGAAGCCGTATTGGATATCTCCGGGTGTCAATTTAGCGATAACCTTGGCCAGATGCGCCCGCAGCGGGTCGAGCATTTCCTGGCTGTATTGCGGGCTGCGATCGAGTTGCGCTTTAGCCGCAGCGACAATCTTGGGATGACGAATTCCCGGGGAGTACAGTCCGAAGCCACCGAGCATATCAATATACTCCCGGCCCATGACATCCCGAAGGATCGACCCTTGCCCCTGCCAGTCGGTCAGGGCGAAATCGTTGGTTTCGGTGACGGATTTACGATATTCCAGAAAACCCTTGTTGATATGGTTGGCGAAGTTCTGATACGTCGATTCAGCCACCCACTTACGCTCAGAATCTGTTACTTCAGCCTCCGGGGTTTCAATAAGATTGATCATCTTTTTTGCTTCACGGAACGCGGCATCAATATCTCGGCTGGAAGGTATCTGGCTTATATTTGTGTTGCTATCTTCTGACTTCGTCACGTCTGAAATCTCCTCTTGGTTGTTTCTTCGATTTGGTTTTTGAATGGCCCTTGTTCAGACACTCCGTTATGCAGAACAGCGCTGCCGCTCGATATAAAAGAATAAATATATTTAATTGAACGATTGGTTAATTATACCACCTGGTTCTTTGTCATCTATGGATGCCAATTTAAAATGATGCTATAAAAGTCTATTTCTCAACATTGCCAGAGCAGATTGCCTGGCAGTTTCGGCAAATTCGGTGAAGGGTCTGTCGTGACCCAGGAATTGTGCATGGAACTCCAGACCCTCCATAAGCGTGACAACGAAATCGGCAGCCTTTCGTTCGTCATTGACCTGGATTATGCCTTTTCTGTTGAAAATAATGAATTCGTCATAGAGATAATTTCTCAGCCATTGAAACATCTCCCGAAATAGGAGAGCGACATTTTTATCTCTGAAGCTTTGATAATAAAAGCCAAAATGGACACCCGGGTCAACAGTGCGTGACCACTTATAGCTGAAGATCATATCGATAAGGGCGGTAAATCTTTGAGCATCATCTTCGATATGGTCAAATTTGAGCAGGTGTTGTGATTTGAACTTGGCAATCATCAGTTCGATGAGAGCCAGGCGCAGATTTTCTTTGTTCTTGAAATAATGCAGAATAAGACTGGGGTGAATGCTTAGATGCCTGGCAATCTTGCTGATGGAAGTCCCTTCCAGACCCTGATCAATGAGAACACGATAATATCCCTCGAGAATCTCGGGTTTACGCAGTTCTGCGTTCAGGTTTTTCCGGCCGGCCATAGAGTAGATCCTGGATTTTAGAGCAAGACTCAGGGGTGCACTACAATGTTGTTATATTTTTTCAATTACTCTGATCATTTTTTTTTGTCAATATAATTATTCACCAACCGTTCAATAATTTCTTTTACAAGAAAAATTATTTTATTTATCTGTTTTAGCGCAACATTTCAGGAAAAAACCGCTCTGTGAGACCGGCAAGATACAGCTTGCATACCATCCTGATCTTGTTTCGTTTTTTATCTTTTCTCTGGTTGCATCCCGACAAAAGACAATATTGTAAACTTCAGCGGGCTCGTGTATTGATAGGTAAAGAAGCATGGAAAAAACCGATCAATACGCGAGTAAGAGATGAAATCATTGGCGGATACAATTGATTCCCAGGACATCTTATATTGCCTAGGCAGTGGTATTATTGCGACGGACAAGCTGGGTTCCATCACGCATCTCAATCCCTGGAGTGAGGCGAAGCTGGCCATCGCCGCAACCTACTCCATAGGCAGGGATATTCGGGAAGTTCTCCCTCTTTTTCACCCATTGGTACTCGAATGTCTTACCAGCAAAAAGACGGTACTCGGGCGGCAGGTCAGCCTGGACAAGGGAAACATGATCGTTCATGTAAGCCCGATTTTTCGTCGTCGTGATCTGATTGGTGCAGTCTGCAATTTCCAGGAATCGGACACCTTCGAATTATCAGTTCGGCAATCCGACTCCTATCAGAAATTGACTCGTCAGCTCGAGACAATTATTTCCGCATCTTCAGACGGGATATGGGTATGTGACGGCAAAGGTGTCATTGTCTCTATCAACGCTGCTTCGGAAACGCTGAACGGAATACGGGCCAGGGAAGTCATCGGCCGAAATATCAGGCAACTTTTGGACAGGAGCATTTTCGATCAATCGGTTACCGCCAAGGTCCTTGCCAGCGGGCGGCAGGAGACAATTGTCCAGCACATTGAAAAAACCAAGCGGACTCTCCTGTGTACAGGTACTCCAGCACGTGACGAGGCAGGAAATATTGCCCTGATCGTGGTCAATGAAAGGGATATGACTGAGCTGGAAAACCTGCACAGAAAATTTGAGCAAAACCGGAAACTGACGGAAAAATATAAGGAAGAAATCTCCGAACTGACCCTGCGGGAACTGGAACAAAATACCATAATTGCCGACAGCAATGTTATGAAGCATATTCTGCAGAAATCGCTGAAATTAGCCAATATCGGCGCGTCAAATATTCTTATACTGGGGGCTTCGGGCACGGGTAAAGGGCTGCTCGCCAAATCCATTCACAAGAACAGCAACAGAAGAGACAACCCGTTTATTGAAATAAATTGCGCCGCACTGCCGGAAAATCTGCTGGAAGCGGAACTCTTCGGCTATGAAAAAGGCGCATTTACCGGCGCGGCGGAAACCGGCAAGGTCGGGTTGTTTGAACTCGCCCAGGGGGGAACTCTTTTTCTTGATGAGATTGGTGACATGCCCCTTGGTCTGCAGACCAAGCTGCTCAAATATCTCGATGACAAAAAATTCCGGCGTCTGGGTGGCACAAAAGCTATCAATGTCGAATGTGCGACCATATCGGCCACCAACAGAAACCTGCAGGATCTGGTGAAAAACAACCAGTTTCGGGAAGATTTATTTTATCGGCTCAGCAGTTTTACCCTGGAAATACCGTCGCTCCATCAACGCAGAGAAGATATCCCCGGCCTGGTTCGCTTCTATCTTGAAAAATATAACCGGCAATATAACAAATCAATGCATATCAGCTCGGTTATGATTGGCATGCTGCAAAATTATTCTTTTCCGGGCAACACCCGGGAATTGAAAAATATCATCGAAAATGGTGTTGTTCTCAGTGATGAAACCAATATTGATGCCTTTCTTTCAGCGAGTATCCAGAAAAACAGTAATTCGCTGCTTTCGCCGACAAACCTGGGTTCTTCCTCTGCCCCGGTGGATTTTACTGCCACCATGAACCAACTGGAAAAGCAGCTCCTCATCGCATCCAGGCATCACTGCCGAACTACTCGGGAAATTGCCGATTTTCTCAATATCAGTCAGCCGTCAGTGGTCCGAAAATTGAAGAAACATGGCTTGTAGAATCAGGGTGGACAAAGGTAATTTTTTGGCTAAGAGGAGGTGGCTTTTGCAATCCTTTCGGCACATTTTTACCAGCCACCTCCCTGGCAGGGCTAAGGCAATATCAAGTGAACATGAATCGTTTAATGGACACTCCGTGCGTGTGTACCATGATATTTAGCGTATAAGTCATGCAATCTGCGGCGCATGTTTCGCAAGGTTCGTGAATAATCGTCTGCGACCCAGCGGGGCTCACTTATAGAATACAAATCTTTCGCCATTTCATCGAGGGACAACTCAATTGCTCTGCACCATTCTCCTGTGCAGATTTCGTCAATTTCACGGGATTCCTCGAAATCGGATTCGATTTTTTTAAGACAATCATTCAGATTTTTCATATACCCACGGTGAGTCATTTGGAATGATTCGACCTTTTCTTTCTGCTTTTTCATAACGTAACCTCCTGATTATTAGAAATGCCTGTACAAGGCATTTACCTCTATATCCAGCAGACTCATCTCGCCGCTACTGGATTGAAATTATAATAATCATTGTCTGAGGTGAAGCAAAGTGACCCTCTGGTTTGGGTAGAGAACTCTATAATTAAGGTTATTGTTGCGTTGATGGGCAATGACCTATGATTTTCTTTAGATTTTTGATTCATTTTTGACTCAGATCGATTTTTGGATTGTAACATCTCATCTAATATTAATTTCTTCTCAATAGGTGCTTCATCTCCTTTGAAAAGAACATATCACCATGAATATATACAATATATCATATGAGAAATGATCCAGGCACCTATCTGAAAAAATCTATAGAAGATTTTCTTGATTCATTTTTAAATCAGAAAATATCCATAAATAATCAATATTTATCTTGATTTGATTCATTTTTGTATCGAAAGTTAATGCAGCAGGCTCTGAAATTGTCGTCTATCTGTCTGTTTTGACATGTTTTATTGAAATTTTAGAACATAGGTACCTCTTTTGCTACACTCACAATAAGACCTCACCTTTCAGTTAACTTTCTACTTTTTAGCAAGGGATACGAATTATGACGAATTTAACTACCAACAAAGCTCTGCATGATCTGAGAAACAAGGTTATCGCCAAAGGCAATGCCAGTGGCACAGACAAGTATATTGCCCACGCCCGAGGGGCGGTCGTTACTGATGTCGAAGGCCAGGAATATATCGATTTTGCCGGTGGAATTGCGGTAATGAATGTCGGCCATTCCCATCCGAAGGTGGTACAGGCAATTAAGGATCAGGCCGAAAAGTTCACCCACACCTGTTTTATGGTGGCGCCGTATGCATCACCGGTCAGGCTGGCGGAAAAACTTTGTGACGCTGTACCGGGAGATTCGCCGAAAGCGGTAATGTTTGCCAATAGTGGCGCGGAAGCAGTTGAAAACGCAGTTAAAATAGCGAGATACTACACCCAGAAAACAGGCATTATCGCCTTTGAATCGGCTTTTCATGGCCGCACTTTAATGGGCATGACGCTTACCTCGAAAGTGAAACCGTACAAATACGGCCTCGGTCCCTTTGCACCCGAAGTGTATCGTATGCCCTATGCGAACTGCTACCGTTGTCCTTTCGGTAAGAAGTATCCGGATTGCAGTGTTGCTTGTGCCGATCACCTCGAAGAATTTTTTATCAGTCATGTGGCTGCGGAACAAACTGCGGCAATCATCGTCGAACCGATCCAGGGTGAAGGTGGTTTTATTGCTCCACCCAAGGAATATTTCCAGAAGTTGAAGGCAGTTTGTGAGAAAAGCGGCGTCCTGATGATCGCTGATGAAATTCAGACCGGCATGGGAAGAACAGGTCATATGTTTGCCATGGATTACTATGGCATTGAGGCTGATATCACTACTGTTGCCAAGAGTCTTGCTGCCGGAATGCCACTCAGTGCGGTGGTTGGCAGGAAAGAGATTATGGATTCCGTGCATGCTTCAGGAATCGGCGGCACCTATAATGGCAATCCGGTAGCCTGTGAGGCCGCACTCGCCGTATTCGATATTTTCGAGACTGAGGACCTGTTGGGTCGGGCAAAAAAACTGGGTGAAAAACTTCAAGCCACCCTCAACGGCTTGAAGGAAAAACATCCTCTTATCGGTGATGTGCGTGGCGTAGGGCCGATGATGGCCATTGAACTGGTGTCTGACAGAAAAGATAAGACACCTGCCGCAGACAAGGCGAAAGCCCTGGTTAAATACTGCCTGGAAAGAAATCTTATTATTCTGGCCTGCGGCACATATGGTAATATTATCCGGTTTTTGATGCCATTGGTTATTACCGACGAGCAGCTTGAGCAGGGGATGCAGATCGTGGACAACGGGTTGACCGCTATAAGATAGTAGCAACCCCATTAAACAAAGTCCCTGGCAACGAAGCAGGTGAAGAATTTTTACGACACCATCAAGCGCAAAAGATCTACCAGCGAGGATACAGATGTTTGGTTATTACAATCGGATATTGATAATTGATCTTACCGCCAGGTCAACCACCATTGAAACCGTGGCGGACCAGGTTCTCGCCGAATGCTTCGGGGGCAAAGGTTTGGCGACCCGTCTGTTGCTTGAACGAAATAAACCAGGCATCGACCCACTGTCACCAGATAACCACCTGATTTTTGCGACCGGTTCCTTCTGCGGGGGACGACTCTGGGGGGCAAGCCGTTATGGCGTCTATACGAAATCTCCGCTTACCGGTTTTTATGCGGAATCATATTCCGGCGGCAAAGCACCAGAGGCCATCGATTCGGTCGGCTTTGATGCAATTCTTCTGATCGGCAAATCCTCGAGCCCGATTGTTCTTAGCATCACTCCCGATACGGTCGAATTTCATGATGCCGGCAGCATGTGGGGAATGGATTCGATCACTGCAGAGGTTGAAGCGATTGAGAAATTTGCGCCAAACAACGCCGGTTACGGCAAACCGGGCGCGGTCACTATCGGTCCAGCCGGGGAGAATATGGTCAAGTTCGCTCTCATTGCCAACGATAAGTGGCGCTGTGCCGGTCGATCCGGGGCCGGGGCGGTGATGGGTTCCAAGCTGGTCAAGGCTATTGTTTTTCAGGGCAACCGGAAGCGGCAATATTATGATCCTGCCGGAGTTGCGGAGTATGCCAAGGATTTTGCCGGCAAGAACAGTCAACACCCCGGCGTAAAAGCATACAAAGCCATGGGGACGACGATGATGGTGTCTCTTATGAATAACGTGGGGGCTTTTCCGGCAAAATATTGGAGTGAAGGCTCCTGTGAACACTGGGAAAAAATCAGCGGCGAGAGATACCATAAAGACCACGAAATTAAGCCGCACGCCTGTGCCAAATGCTTCATGGCCTGCGGTCGCCTGGCGAAGATTCAAAAAGGCCGCCACACAGGTCTTGAGATCGAAGGGCCCGAGTATGAGACTATCTATTCCTTTGGTGGCCTGTGCATGATTGACGACATGGCGGAGATTGCTCATCTCAATGATCTCTGCGACCGACTGGGCATGGATACGATTACCGCCGGTAATCTTTGCGGATTGGCGATAGAGGCCAAAGCTCGCGGCAAGATCGATTTTGCTGTCGAGTATGGCAACGTTGAGCAGATTGCTACTCTTGTCCAGATGATTTCCGCCCGTGAAGGGATTGGTGCTCTTCTGGCTGATGGCATCATCCCTGCTGCTCGAGCATGGGGACTAGAAGATATTGCCGTCCATGTCAAAGGCCTTGAACCTGCAGGCTATGACCCTCGTGTTTTAAAGGGCATGGGCTTAACTTTCGGCACATCCCCGCGAGGTGCATGCCACCTGCGGACGACGTTTTATAAACCGGAGCTCTCCGGACTCATCCCCCCGGATCAAACCAAAGATAAGGCGGAGATGCTGATTGACTATGAAGATCGCCTGAATATTTTCGATACCCTGGTGCTCTGTCGTTTTTACCGGGACCTGTACACTTGGGAAGAGCTCGAAACCAGTATCTACAAAGTAACTGGCCAGCCCAGCAGCAAAGCAGATCTGCGTAAAGTAGCCCGCACCATCGTCAATATGACCCGTGCCTTTAATATCCAGGAAGGTCTGCAGATTGACGACGATCGCCTGCCCGGACGCCTGCATAAAGAAGCCCTGCCTTCGGGGAAGTCGCTCACTTCATCGGAAATGGAGTATATGCTGCAGGATTATTATCGTTTACGAGGCTGGAATGAGCAGGGCATCCCTGCTGCAGGATAAAATAACAAGCTCGCTACCCGGCCGATTTTTTATGACGTTTACTCCTATATTTTAAAAGTCAGTGAAGAGAAATATAATGTCAACATTTGCCAACAAACAGCAGGTATTGGAAATTTTGGTGGAAAATCTGAAAAACCCCCAACCACAAGCGGTACATTCCCAGCATATTGCCGATAAGCTGAAAATGAGCGTGAAAGACACCTGTCATCTGATGAAGATCATGCATCAAATGGGTGTGGTTATCAGCGATGTCGAAGGACAAAAATCTGTTATCACCAGGGAAGGGCTGCACTTCCTCAATCAATAAGCGTTCCCGTCAGTTAGGCAGTGTCTAAAATGATTTTGACAGGAAGAAAGGTCGCACATTTCTACCTGTCATAAAATCCTTGTAGTTTTCCCCACCAGGGGTAACATCCCTGCATTGCTTGCTTCACTGTAATCTAAGGTTAGCATATGGTGTCGTTCGTTTGTCACTACCCATATATCATTTAACAATGGTAAAAGACCCATGAATTAACGGCTCGAGTCGCATCAACTGTTGGGTCGCAGCCTTTCGTTATAAATCTGCTTTTTATAAGGAGAATGCTATGGATAAGGCGATGTGGATCAATGGATGTTGGACAGCAGGTAAAGATGGCCGGGAACTTCCGGTTGAAAATCCAGCCACCGGCGAGATTATCGATACTGTAGTCAATGCGACGCAGGCAGATGTAGCAGCAGCTGTCGCTGCGGCAAAAGAGGCGTTTTACGATGGTCGCTGGTCCGGCAAAGCCCCACGGGAGCGGTCTCTGGTCTTATCCCGCATGGCTGATATCGTTGAACGACGTCAGGAAGAGATTGCCCGAATAGAATCGGAAGACTCCGGTAAACCCTACAACTTTGTCGTTCTAGGCGCCGACCTGCCGTTTTGTATAGACAATCTAAGGTTTTTTGCCGCCGCAGCCCGCGATACCGCTGGCAATAAAGCCGGAGAATACGCCCCCGGCTTTACCTCGATGTATCGCAAGGAGCCTTGCGGGGTCACCGCCGGTATCACTCCGTGGAATTACCCATTTATGATGGCTGTCTGGAAGGTTGGGGCGGCTTTGGCTGCCGGCTGCACCTCAGTTATCAAGCCGGCATCGATCACGCCCCGTTCGACCCTGTTGCTGGGCGAGATAGCCCAGGAAGCGGGGTTGCCCGATGGGGTCCTCAATATCATTACCGGCAATGTCGGCAGAGAACTGGTCAGCCATCCGGATATCCGTCTTGTCAGCTTGACCGGTGCCTCGGAAACCGGTAAAGTGCTGATGAAGAATGCTGCCGACACGCTCAAGAGAGTCCATCTGGAGTTGGGCGGGAAAGCCCCTCTGCTGGTCTTTGCCGATGCCGATATCAAAAGAGTAGCAGAAAAAGCGACCTTGGCCGCTTTCTTCAATACCGGGCAGGACTGTACCGCCGCCACTCGAGTTCTTGTTGAGTCTTCCAGAGTTGCCGAGGTGACTGAGGCACTGGTTGAAGCATCCAGAACGTTTGTTATCGGTGATCCGTTTAGTCCTGAAACGATGCTGGGCCCATTGGTGTCTGCGGAACATCAAAACAAAGTGCTTGGATTTGTTGTGCGGGCCAGGGGATATGGGGCAAAAATTCTCTGCGGCGGGAAGATCCCAAGATCTTTGGCAAAGGGATACTATTTCGAACCGACCATTATCACCAATGTCGATCAGCGAGCGGAAGTTGTCCAGAAAGAGATCTTTGGCCCGGTCATTACTGTTCAATCGTTTAAGACTGAAGAGGAAGCAATTGCCATGGCTAACGATGTCGATTTCGGTCTCGCCTCATCGGTGTTCACGACCGATGTCGCCAGAGCAATGCGTGTTTCCGCCCGCCTCGAATTTGGCACGGTGTGGATCAACGATCACCTGCCCCTGGCTTCGGAAACTCCGCATGGTGGTTTTAAACAATCCGGATTCGGCAAAGATCTTTCGGCCGAGGCCGTTCATGACTACCAGATCACCAAACATGTCATGATTGCTCTCTAAAGTCTAAAGGAGAAGTAAGAATGAAAGAACTATGGATAAACGGCGAGTGGCTCCCTGGGGAAACGAACGTTGTCTTAAAAAGTCCTTTCGATGGGGTCAGTATCGGCGAAGTTGCTGTCGCTTCGAAGGCCCAGGTGTCCCTGGCCATTCAGGCCGCCGAACGTGCCAAACCCATTATGCGCGCGCTGTCCGCTTACGAACGGGGAGAAATTCTCGATAAGGCGGCTGATCTGTTCAGCAAACATCGCTATGAAGCGGCCACCATTCTCAGTGCTGAGGCAGCCAAACCGATAAATGCAGCTTTTTTGGAAGTAGATCGGACCATACAGACCTACCATTTTGCCGCCGATGAGGCGAGGCGTCTCACCGGGGAGATGGTGCCGATTGATGCTGCTCCCGGTGGCAAAGGTCGGTTCGGTTTCACTTTGCAAGAGCCTGTGGGGATAATCGGCGCTATCTCTCCATTTAATTTTCCATTTAATTTGGTGGCCCACAAGGTTGGCCCGGCAATTGCCGCCGGCAATACCGTCGTCCTTAAACCAGCCAGCCAGACGCCGTTTTCTGCATATTTCACGGCCGAACTGTTCCATAAAGCGGGCTTACCGGCGGGGGCTTTAAACGTTGTCACCGGCAGCGGGGCGGTGATCGGCGAAGTCCTGGTGCAGGATGAGCGGGTGGCGATGATCACCTTTACCGGGAGCCCATCCGTCGGAAAGCAAATTAAGGCCAAGTCCGGTTTAAAAAAAGTAATCCTGGAACTCGGTTCCAATTCGGCGGTGATTATCGATCAGGGAGTTGATCTCGACAGCCTTATCGATCGTTGTGTGGTTGGCGCTTTTTCTTTCCAGGGGCAGATCTGCATTTCATTGCAGCGAATCTACGTGCATCGGAGCCTTTATGCTGAGCTATGCAGTAAGATGGTGGCAGCGACGCAAAAGCTGCAGGGGGGGGACCCGAGCAAGGCATCCACCGATTATTCAGCCCTTATCACTGAAAAAGACGCGAACCGGGTACACCAATGGATCAAAGATGCCGAAGCTGCCGGTGCTACAGTTCTCTGCGGTGGTGAACGTATTGGCAGCATGATCACTCCGGCTATCCTCACCAATGTCGATAGAGGGGTGAAGGTATCCTGTCAGGAGGTTTTCGGGCCGGTTGTGGTCATTGCCTCCTTCGATTCGCTTGATGAGGCTATAAATCAGGTGAACGACAGTGTTTACGGTCTGCAGGCGGGGATATATACTCCTTTTCTTGACAACGCTTTGCATGCTGCCAGAAAGCTGGAAGTCGGCGGGGTGATGATCAATGATATTCCTACTTTTCGTGTCGATCAGATGCCTTATGGTGGAGTCAAAGAAAGCGGGGTGGGTCGTGAAGGATTACGTTATGCGGTGGCCGAAATGACAGAAATGAAGTTGGTGGTCATCAAACCCGGCAAATAAAGTGAGTCAATATTCCATCCTGACAACCAGGCTGACTTTGTCTTTTTATATAATTCCAGTCGCTTATAGTGTAATGAATACCTAAGAGTACAGACAATCATCGCCAAAGTTAATTTTTTTTGGAAAATTGCTATGAAAGTCGCTGCAGTTCAAATGTCTGTAGTTGAAAATGACAAAGTTGCAACACTCAAAAAAACACGCATTGCTGTTGAACAATGCAGTGGCTCCGACCTGATTATTCTTCCGGAATTATGGAACATAGGCTTTATGAGTTTTGATCAGTATGTCAGAGACGCTGAAGATATCAACGGGCCGACGATGACACTGCTTAAAACGCTTGCCCGAAAGACTGGGGCTTTTCTCCATACCGGAAGCTTTGTCGAAAATGATAAAAATCACTATTTCAACAGTAGTTTTTTGTTGTCTCCAGACGGAGAGACCCTTTCTTGCTATCGGAAAATTCATCTATTCGGCTATGACTCGGAAGAATCGCAAATTCTCACATCCGGTACTGAGCCGGTCGTGGTAAAGACTCCTTTTGGCACCATAGGTATGGCTACCTGTTTTGACTTACGGTTTCCCGAACTTTTCCGGGCCATGATCGATAAGGGTGCCCAGATTTTTCTGGTTTGCTCAGCCTGGCCCCATCCCCGGCTTGAACCATGGCTCATGTTCAACAGGGTTCGAGCTCTGGAAAATCAGAGCTTTTTAATTTCTGCCAATGCAGCCGGGATAAACCGCGGGAAACAATACGTCGGACACAGCATGGTGGTTGATCCCTCAGGCACGGTAGTGGCAGAAGCCGGGGTTGAAGAGACCATCATCCAATGCCAAATTGATCCCCAAAGGGTCCAGGAAGAACGGGATGCATTTCCCGCACTTGCCGGAAGAAAGGATTTTTTAAGGTGATTGTAAATACCACGCTCCGGCGTGGAATAGCAGTGTTGCGGAACATTCGTACCAAACCAAAAGCAAAGCCGGGAGAGTATAATGAGGCGAAAGGATAAGGAAATAATGGATACAGAGAAAATTGCAAAAGTTATCAAAAAGTCCCAGGTGTGCAGGTTGGGATTATCGCTGGATAATATTCCGTATATCGTTCCGGTCTCCTTTGGCTATGATGGCAATACCCTCTATTTTCACACAGCATTAGAGGGGAAGAAGATAGATATACTTGCAGTCAATAAAAATGTGTGCTTCGAATTCGAAGCAGGAGTGCAGGTCGTCCCGAACGAAACAAAACCCTGTAACTGGTCGTTTTCTTTTCAGAGTGTGATTGGCTTTGGCAAGGTTGTAGAACTTTCCGCTCCTGAAGATAAAATTAAGGGATTGACTCATGTAATGGCGCAATATTCCGAGAAAGAATGGGGCCTTGATAAACTTCCTTTAAGCAACCTTCGGGTCTGGGCGATACAGATCGAGAGTATGACGGGGAAACAGTCCCCGGATCATGCCGAGGATTAAGCAATGATTCTATCGGCTGGAAAATGATTTCTTTAACAGAGGCCCACAGGTGCATCAGCGTATTGGAGCCCCTTCCGCCAGTAGAAGTTGCTCTTGATAAAGCTCTTGGTCTGGTTTGCGCTGAAAATGTGTATGCCATCCACAATTGTCCGACGGTTGACTCCTCACTAAAAGATGGTTTTGCGGTAGTTTCATCTGATATTACCGATGCGTCGCCGAGTAAACTCGTGACCCTCGCCGTCAAAGGTTCCCTGGCTGCCGGTGACGATACATCGAGATTTCGCGTCACAACAGGAACTGCAGTACGCATCATGACCGGGGCTGCTGTACCATATGGAGCAACTTCGGTATTGGCTTCGGAGTTTGCCGAGTTCGCTGAGGGAGTGGTGACGATCAGGGCTGATTCTCGAGTCGGGTTGAATATTCTTCGTAAGGGAAGTGACATAGTTGAGCACCAAAAGGTTCTGGTCAAAGGAGATGTGCTTGGCCCGGCCCATCTTGGTCTGCTGGCTGCGGCCGGGTTGAAGCAAGTGATCTGTTATCCATTTCCCAGAATTGCCATTGCCGCAACGGGCAGCGAACTTGTACGGCCCGGCGAACCCCTTACCGAGGGAAAAGTGGCAGCCAGCAATATGGTGACAGCGTCTGCTGAACTGCAGGCTTTGGGAATAACCGCATCGACTCTGCTTTTACATGACAATCTTGATAATCTGCACGATCATTTTCGCCATATTGTCCCGCAGGTCGACCTGCTGATAACCTGTGGGGGTGTGCTTGATGGTGATAAGGATCTTACTCTTCAGGCAATGGATCAGATAGGTATGGTGAAAATCTTCCATCGTGTTCGAATTGGCCCCGGAAAAGGTGCCTGTCTGGGGCGGGTGGGCAACACCATAGTGTTTAATTTGCCGGGTGGGCCGCCGTCGAACCATGTGGCCCTGTTCCTGCTCGCCCTGTCCGGAGTTCGCCGGCTCATGGGTTTCATGAATTGCCTGCCTGAAAAAAGACCGGTCTTTGTCACCGAAAAACTTGCCGGGCAAAAAGACTGGACCCAGCTGGTATACAGCAGAGTGAAATATGCCGACGGCTCGCTTTACGCTGTCCCTCTCAACAAGATGGGAAGATTCGCGGCCATGGCCAAAGCCAACGCCCTGATTGAAATACCTGAGGGGTGCACTGCCATCAGAGAAGGTTCTTTGGCACAAGCATGGTTTTTCAGCTCAAGAAACATGTCATAATACCAAGCGCCCTTTATTCATGAGCTATTCCTGTACGATATCTTCTGTATTCCTCTTGCTTTTTCCGGATACAGGCTTTTTTGCATCAATCTGCTTGGTAGCTTGCTGGGTAACTTTTGGCAGTGGAAGTTGATTTTTCCAGGAGAGGCGATCCTGTCTAACTCTGAAGAGATAACCGGCCAATCCGCTACCGGAGGCAATCAGAACCATCATGCCAACAGTGACCAGTTGGCTGAAAATCATGACTCCACCGGCTCCGATGGCAACAGCTAAGGCCGCGCCCATCTTCACGTTTGCTTTAGCATTGGCTTTTTGAGTGGCCTTTTCTCTTTGTCGATAACTTTCCGATGTGACCTGTGCTTTTTCACGCTCTGCCCTGCGGATTATTTTTTCCCGATCCTGAAAGTGTTTTGCCTGCATTTTTGCGTGGGTTGACTTCTGCATGTTTTGGACAATTGAGCCAAACCAGAAAGTAGTCAATACCGCTAAAATGATCCCAAATGCGACTATAACAATAATAAACTGAGGTTCTTGCCACCATCTTACGCAGAGGACAACCAGTCCTGCGGTAACCAGTTGAATGAGCAATATGCCGGGAAGAAATTTAAACATAAGGTTAAAATTTTGGGCTGGATGGTAAAAGAAATCAAACTTTTAGGTCAGAACATGAGGAAGTGGTGATGGATATAATCCCCTGCAACTATGTTCAATCACCACTCCTTGCCCAAAACCCTTAACTGCACCAAAAACTATTACAAAACTGCTGGAAGTCAATCGGTTATTACACCAGTATAAAGTTTAATAATTTGGTACAACAAGAACCGGCACATCAGCCATCCTGCTCACCCGTCTGGCAGTGGACCCCATCACTCGCATTCCTCGAACTTTTGTTGTCGATTTTCCCATAATAATCATATCTGCCTTATCCTCCTCGGCAACTCTTAAAATTTCTTCACTTGGTTTACCGGAAGCAACTAGAAATTCTTTGACCGGGGAGAACAGTTCTGCCTCCTGGTTCTCATCTTCATAGAATCTTTTCACTCTCCCATCCATCCGAAGAATGAGCTTATTCGCTGATATTTGCAGATTCTCTAATTTCCAGGGGTTTTTCCTTTTCTTCTATATCATCCACTGTATCGTCACCAAAGCTCAACAGCAATGTGGCCATAATAGCTGACATGCCGCCCACGGCGATGGAGGAATGGCCTATATCCTGGATGAGTTTGGGCATATTGGATAAAACTTCAGGAACAAAATGAACGCCAAGTCCGGAACCAAGAGAGATTGCTAAGATGAGCATCTCTTTACGACCAAGTGGTCTGGAGGTGATAATACGAATTCCTGCAGAAGCAACCATGGCAAAAAGAATTAAAGTAGCTCCCCCAAGAACCGGTTTAGGAATAAGAGAAATCACCCCGCCGAGAATCGGGAAGATGCTGAGGAGTACCAGGATGCCGGCAATGTATTTGCCAACATGGCGGGAGGCAACCCCGGTCATCTGGATAACACCGTTGTTCTGGCTGAAGGTGGCCAGTGGGAAGGCGGAAAAAACAGCGGCGATGGCAGAGTTAAAACCATCAGCCAGGATACCGCCGGATACCCGTTTTACATATTGATCACCCTCAACCGGCTGGCCGGAAAGCATGGATGTCGCCGTCAGATCGCCGATGGCTTCCATCACGATCAACAGGTAGATGATACCGACCGTGAACATCTGGCCGAAATCAATTTTGAAAAAGCCGAATTTAAAAGGGATGGGCATGGAGAAGATTGAAATACCTGCCAAGCGGCTGAAATCGACCTTGCCCAGAAAGACTGCAACAATATAGCCGATAACCAGGCCGATAACTACCGAGCCCATACGCAGCAGTGGGCGGTTGGAGCGGTTAAGAAAAATGATAATGGTCATGACCAGTGCCCCCAGGCCGACATTTTCCAGGGAGCCAAAGGCGGGGGTCCCCTTTGCCGGAAAGCCGCCACAGAAATCGGTCATGCCTACCTGAATCAGAGTAAGCCCGATGAGCAGGACCACCACGCCGCTCACGACAGGGGTAATGATCTTTTGCAGATAGGGCAGCAGGCGACTGGCACCCATGGTGAAAAAAGAACCAAGGAAGGTGCAGCCGAAGATAGTCGCCATGGCGGTTTCAATGGAGCCGCCGGCTTTGGTGACACTCATGCCGATGACGATGATGGTGCTGATAAAGGTAAAGCTTACTCCTTGAATAGACAGGAGGCCGGAACCCAATGGGCCAAAACGGCTGACCTGGATGAAGGTGCCCACCCCAGAGGCGAAAAGTGCCATACTGATCAGAAAACTGGTATATTCGATGGGCAGTTTGAGCACCCCGGAAATGATAATAGCAGGGGTGATGATGCCGACGAACATGGCGAGAAGATGCTGCATGGCACCGTATATGGCCGGCAACGGTGCCGGCTTGTCGTCGAGGCCATAGATCAGATCATATTTGCGTTTGGCAGCGTCGGAACTACTCTCTTTCGTCTTAGACGGCATGATGTTACCTCACTATATGTCAAAGTTCTTGAACGGGGAGATGTTCATTTATTAGATGGCTGTCAAGCAATCAAAGTTGGTGTCGTGAAAACTCATCTCAGCCCTCTGGATGGACTCGTAAGAGTTTAAATGGTGCCAGTTCAGTAATTGCCTGGGATAATATTGCCATGTGTACCGGTGCCAGAAGACTGACGGTCTGTTGGGCACCATTTTTAAATTCAATCCGTCGCGCCGAATAATCAGCATTTAAAACGGCCTTGAAAGTCTCGTTTTCATAGGTGAACCCGTCAGGCTGGGTCTCCAGCACGGCATATTGATCTTCATTTTTATATTCGAGCCGGTTACCGGTCGTGAAGTGATAGCCAAAGCTGGCAGTCTTAAAGCTATCGGCTGTAATATGAAACTTGGGCTTATCCTTATACGGTGCGCCGTTGGTGGGACAGAAGGTGGCACAGTTGCCGCATTCGTTGCAGAAGTCGCCGATATTGACAATCTGGTATTTTTGACTGATCTGCCCGATATCCAGATCGTTGATTTGGATACCGTCCGGACCCTGGACGGCCTGTTGGATGGTAAAGGGCACGGGTTCCATCTGAAATTCCACATTGGCGCGGTTGGGACAGACGGATACACAGACACTGCAGATCTCATCGCACTGCAGACAGCGGGCAGCTTCGGCCTTGGCTGTTGCTTCATCTAAGGTCTTAATCACCATCTTAAAACCGGAACGTTCATCAAAACCAATTTCAGGCATGACCGTCCCAGGTTGCCGGCGGGCTTTTGCTGTACGCAATTCCTGCGGATCGACCGATTTAGCCAAAAGACCGGTTACCACCTTGCTCTCCTCAACCGCCCGGCGGGTGATAGACTCCGCCACATTTTTGCCGTCACCGATAGCCTTGATCAGAGTTGATGCCCCGCGGGTGGCATCGCCCCCGGCGAACACGTTTTTAATCTGGGTTTCATGGGTAATGGGGTCTATGGTAAGTTTTTTGTCCGGAAAGAAATCGGCGTTTACCCGCTGGCCGATGGCCGAGATGACACTGTCAGCCTCCAGTTCGAATTCAGAGCCTTCAATCTTGATTGGCCGTGGCCGGCCGCTGGCGTCTTTTTCCCCCAGTTTCATTTGGAAACAGACATTGGCTTTAACGCGTCCACCTTCCACCAGCATGCACTCCGGGGCAGTCAACTCGATTAGATTCACCTCTTCATCGAGCATCCCAATGACTTCTTCAAGAGCGGCGGGCATTTCTTCTTTGGTCCGCCGGTAGATAAGGTTGACGGTACCGTCCGGGCCAACCAGCCGCTTGGCGGTTCGCGCCGCATCCATGGCTGAATTGCCACCGCCGATTATTACGACTCTTTTGCCGAGATTAATTTTCTCGCCCCGGCGTACCCGGCTCAAAAAGTCCAGGTTATCCATGACTCCCTCGGCATCTTCGCCGGGAATTCCCAGCTTAACGCCTTCCTGGGCACCAATTGCGACATAGAGGTAATCAAACTCTTTGGTCATTGCTTGGAATTTTACCTGATCGATCTTCGCGCTATAATGAATGGTGACCCCAAGAGACAAGATGGCATCAATATCCTTTTTAATGCTGTCGTCGTCCAAGCGGAAGGTAGGGATTGCATCCGAGGCCCAGCCGCCGGCGATCTTCTTGCTTTCAAAAATTTCTACATCAAATCCCTGCAGAGCGAGAAAGTAGGCACAGGAGAGCCCGGATGGCCCGGCACCGATGATGCCCACCTTGATGCCATTGGCCGGAGCCGGCTGTAAATACGGTTCGTTGCCTGCGGTTTGAATGACGAACCTTTTTATTTCTCTGATGAGCAGAGGGTTGTCATAGTTGATCCGGGTACATTTCGACTGGCAGAGATGGTCACAAACCATTCCCTGGATATTGGGAAAGGGGTTGGTTTCGAGAATTACTTTGCGTGCCTTGGCGTAGTCTCCCTGAGCGGTGTAATACAAATAGCTGGGAATGTCCTGACTGGCCGGGCAGGTGGACATGCAGGGTGCCTTAATGCAGTCGAAGAGTCCGAGTTGGTTGTCGGTTTTAATATTGTCATAGGGGTAACTTTCTTTCTTATAGTTCCCATCCAGCACTACGGCATCGGCGTATTTTTGCAGATTTGTCCATGCCGCCTGGTTTACCACCTGTTGTTTTTTCCCGCCCCTGGCCACAACAAAATCTTCAATGTTATCAGCTCCTGCTGCATCGAACTCTTCGTGCAGGGTTTCCAAATATTGCGACAGACGACCGTAGCCACCAGGTCTTAAGAGATCGGAGCAGGTGGTAATTGGTTTTAAATTGCAGGCGAGGATATCGGCGACATTTTCATAGCTGGTTCCTGCAGAAAACGAAATATCCAGACTGCCCTGGAACTCGTCCTGCAGACGTCTGGCCAGGTTAATGCTGATGGGATGCAGAGACCGGCCACTCATATAGACCATCTGCTCGTTTTTCGGCAGATCCTGGTCGTTGTTGGTGGTCTCCAGGGTGTTGGTGAGTTTAATATTGAATGCAACTCCTGTTTTCTCTGCACTTACCAGAAGCGATTTGATCAAGGCTACGCCATCGGGATATTTCAGATCGTGGTCAAAGGCCAGATCGGGTACCTGGGTTTTAAAGCCCAGTTTATCGTTGAGGATTCCCCGAACCCCCTTATCGCCGAGCAGGGTGGGATTGAGTTTTATGGTGGTATGGAGTTTTCGTTCTTCAACAAAATAGCGACCGATCTTTTCTACCTCGTCGGGTGGACAACCATGCATGGTGGATACCGTGACGTTGTCCGACATGCAGTCGCCAATGTGTAACGCTGTAACTCTGGGGTAAAAGGCGGCGATCTGCTCAATTTTTGCAGCCTTTTCCTGAGAGCAGTCGGCCATCCGATCAAGAAATCTTTGTACTGTCGGACTCAGAATGCCTTCGAGGTTGTAGCCGACACTCATATTAAAGACAAAACCGGGTTCCTCGGGTTCTCCCCAGCCGAATTTATCTTTGAGGATATGCATGACAATCCAGGCATTAAGATATTCGTCAAAGGACTGATCCAGTTTTAATTCCTGGGACCATTCACAGTTGTAGCCCTCATCACCCATGTCGATACAGGGTTTGGTTACCTCCAGTTCGTCCAGAATCTGGATGGTCTTCAGCTCCATATACCGGCCACCGGTCAACCAGGCGGCAATCAGGTTCTGGGAAAGCTGGGTATGGGGACCGGCAGCAACGCCCACCGGCGTTTCCAATAATTTCCCGTATCGACGCATCCGAAAGGGATCAGTGGCTTTGGGCACAAAGAACAGCTCTTTTTCGATGCCGAAAATCCGCCCCTTCTTCTCATCTTCTAGGATCCATTTGAGTAAGGTTGCAATATCGCAAACGTATAATTTGTCACTTGTCATAATAGTCTCCTCTTGCTGTGTTCTTTCTATTCGCCGGTTGGCGATTGACGTATTGTCCCCATCCTTTATCCACCAAAAGCTGATTCTCATGGACCACAAGCCGGCCACGGATGATGGTGGTGATGGGCCATCCGCGGACAAGTTTTCCTTCAAAAGGAGAGTAATCTGCGTTTTGCCGAAGGATGTTCGGAGTGATTATTTTTTCTAAGCTTGGATCGAAGATAATGACATCTCCGTCCGCACCGGGGCTCAGGTGTCCCTTTTTTGGAAAAAGACCCATAAGTTTCGCCGGAGCAGTTGTTACAACTTCCACGAAACGATGAAGAGAAATTTTCTTTTGTAACACGCCTTCGGAAAAGAGCAGCGGCAGCCTGGTTTCAACCCCGGGAATACCACCGGGTGCGAGCCTGAAATCATCTTTTCCTCTGGCTAATTTAGTGCTGAAATTAAAAGAACAATGGTCGGTTGCCACTACATCTATGGTTCCACGGGCAAGCCCTTGCCAGAGAGCTTCAGTATCTTCCTGCTTTCGCGGTGGTGGGGCCATGATATACGTGAGCCCTTTGTTATTTGGCTCATGGTAGCATGCATCGGTGAGCAGCAGATGTTGCGGACAAACCTCCGCATATACCGGCAAACCTTTGGCTCTTGCTGCCTCGATGGCGGCAAGCCCGGCGGCGGTCGACAGATGGACTATATAAATCGGCACGCCTCCGAGAGCCTCGGACATACTGATGAGCCGATATATCGCCTCAGCCTCGGCGCAGGCCGGCCGTGTTAATGCGTGGGAGAAAGGATTTTTAATTTCACTTGCGCTAAGACGACTGCTGAGAAAATCGATGATATCGTGGTTTTCTGCATGAAAAGTGGTGAGCAGGCCGACTTCTTTTGCCCGCTCAAGGACAGTCAGAATCTGCCGGTCCTGCAAGCGCCCATTATAGGTGAGGTAGATTTTGGCCGAAGAGACCCCGGCAGCCGGTAAAGCGGCACATTCGGTCAGAATTTGGTTGTTTACCTGCTGAAAAACTCCATGGATGCCGAAGTCGACCACACTGTTTTTGCTCCCCTCCTGCTGATACGCAAGGACCTGGTGCATAAGTGTACAGTTTTCCGGGCCAAAGGAGGGGTGTTCCACTACGCAGGTGGTGCCGCCAAAGGCTGCGGCAGCGGAGCCTTCATAGAAGCCATCGGAGACTTTATTGTCGCCGATCTGTAGATTGAGATGGGTATGGGCATCAATGCCGCCGGGCATAACATACTTACCGGTGGCATCAATTATTTGAGCACCTGGACAATCTAGCGCTTCACCAAGGCGGGAAATCTTTCCGCCTTGAAGAAGCAAATCCGCATGAATTGTTTTCTCTGCGGTGACAATTAAGCCATTTTTTATCAGGATATCCTGCATGATCGGCCTACAGTTTGCTCCAAAGTTTTCTGCCCATCTCTCTGGCATGGGTGAGAACTTGCCTTTCATCGACAGTTGTAATTTTTCGATCTTCAACGATTACCCGGCCCTGAGCGATAACAGTTGCCACATGACGGGTATCGATGCCGTAAACAAAATGGCCGAGGAAATTATCCTGGGTCAGATCGGTGGGTGGATCGTAGTCGAGAATCACCAGGTTGTTGTCGGCATCGCCAGGCGTACCGGTAGACTGAATATAGCGATGAACATTGCGAAAACGGTCGTAAATGGTATCAAAACCAATCCCTTCAGTAGCCTGGCCGGAAAGAAAAGCCGCCTTGGCGCTGCGCAGCATATCGCAGTGCATGCCGTCGGTTCCGAGCATCATATGGTCCTTGAGATCGCCATAACTTCCCAGACCGACATTATTGTTCTGGTTGCTTTCAACATTTTGCACCACCCAGACACCGGATTTTTGTAACAGCTCACGTTCATGATCAGAGAGGTGGATGCAATGGCCTAAGATGGACTTGTCCAGCGCAAGGGCCCCGGCATCGCTGAGGCGTTCCACAACTCTTTTGCCAAAATTGGCCTGGCAATGGTCCTGATCGGCGTTGTCTTCCGCCACATGGATGTGCAGACCGGTCTGGTGTTTTTTAGCCAGAGCAATGGAGTCCGTCAGGAGTTTTTCACCGACGGTAAAAGACGCATGCAATCCCACATGGCCGGCCCTGCCCGAGGCAAGAAAAGCATCGGTTTCGGCAAGGCCTTTTTCTCGTATCTCGGTGCCGTCTCTATCGGACATCTCGTAACAGAGCATATGGGCGATGCCGACTTTATCAAAGGCTTTGGCAATGGTCGCAAGCGAGCCTTCGATGGCAAAGGGGGATGCGTGATGGTCGATACAAAAAGTTACCCCGCTCTTGGCGCAGTAGATGGCCGATGCCAGGGCACTGGCCTCGATCATTTCCAGGTCCAGACGTTTATCGATATTCCACCAGACATATTCGAGAATTTCCGAAAAGTTGGTTGGGATATTACGCGGTGCAGGCATTCCTCTTGCCAGAGTGGAATAAATGTGATGATGGCCACAGCCAAAGGACTTGGTAACAAATTTGCCTTGGCAGTCGATTATCTTCTCACCGGCACCAAGAGCACCATTTGCTGGAATTGTGGCGGCAAGGCTGATGGAGCCGGCAGGTCCTGACTCTATAGCCAGGTTAGTCTGCGTTATCGCCAGACTTTGGTAGTCAATAAACTGGGCATCTTTTAGATATAAGGTCATGATATACTCCTTCAAACTATATAGTGAGGTCTGTCTCTAAATGAATTTATGGCTGATTTATTCCTTTTTCGGCGGGGAAAGTGGCAAGGTGTAACGCCTCTTGCCGTCAAAACTGTAGTAACCATTGGCGATGGCAGCCGCCGTCGGGATGGAGCTGATTTCGCCGACGCCTTTTGCTCCGAATGGCCCGGACGTATCCGGACATTCCACGCCGAATACCTTGATCTCCGGGACATCTTTTGCCTTGGGAAGCCCTAGTTTAGCCATCCGATCCGAGGTGAGTTTGCCGTCTTTGACGGGGAAATTTTCACTGAGTGCATAGCCCATTCCCATCACCACGCCGCCTTCAACCTGTCCTTCAAAAAGTGTCGGATTGATGATCCTGCCGGCATCGTGGGCTGCATGGATAGCCTGCAGTTTGCCGGTTTCATCGAGGATGGCGAGATGTACCGCATAGCCGTAGGAAAAATGGCTGATTATCTCTCCGTCAATATCGTGGCTGGTAGTCCAGTCAACCAGGTATTGGGCGAAATATTCTTTGCCGACAAGCTCGGTAAGATTGCTCTTGGCCAGATCAGCTTTAAGTTTTTCAGCGGCCAGAATAGTTGAGTTGCCCAGCAGAGCGGTGCCGCGGCTGGCGGTGGTCGCACCACCCATGGCGCCGCCGCTGGTAGCCGATATCACTTCGATTGCAATACTGTCGTCGAGCCCGCACACCTCGGCGAGGACCTGTCTTGCCACGGTGTCAATGCCCTGGCCCATCTCGCTCCAGCCATGATAGAGTTCTATTTTATTCGGGGCGACGATTTTCAATTTGGTTTCGCTGATCTCATCTATACCGTTGCCGATGCCGCAATTCTTGATGGCACAGGCGAGGCCGGCATACTTGGCTCCCTTAAAAGCATCTTTGACCGCTTCCAGGCACTCGCGCAAGCCGACGCCTTCTTTCAACACATGGCCGGTGGTGGTCATACGGCCAATGTCGAGGGCATTGTCGTAGCGGAACTGATATTTATCAAAGCCGCCTTTGGTGCACAGTTCATCGACCATGCTTTCCATGGCAAAATTGGACTGGTTGACGCCAAAGCCGCGAAAGGCGCCGGCAACGGGGTTATTGGTATAGTACGCTTCAGAGATAACATCGACATTGGGGATATGGTAGGCGGCCCCGGCATGGGTGCCGGTTCGGCCGACAACTGCGGCGCCCATGGAGGCATACGCGCCGGTGTCGCCGATTATTCTCGCTTTGAGACCGGTCAGCATGCCTTTTTCATCACAGGCGAGTTTATAACTAAGCTTCATCCGGTGCCGTTTGGGATGCATACGCAGTGAGTCGGGACGACTGAGTCGAACCCGAACCGGGCGTTGCAGTACCATTGCTGCCAGGGCCGCGTGGTGCTGGACGGTAAGATCTTCTTTACCGCCGAAAGCGCCGCCGGCGGACATCAGCACAACATCCACCTGGTCTTCGTCCAGGGCCAGAAGGGAGGCAATCTGGCCACGATCTTTAAAAAGCGCCTGGCTTTGCGAGTAGACGATCAATCCGCCTTTGCCGTCGGGTAGACCGATTGAGGCTTCCGGCTCCAGAAATCCATGTTCAACAAAAGGAGTCTCAAACTCGCCTTCAACCACATGGGCTGATGTGCTGAAAACGTCTTCGATGGCCTTGCCGCGGCAGACAACCGTTTCTTTTAAAAGATTACCGCTTTCATGAATGAGAATCTTCGAATCCTTGGCCTCACTCATCTCGGTCAGTGGCTGCAGGACCTCGTAATCGATGTTGATTTTTTCAACCGCGGCCCGGGCAATTTCTTCGGTATCGGCAACGACGCAGGCAAAGACATCACCGATGCATCTGGTGGTTTCGCCCTCAAGGACCATCATCGGCCAATCTTTGACGGAGAGACCCTGGTACCTTTTGCCGGGGATATCGGTGCCGGTAAATACCCGGATAACGCCGGCCATTTTCTTGGCTTCGCCGACATCGATACTTTTGACGACAGCGCGGGGATGCTCACTGAAAGCCAGGGCACCAAAACACATATTATCGATCTTCATATCGGCCACGTAGGGGCCGATGCCAAGAGCCTTTTCATAGGATTCTACTTTTGGATAGGAGTAGCCGATGCCGGTACGGCTTTCCCACTCAACTTCGACGTTTTCCCGCAGAGCTTTTGCGGCAAGAAGGATGCCGTCGATAATCTTGACATAGCCGGTACAGCGACAGATGTTGACATTGAGTGCCTTGAGCACATCTTCGCGACTCGGATTCGGGTTGGTTTCCAAAAGAATCTTTGCCCTGGTCAGGATACCCGGGGTGCAAAAACCACACTGCACCGCCCCTTGGGCAACAAAGGCCCGGCCCAGGGTGCGGCGGACGTTTTCCGGAAAACCTTCGATGGTGATGACCGGTTTACCTTCGACCCGTTTCATCTTGGTTGCGCATGCCAGAGCCGGCTTGCCGTCCATCTCCACCAGACAGGCCCCGCATGCGGCCTGGCCGGAACAACCGTCTTTGACGGAGGTTAACCCTTTTTCATTGCGCAGAAAATTCAGCAACGATAAATTTTCGTCACCGGAAAATGCAGTCTCATTTCCATTGAGTGTGAAAGTGATCATGGTAACCTCCTGTCATTTTTGGTTTTTTACAATTTCGTCAGCCAGGCGACCAGGCCATCAGATAATGGCAATGGCTTCAACCTCTACCAGCACATCCTTTGGTAATTTCTCTACCGCAACGCAGGACCTGGCTGGTGCCTCTCCGGTGAAGTATTTTGCATACACTGTATTGAACGCGGCAAAGTCAGCCATGTCGTTTAAGAAACACGTAGTTTTGATCACGTGGTCTACCGATGCACCACCCGCTTTTAATACCGCAACAAGATTATCAAGGACTCTGGTTGTCTGCACGGTGATATCCCCGTCGACAACTTCCCCTGAAACCGGATCAAGTGGGATCTGGCCGGAAGTGATAAGCATGCTGCCATGTTTTACCGCTTGACTGTATGGTCCAATTGCTGCCGGGGCTTGTTTGGTATGTATTATCTCTTTCATTGTTAGGTCGTTCCCTTGTTAAAAATAAAAATACTATTTCTGTGATGGCTCTGGAAAAAGTTTGATAGACGAGGCGTAGTGTTTTTTGAAGCTTCGCGACTATACGAGTAGTATGTTGCGAAGTTTCAAAAAATCTACAACGAAGTAAATCGAACTTTTTACGAGTCCATCAATTTATCTGATTCTTGCTTTACCTTTGGTCAACATCGCTTCCAGGGTATCCGCCGGGCATTTTGCTTTGGCCAGCATAATCATTGCAGCGATGATATACGGCTTGTAGCTGGCTTCTGCATACATCGGCTTGCGGTAGCGATCAAAGACGCTGGCGGCAACTTCGCCTTCCTTACAGCTCACCCCGGTGATGTCGGCGGGCAGACAATGCATATACAGCGCTTCCCCTTCGTGGGTCGTCGACATGAGAGATTCGGTGCATTCCCAGCTCTTATGCTGGGCGTTTTGCCCGAGGAGTTCTTTTTCCAGGGCCTTGATGCCATCAAAGTCACCATCGCCGTACAGGTTGGTACGTTTTTCCATGGCGGAAAATGGCGCCCAACTCTTCGGATAGACGATATGTGCACCGTCAAAAGCCTCTTCCATGGAATTGGATTTGGTGAACTTACCACCACCGGCTGCAGCATTTTTCGTGGCCACCACTTCAATTTCCGGCATGACTTCATACCCTTCAGGGTGGGCGAGTGCGACTTCCATGCCAAACCTGGTCATCAGGCCGATGATCCCCTGAGGAACGGACAGCGGCTTGCCGTATGACGGGCTGTAGGCCCAGGTCATGGCCAGTTTCTTACCCTTAAGGTTTTCTACCCCGCCGAAATGGTTGATCAGGTGGAGCATATCGGCCATGGACTGGGTCGGATGATCGATATCGCACTGCAGGTTGACCAGCGTCGGCCGTTGCTCGAGCACACCTTCAAGGTATCCCTGCTGCACAGCTTCGGAAACCTCACGCATATAGGCATTGCCTTTGCCGATATACATATCGTCCCGGATTCCGATGACATCCGCCATAAAAGAGACCATATTGGCGGTTTCACGGACGGTTTCCCCATGGGCAACTTGGGATTTACCTTCATCGAGGTCCTGCATGGTCAGTCCCAGCAGATTACAGGCACTGGCATAGCTGAAGCGGGTCCTGGTGGACTGATCGCGGAACAGGGAAATGCCGAGTCCGGAGTCAAACATTCTGCTGGAAATATTTCTTTGCCGCAGTCCACGGAGAATATCGGCTACCAGGAATGTGGCAGCAATTTCCTGATCGCTTTTTTCCCAGGTGAGCAGGAAATCGTTCATATACATATTCTTGTAATTGAGCTGGGCCAGTTGTCCGATGAGGGATTTGATTCTCGCGTTGTCCATGGTGGTTTCTCCTTAGTGACTTAGAAATAATTTTGTTTTTTAAAAATTATTCCGTGAAGGAACTTACCCCGCGAATCTTTTGGGCGGGGTTAGCAGACTTAGAAATAATTTTGTTTAAAAATAACTCGTTCCCATGCGCCGCAGGGGAACCAGGTGCCGACGGAAGTAAACTGATATCATCAGGGAATAATATGGGTTCCCTTGCCGTGGAGTACCGCATCTTTTATATATTCCGGGGCAGTAATAATAACTTCCTTGCCGCCGTTCTTGAGAAATTCCAGCGCTGCCTGGATTTTGGGCAACATACTGCCGGGGGCAAAATGTTTTTGTTCAATATATTTTTCCGCTTCACTCACCGTCATAGTGCCAATCATCTGCTGATTGGGTTTGCCGAAATTTAAGGCAACCTGCTCTATAGCTGTTGAAATTACCAGCAGATCAGCACCAAGTTGTCCGGCAAGTAAGCTTGAAACCAGGTCTTTATCGATTACCGCATCAATCCCATCAAGGTTTTTACCATGTCGTACTACCGGGATTCCGCCACCACCCGCGGCAACCACATGGTAGCCGGCAGTGAGAAGCGATTCGATAATCGGTTTTTCTACAACTTCAATAGGGGCAGGGGATGCTACCACCCGCCGATAGCCACGGCCGGCATCTTCAACCAGGCTCCAGTCCGGGTACTCCCGGCGTATAGCGGCCAGTTGGGTGTCATCGAAAAATTCTCCCACCGGTTTGGCCGGTTTAAGAAATGCCGGATCAGCCTCATCAACCACCACCTGGGTGACCAGAGTGATACACTGTCCAGCCCTATTTCGGACGGCCAGTTCATTGTTCATCGCCTGTTGGATCTGGTAGCCGATGGAGCCTTGGGTATCAGCAACAGCATTGACCAGAGGCACCAGATGCAGGCCGACTGCCTGGCGGGCGACTTCCGACCGGCGCATAATAAAGCCGACCTGGGGACCGTTGCCATGGGAAATAATGACCTGGTAGCCCAGCTCGATTAAATCGACCACGTGGGTTACCGTTTGCCTAATCGCATCATGCTGATCTTCAACTTTCTGCAGCTCTTTACTTTTTATCAGCGAGTTGCCACCTATGGCGACAAAAGCAAGTTTTGCTTTCATGATCTGTTACTCCTTGTTGCCGAGGTAGATGAGTGGCAGTGCAGCATAAAAGGCGGCACAGCGGACCAGATCCGCTTTCCAGGTCTTCTCGTCAGGGGCATGTGCTTCGGCTTCTTTGCCCGGACCAAATCCGACACAGGGAATACCATGCATGCCCATGATGGATACGCCGTTGGTGGAGAAAGTCCATTTATCAACCCGTGGTTGCTGACCAAAAAGACTCTTATAGGTATCGACGGTTGCCTTGGTTACTTCATGGTCAGCCGGCAGCACCCATGAAGGGAAGTAACATTCAGTGGGGTAGACCAGCCCGGTATAGGCAGGCCGGTCATAACTGTACATGGAGACTTTTGCCTTAGCCGCTTTTACCGCGGGCAGATCACGAATCTGCTGCAGGGCGTAGGGACCGTCTTCGCCGGCGGTAAGTCTTCTGTCAATGGAGACGGCGCAGCTGTCAGCCACGGCGCAACGCGATGGAGAAGTTGAGAAGATCTCGCTTACGGTAAGAGAGCCTTTGCCAAGAAATTCGTCGGTTATCAGGCTTTTGTGCAGTTCTTCCAGTTCGCCCAGGATCTTACCCATTTTGAAGATGGCGTTGTCGCCGCGCTCAGGTGCGGAGCCATGAGAGCTGATGCCGGCCACGTCTACTCTAATTTCCATTCTGCCACGCTGGCCACGATAAATGCCGCCATCGGTAGGTTCGGTGGAAACAACGAAATCAGGTTTAAGTCCCGTTTCCTTGATGATGTACTGCCAGCATAAACCATCACAATCTTCTTCCTGAACTGAACCGACAACGACCAGGGTATATTCACCGGTAAGATCGAGATCCTTGATGATCTTACCTGCGTACACCATGGAGGCCATGCCGCCTTCCTGGTCGCTGGTTCCGCGACCACCAATTATTTCATCATCTTCGCATCCTTCGTATGGATCAAATGTCCAGTTATCCATGTTGCCGACGCCGACGGTATCGATATGCGCATCCATGGCAATAACGTGTTTGCCATGGCCGATACTCCCCAGGACGTTGCCCATGGGATCGATCTCGACCTTGTCAAAACCAACCTTTTTCATCTCCTCGGCGATCCTGGCGACCACCTTTTTCTCGTCGCAGCTTTGACTGGGGATACGCACCATATCGCGCAAAAAGGCGGTCATCTGGGGTTTATATTGTTCAGCAAGACCATTAATTTTTTTAAAATCTAAAGGGGCCATTTTCGTTCTCCTGAAATTAAATTTTTTTACTTGAATGTGTTAAACTCGTTCAGTATCTCGTTTATATGCGTTATTTTGCCGGCAATATTGCAGGATATTTCCCGTGCCAGAGGACTTCTCGATAATTAACAGGATCCGTTGCGCCTTCGGTGTTGAAGAGCAGTATCTTTGAATCTGGTCCGATCTTCAATTGGTCTTTGATCTCGGCAAAAGCACTATTGGTTGTCAAGAGTTCGACGACTCCGATGCCGACAGAACCCGACTCTCCGGCTTCTGTAGCCTTGTCGCCACAAATCGGATTGGCCAGGATGCGCATCCCGTTCGCCGCCACGTAATTATCACAGCAGATGTAGCAACTAGCGCGATCCCGTAGAATCGGCCAGCCAAAGGTATTCACTTCCCCACAGGCCAGCCCTGCCATAATAGTTTGATGGTCACCAGGCACGGCGTGGGGCTTGCCGTCGCCGGCTGCCGCCGAGGCAAATACGCAAGCCACATTGTTAGGTTCCATAATGATGAAGCGCGGTGGGTTTTCGCGGTATTTATTAGATATACAGGCGAGCACGGCCGCGGCCAGGGCTCCTACCCCTGCCTGGACAAAGACATGGGTCGCTTCTACATTTTTTTCGATCAATTGCTCCAGGGCTTCTTTACACATGGTCATATAGCCCTGCATAATCCACAAAGGGATCTCTTCGTATCCTTCCCAGGCGGTATCCTGAACCATGTGCCAGCCATGCTTTTCGGCCATACTGTTGGCCAGGCGGACGGCGTCGTCATAGTTCAGATCCGTTACTTCGACAGTTGCTCCGTGCGAGCGGATGTTATCAATGCGGGACTGAACGGTACCTTTCGGCATATAGATCACCGCTTTGATGCCAAACTGCTGGGCGGCCCAGGCGATGCCGCGGCCATGGTTGCCGTCGGTGGCGGTGGTCAAGGTCATGCCGCTGATGCGGTTGCGAACTTCATCACTTACGAGGTATGCGTAAGTAGTGTCTTCCAACCGGATATTCAATTCCCGGCAGATAAGCTGCGCAACTGCATAGCTGCCGCCCAGTACTTTGAAAGCCCTGAGACCAAATCTCGAGGATTCGTCTTTTACAAAGATGTTGTCTACTCCCCAATACCCGGCAAGTTCTTTGAGCTCTATAAGTTCTGTGGGATTATAGCCGGGGAGTTGCTTATGGAATGTGTGCACCCTGTCGGCAACTGCCTCGGTAAAATTTTTAGGGATAATTTCTGTTGTCGGTTCTTGAAAGAGGGCCTTGAAATGGTAGTGAGGGATTTCTTTTATCATCGGGACACCTGTGGTTGATTTCCTGCCTGCTGCGTTGACGGACCAGGACATTTTGCAAGGGCGGCTGTTGCTTGCAGGCAAGTACGTGCAACGAGTGGATTGGCTGGGAGAAAGGGGTGGTTGACAAACCTGTGCGAAGGGAAAAGACCTGTCGACATAAAGACAGCAAAAAAATCATTTGGCATGATTTGATTGCATTGTTTCATTTTGACAGCTCCTCCTCTGCACTTGAATTTTGTTTATGAGAGATATTTAATATACAATAAATTGTCTGTCAACTAAAAAATTGTTATATTATTTAAAATAATATTGAGACGTAGTAGAGGCACACCTATGTGTGCCTCTACTAACAAAGAGAATGGCAAAGACCGTCGACGACACCGTGGCATTTACATGCGGTGCCAATAAGGAGGGGAGAGTCGGGCAGTGATCGGACACGCTCGAGCAGACGCCATAAATCTTGTGGGAAGAAACCGCCTACCCCGCAGTGGAACTGACGGCTTTTGATGATGAGTGGCACAAAGTCGTTTATGACCAGTGATGCAAGAAGACGATAAAGCGGTAGTGGTCGTGGTTTGCCGGTGTAGGTGCAGAGTTCAGCAGGCTCGGAACAGTTAGGCGGACAGATAAAATCGGCATAGGACATCACCACCCGACTGGGACCGATACGAATGGGATTGGGGAAATGACGAAGCTGTTCATCGAGGATATCCGTCGAGTGGACGATCCTGCCGTCGTCGATCAGTTTTTTCTTTAACCAGTCGGCAACCAGATGAACCGGCAGTGCCGGAATAATTTTACCAACGGCGGCACCTGGGATAAAATGTTTGGCAAACCATTCAATTCCGTCGGCACAGACCATTTCTATGCCATTCGGCAGGTTCCGATCCGGAAGATTGTCCACCACAAGAATCTTGCCGGCTGGTGCGACTTTTTGTAACAGTTCAACAGCCCTTCGACCAAACTGTCCGCCGCCGATTACCCAGCAGGTTTGCTTTTCTGGTGCTTTGCTCTGCTGTAAACGCATCTACTGTGAACTCCTGTAATGTTCAGTGAATGTTTGCGAATATGTCAATGAAGGCAATTTGCAGTTCCTGTTGTTTTGCATCTTGTTGTACCATAAAAATCCTGGTAGCGTGCAACACACTTTGCCTCTTGATAAACTGATACCATCGTAAAACAATAAGGAGAAAAATTATGACAGCCTTTCCTCTTGAGCATGTGGTTGAATCCCAGCAATTTGACCGAGATCTGTTGGAAACGGTTTTTCAGACCGCCGACCAGATGAAGGCTGATCTTTCAGGAAAACGAAATTTTGCCAAGAGCCTGGACGGCAGCATTATGGCTTCATTGTTTTATGAATCGTCTACCCGTACTCGTTTTTCTTTTGAAAGTGCCATGTTGCGACTAGGTGGGTCGGTCATTACCACAGAAAACGCCCGTGAATTTTCCAGTGCGGCCAAAGGTGAGAGTCTCTCAGATTCTATCAGGATTATGAACGGTTACGCCGATGTGATCGTTATGCGGCACAATGAAGCGGGGAGCGCTGTCCGTGCCGCCGAAGTTTCTAATGTTCCGATAATCAACGCCGGTGATGGGGCCGGCCAGCATCCGACCCAGGCCCTGCTTGACATGTACACCATTGTCGATGCTTTCCCCGAACTGAATAACCTGAAAATTGCCATGGTCGGTGATCTCCGTTATGGCCGGACTGTCCGCTCTCTGTCCTATCTCCTGACCAAATATGCCAATGTGGAACTAATTTTTGTGTCGCCGCCGGTATGTAAAATGGAAAATGATATTAAGGACTACTTAGAAAAAAACAATGTCCCCTGGCGTGAAGAGAGCGATCTTGCGCGCATCGCACCTGAGGTAGACTGTATTTATATGACCCGCATCCAGAAAGAACGTTTTCATTCTGTTGATGACTATCAGGCGGCGGCCAGCAAGTATATCCTCTCTTTAGATTGCGTCAAAACCATGAAAAGCAACGCCATTATCATGCATCCTCTGCCACGGGTCGATGAGATCCCCAAGGAAGTGGACGATGATCCCCGCGCACGCTATTTTGAGCAGGCGCAAAACGGCTTGTATATCCGCATGGCGCTGCTCTATCTCCTGCTCCACAAGAAGGGATGAGCTTTGCAACCGTTCCCCAGCGCCCCATCTTCGTCCGATCAGGCCCCCGCACATAACCAATTATAGTGCAGGGGCCTGATCGAACGAACCTGGAGCACTGGATGAATGGTCACTGCCGGGTTATACCGCCCCGGGTTATGCTGTCCTTTAAAATGTGGTGAAGCATTCTTAAGCTTCTGCAATAAAGCTGCCTAAGTGTTGCGGATTTGCTTGAGATAGTTGTAGATGGTGTATTTTGACGCACCAAAGACGCGGGCGATATAGTCGACCGAACCCTTGATCATAAAGACGCCGTCTTTATCCAGTTGCTGCATTATCTCCAGCTTGTCCGCTTTTTTGAGCGTTGCCGGTGCCTTACCGTGCTCGGCAACGACGAAGTCTATTGCTGATTCCATGGTTTCGGCAAAGGTGTTGGGGAGATCATCCTGATTGACGGTGGTATCAGCACTGTTGCCACTTTTTGCGGTAAGAAAGGTAAAATCGTTAAAAGCAGTGGCGAGATAGGTGAAATCGGTGACGTTGAAGTTAATGCTGAGACATCCTTCGAGTCGGCCCTGTGCGTCCCGTATCATGTTGGTGGAACATTTGAGGATCTGGCCGTCCTGGGTGGTGCTTTTATAGCCGAATTTATCCGGCGCGGCGTCACCGAATTCTTTGAGCAGTCGGTATAGCATATCAGGCAGGGCAGAGCCGATTTTGCGCCTGGTTATATTGCCCTCAATATGGACCAGCGAGCTTTTAATGTTGCTGAAGTCGTGGATAGCGACCTCACATCTATCTCCGAAGACGCTGGTGATCCCTTTTGCCATATTTTTTAAGAATTCTAGAGTATGTTGTTTCATGTCCTCGTTATAATATCAACTTTATTGTATAGCAACTAAAAAATTGTATGAACTTTAAAAAGTGGTGGTGTCGTGTTGCCTCGATAGCAAAGCCTGTTTCTGATACAGGTAAAAAAATAAGTCCTGTGTCAGCTTGCAGAAAATCTGTTATAATACTCGTCTTTTTTACACTTAATATCTCTGATAAGAAGAGGGAGGAACCAGCTTGAAACGAGATTTTTTGCACATTACCGATTTTACCGCCGACGAGATCCACGCAACCTTTGCCCTGGCCGGTGAGGTCAAGGCACGGTTCAAGGCTCGTGAAGATTATAAGCCATTTAAGGATCACACCATGGCGATGATCTTTACCAAACCCTCGGCCCGTACGCGTATCTCCTTTGAGACCGGATTTTTTCGCATGGGCGGTCATGCCCTCTATCTCGGCCCGTCGGACATCTCCATCGGTAAACGCGAGGCGGTGAAGGACATCGCCAGGGTGGTGGCGCGCTACAACGATGTAATCATGGCCCGATTATTCTCCCACGAGCATGTCCTGGAGATGGCTAAATATTCCTCGGTTCCGGTGATAAACGGGTTGACGGACTACAATCATCCCTGCCAGATCATGGCCGACATGTTCACGATACTTGAGCATCGCGGCCACCTGGAGGACCTCAAGGTTGTCTATGTGGGGGATGGCAATAATATTGTTCACTCCTGGCTGCGACTGGCCCAGCGTCTTCCGCTGCACTTTGTCTGTGCCTGCCCGGCCGACTACCAGCCGGACAGCAAAACCTTAAGCGAAGCCAAACAGGCCGGTTTGTCTGAAATAGAGATCAGTCACGATCCTCTGAAGGCGGTGCAGGGAGCCGACATTGTCTATACCGATGTGTGGGCCTCAATGGGGCAGAAGGAGGAGGCGCAGCAACGACAAATACGGTTCAAGGGTTTTCAGGTGAATGATGAGTTGATGGCTGCCACCGGCAAAGAGAGTTTATTTATGCATTGTCTGCCGGCTGAGCGAGGAGTGGAGACCACCGATTCGGTCATTGAATCCAAAGCCTCGATTGTGTTTGACGAAGCGGAAAATCGTATGCATGCGCAGAATGCCATTTTGTTGAAAATATGTGGCAAGGCCTGATTGCGGCGCTGTGCAGGAACAGTAAACTGAGGGCAATACCATGCCACATTATGATCTGTTTGTGATTGGCGGCGGTTCAGGTGGAGTCGCCTGCGCGAGAACATCGGCGGCGCTGGGGGCTAAAGTTGCTCTTGCCGAAGCTGACCGTCTGGGTGGTACCTGCGTTAATCGTGGTTGTGTGCCGAAAAAGCTCCTGCTCTATGCCGCGCACGTTGCCGAAGACTTGTGCAATGCCGAAAGCCTGGGGTGGAGCTGCAAAAAATCAAGCTTTGACTGGGCTGCACTGCGCAACGGGGTGCAGGCGGAAGTCCGCCGGCTCAATGGCATCTACGATGGCCTGCTGGAAAAATTCAACGTCCATATGTATCGGGATTTCGCTCGTTTTATTGACGATAAAACCGTGCGGGTCGGCAGCGAAAACATCACTGCTGATCGGTTCATGATTGCCACTGGCGGTTCTCCTTTTGTGCCGGAGTTTCCCGGGCGAGAACATGTCATCGTCTCCGATGATGCCTTTTTACTCGGTGAACTGCCGAAGAAGATGGCGATTGTTGGTGGCGGTTATATTGCCCAGGAGTTTGCCGGCATTTTCCATGGACTCGGCGTTGAGATTACCCTGGTGGTACGCTGTGCTCGTCTTCTCCGTGGCTTCGATGCGGATCTTGCTGAGCATCTTAGGGCCGAACAGGTCAAAAAGGGCATTATTGTTCAGTGTGCCTCCCATGTTAGCAGGATTGAGAAAACGGCTGACGGCCTGCGGGTTATTTGCGATGAATGCGATGGTAAAACCTTTGATCAGGTTCTCTTTGCCACCGGACGAAAGCCTAACTCAGCCGGAATTGGGTTAAGTGAAATTGGAGTGCTGGTAAATAGCACCGGCGGTATTATAGTAGATGAACGGATGCAGACTTCCATCGCCAATATTTATGCCATAGGCGATGTAACCAACAGACTTAACCTGACTCCGGTTGCCATCAATGAAGGCCGTATTTTTGCCGCCAATCATTTTGGCGGGGAGGATCGGACCATGGATTATGCCAATATCCCCACAACAATTTTCAGCCAGCCAACCCTGGCGACTGTTGGTCTGACAGAGGCTGAGGCCAGGGAACGTCATGATAACGTGGTCATCTACAAGACAATTTTTCGGCCGATGAAATATTCTCTGGGCAAAATCGAGGAACGGACTCTGATGAAACTGGTGGTAGACGGCAGCACCGACCGGGTTTTAGGCGTGCATATGGTGGGCGGGGATGCCGGCGAAATTATTCAGGGATTTGCCGTGGCCCTGAAAGCCGGGGCAACCAAGACTGATTTTGATCGCACCGTCGGCATTCACCCGAGCAGTGCCGAAGAATTTGTCACGATGCGCGAGCCGTTTATAGAAGAACGCCCGGTATACTAAGTATAATTCTATTCATCCATTAAGAGTTATGTTGGATTTACTCGTCGTCTCGGAATACAACTTCGGCAAGAACCTGATAGCCGGCGCCTACCTTAAATCTCTAGGCGGTGAGTATTTTACCGTTGAATGTGCTGGATTTGAGCCTGGGCCATTAAATCCGGTGGTTGCAATAATTATGAAGCTGGATGGCTATGACCTTACCCATTGTGAGGGCCCCTGTTCGGTTTTCGACCTGTTTGAACTGGGACGCCGCTATGACGTCTTGATCACCATCTGTCCCAAACGCTTAGATGAAAGATGCCCTGATTTTCCAGGCCAATTGCTGCGGCTCAACTGGGGGCATGCCGATCCGGATAAGATCGCTGAAAGCAGGATCGACAGAATTCAGCAAACAAGAGTCATGCGCGACAGCATAAAAGCGGATGTTATCAATTTCATCAATGCCTGCAAAGAAGGAAAACTGCCAGAGTTACAGTAATATCACTGTGTCATTCAAACTTCATAGTTACATCTTTTGGCAACGCTAAGACTAATGCCGCTTCTGCCGCTTTTACCACCGCAACGGGAACAGGGCAGGCCAGATGGCACTTGGCTTTTTCGGCATTTATAAAAATCAGGTTTTTGGTTAACGGAACAAAAATATCCTGCATCGAAACCTCCTTGACCGTTCCTGCCAGTTCCTGAATCATGGTGCATCCGGATCCGGAAATTTTGATTTGTGCCGTTTTTTTATTTTCGCTCGTCGATCTTACTGTACAGGCAAACCCGCATATCCCCGGATCCACCTCAAGAGAAAAAGTTGTCATCAAGCACCTCTGCTGTTTTTTAATTGCCATAGCCTGGTAATTGCATCACTCAGCTCTTCCTGGCCGGGGATGATAGATTCGTACACCAATACGTCATCGAGGGCAATTGTAGGGAGAACTTTTCCTTTGAGTTCACGAAACCGCGAGTTCCCTTCGATGGTTCGCATATCCCACTCGTGGACCTCAATGTATTGTTGTATTTTTATCGGTAGCTCCTGTACCGACTTTGCCATATAGACACAGGCCAGTCATTGCCTGAAGTCGGTGAGCAGCAGGTCAACTTTGACTTTATGCATTATTGTGCCCCTCGAACATGTTCGGCAATAGCTTCGGTGATGGCTTCTTCAAGCATGGGCCGGGGTGGAATAGTATCAAAAAACAGTTCTCCGTTGATAAACATCGATGGAATGGGAGCGATGCGCATTTTTTTATAGACGCCTGCTTCGCCAAACAACGACACCGACAGCTCTAAAAAGCGCTTTTTGCCGTCGCCTTTGAGGATATCTACCCTGCGGTATTCTATATAGTCTTTATATTGCGGGAGAACTTCCCGGATCGCCTCGTCCATATACGAACAGATAAGGCAATAATTCGCCTTAAACATCACCTCGACAATAATTTTTTCTGTTGCTGCCATAACACTATTTAAGACATTTTGCTGATTTGCCCGAAGGGTTGCAGTATCTTGCCGGCGGACCAGTCTGGTCGGGTAATAATTTTACTAAGAGCCTCTATTGCCGCAAAATTTCCGATAAAAACAATCATATTCATATGTTGAATCTCGGTTGTCTTCTTGGTGACAGCCTCGATTGTCCAGTCTCCCATGACATAGCTGAACAGATGGATTCGGCCCTTTTCCAGGACGAACCCTTTGGCGCGGACAATTGTGGCAGGCAGTACTTTGGCTATCTGTCTAATCTGTTCAAGGTCATCACCGTGCCAGGTATACGTAATGGAAGCCAGTTGATCCGGTGGCGACGCCTCAAGTTCTGGATTCGCCAGGATGTCGCTTATAAAATTATCGAGCTCCATTGCTGACAATAGTTGAGACGTGGATACTGTCGCCCTCTCGTTACGATCATTTAAATAATTGAAATATTGCAGGGCATCGAAAGGAATTTGGGCATACGTCGTCGCAAAAAAGACAGGATCGGGGTGATTATCGCGAACCACCGCCTTTATTTTCTCTATTGTCTCCCTGGTCGTGAGATCGATCTTATTGATTATAAAGACTGTTGATGTCGATAATTGTTTCTCAACCGAGGCAAAAACTTCATAGGCCTCAAGGAAATGGGGGGCATCAATAATGCAGAATTGTTCGGTGAACTGAAAGCGATTGTCGAAGATAGGCAATTTTAAATCACGCTTTAAGTCGGATGGGTTCGCGACTCCTGTCGATTCAATAATCAGCAGATCAGGTTTGATTTTGGTGTTGAGTTCATAGAGCCCTTTGATAAAATCAGTCTTGACACAGACACAGAAGATAGAGCCGCGACTGATTTCCATCATGTCGATATCATCACCTTCGACCAACGTTCCATCTATGCCTATCTCGCCAAACTCATTCATCAAAATGGTGAGTTTGAGATCTTGAGGGAACTCGTTGATAATCCTGTTGAGAAATGTTGTCTTGCCGCTCCCTAAAAAACCGGTAATAAGGATAACTGACGTCGTTTCACGCATAATATTGCTCTGATTGCTGATCTGTTGCGCCAACAAAAAACTGGAAACCTCATGCTCAACCGGTTTCCAGTTGCGAGTTCGAAAATGTATATCGCTTAACCAATCTTCGTTTTCAGACCGGCACCGGCCTTTTTGAGATTCTCATTCAGCCTGGTAAAGTCAAATCCCTTATCGCGAGCCGATTGAAGGGGTTCAACCATGGCTGCTGGGGCTCGTTTTGCCATCTCATCAATAAGTTCTTCATATTGGGGGATCAGACTCTCAAAGACCAGATCGCCTTCAATACAGATAGAGGGCAGAACTTTACCTTTCAATGCCATAAACTTGGCAATGCCTTCCTTGGTCTTGATCGACCATTCTCTATAGTCGATCATCCTCTGGACCTCATCGGGCAAGGCGGCGATAGACTCCATCATATACCCACAGGCGGCGCACTGCACGCTGTCGAGCGTGAGTACATCAATTGTGATTTTATCGGTCATTCTTGTATTTTCCTCCCTTTAGGCGACCCAACACTGCCGCTCCCCTACCAGGACTCGGGATATTTGGCATAGTGGGTTTCAAACCATTCTTTTGCTTCCAGGACCTGCTCGATATGTTCCGCCGGAACATCGTAGGGCATGTCTCAGCCGGGGGCAAAGGTAAAGCCGATGTGGCCTCCTGCCGCCAGGCTGACAATGGCATCTTCTCTCGGGGATAACAGGCCGAGACTCAGCGCGAGGGTGAGTTTGAGATTACCGCCGAACCCTTTGCCATATTCTCTTGCAACATCTCGGACAAAGTTCATATTAAGCTGCTCATCAATGGCAAAGCCATGGGTGTCAAGTTCACATACGTCTTTTAATACCTTGGTCGCATTGCCGCAGATGAAGAAATCAGAGGTACAGCCGGCCTCGTTAATGACGGTCGTTGCCTCCTTGACATAGGGGGTGACAAATTCTCTGAAGGTCGCCGGTTTAATCTGGGATGCAACAGGATCGACGATTGCGATAATTTCGCAACCCATATCGACATAGAACTGTGCTGCCACAGCACCGGCTTGAGCCGCGCATGCCATAACACTGTGGACAAATTCTTTATTTTTATAGACATCGGTGAAAATTCGAACTCCAGCCAAGTGTGAAGCAAGAGTCAGGGGACCGCAGATAGCACCTATTAATGCACAATCCAACTCATCAAGTTGCGGTTTGGCAATTTTGGCTGCCGCAAAAAGTACCGGCCATCGACCGGAATCTTTGGTCGGCAATTTGATGCCGGCTTCAGCAGGCGTCTTGTCCGAACAGGGGTGACTGGAGACCGATGGCACATTATCCTCCCACCATTCCAGCTCACATCCCAGCGAATGCGCTTCAACCGAAAGATCAAACACCAATGGAATACCGTCTGCCTTATATCTTTTGGCTGTCTCAACAAGACCTTTGGCGAGAAGTTCAGGGTCCTGCAGATACGTGTCAGCCCGCTCGTTCATGAGAAAAGCGCAATGCACCCCGGCGTAGGGCACCCACGGGGCAGTCTCGGTTCTTTTTCCTCTTATTGCATCAATGAGTTTCTGTTTTGCCATCTAATGTCTCCAGTTAAGCACAAAGCATTAATATATTTTTCAACACAACTACCGATAAAAAAGTACATCCTGATCAGTAAAGTAAAAGGTTTCCGGTAAATTCTGCGGTGCCCCTGCCGTATCAGATGATTAAATGCATTGCTTTTCTTATCATCTCAAACTCAGGTTTAAGCGGGTCTCCAGTCTTTCCACCAGCAGGGAACAGGGAAGGGTTAACGCCAGATACATGAGCGTAACCACCGTCCAGATCTCAATTGTATGCAAGGTACTGGTCATAAGTTCTATGCCCTGGAAGCACAATTCTTGAACGGATATGACGGAAACAATAGAGGAATCTTTTAT
Organism: uncultured delta proteobacterium; assembly: GCA_963804605.1. Lineage (GTDB taxonomy): Bacteria > Desulfobacterota > Desulfobulbia > Desulfobulbales > Desulfocapsaceae > Desulforhopalus_A. The sequence goes on from CAWDRB010000009.1 coordinate 123,199, forward strand.
GAGTGAAATAAACTGGCCGGCCATGGGCGGCATAATACGTTGGAAGGTCTGCGGCAGGATAATATGGCGCATTTGTTGGTACCGGGTCAGTCCCAGGGCATGCGAAGCCTCCCATTGGCCTTTGTCAATCGATTCAATTCCCGCCCTGACTATTTCAGTGATATACGCGCCCTCGAAGATGGCGAGCGTCATCAAGGCAGCGAAAAACTGGGTGAGGTACCTGGGCTGGGCAAAAACTACCGACACAATGTTTTGACTTGCCGGAGAGAGTGAATCGGCCCAGTCGTCAATATGTAGAGGGGCTAAAAGCTGATCACCGACAAAGAAATATGCGATAAAAATAATGACCAGAGGGGGGAGGTTGCGCATCGTTTCGACATAGGTCGTTGCCAGCCATCTGAGAAAAAGTATATTGCTGGTCTTGGCAATACCACTCAAAACTCCGAAAACAGTAGCAAGCAGGATGCCCCAGAAACTTAAACGAATGGTCGTATAAAAGCCGGTCATGAGAATCCCGGAAACCCACGCATCATTTTTGTCGTCAAAGCGGAAAATGAATTGAAAAATCGAGTCCCAGGCCCAGTTATAGTGTAAGCCTACCTTGACGCGATAGACAAAAAACAGACCGAGGAGCAGGAGCAGAAAGCCAACCACCAGGTCTGTAACTGTCAAGGGAAATTTTTTTCTCATGTACTCAACTACCCATTTTTACTGCGCAAGAATTGGTGCGGCGCTGCTCTGGGCAGTGCCGCACCGGGGAATCATTGATCCTAAGGTTTGTGTCGGCATGCGGCTATTCGAGGAGTGAAGCCCATTCCATGCCGCGCCACCAGTAATCGGCTTTTTCTTCGAGAAAGCCTTCGGCTCTGACTACTTCAATCCAGTTGTTGAGGTAGGCCAGGGTGTCGGGATCACCTTTGCGAACACCCATGCTGATAGGTTCTCTGGTAAGAGTTCCTTCAACGAGTGCCAGGGTCTCCGGGTTTTTGGCCACGAGCTGTGCCGGCTCCGGCAGGGATTGAATTATTGCCGTTGCCTTGCCGTTCAACAATTCCTGAACCATGGAACCATTATCGGAGAACAGCCTCTTCTGGGCTTTTGGGAGCATTCTTTTAGCAGTCTCAGCGGCAGTGACACCAACGCGGGATATAACCGTGAAGGCTGGGTCATTGAGATCCATAGGCGTTTTGATTTTATCGGCAAATTTCTTGTTGATACAGATCTGGGTGCCGGTAAAGTCATAAGGCTGGGTGAAATTGATTTTCAGGGCGCGCTGCGGCGTCCCGGTCATTCCGGCAATAACCAGATCGAACTTTCCGGTAAGAAGAGAGGGGATCAACCCGTCCCATTTGGTTGGGATGAACTCGATCTCAACTCCCATATCTTTTGCCAGGCGTCTGGCAACGTCAATTTCAAATCCTACCCATTCTCCGGTCTTGCTCTGCATGGCCCATGGAATAAAGGTGGACATGCCCACTTTCAGTTTACCACTGCGCAGAACTTTTTCGATAGTGCTTGTGGTGGCCAGCTCTTTTTGCACATCCGAGGCAGCAAAAGCTGTCGAAAGACTCAGACTCATGAGAATACAGGTTAACGCGATTACACATCCGGTAAAACGAGGTTTCATGTTTATCTCCAATATCTAAAATATTAATCTCCTGTCCCTTGCCAATTGCCATCTGCCAGCGAACACCACCCCCCCCTTTTTCATGATTAAACAACGTTATAAAATCTGGCTGAGGAAAAGCTTGGTTCTTTCTTCTGTTGGATTTGAGAAAAAATGTTCTGCCGTTCCCCCTTCAACAATCCGTCCTTCATCCATAAAAATAACCCAGTCACTTACCTCCTGGGCGAAGCCAAGTTCATGGGTAACACAGATCATGGTCATGCCTTCCCTGGCAAGAGTTTTCATAACATCGAGAACCTCGCCAATCATCTCCGGATCGAGAGCGCTCGTTGCCTCATCAAACAACATCACCTTTGGTTTCAGGGCCAGGGCCCGGGCAATGGCAACCCTCTGCTGTTGCCCACCGGAGAGCTGCCCAGGATAAGAGTCTATCTTGTCCTGAATGCCGACTTTTTCGAGCAATCCCATGGAAACTGATCGAGCAACACTGGTTGAACTCTTCCGCACCAGCTTTTGGGCCAGCATGATATTTTCCAGAACCGTCATGTGCGGGAAGAGGTTAAACGACTGGAAGACCATGCCCATCTCTCTTCTGATCTGCAGCCTGTTGTGTTTGTTATGATCTAAGGGGATGCCATCAAAGATGATTTCTCCTGCATCAATCTCCTCAAGCCCGTTCAGGCACCTGAGAAAGGTCGATTTTCCCGATCCGGACGGCCCGATGACGACAACGACTTCTGCTCTCCGGATATTGGTGGAAAAGTTGCTGAGGGCCTTTACGCCGTTCGGAAAGGTTTTGCAGATATCTTTAACATGGATGATATAGTCGCCAAACTTCTTTTCAGTCATGCGCCCTCTATTTTTTAGGCTATCGGTTAATTGTAGACCTTAAATTTGCGTTCCATCAGCGCCACCAACTGTGATAAAGATATCGTAATAAAAAGGTAGATGGCTGCAATAGTAAAATAGATTTCAAAAGTTAAAAAGGTTTCGGCGACAATCGCATTTGCCTGCATCGTCATCTCGTAAACAGCGATAACACTGACCAGGGAGGAGTCCTTAATCAAGGAAATTGTCTGACTTGTCAGTGGCGGGAGCACCCGGCGAATCGCCTGGGGGAGAATGACTTTACGGTATGCATCAAAACGGGTGAGGCCGAGACTGTGACAAGCTTCCCACTGACCCTTATGCAGAGAAACAATTCCCGACCGGTAGATCTCCGATGCATAGGCACCTTCGAAGAGGCTTAACGCAAGGATGGCGGCAAGTAACCGATCAATTCCGAGAACTGGGGCAATAACGAAATAGACAAAAAAAAGCTGGACAATAAGAGGGGTATTCCTGGCTACTTCGAGGTATACCCGGGCAACGGCCCGACCTATAATTGAATCGGACAAGCGCAGAAGTGCCGTTGCGAGGCCAATGGTATAGGTCAGAATCATGCTGATCCAGGTGATATGCAGGGTTATTTTTAACCCTTCGAGCAGTGGACCGAGGGTAAATGTGCCGTCTTTAAGGGTGTAGAGATATTGCGATACCCGATACCATTGCCAATAATATCCCTGTTCCGAGGCACCCTGCAGGATTATGTAAATTATTCCTGTTATTACAGATAAATAGATAGCTATGTCTTTGATGGGGAAGGCAGCAAGGCCCAGAGAGCTCTTCTTCGAAACGGTTGATACTGGTTGCGTGCTCATCAATCAATTACCTTCCGGGTAATTTTCACTTCGACCGATTTCATAAGGGGAAAGCCGTCAATGGGATCATTCCGGTCATCGTGGGTAATAAGATTTATATTACTCTCTTTCCATCCATGGGTCACCTGCGTCACCCCGGGCAGGATGTTGGATGCATGGACGACTTTGACAGGAATATCGACAGATCCCACAGTAGATGTAACAGTTACCATATCTCCTGTCGTAACCCCAATTTTTTCAGCATCAATGGGGTTCATTTCTATTTCCGGATGCGGGATGGCTGTCCGGCACCGTTTAAAATTACGATTCCGACCATGGGTATAAAACACTTTTCTTGCTCCGGTTACCAGAACATAAGGATATTCCGGGTTGGGAGAGCTTTTGTAGGTTGGCGGAGTATATTCTGGCAGGTAAGGATATCCATAGTTTTCCAGGTAGGTCGAGCCAAACTCAAACTTTCCTGACGGTGTCGGCAGTCCTTCTTCTTTGTATTTCTGGAAACGTCTGGGCTTGAATTGGTACCCTTCCGGATGTTCCAGCAAATTTTCAAGAGTAATACCGGTATCTTTTAGAAGCCAACGATTCAAAGCCTCCTTGTTCTCCCAGGGAAAATAGTTCTCAACTCCCAGTCTGGCTGAAAGTTTTTTCCAGAAGACGTACTCATTGTCACAGTTGGGGAAGGTAACAATTTCTTTGGAGAGACTCATTGTCTGGTGAATAGGGTGGCAGTGGAGTTCGGAGTGTTCCAGAAAACTTGCCGCCGGCAGGATATAATCAGCAAGTTCAGCGGTTTCCGACATGAAAAGTTCGCGTACCACGAAAAGATCCAGGCTCTTTAATGCCCTGATGACCTTTTGGCTGTTCGGGTTAGTCAGGGCTGGATTGGCACCTCCCAGGATCATCCCTTTCAGGGGGTAGGGTTTGCCGGTGAGGATCGTATCCATTGCGGTCATGGTGTGGCATTCATGACGAAAATCATATAATACCGGATATTTGTCCGCACCAATTGGCTCGAGATGCCGCAAAGGTTTTTCATTATATAAGGTCAGCTCACTGAATCCCGGTCTTTCTGCAGTAAAGTTACCGCCCTCATGATCGAGATTGCCGAGAAGGCCGTCCAGGCAGGCGATGGCCCGGACATTGTTGATGCCATTCTGGTGATGTTCCAGACCATTTCCCGCGTACACACTGACCTTTGGTCGGCAGCTGCCGATGAGTCGTGCAATCCTTACCACCGTCTCGCCTGGAATTCCTGTCTCCTGTTCCACCCGTTCTGGAGTAAATTCCTGCACATATTCGGCATATTGTTCAAATCCATGGGTATATTCTTTTATGAAAGAATGGCAAATCGTATCATCGGCAATCAGCTGTCTGGCAATGCCGAGAGCCAGGGCGCCGTCTGTACCGGGTAAAATCTGAACAAACTCATCGGCCTGGCGGGCAATAGCTGAAAGCCTGACGTCAATAACGACAAGCTTCCCACCATTTTCTCTGCCGTTAAGAATTGACTGGGTGAGGTTTGGTTGGGAGTAGGGGGGGTTGCTTCCCCAGATGACAGCACACTTCGATTTGTTAAAATCCTGCGTTGCCCAATCCCCTGATACAAGAGCGTAACCGAGCCATCTGCCGACGTAGCATTGCGAGTCGTTGGAGAAATAATTCGGCGAGCCGATGGCATGGATAAAACGGCGGGACAGTTCTTCCTGGGTCAAAAAACCCAGGGCTTCCCCTTTCCAGACACTCATGGCCCGGGCACCCCATGTTGCCTGGATATTTTTTATTTTTTCAGCAATTTCATCATAGGCTTGTTCGAGATCAATCGTAACGAAGGTATTGTCGACTCGTTTCAGAGGTTGTAAAATCCGGTCCGGTGCATTGACCAGATCAACACCCAGTCTGCCTTTGACACAGAGCCTTCCATGATTCCATTTATGCTCTTTCAGCCCGGTGATTTCGACGATCGTACCATTCTCTACATACACGTTGATGCCGCAGCGGTTGTCACACATCCTGCACAATGAAGTGTAGTGCTCGGTTTTTCCTTTTGAATCGCCCATTTTTCTGATCTAATGTCTCAAATAATTATCTGTCAACTACTGAAATTTCTTCAATAAAACGTTGAAATATCTCACGGTTGTTCAGGCAGGAGTCTTGGGCTGTGGTGTATTGCAGGGCGCCTGAGATGCAGTACGAGACACAGTTTGGTTCACCGTCGCATAGATTGCATTTGCGGCTGACCAGATGAAGGTCATCAAAATGAATATTGCCAAAAGGGCAGGCTAATATGCACATTTTGCAACCGGCACAACGGTTGCCGTCAATTTCTATGGCACCCGTCAGCGCGTTTTTTGATATTGCCGCTGCCGGGCAAATCTCAAGGCACCAGGCGTCATCGCACTGCAGGCAGGTTTGCGGAAGGCAAATCTTGACATCATCAAGGTACTCAACTCTGATGTTTGAATCTCTCCTGTCAAAATCGCCATTCTGCCGAAATGAGCATGCGTACTCACAATTACGGCAAACAACACATTTGGTCACATCCATAGTTATGAAAAGCATGTGCTGATCCTTTCAATTCCTTTAATCTTCAAAGAGTACTTTTGATTCTGCTGCTTTTAATAAATGCCTGATGGTGCTGCGATATATTTTTCGCCATAATTGCTTTGAGTGTTCCTGGTTTTCCGGTGATGTGCACCTTTCCCCGAATCAGTGGCCGTAACATCCCGAGTGTCGATACGAGTTCCGCACTCCCAACACAGGTGGCGCCAATCGGCACCCCTCGCTGCAGCACAATTTTTAAATACTGATCTTTGGGCAAACTGTCATCAATCCAACTCTCCCTGTCTGCAGCATCCATGAATTCACCCATTGATGCAACAGTTATGTCAAACATCTGGGTTACATTCATATTCAGGCTCCCATTGTAATGGACATTATGCAAGGCCATACAATTCCCGGCAACGGCCCCTGTTTCGACTGCCGTTGGCCAAAGCGCATGAACCACGGGGTCGCCTCCGGCAAAGGAGGGGACCTGGGCCACATCTCCGGCAGCATAAACCCCTGGGAGGGTTGTCTCCATCTGCTCATTTACGATTATACCGGCATCGATTCTGACCTCTGTACCCTCAAGGAATTCGATATTGGGTCGGACGCCTGTACCGACAATGATGCAATCTGCCGTCAGGGAGTCCCCATCCTTGAAATGGAGTATATGTTGTCCTCCCTCGGTTTGTTCGATTGACGTGGTCAGTGTGTTTACCCGGAGATCGACTCCTGCATTTTTTATTTGCGATGCCAGTATGTCAGCCCCATGATCATCCAGGGCCTTGGGCATGATACGCGGCATCAACTCGATTACCGAGACATTCAATCCCTGGGAACGTGCTGCACAGGCACCCTGCAACGACACAAAACCAGAGCCGAGAACGGCAACGTGTTTACCTTTTTGGAAATGCGGGGCAAGCCCACCGACATCTGCCAAAGTCCAGAGGTGGTGAATGCCTCCGCCTGATAGTCCGGGAATACTTGGTTTTATCGGGGATGAACCGGTGGCAATCAGGAGCTTATCATAGAGGATCCGGGTTCCACATTCAAGCTCAACACATCTTTGTCCCGGCAGCAGCCTGACAACTTTTCCTTTGACAAATTTGGTGTTGAGTCGATTGTAATAGTCTGCGTCTCTAATAAACAGGTTCTCGTAAGGAACTTTCCCTCGCAGATAATAGGGCAGTAATACCTTGGAGTATGGCCTGACCTCCTCCTGGGCAACCATGGTGACAGTTGCTGTCTGATCCTGTTTTCGAAACGCTTCAAGAGCGCTCAGCCCGGCTGCACTATTGCCGACAATAACAATTTGCATAATGTCTTTCTGCTACACCCGGAAAGATTTTTGGTTGAAAAGTTGCGTGGTATTCATAAATTTTCCTTCTCTGGCAATCTGCGGAATTGACAATTTCGCAGCCGGCACACATTACATTTATTCCTTTTTTTATTCTTACTAATTGTTTGGGTAAGGGGCATAAAAAAAGAGATTGATTTTGTTGGCATCATAATGGCTGATGAGTTCAATACGACACCAACCGACGTGCTGTCAGCCATCTGAAAGAGCTGGTATTGTTGTTCAAGGGGGTAGCCATCTATGCCTGGGGCAAAACGTGGTCCTCCGACAAGTCCATACTGTTTGCCGACTTCTTCAAGAACAGTACATATGTTTTCGCTTAATAAATCAAGCATGGCAGTGCCAATTGCATCAAAGAGGGTTGATTCATAGATTTTACCCGTGCCGGCAAGATTTTGGCAGTGCTTCTCCAATCTTCCGCCAAGCGTTCCGATAATGGCAGCAATAAGCCTCGCGCCCGGATCCGCAGAGCATTCGGGAAGACTCAGTTGTATTCCGTTTCCCAGGGTTACTGCCTTGCTTCCGATTATGCTGGTAATCGGAAAAAGGGTGTAGGTTGCTTTTGGGTCTACCAGTTCTGCCGCCGAATCAATGCAATGACGAATTCGATTACGTATCGCCTGTGTGGGAGTGTAGCCATTTCCGCCAAAATAGTTGGCTACCGCTTCGATTGAGACGTCTGCTTTGACCGATGAAAGGTCAGAAATTTGCCTGGTGGTTATTGCAGGGGGGCTGAATGGAGAAGTGAGCGATGAATGATTCTTGGGCAGGAGACTGGTTTGAGTGTTGCGTGCCATAAATATTCTTTTAATAATAGAGTTGATGAGAGCAGTTTGCGCTCTCATCAACTCATTGAAATTACCAGTCTTTCAGCTTTTAATAAAGAAATTGAACACCCAGGGCTGCGATCTCATCTTTAATACGACGGAACATATCCATATGTTCAACTGTCGGCAGCGCCTTTGCCGCATCGTAACATTCATGGTACTCAGACCCCATGGGAGCATCAGCGGCATTGTCTTCATATTTTGCCAGCAGTTTGTTGGCAATTTCATTGGCCTGTTCCCGGGACATTTTTTGTCTTGCCACCGCATGGCCGACTTCACAGCCTAAGCGTGCTTCAAGGGGCGTCGCGCGGTTGCGGTATTTATTTCTTGTCGAGGCCATTTCCCATAAATTCCAGCTGGCAACCGTTGAAACCATGGCATGAACCGCAGTTTCCCGGAACAGCATCTCGGTCATGGGACCGGCATTGGCAAATCCGTTGGAGGTATAGAGCAGCTTACTGTTGCGGGCCAACGCCTGTCCGGCCATGGCAATCGACCAGAGGAGTTCGCGGGTGGTATTGGAACCGTAATTGAGATGGAAAGGAAAATGCTGGTTGAACATGGCCCCGTGGATGACGAGACCAATCAGGCTGTAAGCAACCGTTGCGATAGCCGTACCTTCTGAGCCGCCGCACCAGCCGCCATAAATAGCTCCGGTGAGGTTGCCGGTATACGAACCATATTGGGCATAGTGCAGCGACCTGTTCAACAGGGTGTCTGCTGTCTTGAATTCAGTTAAGGAGCCCACCAGACGGGCGTCGGTTGTCTGTACTCCCCACTCATTGTTGGAAACAGCTATCTGGCCCGAATCGTGTTCTGCCGTTCCAACCGCGACCATGAATACTCCAGGCCGACCTACCAGCCTCGCAGCCATCTTCTGGTTTTGGATATGTTGTATGCAGCCTGCTATTTCGGTGGGGCCGCCTGATTCGATCAAATGGCCAAAGGTTTCTTCCAGAATGGGACCACAAAGGCCGTCAAGAAGCGGCTCTTTAAGATACGCCATACACATCGACTGGTGGTATTTTTCATCGACGGTGATATCAGGACTCATGATGCAGAAAGGTGGCTCCGGGTCTTCCACCGCACGATGCTTCATCACGCGGGAATCTTTACCGCCACCAACTGTATATTGTCCCTGGGCGACATACAGGGCTTCTTTAATTTCTTCGTCGGTGACTTCTATGACGCGGTGGGAGTCGGTATTGTAATAACCAACTTCTCTGAAGAATTCCCAGGCGGCCAGCCAGACTCGATCAGCCATGGCATCATCGCTCGGGCAAGGGTTTTTGGGATCGTATTTGATATCATATTTCTTAATCAGTTTTTTCAATGTCGGAGAGAAATGCTTCGGCAGAAAATCATCCTCGTCCATGAATTTTCCGGTTCGCGCGCGATCGATGATTTCCCAATGACGATAAGGGGTTGACATGTATTACCTCCCGGTCTTTTTCAAGACCTCAATAGTATCAATAACCTGTTGTGCACCTAAGAAATATTTAGTGCAGCTGCCTCTCCCCGTGAAGGGCATTAAAATGAATCCCGTTTATGGGTTGAATCAGACGGGGATTATTTGCCGGCCAGTACCGCAGAGAAGAGTTCCGGTGCTGATTTGGCATCATAGCAATACAGGTCTGCACCAATTTTATCTGCCCACATCTGTGATGTCGGAGCGCCGCCGATAACCACTTTATAGTTATCTCGAATGCCTTTTGATTTAAGGATTTCTATAATTTCCAACTGGCGAGGCATCGTGGTGGTCATCAGGGAGGAGGAGGCGATGAAGTCAGCTCCCATGGCTTCGGCTTCCTTGACAAAGGTGAGAGAATCGACATTGTAGCCAAGATCTTTGACGACGAACCCATTGGTTTCAAGTATTAACTTAACAATATTCTTGCCGATTTCATGCAGGTCGCCCTTGACCACGCCAATGACAACCTTGCCTTTTATTGCCCGCCCTCCGCTGGCTTCTAGATAGGGAGTAATAATATCGACGGCTGCAGTTAATGCCTCGCCGGAAAGCATGATTTCCGGAAGAAAGATTTCGAGTTTGGCAAAGAGCTCACCGACGTGGGCCATGGTTTTTGTCAGCGAATCGATCATCTCCAGAGGATCGATGCCGTCTTTTAAAAGTTGTTCTGTTAGTACTCTTGTTTCGTCAGCATCCCCATCTTCAACAAGTTTGCTTAATTTTTCCAGTGACATAAGACAACTCCAGGTTGTTTTTTAGTGTTTTCACCATGTAACACGTCAATTCCGGCAGGCCGTATAATTTTACGAAGATCATGACCAGTATATACAGGTCCATTTTTTATATATTATAGAGGTACTTGTATTGTCAAGAACAAATTGTGTTACATTTTTGTCAGGCGACGCCATTGCCGGACCATCGTTGTCAGGGTAATCCGTACGGCTGGAAGTCGGTAAAAAACAGACTCCACTATATTGATTGAGACATTTCCAGTTTTGGTGAGAAAACATCGCGAAAAGACATTTCACCGCGCATGAAATATTCTACATAGCAGACCGGCAGGTCATTGGAAAATTCGATTCTTTTAAAATGAAATGCCGGGTATCCTGGGGAAACCTTGAAGATCCCGGCAATGCTTTGGGGAAGGTTTATCGCTATCAGATCCTGGGAGATTTTAGTGATGTCAATTCTGTACTTGTTGGCGAGAAGCTCATAAATTGATTCTCTTTCCAGATCCTCCATCAGGATCCCCGCGGCTATTTCGGTGCGCAGGTAGTGGATAGCATATCGCACCGGTAAATCGTCAAAATAATTGAGACGCTGCACTTGAATAACCTGCTCGGGAAAGCCCAGAAGTTTTGCCACCTTCGGGGGCGTTTCAATTACCCCGAGTTTCAATACTTTTGTGGACGGTTCCACATTCAAGTCTTGCGCCCAGAGTTTAAAAGGACGAACTCGAAAAAAACCGGAGTAATGCTTCTGTGTTTTTACAAAGGATCCTTTGCCGTTTACCCGAGTGATATGCCCTTCTTTCTCAAGTTCATCCATCGCTTTTCGGGCAGTCATGCGGCTGACCGAAAAAAAATCGGCCAGCTTGTTTTCTGAAGGAAGAGCCTTGGTAAAACTGTGCGAAGCTATCCCTTCAAGGATATACATTTTAATTTTTTTATACTTGGGAAGGAGCTGTTTGTCGAAGTCCTTCTTGAGTTGTTTTATGGTCATAAAAAGACGTTGGTGCTGATTAATATCACTCACTCATTTGCAGCAAACAATGAAAAATATTGTGTATCAAAATTTTTATCAGTGCGCCCCGATTTTAAAAATTTACCAGATTATCATTCTTGACAGGGCAATTGTTGTCAATTAAAAAATAAGCACCTTATCTGTATATACAGGATTCTCAGTATAATTTTAAAAAGGAGCAGGGTATCATGAATTCCGGTTTTAAATCACAATGTGTTCCGGAGTATCGCATATTAAAAGAGGCGCAAATCAAACGTATCCACTTTGCTACCCTGGAGCTGCTTGAAACGGTCGGGGTTAAAATCCTTGATGACGAAGCACGGACCATGCTCAGCGATGCCGGGTGTCGAATCAAGCCGGACAATATTGTCTTATTTCCCAACTGGTTGGTTGATGACTGTATCCGCAGCGCCCCGTCAAGAATAACTATCTACAATCGATTGGGCAAAGAAGCCATGCGACTTGAAAACAATCGAATTCATTATGGCATGGGCACAGATTTACTCCATACCTATGACCTTGATACCGGCGCATTGCGGCAATCCCAGCTGAAAGACGTCGCCAACGCCGCCAAGATCGCTGATGCATTAGACGAAATCGACTTTTCAGGATCCTACGCTCTGCCTTATGATTCGCCTGATAACATGGGCTATATTGATTCCTTCAAGGCGCAGCTTGAAAATACCACGAAGCCTATTTTCTTTACTGCCGCCGGGCCGGAAGATTTGGCCATAATCAATAGTTTGGCGGCAGCTGCAGTGGGGGGAGCGGATATCCTCAAGGAAAAACCTATTCATATCAACTACTCTGAACCTTTAACTCCGTTAGCCCACTCATCAGGGGCCATTAAAAAATTGATGTACTGTGCTGATAACCTTATTCCAGTCAATTACACTCCGGGCATGATGTCCGGGGGAACTGCGCCGGTCACCTTGGCCGGTGCCATAACTGTTGGTAATGCCGAAGCTCTGTCCGGACTGGTGATGCACCAGGTGCGTCGAAAAGGTGCACCAATAATTTCCGGGTTTGGTATGTCTACACTGGATATGAAGACGGCAGCCTGCGTTTACGGCTGCCCGGAATATCGGTTGGCGCTCTCAGCCTGTGCCGATCTCTATCACTACTATGGTGTCCCCATGTGGGGAACTGCCGGGGTGAGTGATGCGCATTGTCTTGACGAACAGGCCGGTATGGAATGGGGGGTGTCATTGCTGACAGCGGCCCTGGATGGAGCAAATCTGATTCATGATGTAGGGTATCTGGGGCAAGGATTGGTCGGCCATCCGGCAGCTCTGGTTATCTGTGCCGAAATTATAAGTTACGTGAAACGTTTTATTCGTGGATTTGATATCGATGATGTGGATATAAACATGGATGTCATCCGGCAGGTGGGACATCAGGGGCAATTTCTCAGCACCTCCCATACGGCAAAGAATTTTAGAAAAGAACACTGGCTGCCTGAGCTGTCGAACAGGCGGACTCTTGATTTTTGGCAATCGTCCGGCCGAACAACTTTGGCTGAGAGAGCGATAGAAAAAGCGAAAAAAATATTGCATGAACATAAGGTCGAACCGTTGGCTGATGGTGTTCAGGAAGCTATCAATGCAATACGAGATAGAGCTGCAGTGGTACTGCAGGATAAAATATTTGAATCGTAATTTGTTGGGGCAATACCAACAGGATGTGACATCATTCTTAATGATGTCGGCTTGTTATGGAGGAGTGAGATAAGGATGGAACATAGTACAGCTACAGTCATTTTTCAACCCTCCGGGAGAAGAGGACAAGTCCCGGTAGGCATTACCCTCGTTGAAGCCTCTCGTCTTTTGGGGGTGGACCTGGAAGCGCCTTGCGGGGAGCATCAAGTTTGTGGGAAGTGCAGGGTACGGGTGGAAAATGGCGTGTTTGAAAAAATGGCCATTTGTTCCAGCCAGGACCATGCCGGAGCTTTTGACCCTGCTGAAGACCAGATATTTAGTAACGAAGAAAAACGGGAGGGGTACCGGCTGGGATGCATTGCAACGGTTCAAGGCGATTTGCTGATCTATGTGCCTGAGTCGTCTCGGACTGGTAAGCAGGTTGTCAGCAAAGCGGCACGGGAAATTGATATACAGCTTGATCCTGGGGTAAAGCAATATGTTGTCCGGGTAGATCCGCCGACTCTTGAAGATGGCATGGCCGACTTTGAAAGAGTGTGCAACGCCTTGGCAAAGCACTATGGGCTGTCATCTCTTACAATTGATCTCTATGCCCTGCGCTCTCTTGCCGGCGCATTGCGAGAGGGAGATTGGCAGGTTACTGTCAGCATCTGGATGGATAAGGAGATTATCCGGATCAGCCCCGGATTGGACTGTCGCGGGTATGGGTTTGCTTTTGATGTCGGTACGACGACTATTGCCGGATATCTGTGTGATCTTGCTACCGGAAAGGTGGTTGATACTTTTTCGACCATGAACCCTCAGGTTAAATATGGCGAAGACGTCGTATCGCGGATCTCCTATCATATGGGCAATCCCGGTGGCTTGGCCAGAATGAGCAACGACATCGTCGGCGCTATCAACCAATTGATCGATGAGGCGGTAAGCGTCCGTGCCGCGGATGTTGATGCCGGCCTGGGCAAACCCCGATCCATTGCCATATCGGCTGAGGATATTGTTGACGTGTCCATTTGCTCAAATACCGCTATGCATCATATTCTGCTCCAACTCGATCCCGAGCCGTTGGGATCCATTCCGTTTACGCCGGCAATTCATCACAGTATCAACTTGAAATGCAGAGACCTGGGCTTTAAGACAAACCGGTCGGCAAATGTGTTTTTCCTGCCGAGTATTGCCGGGTATGTCGGCGGAGACACCATCGGGGTGATGCTTGCTGAAACTCCGCAAAACTCGGCGAAGATGCAGCTGATCATCGATATTGGTACGAACGGGGAATTGGTGTTGGGCAACAGGGAGAAATTGATCTGTTCCTCCTGTGCAACCGGCCCGGCCCTGGAAGGTGCCCAGATTGAGTTTGGCATGCGGGCAGCCCCGGGGGCTATTGAACGGATAAAAATAGATCGGCTCACCGGGGAAGTTGACTACAAGGTGATTGGCAGAAATGCGTGGAAAAGTTATTCAAAACCTGAGGAAATGCAAACCAGGGGGATTTGCGGGTCCGGTATTCTGGACGCGGTGGGAGAGCTGCTTCTTGCCGGGATAGTGTCAAAAGGTGGGGCCTTCAGCAAAAAGGCGCAGGCGTTCGAGCGTTTTCGGGAAAATTCTGCAACGGGTTTTAAAGAATTTGTCCTGGCCTGGGCAAAAGAAACAAGCATTGAGAAGGATATAGTCATCACCCAGAAGGATATTCGGCAGATCCAGATGGCTAAAGCATCTATTTATACCGGCTGCAAATTGATGATGCGGCGGATGGGGATTACTCACCTGGATAGCATCAAGATTGCTGGAGCTTTCGGGTCGCACGTTGACAACAATCTTGCAAGGGTGATCGGATTGATTCCAGATTGCCCCCTTGAAAGAGTATCGAGTGTCGGTAATGCCGCAGGTGACGGGTGCCGGGCCGCTTTATTGGATCGAGAAAAGCGATTAGAGGCTGATCTATTATGCCAAACTGTTGCCTATATAGAGCTGACTCTGGAGGAAAATTTTCAGGGAGAGTTGGTAGGCGCCACGCAGCTGCCCCATATGGTCGATCTGTTCCCCAACCTTGAAGGATGAGGGATTGTTTGCAGAGTTGATAAGAAACCATGCTCGGTGGGAACAAGAAATGCACCATTCCCGCCCAAAAGATTTGCGGGATAAGTTCCTTAACGAAATAATTTATTTTGCAAAAGCACAAAATAAATTATTTCTAAGTCACTAAATACCCAGATACGCTTCCTTGACATGCGGATCGTCAATGAGATCGTCGGCTCTCCCCTCCATAACCACCCGGCCATGCTCCAGCACATAGCCGCGATCGCTGAGACTGAGTGAATGCTTCACATCCTGCTCGACCATAAGGACAGTCGTGCCCTGGTCGGCAATCTTGCGGACAGTTTCAAAAATGTCTTTTATCAGAATCGGCGCCAGGCCAAGTGACGGTTCATCGAGCATGAGCAGGTGGGGCTGGCCCATCAGGCCGCGGCCGATAGCAACCATCTGCTGCTCACCGCCGGAAAGGGTCATGGCAATCTGATTTTCTCTTTCCTGCAGCCGGGGCAGCAACGTATACACGTTTTGCAGGGTCTGTTCGACATCCTTTTTAGCCCGTTTATTATAGGCGCCGACCAGCAGGTTGTCTTTGACGCTCATCAGCGAAAACAGCCGCCTTCCCTCTGGAACGTGAATAATACCGGCGGTGACGACGTTCTCGGGAGGTTCCGCCTGGATCGGTACCCCGTTGAAGGTAATAGTCCCTGACGACGCAGGCATCAAGCCGGAGATTGCTCGCAACAGAGTCGATTTTCCTGCTCCATTACCGCCGATGATACTGACCACTTCACCTTTAGCAACCTTGAGCGACAGCTCGAAGATAACCTGAACATCGCCATAGGAAACGTCGATGTTATTAATTTCAAGCAGCGACATAGTCTTCTCCCAGGTAGGCCTTGATAACATTTTCGTTGTTGGCGATTTCTTTCGGGGTGCCTTCGGCAATCTTTTTCCCGAACTGAATGACGACGATGCGGTCAGACAGGGCCATGATGGCGCGCATGATATGCTCGATGACGAAGATAGTCGTACCCTGAGCGCGGATTTTATGCAAAACCTCAACCATTTCGTCTACTTCGTTAGGTCTCAGTCCGGCCATAACTTCATCGAGCAGCAGGAGCTGCGGTTCAGTCGCCAGTGCCCTGGCAATTTCCAGTCTTTTCCGGTCGGCGATGGTCAGGTTGCCGGACAAGATATCTTTTTTATCGGCGAAGCTGAGCGATTCGAGAATTTTGCAGGCTTTCTCTTCGGCGACGGAACGGCTGTTGGTCGTTGCAAAACTTGCCACCATAACGTTGTACAGCACGCTTTTCGAGGCAAATGGCTTGACGATCTGGAAAGTCCTGGCCAACCCTTTCTTGCAGAGATTCCATGGTTTCTGGCCGTTTATTATTTCATTATTGAAGGTGATGACCCCTGCGGTCGGCGCAAAGACCCCGGCAATACAGTTAAAAGCAGTTGATTTTCCTGCGCCGTTGGGCCCAATCAGACCGAGAATCTGACCTTTTTCTATAGTCAGGTCCAAGGAATCGATTGCTCGCAGGCCGCCGAACTCTTTGGTCATACCTTTCACTTCAAGCAGAACCATTATCCTATCTCCCTGTAGTATTGTGAGTTATACGCCGCACCAGATTTTTGTAGAGACGGGTAAGCGGCTCCTGCAGGCCCCGTGGCTGGTAATGCATGACCAGAATAAGTACCAGGCCGAAGATGATAAGATGCATACCCGGCAGGGTATCTCCGAAATAAATGCGGGAAAAATCACCGACCGGCCGGAGCAAGAGTGCCCCGAGGATCGGTCCGGCGATCGAGCCCCGGCCGCCAATCAGGGCGATAAAGGCGATTTCAAACGACAGATCCAGGGAGATGATGCTTTTGGGGTGAATATAGAGGGTGAACTGGGCGTAAAAAGTGCCGGCCAGAGCTGTCAGAAAGGAGCTCATCGCCATAGCGATCAGTTTGGCCCTGGCCACGTTTACCCCAAGCGCCATCGCCGCCTCCGGTTCCTCGCCGCCGGCGTTGAGATAATAGCCGAGCTTTGAACGGGAGATAACATAGGTCAGCACCAGCACCGCAACGAGCATGATAAGAATGATATAATAGTAAGGCTCTTTGCCGGCGAACATGAAATTGGCCAGTCCGGTGTCCAGAGGTGGAATTTGCAGGCCTCGTGGACCGTTGATCTTAAACGGACCCAGATAGTCGACATTTTCGACTATAACCCTGAATCCTTCGGCAAAGGCAATGGTGGCAAGGGCAAAGTATGCCCCGCGCATTTTAAATGTCGGCAGACCGATCAAAACCCCGGCAATGGTTGCCAGCACGCCACCGACCAGCATGCCGATCCAGGGGCTGATACCGTATTGCAGAAAGAGGATAGTCGAAGAGTAGGCGCCGATGCCGACAAAGGCGGCATGACCCAGTGGCAGAACTCCGGCAAAACCACCGACCAGGTTCCAGCTTGTGGTCAGGTAGGCATAAAATAATAACAGCACCAGGATGTGCAGATAGGTGGCGCTGCGGATGACAAGCGGCAGGCCGAAGGCGATGAGCAGGATCGCCACCAGGGCCACTTTATTGATGTGTTTGGCGGTCATTGAAAGTGTCCTTGTTGTATCGGTTACCAGTCATGTTTCTGGCCAAATAGCCCTGAAGGCTTGACGAACAGAACGACCAGAAAGAGGCCGTAGACGATTGCTTCGGTCCAGGTGGCCGTCATAAATTGCGGCCCGACAGATTCGATTATGCCGATAATAATCCCGCCGGCCAGTGCACCGCCGATGGAACCAAGCCCGCCGAGGACTACGATGATGAAACCCTTGATATCAAAAAGTACGCCTACCGTCGGAAAGACATTATAAAACGGCACCAGGGTCACTGCGGCAATTCCGGCGGTTGCTGCACCGATACCAAAGGCCACATTATAAATTTTATACTGGTTTATTCCCATCAGACTCGCCGCTTCCCGGTCCATGCTTGTCGCCCTGATCGCCCGGCCCATATCGGTTTTCTGGAAGAACCAGTAGACGCCAAGAGCAGTGACAACAGCGGTGATGCAGCCGTATAGTTTGGGTACGGAGATAAACATCTCGCCGAGTTCGATCATCTGGCCATTGAGCGGATTGTCGGCCAGGGAGCGATATTGCGGTCCAAAGATAAGCAGGGTCAGGTTGTCGAGGATATACCAGATGCCCGTGGTCACAATGATGACGGTCAAGGGTTCGCGAACATTCTTTTCGGCAATGAAAATTGGTTTTATAACATAATTCTGCAGGGTATAGCCGAAGGCGAACATCGCCGGGGCGACGAGGACGATTGCCAGATAGGGATGAAGACCCGAAAGGGTTACCGCCCAGTAGGCCAGGTACATTCCCACCATGAGCATTGAACCGTGGGCAAAGTTGACCACTTTCAAGACCCCGAAAATGATGGTCAGCCCCATGGCTGTCAGGCCATAGATCGACCCCATAAGGATGCCGTTGATGGTGTCCTCAATGATATAGAACATGACTATCTCCCTGAAGATGCAGGAAAAGGGGGTGTCCGGAGCAGGGAGTGTGCCTCTCTGCTCCGGTGTGAATGTAACTGGAAATTTGATATAATTGAAAAAAATCCAAAAACAAGATGGCTAAGACGCCACCGGCCTATTTTTCGGGCATTGGAAATACGGGTTTATACCCGGCCCGACGGGCAGCTTTTGGCCAGATCGTAATTCTTTCCAAACCTTTACCCATATCGTTGATTTGGACCATGACCAGCGAGGCATTTTCGTTCTGGCCGGTCTTGTCGAATTTAACTGAGTCGTAGCCGACGATCATGCCGGGGCCGGAAGACAAATCGGTGGCAGCCAGGGCTTCCCTTATTTTCTCGGGATCAAGGGATGCGGCACGCTCCAGGGCGTCTTTCAATACATACATGGCAACATAGGCGTCAACTGCTTCCCCGGTCAGATTCTGGCCATATTTGGCCTTGTACTTATCGTTTGCCTCTTTAGCACCTGGTTTGTTGACGTCTGTTTCCCACTCGACAATATCAAACAGATATTGGGAATTCTTGCCGGTGGTGGTGAGGAAAGACGGGTCGGCATGGCCGCCGCCACTGGCGATGATGGCTTTTAATTTGACTTTGTAGTCAGCCAGGGTATTGGTGAGCAGGATGGCGTCAGCTGCATTGGAAACCAGCATCAGCACATCAGCTTTTGATCGGCGAATTTTCTGAACCACGGGGCTCAGATCGGTGGCGGTTGATGGGTATGGCTCATCCAGGACCACTTTATAGCCGCCTGCTTCGGCCAGTTTTTTCCATTGTCCGGCAAAGCCTTTGCCCCAGTCGCCATTCTCGTAGACAAATGCCAGATTTTCGATTTTGGTGCCGAATTCAGTTTCCATATCTTTGAGGAAAGCGAACTGATCACGGGTCCACCAGCTATCTTTAGCGGCAATTCTAAACACGGTCTTAAAACCTTGATCGGTAATCTTATCAGACACCGATACCGGCACGACAAAAGGAATGCCATAACGCTCGGCAACTGCTGTCGTAGGATAGGTTACTGCACTGTTCCAGCAGCCGGTGAGGACGTGCACTTTTTCGGTATTGATCAGGCGTTCTGCCTCGGCGACCCCTTTTTCCGGTTTCGACTCGGAATCGGCAAAGACCAGCTCGAACTTGGCTCCACCCAGGGACTTGATGCCGCCTGCTGCGTTAATTTCTTCCACCGCCATTTCCCGTGCCGCCTTGCCCTGCTGGCCCAGGGTTGCCGACGGGCCGGAAAGGGGGATGATGTTGCCGATTTTCACATTCTCGGCATGACCAGTGGCATATGAGCCGGCAATCAAGGAGATTGCCAGAGTGGGGACAGCAATTTTACGTAAAATTTGCATAGGTTCCTCTCAGTTTTGGTTTTCGCCCATATTGGCGGGAATACTTGGTAACTCCTTTATTATCGCAATTTATGTGCCATCCAATGTTATTTCCTGGATCGATTGTCTTGCCGTGGATCCAGGCCATACCATTGGTTTACATGTAGAGCTGAACAAGAAGATGTCAACCTCTCACGTCAACTATGGTTGACGTTGTCATCCCTGGTTGACACAGCCGTTCTTTTTTTTAACCGCTTGTGCAGAGCCTGTCGGGAAACACCCAACATGGTGGCTGCCTGACTCTGGTTGTTGTCGGTAATACTGAGCGCCTTGTCAATGGCATAGTCGGCCAGTTCCTCAAGGGTCGGAAAGTGCCCGAAAAGGGACTCCAGCGGACTTGTCTGGATAGAATGGTTTCTGTGCATCGAGGTTGCACCGGTCAGTCTGTCGGCGATAAGATGGTCCTGGATGTGACCATTGGCACAGCGTGCCACGGCATCAGAAAGATAAGCTTTTAATTCGCGGATATTGCCCCAGAAAGGATGTTGCAGCAAAATATTCATGGCCTGCGGGCTGATGGTCGGAATTGCTTTATTCATCGCTGCTGCGCCACCGGCTATCAGATGCTCGACGAGCAGGGGGATATCCTCTTTGCGCTCGCGCAGCGGCGGTACCTTGATCAGATGGGTACTGAGGCGATAGTACAGATCCATTCTGAACTCGCCTTGCTGTCCGGCGAGTTTGCTTAAATCCTTATTGGCTGCGGTAATGATCCGGGCATGACATTGTTTTGGTTGATCCGACCCCAGCGGATAGTAGATCTTTTCCTGCAGCAGGCGCAGCAGCTTCACCTGGGAAATCTCGCTTAGATCGCCGATTTCATCCAAAAAAATCGTACCGTCTGCCGCCTTTTCAATCATTCCGGCCCTGACCGAATCAGCACCGGTATATGCGCCTTTGGCATGGCCGAACAGGGTATCAGAGAGCAGTGCGTCATCGAGACCGGATATATCGACCGCGACAAATTTGCCGGTCAGGCCGCTGACCTCATGAATTGCCTTGGCGATAAGCTCTTTTCCCGAGCCGGTTTCACCGAGGATCAGCGTCGGCAGACCGCTGGTGGCGATCGATTCGATATATTGGAACAGTCCAAACATAAGAGGACTTTTGGTTACAATCTTGTCAAAGGCCCTGTTGCTGTACTCTCTGCTGCCAAAGGAAATTCCCTTCAAAGACATGACTTCGTTGCGCAGCAGACCAATTTCCAGGGCGTTGCGTAAAGCCGAGCTGAACATCTTCAGATCAATCGGTTTGACTAGATAGTCCTGGGCGCCAAGCTTTAGGCATTCGACGGCTGTTTCTATTTCTGAGTCGGCAGTGACGATTATCACCGGAATCTGCGGTTTTTTGATTTTCAGCTCTCGCAGAACCTCCTGCCCGCTCATATGCGGCATATTCAGATCGAGAAAAAGCACCGGGGACTGCATGTTTTCAAGGGTATGCAGCACCATGCGGCTGTCACTCTGGGTGGTGATGTTGTTCATGCCCATGGAGGTAAGCAGCAGGCTGTAGGCTTCGAGTTCCGCCGGCTCATCATCGACCAGCAGGATCGGGCAGTTTTTCATTTTCGCGGTAATCATGCTCAATTTTCCAAGGTCATTTTTTTCAGTTTGATGGTAAATCTGGCTCCTGTCGCGGTGTTCTCCGCATGGAGTTCACCGTTCATCTCTTTTTCGACGATCATTTTCGACATATACAGGCCCATTCCGGTGCCGGATGAGGCTCCTTTGGTGGTAAAATAGGGATTGAAAATCTGCAGCAGCAGGTGCTCGGGGATCCCGCCGCCGCTGTCGCTGATACTTATTAAAACCGTCTGTTCATCGGCGGTGACCGTTATTTCGATGCGTTTGGCCGCCGGTTCGCCTGGAGTCTCACCGGCATGCTGGACCACGGCATCTTTGGCATTGGCGATAATATTGACCAGGACATGAACAAATTCTCCGCGGTAGCCAAAGACCAGCAGCGAACTGGTTTTGGTGTTATTATTGACTGTCAGTGAGATACCGCCATGTTTCATCTGGGCTTCCATCAGTTTGACCGCACTGATGATCACTTCCAGAACATCGACCGGCCCCTTGGACTTGGATGGTTTGAAAAAATTGCGAAAATCATCGATTGTTTTCGACATGAAATGGATCTGGCCATTGGCGCCGGAAACCAGTTTATCGACAAACGATTTATTGAGCATATCGTTGTACTGGGCGGCCTGCAGGCTGGAAATATAGGTGGAAAGGGTGTTTAACGGCTGGCGCCACTGATGGGCGATGATGGCCAGCATTTCACCGACCGCCGCCATCTTCTGCGCCTGCATCAGTTGTCCTTCCGCGTCGACCCTTTTGGATATATCCCTGATGCTCGACAGGGTTAACTCCTCGTCGCCTAATTGGAAAATCTTTAGGCTTATCGAGGCCGGAAATTCAGCGCCGGTGGCTCTGATAAACGACCATCTGAAGGCCTGCTGCTCCCCTTTTTCCGAAGCTTGCATTATTTCTTCAAGCGTATCTTTACTGAGGGCGCCATCAGGCTGATACACTGGCGAGAGATCGAGCATGCTTTTTCCCAGGATGACATCTCTGGTGAAGCCGAAGGTTTCCAGTGCTTTGTGATTACATTCGGTGATGTGCGCATCCTTGCTGATCAGGATTGCGTCATTGGCGACATTGAACAGGGTCTGGTAGTAGGTTTCAACCTCTTTTCTCTTAACGATATTCCATTCCAGGTCCTTGTTTATCCCGGTCAACTCTTTCTGGTGCTGCTGGATGGCCGTGCTGTATCTCTTGCTGAAGAAAAACAGTATCAGGCCGCTGCCGCCGACGACCATTAGAGCAATGAAAGCCAGGATCCCTAAGACCCTGAGTGCTACTTCCGTGGCAAAAATCATGGTTGTCTTGCGGGTGAGGGAATATGCTTCATCGCGGGGGGCGGTGACGCACATAAACCAGTCGGAGTTGGCTATGAGACTGAAGCTGAGGATATGCTTCTGCTGGTCTTTGCCGAGGTAGGTGACGGTGCCCAGATTGCCGCTGATAAAACGATCCAGCTTGTTTCCGAGGTCGTCTTCAATATTTTGCAATTTTTCCCGCATAACGTATTGTTGATTGGGATGCACCAGGATAGTGCCGTTTCGTTCGACGATAAACCCGTACCCTGTTTCACTGACCTTGAAACTTAAAACATTCTGTACCAGGGTATCGAGTACCGTATCCGCCCCCATTACGCCGACGGTTACGCCATCGACAATCAGAGGCTTAACCAGTGCAATCACCAGTTTATTGGTGACCAGGTCGATATACGGGGTGGTAAAACTGATAGTGCCGGTTTCACTGGCGCGCCGGTACCAGGGGCGATAGCGCGGGTCATAGCCCCGGGGAGGCAACCAGTCAGCGCCATCGATCAATACGCCGTCGTTTCTGCCAATATACACATCGGTGAAATGCCCGGCTTTCATGGCCATTTTCAAAGGTTTTATGGTCGCATCGTTGTCGCCAAGAGAGTCAAGGGCAACCGAGTCGGCGGCAGCAGTCAGAATTTTCATCTGCTGCGCCAGCCACATCTCCACCGTATTTGCCGCTTTGACGGCTAAGTCTTCCTGCTGCGCAGCAATAGTCCTGTCGACAATATGCTGGGTGATTCGGTAGTTAATTGCAGCAACAATGAGGATTACCGCTGCCAGAATGGCCAGGGTGATGATATGCTTTTTCGTCCAAAGGGTCATCTTTTATCAATACATAATTTGAAGAATCTTTTTGCTGCTTTTGTTAAACCTCTGCTATGTTTGCAATACTTGAGCCAGTGAGAAGTCAATTTAACTGGAAAATGCAATTATTCCTTGTAAAACAATAATTTTTCTTGGAATTTGCCACCGCTTCAGGTGTATAATGGTCCCAACGACAACAAGGCAGGTTGCTGTCGCAGCGGCAGAATGTAGAATCAATGTTCCGCTTCATTTTACCGTGGCCGGGTTCGAACATTCCTGGCAACCGGTAGTATTAGATAGTTTTTTGCAGATCTTGACGATCGCAAAAATATTGTATATTGTCGCGGTAACTCTTTGATCTTGTCACGACAGACAACCTCCTAAAATATATTGGTTTATTATTTACCCAATGAGTCCCTGACCATACCTGCCCTGGTGGTTCCGGGTTGCGGGAAGTGTCTACAATCGGCCTGATAATCACCTTAATCAATGAACAGAATTGAATACCAATAATCGCCAATCGATACGACATAGCAAAGGGTTTGGCAACTCATCCAATCTCGCGGCAGGAGGTCGGCGAACTGATAAAAACAGTCAATGGCAGCCGGCAAATATTTCCATAGATTCCCCCGCCCGGCGTGTCGGCAATAAGAATAACCATGGTTTCACAGTTGCTCCGGCGTTATCTAAGGTAAAGCAAGAGAAAACCATCCGGGTCTGGCCGTTTCTGCTTTTTCTACTGCTTATTTTGCTCACTGCAATTGGGGTCGGCGGCTATTATGAGATCCAGACATCCACCCTGCAGGCAAAATTGATCAGTAAATATGCCGCCAAATTGCGTTATCGGATGGCTGACGGGCCAAGTGATAAAATAGTTTTTCCGCAAAAGGGTCCATACGATAGTCGTCTTGGCTATGTCCAACTCCCGTTTCTCGTGGACAAACTGCAGCAGAAAGGCATGGCTGTCAGCAGGCAGGTTCGATTTAATGAAAGCCTGCGCAATTATGCGGAAATGGGCTTTTATGTTCCTTACATCGCGAAAAATCAGGCTGGATTGAAGATCTTCGATGCAAAGAATGAATTGATGTTCCAGAAGATTAACCCAAAACGGGTGTACAACGATTTTTTTGACATCCCCTATAAGATTATCCAGACACTCCTCTTTATAGAAAATCGTCATTTATTGTCCGACAAATATCCCAAAATCAATCCCGCTGTCGACTGGGGACGGTTTGCCAAAGCGCTGGTTTTCCAGGCCGCAGCACTCGTCAATATAAATACGCCGTCGATGGGGGGGAGCACTCTGGCAACCCAGATTGAAAAATTTCGGCATTCCGACAATGGCATCACCTCATCCGCCAAAGATAAACTGATCCAGATGGCTTCGGCAAGCGTGCGGGCCTATCTGGATGGCGAGGATACCTCTTTATACAGGCGAGATCTGATACTTGATTATGTCAACTCCGTACCTCTTTCAGCGGCGCCGGGTTTTGGTGAGGTAAACGGACTGGGCGATGGGCTCTATGTCTGGTTCGGGACAGAGTTTGATGAAATGAACCGAGTGCTGAACATTAAGAATCCGGAAGTGGCCGAGCTCGACGAGCAGGCGAGAATCATAAAACAGGTAATCAGCCTGATGATTGCTCACAGAAGGCCTTCCCACTATTTGGTTGAGGGGCGAAAGGAGCTGGCGATTCTCTGTAATAGCTATGTCAGGATCCTGGCTCAGGAGGGGATTATCTCAACGGCGCTGAGTGAGGCAGCCCAGGTGCAGCCAATTATTTTCAGGGATTTTAGTAAAAACAGTGCGACCCGGCAGATTGCCAACAATAAGGGGGTCAACGTGGTGCGGAATCGCCTTGGACCTCTTTTCGACACCTCGCTCTACACTCTTGACCGGATGGACCTTACGGTGGCCACGACTTTAAACAGTCGTTTACAGGAGCAGGTCAATCTCTATCTTAAAGGACTAGAAAATTCGGAGACTGCCAGCAGTTACGGGCTGCTCGGCAAGTCGCTGCTGTCGGCGGACCAGACTGAAGAGCTCAGTTACAGTTTTACCCTGTTCGAGAAAACGCCAATGGGCAATATGGTCCGAGTGCAGACCGACACCACTGAGCTGCCGTTTGATATTAATGAGGGCAGCAAACTTGAGCTCGGTTCGACGGCCAAACTGCGTACTCTGGCAACCTATCTGGAAATTATAGCCGAGCTGCATACACTTTTAACCGGACGATCGCCATCGGAAATCAATGCCGAATTGCAGCAGGCAACGGATAACCTTACACGCTGGGTGTGCGGCCGACTGCTGGACAATCCCACCCTGCAGCTGCAGCCCTTGCTCGAGGCGGCCATGCTGCGAGAATATTCAGCCAGTCCCGGCGAGCGTTTTTTTACCGGCGGCGGCATCCATACCTTCGGTAACTTCAGAAAAGAAGATAACGGCAGAACAGTCACGGTGACTGAAGCCTTGCAGTATTCAATCAACCTGCCATTCATCCGGATTATGTATGATATAGTCCGGTATACCCAGGCCAATCAATGGGAAAACAACCGGCAGATTATCCACGACGACAAAGATCCCAGGCGTCAGGCGATGCTGGATAAATTCATCGATCAGGAGAGTAAAGTTTTTCTGTCGCGTTTTTGGACCAAATACCAGAACAAGACTGCTGAGCAACGGCTGGAGACTCTTCTGGCAGGCATGAACCCCAGGGTCTTGAGGTTAACCATCATTCATCGTCACCTCTTCCCCAATGCTGACTTGGCGGCGTATATCCACTTTATCCGCGAGCAACTGCCGACGACTACATTGACCGATAAAAAGCTGGCGACAATGTTCGAGAAGTATCAGCCGGGTGCCTATAATCTTCAGGATATGGGCTACCTTGCATCGGTCCATCCTCTGGAGTTGTGGCTGCTTGACTATCTGCAGCAACCTGAGGAGACGTCACTCAAAGACGCAATACAGAAAAGCGCCGAGGTTCGGCGAGAGGTATACGGCTGGCTTATGCGCACCAAGGCCAAGAATGCCCGGGATTCAAGGGTCAGAACCGTCTTGGAAATAGACGCTTTTTCGGATATTCACCGTCGTTGGAAGAAGATGGGCTATCCCTTTGACCATCTGGTGCCATCACTCGCCAGTGCCCTGGGGAGTTCGGGCGACAGACCCGCGGCCCTTGCCGACCTGATGGGCATCATCTTAAATGGCGGGGAGCGTCTGCCGACCCTGCGATTCACCAAGGTCGAGTTCGCTAAGGATACGCCCTATGAGACGATAGTTGAACGATCGACTCCCCTCAAAAATCAGGTGATGTACCCGGAAGTTGCCAAAATTCTGAAAGAAACTCTCGGCAAAGTTGTCAGCGAGGGCACGGCAAAACGTCTGTCGAACAGCTTTCAGCAGGGCGACGGCAGTCCCTTTCTTATTGGCGGCAAGACAGGTACCGGGGATAACCGGATTGTAACTTCGACATCCTACGGGCATAAGACTTCAGGCAGAGCTCTCAATCGGACAGCGACCTTCGTCTTTTATCTGGGCGATAATCATTTCGGAACATTGACCGCCTTTGTCAGCGGCCGATCCGCCAAAGCTTTCAGCTTTACCTCAGCCCTGCCTCTCCAGGTACTAAAAGGAATGGTGCCGATCTTGCAACCCTATATCAATGCCGTCAATCTGGCGATGCAGTGACCTTTGAAGACCTGATGGTTCCGTCAAAGGATGGATATGCAGGGTCATTGTTTCTGACAGGCTCATAGTCGGTGAGAGTATCTCTTTTTATTGTTGACAACAGGTACCATGGATGTCACCTGTTGTAGATACGGTTCAGAGTTTGCGAAAAACTGCCACGATCCTTTACATAACGAGAGATTGAGATGTCGCGTCCATACCCTTTGTTGTTGCTCGTATTTTTAATCCTTTTCCCATTTAGTCCACTTGCCGCAGTAAATCAGGGTGGAGAAACCGCCCCGGAAAATATTCCGCTTGTCGAACAGGCATCGCCGGAAGAAACGCTGGTTATGCTCAACTCTCTCGTGGAGTTGCAAAACAACCTGAAAAAGCAGCTGGCTCTGACTAGTGAAAAGATTAAAACGAGTCAATCCGCTGCGGAAAAGGAACAATTGGAGGGAGAATTAAGTCGTCTGGATCGACAGTTGTCTGACTCATCGCACGATTTTGAGCGGATAGCAACCGGGGTCGAGGTGAGCCTTTTTGCCGAGAAGAAAGCGGAAACCTTCAGTTGGAAAGATGAGATGACCACCCTCATTGAGCCGGCGATCAAGGAAGTTAAACGGCTAACGGTCCGCGCCCGCCAGAAGACAAAACTCAAGGATACCATCAGTGAATTGTCGAACATCACCCCGGTTGCCACCAATGCCGTCCAGCAACTTGAGAGCTTAATCAAGGTCACCAAGGATCCGGCTATAAAGCAAGAGCTTAAGGAATTGCTCCCTGAATGGCGTAATGTTGCAAACAGGGTGCGCAATAAACTGGAGCTGGCCCAGCTTGAATTGAGCCAGATGCAGGAAAAAGAGGTAAGCCTTGTCCAGAGTTCCAGCGAATCCATCCGTAATTTTTTCCGTGTTCGCGGGATCTATCTCGTCATGGCTGTAATAGCCTTCGGCTGCATTGTGCTCATCGGTCGTTTACTGCATCGGGTGGTATTCCGGTTTCTGCCCGGAGCAAACCTGGAGAAACGGCCTTTTCATGTCCGGCTTTTTGATTTATCGCTACGCGTATTCATCGTCTTTGCCGCTATCTTTGGTCTGTTTTTTGTTCTTTATCAGGCAGAAGACTGGTTTTTACTCAGCGTCGCCATCATCTTTTTCCTCGGTCTTTCCTGGACCGTACGACAGGCTGTGCCAAGGCTCTGGCAGCAGGGACGCCTTATGCTTAATGTCGGTTCGGTCCGTGAAGGCGAAAGATTGCAGCTGCATGATGTCCCCTGGAAAATCGAAACCATTCATGTTTTTTGTCGACTGTTTAATCCGACCCTGGGAATTCATCTGCGGCTGCCCATTGAGAGCATCGTCGGCATGGTCTCCAGGCCCTATTCGCCCGAGGAACCCTGGTTTCCCTGCAAAAAGGGCGACTGGGTGGTGGTGGGAGACCGACCGCGAACCAAAGTGGTCAGCCTCAGCCATGAACTGGTCGAAACGGTGGAGCGGGGCGGCAAACGATATCTCTTTAAGACCGCCGACTTCCTCGGGCAAAACCTGGTCAACCTTTCCCGTAACTTTCGGCTGCGGGTTGTCTTTGGCGTCAGCTATGACCTGCAGGCCCAGGTGACCACCACAATCCCGAATCTCTTGAAAACTTTCATTCAGGAAAAGATGGAAGAAGAGGGATATGCCGACAGCTGTCTGAACCTGCTCGTTGAATTCAAAGAGGCCGGAGCTTCATCGCTTGACCTCCAGATACTCGCTGACTTCAAGGGGGATCTGGCCGATATCTATTCAAGGCTTGAGCGGTCACTGCAAAGGTGGTGTGTCGATGCCGCCACCCAGTACAACTGGGAGATTCCCTTCCCGCAACTCACCTTTCACTGGCCGGCAAGAGACAGGCTCCTTGCTGCCAGTGCCCCGGAGCAAGGTAGTCAGGATTTGCAGCCACCGGTTCCCTGACGCTGCTTGCAAAGCTTCTTAGCCTCTTTTTTGTTCCATTACACGATATTCACTGCAACAAACACATCAAGATGATAGGTCATAAAATTGTTTGACTTGACAGCATAAATTTTTACTTTAGCAACCATCATTGCTCGCTAGAAAATGGGATAATCCTGATAACTCTGCATTCAGGAAATTATATGTCCGACCGGCTGAAGTATGAGCGATTTTTATGGTTTCATGGCCAAATCAAGGCCGGCCGGTTTCCTAATGCCGGCAATCTTGCCGAAAACTTCGAACTCTCCGGCCGAATCGCGCAGAGAGATATTGAATTCATTTTCGATAGACTTGATTCGCCGCTCAAATATAACCACCACCGTCGTGGTTACAGCTATACCGATGATTCCTACGAATTGCCGGCCCTGTGGATCAGCGAATCCAACATCCTGGCCCTGAGTCTCGCGGTCCGGCTGGCTTCGACTATCCCCAACCAGGCCATAAAAGATCAGCTCTGTCATGTAATCGACCGAATACCGATTGGGGCCGGAGACAAATCTGCCTTATGCCTGGAACGACTCAGCGCCAGAATCTCGGTTAAAAATATCGAATACTCCCAAGTCGACAGAGATATTTTCCGGCAATCAGTCGAAGCGCTATTTGCTGGAGCCTTATTAAACATCATCTATCACTCGCCCCATACCGATACCACCACCGCGAGAACCATCCATCCCCTTCATCTCATGCACTGTATGGGCAGCTGGCATCTCATCGCCTGGTGCGGAAATAAAATGGAGTAACGAAATTTTGCTCTTTCCCGATTCCGGTCTATCAGCCCCGCCACCGACAATCTGCCTGTGCCCGACAACCTCCCTGAGTTGAAGGAATATTCCAGACAACATTTCGGCATCATGCAGGGCGAGACCACAACTGAAGTATCCCTTCGTTTTGCAACATTAAGAGAAACACGTTTTTTATGATAAAGCAGTATTATCATTTTTTCGAAAAACAAGTGATTATAGCCATGACAAGTTCGAAAGAACAACAGACTGTACCCCTTAACTATGCTCCCATCGTTTTTACTGTTTTGGATGTTCAACTCAGGGATGAGACCGTATGGCTGAACCAGGCACAAATGACGGAACTATTCCAACGAAATAAGTACACGGTATCTGAACATATCAGATAGTGTTAGAAGGTGAACTTGTCGAAGATGCAGTTGAATTTCCGGACAACTGCATATAGGTTGAAAAATGAGACTCGAAAGCATGTTCGCGAAATCTGAAGCATTTGTTTATCTGTATCAATGTGTTACAGCTTGACAGTCGCCATCCATGCGGGGGCGTGGATTGAAAAATTTTGGCTATAGTAACTCCCATAAGAATAGTATTGGCGAATATGCAACGCTCCATTTAACTGTTTGGTAAATTGTGTTGCAGTCATCTGGGTATGTCATCTGATTTCGGAATATCATATATTCCGAATTTCCGGACCGAAAATTTCGTTGAACCGGATTCTTCATAGAATTTGTACTTATCAATACAAGACCACTCTTCCTAATGTCCTGATTTGTCAAATAATCATGTAATAGGTTTTTTCCGCCTATGGATCAATATTTGCGAAAGCATATTGTAACTTATTGATAGCAGAGCTGGAATGAGTTGATTCTTTGGGCTTCGACAATGTATCAACTCATTGTGGTATTGATATGGTGATTTAAGCTAACAACTCTAATTAAAACCATAATATTGATAGAGGGTTAGCTCGATTTTGGAATGGCGCTAAAAAAAGACAACTCAACCTCTATGGATGGAGGCGCAACTGATGTCGGATTTTTTACCTAAAGCTGAAAAAAACCAGGAATTTCTGAAGGAGCATGATCGGCTGGCCAATCTATTTGTCACCGACAGGTTTGCTTTCGAGCAGGAGCGCAGGCGCATTATCAACAAAACTATCGACGATATGTGCTGCAGCCAGGAAGCCAAGGAAAAGCTCAGGATACAGCAAAAAGATCTGGATAGGGTGCTCAAAGGAGCAGGTTCACCTGAGAATCGTTTTGCCATGATTCAGGCAATATTCTGGCATCATGTGGTTAATCAGTGGCAACCGGCATTGCAGAAATTCTTGACGACTGCCAACTCGGTCAAGAAAAACAAACGCAACAGTTCCGCCTTGTTTCTTGTGAATAATAAATAATGCTGAGCTTCACTCCACCCTTATTTGACACCACCTACAACCGGTTTTAATATTGCCTTGAGATCGATTTCCGCGGGTAGTTGTTTCTGGGCCCGCATAATATGCTCCGTCTGCTCCCAGCCCTTTTCATCAATCTTGCCAATGGCCAGGGCGGTGTCGGGCTGAATCAATTCGCGGGTGATCTTCAGCTGCTTTTCCAGGGTCTCGCGCGGCGTATCCGGATCATACTTTTGCAGGGTATTGAGCGCTTCCTCTTGATTTTTCGGATCAAGCGCCTGCTGCCACCCTGCCAGCAGGGCCGTCAGGAACCGTCTGCACCAGTTCTGGTTTTTCGACTGCGGTACGTGATTCGGTGACTACACAATTGGCGACGAATTTCACGCCGAATTCCGCCGGATTGAAAAAGGCGGTCTTTTCGCCTGCCTTGTCCAGTTGGGCCTCGATAATCGGTCCCTGGGCATTGCGATAGACCGGCCAGAGCTGAACCTGGCGCCGGTAAAATGGCGTATAATCATAGCGGACACTGAACAGCGTCACGTCCGAGGTGCTGAGGCCGGCTTCGGCCAGCAAGGTGTTCATTATGGTTTCATCGTTGCCGCCGAATGTAACACCTATTGTTTTTCCCTTCAAATCAGCAAGAGTCTTGATCTGCATCTCCTCCGGCCGATACATCCATTGCAGCGGGTTGACCTGGAACAACTGGGCGATAACCACCACCGGCGCGCCTTTGGCACGCGCCCGAAGCACCTGGTCGGCGGAGGCCGCGCCAAAATCGGCGTAGCCGAGTTCGAGCTCCCTGATCGCATCCCGCTCCGGGCCACCGGCCTTGACTTCCACGTCAAGCCCTGCCTTTTCAAACAGTTGATGGTCTTCAGCATACAGGGCGCCGACTACGCTGACATTGCGGAGCCACTTCAGGCGATAAATAACTTTGTCATTGGCCTGGACGCTGGTCGAAAAAAGGATCGTCACTACCACCAGCACACAGGCGGAAAGAATGTGGTTTTTTGCTCTGTTGTTCATCTTTGCTCCTTGATTGGCATAAAAGGTTGGGAGAAGAGGTAATTTACCTTCCAGTCCAGGCCCGTTTTATGGCCGCCCCCAGCGACTCCAGCAGTGCCTGGTAGATGGCAATGGTGATGCCGATCAGAAAAAGTGCAATAAGAATCTTGGCCAGATCGCTTTGATAGAGGGCGATCCGGATATTATAACCGATTCCGGCGTTGGCGGCGATGAATTCCCCGACAATGGTCCCGGCCATGGCCAGGGTGGCGCTGCCGGCGATGACGGTGGTCAGCTGCGTCAGGTTTTCGAAGGTCCGGATCTTGACCTCCAGCTGCCAGCGCATGCGACCGGTGACCCGGTAGAAGTGTTCGATATCGTCAACCGGCTTGGACATGATGCCTAAAACGGACAGCAGCACCGGGAAATAACAGATCATCGCCGCGATCAACAACCGGGTAAGAAAACCGTCACCGAGCAGAATGAAGAGGATCGGCGCCAGCGCGACGATGGGATAGGCCTGAAAATTGTAGGCAGCGACCTTGATGAAGGAGCCAATCCAGGTGGACTGGCGACCGGTGATGCCGATAACGAAAGCCATGATGACCGAGAGGATCTGGCCGATCACCGCCACGGTCATGGTGTTTAAAGTGGCGAGACTGTATTGGCGGTATTCGGCGATCAGGGTATGCAACATGCCGGATGGCGCAGGAATGACATAGTCGGACAGTTCCAGGCTATATTTCAGCACCATCAGACCACCGATAAACAGGCAGTAGATGATCAGGAACTGAAGGACGCGTCTATGCAGCATTCATGATCTCCAGCAGGCTTGCATCGAGAGCTGCGGGCGCAAGGGTTTCACCTTTTTTGATGTTGCAGCCTTTAATCATGATGGTCTGCGGCGCCTTGCCGCTGCTGCGGAAAACCAGGATCGAATCGCAAAACTTGGCAACTTCCAGGACATTATGCGAGATATAGATGAAATAACGCTTCGGGAACATCGCCTTGACGGCCAGGATAATTTTTTCGCGGGTACGTTCATCGACGTTGGCCAGGCTTTCGTCCATAATCAGCAGATCACAGTCCTGAAGCAGGTAGCGGATGAGGTTCACCCGGTTCTGTTGGCCCATGGAAAGCTGGTCAAACCGGGAGTTGATGCAGTCGGACAGGCCAAATATTTCTACCAGCTCGTCCTTGCTCGAATGCATCGACGGCGGGATGACCCGCGTTAAATGACGGCCTATCCCGGACCAGCCGGGAAGCCGCTCCTTGTTGTGCGAATAGAGGAGTGTGCTGAGCCCGGTCGTTGCAAGCCTGCCTGAGCGTCTGGCGATGTCGCCGGTGATGATTTTCGCCAGAGACGTTTTGCCCACCCCTGAAGGGCCGAAGAACGAATGGAATCCCGGTGCCGTCAATTGAAATGACACATCGGTAAAGAGCGGGTATTGTGCTCCGGGATAGGTGAAAGCGACATTGTCGCAGACAAGAGACATACTATGACCTTCAAAACCGATGACCTCGTCCTTACCACCGCATACTTCGAGGTCGATTTTTCAATTGGCTCCTGATATAATCGATACTTCGTTTTATCATTTTTGGGATAGAGAATAAACAATTAAAATAACTTACAGTATAGCGGCTGTAAACGGCAGGGCATTGGCAGGCTATGAGGGCCGTCGCTTATTCCTGCTCCAATTCACGAGGGAAGTTGACAAATGAAACCACAGCATATGCATCGATTGACGCCTCTTCTGTATCTGTTTCTGTTGTTTTTCGGTTGGGGATGCTCAGAAAGTCCTCTTACCCTGCAGGTGAGCTTTTCCGAGGTGTCGGGCCTGAAACAGGATGATCTTGTTTATTTTGGCCAAAATGAAATTGGCCAGGTCAAAAAAGTTTCCTACACCAAAGAGGGAGACTACCTGGTCGAAGTGCAGATAGCCCCACCTTTTAAAAATGCGGCCACGCAGGATTCGAAGTTTTATATCGCCCGCTCACCTGCCAATGATCTGAAAATGGCAGTGATTGTC
This sequence comes from uncultured delta proteobacterium, assembly GCA_963804605.1. GTDB lineage: Bacteria > Desulfobacterota > Desulfobulbia > Desulfobulbales > Desulfocapsaceae > Desulforhopalus_A. The sequence goes on from CAWDRB010000009.1 coordinate 157,605, forward strand.
GAGCAGGACCGTTCAGGCGGCGTCGTCCTGCAAAACGGAACCGTTGTTAAGGGAAGTGCAAGAACCGGACATTGGGCCGGGATTTTGAGCGACTTGCAGAAAAAATTGGCAACGGCCCAAAACGATCTCAATAACACTTTGCAGGAATTTCAAAAGAGTCTTGGTGTAACTTCTCAGCAGATTGACCGGCAACTGGCAGCAACGCTTGATGCTCTCTCCGTGCAGTTTAAGACCTTTGCTGATGAAATGGGTAAGGTTCCGGACAGTCAGGAAGTAAAGCAGCTGGAAGAAAGTATCCAGCAGTTCGTCGATCAATTTCAACAAGCTCAGAAAGATGTTCAGGATTACCTTCGTAATGAGATGATCCCCAGGTTTCGCATGGAGCTCGAAGAACTCCGCGAACGGTTGAAAAAAGAGGGGCGCGACGAAGAACTCGAGAAAATAGACGTGCAGGTTAAAGAGCTTTATGTGATTTAGAACCTGGCAGTTTTTTTTGACATTTATCCATAGCAACCCAGCCGGCTCCATTTCACTCTCAAATGGTAAAGAGGCAGTCAATATGAGTAAAGATACATTTTTTATGCTCTCAATCTGGGCGTTATGCTGTTTAGGAGGTTGTGCAGGAATGATGAAGCCTGACTTCGAGCCTCCGGTTGTCAGCCTCAACACGTTCAAAATGTTGCCACAGCAAAGCGTATCTCCAAGATTTGAAATCGGACTGCATATCATCAATCCAAACCGTGAGCCCTTAAATTTTGCCGGAATTTATTACACTGTCGATATCGAAGGGTATAATGTATTGTCTGGTGTTTCCAACACCCTTCCAACCGTAGAGCCTTACGGCGAAGCCGATATCACCCTGGATGCGAGTGTTGATTTGTTCAAGGGAATCAAATTGATAACCTCTCTTTTGCAGGAACCCAGAGACACATTCAAATATAGTTTTAACGCGAAGTTGGATGTGGGCGGGTTTTCACCCAGCATTAAAGTCAAAGAAAAGGGGGAATTTACTATCCGAAAGGAATTATAGCTGTGATTTTTTCTGCCCCCTCATTGTATGCTGATGCGTAAAGACCGTAAAATAATAGCCGTAACCATCATCCTTTTCTGGCAAATGTTGGTGGTGATGCCCCTGGTGAGTGCACAATCTGCCGAATCTGCTCTGGAATCCAGTTATCGGTTTCTGATCAGTGAGCGGGACACCGCGGACGGCATTGTTTTTATGGCTACAGCTGGAAAACTTCGGGGGCGTTTGCTGCCGCTCAGTTTTGCTGACAGTCCCGAATACTGGGGTGAGTATGTATGTCGTCTGCCGGAAAACACCTGCCAGGTAACTGATATTTACGATCCGGTCGCCTATTCACTCACGTCGGAAAAATCGCTTGCCGGTGATCTTCAGACCGAACGGGTCAATAATCACAACGGCAGCAATATCTACGATGCGGCAACCTGGCAGATTGCAGTTATGCTGGGTCATGTTGTTCATCGTTTTCCCCTGCCAGACAGCAAAGATCCTTATGCCCTGGTCAGCAATCAAAATTATTTATTGCAAGAGGGCTATAACGCTAATTCCAGCCAAATGGGGTCTAGCGAAAATCGGGCTCTGACAATCGGCGAGGTGTTTGTCTACAATAAACAGGTTGTCAACAACCCCAGGCGGGCCTATGCTTTTCGCATGCTGCCCGGCAACTGGTTATCAGCCGATCCCTTGGTGAAAACAAAATATGCCGGGCAGATCAAAACTGTTGGCCTGCCGACACATGATTCGGAGTATCAACCCGGCATGGTCACCTGGACCGACTGGAAGCCAATTACCGGCGAAAACGCCTGGGCTTTTTTAGTAGGACCGCTGCAAGCCGCCTATTTGCATTATGTTCTCGACCAAAAAACGGCCTTTGTGTCGTTGCAGGATCCTGCAGTGAATAATGCCCTGGCGATATTGCCGACTTTTGCAGTAATGCAGTCGCTATCAGGTGGTGTCTATTATGCCCCGGCCGGCACGGCAGCCAACCAGGGAGAGCAGGGAGTTGATCCCTATGGGGTGTCGGTTGAGAATAATTTTTCCTTGTACGCCGGTCTTACAATACTGCGAACCACTCTGCAGGCGATCGTAACTCACGAGCAAAATTTAGCTCAAAAGGATACGATAGCGATCAATAGAGCCTTGCAGATGATCGATGCTATGATCAACGGCGGCATGATCGGTAAGAATCGTTCAACCCTGGGCCTTCTTCACTTCTTCAGGAAATTGGCCTGGCAGAATGGCGAGTTTGTCCAGGGAGGAGTTGCTGACGATCCAAGGCGTACCCCAAAGTGGATACCATACCGGGGACCGAAGGCGGTGGATGTCAATACCTGGGGAATTGCCGCCCTTGGGCCAGGACAGATCGATGCGTGGTTCGGCTTTGGCGCCGCCTATAATAACTGGCAGCGTGTCAAACAATGGGGTGGGTATGGCGTTGGCAAAACACTCTGGGGAGTGGGATTCTCGGACCGGGATGGCAACGGTATCGATGCCGGTGGCAACTACCGGCAGGGTATTCTCTCCACGGAATGGACTGCAGGGGCGATCACCATGGTGCGCAGCATGATCGGCTATTATCAATCAATGCCTCACACATCCTCGCATTATGTTCAAGCCCGGCAATTTGTGGAAAAACTCCAAATTGATGAGCAGGCGATGCTTAAGGCAATCGAGACTATGCGACTTGACAACTATCCTGACGCTGGTTTCCCCGGCCAGCCGAAGAATTTCCGTCAATTATTTCCGCCTCGGCAGACCAGCCCCTATTTATATGCGAGCAGACGCTATTTGATTCCATTTGGCTGGTATGCCAATCCAATTCCCAGCACCTGCGCTACGGCCTGGATGATCATGTTGCGCGGTGGCTATAATCCCTTTGTCTACGGTGGTAAATATTTGCATGCAAACTGATATCCCGCCACGATTCCCGCCGATGCTCGTCTTGATTTTTGGCGTTGTGGGGATTTCGTCCGGCTCTATTTTAGTGCGACTGGCGCAGGGGCAGGATATGCCATCGCTGGTTATCGCCGCCTGGCGACTAAGCCTTGCTTCAGCCATTTTACTGCCGCTGGCGCTGACGCGGCGACGAGTGGAACTCCGGCAGATGTCGGGAGCATCCTGGCGCCTCGCGCTTCTGTCCGGTTTTATGCTGGCGCTGCATTTTGCCAGTTGGATTACCTCACTGGCCTACACCTCGGTGGCCAGCTCGACGGTGCTGGTGACGACCTCCCCGCTCTGGGTTGGCTTGACCGCCCCTTTTCTGCTGGGTGAACATTTGTCGCGGCCATTGAAAATCGGGATCACCCTGGCCATGCTCGGCAGTGTGCTGATTGGGGTGGCGGATGTGGTGGCTGTAGTGGATGGCCGGTTTTATTTCAGCCTCACCCAATTCACCCACCAACCCAACCCACTGCTCGGCAATAGTCTGGCGCTCATCGGCGCAATCTCTGCTTCCGCCTATTTGCTCATTGGCCGGCGTCTGCGGCATGGCATGTCATTGTTGTGCTATACCGCGGTTGTTTATTCTACAGCGGCATTTTTTCTTGTTATCATGGCCGTTGCACTTGGTCATACCTTGTTCGGCTATTCGGCGATCGCTTATGTCGTCATGCTGCTGATGGCCATTTTTCCCCAGCTTATTGGCCACTCGTCTTATAACTGGGCGCTTGGCTATCTCCCCGCCGCGTCTGTCTCGGTAGCGGTTATTGCCGAACCTATTGGCGCAACCCTGCTGGCCTTGCTTATCTTCCAGGAAATCCCCAACACCCTCACTCTGACGGGCAGCGCCGTGCTTCTCGCCGGAATCGTTTATGCCAATCGCCCTCGCGGCAAAGGGGCTGTTGCCACTACTTGATGCACCCTCGCCCATACAGCCTGCCCGGAAAAACGTTGCCGTAGCGGTTACGATTTGGTAGGTTAAGGTTAGCTGTCAGAAACCTGGGAGCCTTGGTTTTGTTGCCACAGAATACCTGAGCCTATGAAAACAAATCGACTCTACCTGCAACTTATCAGTATTCATGGACTGATCCGCGGCAACTCGCTGGAGTTGGGACGCGACGCGGACACCGGCGGCCAGACGAAGTATGTCGTCGAGCTTGCTCGGGCCTTAGCCGGCCATGAAGATGTCGCCCAGGTTGATCTGGTCACCAGGCTCGTTCGCGATAAGAACGTCTCAGAGGATTACAGCCAACCGATCGAGGAGATCTGTGACGGCGCGCGTATCGTCCGCATCAGGTGCGGTGGGTATAAGTATTTACGAAAAGAGCTTCTCTGGCCTCATCTTGAAGAATTTATTGACAAAACCATCAAATTTATTACCTCACAGCAGCGGCCGCCCGATATCTTCCACGGTCATTATGCCGATGCCGGTTATGTGGCCATGCAGCTTGCCGCCGCCTTTGACACGCCGTTTTTCTTTACCGGTCATTCTCTGGGCAAAAATAAACTGGCCAAGCTTCTCGCCGATGGCATGAAGAAAACGGAGATCGACCGCCTGTATAAAATAAAGACCCGTATCGACGCCGAAGAGAATATAATCAGTAAAGCGGACTTGATAATTACTTCAACGCAGCAGGAGATAGATAAACAGTATGGCCTGTACACCAATGGTGCCGCAGGCAGGTATAAAGTGATCCCACCGGGAATTGAGCTCGATGCTTTTTACCCCTATTATGATTCGCAGCTTGACATCGATCTTCTCAGCGAAGAAGCAAAACAGATCAAGATCACCCTGGGAAATGAACTGCACCGCTTCTGGGCCAAACCGGAACGGCCATTTATCCTGGCTCTGTGCCGACCAGATCACCGTAAAAATATTACCGGTCTGATCGAGGCTTATGGCACAGACAAAGAACTACAGGCTATCGCCAACCTGGCGATATTTGCCGGTATTCGCCAGGATATCAATTCTATGGGCGATAATGAAAAAGCAGTCCTGACCGATATGCTGCTGCAGATGGACCGTTTCGATCTCTACGGCAAGTTGGCTATCCCCAAGGAACATGATTTTGCCACCGAGGTGCCGACTCTGTACCGGTTGTGCGCTCAGAACCACGGCGTCTTCATTAATCCGGCACTGGTCGAACCCTTCGGTCTGACGCTCATCGAAGCCTCGGCCTGCGGCCTGCCGATTGTGGCGACCAATGATGGCGGACCGGTGGACATCGTAACTAATTGTCAGAGCGGCTTGCTCGTTGATGTCGGGCGGCCGGAAGAAATCAGTGGTGCTTTGAAAAAGATTCTGATCGACCAGAGCCTGTGGGAGACCTTGTCAAACAATGGAATTAACGGGGTGCGCAAACACTATTCCTGGACAACCCACTGCACGAGTACCATGGAACAGTATTGCCGGTTATTGCCGGACCACCTGGAAAATAACTACAAAACATCCAATCAGAAAAATCATATGCGACCCTCCTTTGGTAAACGTCTGACGAGTCTCACCAAATTGATGATCACCGATATCGACAACACCCTGATCGGCGACGACGCCAGCCTGTACCAGCTCCTCGATCTGCTGGATGAGAACCGCAGTGACCTGGCCTGGGGCGTGGCCACCGGACGCAGCCTGGAGTTGACCCTGGAGGCGATGACCGAATTCAACATTCCCGTGCCTGATGTCCTGATCTGCTCGGTCGGCACCGAGATGTATTACGGGCCGGATCTACGCATGGATAAAGGCTGGCAGCAGCATATTTCCCATAAGTGGAAACCGGAGCGCATTAAAGAGACGCTGCAGGCGTTTGATTTTCTGGTATCTCAGGAAGCGGAAGGGCAGCGCAGTCATAAAATCAGTTATTACCTGGAAAATAAAGATGATCGTCTCAGCCAGATCAAGCAGGCACTGGACGAACAGAAACTGCGTTGCCGGGTCATCTATTCCCACGGCCAGTTCCTCGATATTCTTCCCCGCCGTGCCTCCAAAGGCAAGGCCGTCGACTATCTGCAGTATAAATATGATTTTCTGCCCCGCCATGTCATGGTTGCCGGCGATTCCGGAAATGACGCCGACATGCTGGCAGGTAAGACCAGGGGCCTCATCGTCGGCAACCACAGCGAAGAACTGGATTATCTAAAAAATGCACCAAGGGTCTATTTCAGTACCGGTAGATATGCGGCCGGTATTATCGAAGGCTTATCTCATTACGGTTTTATCTGAGTTGTCGTAATGTAAACATTCATCAGCACCCCATATGCGCACGATCAGACTGCCGGGCATAGGACAACTATAGCCCGGAAACCTGCTTGTACGCCTCTGGAATACTGATAAAAGTTTACATTTTTGTTGGGTTTGCGGGCATTTTTACTTTTACTTAGTGCTCCATTTCAGCTGCCAGCCGGCGAAACTGAAGATGGTAGAGCATTTCCAGATATCGGCTTGTTTCCTGACGTTCAAGATTCGTTGCGTATTTCCAGAAACCATACATGCAGGTGAGCGAGAGCAGTCTTTTGGCGTACAGTCGCCAGGTGTAATGGCTCTTGACCCTCTGCAGTCCGCCATCTGCTATCTGCTGCCAGTAATCCTTGTCGGCAGCGCATCGCTCAAAAAACGAAACCAGGCCTGCTGAAGATGATTCGGGGTAATTGGGGTCGAGATGAAAGCCGGAAACACCATCGACGATAATCTCCAGAGGGCCGCCGTACCTGGTGGCAAAGGTGGGGAGGCCCGAGGCCATGGCCTCAATCACCGTCAGGCCGAATGCCTCAAAATAGGCCGGCTGGACAAACACCCCGCGATGGTCGGCGATACAGCGGTACAGCTCCCCCGACAGCCGCTTGTCAAGACGCAGGCCCAGCCAGCGAACCTGTCCATCGAGGTTGTAGGTGGCAAACAGTTCATGCATGCGCTCAATCTGGGTTCGTTCTTCCTCATCACCTGATTTGGCCGGGTCGATATTGCCGCCGACGATGACCAGGTTGGTCATCTGCCGCAGCTGTTCATTTTCGCCAAACCATTGTACCAGTCCGGTAAGATTTTTGATGCGGTCCAGGCGAGCCATGGAAAAGAGCAGTGGCTTGTCTTTGTCGATCAGGACCCCTCGGCCCTGTGGATGATGGTCACCAAAGAGCAACGAGTCTATCTCGTCGTGGTGCTCAACAAAACGACGTTCTTTTTCGGCGCTGGGAAAATAGATATTTTCATCGGCACCGGGGGACACAATATTAAATTTCGGATCGAAGGCGTCAATGCCATAAAGCACCCGTTGCAGTCCCGGCATGGTAAACGAGGAATAACTCTCGTACTGGCCGACAACATCGTTGGACCCGGCAATCTCCTGATAGGTAGAGGAGATGATGAAATCCGCTGCGTTCATGGCGATGAGATCGGCGGTGAACTGACAGGAAAAATGATACTGCTCCTCCATCTCTTTCCAGTAGAGGGCAGAATATAAATATTTTGTCTTTTCAAGGGCATGGGCTATCGTACATTGGGTGACATCAAGACTTTTGGCCATGAGGTAAGAAACCAGGTTGCCGTCCGAATAGTTGCCGATGACCAGATCGGGTCGGCGACCCAGTTGCCGAAGGACTTCTTCCCGGGCCTCGGCGGCAAACCGCTCAAGATATGGCCACACTTCAAAGCGGGAAATCCAATGGGGAAGTACCGAGCCATCGGCCCGTCGAAACGGGACTCGAATGATATGCACATTATCGGTATCGTGTACCGGTTCTTCGGCCATGTTACAGGTTGTGTCGCCGGCCTCGGGAATCAGCCGGGTTACTATCAAAATCTTTGGTCGAATATCCAGCCCATGGTTAAATATGCGCTCTTGCATCTCTTTTTCCAGCGCACGCACCTGATCGAGGATATAAACGATCTGGCCACCGGTATCGGGAAGACCGAGAACATTTTCCTGCCCGAAAAATCCATGGGGAGACAGGACAACGATGTTGAATATCATCGGTACTACCGAGATGAAACGCTCAAGATTGACATGATCGGGGGCTTCTAATAAGTTGGCCAGACGGCTGAAACTCTTTTCTATCTGTTCTCTGCTTCTTCCCCAGCCTGGTGCAAAGCCGAGGTTGCCGAGATCTTCGGCCATATCCGGCCATCGACTGCTGTCAGGTTGTCTTTGCACATATTCAAGCCCGTCGCCGAGTGCCTGCCCCATCTGCTTGACGTTTTTGATCCGGTCGTTAATCATGAACGGCTGGTCGCCATAACCGTGTACCTGCAAGAATGAAAATATAAGTTCATCTCCGCCGGCAAGATTCCTGGACAGCCGGTTTGAAAAGACGCGGTTTAAAAATTCAACTCCATGGCCAATGGAACGGCTCTGGTTCATCTTTGGGAAATCCCGTTCAAAGGGCTGCAGATCAAACTCCAGGACAGGCTGTGCGGTATTGCCCTGCACTATTTTTTCCTTGAAGGCGAGAAAATCGGCAACGGAAATTTCCTTGAACTCCTTGGTGGTAAAACAGTAGCGAGCATAGTTCCATTGAGCCACTTTAGGCCGTATGGCCAGGCAAAGACAGTCATTGTCCATTGCTGCTTCCTGGGTTTTACCTAAAGCTTTAGCCAATGGAGATTCAGCCAGATCAGCAAAATTTTCTTCCTGACAAAATTTTTGAAATTCATCCCATAAATCGCTCTTCAGCATCAAGTTTTTCTGCAAAGAGCGATAACGGTTAAAAAGTGCTGTGATAGAATCGATATTGGCCAGATAGAATGCGTGCAGTTTTGGAAACATAATAGACCTGTGAAAGAGGAGAATGGGGCAAGGACACTAAGAAGAGCAGTAAACATTGCACAAGAAATATGCATAAATAATGCAGAACATATCTCAAGTGTAGCAAATATGCGGCGTAGCGGGAAGTGTTTTTTCTAAAAACTACCTGGCTTTCTGGGAATTGGTCAGCGTCACTCCTAATAGCACCAGAATACCGCCAAACAGGACGATAGGTTTAATTGACTCCCCCAGGATGAGCCAGGACAGCAGGATGGAAAACACGGGGACAAGGTTGATAAAGATACCGGCCCGTGTCGCACCAATTTTTTTAATACCCTGATAATAAAGGGAGAAACCGAGTGCTGTTCCGCCTAGACCGAGATAGGCTAGACTGGTCCAGTCCGCCAGGGAGAAGATTGACAGATGGCGCAGTAATCCTTCGTTCACAGCTGGAAATAAAAGCAGCAACGTACCGATTAGCGAGGAATAGCAGACAGCTGTCAGCGGGGAGAGGGTGCTGAGCACCGACCTGCCGATAAGCGAATAGGCCGACCAACTGAGCACACATCCAACCAGGGCTTTTTCGCCGGGGCCAAAGCCTCCGCTAAAAAGTGAACCTGGATGACCATTGCTGATAACGGTCAGGGCGCCAATAAGTGACAGAAGAACGCCACCGGCCTTTAATGAAGTGAGCCGTTCACGTAAAAAAAGCGCCGCAAAAATTGTGATAACCAAAGGGGTGGAGGCGACGATGAGAGCGGCGCGGCCGGCACTGATATGGTGCAGTCCATTGAAAAAGAATACATTGTAGGCAAAGACGCCGGTCATACCCAGCATGACCAAAGGCAACCACGTTTTTTTCGGTGGCAGAACAAGTCTCTTTTCAACCAGTCGTGTCACAACTAGCATGGCTGCTGACGCAATAAAAAAGCGAAGAAAAGCGGCGCTGGCCGGATCAACTGTACCGGCAAGTAATCTTCCGGCGACGAAAGTGCCTCCCCAGAGAAGCATGGTGAGGACCAGAGATAAATAGGTAAGGAAATTCATAATATATTTTGCAAGAACAGATTTTAATAGTATCCAGTGCGCGCAGGAAAGCATATACTTTTTGGCAGTTCTGCTGTCAACTTTTTCTTCAAGACCGATGAGTTTGATAATGTATCAGAAACTGAAAATGACCAGAGAAGAATTCAGTTGGATCCTTTACGATGTCGGTAACTCAGCTTTTGTTCTGGTGATGATCACGGCCTTGATGCCTCTCTTTTTCAAAGATGTTGCCGCAGCTGGGATGAGCGCTGCGCAGTCGACCGCTAACTGGGGGTTTGCTAATTCGGCGGCATCTTTAGTGCTCGCGCTTCTCGCGCCGATTCTAGGGTCGCTGGCCGATTATCAGGGCATGAAAAAACGGTTTTTTCTTTTTTTCCTTATTGTCGGCATCTGTTTCACCCTGTTGCTGCTTTTCGTTGGTGCCGGTCAATGGGTGCTTTGCCTCTGTTTATTTGTTTTTGCCAGAGTCGGGTGGGCGGGGGCGAATATCTTTTATGATGCCTTTCTTCCCGATGTTGCCAGCTGGGAGCGCATGGACCTCATTTCCACTCGCGGCTATGGCTATGGTTATGTCGGCAGTGTTGTCCCTTTTCTACTGATCATCGGGATTTCTCTAGGCAGCGGCATGGAAGATGGTCTGTCGATTGACGCCTATAGAACCTCTTTTGTCATTGTTGCCTGCTGGTGGTTGGCCTTTTCTATTCCGGCCATTAAAAATGTCCATCAGATCTATTATCTGCCGGCTGTCTCGTCGCCGATAGTCGGTAGTTTCAAGAGGTTGTGGCATACCTTGAAGGAGGTTCGACAGCACCGGCAGGTTTTTCTTTTTTTAGTGGCCTATTTCTTTTATATCGACGGGGTAGATACGATAATTACTATGTCGACAGCCTATGGCAGAGATCTTGGCTTCGGGGCGGTGATGTTAATTGTCGTTCTTCTTTTTATCCAGCTTATTGCCTTTCCCTTTGCTCTGTTGTTTGGGCGATTAGCATCGGTTTTTTCGACGAAGCGGATGCTCTTTGCCGGGATCGGTATTTATTGTCTGGCCACTTTTATTGCCTTTTTTTTGCCGATCATCGATGATCCCTTGCTTAAAAACGCAGCTTTCTGGGCTACCGCTTTTCTGGTTGCTTCGGCCATGGGCGGGATACAGGCTCTCAGTCGAAGTTTCTACGGCAGACTTATTCCTGCTGAAAAAAGTGCCGAATTTTTTGGTTTTTATAATGTCTTTGGTAAGTTTGCTGCAATAACTGGCCCACTCCTCATGGGAGTGATCGGACAAATGAGTGGAGAAACCCGCTGGGGGATTCTGAGCATCCTGCTGCTCTTTATAGTTGGTGGGGTGCTGCTCGGCAGAGTGGAGGACTCTGCCGAGTCGTCTTAGGGGGTTTGAGCCGGCAACCGGCAGGCGTTGAGAAATCCCTTGATGTCGTTGATGTCCTTGAGGCGGCCGTAAACGGTGATGACGTCGCCCACGTGCAGTTGGGTATGGCCGCGAGGAATGAGGATCTGTCCCTCTCGCTTGATGGAAACCATATTGATGGTTTCAGGGAGTGACAGATCTTTTACCATGGCATTATTGCAGGTATCGTCTTCTTGCAGCACAAATTCGACATAACCGTTTTCTTTCTGCTTTCTCAGTTCAACCTGGTGCTCGACTATCTGGCCCCTCTGTTTCCGGACGATACCGACATCGTAGGCGCGAAGAATATCGCTTCGGCTGATAATACCGCACAGCGTTCCTGATCCGTCTCTACTGACAACCGGCAGTCTCGCCAGATCTCGGGGGGACATTTTTTGGATAGCTACCCAGATCGGTTCGTCGGGAAAGACGGTAATCGGGTCCTCAACTGCCAGATCGGCGACTGTCATATTTCTTGAGCTGAAATTTTCTTCCGATTGCGCCCGGTGCATATCCTGCAGGGTTATGATGCCGCAGAGTTTGTTGTTGTCGGCCAGAACCGGAAAGCCAAGGATATTGGTCTCCTGAAACAGGGCCATGACCTCGGAAAAAGATGCATCCTTATGGACGGTGACGGGTTTGCTCTTCATCACTTCGCTGACCTTAACGCCCTGCATGATGTCCATATCCCGGCCCTCGACAAAACGAACGCCACGCTTGGCCAGCTTCATGGTGTAGATGGATTCCGGATGCAGCCATTGGGAAAAATAACTGGCAGTCACTCCGGCGACCATCAGGGGCAGGATCATAAAGTAATCGTTGCTCATTTCAAATACGATGAGCATCGCCGTGAGCGGTGCCCGGGCGGTCGCAGAAAAGAGTGCCGCCATGCCGACCAGGGCAAAAGCGCCGGTGTTGTTACCGATGGAGGGGAACAGGTAGCTGAAAAGATGCCCCATGGCGCCTCCCAGCACAGCACCAGTAAAGAGCGATGGGGCAAAAACGCCACCGGAATTGCCCGAACCAAGGGTAAAAGAGGTGGCGAGCGGCTTGAGAAAGATGAGAATTACCAGGATCCATAAGGAGGTATGGCCTTGAATCGCCGCCTGAATTAAGGGGAAACCAGAGCCGTACATATGTGGAATAGGTGTCAGGTGTCCGGCCCCGTGTGCGCCGGAACCTGCCGGAAAGCTGAGCCCGGGCAGGTGCATATACGCCAGACCGAGCAGACCAAGAAGGAGGCTGCCGACTGCCGGCTTAAAAATTTGCGGGAATTTCCAGCCGTCAAATACGTTTTCCGAGTAATTGAGCATCTTCATAAACATGACCCCGACCAGGGCGGCGGTCAGGCCGAGGATCAGATACAAAACAATCTCACCGGGACTGTTCAGGCTGTAGGTAGGGACCTGGAAGGCAAATTTGTCGCCGATGATGGCGCGGCTGACCACGGAGGCGGAGACTGCAGCGATGACTACATTGCCAAATGCCCGCATCTGCAGACCACACATCAGGACTTCGATGGCAAAGGCCACCCCGGCGATAGGCGCATTGAAGGTTGCCGCAATCCCCGCTGCAGCACCGCAGGCCACAAGATTGCGGATGCGCTCATCGGATAGTCGCAGAACCTGGCCAATGGAGGAACCGAGCGCCGCACCGACCTGAATGATCGGTCCCTCACGACCGGCAGATCCACCGGTACCGATACAGAGTGCTGAGGCAGCTATCTTGGCGGCGGCAACCCTGGCGCGGATACGACCACCTCGCAGAATAAGGGCCTGCATAACTTCCGGAACCCCATGCCCTTTTGCTTCATGGGCCATAAGGATGAGTGGACCAACGAGCAGGCCTCCAACAATCGGGACGATGAGATAAATCAATTTACCGAGGAAAGGCAGCAGACCAGAGACCGTGCCATAAAAAAAATCCTGGATAGCAAAAATTAATTTAACAAAAAAAACGGATGCCAGTCCGGTACATGCTCCAACAATCACGGAGAGCAGAAGGAGAAGAAGGCCTTCAGGAGGCGAAAAGCGATCAAGATATGAGCTGAGAGTCGAACGTCTAGGAGTCATCTAATGTTCCGCCGGAAAAACATTGCCGTTTGAGATGGTTATGCGGTCACTTAACGTATTTCAGTGAACTATTACATACATCAACAAGCATTTATTGTCGAGAACCTCAAATAAATACTGCTTTCCTGGCAGAGATTCAACAAGTATTTGCTGCATTCGGCTTGACCCGGCCAATTCACGGCCGGATCATTTCTGCGGAGTTTTTACGACGCCATCAAAACTGAAGGGCTTTGCGTGCTTCTTGCTGAAGCAGCATATCGACAATGACCAGGGCGGCCATGCTCTCGACAATGGGAACGGCCCTGGGTACAACGCATGGGTCATGTCGGCCTTTCGCCTCAAGTGTTGCCGCTTCTCCAGTAAAATCAACAGACTGTTGGGGCAGAGAGATAGTTGCCGGCGGCTTGAAGGCGATGCGTAGCAGTATCGGCTCGCCATTACTGATACCTCCCTGGATACCGCCGGAATTATTAGAGGTCGTGCCAAGACGGTTGTCTTTTCGGGTAAAAGGGTCGTTATGCTGGGAACCTCGCATTCGGGTGCCGGCAAAACCGGAACCTATTTCAAAACCTTTGGTTGCCGGGATAGCCAGCATCGCCTGAGCCAGCTTGGCTTCCAGTTTTTCAAAAGTTGGTTCTCCCAGTCCTGCAGGGACATTGCGGATAACACAGGAGACAACTCCTCCAACTGAATCACCAATTTCTTTTAGTTCCGCCACCAGTTTTTCCATTTTACCAGCGGCCACATGGTCGGGACAGCGGATGATGGTCGAATCGACTTCTGCCCTGCTGATATTGTTGCTGTCCAGGGGAGCTGAGTCTATTTCTCCCACGCTGCTTACCCAGGCGACTATGTCAATATTGAATTTTTCCCGCAATATTTTTTCGGCAACAGCGCCTGAAGCGACAGTGCCGATAGTCTCTCTGGCACTGGATCTGCCGCCGCCGGAGGATGCCCTGATGCCATATTTCATCTGGTAGGTATAGTCGGCATGAGAAGGGCGGGGAATATCCCGCATAGCACCGTAATCCTTGGGGCGCTGGTCTTTGTTGGCCACCTGCAGGGCAATGGGTGTGCCAAGGGCTTTGCCGTTTTCGGTGCCGGACAGGATAATGACCTGATCGGCTTCCTGTCGGTCGGTCGAGAGAGCGCTCTGACCCGGGCGCCTTCGGTTCAGTTGTGGTTGAATATCTTCTGCCGATAGGGAAAGCCCCGGCGGGCAGCCGTCGATGACCACTCCCACCGCTTTGCAATGGGATTCACCAAAAGTCGTTATCCGAAAGAGTGTGCCGAAACTGCTGGACATGAATTATTTCTCCTCAATTATTGGTATTGATAGCGTCGTAAAAAATACAATGGTTGCGCAAAAGAAAGGAAGTCAGCGCAGGATATGTTTTTTTGTTTCTAATAGCTGGCCCCATCCATAGATAAAGAGGCCAAGTGAGCAACCGATGATACCGGCAATTTCATATGGGTTGAGATTCTCATCGAGTAGAAACCAGGCCAGGATAGCTGTACTGACCGGGACAACCGACATAAAAATTGATACGGTTATGGTGCCCAGGTGTTTAATCGCATATGTGGAAAACATCAGTGCAACAATGTTTACCAGGATTCCCTGGTATGCGGCCTGGCTGATTATATCCTTGATATCGGCCTGAAAAAGAGCCGTTGGGAAAACAAACCAGAGCGGCAGAAAACCTAACCCATTGATTACCGCTACCGTCACCAGTACATCTTTCCATTCAAAACCCCAGTACTTTACCGCGATCATATGCATGGTATACAGGGCGGCGACAACAAGCAACAGGAAAATTCCGGTGGTATGGCCGGTTGAAAAAGTGTCGCCGCCGGCCATAATGAAATTAGCCAGAAAAATAAGTCCGATGGCGCCATAACGCATGATAGATATCCGCTGCCGCAGGATAAACCAGGCGGCAATTGCGCCGAATACCGGGAGCATTCCGTTTACCAGGACCCCGACATGGGCGGCTTTTAGTTCGCGTAAGCCGTAAAAGGTCAACATTGTGTAGGGAAAGCCGATACCAAGCCCCACCATCAGATACTGATGCAGCTGGTACTTTGACCATTGGTGGCGAAAGACGAGTGGAGAGACGCATATCAGGGCGGTTCCATAGCGCAAAAGGGTAATATCTGCGGGTTGCAGGGCAGTATGGACCCCGTATCTTGAAATAGTGATCCATCCTGACCAGATGAAAACGATACTGATGCAGGCCAAGTAGGCCCGGGGATTAATCATGATGTTGCGCCTCGTTGACCGATACCGCGCATCCGGCGATACCATCCGGCAAGGGTTGCCGGCGGTATGCCGATTTTATAGCCAATGACGATAAGTTGGTTGATGATGGTTGTCCGGACGATGCCGATATTCTGCCAGCGACGGGCGGATGTTTTTACGCACTCGGGAAGGATAATGATCTTGCCATTTTTCTTTATTTTCTGCAGGAACACGAAGTCTTCCATTATCTCAAGCTCGGGAAAACCGCCGACTGCAGAAAACATTTGTCGAGTGGTAAACAGCGCCTGGTCGCCGTAGGGAAGATGCAGCAGACGAGAGCGAAGATTGGCCATCGATGCAATAGTGGCAAGGCTTTTAGAAGGGCTGTCAATCGCCAGGGAAAAGGCCCCGGCGGCGAAAGCCGGTCGGGCGGCAGCGGCGAGCACGAGTTCATGGAAACCCTGGGGTAGCAGGGTATCGGCATGAAGAAAAAGCAGCACCTCTGTTGTCGCTTTCCCGGCGCCAAGGTTCATCTGTATGCCTCGTCCACAAGGGCTGGAGATGGTTTTACAGCCGGCATTTTCGGCCAGGGCCAGGGTGGCATCGCTGCTGCCGCCATCGACAACAATAGCCTCGCAGCTGCTGCTAAGCAGCAGATTGGCGAGAGTTTTTTCAATGATTTCTTCTTCGTTGAGGGTAGGGATTATTACCGACAGAGATGGCGTCATAATAAGCCCCTTTCCCTGGCCAACGCCAGATCGGCTGGAAGGTCGATATCTCGTAGCGCAGGCAATAAGGCAACAGTAAGTCCGGCTTTGTCGATGCGCTCGCGTGTGGTGGCAAAGAGTTCTTTCGTCGACCAGGGCATTTGGGTAAAGAGCAGCGGCAGCAGTTGTGCAGCTTTTTTCGCGATCAGGCCAATCAGGTAATAGCCGCCGTCCTCACTGGGGCCAATAACCAGATCTTTGGTTAAGAGGGCAGTAAATGCCTGCTGGAGAAGATCAACGCTGAGGTCCGGGATATCGCTGCCGATTAAAACCGCCTTATCCACTCCGTCAGTAAATGTGTGACTAAATGCTGCACGCATCTTTTGGCCGAGATCGCCATCTATCTGGGAGATACAATTTATCGAACCAAGCCAGGAGTTCATTTTCCACCTGTCGCCGCCGGTATAGTGGACTATCGTTTCAATAGCCGAACGTCGCCTAAGCAGATTTGCCTGGAAAACAATTCTTTCAGTAAGCCTTTTTTGCAGCAATGCAGCTCCTTCGGCACCAAGCTCCTCAATAAGCCTGGTTTTGGTTTTGCCCGCCTCAGGGTATCTGGTAAAGAGCAGCAGGCGGCTGTTGGCTTCCATCGTCTTGTCGATCCTTCAGCTTTTCATAAACGGCTCAAACAATGATCGGATAAAATCCAGCTGCATATACTGCTGAATCTTTCGCCAGGTATCCTCGTTGCGAATCCCATGGTATCCGGTCTGGTAGGCGACCCAGGCCATTGCCGACCAGGAGATGCCGCGGAGCAGTACAAAGGGCATCTTACGTCGCATCCGTTCCTCCAGCGTGTCTCGCAACCGGGCGGACCGGATGTTTTGTTTATACTCCCGGATAAAAAAATTGAGGCTTTCGGGTGAAAAACGAAAGTCTGTTTTCCACAATGTTGTGAGTGGCGAGCAAAAATGACAGAGATCGGTTGAAGGGTCTCCCCAGCGAGGCATCTCCCAATCGATAAGGTGCGTTGTCTGCTTTATCCGGTTGACGATGAAATTTGCTGAATTGACCTCGGTATTGACAACACAGAACCACGGATTGTCAAGGAAATATTGCTCCTGGGCTCTGGCCTTCTCGGCCCAGGCTTTAACTTCGAGAAGAAAATTGCGGAGAGCATCATTGGCCAGATCCGAGCTGAAATATTTATCGAGCAACCCCGCGCATTCGTTAAAAATCAAGGACAGGGGATGTCTCTCAACAATAAGATGGCTTTTTTCCCCGGCAACCTCTAACTGATGGATGCTTGAAAGGGTCTTGGCCGCACTCGCCAGATCCATTTGGTAGTCGAGCGGGCCACCGGGCAGGTATTCCATTATCGATATCCCCCGGTCGATAAGACTGCAACTGTCATCAACAAAAAAGGGAAGCGGCGTGACGCCGGATTTCTGCAGCAGCTGCAGTGTCTTAAATTCATAGAGGATCTGGTCGTTCCGGCCCAGCTGAGAAGCCATGTTGACTCGAAAAACCAGTCGGATTTTTGCCGACTGAAGCAGGTAGTTTAAATTATATTCTCCACCAGCAAGAGGTGATACGGTAAATGTTTGTTCGTTCATGGCTGGGATATCATCCCAGCGCTGCTGATGCAGATAGTGCCTGACCTGATCCAGGTAATGATCGAAGGGGTTTACTGCCGAAGCCATGGTTTGCCGGTGAATGGGAGGATATGCAGCCGGTCAGCAGGGAAATGCAGCCGGACGTTTTGTTCTTTAGTAACCGCCGGACGCTGACAAAGTGCGGAAAAAATACTCTGCCCGGCTTCGATGGTTACGCGGGTAGCGGATCCCTCAAATTGGATCTGAACTACTTTTCCGTTTATGCTGTTGTGTATTTCGTCTGGGCCAAGGACAATATCTTCCGGCCTGATAACGGCAAGAGCCGCCGACGAATTACCGAGCGATGTGGTGCATCTGATCGCGCCGCTCTGGAAGAGTCCGTTTTCGATTGTTCCATGGATGAAATTGGTGCAGCCAAAAAAACGGGCGACATCGGCATCAGCCGGCTGATAAAAGAGTTCGGCCGGAGTGCCGGTCTGTCGCAATCTGCCGTCAAGCAGCAGGCATATCCGGTCACTGATTGTCAGAGCTTCATTTTGGTCATGAGTGACAAAGAGCATTGTGGTGCCGGTTTGGGATTGTATCTTGCAGATAAGTTCTCGCATTTGTTGGCGAAGCTCTGCATCGAGGTTGCTCAGTGGTTCGTCAAGGAGCAGCACAGAAGGTTCAAGCACCAGGCCCCGGGCTAGAGCCACCCGCTGTTGTTGTCCCCCGGAAAGCTGATGGATTTTGCGATTCTTAAGCTTCTCAAGGCCGGTGATTTCCATTATTTTGTCGATCTTTTTGTCGGCATCCGGTCCTTTGATCCCGGCCATTTTCAGACCAAAACCGATATTCCGGCCGACATCGAGGAAAGGAAAGAGCAGCGGCTTCTGGAAAATCAACACCACGTCTCTTTTTTCGGTGGTGAGATGATCGACGGGGTCACCGTTAATGAGAATGGAACCGGAGGCAGGGTGCAATAATCCGGCGATAGCCTTCAGGATGGTGGTCTTTCCCACCCCGCTGGGACCGAGCAGGGAAACTATCTCGCCGTCGTTGATAGTTATGGAGAGGTCCTGGATAACCGGTTTGGTGGTATATTTGATTGTCAGCCTGCGCAGCTCCAGCCGTCCCATCAGCGGACCCCCTGCAGGCCGCCGCGGCCCAGGTTATGGGCACTGCCCATCAGGGCTAGAAACGCCGGAAGGATGAAAACCAGGCTGACCGCCGCAGCCACCGGGCGGTCACCGCTGTCCATCAGGGAAAAAAGCAGGATTGGCAGGGTGAGCATTTTTCCGCCACCGATAATCAGGGTGCTGAGATACTGTGACCAGGAGAGCAGAAAAGAAAATAAGGCGGCCACGGTAATGCCGGGAAAAATCATCGGCAACATCACCTGCAGGATAACTCTGGTCGATGAGGCGCCCAAGGTTCGCGCCTGTTCTTCAAAGTCCGGGTTATAATCGGTAAAGACCCCCCAGATAACAAAAATGGTATAGGGAAGACAGAAGCTCAGATGAATGAGCACTACCCCGGTGAAGGTTTCCGCGAGTTGCAGCTGGATAAACCAGAAGTGCAAACCCATTGAAACCGATAGCGGCGGCACGATTATCGGCAGAATCAGCAGCAATGAGATCAGTTTTTTGCCGGGAAAATCATACAACCCCAAAGCGCGTCCAGCGGGAATGCCTAGGATGAGTGAGACGATGGTGGTGATAATAGCCAGCGAAAAGCTGGCCGAGAGACCGGTCGCAATCTGGTCGCCCGCGGTCCCGAAAACATAGCTCCAGGCGCGTGGGCCAAAGGATTGCGGCAGCAAATCAGGATAGAACCAACGCTCACTCATCGACCAGAGCACAAGCGGCAGTAGAGGCAGAAGGACGCTCACCAGTACCGAAGAAAACAAGATCCATTTCCGCACTCTCATATCGTCAAGCCTCTTTTACGGCCAAAGTGCAGGAAGATTTGCGACAGGACAATAGCGGCAATAACTATTGCGGCGATGATCAGGCCGATAGCAATGCCCTCCGGCCTGGCCAGCAGGTCAATGTCGCTGTAGTTCTTGTACGCCCAGACCGGCAATGTCAGGGGGTACGTACGGCCAAGCAGAAAAGGAACTTCAAAGGCGCCGAAGGTAAAGGCAAAGACGATCAGGCAGGCCGCTCCCAGGCTCGGCGCGATGATTGGCAGGGTGATATGGGTGAAACGTTGCCATTTTGATGCCTTCAGGGTTGCCCCTGCCTCGAGAAGCTCCGTGCCCATGTTATGTAAGACGGAGAGCAGCATAAAGGTAATAAATGGGATCTCTTTCCAGATATAGACGCAGAGAATGCTGATTGCCCAGCCGTCGTTGACCAAGAGTGGAAATTCGGCTGGGCTGTTGATTATGCCAAGAGATGAGCACAACCTGGAAAGCATTCCGGCCGGCGCCAGCAGGAAAATGAGCGAAATTGCGATAACCAGATGCGGCACCGTCAGGGGGATCTGTAACATAAAATGAATGGCCTTGCTGCCCGCTGCCCAACGGAGAAGAGACAGCGCAAGCAGGATACTGATGACGGCGGCGACCAGGGTCGAGGTGATGGCGATATACAGGGTGAGGACCAGGCTTTTGCTAAAATCGGGGTCTTGCAGGACATGGGCAAAATGGTGCAGCCCCATGCTGGAAAATCCCAAAGCGGGAAGATAGCCAAGGGCCTGCAACAGTCCCAAAGCCAAGCCTCCGCCAAAAAGAACCACAATGGTACAAAGAGCAGGGCCAAGAAGACCGCACAGTCGTAAAGGCGCTGTTCTTCGCCCGGTACTGCCGGGTTTTTTGCTGGCCTGACTCGAACCGCTGGTCATCTGTTCTTTAAGACATGCTCAACCCAGCCTTTTTCCAGTTCGACCAGAATGCTGCCTGGCGGCTCAGGCAGCTGATGGGCCTGCAGCTCAGCATCACTGAGCGTTGCCTTGCCTCTCGGCAGGCTGGTGAATTTTTCCTGCCATAATGCGGGGAGCAGGCCTGCGCTGATTGCCGGGAAATCTCCCCAGACCTGCGGCATGGCCTTTTCAAGCTGTGCTTCGGGTGAGAGAAGAAAATTTGCGACGACCATTGCCGCGGCCGCATCTTTGGCGTTGTAAGGTATCGCCACAAAATGGGTATTGGCAATGGTGCCTTCGTCAAAAACGAAGGTCCGCACAGTTTCGGGGAAAAGCCCATCGAGAATATTGCGCGATGCCTCTCCCTGATGGTAGGAAAAAGAAAAATCAATCTGGCCATCGGCAAAAAGAGTGTTCATTTTTACCGGCGATTCGGGGTAGGTATCGCCGCTGCGCCAGAGTGATTTCTTCAGGTCGCGGAGCAGGGCGTAGGTGGCTTCGGCAGCTTGTGCAAAATCGCCAGGCGGGTAATCGCCCTGCCATTTGTCAACTGTCGCGGCGGCATAATAAAAAAAATGCCGGACCAGCACCGAACCGGTAAAATCAGGTGGAGCGGGATAGGCAAAGCGACCGGGATTGGCTTTTATCCAGGCAATCAGGGCTGAAATTGACTTTGGCGGCTGGGGCGTTCTTGCCGCATCATAAATCATAACCATCTGGGCACTGCCCCAGGGCGATTCCAGGCCATCCACCGGCGTCCCAAAATCGTTTTTTACCGTCTGTTTTGTCCAATCGACATAGCGCTGATTCGGCAGTTTATTGGCAAAAGGGCCGTAGAGAAGATTGTGCTGTTTACAGGTGCGGAAATTTTCACCATTGATCCACATCAAATCGACGCTGCCGTCGCTGGTTTTGCCGGCCTGTTTTTCTACGATCAGTTTGCTGACAATCTCAGCGATATCTTTGACCGGCACTTGGCGCAGCTGAATGTCGTATTTCTTCTTGAGAGCAGAAGCCAGGTAGCCGTTGACATAGCGATTGACTGCCGGAGACCCTCCCCACATATACCAGTCGACGGTCTGGCCGCGGCTGATTTTTACCGCCTCATCCCATGATAAAATTTCTGGTCTTTCTGACGCATTGCCGGGGAAAGGGAAGGCGAAAAGGAGTACGAGCAGCAGGGTGTACCGCCAAAGAGTTCTTTTTTCTAATTGCATCTCAGCGCTTGGTCTGTTACTTGGGGAGGTGATTCCATGGGCAGGGTAGTCACCCGGTTCCGGCCGTTTTTCTTAGATAAAAAGAGATTGCGATCCGCGGCATCGATGAACTGCTGCTGGGTGGAGTTGTCATCTGGAGATAAATAGACACCGCCACAGCTGACAGTAATTTTTACCTCGCGGTCTTTTACCGTGGTGACTACCGAGGCCGCACATCGTCGTAGCCGTTCGGCAAAAACATTCATCCCCGTCTGGTTGGTTTCAAGGAGTATGACGGCGAATTCTTCACCGCCGTATCGGGCGATTATATCACTGGGCCGGACGGCCTTGCTGATAGCCTGGGCCAGATTAATCAATACTTGATCACCCGCCGGATGACCATATGAGTCGTTGACATTTTTAAAAAAATCAATGTCGAATAAAATCAGACAGAGATGTTTCCTATAGCGTTTGGCGCGGATCATTTCCTTGCCGAGAATTTCCTGGAAATATCGGTGGTTATACAGATGCGTCAGGCCGTCGCGAAACGCCAGTTCCTCGAGTTGCCTGTTGGCTTTTTTCAACTCGTTGGCGATTCTTTCTGATTTCTGTTTCGATTCTTTCAGCTCGAGCACCAGCTGTTCGTAGGACAGATTTAACTTGCCAAGTTCCTCATTGGCTTCCTGGAGCATTTGAGAATATGGTTTTAACTGACCGGGATCGATTTCAAATATCTTCAGGATATCAAGACTTTTGTCGGCGACATTATCGAGAAGCGCTCTGGTCTGATCAACATTGATGCTGAAAAAATCCTCCATTTTGGTCCGCAATTCCCGGACGTTTTGGGCGGTTTCGGCTCCACTGTAAATTGTCGACAACAGATTTGCCACATACAGCACCGAGCATGTCTTCCGATGTTCTTCAGGGGCGGTCTCGGGTTGGTGGTGATACCGGACCGGTTCCACTATCGAGTCGGGGATTCCCCAGGTCTTAAGAAGAGTCCAGCTGAGTTGCTGATGATCAAACTGATACATTTTTTGTTCGAGCTGGATCAGGTTGGTTTCCCCATCGACAATGCACTGTTCAAGGGCGGCAGCATACTCCTGACCTTTGCTCAGGTACATTATCAGAACGCCGATGTCTTGCAGCAACGCGGTGACGAATATATCTTCGTTTTTTTCATGGAGCAGTGCCATGACCAGCTCCGCCGCCACCGCCGCCGTCACCGACCGCCGCCAGAAGTAGTCAAAATTTAAAGAAGATTCCGTTTTATCCCGCAGATCACCGGCAATAACAAAGGAAAGGGCGATGTTTTTGATTACATTGGTACCGAGGATAGATAGTGCTCGGCTGACATTACCTATTTCGTAGGGCAGGGAATAGAACGCCGAATTGGCAATTCGCAACAACTTGCTGGTAAGTGCTGGGTCTGCGGCGATTATTTTTTCCAGATCAGTCAGGGAACTCTCATTATTCTGTATTGTTTTAAGGATTTGAGCGGCGATTACAGGTGGTGAAGGCAAGTTGATTTGCGCGCTGATCAGCCGAAGAATCTCTGTACTGGAAATGTCTGTTGCCATTATTGTACCTGCTTTGGTGGTTTAGGCGGATATCTCATCATATCTTGGTTGACGAAATATGCAAATAATTTCAGGATTTGAAGGGATTTGTAGACAATAGTTTATACCTTTACAACGAATTTTCCAATGGCTTTCAGGGTGTTTGTATTATGCAAAAGCAAAGCCCTTAATGTTTTGATGATCTCTGTCGAATTGTTGATTACTTTTCCTGCACCAGGTAAAAGACTATCTGCAGTGATTCCTTAAAGAGGATAGTCCCCGGTTCGAATGCGCTTTGCATTGCCGTTTCAGCCCTCTGGAATCTGGCCTGCATCAAAGGTTCACCCGTTGCTTGCGATGCTATCGAAAAAACGGGGCCGATCTGTTCCGGGAGATGGGCGACCATGATCCGGGCTTTTTCCAAACCATTCTGGATGGCTCCGCGCATTGCGTCTTCCTGAAATTTTTTCTCTTTCGATGAGCTGAGGCGGGTCGAGTGTATCTGTGCCACTCCAGCATCTATGATGGAGCGGATAAGTTCATCATAGCGGCTGAGATCTCGCAGGGTTATGTCAACCGTTCTTGATACTTCGGTGCCGGCATAAATCTGGGCACTGTTGTTCCAGTTGTAATGGGGCGTGATCTGCAATTGAGCTGAGCTGATGTCCTCTTTTGCTATACCGAGAGCCTCAAGGGAAGTTATGAGCTTTTTTGATCTATTTTCTATGCTGTTCCGGGCCTTAGCCACCTCAAAACCAGTTTCGGCAATGCTTAATGAAAGAGTGATGATATCCGGTGTTGCGCGTATCTCGTATTCGCCGGTTACAGCAATGTGTGGAACATCCGGCAGGGGTCCGGCAAATGAGGATGAGGTGAGAAAATAAAATAAAAAAAATGGGATCAGATAATATTTCATGGGATCTTGATGTAATTTTTGTTGATGGTTGAGGCGAAGAGAGAAAAATCCTGCGTAATATAGTGAGGAATCGATCATTCCGTCAAATTATTTTTATATATCAGCGCATTGAAGTACGATTTAATCTTATTGAAGAACAACTAATTTCCTGGTATCAATGACGTCGTGTGGAGAAGTGCCGGAGCGGCCGAACGGGACGGTCTCGAAAACCGTTGTGGGGGAGACTCCACCCAGGGTTCGAATCCCTGCTTCTCCGCCAGATCATAGTTTGCTACAATCCAATAAAGTCCTGTAAGCCCGCTTCTGCAACAAGAAAGCGGGTTTTTTGTTGTCCAGTGGAATCCACTAAACATTGTTGGTATCCAGCCTCCTCCGCGTTAAATGATTCTACGCACCCAAAAACTATCTTGAAATAATAAAAGTACCTGTATGCAACTTCTCGGGCGTTGTGCAAGAATCCCCAAGTTTTTTGCCGAGCAGTCCGTTCATCTGCAGTAACAGCAGCCAGGAATAGAGCTGGACGACTATTTTACTTTTGATGCCAATGTGATCTGGAAACCTACCGACAATATTGAAGTCATGCTGGCTGTACAGAATTTGTTTAACGATAATCAGTTACAATATGTTTCCGAGCTTCTCACGCCTGCTACCGAGATAGAACGGAGCGTGTATGCTAAGCTGACTTATCGGTTTTAGTCGACAGCATAACAGCAAATGACACTCCGAAAATTATTCATATCTGTTCTGTCGGTCATACTGGCGTTCTTTTATGGTGTAGTCGCAATGGCGGCTACCGAAACCGAGGAGGTGGAATATAAGCTGAAAGCGGCATTTTTGCTTAATTTTTCAAAATTCACAACCTGGCCTAAAGAAGCGTTTCCTGAGCCTGGGCAGACATTTGATTTTTGTATTATCGGCAAGGATCCTTTTGGCAAGGCACTCGATGGACTGGAATCCAAGAAGGTTGGCGGCAGAAACGTGCGCTTGCTTTATGCCGCTTCAATTGATGTGGCTAAAACGTGTCACGTTATGTTCGTAAGCAAATCGGAACAAGATCATCTGGGGCAGCTGCGGCAGTTTATTGTCGAACGACCGATTCTCACGGTTAGCGATATAGAAGGCTTCAGTAGGCAGGGTGGACTCTTTGAATTTATCACTCAAGATTGACGATTATCCTTTATTGTCAACAACCGGCAGGCGATGCAAAGTGGACTGCAGATAAATGCCTCCTTACTGAATCTGGCTGTGGATGTACTGCTATGAAGAATTGGTTTGATCAACTTGCCATTCGCTATAAACTCTATGTCATCGTTTTGCTTGCCTGTTTTGTGGCCCTGTTGCTGACCACATCTATTTCGTTGTTCAGTCAGCGATACCTCATTCGCGAGCAGCTCTCCGGGGAGCTGCAGACCCTTTCCACCGTTATTGCCGAGAACTGCAGGGCCGGTATAGCCTTCAAGGATAAAAAAGCGCTCGATACCATTCTGCATTCCCTTGCAGGCAAACCGGCGATTATTACTGGGCGTGTTATCGATACGAGTGGCGAGTTATATGCAGAGTACAACAATGCGTCTCTGGCGGAAGGCCTATCGGGAGCAACAAGTGCCAATGTTTTTAACGGCAGGCAGATAATGTTTCATTCGAATTATATAGATGTCGTTGAGCCGGTCATACTGGATGGGGAAACTATCGGCCATCTCCAGATGCTGGTAAGTCTGAATGATTTACAGCATAACCAGATGATTATTGCTGCGTTGTTGTTTGTCTCACTTCTGTTTGGCCTACTCATTGCCATGTCGCTTTCCAGTCGTTTACTGCAGATGGTTGTTGAACCGGTGCTCAGTTTGTTGGCGACGATGCAGGAAATTTCTCGGGATAAGCAATATGATGTCCGTACGCCGGTGACGGGCGGAGACGAGCTGGGCCAATTGGCTATCGGGTTTAATGACATGCTGACTACTATCCAGCTGCGTGATGAGCATCTCGAAGAGCAGGTTGAAGAGCGAACCAATGCCTACCTGAAGAGTTCTGCAACCCTTGTCCCGCAGTTACAAAAGGCTCTCGCTGCCGCGGATATCACAATGGTACAGAACGCCGCCCATAGTCTCAAATCGAGCAGTGCCAACATAGGGGCGCTGCGTCTTTCACAAATAAGTAAGGAACTGGAGATGTGTTGTAAAAATAATACGCTTGACAATGTTATGAAGCTGGTAACAGCCATAGAGACAGAATTTATTGGCGTCAAGATCGCCCTAACCAGGGAGATCTCAGCATGATAATCCATAAGATGGCCCAGCGGGAAAAGCCACTGGCCTTGGTTGTCGATGATGATCTTTCCCTTCGTTTGTCCATGTGCGCCGCCATGGACAAGTTCGGCTTTGCCACGGTGGAAGCCGAAAACGGCCGGGAGGCGGTGGCGATTTTTCAATCGGCTGTTCCGGATATAGTTTTGCTCGATGTGGTGATGCCGGAGATGGATGGTTTTGCCACCTGCACCGCGATACGCTCTCTGCCGAAAGGTAAATATACCCAGATTTTGATGGTTACCGGGCTCGATGATACAGAATCCATCGAACGGGCTTTTGAGGTTGGGGCCAATGATTTTGTCGCAAAACCGATCAACTGGGCGATGCTTGGGCACCGGGGAAAATACATGCTCCGCGCCGGTCAGGCCATGGAGGAACTGGGCAAGAGTCAACGCCGCCTGGCCAAGACCCAGGAACTCGCCCGGTTGGGCAACTGGGAGATTGACCTTATCAATAATTCCTTTCATTGTTCGCCTGAAGCCGCCCGTCTCTTGGGACTTGGCGAAGATGGCCGGCAGATCGGTTACAAAGAGTTCCTGGCATCAATTGCTGCCCAGGAGCATGATAGGGTAAAGGATAAAATTGATACGGCGATCAAGTTGCAGCGGCCGTTCAGTATAAATTACCGGGTTATTCTCCCCGATGGGATCCAGCTGCATATCCTCAACCGGTGCGAAATTTTCTATAATGAAAATGGCGTGGCGGAAATGATGCTCGGTGCGGTGCAGGATGTTACTCAACTGAAAAATGCCGAGGAGGAGATTCGCCTCCTGGCATTTTATGACAGCCTGACAGGTTTGGCCAATCGAACGCTTTTTATGGATCGTCTTCGTTATGAAATCGCCATGTCCCAGCGTCAGAAAAAGGTCTTTGCCCTGTTATTTCTTGACCTGGACCAGTTTAAGCGGATTAATGACACCTTTGGCCACCATATTGGTGATCTGTTGTTGAAAAATGTTTCGGAAACGCTGCAAAAATGCATCCGCAGAAGCGACACCGCCACCGGGCCGGTTTCCATGGGCGATTCCGAGACCCTGATCGCCAGGCTTGGCGGGGATGAATTTATAATTTTACTGTCGGATATCCAGCAACCGGAGAATGCAGCGATTGTCGCCAGGAAAATTATCGACACCATGCCGGAAACCTATTCTCTGGATGGCCACGATATCTCAGTAACTTCAAGTATCGGCATCAGTGTTTTTCCGGTTGACGGTGAGGATATGGAGCTTCTTTTGAAAAACGCCGACACGGCAATGTACTATGCCAAAGAAAAGGGGCGAAACAACTATCAATTTTACAAAAAATCGCTCAACGATACGGTGTCTGATCGTTATTCCCTGGAAATTGGAATCAAAAATGCGTTGAAAAATAATGAGTTCGTCCTCTATTACCAACCGCAGATTGATATTACCACACGCAAAATTGTTGGCGCCGAAGCACTGATACGCTGGCTGCATCCGCAAAAAGGGATGATTCCGCCAGGCAAGTTTATTCCTCTTGCCGAGGAGACCGGGCTGATTATCGATATCAATAAATGGGTGATCCAAACCGCTTGCAGACAAAATGAACGATGGCGCGAGAATGGACTTAAACCGATCAGGATTGCCGTTAATCTGTCCAGTTATCGACTGGCCAGTCAGAATATTATCGAGATTATCAAAGACGCGCTGCTCGATGCCGGCCTGAATGCCGGTAATCTCGAGATCGAAATCACCGAAAACGTTTTTATGCAGCAGAGCAAAGATACCGTTGGGATTCTTGAAAAATTGAAGGATTTGAAACTGAGAATAGCCTTGGACGATTTTGGCACAGGCTACTCCTCTCTCAGCTATTTAACTTCATTTCCCATTGACGTGATCAAGATTGACCGTTCTTTTGTCATGGGCTGCACCATGGTAAATAATAATCGGGTTATTATTAAAGCCATTATCGCTATGGGGCACAGCCTGGGCATGAAGATTGTCGCCGAAGGTATCGAGACCGAGGAGCAGTTTGAGCTGATCAAGGGATATGGTGCCGATGAAGGACAGGGCTATTATTTTTCACCGCCTGTTCCGGCCAACGAATTTGCCATGCTGCTGGGAGGGGATGCTGTTTTATAATTCTTAAAACGGTCAGCCGGTACCGAGGGCTGCTGCACCGACGGTACCGGACTCCATTGTTTTTACCGGTAGTAAAGGCTCGGGCTGCCCATGGTCAACAGCGCCTTGTGCAGATTTCTCCTGAATTCCCGACGATCCCATATGCCCTGAATATGGCCTCGTTTCAAGGCGTTTTTTGCCGAATGATAGTCGGGCGGAATGTCTGAGCCGGTTGTTTCCCGGATGACCCGCGGCCCGGCAAAGCCGACCCGGCTCGAGCGGATGGCAAACTGGTACGGTGAGCAGCCCAGAAATGAGGCGACCGGTCCAGCATAGGAGTTGTTGTCGTACACCACCAGGTACAAGCCTCCGGCATCGATATATTCCCGCACCGCCATGGTGCATTTAGGCATCTGGGTGACGCCCAGGGTCCCTTCCTGGATACGGATGCCGCCGGTGGTATGGATATAGGCCACGAAGGGCCGTTTCTTGCGTTTGGCAAGAGCACAGGCCTGGGCAAATTTTTCTCCCTCGGCTGAGCCAACCGTGCCGTTGCGGAAGTCGGAATAGAGCATGGAGACAATGATCTGAATGCCGTTGATTTTGGCATGAAAGGTCATATTGCCCGAGCGTCTGCCGGTCTTGTCCTTGGCCCGTTGCAGCCGTTCGGTAAAACCGGTGTAATTGAGTGGGTTGCCGGAGGTTATCTCAGTGTTGAACTGGTTGATCGAGTTGGGATCGAAGATATTTTTCAGATACCACTGGTGTTCCAGCGGGAAGTGGTGGCCGCAGGTTTTGCAGACGCCGGCAAATTCACCATAAAGATCCGGTATCCACAGGTCTTTACAGCCATATTTTTCGGCATTGGGACAACTTACCGTTCGGTCGATATTGGCCAGCGGGCTGGTGTAGGTGTCGGTGAGTTCCAGTGGATCGACCCTTCTTGCTTGATTTTCCTGGTTCGCTCCCCCGGTATAGGTAATGAGGCGCTGTGGTTTTTCGGTCTTTTTCTTGCCGAACAAGTCAATGAAAGCGGTTATCGGCTCGGTAATGCGCTTCAACATGACTGAACTTTCACCGGAAACGTCATTGAGCACTTTTTTGACCTGACGCTTGTGATTTTTCATAATATCATAGCGCAGGGTATAGTAGACCTTCTCGGTTCTTACCTTGGCCAGGTTATAGATCCCTTCCTCCGCCTCTGCCTGCCCCATGAAGCCGGTTTTACCCATGTCCAGATATTTTTTAGAGCGGGCACTGAGCAGTCTTTTGATTTCCTCTTTGTTGAGGTCCCACGCCACGTCGAGCTTGAGTTCTTCTTCACTGGCAGGCTTATGTTTCTTGCGCCTTATTTCATAGGTACGCAGGGTGCTGAAACTCTTGGTTGACAGGACAATTTTGTCGGTTGCCCGGAGCATTTCGGCACGCAGCTTGGCAAAAAAGGCGAAATCGTCTCTTCTGGCGCCAAGCAGCGGTTCATAGATGATGCGGTCAATAGTTCCTTTCTCAAGATTATCTTTGGCCGTCAATTTAAGCCGGTCGGCGCATACTTCAATCAGTTCTTTGGGAACCTTGGAGCCCTCGCGGATTTTACCTTCAATGGCAGCAGCACCTTCCGGGGAGATGACCGAATAGTAGCCGTGAGAGGCCATTATTCGATAGTCGGACAGGCCAATGGCCTCGGCACCTCCCGAGCCCCCTTCGGATATCATCGAAATCATTGGCACCCTGAGCTTGGTCATGGCATAGATATTCCTGGCGATCTGCTGCGCCGCACCCGAACCCTCTTCGACCGGATAGGAACCTGGGGTGAAGATATAGAAATGGATTGGTATTCCTTCCGTTTCGGCAACTTTCATATAGCGCAGGGCTTTTTCGTTGCCCTGGGGTCTACAGGAGCCACCGTTGCGAAACTCCTCGCCGTGCCCCGTTTCCTGGCCAATAACCATGACCGAGGCGGTGTAGGGTTTATTCTTGATCCGTCTGGTAATGGTGGCCTTGGCGCAGATCATCGCCGGATCGACATTGGTATCGCCTTCACCGCCCAACTCGGTGTAATCCTCATAGACATTTTCCAGGATGTCTTTGAGGCTGAACCTTTGAATGGACCGGACAATTCGAACCCTTTCCATCGGGGTCAGGTGTTCCTCCGCCCGTTCCTCGAGAAAAGAAATTGATTCATTGAGCTTACGGATCTCTCCGGCAAGTTTTTCCTCGGTGAGATCATAGACGGAGTGCTTGAGCTGGTCGCAGTTTTTCTTGAAACCATCCAGGTTACCCCAGTTGGAAAAATCTTTTATCTGGAGCAGGTAATTGATCCGCTCTTCTATTTTTAGAAGCTGCTTAAGTAATTCTTTCATGTGGAAACTATTTTTGTCTGGTATCGCCGACTTCTAATGCACTAAAAAGCTAGCAGGCGATCCAGATTATTTTTAAGGTAGACAAGATTGGTGATAATTGGATTATTGTGTGAATCGTGGCCCTTGATAATCGTTTCATCGATAAAGCGGGCTGCTTTGACCTTGGCGTCATCCATGGAATCACCCCAGACGAGAGCCAGTGCCAGATTTGGATCAAAATCACTGGGGATGGGGTATGGCCTGTCGCTGGGAACATGAGTATAGACCACCGACCAAGGGTAATCGGGAAATTTGAAATCGGTGATTGTGCCGATCCATGGGGCAAAGCCTCGCCGGGTGTCTTCGGCGACAATACGCAGCTCAATGGCAGCGCCCTTGAACTTTACCGCGCTCTGCTTATAGCCGAGACGGTTGCCGAGTCCCAGGCGGATCTGTTCCCGAATAAGATTTGGCTGTTCGCCACCGATATAGCTGATACGTGCCGATATATCGTTTTCTACCTGAATCCTGGTGTTGACCTCGAGCAGGTAAGGCTGTCCGGACCTGCTGATGATCCATTCCCAGGTGCCGACATTATCATATTTCACGTAATCAGCCAGCTTGAGTGAATATTTGACGATCTGATCGAGGAGCTTCTTTTCGTCAAAATCGTATTCGAAACAGGAGTCATGAAAACCTGGTGCTGCCTCAACCCGCTTCTGGCGGCCAGTGGACTGGATTGTGCAATTTCTTGAGCTGAAATGAATTCGTTCGCTATATTTGGAGCAGACCAGCTGCACTTCCAGGTGGTTATAATCGCGCAGACACTGCTCGATGAGGACCCCGCCATCGCCAAACTGCCTCTTGGCGTAATTCTGCAGTTGCCGGTATACCCGGCGGAACTGTTCAATCTCCGTCACTTCTTCGATGCCCATGCCGCCGCCTCCGGCCGCGGCCTTGACCAGAATTGATGGATTGTTTATTCCGGCCTGGCGCTGATCGTCGAGGAGTCCTGCGGCAATTTCTTCTGCTTCCATCTCGTTATAGATGGGGGCATCTGTGCCGGGAATGGTGGGGATGCCCAGTTTATTGGCGACACGTTTGGTATTGATCTTGTCGCCAAGGTCTCTGATCACCTCCCAGTTCGGGCCGATAAAGGTCAGGGGCCGATCGCGGATGGTTGCCCGTCGGGCGAAACGGAAATCCTCCGAAAAG
The DNA here is from genome assembly GCA_963804605.1 of uncultured delta proteobacterium. Lineage (GTDB taxonomy): Bacteria > Desulfobacterota > Desulfobulbia > Desulfobulbales > Desulfocapsaceae > Desulforhopalus_A. The sequence goes on from CAWDRB010000009.1 coordinate 189,841, forward strand.
AATCCGTAGCCGGGATGGATGGCGGTGCAGCCGCTATAGTCGGCGACAGCGAAGATATCGTTGGGTTCGGTGTAACTGGTTATGCGCCAGGCGTTCTGGTTCGATCCGCTGCTGATATTTTGGCGTACATGCTCTGAATCCTTGTCTGCTTCGGTGTAAACAACCACGTATTCGAGATCAAGATCCTTGCAGGCGTTCATGATCCGGATTGCTATTTCACCACGATTGGCTATAAGAACCTTTCCTTCCAAACTGTTCCTCGTTGACTGTTGTTACGCTGATTTTTAATTTGAAACAGGCGAGTGTTTTCCTGTTATTTCTTGCAAATACACACTGGTTGTACTATATGAAATCGACGCTACTATAGTCATGTGGGGCAGAATAGAAAAGAAATATTATGTTCTCGTAACTTGTTTTACCATGTATCGCGCCCCATCTGGTGAAATTCGCTCTTTTCTGCTTGACAGCATGATCCTGTTGAACGTTAATGATCCTGATGTTTGTCAACAAGATATTGATTTTTTTGCCCTTGATGTTATCTATCTGAACATGCATTTGTTTTTAATGGTGCGGTAAAAGGATTTTTACCTGGCCATCGCGTGAAATTATACTTTTATGAGTTTATATTTTAAACTCTTCCTCTCCAATAACTACCGATTGTCGGCATACAGGCTACGACATTTGCACAATGGACAACGATAAAGAAGCTGAAGAACAGCAACTTGACCAGGGAAAAGGTTTTCTCCAGAAATTATTAGCAGCAATTACATTCAGGAAACCAGGCACAAAAGAAGATCTGGAACACGATATTCAGGAGCTTCTTGAGGAAGGAGAGGAGCATGGTCTGATCTCGCAGCTCGAAGAGAGAATGATCAATTCCATCCTCGAGTTCCGGGAGACGTATGCCTCCGAAATTATGACGCCGGCGGCGGAGGTTGTCTCCTTTGATGAATCGGCGCCGATGTCTGAGCTTATTGAAATAGTGAGTGAAAGTGGTTTTACCCGAATCCCGGTGTACCGGGAAAATCCCGACAGAATTATCGGCGCTATCCACGCAAAAGACCTTCTCAGGCTCTGCTCCCGTCCCGGAACCGAGCCTGCTGATCTCGCGAGTTATCTGCGGCCAATCTATTTTATATCGGAGTCAAAACCAATTGTCGATCTGTTGCGAGAGTTTCAGAAGCGCAAGGTGCATATGGCCATGGTCACCGATGAGTTTGGAGCAGTGCGCGGCCTGATCACCCTTGAGGATATCCTTGAGGAGATTGTCGGAGAGATTGACGATGAATACGATGAAGACGAGCATACCCTGGAAGTGATCGATGAGCATACCATTCAGGTGCACGCCTGGGTTGATATCGAAAAAATTGAGGACCATTTTTCAATTAAACTTCCGGAAGGCCCCTATGAGTCAGTGGGAGGACTGGTTATCCATTTATTGGGCCGGCTGGCCATTACCGGCGACAGCGTCGAAACTGCCGGATTCCGTTTTGATGTACAAGGTGCCGATGCCAGACAGATAAAGATGATACGGGTCAGCAAAATATTACCCCTGGGCGAATAATTATCGTGGCGTTTTACCGTAGTGGCTTATTTTTCCTGCCTGTCCTGACCAGTCTGCTGCTCTGGCTTTCGTTTCCCGGAGGCGGGGAACTCTGGCCGATGCTCTTTGCCGCACTTATTCCCCTGCTCTTCGTTCTCCCAGGCGTAACCACTCGAGGCGCGATTTTGTGCGGGCTCGGCTGTGGTCTGGTGCATTTCACTTTGCTCCTCTACTGGATAGTCATTGTCCTGTCTAAATATGGTGGATTGGCCTGGTTCCTCTCCGTACAGGCCCTGCTTTTGCTCGCCTTGTATATGAGCTTTTATTTTGTCCTGTTCGCGCTCTTTGCCCGGTATATATTGCTGGCATTTCCCGCCGCCGTTTCGGTGTGGTTGCTGCCTGCTTTGTGGGTGGGGATCGACTGGCTGCGGTGCGTTTTGTTTACCGGATTTCCATGGATGGATCTGGGATATGGCCTGTTCGAGGTGCCGCTTCTTCTGCAGATTGCCGACCTGGTCGGGCACTACGGAGTGAGTTTTCTGATCGTTTTGGTCAATACCTGCCTGATGCTGATTTTCCGGTTGATTTTTACAAGGAGTCATTCAGTTGGCGCCTATTTCCTTGTTCTTGTTCCAGTCCTTTGTCTGCTTGGCGGGGTGGGGGTATATTCAAAAAACCGTTATGCTGAGATACAGAGTAGAACTGCTGCTCCGGAAACATCACGAATTACCGTGGGAATTGTTCAGGGCAATATTGACCAGGATGTTAAGTGGTCGCCGGGCCAGCAGCAGGCAACGGTAGAAAATTACCTGTTGCAGACCCGATCGCTCTTTGTCTCCGCTCGGCCATCACTCGTTGTCTGGCCGGAGACTGCTCTGCCTTTTTTCCCGCCGTCCAGTGGCCATATACAGCCACTCAAGGAGCTGCTTGCCGACAAAAATTTTGCTCTTTTAACCGGAGCTCCCTGGTTCGAAGTTATCGACGCCAAAGCGAGACAGGTAAATTATTATAACAGTGCCGTGCTTCTTCAACCGGACGGGCAGGTCGGCGGTAAATATCATAAGTCCCATCTTGTTCCTTTTGGCGAATATATTCCGCTCAGAAAATTTTTGCCTTTCCTAGCTCCGTTGGTCGAAGCGGTGGGGGATTTCAGTGTCGGCAGAGTCGAGCAACCGCTGGTTTGGCAACAGGCAAAAGCTGGAGCGCTCATTTGCTTTGAGTCGGTTTTTCCCGACTTGTCACGACAATGGGTATTGGCAGGAGCGAATATGCTGGTTAATTTGACGAATGACGCCTGGTATGGTAAGTCGAGTGCCCCGCATCAGAGCCTCGCCATGGCGGTGCTCCGGGCGGTGGAGACCAGGCGCAGTCTGGTGCGGTCGGCAAACACCGGGATATCTGCCTTTGTCAGCCCGGATGGGACGGTCACCAAGCGGTCGGAGTTATTCATTCCCTGGGCGGCGACAACCGAGGTGGTTCTCTCTCAAGAACTGACAATCTGGGCCCGATATGGCTATCTCTTCGCTCCATTTTGTCTGGCGATAGGTCTTTTTGGTGGAATGGTCGCCGGAACAAGACGACGATGGGTATGAGATATGATAATACAACTAGTTAAGAATCAAGGGAAAAATTATGGCTATTGAAATCGGTGCAGCAGTCTCCAAACAAAAACTCATTGATCTGAAAGTCCGTCTTCTCGCTCTCAAGGAGCATCTTTGACTTAGCAGTAAAAAAAGACCGGTTGGAAGCATTGGAGCGTCAGACGCTTGCCCCTGGATTTTGGAACGATGCCGAAGCGGCAACGGTTATCCAGAAAGAACTTGGTCAGCTTCAGGAAGTTATTACCGACTGGAACGCGCGCTGGAAAGAACTTGAGGATACCGAGCTCTTTTTAGAAATGGTTATGGAGGAAAAAGACGCCGAGTTGGAACAGGAGATCGCCGATAAGATTGTCACGATGGAAAAAGAGCTGGGGCTGGCTGAGCTGGAGTGCATGTTCAGCGGAGAGCATGACAACAGCAACGCTATCATGTCCATCCATGCCGGTGCCGGGGGAACCGAGGCCCAGGACTGGGTGGAAATCCTTATGCGCATGTATCTGCGCTGGGCGGAAAATCGGGGCCTGAAGACTGATATTCTCGACTACCTGGCCGGTGACGAGGCTGGTACTAAAAGTGTCACTATCATGTTCAAAGGGAGAAACAGTTATGGATATCTCCGGTCCGAGTTGGGCATTCACCGGCTGGTGCGGATTTCACCCTTTGATGCCAGCGGGCGTCGGCACACTTCCTTTGCCTCGGTAATGGTTTTGCCGGAGCTCGATGATTCCATTACTGTCGAAATTGACGATAAAGATCTACGCATCGATACCTACCGTTCCAGTGGGGCGGGAGGGCAGCATGTCAATAAAACTGATTCCGCTATCCGCATCACCCATCTGCCGACAGGAATCGTTGTGCAGTGTCAGAACGAACGTTCTCAGCATAGCAACAAAGCTACGGCCATGAAAATGCTGACCGCCCAGCTGTATGAACTGGAGAAAGAGAAGCAGGCGGAACAGAGCGAAGGTTTGTCCGGCGACAAAAAGGGCATCTCCTGGGGCAGCCAGATTCGTTCGTATGTGCTGCAACCCTACCGTTTAATAAAAGATCACCGTACCGAGCACGAAACAGGTAATGTCGATGCCGTGCTTGACGGACACCTCGATCCGTTTATCAAAGCCTACCTGTTGTTGGGAAAGTAAAGACGGAGAACGAAAAAACCACAGCCGGCTCAATCATGAATCGACTGTGGTTTTTTTGAGTTAATGGTGTCGCAAGAACTAACCAGCACTACTTGAGGATTTCAGCAACGGGAGTATGCTCGAGTTCAAAAGCTTCGGCAACCGCCTTATAGGTGATCTTGCCGCCGACAATATTTAAGCCGAGGGCGATTTCTTCGTTGTCGCGTGCACTCTTCTTCCAGCCTTTATTGGCAATCTGCACGGCATAGGGGAGCGTCGCGTTGGTCAGAGCCAGGGTCGAGGTGATGGCAACTGCTCCAGGCATATTGGCTACACAATAGTGCACTACGCCGTCGACAGTGAAAACGGGATCGTCGTGACTGGTTGCTTTTGAGGTTTCAAAACAGCCGCCCTGATCGATGGCCACGTCGACCATAACGGCACCTTTTTTCATACCCTTCAACATATCTCTGGTAACCAGCTTAGGTGCTTTAGCACCGGGAATAAGCACGGCGCCAATGACCAAGTCGGCTTTGGCCAAAAGCTCGCGAAGTTTTGGCCCACTGCTCATTATCGGAAAGCAGTTGCTGGGCATGACTTCTCTCAGGTAGCGCAGGCGATCAAGATTGGTGTCGAGCAGATAGACTTTGCCGCCAAGCCCACAAGCCAAAAGTGCCGCATTAATACCAACAACCCCACCACCGATGACCACCACGTTTCCCGGTTCAACTCCCGGTACACCACCGAGAAGAATACCCCGGCCGCCTTTGGTCATCTGCAGGTAATTGGCACCTTCCTGGGCCGCCATCCGTCCGGCAACCTCACTCATCGGGGTAAGCAGGGGCAGGGAACCGTCTTTTTTCTGGATGGTTTCATAGGCTATGTTGATCGATCCAGCCTTCATCAGCGCTCTTGTCTGTTGTTCATCTGCTGCGAGGTGGAGGTAGGTGAAGACGATCTGGTCCTTGCGGATAAGATCATATTCCTGTGGCTGCGGTTCCTTGACATGCATGACCATGTCGGCTTGTTTATAGATTTCCGCAGGGGTATTGATGATAGTAGCCCCTGCCTGCTGGTACTCGGCGTCGGAAAAACCGCTGCCTTTACCGGCATTTTTCTCAACCAGCACCTGATGTTTGTTGTGGACCATGACCTCGACGCCTGCCGGGGTCATGCACACTCTGTTTTCTGCAATCTTAATTTCTTTAAGTATTCCGACGATCATGGCGCTCTCCTCTGTTAAGCGATTATTTAAAGAATATACGGTACTTTAAGGTTGTATCCCTGGTAGACGATAAAACTTTCGACTGTCTGGACATCCTCGACTTTGGCCACCTGCTCGGTGATAAACTCAAGAAGACTATAATCACGACCAAGTAGAACTTGAAGAATAATGTCGTATCTGCCGGTAACTATCCCCGCCGACACCACCCCTTTTAATTTGCTGAATGCTTTGGCTTTTTTCTGCAACTCCATGTTTTTGAGCTTTACCCCAAGATACAGCAGGCTGTGACCTGGAAGGGCATCGATCTGGACGGTGCCGGAAAATTTCAGGATGCCTTCTTCGGTAAGTTTATTAACGCGGCTGCGGATGGTGTTTTCGGTGAGCGACAAATCATCGGCAATGAGTTTATATGATTTCCTGCCATCTTTTAAATGGCGAAGAATCGCTATATTGGTCTCATCTATATCCATGCCTTTTTTTGCTCCTTGCAATGCGAATTGCCGAAAAACTGTTTTACTTATTAAAAATGAGAATACGGCATTCTGCGGAAAAGTCAAAATAAAAACACAATTAATTACAAAAACCTCAATTTAAGTGCTTTTTATAGGTGGTAATTCTAGTTTTGCAGGCAAGGGGGCTGGTAGAATGTGTCGGCTCGCATATGAAGCGCAGGGTATTAGAGTTCTATCAGGGAACAATAAACTTTGGTTGGGGCAAAAGAAAAACAGTCAGTAACCTTTTGCCGGTGTCGGATATGAGCGGATGAGGTCTTTAAACAAATTCAGGGCTGGTGAATGCTTTTGCAAGTTTCAGGTGTGTCGGGCTGGTTGTGTGCAATGAACCTTTTTTTTGTTCCAGACGATTGTGTCAGCAGCTGGGAACTGCAGCAGCCGCACATGGTGCCGCCACTCTCGTGGCACATGCCTGTCAAGCCGTGGCTGGTATGCTTCTGCCGTCTTTTACAGTAGCTGAGCAGAACCACTGTTACCAGTAAGAGAGAAAAGGTGATACTGAGCGTGAAGAGAAAAGTCATCATAGAAACAACATAATCATCTTTAAACTATCCGCCAAAGTCATCGAAGTGAATATTTTCCTGTTCGACGCCGAGATTGTCCAGCATCTCGAAAACCGCCTGGTTCATCATCGGCGGACCGCACAGGTAATAGTTGACATCTTCAGGGGCCGGGTGATCTTTCAGATACTGCTCATACAGCACCAGATGAATAAAACCGGTATCCCCGGTCCAGTTGTCTTCCGGCAGAGGGTCGGAAAGGGCTAGATGAAAAGAGAAATTGTCGTGGTTTTTCTGGATTTCTTGAAATTCATCGGTATAGAAAACTTCCTTCAGGCTTCTGCCGCCGTACCAGAAAGAAACCTTGCGTTTGGTTTGTTTTGCCTTGAAAAGATCAAAAACATGGCTGCGCAACGGTGCCATTCCGGCACCGCCTCCCACAAGAATGATTTCGGAGTCGCTGTCATCCATGAAAAACTCGCCAAAGGGGCCGGTGATAGTGACATCATCGCCCGGTTGAAGGTTGAAAACATAGGAAGACACCTGCCCGGGTGGAATCTCCGTCTTGCCGGGCGGAGGGCTGGCGATACGCACGTTCAGTTTGATTATGCCTCTCTCGCCTGGGTAGTTGGCCATTGAGTAGGCTCTTGTCACTGGATTGTAGACATGGGATTTATATTGAAACATCTTGAATTTGGTCCAGTCGGCAAGAAACCGCTCATCGATCTCAAAGTTCTGGTATTCCAGGGTATGGGGCGGAACCTCGATCTGGATATAACCACCCGCCTTAAAGTCGACAGAATCTCCTTCCGGCAGGCCAATAACCAGTTCCTTGATAAAAGTAGCTACGTTATTGTTTGAGATCACCTTGCATTGCCATTTTCTGGCTTCAAGCATCTCCGGAGGAATGAGGATGTCCAGATCTCTTTTAACGGCTACTTGACAGGCCAGGCGTACACCCTTTTTGGCATCCCGGTTGTTGACTTTGCCTTTTTCCGTTGGCAGAATGGAGCCACCTCCTTCCTTGACGATACAGCGGCATTGACCGCAACTTCCGCCACCGCCACAGGCGGAGGAGAGAATGATGCCTTCATCCGCCAGGGTCGTCAGCAGCTTGCCGCCTGGCTTTGCCTGTAATTTTTTATCTTCGTTAATTTGGATGGTGATTTCACCACTGGGCAACAGCGTTCGTTTAGCGATGACAATAATAGTGACCAGTAAGAGCTGAAGAGCTAGAAAGCAGCTCACGGCGTAATAAATCTCAGTCATTTTCTGCGTCTCCCGTTTTCGGTCACATTTCCATCCCGGCCAGTCCCATAAAGGCCATGGCCATCAATCCTACCGAGATAAAAGTCAATCCGAGGCCCCGTAGTCCTCCTGGTGGATCGGCGTATTCCAACCGTTCTCTTATCCCGCCCAGACAGACCACGGCCAGGAAGAAACCGGCTCCTGAGCCGAAACCATATGCCACAGATTCACTCAAGGTATAATCTCTCTCAACCATAAAGAGAGTACCGCCGAAGATGGCGCAATTGACGGTGAGAAGCGGCAGGAAAATTCCCAGGGTGTTGTAGAGATTCGGAATAAATTTATCGAGGATCATCTCCAGAATCTGGACAACCGCAGCGATGATGGCGATATAGGTGAGCAGCCCGAGAAAACTGAGATCCAGGTCCGGTTGTCCGGCCCAGGCCAGGGCTCCCGGTTTAAGAAAGTAGGTGAGGATGAGATTATTGATCGGGACGGTTATCACCTGGATAACCAGTACCGCCGCACCCAGTCCGGTGGCGGTTTTTACCTGTTTGGAGATAGCCATGAAGGTACACATGCCGAGGAAAAAGCTGAGCGGCAGGTTCTCCAGAAAGATCGACCGAATAATGATATCTAGATAGTGTGACATCAGTCTTTCTCCTGCTGTTTGGGATCAATGGTTCTTAGGAGCCAGATAAGCAGGGCAATGAGGAAAAATGCGCTGGCCGGTAGAACCAGCAGACCATTGCGCACATACCAGCCGCCGTTGGTGCTCAGGGGGAGGATCTCGAAGCCAAAAACACTGCCCGATCCGAGCAGCTCGCGGACAAAGGCCACCGTCATAAGAATGAAGCCATAGCCGAGACCGTTGCCGATTCCGTCGAAAAAGCTGGCTATCGGCGGATTGGACATGGCAAAACCTTCGGCACGGCCCATGACGATGCAGTTGGTGATGATCAGGCCAACATAAATCGACAACTGTTTGGACAAGCTGAAAAGGTAGGCTTTCAGGATCTGATCGACAATGATAACCAGGGTGGCAATGACCATGATCTGCAGGCCGATCCGTACACTGCTGGGAATCTGATACCGAACAATGCTGATAGTCATACTGGAAAAAGCCACGACGAGAGTGACGCATATCGACATGACAAAAGCAGTGGTCATCTGGCCGGTGGTCGCCAGCGCCGAGCAGATGCCAAGCACCAGCAATGCTATGGGATTGCGCTCAAAAATGGAGCGGGAGATAAGCTCAGTCTTGGTTTCAGCCATTCATTTTCTCCTTCTTTAACTGGGCAAAAAAAGGTTTGAAACCGTGTTCTCCAAACCAGAATTCCATAAGCTTGTTGACGCCTTGGGTGGTTAGCGTAGCTCCGGAAAGCCCGTCGATCTGATGCAATTTGGCTGATCCCTGGTCCGCCGCTTTACCTTTGACGAATTGCAGGTCCATCGCACCACTGTCGTTATACACCTCTTTGCCCTGCCAGCCTTTTTGCCAGCTGCGGTTTTCAATTTCTCCGCCTAAACCGGGTGTTTCGCCATGCTGATAGAAAGAAACGCCGCTGATAGTGTTCAGATCGCCGTCGAGGGCGACATAGGCATACATGGTCGACCAGAGCCCCTTACCGCGCACCGGCAGGATAATCTGTTTAATCGTCTCACCCTCCTTGACCAGGTAAACGAGAGAATATTTTTCCAGACGACGCAGTCTGGCTATATCCTCTTCTTCACTTAATTTCCTGCCGGTATCATCGGATAGTGCGGCTTTCAGCTGCTTATAAGACTCCGGTTTAATTGTCTCTTCCGGCACGAATTTGCCGGTAGCCAGCTCGATTACTTTTGCTTCAATGGGGGCAAACATCTGCTCAATCGTTTTGCCTTCTTGATAGAGACCGGCGGCATAGAGAATATTTTTTTTCCGGTCCAGTGCTCTATTGGCCTCCTGCTGTGGACGCAGTCCGACTGCTGCTGCTGCGACCAGGGCCGAGCAGACAAAGGCTAAAACAAGTACTGAATAAAAAGGTTTGGCAGCATTTTCTTCAGCCATGACGAAGCATCCTTCTCTTGATATTGGCCTGGATAACAAAGAAATCAAAAAGCGGGGCAAAGACATTGCCCAGGAGAATTGCCAGCATGATCCCTTCCGGGTAGGCCGGGTTCGCCACGCGGATCATAATTGCCAGCACGCCGATCAGTAAACCATAGAGCCATTGACCGGTCGGGGTATGGGCGGCGGAGACCGGATCTGTGGCCATAAAGACCAGACCGAAAGCAAAACCACCCAGCACCAGATGCCAGTGGGGAGGGATTGCCCACAAGGGATTGACATCGCTGCCGGTAAAATAGAAGTACGAACTGCACAGCAGTGCGCCAATAAGCGTCGAGGCCATCACCCGCCACGGGGCGATTCGGGTTATAAGCAGGATAACGGCACCGAACAGGCAGGCGAGTGTTGATGTTTCTCCCATGGAGCCGGGGATGGTGCCGAGAAAGGACTGGAACCAAGTCATATGGACCGAATCCAGCACATGGGCCACCTGGCCGGGTTGCACGGCGGCAAACTGGGCCAGAGCGGTTGCCCCGGAGACACCGTCGACTGCGGTCCAGACCATATCGCCGGTCATCTGGGCCGGATAGGCAAAATAGATAAAGGCCCGCGAGGCCAGGGCCGGGTTCATGAAATTGCGACCCACCCCGCCGAAAACCTCTTTGGCAAAAATCAATCCGAAACTGACGCCCACCGCCACCTGCCAGAGAGGAATTGTCGCTGGTAAGGTGAGGGAGAAAAGCAGACCGGTTACTAAAAAAGCTTCGGAAAATTCGTGACCTCTTATAAGATTGAATACCCCTTCCCAAAAAGAACCGACCAGCATGGTTACCATATAGATGGGCAGAAAATAGAGGGCCCCGTGCAGAAAATTAGAGACCAGGCTGGTCGGATTACAGCCTACCAGTGACATAATCCCCCCGCGCCAGCCATCCGGACCGGTCAGCCCCATAGCCTCTATGACTGTATTGGCCTGATAACCGGTATTCCACATGGCCATCAGGGTACAGGGCAAGAGCGCGATCAGCACCGTGGTCATGATGCGCTTCAGGTCGATAGAATCGCGAATATGCGGTGCAATTCTGGTGGTCTGATTAGAGCCAAAGAGAAATGAATCAAAGGCTTCATAGAGGGGGTATAATACGGCAAAGCGACTACCTTTTTCAAAGTGGCGCCCTGCGTCTTTCATGATTTTGCTGAAAAGTTTCATTGGCAAGCTGTCACCTGAATAATAGGGTTGTCATTGATAGTGAACTCATCCGCCAAGTTCAATGGCGGTCAATACCTTGCGCAAAACCGGGCCAAATTCATTTTTACCGGGACAGACAAAGCCGCAGAGGCCCAGATCATCTTCAATCAGTTCGAGGGCGCCAAGGGCTTTCGATTTTTCCGTATCGCCCACGGAAATCGATTTTAACAAGGATGTGGCAATGATATCCAGAGGCATGACCTCATCATATGTGCCGAGCGGATAGATGGCCCTTTTCCCACCCCAGAGGGCAGTATTCATTGGAAATTTCTGTTTCTTAAGATATGCCGAAGCAAAAACCGGTCTGATTGAAAAACGGCCTTTCCCCGGCAACAGCCAGTTGAAAATTGATCTGCCACTGGAGTTTTCGATCACTGACACCTGGTTGTGATATCGACCGAGAAAGGCAAAATTGCCTTTTGCTTCCCGGCCACTCAAGACTGAACCGGAGATAATCCGCAACTCTTCAAGAGACAGTTCCCTGCGGCAGAGCTCAACCAGCGATGCGCCGATCCTGGTTTTGACCAGCGATGGCTGGATGACTCCGGCGCCGGCAAGAGCAATGATGCGCTCGGTCGGCAACTGTCCGGTCAGAAACAGGTGACCGATGCCGATCACATCCTGATAGCCGATTTGCCAGACAATTTTGTTTTCATGGACCGGATCGATGAAATGGATATGGGTTGACGGCAGTCCTGCCGGGTGCGGGCCTTGAAACAACCAGTATTCGAGTCCATCTACTGTTTCAAATGGCTGGACGGTGTTGGTGCCTGTACAGTAATGGATGGGAACAGTGACCAGTTGCCTGAGGATTTTCAGACCAAGTTGATATTGAGCCTGATACTCATTGATGATGATCTGCGGGTCGGCGGCCAGCGGTGAGGAATCTGTTACGGTAATAAATAAAGAGACCGGAGCAGAATCAATGGCCGGGGTTTTGCCGTAGGGTCGGGTGCGAAATGCGGTCCACAGGCCGGATTGGATCAGCAGGTCGCGGATGGCTTGCGGTGAAAGTCCTTCCGGTTTGTCTACGGGGTCACAAAAGGTGATGGCCTCTTCGCCGTCTAGTTCAATCACTATCGATTCAAATGCGCGTCTTTCACCCCTGTTGATCGACACGACCTTGCCGCAGCCCGGAGAAGTAAAAATCACTCCCGGGTTCTTTTTGTCGGTGAACAGCTCTTGGCCAAGAGTGACGCTGTCGCCGGGGGCCACGAGCATGGTCGGCTTCATCCCGATGTAATCATCCCCGAGAACTGCAACCTGCCGGATAGGATTGCCTGGTCGAATTTTGGGCTCGGGACTGCCGGAAATGGGGATGTCGAGCCCCTTGGTTAGAGAAAATGTCTTCATATCAGCTGAAAAAACCGGAGGTATTGAAGTGTTTGAGGTTCTTGTCCACCATATATGCCTCGCATCCCTCCATGGGTTCCAGCAGATCAAGGGCGGCGTCCTTGCCGAGCACCATCAATGCCGTTGCCAGGCCGTCGGCGAGGGCAACGCTTGGAGCGGTGACGGTGCAACTGGCCAGTTCAGGCGGTGAAAAACCGCTTCGGGGATCAATAATGTGGTGGTGTTTCAAGTCCGGAGTGAACGACTGCAGATAGTCGCCGGAGGTGGCTACTGCTTTATCGCTTACTGCAACGGTAATCAGTTTTTGGTTCTGCTGAGGCCGGGGGCTCCTGATGCCGATGCGCCAGGGGACGGTATCTTCTTTTTTGCCGGAAACCATCAAATCGCCGCCGGCTTCAACATAGACATTACTGTAGCCAAGTTTTCTGAGAGTTGCGACGCCCTTATCAACGATGTATCCCTTACCGATCCCATCAAGAGAGATGCCCATACCGGCTTCTTGCAGCCGGATACTCTTGCCGTCAAAGGCGATTTTTTCATAATTGACGAGCCGGCGAGCCGATGCATGCTGCTGAGGGTCGGGATGGTCGTTTGTCCCTCGGATACGTTCGTGGAGATGAAGAAGCGGCAGGATAGTCACATCGAAGGCTCCGGAACTTTTCCTGCTGAGGTCATTGGCCATGGTCAGCACATTACGGAGATCCACGCCTGGTTCTGTAAGGACTGCGGTCCGGTTCAATTGGGAAAGTTCACTGTCCGGCATATGTCTGCTTAACTTGCCTTCCAATGTCTTCATGGTGGCGATCGTCTGGTTTAACGCCTCTTCACAGCTGTCCCGGTCGGGCCCATAGACGGTCAGGTTGAGCACGGTGCCCATGATCGGCTGGCTCCTTCTGGCCACCTGAATGGACTTTGTCGAACCGAAAAGACCAAGTTTCCAACAGGCCCCTGCGGCACCAGTCACGGCAACAATCTGCAAAAAACTCCGTCTATTGAATCTACTCGTTGCAATCTCGTTAATCTGCATGTCTTTATCCTCTGCAAAGATTCCGACCGGTGGAAGTATCTAAAATAACAGGTTGATAATCAGTATAAACACAACCACCTTTCTGGGCAAATGTAAACACTGAATAACTTTTTGATAGCAGACAGCCGATAGGCCAACTAAAACAAAAAATAACAAACAGTTGAAATATCTATTTTTCGTGTTATCAATAAGATAATGACCATAATTAGAGAAATTTGGCTGTCCTGTGGGAGAATAAGGATATGGAAAACACCTATCCGTATGAAAAATTAGGGATGCTCTACCTCGGTCGGGAACTTGATATCGACAGCGGCACCTCTGCGCAGCAGCCGTTGTTGTATAAAAATAAGGATATGACGACCCATGGTGTCATAATCGGCATGACCGGCAGCGGTAAAACCGGCTTGGGGATTGCGTTGATTGAGGAAGCGATTATGGACAATATTCCCTCGATTGTAATCGATCCCAAAGGAGATATGGGCAATCTGCTGCTCACTTTTCCGCAATGTACACCGGAAGATTTTGCACCCTGGATCGACCCCGCCGAGGCTGCTAAAAAAGAAATGACGGTTGAGCAGTACGCAGGCAAGACCGCCGAAACCTGGAAAAACGGCCTGCAATCCTGGGATCAGGGACTGGATCGTATCGCTGCTCTACGATCCAGGACTGAAATGACCATCTATACCCCGGGAAGCAGTGCCGGAGTGCCGGTTTCGGTGCTCAGCAGCTTTAATGCCCCGGCCGAAGAAGTTGTAAGTGATACCGATACGCTCAACAGCCTGGTCAACTCGACAATAACCAGTCTGCTGGCCCTGGTCGATATTACCGGCGATCCTCTGCAGAGCCGGGAACATATCCTGCTCAGCTCTCTGCTGTTGCACTTCTGGCGTGCCGGGCAGAATCTCACCATGGAGACGCTTATCGGTAATGTCGTCAATCCGCCCTTTGACAAGGTTGGTGTTTTTTCGCTGGATACTTTTTATCCCCAATTGCAAAGGATGGCACTGGCAATGAGCTTGAACAATATCCTTGCCAGCCCGACTTTCAGTACCTGGACGACAGGTATCCCGCTTGATATTCAAAGAATTCTCTATACTGAAGAAGGTAAACCGAGGACGGCAATTTTTTCCATTGCCCACCTGAGTGAAACAGAGCGGATGTTCTTTGTAACCATGCTGCTCAACCAGTTTATCGGTTGGATGCGGCGACAGCAGGGTTCATCGTCCTTGAAGGCGTTGTTGTATATGGATGAGATTTATGGATATTTTCCGCCAATAGCCAATCCACCCTCGAAAAAACCGATGATTCTCCTGCTGAAGCAGGCCCGGGCCTATGGCATTGGGGTAGTGCTGGCCACCCAGAATCCGGTCGATCTGGATTACAAGGGGCTGTCGAATATAGGCAGCTGGTTTGTTGGACGGCTGCAGACCAGCCAGGATCAGGATCGGGTCGTGGAGGGCATTGTCGGCGCCAGTGATGGAGCGCTTAATGTCGGGCAGGTGAAAAAACTTCTCTCCAACATGAAGGGACGCCAGTTCCTGCTCAATTCCGCGCATCTGGACGATCCTCTTCTATTCGAGACCCGCTGGGTCATGTCATATCTCAAAGGACCGATGTCAAATAGTGATATAAAGAAATTGATGACGGTTAAAAAGGAAAGTGCCGGGCCAGCGAAGGAAACTGCAGGGCCGTCGGCTGCAGAGCAGATACCACCTGCAAACAAGCTCTCAGGTAATAAGAATGGTGCAGGGCTGGCGCCTCTTGTGCAGCAAGGCATCGAACAACTGTATTATCTGCAGAATGTGGTCAGCGAGGAGGTTCGCTTTGAGCCATGGTTGAGTGCAGAGGCCTCGGTCAGGTTTATTAATGCCAAACGCAATATCGATGTGATCCGGAAAATAAACCTGCGTCTGTATCTGGACGAATCGTTTTCCCGGCCTGACTGGAATTCAGCAGACACTGTATCTTATAATCTGGCTGACTGTAAACCGAACCCGCCGGCAGGCAGTTTGTATTATCCGCTGCCGTCGATTATTGGCCAAATGAAGGATTTTCGAGAACTCAGCAAGACGTTCAATGATTACCTGTATCAAAACAAACAGCTGGAACTTTTGCGGGTTAAAGATGCCGGTTTCGATTTTGAGTCCAATCCGGAAGAGAAAATGGGCGACTTTAAAGTCCGTCTCGGTGATTTTTTGCGGCAACAAAAAGACGATGCGATTGATACATTGAGAAAAAAGTATCAGGTTCAACAGGATAGGTTGGAACAAAAGCTAAAAAATGCACTCGATAAATTGGCCAAGGAAAAAGTGGATGTCCAGGCGAAAACAACCGATTCCCTCATTTCTTTTGGTGCTGCTGTAGTCGGGGCCTTTTTTGGTCGAAAAGCATTTTCCGCTTCCAATATAGGGAAGGCGACAACCGGAATGCGCAATGTTGGCCGGGTTGCCAAGGAAAGAAGCGATGTGCAACGCGTTGAACAGGATGTGCTGGACATCCAGAATTCCCTGCATGAGCTCGCTGGGGAAATTGAAAAGCAGGTGACTGCGCTGGCGGATTCGTTCACTGCCGATAACTGTGAAATTGAAACTTTTACGATTAAGCCGCGCCGGTCCGATATCTTTGATGTGCGGATGGCGCTTCTTTGGGAAATGGTTTCCTGATACAGGAGCTTTCTTTTACTGGACAATACACTGCAGTACACGACGATTCCAAGGCCGGTATTTCCTGGCATTTCAGGATTCCGGAAATTATTAATTGAACCCCGAACAGGATATGCCATGAAAAAAGATCATAGCCCGAGCAGAACCTACCATGATATCTCAAAACGCTACCCCGAGGTTATTGCCGCCCTGGAAAACCTGGGTACAACCGTCAGAGACCTGGGACCCCTCGACGAAAAAACCAGCCATCTCATTCAACTTGCCGCCGCAGCCGCTGCAAAGTCGGAAGGGTCCGTCCATTCTCATACCCGCCGGGCGATAAAAGCCGGTGCTACCCGGGATGAGATTTATCACTCCCTGTTGCTGCTTATCTCAACTGTCGGCTTTCCTCAAGCTATGGCGGCTATTTCCTGGTGCCGTGATATATTGGAGGGTGAAGGCGGCGAGTAGTCTCACAGAGAGTGTGCTACACAAAAAAAGAGCAGCTCCCACATTGTCTTGACAATGTGGGAGCTGCTCTTTTGTAAAACCAACTTTTAAGAGTCAGTCTCTCAATATGCTACTTGTTAGCTTTTCTTCGAACGGCACCAACTAAACCAACCAGTCCGGCACCAAAAAGCAGCATGGTGGCAGGCTCGGGAACAGGTGCACTACCATTACCTGGAGTGCCGTTGCCAGAATCGACTTCCCAAACTGGAGTTTGCTGATTGGTTATAGGACCAACAGGCTGATCGTTATTGGCTATAAGTTCACTTAAATTAGTACTGGCAACAAGCGCCTTGACATTCCTTACAAAATTTGCCTGCTCTTGGGCAGTCAATCTATAAGCAAATGCAACGCTGAACATTACCGGAATTTTTTCTATTGCCTGATCATCATATGTCGGTAAGGCGAAAGCATTCCCAACCATCAAAATCGACAAAACAGTAGCTACAGTCAAAATTTTCCCCATTACTTTTCTCATATCATTCCTCTCTGATTATTGCTTTTGTCTTCCCCATCTGAATTTAGACTTGGACGACGTTTGTGCTAACAACGATTAACAGTTGATATGCATCATTCGTGCCAGCCTATTGTTATATGGGGCCGACCTTATAGGTGGTTTGGCAGGGGAGTCTGTCGGCAATCAACGAAAACCTTGATACAGTTAGAGTTGCAAACGGATAGAGTCCTTTTGCATAAAAGTTGGGATTCTGGAAGTGCTGCTGAATGTTCTTGCGGCTATGGGTGTTAATATTGAATAGTATCAAAATGATAAAAGGCAATTGCAGTCAAATGCGCCGCATCACTTGCAAAGAGATATAATTCAAAATAGCGAGTTATTACGTTG
The DNA here is from genome assembly GCA_963804605.1 of uncultured delta proteobacterium. Lineage (GTDB taxonomy): Bacteria > Desulfobacterota > Desulfobulbia > Desulfobulbales > Desulfocapsaceae > Desulforhopalus_A. Next base: position 207,263 of record CAWDRB010000009.1, read on the forward strand.
TACGGTTTTCCGAAATCACGGAATTTCAGTAGGGATTGTCGGAAAAAGGGTGAAGAGAAGCAACTATCGGCTGGAAAAATGAAGGTGTCGTATGTGTTGGCTTCCAGGCTGCTAACGGATTATGAGGTTATGCAGTTCGTCCGTATCGTTTTTCTGAAGTGGGAAATGGCAATGCAGTATTTGGCCGATCCGCCGCACCGCGTCACAGATGGCCGCTGAGGATTTTCCTCCTTTGATCCCAGTCGTGAGATCAGCTATTAACGAATCCCATTCTTTTTGGTCAATTTTAGCATTGATATGTTTATCGGCCAGTATCCAAACCGTCTGTTCCATAACTGAGATATACAGCAAAATACCGTTGGCATCTCTGGTTTGATGCAATTGTTCGCGGTAAAAAGCTGACAAGGCACCTTCTTCAACCTCTTTAGAGACTTGTTTACGGTTTAGGAAAAAATGCTTTAACTGATCAGAACGCATGACCAGCGGGTAGAGCAGGATATAGAGAACGGCGAAAATACCCAGAAAAAGCCACATATTCTGTGGTCCGATCCAGATTTGTGCACCGATAAGATTGGTCAACAAGAGTGATAAAGGCAAAGCCACAGAAACACAGCAGGTAACTGCAGCCATGGGATAGTCATGACTGCGGGAAACTAGCATCGGCACAATCTCACCGGATGTAATCCGCTCCATCTCCTGAACGGTGTCAGTAATTGTCTGTTGCTCAACTGCCGTAAGAAATTTTTCTGCCGGTGTCTTTTTATCTCGCATTCTACCAACTCCCCGATGAGCCGCCGCCGCCGAAACCACCCCCGCCGCCGCCAAACCCGCCACCGCCTGAACCACCGGAGGAATATCCCCCATAGCCACCTCGGTGCCCGCCGGACGAGCCACTGAAACTGCCCAGAAGCGCACTGGCCAGGTACGCGGCAAAGAAACCGCCGGGAATGAGTGCTAGAAGGATTGGCCATTGAGGACCAAGAAATAAGCTTCCGACGATGGGTGCCACGACGGCACCAATTGTTCCGGCCATTATTTTGTTTCGACCAAACATCTTGCCGATATTAAAAAGGGCAAAGATCAGAAAAATCATAAGACCGGCCGTGTTTCCCTGAGACCCATTTCCGGAGTTAGTCACATCTTGTTCGCTGAATTCTCCCCGGACAATGCCAATCATTGCCGAAACGCCATCGATCACGCCTTGATCGAAATTGCCGTTCCGGAATTGCGGAGTGATAATATCGCGGATAATACGGCTGCTCTGTAGATCGGTCAGCACCCCTTCAAGGCCATAGCCGACCTCAATACGCAGCTTACGGTCGTTCTTGGCAATGAGCAGCAGGGCGCCGTTGTCGAGGCTTTTCTGGCCCAGCTTCCATTGTTCAACTACTTTTAGTGAAAAATCTTCAAGATTCTCACCCTCAAGAGAAGTGATGGTCAGTACCGCCAATTGAGTCGAATCGCTTTTTTCCAGCTCGGTCAGGACAGACTCAAGTTGCTGTCTGGTTGAGGGGGAGAGCATTCCTGCATAATCGTTGACCCTGGCGGTAAGAGATGGTACTTGCAATGCTATTACCCAACTCGACTGGGTAAAAATCCCCAGCGCAAGCGTCAACACTAAAAGCAACAACGTTTTGTGCCGGCTCACCCCTTCTCTTTTTAGCATAACTCGTCCTCATTTAGAATTTAACTTTGGGGACGGCCTTTGCCTGCTCATCTGCTTTGAAATATTCTTTTCTGTCCAGGTGCAGCAAGAATTTGTTCGTTAAACTTTCCGGGAATTTGCGTATCGCACCATTAAAACCTTCAACCGCCTGGTTATAGCGCTGCCGGGCAACATTGATTCGGTTTTCGGTTCCTTCGAGCTGGGATTGAAGATCGAGAAAGTTTTGGTTGGCCTTCAAGTCAGGATATCTTTCGACAACCAACATCATTTTGCTGAGGGCTGAGGTGAGGCCGCCCTGGGCTTCCTGGAACTTGGCCATGGCTGCAGGGTTACTGAGGTCGTCCGGGGCAAGCTGCACTGATGTTGCTTTTGATCTGGCGTTGATTACCGCCTCGAGGGTTTCGGCTTCATGTTTGGCATAGCCTTTCACCGTTTCGACCAGGTTTGGAATCAGGTCACCGCGGCGCTGGATGGTAGATTCGAGATCAGCCCAGGCCTTAAAAACGCCTTCTTCCTGGACCTGTAAAGAGTTGTAGCCGCATCCTCCAAGTAGAAAAAGGGTATATGTCAGTATGGTTAATCGGGTAAATAGTCCCATGGTTCCTCCTGAAAAAATGGATCAACGGTACATTGCCGTCATTTGTTCATCTTCCTCGCACATTACAGTAGTACTTCTTTGTATTTGTGTCCATATTTTGTGAAGAATGAACTCATTTCATCATCTCTTGACAGTAGTGAAGATTACGCGTAAATTGTTGCCTCGTTAACTATAATGGAGCGGATAAATGGATACAAGGTGTGAAGAATCTTTTTGGCGGTTAATCGGTATCACCGGTCAGGCGATGCGTAGCTATGCTGATCAGCGGTTAAAGAGCTATGACCTTACTGTGGAACAACTGCAGGTGATGAAACAAGCTGATCTGCACGATGGGCTTCCCCAGCGCAATTTGAGTTTGCTTGCGGGAAAAAGTCCTGCCAACATGACCAGAATTCTTGATCGACTGGAGAGAAAAAATCGAATTGTTCGAAAACTTAATCCGGGCGATCGGCGATCTATTCTCGTTTTTTTGACCAAAGAAGGAAAAGCATTGAAAGACGAGGTCATCAACCTTTTTGAAGGCTTGCGCGCCGAGCTGGTTCACGGTATTGACAATGAAAAACAGCGGGTTGCTGTTGAAGTACTGCGGGCAATACAAAATAATATCGAAAAGATGTCCGCAAGGTAAGAAATGATAACCTCGCCAATCCGCTATTTCTGTTGTCCACTGGTTGTCAATTATTTTTATATAGAGCAGATTTATTGGGTTGAAACCCTTTTGGTTATCCCCTCATTATTAGCTGTTGTCACAGGATTTGAAAGGAGTTGAACAGATGAAGATGCTGAGTAACGTAGAGATGATTTTATCAGGAATGAGTAGCCCAAATGCACTGCCTAACGGAAATTACACCCCCGTGGGTGGTTCTACAAGTAATTTCCGCTTTTTCAGCGGAATTGGTTTTTTCATGGTGTTTATGGTTTGTGCCTCAGCTGCCTGGGCGATGGATCTGGCCGAAATGCAGAATCTTGCTCTCAGCAACAGGCAGGTGATCAGCCAGTATATGACCAGTCTTGAACAAAGTGAGAAGGATATTAAGCTGGCCAAAGGCGGGTACTATCCTTCTGTTGATATCGGGTACACTGCCAATTCACTTGATGAACCCAGGTTTACCGAAGCTAAGGAAAATTCAATTGCGGCGGGCAGGATCAGCTGGAATGTTTTTTCCGGGTTTCGGGATAAATATAATGTGCAGTCAGCAGAAAAACTAAAAGAGGTGGAGCAATTTAAGCTGGAGGGAATAAAACAGGATCTGCAATTGGATGTAGCCTTGGCGTATCTGGCCGTTTCTGAGCGTTGGGCCAACCGAAAGGTGGCCGAAGCCGCATATCAGACACTGGAAAAATTCTACCGGGACGGGGAGAGCAGGTATCAAGTGGGGCTTATCGGCAAAAATGATCTGTTGAAATTTCGCGTTGATTACGACAACGCCGATATCACTCTGAAGGCTGCCGATGCCGGCTTGAGAAAAAGCATAAACGGACTCTCCCGGCAAGTGGGCACCGAGATTAAATTTGCAGATCTTGACTTTGCCGACTTCAAGAATCTCCCACCACCGATCAATAAAGAAGATTATCTGACTAAGATGCTCTTGGCAAGAAGTGAAATTAAGGCCTTGGAGTCAGTGATTGAAGCGGATAAGGCCAGATATGAAGCAGAAAAAAGCGGCTACTATCCCAAGGTGGATGTGGTGGGCAGCTACAGCAAATACGATGACAACTATATCACTGGCAACGGAACGGAAGCGGATGAAGAATTACGGGCTCAACTGGTCTTGTCGATGAATCTGTTTAAAGGGTTTACTACTGAAGCCTCGGTAGCTCGGGCAAAGCTCGAAACGAGGTACGTTCAATATGAACTGGATGAATTGAAAAACGATCTGATCACCGATTTAAACAATCTGCACATCGACTTTGAAGTAAGTCTTGATAATGCCGTGGTTGCCAAACGCTCGATCGAACAGGCTGAAGAAAATCTGCGGATAACGCAACTCAAATACGATGAGGGTCTGGAACGGGAGTCAGACTTGCTCAATGCGATAACCAACCTGTCCAGGGCCAAGTACAACTATGTGGCAGTATTGCAAACCGCTTTTTTGAATAATTTCCGGTTGATTCGTATGGTCGATGGTTTTTAGCATCTTGTAATCCCAAGCACATCCGCAAACGAGTGCTAAAAGAGTTCCCCCGCAGGATATATAACCGCCAATATCCAATGGGGGATATCTGATGCAGGGAATTATACAGAACAACCGGAGACAAAATTTTCAATAAGCAACCGGGCAATAGTAATCTTCGATGGTAAAACAGGCAGATCCCGTACTGAAAACCATCGGGCATCTTCTATCTCATCATCATCGATTGCAATCTCTCCACTGACATAATCAGCAGAAAAGCCGATCATGATCGAATGTGGAAATGGCCAGGGCTGGCTGGCGACATAAGTAATATTGCCAATCCGCACATTCACCTCTTCCCGCACTTCGCGTTTCACTGCTTCCTCAAGGGTTTCTCCCGGTTCCACAAAACCGGCCAGAGTACTGTACATGCCGACTGGAAAGCGCGGTGCCCGGGCCAGGAGGATATGGTCTTTTCTGGTAATGGACATGATCACCGCCGGCGACAGTCGAGGGAAGCTGACGAAGGCACAGGCCGGGCAGATCTTGGCCAGTTCGGTTGCCCGGTTTTCCATGGCGGTGCCGCATCTTCCGCAGAACTGATGTTCTCTCTGCCAGTGCAGGATCTGCACAGCCCGCCCCGCCAGGCTGAAAAGATCTTCATCCACTGTACCGAAAAGGCTTCTCAGTCCTTTGAAGCGCATTGAGGAGGGGGGAGTGATATCGTCATCGACTTCTGCCACAAAACAATTGGTGTTGCCATAGCGGCCTAGAAACTGGCTGAAGACAGGTCGTAATCCCAGCTGTTCAGGAGAGTATATACAGATGCTGTCGGCAGCATTTTCCGTACTCCTTATCAGCAGTTTTTCGCCTTGAAAAATAAACCAGAGGCAAGGAGCCGATTCGGATTCATTGGCTCTGAAAGCGGGAATAAACCGGGTTTTTAAGGAGAAACTATAGTGGTCATTCATGATGTTTCTTATAAAGTTAGGGAGTCCTGTTCAAAAGCAACTGATGGATAATACTTGACATGAACTTGTAAAATATCGGACGATAAGAAAATATAATACCTGTATTTCTTTGCGTAATGAAAAATATATCAGCAGAGCTGTGAGGGGGAACGTGAAAATACTGATAGCTGAAGATGAGTTTACCACCCGGATGATGGTCCAGGTTTGCCTGGAAAACTGGGGATATCGCGTGGAAAGTGTGACCAATGGCGAAGAGGCCTGGGCCAAACTGCAGAAGGCTGACGGCCCCCACATCGCGATCCTTGATTGGGAAATGCCTGTTCTTGACGGGCTGGAGGTCTGTCGGCGGGCAAAAGAGATGGATGTTGAAAATCCTCCCTATGTTATCCTGCTGACCAGTCGGGACAGTAAACTGGATATCATCCGCGGCTTTGACGCCGGCGCGGACGATTATATGACCAAGCCTTTCAATGACAACGAGTTGCGGGCACGGACCAGGGTTGCTGAACGGCTGGTACGCACCCAGGCCTCACTTGCCGATTCGGTGAGTGAATTGCGTGCGGCCCTCAATCAGCTGGAGATGCTTGAAAGCAGTGTGCAGGTCTGTCGCTGCTGTCAGAAAATATACAATAAGTATGATGGACTGTGGCAGAGCTTTGATGAGGTCATGAAAAATGGCGATGATCCGCAATTTGTCATCAAAACCTGCCCCCAGTGTGCTGAAAAGTAAGAGAAGAATTACATTCCCACGGCAAACATGGATTCCAGGTCGTGTTTGGAATACGCTTTAAAGGCCAGCATAGTCTCGGTTTTCAGAATTTCCTTGATCGAATGCATCTTGTTGGTCACCAGATTTGCCAGCTCTTCGTTGGTGGCAACACGGACAATGGCGATCAGATCGTAATTACCGCTCACCGAATACACCTCGGATATTCCCGGGGTGCCCTCCAGCTGTTCCGCTACCTTGTTGATTTTTGAACGTTCTATATTCATTAGGATAATTGATGTGACCATATGTCCCTCCCAGGGGCAATTTTTATAGATGGTTTACTCCCAGCTCGGCAACCCGGCCAAGAAAAATATACGGGATGGAAGCGTTTTGTGCTTATGTCATGCTATGATAGCCGATAAAACAAACCGCATCAATTCCTCTATTGCTTCTCGTCATCATCGCCAGTGATCTGGTCGAAATCATGGTGCAGGTGCAACGGAACGGGTAGCTGGCTGTGGCTGATGCTTTTGCATTGGAATGTCAGTTGATAATGAGTATAGTTGTTAATTGACAATAATTCTCCGATTAGAGGTCACTCCTATGCTCCCAGAAAAATACCGGCAGTTTTACCAGAAGATTAGGCGAACTATCGCTGCACAGGATATTATAACCGATCCGCTGCAGGACAATAACCTTCGGCACCGATGCCAGTTTTTATCGGCTGATTCCCAAAATCGTCATCAATGTACAAAACGAAAAAGAGGTGCGGCTGATCCTGCGCGAGGCGAGCAAGTTGCGGCTGCCGGTGACTTTTCGAGCGGCTGGTACCAGTCTGTCCGGACAGGCGATAACCGATTCGATTCTGGTACGGCTGGGGCAGGGGTGGCGGAAATACCGGGTGTTTGCCAATGCGGAAAAGATTCAGCTGGAACCGGGGATTATCGGCAGCCATGCCAACGCCATCCTGGCCGAATTCGATAAAAAAATTGGCCCGGATCCGGCCTCGATAGACACCGCCAAAATCGGCGGTATCCTCGCCAACAATGCCAGCGGGATGTGCTGCGGGGTTGAACAAAACAGCTACAAGACTCTGGACAGCATGCGACTGGTGCTGGCCGACGGTACCGCGGTCGACACCGCGGAGGATAAGAGCCGGGCCGAGTTCGAGCGCAGCCATGGTCCTCTTTTGGATCAACTCAAACAGCTGCGAGCGCGGGTGCTGGCCGATACGCAGCTTGCCGAGCGAATCCGCTATAAATTCAAGATCAAAAACACCACTGGCTATAGTCTCAATGCGCTGGTCGATTTTGAAGATCCCTATGACATCATGATTCACCTGATGATCGGCAGCGAGGGAACGCTGGGGTTTATCTCCGATGTCGTCTACCGAACTGTCATCGAACACCGCCATAAGGCCAGTGCTCTTATTTTTTATCCCGATGTCAAGACCGCCTGCCAGGCTATCCCGCTGCTGCGCAAGCAACCGGTGGCCGCCGCCGAATTGATCGATCGTGCCGGGCTGCGGTCCGTGCAGGATAAAGAGGGGATGCCGGATTATCTCAAAGATATGGCGGTTACGACGACAGCCTTGCTCGTTGAGACCAGGGCGGAATCGGAGATGGTCCTTGATGACCAGATTACTCAGATACTAGAGGCCCTGCAGGAACTGCCGACGGTGCGGCCGATCACCTTTACCAAAGTCCCCGCCGAATTCAACGCCCTGTGGAAGATTAGAAAAGGTCTGTTCCCGGCAGTCGGTGCCGTCCGTAAAACCGGTACCACAGTCATCATTGAGGATGTGGCCTTTCCTGGAGAGCATCTTGCCGATGCCGCTCTTGATCTGCAGGAACTGTTTAAGAAATATCATTATGATGAGGCGATTATTTTTGGCCATGCCCTTGAAGGCAACCTCCACTTTGTCTTCACTCAGGATTTTTCCATCGTCTCGGAGGTCGTGCGGTACCGGGATTTTATGGCCGAGGTGGTCAAGCTGGTGGTCGAAAAATATGATGGCTCCCTAAAAGCCGAACACGGCACCGGCCGGAATATGGCACCTTTTGTGCAAAAAGAGTGGGGCGAGGCGGCTTTTAATCTGATGCGCGAAATCAAAAAAATTTTCGATCCCCACAATTTGCTGAACCCCGGTGTTATCTTAAATGATGATGCCGAGGCGCATATCAAGGACCTCAAGCCGTTGCCCGCAACCCATGAGATAGTCGACAAGTGTATCGAGTGCGGGTTCTGCGAACCGGTCTGTCCGTCTAAAGATGTCACCTTTACCCCGAGGCAGCGGATTGTCGGCCGCCGTGAGATCAGCAGACAGATGGCAGCGGCGGGCGATTCGAAGAAGTTAAAAGAGCTGGTCAAGGCCTACCGGTATCCGGGCAAGGATACCTGCGCGGCGGACAGCCTGTGCGCTACTCGTTGTCCGGTGGGCATCGATACCGGCAAGATGGTGAAGGCCCTGCGCCAGGAAGCCAACGGCAAACTCGGTAATACGGTCGCTGACTGGGTGGCCGGCAATTTTGGCGTAGTGGCCAAAACCATCAGCAGCACTTTGAATGTGGTTGATTCAGTGCATAAGATGACCGGGACACCGTTTATGGAGACGGCTTCCACTCTGGCCAGAAAAGCGACCCTGAACACATTGCCTCAGTGGAACCGGGAAATGCCGTCCGGGGCGCCATCGGTAAAAGTGGAAACAAGTGGTAGAGGCCAATCCGTTGCAGGTCGTTTATTTTCCAAGCTGCGCCAGCCGGGCGATGAGTGGTCCGTCCAGAGATGATGCGGAGCGGGATCCCTTGCCGCAGAAGACGCAGTCTTTACTAAAAAAGGCCGGCTATGCAGTGATCTATCCGGAAAAACTACCTGGTCTTTGCTGCGGACAGGCATTTGAGAGCAAAGGTTTTCTGGCGCAGGCCGACCAAAAATCCGCCGAGCTGTCCGATGCCCTGTTAGCGGCAAGCAATAACGGGGAAATCCCGATACTCTGCGACACCAGCCCCTGTTTCTACCGGATGCAGGCAACACTGGATAAGCGTTTGCGGCTCTTTGAACCGATCGAATTTGTCCTTACTTATCTGATGGATCGGCTCAACTTTACCCAGATGGATGTCAAAGTTGCCGTTCATCCCACCTGTTCCACCAGGAAATTGGGCCTGGAAAATAAACTTGAGCAACTGGCCAGGGCCTGTGCCAAAGAGGTTGTGATGCCGGCAGATGTCTACTGCTGCGGGTTCGCCGGGGATCGGGGCTTTAATTTTCCGGAACTCAATGCGGCAGCCTTAAAAGATCTGCGTGATCATGTCTGTACGTGCGAAGCCGGCTATTCCACCAGCAAGACCTGTGAAATCGGCTTGTCGCTGCATGGCGGCATCCCCTATCGGTCGATTCTTTATCTGGTGGATGAGGCGAGTAAGCCTATCGGGGGATAGGTCACTGGATATAATTCAGAAATTATGTTGGGTTACCAGGTCGACCAGGGCTGCATAGCTCTGCGCGCCGACCAGTTTATGGTGGCCCATGATAAAGGTCGGTACCGCATTGATCCCTTTAAACCTGGAATCGGCCCAGTCCCGATCGACTTTTTGCTTGTAACTGCGGTTGGTGAGGACGTCTTCTGCTTCTTTTTCCGGTAAGCCTACTTTTCGTGCCAGCTCAAGCAGAACGGGGATTTTGGCGATATTCAACCCATCGGCAAAATAAGCTTGAAAGGCGGCTATATGAAAAGGTTCGCCTTTGCCCTGGTCCTCTGCCCAGAGGCCCAGCTCCTGGGCGAGTCTGCTGTTGTAGGTAGTGGTTCTTGGTCCAAAGGGCAGGTTAAGCTCTCGCGCTGTGGTCTGAAGATTTGCCATCATCGCACCAATTTTATCAGCACTTGTCCTAAACATATCCTGCAACAGCTGTCCCTCTTCAGGAGTTTCGGGGTGTAGAGGAAATGTCCGCCACCGGACATGCACGCCGTGCTCTTTCTGCAGCCTTTCAATACGCCCGGTAATGAAATAGCAGTACGGTCAGATATAATCAGAAAATATTTCCAGTTCCATCATCATTCACATCCTTTTTGAGTTCAGTCGGCCTGGACCCCATGGTACGGCAAATTTTTAGTTAAAAAGTGAAGAACCTTGGCCATCAACTCGTTGATTACCTGGTATTTTTCAGGGGGCTGGTCGAGGATCAACGCCTCGGGCTGGACGAATTTTGACGGCAGGATTTCCTGCCGGCAGTTGGTTACTATTGCCTGCGCTGATTCCGGCGTTACTTCCAGGTGGAACTGCAGACCGATAACCCTTTCCCCAACCTGAAACGCCTGATTTTCGCAGGCCTCGCTTCGTGCCAGAAGTACTGCCGTATCGGGCAGGTCAAAAGTTTCACCGTGCCAGTGGAATACCTCGACGATCGGCGGAAAGCAAAAGATTGCAGGATTTTTATGAGCAACACCCTGAACACCAAACCAGCCAATTTCTTTGCGCCGATTAGGGTACACCGATTCGCCCAGGCCACTGGCAATGAGTTGGGCGCCCAGGCAGATGCCGAGCACAGCTTTGTCGGACTTGATGGTCTGTCTGATAAACTGTTTTTCTATGCGTAGCCAGGGGAACTTGTCTTCGTCATTGACACTCATGGGGCCACCCATGACGATAAGCAGGTCAATGTCCCTGGGATCGGGTAAGGACGTCGACTGGTAAAACTTTGTCGTCGTTATTTGGTATTTGGCTGCTTTGAGCCAGGGAGTAATACTGCCTGAACCTTCAAAGGGAACATGTTGCAGAATGTGGGCGCGCATGTCGCTCTCCCCCCCGTTAAATTTCCGCCTACCTGTCATGGTCAGGCGACAGTGCAGGCGGAGAATATATTCAAAATTTATTCTTCGTATCCTTTTCCCTTGCAGGTTGGACAAACCTGGTCAGGAGTACACTGCATACCGTCGTCGTCCTCGGTACCACTCCATTCCGGGGCTGTCTCACAGACACCTTCGATAATCTTCTTGCCTTGACAGGTGGGACATGGGGTGCGTTTTTCTTCAGTCATTTACTTCTCCTTTTTCCTGATTCTTTTTACTGAGCCATTTTGAGATTGTACGGTTTACTAACTTGTTTTGATTTGAATTTATTCCTCCACGAGGTAATCTTTCAGTTTTTCAAGGAGCGATTCGGGAAGCTCACGATTATACATAAAAGCCTCTGCCTCTTCGCCGCTTATCTGTTGTTTCACCTCAAGGGGGAGTGAGCGTAAAATTGCTACACGTTGTGGATCTGGTTTTTCTTTTTTTGCATCGGTCATAAAATGACTCCTTGCTGATTCTTTCCCGATTCAGGGGAAGCACTCTCGAGTAAAAAAACAGTGCCAGAGTAGCATAATTTGTAAGTGATTAATACTCCTGTCAATGCTTGCCGAGATTTTTTTGCAAATTTGTTGCATTAACAGCTTATCAGCCGACAAAACGGCTGTCTGAACGTTTGCTGCTGACATCCTCTGCAGAACCCTGCATCCAGCCGGATCGGCTATCTAGCACCGCATCAAAAGCTGCGATATAAGGCTTTATGTCAAGCAAGGGCGTGCCATTGAGAATATCAATCCCCTGGACCGTGATGATGTTTTTTTCAACACCAATGAGCCTGACGATGGATAAGCCAATATGGTTCGGTCGCAGCGGAGACCTGGTGGCAAAAACTCCTCTCGGCCTGGTGTCCATGAAAGGAGTTACCGTCAGTGTGGTTCGTTGAGCCCTATGAAACTGGTAGAGCAGATAAACATGGCTGAATCCGTCAAGATCAGTCAGCCCGGCAAGGTACTGCTCCTCAAGCTCTACTGTCCCGATTATCTCTTCGGCCCCTTTCGGCTGAATCGGCATATCTTCCAGGGTATCAAACGGGCTATGGATAGTTCCAATTGGTTTCATAACAGTGGCCGGTACAGGAATATTTCTCTCCCGTACCGGTCCTCTCCTCTCTGAGTGTCGGGTGTTACCAGTAATAGAGGGCCGAGCCGCCAAGCTCATGTTCGATTTCCAGCAGCCTGTTGTACTTGGCGATACGCTCGCTGCGCGAGGCCGAGCCGGTTTTTAACTGGCCACCGTCCATGGCTACGGCGAAATCGGCGAGGAAGGTGTCTTCGGTTTCACCTGAACGATGCGAAATAAAATAGTGCCAGCCGGCATCGCGGCACATCCGCACGGCATCAATACTCTCAGAGACTGTGCCGATCTGGTTGAGTTTGATCAGTACCGAATTGGCCGTTTTTTCTTTAATGCCCCTGGCAATGTATCGAGTGTTGGTAACGAAGATATCGTCACCGACAATATCAATTTTATGGCCGACCTGGTCGGTTAATTTTTTAAAACCCTGCCAGTCATTTTCAGCCAGAGGATCTTCCCAGGAAACAATAGGGTATTTATCGACCCATTTAACGGCCATATCGATCAGATCCGCCGAGGACATTTTACCGGCCCCTGACTTGGTGAGGTCGTAGGTGCTGGTCAAATCGGTGGAAAAAGAGCTGGCTGCACTATCGAGAGCAATGGAGATATCTTTGCCCGGCGTATATCCGGCCTTTGCGATTGCCTCCATGATAATATCCATAACTGCTTCATTACTGGCAAGATTTGGGGCAAAACCGCCCTCGTCGCCCACGCTGGTCGCCATACCACGACTTTTTAATAATTTTTTCAATACATGAAACGTCTCGGCGATATACCTAAGACCTTCGCGAAAGGATGGTGCACCTACAGGGACGGCCATAAATTCCTGGATATCGACGCTGTTATCGGCGTGGGCGCCACCGTTGATGATGTTCATTGCCGGTACCGGAATTCTTCTCGCCCCTGTTCCACCAAGATAGCGATAAAGCGGGATGCCGATTGATTTCGAGGCGGCGCGGGCAACCGCCATCGACACCCCGAGAATGGCGTTAGCCCCGAGTTTTGATTTATTCTCGGTCCCGTCAAGCTCGATCATTTTGTGATCTACCGCCAGTTGCTCAGTAGCCGACATGCCGATTATCGCCGGGCTGATTATCGTATTGACGTTTTTGACAGCTTTCAAGACTCCTTTGCCGAGGTAACGGGTCTGATCGCCATCGCGCAATTCAATTGCCTCGTTTTCGCCGGTACTGGCTCCGGAAGGGACGGAGGCAGCGGCTTGAGTGCCATCATTTAGTTCGACAAAAACCCGGACAGTCGGGTTGCCCCGGGAGTCGAGTATCTCCATTCCCCGTATCGCAGTTATTGAATCTTTCATAAATGTTTCCCCTATTTTGAATTGATCCTCAGACGCGATTTTTTGCAAGATTTAGCGTCGCAGAATTTTAAAGGTTTTTAAGTCAGCTGAAATAATAACCACAGAACAGAGCAGGTCAAATGGTTGATGCAAAAGCACATCATACCGGTATGATTAGGCGGTCGTCCTCAATAATAATCAAAAAAGAGCGGCAAAGACATCGTTTTCTCGAAGTATATTCAAGCCAATAGCCCAGAGCACCAGACCGCCGGTTATCTCTGCCCAGGTGGAAAGCCAGGTAAGACGGGCGACCCGTTTACCCAAGTGCAGTCCGATGATGGTAAAAAGTCCGGCAACTATGCCGATAACTATGGCCGGATAGGCAATCGACACCCGCAGCATTGACATGGACAGGCCGACCGCCAGGGCGTCGATGCTGGTAGCAACAGAAAGCATCACCATGGTCATGCCCTTGGTTGCATCTTTTACGGGTTTGGTCCGGTCTCCCTCCTCCTCATCGGCGAGGATAGCTTCTTTCAGCATATTGGAACCGACCAGTGCCAGCATGATGAAGGCCACCCAGTGAGCATAGGCAGCCACATAATTTTCAATAGAGGCACCAAGGATCCAGCCGATAACCGGCATCAAGGCCTGGAAGAGACCAAAATGCCAGGAGAGCCGGAAGGTCTGGCGCAGACTGACCTGTTTAAGACTGACCCCGGTGGCAATGGCCACGGCAAAAGCATCCATTGCCAGGGCTACGGCAATTCCAAGAGTGGTATAGATAGGCATTCGTGCTGGGTCACAAGTGCGAAAGGTCAGCTTTCAATGTCAAGGAGCTGTTTTTTTATTGTCAGGCCACCACCAAAACCGGTAAGAGAACCATCTTTACCAATGACCCGGTGGCATGGAACTATGATCGGCAGAGGGTTTTTGGCATTGGCCAGGCCGACTGCCCGGCATGCCTTGGGGTTGCCGATTCGTTTGGCAATCTCGCCATAACTGGCGGTCTGACCAAAGGGGATTTTACCCAGTTCCTGCCAGACGCTTTGCTGAAAAGGTGTTCCTTGAGGGGCAATTTTCAGATCAAACTGCTGCCGACTACCGGTAAAATACTCGGCGAGTTGTTGGAGAACCGGTTGGAAACACTGCTCATCGCATTGCCAGTCTTCGGGGATGTGTATTTGTTCCGATGAGTTAGGGAAATGGAGCTCTTCCAGCACGCCATCGGCACCAACAAGCAGCAGTTTACCGATGGGACTCTGATAGTAGCAATATTTTTTCACAGTTTTCTTCCTTTTGCATGGTAACCCCCAGAGATGCAGTGTTCAGGGGAAACCACGCAACTTTGTCATATGGTTTATTAGGCAGCAAGGGCCTGCAGTGCAGCCTGGTAGTTCGGCTCCTGGCCGATTTCCGGAACCTGCTCGGTATACTTTACCTTGCCTTCCGGGTTGATAACCACTACCGCCCTGGCGAGAATTCCGGCAAGAGGGCCCGTGGTAATGGTTTGGCCGTAATTTTTGCCAAAGTCGGTGGACCTGAAAACCGACAAGGAGATAACGTTATTCAGTCCTTCCGCTTCACAGAATCGTTTGAAAGCAAAGGGCAGATCGGCGGAAATACAGAGCACAACCGAGTTGGCATGGCTGCTTGCTTCGCTGTTGAATTTGCGGGCAGATGCCGCACAGACTCCGGTATCTATAGATGGGAAGATGTTGAGCACTACATTTTTCCCTCGATAGTCTTTCAGGCTGGTTTCAGAAAGGTCTGTTTTGACCAGGGTAAAATCCGGTGCTGCCGATCCGACCGCGGGCAGTGATCCTGCAGTCTCGATTGCGTTGCCTTTAAGAGTGATCTTGGCCATTTGGGTCTCCTTTTCAGATATGATTTATTAACTAATGCATAGATGGAGGCTGGTAAAAACTACAGTGCAACAATTTCTACGCAATAGAAGTTCTTACTTTTTACCTGCTTGTCAACTGCTGTAGTGGAAAATAACGTCAGGCAGGTTTTAATTTGAAGAGCATGATATTGTTTGAAAAGCATTGAAATCATGGGCTGGTCGTGGTTTAACAGGGGAGATATTTTTTTCAAATCGTGGGTACAGCAGAATCAAATTTTGTCCATGGCGGATGAACACGGTCACCTGAGTGAGGTTATGTCTTTCGTACCGGTTATAGGGAAATCGATAAAAAAGCAACTGGAGGACCGGGAGGAGAAAATCCTCTCACCCTTTGCTGCGCTCAATAAAAACTCCTCGGGCCGACATCTGGAAGAAGAAGAGGTGATGTCCGACATCCGTCTGCCTTTTCAGCGCGATCGGGATCGAATCACCCACTCGAAAACCTTCCGCCGTCTCAAGCATAAGACCCAGGTCTTTCTCGCTCCAACTGGCGACCACTACCGCACGAGGCTGACGCATGTCCTTGAAGTTTCACAGATTGCCAGGACCATTGCCTCAGCTCTTTGTCTCAATGAACCGCTAACGGAAGCCATCGCCCTTGGGCACGATCTCGGCCACACTCCCTTTGGTCACGCCGGGGAAGTGACCCTCAATGAACTGCATCCCAGTGGTTTCCGGCATTATGTACACAGTCTGCGAGTGGTCGATTTTCTGGAAAATAACGGTAAAGGCCTGAATCTTACCTTTGAGGTGCGCAATGGAATTGTCCGCCACTCCAAAGGACGTGCCGATATCCTGCCAAAAGATAAGACCGAAAGTGCGGTAACTCTCGAAGGTCAGGTGGTGCGGCTGGCTGATATCATTGCCTATGTCAATCATGATCTCGACGACGCCTTAAGAGCAGGGATCTTGATTGAAGGCGACCTGCCGGCTAAGATCAGGCTTGCGGTTGGTGAACGGCATTCAAAGCGCATTGGCTCAATGGTCCGTGATCTGATCGTGGAAACCCTGGCAGCCGACGATGGCGATCTGCATATCAGCGATGGGATGCTTGAAGCCATTACCGATCTGCGGACCTTTCTCTACGAAAATGTCTATACCTACTATAAAGTTCACAATGAGTTTATCAAAGCCCAGCGAATAATCTCCCACCTTTACAACTATTTCATGGAACATGGCATAGTACGCCTGAGAAACAACAAATGGGAGACGAGCCTCGACGAAGAGACCTGGGCGGATGAGAAGAAGGCCCATCGCAAGGTTTGTGATTATGTAGCCGGTATGACGGATAGGTATGCTTTGTCTATTTATAAGTACATCTTTCTTCCTGAACCATGGAGCGCTAAGTAAGCTCTTCAATCCTCCCTGAAAAACAATAATTAACCAACAAAGTATTTATTATGACTAACAAAGAAGAACTATTGAGTAAAGGCTATGAATTTGCCGAAGTGGAAGAGAAATGGCTGTTAAAGTGGCAGGAGGCGGCGAGTTTTGCCGCAACAATGGAACCAGGCAGACCGGCCTTTTCAATAGTTATTCCCCCGCCCAACGTCACCGGCGTACTGCATGTCGGCCACGCTTTGAACAATACTTTGCAGGACATCCTGACCCGTTATCATCGTATGTGCGGCGACAACACCTTGTGGGTACCGGGAACCGATCATGCCGGAATCGCCACCCAGAACGTCGTTGAACGGCAGTTGGCCGGTGAGGGTAAAACCCGAGACGACCTGGGCCGTGATGCCTTTATTGACAAGGTATGGGAGTGGCGCGCAGAAAAGGGCGGCACGATCATCAACCAATTGCAGAAGCTCGGTGCCTCCTGTGACTGGGAACGTGAACGATTCACCATGGATGAGGGTCTGTCCCAGGCGGTTCGGGAGGTCTTTGTCCGACTTTTTAAGGAAGGGCTTATCTACAAAGGTGATTATATCGTCAACTGGTGCCCCCGCTGCCGTACCGCGCTGTCTGATGACGAGGTGGAGCACGAGGATACCAAGGGTAAACTGTATCATATTCGCTATCCCTATGCCGACGGTTCCGGTTCTGTCGTTGTTGCCACCACCAGACCGGAAACCATGCTGGGTGATACCGGGGTGGCGGTGCACCCGGACGATGAGCGGTACCGCCATCTGGGCAGATGTGGGGATCAAACTGCCCTTGACGGATAGAATCATTCCGGTGGTGTTTGATGAACATGTCGACCGGGAATTCGGTACCGGGCGCTTTAAAGGTAACCCCCTCTCACGACCGGGATGATTATGAAATCGGCCTGCGCCATGCCTGGCTCGCTTGAAAGTCATGGACGACAAGGGGGTGATGAACGGTGCTGCCGGCGAGTACTGCGGACTTGGATCGTTTTGCCTGCCGCAAGAAAGTGGTCGAAGATCTGGAGCGCCTTGGTTTTCTGGAAAAAATTGATGAATATGACCATGCCGTCGGGCATTGTTATCGCTGCAAAACGGTGAGTGAACCGACCACCTCGGTGCAGTGGTTTGTATCGGTCAAGCCGCTTGCCGACAAGGCCGTGGCGGCGGTTCGCGATGGCCGGATAAATATCTACCCGAAAACCTGGTACAACACCTTCTACAGCTGGATGGATAATATCCGCGACTGGTGCATCTCCCGGCAGATCTGGTGGGGACATCGCATCCCCGCCTGGACCTGTGATGCCTGCGGGGAGTTGATAGTTGAATCCGACGATCCGGCAGCCTGCCCGAAATGCGCTTCAGCAAATCTTACCAGGGAAACCGATGTCCTCGATACCTGGTTTTCCTCGGCTCTCTGGCCTTTTTCCACCATGGGTTGGCCAGCTCAGACCAAAGAACTGGCGATCTTTTATCCGACCTCGGTATTGATCACCAGCTTTGATATCCTTTTCTTCTGGGTGGCCAGGATGATGATGATGGGTCTGCATTTCATGGACGAAGTGCCCTTTAAGGATGTCTACCTGCACGCCCTGGTCCGGGATAAATTCGGCAAGAAGATGTCCAAATCGACTGGCAACGTCATCGATCCGCTGGTGGTGATGCGCGAATACGGCACTGATGCCATGCGCTTTACTCTGACGGCTTTTGCGGCCCAGGGTCGTGAGATCAAGCTCGATGAGGACCGGATCGAGGGCTATCGCCACTTTATCAATAAAATCTGGAACGCCGCCCGGTTTGCCCTGATGCATGTCAGTGAGTGTGACGAGTCGATAAAAGATGTTGTCGTTCGTCCGGAAAAACTGCCGCTGGTCCATCAGTGGATCCTCAGTCGAACAGCTACAGCTATCGCCGAGGTGCGGCTGGCGCTTGAGGAATATCGTTTTAACGACTTTGCTTCAGTCAATTATCAATTTATCTGGCATGAGTTTTGTGACTGGTACCTGGAGTGGATTAAGGCCGATCTGTTCAGTGATGATCCGGTGGCTAAACGCCAGGCCCAGGGTACCCTGCTTGTTGTTCTGGAGACGATTGTAAAGCTTATTCATCCCGCCACCCCTTTTGTTTCTGAAGAAATATGGTCGGTTCTGCCCGGCGAACGATCGCTGCTTGCCACCAGCTCTTTTCCCGAGAAGCAGCAAAGTTGGTTGAATCCTGAAGCGGTTGCCCAGATGGAAATGCTGATGGGCATTATTACCGGGATAAGAAATATCCGCGCTGAAGCTGATGTCCATCCCTCAATGAAGATTGAGGCGCTGGTGATCTGTGCCGACCAGGTTAAAGTCGAGCGTATCGCCGCATTTACCGCAGCTATCTCCGATATGACAAGGCTGCACAGTCTGACGATAAAACAGCAAGCTGACAAACCGGCCGATGCCGCAACCTATATTTACAATGACATAGAGATCTTTGTGCCGCTCAGGGGTTTGGTCGATGTCGAAAGTGAGCTCGCCAAACTGCTGCGGGAGCGAAAAAAAGTTGAAACCAAGCTCGCTCAGGTGAACGGCAAGCTGTCGAATAAGAAATTCCTCGCCAATGCTCCGGATGATGTCGTCGCCAAGGAACAGGAAAAAAAGGCGGAACTCGATGCAAAAATGGCCAAGATTGTGGAAGCGGAAGCGCGGTTGAAAAATTTAGCAGACTAGGATTACAACGGAATAGCCAATGGACAAAAATCTTCTTCATGGCATGATTCGCGAGTTCCTTCGTGAGGATATAGGAAGGGGCGATCTTACCAGTGAGTCAATTTTCTCTGAACATGACATGGGCAGTGCGAAGTTGGTCGCACGTGACTCTTTCATTGTTGCCGGTGTTGCAACTGTTGCCGCTGAGGTGTTCAAGGTCCAGAACCCGGCTATTATTACTGCCGATGCCGTTGCCGAGGGTACCAGGACTGCGCCGAAAATGGAGCTGCTTACCGTCAGTGGTCCGGTTGTCGATCTGCTGAAGGCCGAGCGGGTGGCGCTCAACCTGCTGCAGCGGCTCTCCGGGATCGCCACGCTCACCGCCCGCTTTGTCGACGAGGTTAAAGGGACTGCCGTGCGGATTACCGATACTCGCAAAACCACGCCGGGCCTGCGGGTTTTGGAGAAATATGGTGTGCGGGTCGGTGGCGGCGCCAACCATCGCTTCAATCTTGCCGATGGCGTGTTGATAAAAGACAACCATATTGCCGCCTGCGGCAGTATCCAAAAGGCGGTTGATAAGGTTCGGGAGCAGATTCCCCATACCATCCGGGTAGAAGTTGAAACCGATAGCCTGGACCAGGTGAAAGAGTGTCTGGCCTGCGGTGTGGATATCATCATGCTTGACAATATGAGCCCGGAAAAGATGACCCAGGCAGTGCAGCTGATCAGTGGGCGCGCCCTGGTCGAGGCGTCCGGGGGAGTAAATCTTGCGACGGTTAAAGCGATTGCCGCAAGCGGGGTTGATATTATCTCCATAGGCGCCTTAACCCATTCCGCTCCTGCCTGTGATATCGGCATGGATTGGGCATAGGGGTCACACCTCTCATTATTATCGTCGCCATAAACGGGTCGGTCATCTGTACCAGGGTCGGTACAAAAGTTTCCTCGTTGAATTTGATTCATATCTGTCCCAAATATGCTAAAATATATTTACAGAATTCAATATATATTTTAGTATATATGGATGAACACTATTATTGAGCAATTAAAATCAGCCCGGCAGGCGATGGGGTTGATGCAAGCAGAAGTAGGAGCAAAACTCGGTTTGCCGCAAAGCCACGTGTCAAAGATCGAACAAAAAGTGGTGGACCCGCGACTTTCGACGGTGTCTGAGATGGCCAGAGTTTTGGATCAGGAACTGATCCTTGTCCCCAGGCAGATGTTGCCGAAGGTAAGAGCACTCATGCAGGGAGAGGATGGGCAGGCGCGGCGCTGGCAACCTGACGAAGAGGGTGATGATATATGACCAGCCTGTTGCAAGTTTTTCTGCATGATGCGGCCATTGGTACAATAACCATGCTGCCCAGTGGAAAAACAATTTTTTCCTTCAACGAAACGTACTTGAATGATCCAGCCAGGCTCGTTCTCAGTCAATCTTTTGTCCGTGCTTCGGGTGAATTGATCCCTGAAACCATCACTTCTTCAGTGAAGCTGCCGGTATTTTTTTCGAACTTGCTGCCGGAAGGGCACATGCGGAAGTACCTGGCACAATTAGGAAATATCAAACCAACGGCAGAATTCAGACTTATAGCCCTTTTGGGACAAGATTTGCCCGGTGCTGTGACGGTTGTACCCTTGGGAGCTGATAATAGTTTAGCGCATGGATTGCCTGATGCAAAAAACGAGGATAACAAGATAATTTATCGTTTCTCCCTTGCCGGGGTCCAGTTGAAATTCTCTGCCATCGCAGAACGGCGTGGCGGTCTGACGATCCCTGCAAAAGGAGTGGGTGGAGATTGGATCATCAAACTGCCTGCGCAGAACTACATGCATGTCCCGGAAAATGAATTTGCAATGATGCAGCTGGCTTCGATGATCGGAATCCCAATACCTGAAATTCGCCTGGTTTCTCTAAGCGAAATTGACGGTTTGCCGGAAATGGGTATGTTAGCCGGCAAATTGGCGCTGGCGGTAAAACGTTTTGACAGGGCTCCTGATGGGAGGCGTATCCATGTCGAAGATTTTGCCCAGGTCTACAATGTCTATCCAGAGAAAAAATACGAAGGTGTCAGTTTCGGCAATATCGCCAATATGGTCTGGATCCTAACGGGTGAGAGCGGGTTGAGGGATTTCATTCGACGATTGGTGTTTACCATCTTGATCGGTAATGGCGACATGCACCTGAAAAACTGGTCACTTATTTATCGGGATGGAAAAACAGCGGCATTGTCGCCGGCCTATGATATGCTTTCGAC
Organism: uncultured delta proteobacterium; assembly: GCA_963804605.1. GTDB lineage: Bacteria > Desulfobacterota > Desulfobulbia > Desulfobulbales > Desulfocapsaceae > Desulforhopalus_A. Next base: position 228,756 of record CAWDRB010000009.1, read on the forward strand.
CATTCCCTACATTCCAAAGGATACACTGGCATTGAAACTCTCAGGCACCAGGAAGATGCAGGATCTTTCTCTTGAGCATTTCGTCAAATTAGCCAAAAAATTTCAATTACCACAGCATATAGTGTTACAGGTTGTACGTGAAACTGTGGATGCAACCACAACACTATGGAAAGAAAATTGCCGACGTTTTGAACTGCCTGCCGATTTACTTGGCTGCATTGATAAACATATGAAAAATTTGAATCTGATTTAACCCCATCCCCGTATCCCTTGGAATAGTCTCGTAAATCGGTGTCCGCCGTTATGCTTTTTTCCCAGCATATAATTTCTTGATTATTGTTGCGAAAATATGCGATACTCGAATCATACGGTAACAGATCGTTGAAAATACATAACAGCTAACCCCGGTAACCGGGAAAATATCCCCCGATAAGCACTAGATTTCTCAGTTACTCACCAGTAAGTTATACAAAGAGGTACGAGCGCATGCGTTGTCCAAAATGTGGATACATCTCCTTTGATCACCTGAAAGAATGTCGTAAATGCAACAAAAATATCGAGACGATATCTGTTGGTCTGTTCGGTTCGACCTATAATATTCAGCCGCCGACCTTTCTCAAGCTGAATAGTGAGCCGAGAGACAATCAAACCGAGGAGATGGAGCTCTCGGATGAGCGATCTTTCGATTCCGACGATGAATATGTTGATGATGAACTTGCGGTTCTGGTCGAAGATGAGGACGCTGATGAAGAGGGTTCCATCAATTTCTCAGAAGATGCGCCAGCCGGGAAGGCGTTGGTGGATGAGGATGAACAAGATGATGGCGAGATCGAAATCGATTTCAGTCAGTTTGAAGAGACTGACGAACAGTCCGATCTTCTTCAAACAGATGCATCACAACAGCAACAGAAGAAGCGAAATGGTGTAAAAATTGATGTCCCGCCGGCATTGTCGGATATCTCTGATCTTGCCCGTCCGGCAAAAGCAGCATCTCCCGGCGTTGCTGCAAATCCTAATTTTTCTGGCCTGGATCTAGACGATCTTAATTTTGATCTGGGTCTCGATGGTCTTGAAGATGCTCCCCAAAAGAGTCCAACTGTTCCGGAAAAAGATATCCTTTCTCTGGAGGAACTCGATTTTGCCGATGCCCTGGCAGAAAGCGATCCGACGCCTGCTAAAAAAACCGAGGATCTGGATCTGGACCTTGATCTCGATTTCGACCTGGATCTGGGCGGCTTGTCGATTCATAAAGATGCTTAATACAAAATCGGCAAACAAAAAGGCTCGAAAATTGGTTGACACAGAAATCGAAGTCGGGTAAATATCCCTCTCCATATGAGGTGCCGGGATAGCTCAGTCGGTAGAGCAACGGACTGAAAATCCGTGTGTCCCTGGTTCAATTCCTGGTCCCGGCACCAGCAAATTCAAGCACTTAGCTCTTTTGAGAGTTAAGTGCTTTTTGCATTTTAGTCGATTGGTACAACTCCTGTACAACTTTTCAAGCTCTGTGAGTGCTCTTGATAAACTTTCTCAAACCCCAAACTGCAGAATATCCGGAGGTGCCGGAGAATGAAGATCTCACCATGCGATTTCCACGTGCAGCAGGAATTGAGGTACCCGTGCATGGTCTTCTTTCTGGCCGGGATCGACAAATTGATTTATTTCATATGCCGTTTTGACAGAGTCGGCCGTAACGACACGATTTTAGCGACCCTACCCTACTTTATTGCTTTTTCCCGTCTTTCCTGCTAGTTTTTTAGCATAAACCATACGATAATCTCTATAGGGGTCATTGGTGCTCATGACATCCGTGTATGAAATAATTAAACTCAACACCCGCTACCTGAAAGAACTGGGAGCAGTATTTGCAGCTTTGTTGTAGGGAAATATCAATGATCGGAGTCAGGTCTCGTATTTTGACTTCTCACTCGTCGGCAGAGTTTTCCAGCAGGGAAAGGAAGTCAAAATACAAGACCTGACCCGAATTGTGATAGCCGGACATAAAATCCGGTAAATCGGAATTGTTGACAAAGCAATACATCTGTTTGTAAGGTAATTGTATAATTTAACAAAGATTTTTTTGTTTTTGGAGTGATATTTGCAAGTCCGCATACTTGACAATCAGAAATGTTTCTTTTAGCAAAAAAACAATTCTTAAAAAGGGGAAAGCTTTGAAAAGTCCTTTAGTGGTTTCAAGTGTGTTGGCCATGTTGCTCGGTGCAGGCTCAGCATTTGCCAGTACAAATGGCGGGGGATGGTGGTGCGGTCCTACTGGTTATAAATGTGAAGGCGGTACTATCCTGAA
>CAWDRB010000010.1:0-96041 GCA_963804605.1 uncultured delta proteobacterium
TATTACAGACCGCCCTGCTGCCGCATATGACGGCAGACATGGCCCATGAACTCACCGATATGGAGGCGGAAGTTATCCTCGAAACCCTCAGCCGCAAAAATTTCTTTGTCGAAAGACGCCGGCTGGCCACTACCGGTTACCAGTATCATCCGCTTTTTCATCAATTTCTGCAAATCACCGCTGAACGGACTTATTCTCCTTCGGCAGTGCGGGAAATCAACCTGCGGGCAGCCGGCATCCTGGAAAAACACGGATACGCAGAAGAGGCAATCGAACTGTATCAGAAGACGGGTGCCCATGACAAGACGGCCGCACTCATTGTCGCACTGGCTCCCGCCCTGATTGCCCAGGGAAGATATAATGTCCTCTCATCATGGATTGAATTGTTGCCGCGGCAGTACTCTGAAAAACACCCCTGGCTTCTTTTCTGGCATGGACTCGCCCGAATGATCGACAACCCACTCGTTGGCCAGGCCCTTTTAAGCAAGGCGTTTGATTTGTTCACCACTCACCAGGATATGATCGGCCAGATCTTCAGCTGGTCAACCAGTGTTGAAAACTTTTTTATGCTGCGCAGTGGTTTTGCCGACCTCGATCACTGGATTAAAAAAGGTGAGGAATTGGAGAGATTGCTCGCCAGCGAACAAAGCAATCCTGAGCTGGCCGGCCGTTTTTTCTCAGGCATGTTGATGGCCCTGCTGCTTCGCGACCAGGGACATCCGGACCTGCTGCGGTACCAGGATAAGTGCGAAGCCCTGCTGGGAAACTGTGATGACCTGCAACTCACCGTCAACCTGCTGAAAAACCTGTTCTGGTCCTATCAGTGGTGTGGTCACATTCATAAGGCCCTGATTGTCGAAACAAGGCTTGCGGCCTTACAAAATATCGACAATCTGCCGCCAATCGCCGAGCTTACCATAGAAGGCCTTTTAACCCTGGCCCATATCATTGCCGGCAGGCACCAACAATGCCTTGACCAGGCCGCAAAAACATTGACACTGGCCGATGCGACCGGAATCCATGTCTATGATTCTATAATGTATGCCTATATGTCTTACTCGATGTTGGGAACTGGAGAGTTGGACCAGGTACCGGCAGTCCTGAACAAGATGAAAGAGACCCTGATGCACTTTGCCGTCTGGGACCAGGGCGAATATCATTTTCTCCAAGCCTGGTATCAAATGCAGGCAGGCAATTTACTGCAGGCGGAAAGAGATATGACAACTGCGGCGAAACTGGTCGACAGTTGCGGCAACCCCTTTACCATCGCCTTATGCCGAATACTCCATTCACAGCTGCTGCTCGAATCGGGTGAAGAAAAAGATGCCGAACAATTGTTGATTGCTGTACTCAACGAAAAAAAACTGCAAAACAGCGGACACATCCATTTTATGACCAGGCTGGCTCTCGCCGATTGTGCTGCCGCGCAGCATGACGACAAAACTACCCGGCTGCATTTGCATGAAGCCTTTGCCATCGCCAAGGAGCATGGCCTGACGATGCCGTTTGGACTCTGTCATCAAAGACTTGCCGCTCTCTGCGCCATGGCCATCGATGCACAAATAGAAGAAAATATAGTTATGGAAATGATCCGGCGGTGGCGTCTTTCACCTCCCAATCCACAAGCAATCAGCGACCGGTGGCCATGGCCGATAAAAGTTCAAACCCTGGGCAGATTTGCTCTCACCTGCGACGGTACAACCCTCGCCGGCGCCAATAAACTCCCGAAAAAACCTCTGCAGCTTCTGACCATGCTCATTGCCGCTGGTCGAAGGGGCATGTTCCGGGAAAAGATTGCCGGTCAATTATGGCCCGATTCCGATGGCGACCGGGCATTGCAGAGTCTCAATACCACCCTGCATCGCCTGCGGAAAATCCTTGGCCGGGACGAGGCCATTGTGCTGATCAACAGTCAGCTGATATTAAATGACAGGGTTTGCTGGATTGACTGCCGACATTTTACCTGGCTGTCACAACAAATTACTCTCAATCCCGCGTTATCCGGCAACAGCAAATATGTAAAGAGGGCACTTGAGTTGTACCGAGGGCCGTTTACTACCGGTCACGAGAGTATACCAGTTGCTTTGCAATACAGTGAAGAGCTTGAAAAGCAGCGGCAGCACCTTGTGGGCCGGACAGGGAATCATAAGCGGTAATACGACATTGATCCCTGGCGATGGACCACCATGACCCGAAAGACGCCAGAGTCACAACAGGGTGAGGTAAACCTATGTCTACAGCCCCAATATCACCGCTTTTTGGCCTTCTATTACTGTTGTCTTTCTTTTTTCCAACTTCTTCTATAGCAGGAGGGCCTGCACACGGCGCGAAAGGCGCCGGCATGGGAACCGCCTTTGCCGCTGTTGCCGATGATCCGTCGGCAATAGCCCACAACCCTGCCGGAATAGGCTTTTTGCCGGGCACTCAGCTGTATCTTGGAGTAATGGCTGTCGCCCCTGAGACCCGTTTCAAGGCGGATAACGGCTACCGCGAAGAGACCGAATCACAGATCTTCGCCGCCCCGCATGGTTACCTGTGCTCGGAGCTTGGAGATGGCGATGTAAAGTTGGGCCTAGGTTTGTTCTCACCTTTTGGCATTGGCGGCAGGACCTGGCCGGACGATGGAATCATGCAGTATTTTTCCAAAGAAAATCTTATCGCCACCTTTATGGCCAACCCGGTGGTCGCCTGGCGCCTCTTGCCCACCCTGTCAATTGCCTTTGGCATCGATTACTTATGGGCCTACAATAAGGCGACGCAATCGGTCGACCAGTCGATGTTTATGGCTAAGTTCGGGGAAAGCAGCCTGACCGTCGACGGTGATGGCTGGGGGTGGAATGTCGGCCTACTCTGGCATGTGGATCCGCAGTTCAGTATTGGTGCGGCTTATCGCAGCGGCATTGCTGTTGATTTGAGCGGTGATATTCAACTTAAAAATATTGCCCCGGCTCTCCAGCAGCTCTTCCAGGGGTGGGAAATAACCAGCGGTGCTCATTCCAGCATCGATTTCCCTGAAATAGTAACCCTGGGCATAGCCTGGTATCCCGCCCATTTCTGGACAGTAACTGTCGAGAGTGAATGGGTTGGCTGGTCAAGTTTTCAAAGCCAGACCATCACCGTCGACCAACCAGTCGCCGCGGCCGGTTTTGGCGACGTGGAGGTTATCCAGGATTGGCAGGATACCTGGATCGGCAAAATGGGCCTGGAGCGGAAAATCGATCCGCATTGGGCCCTGCGGACCGGTTACGCCTACCTGTCCAGCCCCGTTCCCGCAACAACTCTCTCTCCGGCAAACCCCGATGGACACCAGCACAATTATTGTTTTGGTGTCGGGTACACCCGCGAAAGATTCACCCTTGATCTCTTTTACGTCTTTGCCAAGTACCAGGACCGCCAAAAGACAGGCAACCTTCTCAGCGGTGAATACGCCAACCAGAGCCATTCGCTTGGTTTCAGCACCGGCTGGCGATTTTAGCGAGCTTATCCGGCAAGCCGGAACAGCTATTCACTGCGCTCATCGAGTCTGACCATCATGCAGGTATCGGCATCGAACCTTGCTCGGTGATATCGTCACCTCTGTCCAGCCTGCTTCTCACCGTCACCATATGCTTCACCAGCCATCCGGCCAACAGAGCCAGAGGCACAAGAATGTTGAGCAGCACAGGCACCAGCAGCATACAGGCAAATATTCCTTCACAATTACAAAGCATAGCAGTCCCTCCCCTTGTCTTATTTGCTGTCTCGCTCTCCTTACTGCATCATAACAATAGACCGCTTACAAACTGCTTACAATTCCATAAAAAATTACTTAAGGAGAAATATTTTGTCCTTATTGGTGGTCAGGTGTACAGAAAATTATTGAAAAGACATTTGTATACACGATAAACTAATTACTTGACAAGCTGGACCAGCATGGCACCATCATCATTGATCCCCAGGTTGAACGTCGGACAATAAAAGGAAAAAGACTATGAGCAAAACCCAGACCTTTCGGGTCGTCAGTGGACGGATACATTTCAAATGTCATGCATGCCAGGCCAAAAGAATGGTCACAATCCCTCCGGGAGTGAGGCAAAGGTCGATACGCTGCCAGAAATGTGGCGAGTTGACCAGGGCAGGTTTCAATCGCCGTTTGACGTTAAGAGAGCAACAACGAGGCAAAGTACTGGTTTCCTCAGGTGACAGCAGCTTTGTCGAAGTTGATCTGTATGACATATCTCTCAAACGGCATCGGTTTTGACGTTTCGCCCAGGGATATCAGGAAAATGACAGTCGGGGCAGAAGTCCAATTCAGGTGTACCTGGAATCCAAGGCTGTTAAGCCAGGGACATTATATCGTCAGGTCAATCAAGGGTCGACGGATCGGCGCTCAGCGCAGGTAGTCCAAGGCAGGCTTTCTTTACTTCTTGCAGTTATGCCTTTGGACAATTAGAACAGCGTTCACTTTTCTTTTTTTTGTATTTGCCGCAACATTTCTTTTTTTTCTTTTTTTTGGCCATAACAGATCTCCTGCATTTTACCGAGAGAAACGGCTTTACTTGTCACTTTTCATTTTCTTTTCTATCTCATGCCAGATGTCCTGGTAGGCATTTGCAGCGAAATCCTTTCCTGCATAGGTTACAACCGGAGCCCGGTGCACTCCCATTTTTTCAATTTCGGTGGAAAAGGGGACATAAGTCCTCAATAAGTTCTTATATTTTTTACGCAAGGCGACCATAGTTTCTTTGTGCAATTTTTTACTCTTTTGCACCATGGAAAAAAATGGCAGGAGCTTTTTGCGCTGATATTCGTTCTCTTTGAAAAAACTATTCAGCTGTTCGAAGGTGCGCACAGACAGGGTAGTGGGAATAATCGGCACCACAATCTTATCGGCAGTCTTAAAGACATTTTCGGAAAGAAGTGAGATATTCGGCGGACAATCCAGGATAACCATGTCGTAATCACTGTCTACCTCCCGCAGGGTCTTTTTCAGGCGGGAGCGGCTGTTTTTCATGCGCGACAGAAAAATATCGAAATCACGGTAGGTGAGGTTTGCCGGCAATAAGTCAAGATTATCAAAGTCACTGGCCTTAATCGCATTGAGAAAACCTTTCACATCCTTAAAAAAAGCCTTGTTCTGCAATTTCTTCGAAGGTTTTACCCGAAAATAAAAACTTGAAGCTCCCTGAGGATCAAGATCGCATAACAAGGTCCGTCGACCTTGCAAAGCAGCGGCATACGCCAGATTGACAGAGGTTGCAGTTTTACCAACGCCCCCTTTGTTACTGTAACAGGCTATTATTTTCATCGACACGTTCCTCGCTTTCCTGGGTATGAAATAATTTTGTAAAGGCAGCACGGGTTTGCTGATTGTCAAAGCGGGCAAAATTTTTCATCACCTGACGTCTTTCCTTTTGCTGCAGCCGGTAGAGAATAGCTGTGAGTGCTCCAACACTCTCGGCAACCTTCAATTTTGCGCTGCCGAAATCGGTCATTTTTTCGCTCAATATATGCCTTAGAAACTTTTGCTGGACCGAATAATCATTAAAGTTGCCGAGATTATCCTGCAGAAGCTTGAGAGCCTTTATCAGCGTTTTGATCTCTTCTTCAGGAAAAAGCGGTGAAAAGAATTCCATCAGATAGCGCAGTTTCTTACAATTAATCCTCAATTGGTGAACGACACTGTCTTCAGTTTGGGCGTCTATATCCCGGGCAATTTTACAGACCTTGTTGTAGCGCTTGAAAATCAACCTGCAAGCAAACGCCAGGCTGTTCTCTTCTGCACTGAGACCGGCTGCAAGACTTGATTCATTGATAAATAACTTTTCGAGCCTGTTAAATTCTTTGCGATATGTTTTACTGCGGATCACTCCGATGACATCTTTATGTGCTTCCTTTCGCTGTTTAGCAAGATACTCAAATAAAATCGTCAATCCTTCGTGCGTATCGGCCGGTACCAGATTGAAATAGTGCCGTTTGTTTAACAGATAGACATCCAGATCACGCAAGGCGTTGGTATTCTGCATCAGAGAGGCAAAATCATTCTTTAATAATGTAGTTTCCTCGAGGTTATAGACTCCTTTAAAGAGACTCAGTACCGACCTGACTTTGCGCAGACTGACTCGATAGTCATGAAGAAATTCCGTATCGTAATCGGCAACCAGCCCCTTTTCATTGGCACGTGCAGTACGCAGGAAAATCGTGATGATAGTCTGAGCACTGGCTTTGACAGAAGCCTCAGGGCGCAGCAGAATCACCGGTTTTGATGTGTATTTTTCTTGTTTAATCCCCAAAGACCGGTACACCTGTCCAACACTGCTGCAAGGACTTGCGCCTATCTTTTCCAGCGATTGACAAAGATCGACATGGGCCTTGCAGTAACCCCGTAAATATTGGGTACTGCCCACTCCTACCAATTTTTTGCCGCAACTGATGCTCAAATGATACAGTCGCGCTCGGGTTTTTCCTTCGTCGTCCAAAATCAGGCCATGCAGCAGAGACAGATCGACATTGGCGACCGGCAAAAATGCCCGGAGGCTCGATATTTGCTGCAAGAAAGAAGCCACCGGTCCCTCCGGCAGATCACCGGAAAATGACCACACTTCAGGAGCGATCTGCTCAATCAACCGGCCGGTTTGGAGATCGATCAGCAGCAGCATCTCGCCCGCCTGAAAAAGAATTTTTACCGAATGAAACAGTTCCGCATCAAAAGTATCAAGGAGAATCCCTTCCTGCTGCACACCCTGCTCAAAAGCAATTTTGTATTGCAGCCTGTCGAGCAAAGTTTTTTGCAGTTTTTTGTGGCTTAATACTGATGGAAGAAGATAGACGAACGGATCCATAGCCATTAACTCTTTGCTTTATATTGTTTTATATATTCGGTTACCAATGACTCGACAATCGCTTGTATACTGGTATCCTGCTCAATCGCCAACAGCTTCAGTTCTTTTAGGACCTTGGGATCAAGGCGCAGGGAGGTACTTTTTTTCTTCTCTTTGGTCATAATTGATCATCCCCTAAACGAAAATTGACATCATGACGTCATGATATATCATAATTGGATTATAATAGCAATCTCACTGTTTATGACGTCGTAAATGCCACGCTGTAATTTCTTGCCATCATACGCCTTTACCATACAAATAATATCGTTTTTGCAGATGCCGACACCTGTTTCTTTTATCCAGCAGATCTGCTACCATACAAAATAAGATAACGGGCAAACACAACTCGTGAGCCTCTCCTCCAACTCTAAAGACACCTACAAATACAATGAACCAGAAACTCCAGTCAACAAAAAGACAACGGAAATAATCCCTGACAATCAGAAAGTCCCAAACACCTTCGACCTGCAGTCTTCGGAATGGTATCTGAACCGGGAATTGACATGGCTTGAATTCAACAAAAGGGTGTTACACGAAGGACAGGATCCTCGAAACCCACTTCTGGAAAGGGTATTTTTCCTTTCTGTTGTCGGCTCCAACCTGGACGAATTTTTCATGAAAAGGATCGGCGGCCTGAAGCAGATGGTCGGCGCCAGTGTCAAGACCCCTGTCCATTGATGGCCGTCTGCCCCAGGAACAGATTGATCTCTGCCATGCAGTCGTCCGGGATATTCTTAATCAGCAGCAGGCCCTCGAAAACGACCTCCAGCAATTGCTGTCTCGAAAAAGTATAAAAATTAAAAAGTATAAAGAACTCAACAAAGAGGACAAAGAGAAAATCGACCAGTATTTTCTCAATGAAATCTACCCCTTACTGACGCCTCAGGGGATGGATCCCGCCCACCCCTTCCCTTTTATCTCAAATTTATCGATCAACTTGCTGGTCAGTGTCCGTTATCCGGAAAGTGACCATAGCTATCTCAACCGCATAAAAATCCCGACGAGTTCAGACCTGCCGCGATTTATCAAAATCGGCAAGGAACATGTCTATATTCTTCTTGAGGACCTGGTCGGCAATAACCTGCAACTACTGCTTCCGGGCATGGAAATCGAGACCTGCGAGACCTTCAGGGTCACCCGCAACGCCATCACCGAAAGACATGAAGAACAAGCCAACGACCTGCTGCTGGTGATTGAATCGGCCTTGCGGGACCGAAAATTTGCCGAAATCGTCCGGTTGGAAATAGGCAGCGGCATGCTTGAGCAACATAAAGGCAAACTGGCTGCGGAACTGCGCGTTGACGAGACAAAAGACGTCTATGAGGTTGACGGCATACTGGGACTGCGGGATCTGATGCAAATTGCTGCGATCGACCGTTCCGACCTGCACTTCCACCAGCATCACCCGGTGGATAACCCCGAGCTGTTAGGTGATGACCCGAATATTTTTCACACCATCCGGGAGCATGGCGAAGTTCTTTTGCAACATCCCTATGAATCGTTTGACACCTCGGTCGAACGATTTTTGCGAGAAGCGAGTCAGGATCCAAAGGTAATGGCCATCAAGATGACCCTTTACCGAACTGCCAAGGATTCGAAAATCATCCAATACTTGATCGATGCAGCCCAGAACGGCAAACAGGTAGCTGTAGTTGTCGAACTCATGGCCCGATTTGACGAATCAGCCAATATAAGATGGGCCGGTTTTTTGGAGGAAGCAGGTATCCACGTCACCTATGGTGTCATTGGACTGAAGACCCACTCTAAGCTGATCTTTGTCATCCGCAAAGATTATAATGGACTGCGCCGCTATGCCCATATCGGCACGGGCAATTACCATGCTGGAACCGCCAGGGGTTACTGCGATCTCGGCCTCATTACCTGCGATCCGGAAATCGGTGCCGACTTAACCGAACTCTTTAATTATCTGACCAGTGGTTATACCCCGATGCGCCGGTATACCAAGCTGCTGCCGTCGCCAAAGATGCTGAAAAAGGCATTGCTCAGTAAGATTAGCACGGGAGATTGAGCACCAGAAAAAAGGCAACAACGGTCTCATTCAGTTCAAGACCAATGCTCTGGTGGATAGAGATATCGTCGAGGCACTGTATCGCGCCTCCCAGGCTGGGAGTCCATGCCGATCTGATTGTTCGTGATTCCTGCCGTATACGCCCTGGTATTAAGGGGTTGTCGGAGAATATCAGAATTATTTCAGTCGTCGGCAGATTTCTCGAACATAGCCGTATTTATTATTTTAAAAATAACGGCGACGAAGAATATTATATCGGTTCCGCCGACCTGATGAAGCGCAACCTGGAAAGCCGGGTCGAGGTGTGCGCGCCCATCACCTCCCCACCACACAAGGCGCTCCTTCGGGAATTGCTCGACTCTGCAGTTGACCAATACCAGGAATGTCTGGGAAATGAAAAGCGACGGCACTTCGGTTCAGCTGCATTCCGATAGTGAAAAAGGTGCTATCTGCATTCACCAGCACCTCATTGCCAAAGCCGAAAAGAGAGCCGCGGCCGGCCGCCTTGCCCTGGCCAAAAAAAGAAGCAAGAAAAAATTGCCCAACCGCTATAACCCAGCAATGATGGATAAATAATGATGGACTCGTAAAAAGCCCGATCTCCTTCTTTGCAGGTCTGATACGGCGAGGCTGATCGGCTCGGCCTTAAAAGCCACCAATGGGACTGGTGAGCTGCCAGCCATGAGAACCGCATTGAAAAAAGCAGATTTTGCCTCGGTTCGCGGCAATTTCGCCTTTGGCAAAAACCAGCATCCGGTGCAGGATCTCTATATCCGCGAAGTTATCCAGACAAATGAAGGTTTTACCAATAAAACGATTAAAAATGTTTTTAACAACCACGTGGATGCTTACGCGGAACAATGTAACATGTAATTGATGGTGTCGTAAAAACTCTTCATCTTCTTCGTCGTTGAGATGGAGCACCGAACACACCGGTCCTGGTTGCCATGTACCGCATGGCAACCAGGACCAGAGATGAAGCCCTGTTATTTTTCTTTATTATGCTCCTTATTATTGAACAAATACTTAACGGATTGCAGCTGGGCATCACTCTTTTTCTGTTGTCGGCCGGTCTTACCTTGGTGTTCGGCATCATGCAGGTCATCAACCTGGCCCATGGTTCTTTTTATATGATCGGGGCTTATGTCGGCGCAATGGTTGCCGCCCGGACCGGCTCATTTCTTTTGGCTCTCCCAGCAGCAATCGGCGCTGCGGCCCTGGTAGGTGCGGTTGTTGAAATCTTGATTTTGCGTCATCCTTACAAAAGAGAACACCTCGACCAGGTCCTGGCCATTCTGATCGTCGATAAAAATATTGACGCCTTGATGGCTCTTGCCGACCATCATTATATTATGGAAAAAGGGATCATTGCCTGGCACGGTTCTACCGACGAACTGCAGGCCAGCCCGCATCTGCGGTCCCGATACCTGGGAGTCTAATACAATTCTCTATGCATACCCATCCCACGCCAGCGCTGTTTGAATATCAGGCTGAATATCCATGTTCGGCCGAAGAACTCTACAACTGGCACAGCAGGCAAGGTGCACTGGAACGACTGCTGCCGCCATGGCAAAAGATTACCGTTGTTGCCCGGCAGGGCGGGATAGAACCGGGCGGGATGGTGGAACTGGCAATGCACGCCGGTTTTTTTCCCTATCGGTATCGCGCCCGCCATATCGAAAATATTCCGGGCATAATGTTTCGGGATATCCAGGAAAAGGGGCCGTTTGCCAGCTGGTGCCACAGTCATTATTTCAGTAACTCTGCGGAAGGCGCCTTATTAAAGGATCAGGTAGAATATGTTCTTCCGGGGCACCGTTTTCTTCCCGGTTTTATCAAGACCTACGCCCAAAATAGCTTACAGCGAATTTTCCGGCACAGACAACAACTGCTAACCGAAGATATTCGACTGCATCAGCGTAGCAGTGCTGCTCCACTGAGGATCCTGGTTACCGGGGCCAGCGGGGTCATTGGCCATGACCTGCTGCCGCTTTTAACTACCGGCGGCCATCAGGTCTTTACCCTGGTACGTCGCCGCCCTGATCCGGCACACGGCGAAATATTATTGGGATCCGGCCAATGGTATATTGAATGAAGGCGATCTGCCGGAAATCGATGGCGTGATCCACCTGGCCGGGGAATATATCGGTCTCTCCAGATGGAGCGAAGAAAAAAAGCGCCGGGTGATTGACAGCCGGATTAAGGGGACAAGACTCCTTGCCGAAACTTTTGCCGCCCGGAACAGGCCACCGAAGGTATTCCTCTGCGCCTCAGCGGTCGGCTACTACGGTGATTGTCGGGATAGTCTTATCGATGAAACGGCACCACCGGGAAATGACTTCATCTCAGAAGTCTGCAGGCTCTGGGAAAAGGGCACAAAACCGGCCAAGGATGCCGGTATCCGCACCGTCTTTATGCGGTTAGGGATCGGCCTCACTCCCCAGGGAGGTGCGCTGCAGCGCATCCTCGCCACCTCTCCCTGCGGGTTTATTCGCCGATTCGGCAACGGCCGGCAATATATCAGCTGGATCAGTCGAGATGATCTGGTTTCGGCAATGCTGCACACTCTCAGCTGTCCCGTATTAGAAGGTCCAGTCAATATCGTCGCCCCGGAACCGGTGACAAACGCGCAATTTATGCAGACCCTGGCCCGAGTTTCCGGACGACCACTGCTTTTTCCCTTGCCGGCCTGGTTATTAAAGATGTTATATGGACAGATGGCCTCAGAAATATTATTGTCGGGAGTTCGTGCCTCCAGCCGGAAGCTGCAGGATTCCGGCTTTAAATTTCGCCATCCTGACTTGGAAAGGGCGTTGAGGAAGTCTACTCGGCAAAGAGTAGACGGATATATTATTCTCAGAACACAACAATACGGTGCAGAAAATTGAGCCGGCATTTCAGAATCACTCTATGGATAATAATGACCACCGCTTTGAGCTGTGGTTTTCTCCACCATCTTGTCGCACCGGAGGTGTTGAATTTTGAGCGACTGCACATTTTTCTGTTTAATTTATGCAGCGGCGGCACTTTGCTGATCTATTTTACTGAAGGAACCCGACAGCTGAACAAAAAAGCGCAGGCATTTTTTCTTCTGTCTCTGGCTTTTGCGCTCTGCGCCTTTATGGGTTGGTATACAATCACCTTGATAATTCCCCTGCTGTTGGCGATAATTGTTGAATGCGTCCGACTGGCTCATTTCGGGAGCTGCATACCCAAAGCGCTTTTTTCAAGTAAAGAGAGTACTTCCAGAAAATTCCACCAGGCATCGCTGCTCTGTCTTTCCTTAGGATTATGCATGTCCAGCATCGCCGTCCTCAACAGCGAATTTGGCCACTGGTTTGCCCTGGAAAAACTGAAATTGGATACCTTTTTCCTTGGTTTTTCTTTCCCCATCTCCCTGATCAGCATGTCGGTTATCTTTGGCCTCATGAAAAATCAGACGATTACCCCAATTCGTCTGCTTAAAGAGCTCTCGTTCTGGGTGATCAATCTTGGGGTAATTGTCTTCTTTCTGTTCATTCTGGCAAACTGGTTTATCCCCCAGGTAGCAATCGCGTTCATTCTTTTTTTGGCAGTCGTACTCATCCTGTACCTCTACTGGAACCAGGGAATCAAGCTGCAGCAAAAAGCCTTTTTGACCTCCGGCATTCTCTTTTTGCTGATTACATCAATAACCGGAATCCTCTATATCCTGCTGGCCTTCTCCGCTTCATACAATCCCCAGGAGACCTTACCCCTTTTGCGGATGCATGCCTTCACTGCCCTGTATGGCTGGAACATCAGTGGCCTTGCCGTGATCAGCAGGCATGGCGACTTTCCCATCCAGCTCCACTCCCAGAATGTGATCCTGCTCCACTGGCTGACAGTGCTGATCCTTTGCCCATTCGGCTATTTTTACCCGGTGGTGGCAATTCTGGCGGTATGCTGTTATGGCTGGCTGCTTTTCATTTTGCTGTTCAATCACGGCCAGGTAGACACAGGGGTTGTTGCTGTAGAAGAGGGGGTGTTGCATCCCGCTGAGTCGAATTAGGAACTTTTAAAAGGGAGCTTTTCCTGAAAAACGGACGTGGCAGCGATCGCCTTGTCTAATCATCCACTTATCCAGTATATTTTTTTCCGCTGTTCGGAAATCCAAGCACTACACACTCTTAAATTTTTCCTCAACAATTTAACCACTCGAGATTATGCCATAATATTTTTCCTTTATGGTGGCCCGGGAATTGCCTAATCACTAATAAAGTAAATTGTACCGGTTTCCACAAAACAAATGAGGGAAAAATGAAAAAGAACATAGTATTGCTTGGATTTTTTACTGCGTCAATACTCTTCACGGCAAATTCTTATGGAAAAAATATAGACTATAATGGTGTAAACAAGCAGATCGAAACATGGTTTGCCAATGGTGCTTCCATTTTAATTTTAGAAGAAATAGCTGGTTATGCACAAAAGACTACCTTCGGCTGGTATAATGCCGACGACAAAAACAAATTAAGACAGATGTTTGAAGGCTCAGATAGCCCAGGAGCTAAGAAGGAAATCGTTTTAAATTCGGCCAAACCGATTGGCTTTTACATTGATCCTAACGGCGTTGCAGCTAACAGAAGGTATTCGCAACATAGCCTGAACGTTGGTAGCGGCTTGGTAGGACTTGCCGGGCTACAACGTAAAAGAAATAAAAAATAACACTCCGCCAATCATAAAGAGCAAGGCAGGCTCGGTCATGACTCTGCCTTGTTAGTTTCCGGGACCTTCAGTCAGAATTCAATTCGGCATCAATGTCATCAATTTTCTGCTGGGCTGTTTCCCACTTGCCATACCAGCGCTCCAGACGACGTTTGCATTCTTCATATTCCTTGCTCGTCTTCGCCCAGCTCTTTTGATCGGAATAGAGTTCGGGGTCGGCCATCAAGGCTTCGAGGTCTTCTTTTTGCTGTTCATAGAACTCCACCTGTTTCTCCGCTTCACTCAGCTGTTTCAGCCAGGGACCGGCGCGCCTGCTCCGTTCCTGCCGCTGCTGGGCTTCAAGCCGTTTTTTTTCTTTGCGGCTTTCTAGAGAATCTGGGGATTTTGCTGCGTTTTTGTCGTCTTCCTGCCGCTCACTTGCCGCCTGCTCTTTTTCCAGTTCGCGAAGCTGTTCCTGCTTCACCAGGTACTCTTCGACAGTGCCCTCATACATGGTGATATGACCGTCTTTTACCTCAAGGACCTTGTTGACAAAACCTTCAAGAAAATAGCGGTTATGCGAAACAACCACTATTGTCCCGTCATATTGGGCCATTGCTTCCTGCAGAACATCCTGGGAACTCATATCCAGATGGTTGGTCGGCTCATCAAGGAGCATGCAGTTTGCCGGTTTGGCGATCATTTTTGCCAGAGCCAGCCGGCTTTTTTCACCACCGGAGAGAACAGAAACCTTTTTATCGACATCCTCGCCCCGAAAAAGGAAAGCCCCAAGCAGCGAACGGGTCCGGGTGATGGTCATCTCCTCGCCGGAAAGCGCCATGGTTTCAAGAAGATTCAATTGCGGCGAAAGCTCCTGGGCCTGGTGCTGGCCGAAATAGGAAACCTTGACACCTGCACCGAAGCGAATCTCACCGGCATCAGGTTCAATCTGCCCGGCCAGAATTTTCAGAAAGGTCGATTTTCCCGCACCATTCACGCCAACCACGGCCACCTTATCGCCACGACTGAGCAGCATATCCACCGCGCTGAACACCTGTCGGCCGTTATAACTCTTGCTGACGCCTTCAACCACCAGCACGTCCTTGCCGGATGGCGGGGCGGGTGGAAAAGTGAACCTGATCTGTCTTTCTTCTTCTGACAATTCAATAAGATCCAGCTTTTCCAGTTGCTTGACCCTGCTCTGCACCTGTCTGGCCTTGGTCGCTTTGGCCCTGAATTTATCGACAAAGCGCATGGTCTGCTTGATCTTGGCCTGCTGATTGTCATAGGCACCCTTTTCGATAGCCCTTCGTTCGGCTCTTTCTTTCAAGAAGTAACTGTAATTGCCCTTATAGACATCGATGCGGCCAAAACTCAGCTCCCAGATCCGTTCCGTGACCTTGTCAAGAAAGGTGCGGTCATGGGAAATAATCACCATCGCCCCGCTGTAATTTTTAAGGAACTGCTCAACCCAGGTCAGCGAGTCCAGGTCAAGGTGGTTGGTCGGCTCATCGAGCAGCAGCAGTGACGGGGCCTCAAGCAACATTTTCGCCAGTTTCAGGCGCATCTGCCAGCCACCGGAAAAGGCATTGACCGGTTTTTCCATATCTTCCCGGTGAAAGCCGAGACCAAGCAGGATCTTCTCAATCTTCCCGGCAATGGCATAGATCTCGCTGGCATCAAGCTGGTGCTGTATCTCACCCTGACGCAGCAGCACAGCCTCAAATTGTTCGGAGTGCGGATCCATCTTGCGCATCCGCTCATGAAGCTGCACTGCTTCCGCCTGCAGGTCAAGGAGTGGGGCAAAGGCGGTTTCCGCCTCGGCATAGAGGGTGCGTGTAGAAAACAGTTCCGACGACTCCTGGGGCAGATAACCGATGGTAAAGTGTTTGGCTCTGGTTACCACCCCGTCATCGGTCGCGGCTATGCCGGCCATTACTTTTAACAGAGTGGTCTTGCCGGCCCCGTTGACCCCGACCAGGCCAACACGATTTCCCGGGTGCACCTGAATGGACACATCTTTGAACAGATGTTTTTCTCCGTAGCGAATGTCTAAATGATTAACCGACAACATAATCTATACTTCCCCGCGCCATTTCCTTGTTCGGCGCAATTGTAAAACGACCAGAATAACCAAGCTCTTCCAGTCTTTTGATGTTCTGTTTTTTCATCCCCACCACCGCCGACAAATCTTTAGGCGAGACGTGAATAACCACCTTCTGCTGAGGATCCAGCAAGGCAAGTCCGGCCCGTATCTTTTTCAACCAGAGTCTTGACTGCACCAGTTCACCGAAAGCCGGATGATATGGGCCGGCAACGAAACTTTCGGCTAGTGAAACCGACGGCTGCAATCCCATCCGTACCACATCTATTCCGGCCCCGGTCAGTTTCTGGTAGCATCTGGCGGTCAGAGCGACAGCTTTATTTATGGAGAGAGGTCGATACCGGTGCGACTGATACAATTTTTCCAGCCCCGAATCCTTGACCACAACAGTCGGATAGAGTCGAACAAAATCCGGCTGAAGAGCTATCACCTCAGCAATCCCCCGCAATAATGAGCCACTGGTCTCGCCGGGCAGGCCGGGCATCAACTGCAGTCCAACCTTTATTGCCGATTGTTTCAGCAAGGCAACTGATCGGCGGATGTCCTCCGAATTATGCCCACGAAGTGATTTTTGCAACACAGTATCATTGAAAGATTGCGCACCCAGTTCAACGACCTCAACCCTAAACTCATGCAACCGGCTGCAGACCTCTGGATCAATGCAATCAGGCCTGGTTGACAGGCGAATCGAATCTACTTTTTTTTCGTCAATATAAGGCTGGACCGCCGACAATAAAGCAGCCTGCTCGCCGACCGGCAAACAGGTAAAGGATCCGCCAAAGAAGGCGACCTGGACCTGCCTGCGCTTGCCTTTTCGTGCCAGCCACTCGTCTATCGTTCCGGCAATCGCCACCTTTGCCGGACTCTCTCTCACCGACCCGGAAATTTTCTGCTGATTACAGAATAAACAGTCATGCGGACAACCACAATGTGGAATAAAAATGGGGATGACCAACATTGATTCCATCAAATCTCGATATCTGCAAGGCTTTCCAGAGCGGCGGCGGCGGCCCGCTGTTCCGCCTCTTTTTTCGATCCCGCCTGCCCGGTGCCAAGCACCTGCTCCCGAAAACAGACGGCAACGGTAAACAACTTCTGATGCGACGGCCCCTCTTCGGCATCGACCCTGTACGTCGGCGCCTCATTGTATTTTTCCTGCAGAGCTTCCTGGAGACGACTTTTGGCATCAGCCAGCAGCAGTTCTTCCCTTTTCCCCTCGATCTCCGGCAGAAAAAAACGCTCGACTACCTCCCGGACCACCTGGTAGCCGCCGTCTTCAAAAACGGCACCAATAACCGCCTCATAAGCGCAGGACAAAATCGATGATTTAGCGCGGCCATGCGAGGCATCTTCGCCCTTGCCAAGAGCCAGATAACTCCCTAAATCCAGCGCCCTGGCCATCTTGGCCAGGTACTGTTCGTTGACCAGGGACGAACGCAGCCGGGTCAAATCCCCTTCACGCATCTGGAGATACCGGTGAAAGAGGATATGGCCGATTACCAGATCGAGGACGGCATCGCCGATAAACTCCATATTTTCGTTATCATGTCCTCCCTGGCCCTGCTCAAAGGCATAAGACGAGTGGACAAGCGCCTTCTGCAACAGGCGCAGATCGGTAAATCGATAGCCGAGAGTTTTTTCCAGTGTGCTCAACTGTTCTTTGTTGACCCGCACCAGCGAATCAATATCCATACCCATTCAACATTTTCCCTTGTTAAAAAATTCTGCTATGGTATAAAGATGTCCTCTAAATAGAAGGCGGCGTAGCCAAGTGGCCAAGGCAGTGGTCTGCAAAACCATTATTCATCGGTTCGACTCCGATCGCCGCCTCCAGCAATTTCAAAGGGATTACAGATTGTTCAATCTGTAATCCCTTTTTCAATTCCAGCACTGTTTATTTCTGGCCTGTAAATACTCGAAAATCACCTTGAGGTCAAGCCGGATGGTCGAAAGGCCGGACATCCTTTTCAACCCTTATCCAATTTAACTAGTTATGCTCCTTTTCGACCGGGATGGACCAGATCTCCTCGGAATATTGTTTGATAGTCCGATCTGAAGAAAACTTACCCATTCTGGCGACATTGAGAATAGCCATTCGTGCCCAGGCGTCGGCGTCGAGAAAAGCATCGTTTACTTGGTTCTGACAGGTAATATAGGCTTCGAAATCAAGAAGCAGCAGATAAGGATCATGCTTATCCATCAAGCTGTCGACCAGGGGCTTAAACAGCTCCTTATCTCCATTACTGAACGAACCGTCGGCAATGGAGTCAATGACATTTTTAATACTTTCATTGCGTTGACAAACCTGCCAGGGTGTCCGACTGACATTTTTTCTTTCAAACTCCGCCTCCTCGGCAGTCATCCCGAAAATGAAAATATTTTCTTCGCCAACCTCCTCGCGAATCTCAATATTGGCCCCGTCAAGAGTGCCGATGGTCAACGCGCCATTCAAAGAAAACTTCATATTGCCGGTGCCCGAGGCTTCTGTACCGGCGGTGGAAATCTGTTCGGAAAGATCGGCAGCCGGCATGATAATTTCTGCCTGAGAGACATTGTAGTTGGGTAGAAAAACAACTTTCAACCGGTCTTTCACCCGGGGGTCCTTATTAATCACATCGCCGATAGAGGTAATCAGCTTGATAATCAACTTGGCTCGCCAGTAAGAAGGGGCAGCCTTTCCGGCAAATATCGCAGTCCGCGGAGCACACCCTTCCGCCTCGCCGTGAATTATCCGGTGATACAGATGGATGAGATGCAGAGCATTAAGCAACTGTCGTTTATATTCATGGATTCTTTTCACCTGGATATCAAACATCGTGGCGGGATCCACCACAACTTTGCATTTCCTTTTGATATATTCCGTCAGATGCTTCTTATTGTTCAGCTTGATCCGGCGCCAGTCGGCAATAAATTGCGGGTCTTCGACATAAGGTTCCAGACCGCGCAATTCAGCAAGATCGGTGATCCAACCCGCGCCGATCTTCGAAGTAATCAGCAGGGCCAACTCCGGGTTGATATCAAGCAGCCAGCGCCGTGGAGTGATCCCGTTGGTTTTCGAATTAAATCTGCCTGGAAAAAAATCATTAAACCCCGGAAAAATTCGGTCTTTCAGCAACTGTGAATGTAGTTCGGCAACTCCATTGACACTATGACTGCCGATTATCGCCAGATAGGCCATCCGGACCATCTTTACCGGCCCCTCCTCGATGACCGAGAGCTCCTGCAACTTTCTCTCGTTGCCTGGATATTTCTGGGCGACTTCGTCGAGAAAACGCCGGTTGATTTCATAGATAATCTGCATATGGCGCGGCAAGACTCTCTCCATCATATCGACTGTCCAGCGCTCTAGAGCCTCCGGCATCAGGGTGTGATTAGTATAAGCGAAAGTATTGACGGTGATTTCCCAGGACTCTTCCCAGCCCAGTCCTTCAATGTCCAGCAGCAGGCGCATCAACTCAGGGATGGCAATGGACGGATGGGTATCGTTGAGCTGCACGGCGACCATCGAGCTGAAACGATCGAAACCGACATGCTTATTTTTAAAACGCCGCATGATGTCACCAAAGGTCGCCGCAACAAAAAAGTACTGCTGCTTCAACCGCAGCTCCTGCCCGGCATAATTATGATCAGGGGGATAGAGGACCTTCGATATCGTCTCGGAGCTGACCTTTGATTCAACTGCTCCAATATAATCGCCGTTACTGAAATCGGTGAGATCGAGCTCCCGGGAGGCAAAGGCCGACCAGAGGCGCATATTGATGACATGGTCGTTTTTATAACCGGGGATCATTATATCGCTGGCCTTGGCCATGACGTCTTTGGTGTTAACCCATTTACACCGAAACCTGCCATTTTTGTCCTGATAACTGGTGACATTGCCAAAAAATTGAATTTGGAAAACGGGCAACTGACGTTCAAACTCCCAGGGCGTTCCGTTTAACAGCCAGTTGTCCGGACCCTCAACCTGATAACCATCAACCAGCTTCTGGAAAAAAAGGCCATATTCATAACGGATACCGTAGCCATACGCAGGAATTTTCAGGGTCGCAACAGAGTCCATGAAACAGGCGGCCAGGCGGCCCAGACCGCCGTTGCCTAAGGCAGCGTCCTCTTCCTGATCCCTAATCTCGGACATGTTGAACCCCAGCTCCTCAACCGCCTGTTTGGCATCTTCCAAAATACCCAGATTGGTCATGGCGTTGCCGAGCGATCTGCCTATGAGGAACTCCAGGGAAAGATAATAAACCCGCTTTTTTTCTTTGGCATAGATGGCTTTTTGGGTGGAAATCCATTTCTGCACCATCAGATCCCGCATGGTATAGGCAAGGGCCCGATAGACATCCTGGGCACCGGAACGCTCAGGATCCCGACCCTGGAAACTCATCAGATGGTGAATTATGTTTTCTTTAATGGCGTTTACGGTCGAGGGAAACGCGACGGTAGGGAAAGTGGCTCCGTCCTGATCTGTCTGGCTCTCAACTCTGTCCATTACCTTCATATTTGATCCTCCTGCGGATAGATACCGTACTTACACAAGTAACTGCACAATGAACATATTCCGTTCAAAAGGAAGCTGCCTTCGCAGCGATCTGTTTCGCCACTGGACAAACCCCTGAAACGGATATATCTATTTTCTTAAAATGGGTTAATAGAAGGTTGTCAGATTATAGTAATCTGACAGGCTCCTAGACGACATGATTATTATGATAAGGTTGATGGGGCAATTGGCTACACCCTCTGTGCATTTTGACACCTTTCTACTGATAATGTCCAGTTTTTACAATCTCTCTCAGCTATATATTGAACCAAGTACTACTATGTGATATACAGGGACAGCAACAGTAACCGCCTGATGATCACCGCAAAGGGGTGCGTCATTATATATTCCATTTAATATCAATATGTTGAGTCCAAACTTTCATGGCAAAAAAAAATCGAGTCCCCAAAAACGACATTGCTCCGGCACGAGGCAGCAGAAATCAAACAAACCAGTTGTTCATTTGGTTTTGCATTTTTGTTGCCGGTTTTCTCGCCGGAGTGGCATTCAGCGTATATAAGGGAAAAACCATCGGCACAGCACCTCCTGCGGTGGTTCAACAACAAGAACATGATCATACCAACGAACAGGCAATCCTCGACCTGGAAGCCGAAGCGGCCGCACATCCCGAAAATTTTGAAAACTGGATTCAGTTAGGTCACCTGTATTACGATGCCGATCAACCGGAAAAAGCTATCGCCGCCTATACCAAGTCCCTGGAACTACATGCAGGAGATGCCAATCTACTCACCGACCTTGGTGTAATGTACCGAAGAACCAAGCAACCGGAAAAGGCCATTGAGCTCTTTGATCAGGCAATGAAAAAAGACACGACCCACCTGCCCTCCAGATTCAACAAAGGCATTGTCCTGATGTACGATCTCAATAACCCTGCAGGTGCCATCGCCGCCTGGGAAGAACTCCTTGCCATCAACCCCGAGGCAAAAACCGGCAGTGGCGAACCCATTAGCGAATTTGTCGAAAAGGTCAAAGCCGACCTTGCCAAAAACAAATAATCCCCAAGATACAGAACCGGAAGAGGAGAAGAAATTATGAAATTTGCAACTCTCGCTCTGCATGCAGGCCAGAGCGTCGATCATGATACCCTGTCAAGGGCTGTTCCGATTTACCGAACCGCGGCATATATGTTTAAAAACACCGAACACGCTGCCAATCTCTTTGCCTTAAAAGAACTGGGAAATATCTATACCCGAATCGGCAACCCGACCCAGGACGTTCTGGAGCAACGGATGGCGCAGCTTGAAGGCGGTGCCGCTGCTCTCGCTCTTGCCTCGGGCACAGCAGCTATTTTTTATAGCATCATAAATATCTGCAGCCAGGGCGACGAGGTGGTTGCAGCCAATAATTTGTATGGCGGCACCTTTGTGCAATTTAATTCCATCCTGCCGAAGCTTGGCATCAAGGTGCGAATGGTTGATCCGGTGAATCCAGACAATTTCAAAGCAGCCATCAATGAGCGAACCAGGGCAATATATTGCGAGACCCTCGGTAATCCGTCTCTGAACATGACCGATCTGGAAGCCTTGGCGGGTATCGCCAGGGAATACAAGGTGCCACTGATCGTCGACTCTACTTTTACGCCACCGTGCATGCTGAGACCGATCGATTATGGAGCCAATATTGTTATCCATTCCCTGACCAAGTGGATCGGCGGCCATGGCACCGCAATTGGCGGGATCGTTATTGATGCGGCCAATTTTAACTGGCAGGATCCGAAATTCACCCTCTATAACGAGCCGGATGATTCCTATCACGGCCTGCGCTATGCCCATGATCTTGGTGATCTCAACCCAGTAGCCTTCGCCCTGCGCATGCGGCTCGTGCCGCTCAGAAATCTCGGGGCCAGTATCAGCCCGGATAACTGCTGGACATTTTTACAGGGCATTGAGACGCTCAGCCTGAGGATGGAGCGCCACTGTGAAAACGGAGCGAAAATAGCCGATTATTTGTGTCGACACAAGGGAGTCGAATGGGTTTACTACCCCGGACTGTCCGACTCTCCCGGCCATGATCTGGCGGTAAAATACTTACCAAACGGCTTTGGCGGCATGGTTGGCTTCAGCATCAAGGGCGGCATTCAAGGCCGGAGCAAAATTTATCGACAGCCTGAAGCTTGTCTCTCACCTGGCAAATGTGGGCGACGCCAAGTCGCTGGCTATCCATCCGGCATCGACGACCCATTCACAGTTATCTCCGCAACAGCTTAAAGAGTGCCATATTGGTGAGGGGCTGATTCGATTATCCATAGGCATTGAGCATATCGATGACATTATAGCAGACCTGAAGCAGGCTCTCGCCTGTGCAGCAGAATGAACTGAACGTATCCAGTACAAAAAATGAGTGAGACAGCAACCCATCAGGATTCTTCCGTCGGGATAGTAGAAAAAAAATACTATACTTTTGCCGAACCACCCGACAAACTGGTCCTGGAGAGCGGAGCCCGCTTAGGCCCGGTGACTATCGCCTACGAAACGTACGGCGCACTGAGCGAAAAAAAAGATAACTGCATTCTGCTCGCCCACGCCTTCTCCGGCGACTCCCACGCAGCAGGCTTTTACGCGACAGACACCGAGGGAGATAAACCGGGATGGTGGGACTTTCTGGTCGGCCCCGGCAAAGGCATAGATACCAACCGATATTTTGTCGTCTGCCCCAACATTCTCGGCAGCTGTATGGGCTCTACCGGTCCCGGCTCCATCAACCCGGAAACCGGCAAACCCTATGGACTGGATTTTCCGATGATGACCATCGGCGATATGGTGGTTACCCAGAAGGCCTTGATCGACCACCTTGGCATCACCCGCCTGCTGGCGGTTATCGGCGGGTCAGTTGGCGGTATGCAGGTACTTGAATGGACCGTCCGCTTTCCGGATATGATCCGGGCCGCTGTGCCTATCGCCACCACCATGCGCCATTCCGCCCTGGCTATTGCTTTTAACGAGATTGCCCGGCAGTCGATCATGGCCGACCCAAACTGGTCGGGAGGCAATTATTACGGCGGGCTAAAACCGGACATGGGCCTGTCCGTCGCCCGGATGGTCGGTCATGTAACCTACCTTTCGGATGAGGCGATGCGCCGAAAATTTGGTCGGAAATTACAGGATAAAGCCCATTTTTCCTTTGGCTTCGATGGTGATTTTCAGGTGGAGAGCTATCTGCGCCATCAGGGTTCCAAATTCGTCAGCCGCTTTGATGCCAACTCGGTGTTGTACATCACCAAGGCTTCCGACTATTTTGATGTTGTCGACCAGATGGGTAAACCCGGCCTGAACACTGCTGCCGACCGGAATAAAATAAAGTACCTTATTGTTTCCTACAGTTCCGACTGGCTCTATCCCACCTATCAGGCAAAAGAACTGGTGCAGACCCTCAAGCGATGCGGTCAGGATGTCAGTTTTTGTGAAATAGAAGCGGATTGCGGCCACGATGCTTTTCTTATCCCGGACCAACGGTTCACTACTCTGATCAGGGGGTTTCTTGATGGTATCTCCTGACGCGGCAGACATTCGTTTCGACCTGAGGATAATCTCTTCGATGATCGATTCCGGCAGCCGGGTACTGGATCTTGGTTGCGGCAACGGCGATCTGCTGGCCTGGCTTGCTGCCGGAAAAAATGTTATTGGCACCGGCATCGAACAGGACAAAGAAAAGGCAGCGCACTGCATCAGCCGAGGACTCAGTGTCCTGCAGGGAGACTTGAACGAGGAAGTCGAAGACTACCCCGATTGCAGTTTTGATTATGTCATCCTCAGCCAGACGCTGCAGCAGGTGTTCGAACCGGCGCGACTGCTGCATTCTCTTGCCCGCATCGGCCGAAAAGTCATCGTCAGCTTTCCCAATTTCAGTCATTATACCATTCGGCTGCAGCTGTTATTAAATGGCGTCGCCCCAAAAAACGACCAACTGCCCTATTCATGGTACGACTCACCGAATATCCGGGTTATCACCCTGAAAGATTTCCGCAAATTCTCCCGTGATGTTGGTTATAATATACTCAAAGAAATTACCATCAGGACCAATCCGGCCAGCAGCGAAGGATCGGTAATCCGTTATTTTCCAGACATTCGAGCTACTTATGGAATTTACATTATTGAAAAAATCAGGAAATGACACTCCGGGGAAATAACTCCCCTCGGCTTGAGAATAATTCAAATTAGAAGCAACCGTCATGTTAAAGAAAAACAGTTCGATAATCGATACCACGGCACTTTCCGCACTCTGCGACCATGTTGAGATAACCAATTGCAGCCTCCACGACAAGGTCCCCAAAGTCGTTACCGAACTGTTATCTTCGTGGAGTACCAAGGAATGCTATGAACATATCAGTCCGGTATCCATTCCCTCACAGGAAAAAATCATCGAGATTGTCGAACAGGCCAAACGGATACTCTTCCCCGGATTTTTCTCCCACACTAAACTGCACGCCTCCAACCTCGAGTACTATATTGGTAAAAAAACCACCGATCTCTACGACAAGGTCTCCGAACAGATCACCATGGCCATCCGCCATGACTGCCGCAGAAATGAGCGGCCCTGCACCAATTGCGAGGCACACGGTCATAGAAAAGCCCTGAGCTTTATTGAATCCCTGCCGAAAGTGGCGGCAATTCTGGCCACCGACATCCGCGCCGCGCTGCGCGGCGATCCGGCAACCAAAAGCCCCGATGAAGTTATCTTCTGCTATCCCGGTCTATTGACTACCTTCATCTTCCGGCTGGCCCATGAACTCTATCTTCTCGAGGTGCCAATCATTCCCCGAATCATGACCGAATATGCCCATAGCCAGACCGGCATTGACATCCATCCCGGCGCCATAATCGGATCGGAATTTTTTATCGATCATGGCACTGGTGTCGTCATCGGTGAGACCACTATAATCGGCAATAATGTTCGTCTTTATCAAGGGGTTACCCTGGGAGCGCTGTCTCTTCCCCGCAATGCCGGAGAAAAAATGCGCAACAAAAAACGCCACCCGACCATAGAAGACGATGTCATTATCTACGCCAACACCACCGTGCTTGGCGGCGAAACGATTATTGGCGAGGGATCGATTATCGGCGGCAACATCTGGCTCACCGAAAGCGTACCCGCCGGTACCAAAGTGCTGTTGAAAAGGCCAGAGCTGATCTACTCGAACTCACACTCATTTTGATGACGTAATATATTCTTTTTCCTGGAGGTTATCGTTATGGCACAAACTATACTGGAAAGTATCGGCAATACCCCACTTCTGACCATGACCAATTTTTCGGCCGGCAGCGGAGCGATGATTCTCGGCAAGCAGGAATCGCGAAATCCAATGGGCAGCGTCAAATGCCGAATTGCCGTGTCGATGATTGAGGCGGGAGAGCGTGATGGCCTCATTACCAGGAATACGACCATCATTGAGCCGACCAGCGGCAATACCGGCATAGGACTGGCCTTCGTCTGTGCCCATAAAAAACTCAAGCTGATTCTCACCATGCCGGAGAGCATGTCCATCGAACGGAGAAAACTGCTCACCCATCTGGGTGCAGAACTGGTCCTTACTCCCGCAGCAGAAGGTATGAAAGGCGCTATCGCCAAGGCCGAACAACTTGGAGCGGCAACAGCCAACAGCTTTATGCCGGACCAGTTCAGCAACCCTGCCAACCCGGCTATCCACCGGACCACCACTGCCCAGGAAATCTGGACTGATACCGGTGGTAAAATCGATATTTTTGTCGCAGGCGTTGGAACGGGTGGCACAATCACCGGCGTCTCGGAAGTGCTTAAACAGAGAAATCCAGCAATGAAGTCTATTGCAGTTGAGCCGAAGGATAGTCCTGTCCTTTCGGGAGGCAAGCCAGGTCCCCATAAAATCCAGGGTATTGGAGCAGGCTTTGTTCCCGCCATCCTAAACCAGGATATTATTGACGAGGTTATCACCGTAAGCAATGACGATGCTTTTGCGACAGCAAGACAGCTCGCTACCAGTGAAGGAATACTCTGTGGAATCTCCTGCGGTGCTGCAGCACACGCCGCACTTCTCGTTGCCAAGCGACCGGAGAATAAGGGCAAGACCATCGTGGTTATTCTGCCCGATACCGGCGAGCGATATTTAAGCACTCCTTTGTTCCTTGAGTAGTATTATGATGGTTTTATAAAAAAGACGAGGCATTTGCTATTCTCGGGAGGAACCCATTATCGAAACTCGACACCTTAAAATCTTCGTAACTGTCTATAAGGCTCGGAGCTTCACCAAGGCGGCAGAAGAGCTCTATACCAGTCAGCCGACAGTGAGTGAACATATGCAGAACCTTGAAGCACGGCTGAACTGCAAACTTTTCGATCGACTGGGCAGATCTATTCTGCCGACGGCAGAGGCAGAAATCCTCTACCCGAGGGCAATAGCTATCCTCGAGGATCTGCAGCGGCTGGAGGAAGAGATTTGCGCCACCGGTAAAAATGTTGCCGGGGAATTAATCCTTGGTGCCAGTACCATTCCCGGGGCTTATATTCTGCCGGGACTGGCGGCTTCCTTTAAAAAAGAATTTCCGGATATCTCCTTTGAAATACGGATCAACGATTCGGCAAAGATTGTCGAGGCCGTTGCCGGCAACGAGTTGCTCCTCGGCGTGGTTGGGGCGAAAATCCCATCACCTAAAGTCCGCTACCAGCCATTTGCTGAAGATGAACTTATCCTCGCCGCCGCACAAGAGAACCCTGCCCCGACCGAAATCTCAATGCAAGAACTCCGTCACTTGCCGTTTATCGTGCGGGAACGCGGTTCAGGAACCAGAAAAAGCACTGAGTCCTTACTGGCCCTGCAGCAAATAGCCCCGAGCCAGCTGAATGTCTGTGCAACTCTGGGATCGAGTGCGGCAGTCAAAGAAGCAATCAAGGCGAATCTGGGGGTTTCCATAATATCCCGATACGCCATTCAGGACGAGCTGACAAGCGGCAAGATTAAACAGATACATATTCCAGGTCTGACAATGAAAAGGGACTTCTACATCGTCACCCCGACCAGAAGGACCTTGCCCAACCATTACCTGGAACTGCTGCAGAGACTTTTAAAGAAATAAGAGTATGCGCTTTGACCTTTCAGTCAGTTGTATAAATTACCGCCAAAGCATGGCGGATCGGTTGCGGTCAGATTTGAACGAAGCCCGGTAACAGCCTTCTCTGCGGCTAACTTCACGCAATTTCTTCTTGCGCTAGCGAAACTCAAGGTATCTCGATTTACCGGTGCATCAGCTTTGGCCATATTATTGCCGTACCGCTTCGGGATCGATTGGAGAATATAAAATGACCTTGGTGGTCGACATTTTCTATCTCAACACGCTCCTTTTATGGGACGCCAGCGACACAAAAGACATTATAAGCCCGGGAGGCTGGGCATATGCGTCAAGTAAATACCGGCCCATCCAGCTTCCTCAATACCCATACTGACCGTTATGGCAAGCCAGTCATCACGAAATCCATCACGCTCCAGTCCCAGCGAGGCAATTGGCAGCGGCACTTCAGGGCTATCCGGGTTTGCATCATCGTCCCACACCGCGTCCGGATCAAGAAGAATCCCGTCCATGCCGGTCTGCAGCAGGGTGGTCAGCCTTGGAGACGCCGCACCCAGCTGACTCGCCAGATAGAGTCCGTCGATCGGATCAGTATACACATCTGTCTCATCTAACTCCCCGTTTCGGGCCAGAAATACCGTCCTCGACGTGCCACCGGCCCTCTGGGATACCGCCAGAAAGGCGGTGGAGCGAAAACGCGGCGGCTCAGCATCTCCCTCGCTCTCGCTGGCACCAGGGGGCGCACCGGAGTAGTTCCAGTAGAGAAAATCGGCGAATTGTCCATCTTTGCCTGTGCGGGCCAGCATCCGTAACTTTTTGTTTACCGAATCGTAGACGAAAATACCCTGGTTTACGGGCACCTTTTTTTCCTGGTAACAGCGGCCGGAATCATCGTCACAGATGCTATGCAGATCGCCGCGATCTGGCGCAAAATCGCCTTCCTGGTTGCAGAAATCCCGGCGAATTTTATTGCCTTCCTGCGGGCAGTAGAGGCGAACGGTCTTGCTTTCTGTCCCCCAGGCGCCCCAGAAGGAGACGAAACGCCCATCATAGGAGAGTCCCTCGCCAATCTGGGTGAAGGTTTTTTTACCTTGTCCCGGAACCCTATCCTCAAGTCCAACGAGGGTGGTCAGTTTGGCCGGTTCCGTTGGATCCTTCTTCAAATCGAGCGGTGCGCGGTAGATGCCGCCACATTTCGGATCCCATTCGTTGTCGAAGCCGGTGAACACCACATGATTACCGGCGGAGCTGGGGGGCGCGGGGACCCGAAGGTAGTACCGTTATAGCATCGCCCTGGATTCGGGACCGGGGTATTCGAGTTGGCAATCAGATGAATGGGGTCCAAACCACCAGCGTACCCTTTGCTCACCTCACGGTAAAAGACACCGGTCTTGCCGCTGTCCGAGTTGGTGTAGACGGTGTAATTACCCTTAAAGGCGATAACCCCCCTGTCGGTGATCGCAGGTGCACCTGGAAAAACGTCAAACCTGGACCAGGTTTCGGCGCCCGGAACCTGGAAGATAGGCCAGAATTCCGGCGTGGCCCCCAAAAGACTGGCATTGGTGGTCAATGCACCCAGCGGCTGTTTGGCATGGAGGTTAACGTAGACGCCGGTGGTGCCGACGACCAGGGTCTCATCCTCGACATCTTCACCACCGCCATGGCCAGCCGCCCGAACAGCTGGCATCTCATATGTATATGTCCAGACCGGCTTATGGTTACCGCGGCTGGCGACCATGTCGGCCGAGATGGCCATGCGCGGAAACGAGGGAAACTCGTTGTAGGTGGGAAAGGATCGATTCTTTAACGTTGCCGGGGACAGGGTAGTAGGTGTTGTTCGGCTCGGACACCTCGGTATCCCGGTCGGCGATCTTATTGATTGGCCCCAGAGTCCACATGTCGCGGGTGTAGATACCACTCACCGGCCCCTGCTGTTGCCCGGTGCTGCGGGCACGGAAGACCACCAGCGCTCTGGAATTCAACGACGGCGGGTTGTAGCTGTTATAGTAGCGGATAATGCTGCCATTCCCACCGTCGTGACCGGGGATCGGAAAACCGTTGTTCACCACCGCCTCCCAGGTAAATTCGGACGGGGCCGCTGCGGCCATGCAGGCTGCGGCGAGGATCGCTGCCCCCAAAGTAACTGACAGTGACTGCAGGTAACGGTATTTCATTGGTTTCCTCCTCTCTATTGGATGACGGAGTGTTCTTTTTACAGGTCAACAAAAATAGCCGGGGAGGGTCTTCCTCTCCCTCCCCGGCCTGTCGCTAATATGGGATACCATTGCTTATACCAGCGCGGGCTGGCGCATTAGCGGCGCTTTTCAGGCTTGCCGCCACCGCCGCCGCCACCGCCGCCTTGTGTCTTGCCGACGATACAGATGTCAATATATGTAAGGTTATTGACCGTATCGACCACCGGCTTGTAGAGTCGGTCGTCTGCCAATGGGTCCTCAGAATCGGTGACAACGACGGTATTGGGATCAGCAGGATCCACTGTACCGTCGTTGAACTCGGTCCGCGGCAAGGCACGCACCTCGGAGGGCACGGCCGGGGGCGCAACGTTCGGAATCCGAGGACTCGTCGGTCGAAAATGACACCTACTAAAATCATCGTGGGTCGTAGAAGGTCAGACGCCAGAAGCCGGTCTTGATCCATGCCGGCCCGCACGCTACTAAGGTCGACGTTAAGCATCCGCCAGTTATAGCCATAGACGTACTTGCCGCCGACACTCGTCTCAACGCTGTAGGGTAGATCGTCATACCGGCAGGTGTCTACGGTGTCTACCCCCCATCCGGAACCGTTCCAAGTTTCCGAACCCAGTACGGGTGGAAGATCGCCCTGCCCACCATCACCCGGTTGTGAACATGTCGAAGTGTACGGCGCCATCTTGGTCAGGTTCAGCCGCGCGTTGGTGGACTTGATGATCTGGAACGGCGAGTCGTAGTTGTAGGAGGTCGCCCGGCATATCTTCGCCACCCTCATCGCTGGCCCGCACGCCCCACTGCTCGGTGATGCCCTGGCCGGACACGTGCCACATCTGGAGGCCCACTTTGCAGTCGGCTGCAGGATTCGAAGTCGCATCATAACACGAATTCACCCACGGCAAGTAGCCGACGATGGTGCTGCTGTAGGGCTGGGTCTCCACCCGGATGACCGAACGCTCGTTCCAGGAGACCGCCTCGAGGGCGTCACCCCAGTCCACGTAGGCGACATACCCCGGGCCGGGAGAAATCCCGTCGTCATCGGCCCACCACTCGTTACCATTGACTTTCTGCCAGTAGATGCGACTTACCGTAAGATCTTCCCCTTCGCAGGGCGCGCCCGATGCAGTGCACTGTTCGGCATTCAAGTAAGCCTCCGGTTTGTCCAGGTTGTCCACACAGGAGGTGTTGGGGTAGCTGAAACTGTCGTTCTTCTGCTCCTTGTCGCAGCCATAGGAATAGTGGACGCCGAGCACCGGTTCCTCAGGCGTGCTCCAACGAGCGATAATCACGTTCGTCGACTCCGTCTGTATCGACGGGTGCGACAAGATTATTGGCGGCCTCACCGCCCGTCGGTTTCCCCTTGTCGCCGCCCTTGGCGGCAAAGCCGCTGCCGCTGAAAGCGAGTAGAACAACCAAGGCAACCACTGTGCAAACAGTCTCTAACCTATTCATGATCAAACTCCTTTCCCCAAATTTCTTTACGCCGCAGCGGATTTCCTTATGGGGTTTTTGGGCGAATTCCATAGATGATATGGATCCGCTGCGGCAGTGTTGGAGCTTGGCACGAAAGAGCGTTACTGGTGGCCGGCTATGCGCGTCGTTTTGTGGTCCGTTCCGGTAATTTTCTCCTCATACCGGTTTCAGGGACAGCACCTTGTGGGTGAGCACGATGAACCTGCTCTGCGGTAACGCACTTTTCATATCCCCGCCTTATGTATAGATGTTTCTTACAATAGCGGTGGGCAAGACCACCACCCGATACTGGCACTTTATGTATCGAAGCTCCAGGGTAGGTTATTAACCTTAGCTATTCAAAAAACATTCCAGAAGTTATTCGGGGTGGGGGTTGACCGGTGAACGAGAAGAAAACAAGGTTGTATCAGGATGTTAGGACAAGGCTCGATAGAGCTGCAGAACAGTTTATTCCACTACAATTATAAAAGAGTGTGCCATGACACACTGCTTGCCTGTCACATTCTGTGCCATGGCACAGTTATTTACGTCTTTTCGGAAATTCCGTATTGATCGATCTTGCGGTAGATGGTCCGGCGGCTCATGCCGAGAATTTCAGCGGCCTGGGTCTTGTTCCAGTTCGTTTTAATGAGCGCCTGGTGGATTCTCATGGCTTCCTGCTGCTCGCCGCCATGCCCATTCCTGGAATTGACCTGCTGAGCTAATTCCCCAAACTCTTGCGGCAGGTGGTCGACGGTGATAACACCCTGCCGGCAGCGCACAAATGCATGCTCAACAGTGTTTTCAAGCTCGCGGATATTGCCAGGCCAGCTGTGCTCCATTAGAACATTGAAGGCATCGGTTGAAACACCGCCGATCTCTTTGGCAAAGGTCCGGTTGAACTTTTTCAGAAAGTGCTCGAGCAGTAAGGGGATATCGCTGCGGCGGTCCCTGAGGCTTGGCACATGAATCTCGACCACCTTGAGGCGGTAGTAGAGATCTTCACGGAACTCCCCGGCAGCGACTTTTTGTTTCAGGTCCTGGTTGGTGGCCGCCACCACCCTGATATTCACCTTCACTGGCCTCGATTCCCCGACGCGCTCAAACTCTCCGGATTCAATCACCCGCAACAGCCGTAACTGCATACGCGGGGAAATGTCGCCGATTTCGTCGAGAAAAATGGTGCCGCCATGGGCACGCTCAAATCGTCCCATTCTATCCCTGACAGCGCCCGTGAAAGCGCCACGCACGTGGCCAAACAGCTCGCTTTCCAGCAAGGTATCGGAGAGCGCGGCACAGTTGACCTTGACCAAAGGACTATTCAGCCTGTTGCCGCTACGGTACAGGGCCTCGACCACCAGTTCCTTGCCGGTACCGCTTTCGCCGGTTATAAGCACGTTGGTCTGGACATCAGCCAGTTCCCGAATGAGGGTTTTGACCTTGCGAATGCGCTCGCTGCTGCCGATGATATGGTCAAATTCTCGTAATTCCTCCAGGCTGCGCTCCAACTCGTGCAGGCGCGTTTCATCGCGAATCACCAGCACCGCGCCGGTGAGTTCGTTATCCGCATCCAGTAAAGGAGAAGCAGTCAAACTGATCACCTGCCGTGGATTTCCGGCGAAATGGCATTCGATAAAGCGAATCTCCAGCTGTTCTTTTTTCTCCAGAACGTCCATGACCGCGTCAACACATCTACCGTCACAACGATCAGCCAGCACAGGCACTGGCCGGTCAACCACCTGCTCTCGCAAAACACCGCAGATCCGGATGGCCGCATCGTTGATTTCGGTGATTGTCAGAGTCTTGTCAACGGTGATGATACCGTCTTTTACACTCCTGAAGATAGCCTCGAAGTTGAGGCGGCAGCTCTCCTTTTCTGCGGCAATAGCCCTGTGTTTGAGGGCCACCGTGGCCACTCTCAGCAGGGTGTCCTGACGAATCGGTTTGATGATGTAATCAAGGGCACCGATGCGCAGCGCTTCCGTGGCGGTTTCAATGCTGGGAACCCCGGTGATCATCACAACCGGGGTGTGAGGCTGCAGGCGTCTGGCAACTTTAAGCAGGTCGATTCCCGTCTGGTAATCCATGACGATGTCGGCAAAAATAAGGTCGAAGGCTTTTTTTTCAATCAAATCGATCGCTTCGCCATAGGTGGCCGCGGTGCTGACCTGATAGCCCTCTTCCGTAAGAAAGATATCAAAGGAGAATCGAATACCCTCTTCGTCGTCTACTACCAGGATTTTTGCTTTCATAGATCATTCTCCCGGTTGCTGGTTTTCACGCCAGACGGGCAGATCGACGTCGATGCGGGTAAACGCCCCCTCCTGGCTATGAATGGTCAAGCTGCCGCCATGATTATCGATTATTCCATGACTGATGCTCAGCCCGAGTCCCGTTCTCTTGCCTTCCTTTTTGGTTGAGAAAAACGGGTTTTTGACTTTATCAAGTATAGCTGCGGGAATACCTAGTCCATGGTCGAGAAATGAGATTCGCACATAACGGCAATCATTGAAGGTGGCCAGTTCGGTGGTGATTTCAAGTAACTTATCATTGTGCCGCCCCGGGTATTTCTGCATCAAGGCATAACGCGCATTACTGATAATATTGACAAAAACCTGTTCTATCTCATGGGCCTGAACCATGACATTCGGCAGATTTTCGGTCATTCTTACCGTTAAGATAATGTTATCCTGGCGCATCTGGGCGGTTGTCAGGGTCAGGGTTTCGGACAGGATGTCGCTGACACAGATGATTGTCTTCCCCTCATGCTGCCGCCTGGAAAAGGTCAGCAAACTCTCGACAATCCGGGCAATGCGGTTACCCTCCTTAATGACCCGTCCGGCGACATCATGGACGATATCCCCTTTTTGACTTTTGTTGCTGATAATCTGGGCATAATTGATAATGCCGTTAATGGGGTTGTTTATCTCATGAGCCACACCGGCGGCAAGTTCACCAACAGCTACCAGTCGATCGGCATGCATGGCGGAAGCCAGACTGGTCTTTTTTGCCGTGATGTCCCTTAACAAGGCGACGGCCTTGTCCTTGCCGTCAATATCGATGATCCGGGTGTAGGCCTGTTCAAAAATGCGCCCGTCCCTTGTCTCATACTCAATATGCTGACTTCTTCCAGATTCAATAGCCTTTTGCATGAGGCAGGGGCTGCAGGGTAAACTTTTTCCCCTGAAAACCGTGTAACAGCTTTTGCCTCTGCAGTCGCCGAGGTCTTCAATGAGTATTTCGTTCTGATATTCGATGGTATAATCGGGGCCGACGATACTGACTCCTTCCAGCAGGTGGGAGAGAATGCAACGCAGCTTGTCCCGTTCCGAATGAATAATTTCGTGCGCCTCTTTGAGCTGGGTGATGTCACGAAAAGACTCGAGGATCCCGGCCACTTCGCCGTCCGGACCGATAAATGGCGTTGCGGTCAGAATGCTCGGTATAATTTTTCCATCCGATCGTTTTTTATCCACATAGGTTTCAAAGTGGGATTTGCCGTGCATAAGCTGTTTGATGGGGCAACCGGAAGTCTGGCACATCGGTCCACTGAAGATTTCATAACACTTTCTGTCAATCGCATCCTCCTCTGTCACACCGGTCATCAGAGCAAACGTTTTATTGATTTTTACCACATTGCAGTCTTTATCGACCACCCGCATGCCAACCGAGGCTGTTTGGAAGATTTGATCCAACTCAGCGTGGGCCTGTTTCAGAGTGTGCTCCATCCGTTTGCGCTCGGAAATATCTTGACCGATACCGTAAATGAGGTTTCTCGTTTTACCGTTCAGCGGTACCAGGTTAAGCAACATGGTTTTGGTGCAGTCCTTCACCGGGCACTCAATCTCGACTATCCTCCGTTCGTCAATGAGCGACGAAGTGTCAGAACACTCCTTTGGCGATTTTCCGGCGGTGATATCCTGCAAAGTTTTTTTCAGCAATTCTTCCTGGGCGCACTCGAGAAAAAGCAGGGCCGAATGATTGTTATCGACAAGTCTACCCCTGTCGTCGAAGAGAAAGATGGGATTGAGGGCCTGCTCAAATATCGTGCGGTATTTTTTTTCACTTTCTTTCAGGGCATTTTCCGAGCGCTTGCGCAGGATAAAGTACTGCTCAGCAAAAATGCCGAAGGCGATGAGCAGGCTGATGACCAGAATGCGCTTCCATATTTCATGTACGTCCGGGGTGATCAGTTCTTCAATAAACCGACTGCCGCCAAAAAAGAGCACATGAAGAAAAGACTCGAGGAGCCAGTATACAAGCGCTGCTCCTATACCGACCCAGATGAAATTTCCAGTTGAAAAAAAAGTGTTGATGCGCTGAGAGACGGCCATGGAGTACCTCCCTTGACACTTGGCGGATCAGAGGTGTCGACACTGTTGGGTGTTGGGGATAGGAAATCGCATACCGAGAGAGTTGGCAAAAGCGATATTCTGACAACCCCATATAAAATAAGTAGCATTTGCGTAGGGTTTAAACAAGAGTTTTAGCTGAAACCGTCACAGTCACGGATGCGACAAACGTAATTTTGAACCGTTATAGTGGTACTGCAATTAATGACGTTTGCGGAACATGGGCAAAATAACTGATTAAAGGTACTGATTTTGCAGTTATTCAAACTGTAGGTACTGCTTTGGTATCATCAGTAAGGGTGCTGATAACGAACTATCACTGGGAATGAAGATACTCTTTGTTGAACAAGTTTATGGCAACGGTTTGTACAAGGACGATGCTGTGTCTCCGCTGTTAAAGGGAAAATTTCTGAATGGTGTATTAAAATATCAGGCAACGGAAACCGGATTGCCACTTGCCTATTGCTTGTTATTTCTTTTCTGGCCGGAACCAGTTGTAACCTGCATAATATATCTTCACTTCAACGTGAATCGCCGCTGGGAGACGGTAAAAGTGCTCTGTCGGTTCGTTATTTTACAGCAGGATTCGAAAAAATTTCCTTTTTGCAGCGGAGATGTAACCATTTCGATGCCCCGCCGTTTAATAAATAATAGGAAAATTTTTCAAGAGGAGAATATGAAGATAAATGATTTTGCCATCAGCTGAATTATCCTTGATTTCGCCTCTGTTGCTTTTTTGCATAAGGAGCCCATAAATGAAATCCTGCACTCCAACTCAATCAAGCATGAACCAGATACCCCATTTGATTTCTATTGAGAACCACAAGATTCGAACTGTTGCACGCAAAACCGAGTCCACACCGACATCTTTACTCAACGCCACCCCGAAAACCAGAGTCGAGCCGGACAACGACAATGACGGTCGCCGCATTACCAGCAGTTTCCATAAACAATTAAAGCTTATGCTTTATCCGCAGACTTGTGTTCCCCTATGTCAATGCAGATAGAACACATCCATTTTCGAAAAAACTGGCTTGTCCAACCGGCCAAGATTGAGAACGTAATGGAGGTAGACGATGGAATTGTCGACTCCAGCGAACATATCCTGTCCTTAGATGATAATGGTGAACCAAAGCAAAAGAGGTATAATTGTGAGATCAATCAATGCTAAGCTAATCCTTTTTTGTTTGACTCTTTCTGCTTGTTCTACGCATTTCTATAAAGTTACCGGGAGTGAAGTGATCCTGTATCTTGAAAAACCGCAGGCCCAAGACGTAGTGTTGTTATGTTCCTTAAATGGCTATCAAGGCCAAGAGCTTAGTCAACAAAATGGATTATGGGCGTTGACCTTGCCAGCTGATAAATCTTTCAAATATTTTTACCGGGTTGATGGTGAAAATTTTCTGCCCTCCTGCCCCATGAAGGAAAAAGATGATTTTGGCTCGGAAAACTGCATTTTCGAGCCAAAATTGTAACCTTTCTATGCACCAGACGTTATAGAGATAAACCCATTTCACCCAAGGGAGGTGCATATGAAAACTACACATCTATTGATTATTGCCTTTTTTATCCTTTCCACATGGGCGCATGCTGCCCAGCCTCAGGCCTTGACGGAGCAGGAACAGAAAACCGTCCGCCAACTTACCCAAGAGATGAGTGCCCAGGACGTACCTGAAGAGCAGGCACAAAAAATGTTGAGCCTGATGCATCAATATAGCTATCAAGAGCAAAACATTGTCCGTGCCCAAAAGACTGTGCTCAATGCCGCCAGGGAGGATCTGCCGACTGTACCGGTTATGAATAAAGCTATGGAAGGCATGGCCAAACAGGTTCCGCAGGAGCAGGTCGTCGCAGCAATGGAGACGGTACGCAATCGTTACAGTTACGCCTACCGGCTCACAAGATCGCTGTCGGATGATAAAAAAGCCAATGGACCGATGGCACAAGCCATTGTTGACAGCCTGGCCGCAGGAATGGCGGATCAGGAAATGGACATGATAGCGGCTCGATTAAAAACCCAGACTCGCCAGCAAACCAGAAACCAGGCCGATGACCTGTCACTGCAGACCATGTTGACAGTCCGGTCAATGATGCGGTTGGGCGCCAATCCTGCAGATGCGTCAGATACTGTTTGCCAGGCATTACAGCATCAATACACCGCGCAACATATGGAACAAATGCGATATCGATTTTCCGATGAAGCCCAGAACATTGCGGCCAAGCAGTTAGCTCACCAGTATGCTGGCTCCATCGAAAAAGGTGAAAGCCCCGGCGGCAATAGATCTGGCGCCAATGACTCGGGCCGCAATGGATCAGGTGGCAGCAACGCTGGCGGCAGTGATTCCGGTGGCAGCAACGCTGGCGGCAGTGACTCCGGTGGCAGCAACGCTGGCGGCAGTGATTCCGGTGGCAGCAACGCTGGCGGCAGTGATTCCGGTGGCAGCAGCGCTGGCGGCAGTGACTCCGGTGGCAGCAACGCTGGCGGCAGTGACTCCGGTGGCAGCAACGCTGGCGGCAGTGATTCCGGTGGCAGCAGCGCTGGCGGCAGTGACTCCGGTGGCAGCAACGCTGGCGGCAGTGACTCCGGTGGCAGCAACGCTGGCGGCAGTGATTCCGGTGGCAGCGGATCGGGTGGCAACGGTGGTGGCAAAAGGTAGTAACTGATTTGTCAGTTTAATGTTCCTTGAGTTTTCTGTCTCTCTGTCTGGTTTGATAAACAGATAGAGAGCAGAATAAAAATACCCGGGACCGCAAAATCTGCGCACCAATCACAGATGGAAAAATACGACGTCTTTTATAAAAGAAGCAAAGACGGTCTGTTTGCTTATCTACTCAGAATGACAGGTGATCACTATCTGTCTTGTGATCTGGTACAGGAGAGCTACAGTCGCTATCTGCAGCGTTACAGTAATATCGGGGAAAGAAGCCGATCACTGCTGTACACCATCGCCAGGAATGCGGCTATGGATACCTTTCGGAAACTAAAAGTCGAAAAAATTAATCCAGACGGCTATGCAGCCCCCCAAAAAGATCCTGAACAACGACTTGATGATCGACAGGCATATGACCGAATAATGGCGGCAATACAGCAGCTGCCGATCATCGACCGCGAACTCATTTCTCTTCTCTCCGGAGCAGATCTTTCCTACTCTGAAATTGGCAAAATTCTGAACATCAGTGAAACAAACGTAAAGGTGAAAGTGCACAGTGCTCGGCTCAGGCTCAAGGAAATCCTGAGTAATGGAGGTAAATGATGGAATATCTCGGCAGTATGTATATTGATGACGAACTCGACCTCGGAGAAAAGGTTCAATTTATCGAGAAAATTTATTCTGAAAAGGAGTTTTTCCAGGAGACGGTCGACCTCCTGCTGCAGGAAAAACTATTGCGGACACAGCCGGAAAAATTATTGATCCCTGCAGAGATTCGAATCAACCATGATTTGAAAAATTGGTTTGGAAAATTTTTCAGGCCGTTGATATATGCGGGAACTGGATTTGCCTTGGCAACACTGCTCTTATTCACCCGATCGACAGTTTCACCGGATCAATCTTTTGCTCTT
Organism: uncultured delta proteobacterium; assembly: GCA_963804605.1. Taxonomy (GTDB): domain Bacteria; phylum Desulfobacterota; class Desulfobulbia; order Desulfobulbales; family Desulfocapsaceae; genus Desulforhopalus_A. Next base: position 38,827 of record CAWDRB010000010.1, read on the forward strand.
GAGAGGTTTGTGATTTTTGAACCGGCAGCCAGTCGGGTAGAACTTACGGGTACATTTAATGAATGGCAGCGAGTGACCATGAAACAAATTGGAACTTCCGGATACTGGGAACTGAACCTGCGGCTCCCTTCCGGTGAATACCGGTTTGCTTATATCCTTGACGGTTCCAAGAGATTGGCTGATCCAACACAATCAGCTCGGGAAAAAGATGATTTTGGCGGGGAAAATTCAATTTTAAAGGTGGCAAAGCAAGCCTGAAAAGGTTATCCCCACCTCTTTACCGGAGAATTTTCTTTGCAATATCTGGGTAATATTTAACCAGGCATTCAGGACAAATACCGTGGGAAAAGTGCATCCCAATGGTTTTTTTGAGGTAGTCTTCAATATGCTCCCATGCCCCCTTGTCCTTGTCTTCATTGATATCTTTGCAATGAGAGCAAATTCGTAGGACATCCTGACAATTCTGAATTGTTACTCGTGCTTTCCTGATTTTTTCTTGCCCACTGATATTTATCCCAAGTCCAAGGACCAGTATGTTGCCCTTTTCAATCAAATAAGGATAGCCATGTACTTCGTAAACCTGTCCACGCAGGGTGTCGTGCCATATCCATACCTGTTCTGCCCGCTCATTAAAAACAGTCTGTGCAGGACAGGGATCACAAGGAGATGTGCACCCGCGCATCACTTGATAACAGGGAATCGACGCATCAGTTTCACCGAACTGGTGATTGAAATATCCGTTTGCGTACTGAATAGTGTAATCTTTTGCAAGTAAATAGAGAAACGCTGGAAGTTTGTCGGCAATTACTCCGCCAATATTGTGATGCACTTCACCAACCTTCACAGACGGCAAGGCGACTCTTGAGTTCTGATTTGGGTTTGAAAGTGTAGACATACATTTACCCTTTCTTAAAATATATTGGTGTTAAACTGGAGAATCCCTCAAGTTGCTTGTCTCTATAATTATAAACGCTTTACTTGGAAAAAGGTTACAGCTCAAAAATAAAACAGACTGCTATCGCCGTCACTTGAAGACTCTCAATAAATTTTTCAGGTTGAAATGTAACCTTGTGGCAGATCTTTCGTTTCATTTTAAGAGAGACGATAACACTGATTGGAAATAGGATCATAAAGCAGTCTGATTGTTGTGCAAGGCGCCATAAATCACTGAACCCTACATGAATCGTTTGCTTAGAGTTCTGCGGGAACCAACGCAAAGAGAGGGAAAACAATGAGTGAAAACTTTAGAATAGTGCCGGGCGTGACATGCCCTGATCTTCCTGTTGACAAAGTTCTGGAGGCGGCGATCGGCGAGCTTAACGAAGTAGTTATAATTGGTACGCACAAAGATGGCAGGGAGTATTTCGCATCATCAGTAGCTGACGGACCAAATGTAAACTGGATGCTAGATAGAGCGAAGAAGGCATTGATTGAAATTATCGACAACGATAGCTAGAACCGCAACCTATTGGACTATTCCGCAAGATATTCTAAAAAATTTGTAAGCTTTCCCCTCTCTTTCGTTTAGTTGTAAGATTGTCAGTGGCTAATCATGAATGTCAAAAACAAAAGGATTTTTTCATGAATCAAATGCAATTGATAGGCAAAGTTGTGATAATGGAATTACTGGGCATCCTGATTTTTACCAGCGTTCCCGTATGGGCAGGGAGTAGAAATAACGGATCACCATTGGAGGTGATACAGAATTCTGAAAATACCCGAGCAATGATGGATTCTTTGATTACATCAAGACTGGCAGACGCGATATACTTCCTCAATGGTGGTCACTCCCTGTAAGACTTTCATAGCCCCGTCTTTCTGGAGAGTAATCATGCCGTTTTTGATCGCCTGTCGTTTTATCTGGTTGGCATCGGATGTCTGCAGAATCAGAGCCTTCATATCCTGGGTCATAAGGAGCAGCTCAAAAATACCGCACCGGCCCTTATAGCCGGTATGGTAACATTTGGCACAGCCTTTGCCCCGATAGGCTTTGCGGCCAAGACTTTCTTCTTCGGTAAGGCCGATGCGCTGGAACATCTCCGGGGTAGGACTATATTCTTCCTTACAATGTGGACAGATAATGCGAATCAACCGCTGGGCTAGAATAGCATTGACCGAAGAGGCGATCAAAAACTGCTCAATGCCCATATCTCTGAGCCGGGTAATGGCCCCCGCCGAGTCGTTGGTATGCAGGGTCGAAAAGACGAGATGTCCGGTCAACGCCGATTGAATGGCAATTTCGGCGGTCTCCGTGTCGCGGATCTCGCCGACCAGGATGACATCCGGATCCTGCCGGACGATGGAGCGAAGGCCGGAGGCAAAAGTCAGATCGATCTTGGGGTTGACCTGGACCTGGCCGATCCCGCTGATCCGGTATTCAATCGGGTCCTCAACGGTAATAATATTGATATCGGTATTGTTTATCGAGGACAGCGCCGCATAGAGGGTAGTGGTTTTACCCGAGCCGGTGGGACCGGTGACCAGGACAATGCCGTTTGGTGCCTTAATTTCTTTTTGAAACGGAATAAACCGGTCCTGCGGCATACCAAGATCGGTTAAAGAGATCATCACCGTCGATTTACGCAGCAGACGCAGCACCACCCGCTCACCAAAGGCGGTCGGCAAGGTCGAAACCCGCACGTCAATCTCCTTGTTGGCGATCTTCAGCTCAATCCGGCCATCCTGGGGCAATCGCTTCTCGGCGATATTGAGCTTGGCCATGATCTTGACCCTGGAGATAAGCGCCGACTGGACATGTTTCGGCGGGCTCAGCATATCATGAAGAATACCGTCAAGGCGCTGCCGGATCTTCAGGCTGTTCTGGTAGGGTTCGATATGGATATCCGAGGCGTTGTCGCGTACCGCCTGGGAAAACATCAGGTTGACCAACCGGATCACCGGCGAATCGCTGGTATCGTCAAGGAGATCGCCGATCTCTTCTATCTCGGAAAACAGTCGTTCCGGATCTTCTTCATCATCAATATCCTGCATGACCTCATCGGCTGAGGTCTGTTTCATATCATAGGCAAAGTTAATCGCATTGAGGATAAGATGGGCGGGAGCCAGGACAGTCTTAAGAGTGCCGTCGGCCAGGATTCGGCGCAAATCGTCAAGTGCCTGGAAGGAATTGGGATTATTAATTGCAAAAAAGGACTCTTGGGCGGTGACGATCGGGACCATTTTGTGCTGCTTGAGAAAACTAATGGAGACCTGGTCAGTGAAATCCGTTTTAATATCGGACGGCAGTGTTTTACGGACCTCCATATCGAACATCATGCCCAAAACCTGCAGCACCGTCAGCTCGTCCAACTCACCATTTTTGACGAGAATTTCCCCGATCAGGTCATCACCCTCTTTCTGAATCTTGAGTGCCTGTTCAAGCGCAGAGGAGGCCAGGCCGAACTCCTCAACTAATATCTCGCCGAATTTTTTCATGCCCATTGCAACACAGCCCCTCAGTTACTTCATCCGCAAAATTCTATCAATATTTTCCTGGGCCAGTTTCTTCAGAGGCACTGCTTCCTTATCCGGCTCTTGTCCGCTGCTGGCCACCGCATCGGAAGTACCGGAAGCAACAGCCTGGTACATTTGAAGAGCCTTTTTCGGTTGCCCCTCTTTTTCATAGACAACGCCCATATTCATCAGGGCAAAGGGATTCACCGGATCAATAACCAGGGCTTCACTGAAAAACTCTTTGGCGGCGGTAACTTCCTCGTTGCACAACTTTTCATAACCCTTCCTGGTAAGCGTCATGGCATGTTCAAGGTTTTCTTCTTTATGCAGTTCCTTTTGCACCGTTGGCAAAACCTTGCCCATTTCATCTTCTTTTTTCAGGGAAACAGCTGCCATTTCCGCCGGATTGCGGACAATGCGCGGGGTGATAAAGATAAACATATTGGTTTTTTTGCTGGATGTCTTGTGGGTTCTAAAGAGCCATCCCAGCAGCGGAATATCACCCAGTAGCGGTACCTTATAATTTGATTCAGACGCATCCTGACCAATTATCCCGCCAATGACAATAGTACTTTTGTCGTTGAGAATAACCGTGGTCGTCGCTGTACGCTTAAACGTAGTCGGGGTAGCCGATGTGTCCTTGGCTCGAACCACTTCCGTCTCAATTTCCAGACGCAGAACATTGGACTGGTTTATATGCGGCGTGATGGACAGCTTGGTTGCCACGTCCTTGTACTCAAACTGGGTATAATCCTGGGCACTGGCCGTGGTATTCTGACTGGTGATGAAAGGGACGTTTTCACCGACGGATATCTGCGCCTTTTTGTTGTCCATGGTCAAAATCTGCGGGGTGGAGATGATATTGACATCGGCGTCGGATTGATACGCCTTCAGCACCCCGGCAATATCTGCAAAAGTCACATTGCCTATTCTGACCCCCTGTTTCAAAATACCCATGGTAAGGCCTGAACCGGCAGACCCCAGGTTGATATTGCCATCACCGTCGACAGCATTGATGAAGCCATCAGCCCCACTGAAGGCACCCAGCAATTTGCCGGTACCGTCAGAAAATGCTCCTGCACTCGCCCATTCAACGCCGACTTCAAAATTTTTATCAGCATCCACTTCCATGATGAGGGCTTCCAGATAAACCATTCTTCGGGGAATATCCAGTTGGCGTATCACATCTTCCAGCACCACATATTCATCCTTGGTGGCGCGTATTATCAGAGAATTAGTCTCTGCGTCGGCCATCACCCGAACATCCTTGGAAATAGCCGCGACTTTGCCCTGCACTGCTCCTTCCTTGGCCATTGTTTCCGGCAGATCATTGAGTACTTTTGCCAATTCCACTGCCGTTGCATTTTGCAGATAATAGACCTGAATATTACCTTCGGCCCGCTGCACCTCCGTATCCAGGGTGGAAATGAGGCTCTTGATTTTACCCATTTCACTGATATTAGCGATAACAATCAAAGCATTAGCCCGCTCATAGGGAACTATTTTTACTGCATCACTAAAACCTCTTGCCACACCAGGTTGCTGCGGTCCGGAGCTTTTCTGGTAGACGGTAGTCAATATCTTGGCAATAGCCTCGGCTGAAGAGTTTTCCAGGGGAATAAAGGCCACATCATCTTCGCGGGACTCGACATCAAGTACCTTGATGATACCGAGCAGTTTCTGGATATTGGACATGGTCTCGGTAATGATCAGCATCCCCGACGGAGCATGGGAAATCATTACTGAAGTTTGCGAAACCAGCGGCGCCAGCACTTTTTTCATCTCGTCCGGCGATGAGTATTTCAAGCGGACCAGCTGAGTCACCACCTTATCTTGCGGATTATTCGAGGCACCCGTATTGAGCATCTCGACATTCTGCGATCGCGCCCGGGCTGAAGGCAGAATCTTGATGACGGAGCCAGACTCAACAGTGGTATAGCCATGCACCTCCAGCACCGATTCGAATACTTTGTAGGCTTCTTCTTCGGAAATCTTGCTGGGTGAAAGAATGGTCACGTTACCCTGTACTGCCCTATCAACCACAAAATTTTTACCAGTCAATTCGCTTATGTATTTAATAAATAATTGAATATCGACATTGTCGAAATCAATAGTAATAAAGCGTTGACCGTTCTGCTCGGTCTCGGGAAGCGGTTGGGGCAATTCTTTGGCGTTTAGGCTGCAGTCCGGCAGCAGGCCCAGACCAATCATCGCGCATATGATTGCACCCGTCACCGTGTTTATGAAAAAACGTTTCACCATGCTCATAGATAATTCACCTTCATTTTCATAATTGACAGCGTCATAAATAATCTTCATCTGCAAGCTTCGTATATAAAGGTCTTTATGTAACTATCTTGAAGTTGGACTTTTTTAGCGTTTGTCATACTTTTATAATCCGGGTTGGCATCTCACCTGATTATTCCTTTCTTATTATTCGAGACGGACGAATTGCTCTGGGTCGATTGATTACTCTTCTTGGTGTTCCCCTCGGTGAGACCTGCGGGCGATATGTTTGTCCTGTTTCTGCACCGGGAGGCTGGCGAAGGATTCCTGCACCATTTTGCTGAACGGGGGCTGCATAGCTTGATCGAACCTTGGCTGCCTCGCTCATGTCAAGCATTTCATCCTTACCGTTATAGGCCAGGATAACCTTGCCCCGCAGGATCTCTTTGATCGAAGCTCCCTGGATGGCATCCCCCACTTCATACAATTGCTGTTTATTCGTGCTCTTATCTAGAATAATCGCCCGATCGGTATTTTGAGTACCATTGATGGTGCCCATCAAGACAATATTGAGACTCGTTGTCTGCAGATCTTCGGTGTTCTCTGCGGTCGCGGTTGGGACAGCCTCACCTTTTCCGGGAGCCGGCCCAAACAAGTTTCTTTCCAGAATAACATGATAATCGTGCTTCCCGGTTTCTTCGACGACACCCGGCTCATCCGTCTTGACGAGTGGCGCATCAGCTATCACTGCCTTTTCAGTGGGAGTATTCAGGCCAAGATGTTCCAGGGCTTGATATCCTCCCTCAACTAGGCCGACACAGAGCAGGGTAATAAGCAAAAAAGGTAATATATCGGTGATGCGAGCGGCCATAGGATCACGTACTGAATCTGAATAACGGTCTTTGCACAGTGCCGCCAACTTTAAATGGCAGCACTGTCATTTTGTATCGCTGTAATAAACGCTGAACAACCTGCTGTTCTTGTGGATTATTCTGTAAAAAGCCATTATCGGGTTCAAGATGGCCATTAAGAGAGATATTGCTGGTCAAGAAAGGAGAAGCTAACTGCAATTCCCCGGTGAAATCAGCGAGAAGGTCCTTGCCGAGGAACTCACCTTCATTCAACTGGAGAACGCCATTTTCATGGATAATACTCATAGTAGTTTTATCGAATGCAAGGGCCGAAAGGTTTAATATCGGCTGAAAAAGGGAAAAACTGCCGTCAACAACCTGAACTGCACCCTTGCCTGTGCCATCCCTGGGAGCATTATTCGGCGCTTTGTAGTCACCGGAAAAATTGATGACCCCCGATATCTTCCGATCAGTGATGCCCATACTCTGGGCCAGACCACCAATTTGGAGTCCTTCCCCTTGAATATTGCCCAGCTGAAAAGAATGGGCCCGATTGTCAAAATCAAGTTTGCCGGTAATCTGGCCGGAATACATTTTTCCACTAAGTGCAAAACTCCGCCAGAATTGCAACGATTGGGGAGAAATCACCAGTTGGTCGACCACCAAGGCAGTTTCCTGTCCATTTATAACACGGTTAAGTGTGATAGGTGCAAAAACCACCGACATCGGAAAACGGTAGCCAACAGAGTCGATAGTGCAGGTACTGTCCGGTGATAAATTTTCGATGCTCTGCACACAATATTGTTTAAACTTGTCTGCCGGAAACCGGACATATAACAACACGGCAGTCAACAACACACCATACAGTACATAGAGCAAAGACCGAAAGGAGAAGATGGAGTGAATCATCCCTAACCCTTTTTCTCGAATGTGACAACCTGCAGGATGGCATCAAAAAAACCCTGCGTATCACCGCTTTCCTGGATGGAAAACCTTTTTATGAAAACGACATCTTTCTCAGATTCTATTAACCGAACAAAGCCGATGAGATCACCCAGGGTGATCTGCTGCAATTTCATTTCGACCATCGCCTCATTTAATGCATCGCCATCTATCGTCGAGGGTTTCATATACTTTATCTGCTTTTTAACCTTCGCAACGTTGGCCTGTTGATCGAGAAAAGTAAAAAGAGTGAAACCGGCTGCCCGTTGATTAATCCTGGCCTGGATGGTCCCCTCTCTACTTTTTAATGTCCTATATTCCTGCTGCAGGTTTTTTATTTCGATCAATTCCTGTTTTTTTCTGGCTATTGATTTCTGCAGAGTATTGCGGACATCAATAACCGGCACGACCACCAGCTGGACCAACAGGAAACACAAAACAAATCCGACTCCCCCGAAAAGCACCCACTTTTCCCGACTGCTCAGCTTATCAATTCCTGATTTGTGCCGGATATCCTGCAGGAGACTTTTTTTAAACCATGAGGTCATAATTATTTCCGGGCGAGTTCCAGTTTAAGTTCAAAATTCACCTCATCTCCTTTAATCGACTGATTGGCCGAACTGATGGTAACATCATCAAAATATGGTGATTTCTCGAGTTCTTTCTGTACATTATCAACCGTATTGAAGTCCCCGGTAATGGCTTTCAGCCGGAGAGTTTCCATATCCGCCACCATTCGAACGACTTTCACTTTTTCCTTAACCGGAATACGGACCGATAATTCGGTAAGCAACTCAATGATGGTGTATCCGGCGCCATTCGCCCCTCCCGGACTGTAAGTCGCCCTGATTTCATTATTTTTCACCTGCAACTGCTGCAAGGGGTTAACGACCCGGGTCACTTCCGGAAGAGTCTCGTTGAAGACTTCGGTAATCTGCCGACGCAATCTTTCCTGCTCTGAGGTCAGCATGGAATAGGTATAGCCCAAATATGCGAGGCCGCAAACAATGACTAAAGCTGCCGGCAGGGCGGTTTTCAGAAACAGGCCGCGGTATTCCAGAAAGGATTTTCTTTTTCGAAAATCTCCGGTGCGAAAGTTAAACCCTCCACTCTTTTTACCATTTTTACTAGCCTGTGCAAGAACTCTATCCATCAGCTCCGGTTGATAGAGGTTTTGCGCAGCCTGTTCAATTTTGACAAGCGGTTGACTACTTTGTCGAAAATGGACTATCTCGACGCCGCCCAGCCTTGCCGACAACACCGGTGAGGTCGTTGCAATCCGCGACTCTGAACCGGTCAGAAAGACTTTATAGTTCGGATTGCCGGTATTCAGAAGTTGACAAGCGAGCACTGTCTGGATGACATTCTGAATGAAGGTGTCATCAGGGACCGGCAAACCGTTGGCTTCCGGTTGCACGGCAAGGGATCGTATAAGAGCTACCTGCTTGTTCACCGCAATAAACAAAGTTGCCCAGCTTGCGCCGCTGTCGATCAGGACAAAGTTATCCTCCATCCCTTCAGCAATCTGCAATGCAGCTGACATGCCGCTGATGCCGATGCTGTCGGGGTTGAGTCCCGCAGCCAGTCAGGACGGCAAGATGCTCGGCCAGGTACTGCCGGTTTATCATCGCCGCGACAATATCTGTTCCCGTCGATCCACTTTTTGCCACAATGAAATCGATGAGCAGGCTGTTTATATCAACCGGTGAGTGATCCACCAACTCAAAGGGCAGGGCCTGGGCTGATCTTGCTGCGGTCAGAAAAAGGCAAAGTCACATTTCTAAAAGAGAAGAGTTCTGCACCCAAGGTGACCAGACATGGCCCACCTGTGAATCCAGTCTGCTCTTTTATCTGTTGAACAGCATCGGCAAAAGACTGGTCCACAGTGCCTGCAGTCGCGCAACCTGTCACCAGCGTGATTTTAGAGCTTCTGTCGACCACCACGGCGGTTAAGGTATCTTTATGGATATCCAGGCAAAACAAAAGATCCGCCATACATTACTCCATTTTTCGACCAAACAGTTTGATCTCATTTTCATCTGAACGTTCAGCAACCACAACTTCTCTGCGGGACAGAGAAGCAAGAGTTCCGGTGGCGATTATCTGAAAATAACTACTCGTCGTGGTCAACAATTTTTCCTCCAACACAATATCTCCCGGCCAGCCATCGACTTCGCGGTACCAGTTCGGATTGGCAAGAGTTTCCTCATGCTCTTTATCTTTTCTGTATTCATCAAGCTTTTCCAACAGTTCATCACTGATAAGGGTATCAAAACTTTTTACAACAAGAAGCGGTGCAGTGTTAATATTCACCTTGCCATCATCACCGTTCACTGTCAAATAATTGGCAAGCCCTTGTTGTTCTTCTTTACCAAAGAGCAGCTCGGGGGAAATTCCTTTTATCAACAGCAGTTCTTCAATATACTGTATCGGACCGTTTCTGCAGCTATATGGATTGGCAAGCGACTGATAATAACTGCTCTCAGCACCAAGATCCGACTCTTTGTCATCCTCATCAAGCCAATCGATTATGGCATCGAGTATGCCTCGCGCCTCAGTCTCATCTTCGATCGGAAATGAGCCGGACAACAATAAATTCAAAAACAATTGCTGAACTTCACTCTCCGTGTTGCTCCCACCTTCAGCACCGGTATTATCGTCGTTTTTCTGGACCAGACTATTAATCTGCAATCGACCTGACAAGTCGACGATCTTCAGCTGCAGCGAACCAGAGGGAAATAATTCCTCGAACTTTTCCTGGTCAAGAGTGGCCCACTGCTCGAGCAACGAATCATTGACGTTTTCCGTTCCATCGTCCTGGAGCAGGGCCAAAGCGATGTTTATTCCAGAATCGGCGATCACGCCCAGTTGCGTATCCGCCTGGTAATTATTGGCGACAACAAATTGCTGCCAGGTCGTCTTATGAAACTGGATAGTCACCGCGATAAGCAGACTCACCGTCATGATAGTCACCAGCAGCGCCATGCCTTGCTCATCTCGCCAACAGTTTTTCTTATCCTTTAACGACGTCATCCCTGCTTTCTCCAGGGGCGCGGCAGAGCTACAGCAGTCTTGTAAACCGTGCTGCTCCCACTTTCCACCGACTTGGCAAATCTGAGTTCTATAGAGACAAGTACAGGAAATTGAGCTTCTTCCGGTGGTGTTCCTGTATCGGGCGGTACCACTTCATCGACCAACCATTCTTCAGATTCATTACCATCCCGATCAACATAGGTAAACTGAAATTCCAGCAAACCTTGACATATCAGATGCTTTCGCCCGTCTCTCCCGTCTGCCTGATCTTCCATCTTGACCCCCGGCAAAAGGGGCAATTCCGTTCGATAAAGATTGAGCAGCCCTGTATCCATATCAAGTTCCGACTCATATTGGATCAGGGTATGTCCGGCGAAGGTGTCATCTTTATGCAAAACAAGATGCGCTGAGCTGACAAAGGAGAGGTTGTCGCCAACAGCATCGGCATACGTATGTCGTTCTCCACGAAATACCACTCCGGGTCCGGTGACAACCGAACCCAGGTCGGCCTGCAGTCTTTCAACAACAACCCGGGCTTTATTGGCGACCTCCAGCTGATATTCCGAACCGTGGACAATATGAAATGTTGCCCTGTATGCCCCGTATACAGATGATATTACTATGCCGAAAATAAAAATAGCAATGAGCAGTTCGATAAGGGTAAAACCACTCTCAGGTGCTGTCGGCAAAGAATTTCGCACGTTACTGCTGCCATCGACCATAATAGGTCAGTGTATAGCTAAATTTCGTCCCAGTCCATAAAACCGTCAGTTCCAGCTTTTTCAGCGGATCTTCAAGTTTTGCCAGGTTTGCCAGGGTATCGATGTTGTCAAACGTTGCCTCTTCAGTATCAAGTTTCCAGGTGTATCCTGGAAACTCCTCACCGAAGTCGCCTTCATCGTTGCTCGGAGCGTTTTCAGCCCCTTTAAGTTCAGCAAGTTTGCCGGATGCCAGCATCGGTGCGAGAATGTTAAAGTTTGCTTCAGTAGCATTCGAAAGACTCTTTGACTGCGAACCGAAAAGAGCAACAAGGGCTATGGCAATAATAGACACGGCGATCATTACCTCAAGCAGAGTAAAGGCCCGATTATCGCTTCTAAAGGACACGGGACAACAATTTTTCGGTATATCCATAGACAATCCGTGATAACCTTGGGGAATATGCACGGCACTAAAAGGGAGCGTGCTCATCGGCTACGAGAGCGGGATTTAAAAACGGATAGAATTGTATATTCAGGTGATTACCATCTTTGTCTTCGATCCGGATAACCGTATCATTCAGATATCCCTGTTTACTGATCCAAACCACGGTGTTATCTTCTGTTGATCCTTCATCACCTGCCACCCAAAGGCCGGTAATTTTAACTGACTCAGGAAGCAGCAACTGGTTGGTCGTCTGATTTTCTTGATCTTTTTCTTCTCCGACAACCTCCTTTTCATACCAGATACGATTTTCAAGCTGACTGAAATGCAGCAGATATGGCTGCTGGGAACGAACTGCCAGATCCCGCACGCCGGCGACCAGGCCAATTATTTTTCTGGTCGTCGCTTTCAAGGGATCGGTGAAAAAAGTGTTGCGCAGCGACGGGATGCTCAAAGAGAGCATGATACCTATCAAAAAGAGTGACCACAATCATCTCAATCAGGGTAAAGCCTCGCTCATTATCCGCTTTGCCCATGTCCCATGCCACCCCCTGCGCTGATCGCGACAAAATGAGCAACTATTCGACTTCCCAATTATTGATATCTTTTCCGTCGCCTTCACCTCCAGCCTCACCATCTTTAGCATAAGAACTGAGATCAAACTCGCCATTGAGGCCGGGAGAGAGATAGACAAAATTATTTCCCCATGGATCAAGCGGGACTTTCCCTTTTTCCAGATAGCCCCCTTCCCGCCATTTGGTCGGCAACTGCCCGATGGTCGGAGGTTCTACCAGAGCTTGCAGCCCCTGTTCCGTTGACGGATACCCGCCATTATCAAGTTTATACATCTTCAGCGCAGTATCAATCCCCTGGATCTGCAGGGCCGCTTTGGTCCGTTTTGCTTCCTCCGGATGACCCATGATTTTCGGGCCGATATAACCGGCAAGAATACCGATTATGACCAGTACGACCAGAAGTTCAATAAGAGTAAAACCTGCCTCGCAGCCCGTTTTCCGGCTTTTCCAATCATGTGTATGTTCAATCTTCATCCGAGATTATCCTGTAATATACTATAATTATACGAGCGTTTCCATTAAACCAACTGTCAAAGTATACACAAACTCCCGCAAAAATTCCATTATTCAATCAATAAGCAGAAGAGAGAACCACTTCCTGCGGGGGGCACACAACGAGGAAGATCAAGAGTTTTTACGACACCATCAGTGGATCATCTGGTTCATTTCAAAAATCGGCAGTAATATAGAGAGTACGATAAAACCGACAGCCATTCCCATAATGGCGATCATCAATGGTTCGATCAGTGATGTCATGCCCATGATCGCCGTCTCGACTTCTCTCTCGTAGGCCTTGGCGACCTTGTCCAGCATAACTTCAAGATTGCCGCTCTGTTCGCCTACGGCAATCATCTGGACAAACATCGGCGGAAACCATTCAGATTCGGAGAGTGCATCGGTCATGCTCTGTCCTTTTTGAATTTGTTCCATGGCCTTATCAATAACCCGCGCGACATGCACATTATTGACCAGAGTCCGGACAATTTGCATAGAGGTCATCAGCCCGACCCCACTTTCCAGTAAACTTCCCAGAGTGGAAGAAAATCTTGCCAGAATGACCTTCTGCATTACCGGTCCGATGATAAATATCTTCAACTTGAACAGATCCCAGAATGAACGGCCGGCCGGGCGCTGAATAAATGCGCGGATGCCGAAAAACACCAGGGCCAAAAAAATAAAAAACGCCCACCAGTACGCTTTCAGGAAATCGCTCATGCCGATGAGAAAAAGCGTCGGCAAAGGCAGCACCTGATTCATATCGTTGAAAACCTGGGTGATATTGGGGACGATATAGGTAATTAGAATAAACAGGATCGCTGAGCCGATAACGGCCATAAAGATCGGATAAATAAGGGCCGCCCGCAGTCTTCCCTTCAACACCTCCTGCTTTTCACCGAAATCGGCCAGGCGTTCCAAAACTATGTCGAGCGCCCCTGATGCCTCTCCTGCCCGCACCATATTAACGAAAATAGAAGAAAACAGCTTAGGGTGCTCGCTAAAGGCGTTGGTCAAGGTGTTGCCCTCGTTTATCGAGCCCTTGATCTGGGCGATAACTTTCTTCAGTACCGAATTGCGGGTCTGCGCCACCAGTGAATCAAGACATTGCACCAAAGGTATCCCGGCCCCGAGCAAAGTAGCGAGTTGCCGGGTCATGATGCTTATTTCCTCAGACTTAACCCGCTCAAACAGACCTATTCCCTGCCCTCCGGTCTTTCCCTGTTTGCTTCTGCTCACCGCAATAGAAACAGGATACCTCCCCTGCGAGCGGAGTTTTGTCCGGGCCAGAGTTTCACTGTCCGCATCGACAATGCCTTTAATATTTTTCCCCTTCGCATCAAGAGCGCGGTATTCGAATACTGGCATAGAGAGTTATTTTTTGCAGGTTATGATCAATTGACCTATGGCAGGCGAGCTGGCGTGTTTTTCAAAAGCTATCAAGCAAAATGGTGTCGTAAAATTCAAAGTGAACCCAAGAAATGACTAAATAGATACGCACAGACTTCGTAAAGTTTGCTATACAGGGCTTGATGGAGATCGAACTTTTTACGGCGTCATCAAAGAAAAATGGTAATTAATTATAATCCACCGTATAGTATCAGGTCAATTATGAAAAGAGAATTCTGGAATGCACCTCCACCAAGCCACGAATTTCTGTGTCTGTTACAGATTCTTTATCGGTGATGCCAAACCCATGTATACACGCTATTTCGGGCTGACTGAAAAGCCCTTCGCCATAGCGCCCAACCCGCGATATCTCTATATGAGCGAGTTGCATCGGGAGGCGATGGCCCATTTGCTCTACGGAATAAGCAGTGAGGGCTGTATTATACTGCTGACGGGAGATGTGGGCACGGGAAAAACAACCGTATGCCGATGCCTGGTCGACCAGCTGCCGGCAACGACCGACATCGCCATGATTTTGAACCCGAAGCTGACCATCATGGATCTCTTCAAGACCATCTGTGAAGAATTGAAGATCCCCATCGACGATGCTGCACCGACGGTAAAAACCTATGTCGACCTGTTGAACGTCTACCTGCTCGACGCCCACGCCAAAGGGAGAAACACCGCCCTGATTATCGATGAAGCCCAAAACCTCGATATCGAAATACTGGAACAACTGCGACTGTTGACCAACCTGGAAACCAATACCAACAAACTACTCCAGATAGTGCTGATCGGCCAGCCCGAGCTGCGGCAAATCCTCGCCGATCCTCAATTATCACAGATTAACCAACGAGTAACTACCAGGTACCATCTCGGACCACTGCAACCTGCCGATATTGACAACTATATCCAGCACCGGATCGCCATCGCCGGCGGCAACACCAGAAACGCCCTTTTCTCCGACAGTGCTATCCAGTACGTGGCAAAATTTTCCAAAGGAATCCCGCGTGTTATAAACCTTCTCTGCGATCATGCCCTTCTCGGAGCGTATGCCGACAATCAGGACCATGTCAGTCTCAAGGTCATGAAAAAAGCAGCCAGCGAGCTTGCCACTATAACCAGCACCAGAACTTCCTCAACAAGAGGAATAGTCGTAGCACTGGTTCTGGCATTGCTTGCCATCGGAATACCGGCCGGTCTCTATCTTATTGACCACCGGGACAACATCGCCCTGCTGAAGAACAACGTTCGCCTGCTGAAAGAAACCGTCCAACCCGAAACCTTGCCAAATTCTCCGAGTGGAACAGCGGAAAAGGACCGGCGACAAACAGGGTCAAACTAGACAGACAAACCCCATCTCTAACAAAAATTTCATGTCCTATATACTCGATGCACTGAAAAAATCGGACCAGGAAAGGCAACAGGGAACTTCCCCGCACCTGTACTCCATTCATAGTTCCGCTCCACCCGCCAGAAATCTTTCACCGGTGCTACTGCACCGCCGGCTCTGGTTTTTTGGTGGTGGGATCCTGCTTATTCTTGCCTGCCTCGGGATATTTTTGTTCCTGAACCGGCAAAGTGTTGCGCCAACCACTCCTGCCCCTGAGCTGACAACAAGCCTGCAGCCAACCACCGAAAAGGCAACTCAGGATGCTGTTCATCGGGACGCAAAACAAACTGTTGAGCAGGCTGTCGATAAAAAGGACGATCCTGTTCCGCAGGTGATTATCAAAGAAAACAATGTTGTCCTGAGCTCTGGTGCCCTCAAAGATACAAACTTACCGCCGCCCAGAATGGTGCCAACAACTGGTGCATCTTCGTCTGTTCCTCTCTTTCAGGATCTCCCCGCCGATATACGGGCAGCGGTTCCCCAGCTGAAATTTGCCGGGCATACCTACTCGGAAAATCCACTCCAGCGAATGATCATTGTCAACGGCCACATTCTTAAAGAGGGTGACACCATCGCCGCCAGACACCCATTTATTGGAAATTACCTGGGAAGGCGTTGTGGTCGACTTTCAAGGCACCCATTTTCTGGTCAAGACAAACTGACAGTGCCAACCATATGCAAAACTCTTTCTATCGGCAACTACTCCATGCATATCAAGGCGTTAAACCAGGTTGCAGTTGCCTTTTCCGGCGGCGTCGACAGCAGCCTGCTGGCCTATGCGGCCCACGAAGCATTAGGCGGCAACATGATGGCAATAACCGTGCACACTCCTTATATTCCTGACTGGGAGATTAAAGAGGCGCAGCTCTTTGCCACAAAATATCGTATTGCCCATGAAATTATCGAACTGGCAATTCCAGCCGGCATTACCCAAAACCCACCGGACCGATGCTACCTGTGCAAGAGAGAGCTCTTCAAAGCAATACAGTACCGGGCAAAAGAAATCGGCGTTCACGCCATCATCGAGGGTTCCAACAAGGATGATCTGAACGATTATCGACCGGGAATGCGGGCACTCAAGGAACTCGGGATCACCAGTCCGCTGCTCGAAACAGGCATGAATAAAGAAACAATCCGGACGATCTCCCGTGAAGCAGGCCTGCCAACCTGGAATAAACCGGCCTATGCCTGCCTGCTGTCGAGGATCCCCTACCATACCGAAGTTACGCCGACGGAACTTGACCGAATTGGTCAAGCGGAGATGGTCCTGCGCGATTTGCATATCTTTGGCGCCAGGGTGCGAAGCCATGGCGACATAGCCCGTATTGAATTGCCCGTCGCCCTGTTTAACGCCCTTTTACAAGCCGAGCTGCGAACAAAGTTAGTCGAAAAACTAAAAAATTGCGGCTACATGTATATTACTTTAGATCTGGAAGGCTATAAAATGGGGAGCCTGAACAAACTACTGCCAACTCATCATGAATAAATCGGCCATCAAACGCATTTTAGAGGCGATCGAAAAAGGGGAAATGAAAGCGGACGATGCTTTGATAAACTTGCAGGATCTGCCATTCACCGACATCGGCCATACCAAGATCGACAACCATCGCTCCCTGCGCAGTGGGTATCCCGAGGTCATTTACGGGGAATTTAAAAGCGTCCGGCAGGTGCTTGATATCTTCCAGGCTATGCTGAAAAAAGAAACTAATATCCTGGCGACTCGGATCGACGATAAGATAGTGACCGAGATTGCGGCAATCTGCCCCTCCGTCAAGTATAACACTATTGCCCGGACTCTCTTTTATGAACATGAACCGTTGCCCCAAACCACAACAAGCATTGTCATCGTCACCGCCGGTACCGCCGATCTGCCCGTGGCCGAAGAGGCTAAAGTTACCGCCATGGCTCTTGGCAACAAGGTCAGTCTTATCTCTGATGTAGGCGTGGCTGGCATCCACCGGCTGTTTGCCTGTATCGATACCATTCGTCAGGCGCGGGTGGTGATTGTGATCGCCGGCATGGAAGGCGCACTGGCATCAGTCATCGCCGGGCTGGTCGAGATTCCAGTGATTGCCGTCCCCACCAGCGTAGGCTACGGTGCAAGCTTTGGCGGCCTGTCGGCACTGCTGGCAATGCTTACCTCGTGCGCCAACGGAGTGACCGTTGTCAATATTGACAATGGTTTTGGTGCGGCGTTTGCTGCCAGTCAAATAAACCATCTGTGATGGTGTCGTAAAAATTCTTCATCCGAAGTCTGCGCTTATCTGCAACGTTGTTGCAAATTTCATATCGGGCGGTAAACCATGCTCATCATTAAACATCGGCATACCTCTTTAACCGGCACCATTGTTACCCTCTGTCTGCTCGTCTTCTCACCTGTTATGGCCGATGAATTTGCGGTCGGTGGATTTTCTACCGAGGGGCTTGACGGATGGGAGACCAAGAGCTTTCATGGTTTAACGGAATACAGTCTGACCCTGGAGAAAGAGAAAATGGTTGTGCAGGCGACCAGCCGGGGCACCGCATCAGGCCTGGTCAAAAAAATCACCTTTGATCCAAAAAAATATCGTTACCTGCGCTGGTCTTGGAAAATTGACCATACGATAGCAGCGGGCGATGAGACGACCAAGGCAGGAGACGATTATGCCGCCCGCATCTATGTCGTCTTTAGCGGTAAATTCTTCTGGCAGACGAAAGCAATTAATTACATCTGGGCGAACAAGTTAAAGAAGGGGAAATATATTGCCAACGCGTATACCTCCAGTGCCATGATGGTAGCTGTTCAGTCGGGGCCTGAAAACGCAGGACAATGGTTTAACGAACAACGGGATATCCTGGCCGACTATAAAATGCTGTTTGGCGGAGAACCCGGCAAGGCAAATGCTGTCGCCATCATGACCGATACCGACGATACCGGCGAAATTGGTGTAGCCTGGTACGGCGATATTAGCCTGGCTACCGACTGAACTGTAGTGATTGTGCTCTTAAAACTCGACAAAAAACAACACCGTGATTCTCGTTGAGAGACAGTCGCTTGCTACTCAATCATCTTGCAATTGGACTTTTGCGAGTTTGTCATTATTGCTATGAGTACCGGCTTATTGCGATTCACCGGTTTTTCTGGAGCAACGACCGGCATTACCAAAATTCATCCCCCTGGTGCTTATGAACTCATTTGACACACTCATTTTCCCGGATACTGATATTTTTAAAGAGAAATATTATCCGTTGCTGCTGTTTTGCTCTCCTCTACATTTTTTGCAGCTGGTGGCCCCCGACCCCAGCGTACAAACCAATGGTGAAACGGCACATTTTTACCAACATGGGCTGTGGCGCCCACAGGTTGCTGCGCCACTCGGGATCAACCGAAGCCAATTTTTACGTTTAATTGATGATATCAAAACCCATAAAAAGCATTATATCGACCAGCTCAGCGCTTTGACCACAGACTCAGCGGCTGTGCCGGCAAATACAACTTATCCAAAACAGAAAC
Source organism: uncultured delta proteobacterium (assembly GCA_963804605.1). Classification (GTDB taxonomy): domain Bacteria; phylum Desulfobacterota; class Desulfobulbia; order Desulfobulbales; family Desulfocapsaceae; genus Desulforhopalus_A. Next base: position 57,820 of record CAWDRB010000010.1, read on the forward strand.
ACGATCTCATCGCCGCTCTTCTTACAAAACACGGGGTGGCAGCAAAAGACATCGAAAAGCACCTGGAACTGTGGCAGTCTCGACTGGTTCTGGGCATTGCCGAAATACTCGATTATGAAGAAGACGATCTGCAAGAAGAGCTCTCTTACTTCAACGCAGAGGAAATTGCGGTCCTGCGGTCCTTAAAAAAAGAAGATGGCTCCGATGCAGAAGACCTGCTCAAAGAAGTGGGAAACTTTAAGGGAGAGCCCACAAAACCTCCCCTGGATAACATTATCAAGCGATTCAATGCCTGGCTGTATCTTATGCAGCAGGAGCCTCTGCCGGTGGTGAGACTCTGGTTGGCCTCGACACGCACTGCTGCCGAGCAGATTCTGCAAAGATATGAAGCTGTCAGCGGCAGGCATGCTGTTCCTATACTAAAGCTTGCTCTTCCTGCTACTATCTCAGCAAGCGGCAAATACGTCGTCGAGCGGATCAAAACCTTTCACCAGGCGACAACGTTCATCCACCGGGGACTGGCCGCCGATTTTAACCGAATTGTCACCACAGTACCGTACGAGCCGGATTCACCTGATTCCCTGCTGCCCTACGGTACCGACTGGGCCGATCGATGGGAGACCATTTTATATGATTCTTTTCCCGCCGCACAGGACGGCAGAACCAGCATAACCTTTTACCTGCTGCCCGATCAACCGGTTGCCGGCCTTTTCACCCCATCCGCTACCATCAAAAAAGAAGACGACGGCCCAGACGATAGAGCGGCCCATGGCTTACTCGCTGTACTCGGTCCCGCCTGAATTGGGTACGGCCCGTATAAAGTCGATTTTTAAACCAGGTTAAAATTGCCGGCATCACGTCACAAGTGAAGAGAAAAAATTGCAAATATTTGAAATAAAAAATGAAACTTACCGCGAAACAGTGGTGGCTGATATTCAAGAGCACCGGGAAAAATTTTCTTGATCACAAGCCGTTTGTCTATAGTTCCTCGATTGCCTATTTTGCTATTTTTTCTCTGCCGGCAATGGCTCTTGTGACGGTGATGATAGCTGGATCATTTTATGAAAACGAAACGGTCAAAAATGAAATGCTCTCTCAGGTATCCCAGATGGCAGGGCCCAACAGCGCCCAGGAGGTTGAACGGCTTATGAACAAAGTCACCCGGAATTCCGGGAACCCCCTAGCTAAAATTATAAGCATAACCACCCTTATCTTCAGCGCGACCACTGTCTTTGTTACCCTGCAGGAAAGCATTAATGCCATCTGGGGCATCAAACCAAAACCCAACAGGGGGCTGATTAAATTTCTTATAAACAGACTGTTGTCTCTCGCTATGATTGCGTCAATGGGATTTTTAGTCGTCATTTCACTGGTGACGGGTACCCTCATTGCCCTGTTCAGGGTTTTTATCAATGAGTATTTTTCCGGCCTGGCCTATTATCTACTGTGGTTCATCAACACTTTCATTTCCGGCGCTATCATTACAACGGTATTTGCCCTAATTTACATGGTGCTGCCGGATGCCAAGATTAAATGGCGATTTGTCTGGGTCGGCGCGCTTCTTACCACCATTCTTTTTTTTCTCGGTAAATATCTTATCAGCCTTTATCTCAACACCAGTAACTTCACCGTATCTTATGGTGCTGCCGGCTCATTGGTTGCCCTGTTGGCTTGGGTGTATTACTCGGTTTTAATCTTGCTGTTTGGTGCCGAATTCACCTGTTCGTATACCAGACACATCGGCGGCATAATCAAGCCATCCGCTTACACAGTGGCTATCAAGGTACAGGAAATCGACCAGGAAGACGCTTCTACTCCCTGAATTGGTTCGATAACAAGCAGCCGGGACGACTGACGGGCAATAATCGCTGAGTGGAAACCATTAAAACTGTTTTCCTTCAATATTTTTCCTCAGCTGTGCTATCTCAAGGCCAAGAGAAACGCATTGATGCCCATCCATGCAGTCGTCAGCTTCCGGGATATCGAGGTAATGTTTGAGTTCATGCGAATCTTTTATAAGATCGACTACCCAGGCATTTTTTTCAGCATCGAAGGTGACATCTATATCTATACCGCATCTCCCTATTTCTGGGTAAATTTCGGTAATCTTTGAACATAATTCTTGTCTTTTATACATGATTGCCTCCTGTTAACTGCAGTATTGCTTATGACCAGAATCGTCACATGGAAAACAAACCCCATCAATTCGACCCAGGCAGATCATAATTTTCTCATTATGATCTCTCTATTTTATAAGCACTTTTTGGAAAATCGTGAGTAGTTTCGCGTCTGATTCTCCTTTTTTTTAGAGCAGGAGAACACTGTAAGAACATGTCATTGCCCAAAATGACCTCGCAGAGCTTGCCAAAATGCAACCAGGCAATAAGGTTACAGGCAGGAAATGGAAGGCGTGTCGATATCGCAACTTGCAAAGATACTCTGACGTGGAAATTTAAGAAAAGGAGGGAATATGAAAATCTTTATTACCGGAAGTCTTGGTTTTGTTGGTCGCCACCTGGCAAAAGCCCTGCTCGACGATGGTCACCAGATCACCGGTGTCGGTCGCAGCCCAAGTCCTCGTAAGGGAATTGACCACCCCTCATTTCATTACCTGGCAGCAGATACGACTAAGCCGGGTGACTGGCAGGCAAAGGTTGCAGAACACGAGATCATCATCAACCTCACGGGTAAATCGATCTTCACCTACTGGACCCAGAAAGCCAAAAAGGAGCTTTACGACAGCCGTATTCTCACTACCCGCCATCTGGCACAAAGCCTGGTTGGAGCGAAGGATACCGTCTTTTTCAGCACCTCCGCAGTCGGTTATTACGGGGAAAGGGGCGAAGATGTGCTCACCGAAAGCGAGCCGCCGGGTGACGATTTTCTGGCCACCGTCTGTAAAGACTGGGAAGCCGAGGCCCTCAAAGCGCAATCCGAAACCGTCCGGGTAGTGTTGACCCGGTTTGGCATAGTGCTGGACCGAAGTGGTGGAGCGATGGGCTCCATGCTTCCGGCCTTCAAGTTATTCTTAGGTGGACGGCTGGGCAGCGGCCGCCAATGGTTCCCCTGGATACACCTGGATGACCTGATCGAAGCCTACCGATTCACCATCAACCATCCCGCCATTGCCGGTCCGGTTAACTGGTGTGCACCGGAATCTGTCCGCAATCTGGACATGACCAGGATTCTGGCACAAAAGCTCAATCGACCGGTTATGTTGCCAACTCCCGAATTTGTTATAAAAACGGTGTTAGGCGAATTTGGCGAAGCCCTGATCTGCAGCCAGCGGGCCCAGCCCTCTGTCCTGACAGACGCGGGTTTTTCCTTCACCTATGCCACCATCGACAGTGCCCTGACTGAAATTGTTGAATAATTCCTGAACCGTGATCAAATCGCACAGCAAAGGTGCAGGCCGGCAAAATCTTTATTGAGGATTTTTTTGCAGCTGTTATCTTATACCACACTATCAAGCTAACCAGTAACCATTCAACCTGAACCAAAGACGATTATGAAAACCCAACAAACACTTCTATTGCTTCTCATGGGTTTTATTATGGCTTTTCCTCCTCGTTCCCTGCTTGCGGCGGAAGTGGGGCTTGGCTACGGCAGAGAGATGCGCAGCGAAACCGATCTGGAACAATATGAGTTATTTGGCCGACAATCTCTGTCGTACACCGCCGAATGGGGCGATACGATCAGGCTGTCCTCGGTGGTGGAATATGGCGCCGCGTTAATCCACTACTATGGACCCGACGATGCAGTAACGGGAAGATTTTCAGTCATGCCCATGGTGATTTTATCACTTTACAAAAACATCAATGCTCTTGCAGGGCTCGGAGCCGGCTTTATGGTAGGTCAAACCGATTTTGGTGAACACGAGCTGGATGGGCCTGTACTGTTTAATGCAAAAATTGGTCTACAAGTTTTCCTCGGAGAAAGTTGGGGTGTTGAATATACTTTTTATCATCAATCCAATGGCAGTATCTATGATAATAATGACAGCCTCAATATGAATCAGCTGGCACTGACCTTTCGTTTTTAGAGCCTGTCGGAATTGCTTATTGACTTGCCGACAAGTCTGCTGATGTCGCTGATCCCAAAAATTCAGGAAAAAGCTGTGGCCAATTGCCACAGCTTTTTCAGATCTATGCACCATCGACCCAAGGAGACCGGTTGATGTTCATTTTGCTGATTGCCCTGGAGTGCGTTGGCCTGGCGATCATTCCGCATGTTCTTCTTTCTGGAAAAAGATCAGTTTCAAAGCTGATATGGATCAGTGTTATCTTTTTTCTGCCGGGCATCGGTATCATCGGGTATCTGCTGATCGGCAACGATCGGGTCCGGCGGCGTCGATTCAGACGTCGAGCCATTAAGCTTAAACACATCAGGACAGAGGCCCATCTCAACGGTCGCTTCTCCGGACTCGACCCAGGGGAACAGAAGGCATTATCAACTTTGTCCCAACTGTGCAGACAGCCGATAACTTCGATCGCCCACGTCGATGCCTATTATAGCGGCCGGGAATATTATCCGGCACTTGTTCGAGCGATCCAGGAAGCCACTCGATTCATTCACATCGAAGTCTATTTGTGGCAAGACGACGAAACAGGAAGCAAGATTCTGGCAGAGTTAGTCACGGCGGCCAAAAGAGGAGTAGAGGTCTTGGTGCTGGTGGATGAGATCGGTGCCATAAAAATAAGTGAACGATTCTTTTCCCCCTTGCGTGAAGCCGGTGGAAGATTTTCCTGGTTCTACACTTTCCATCCTCGCCGTAACCGCTATTTTTTTAACCTCAGAAATCATCGAAAACTGCAGGTGATCGACGGACGGATGGCCTTTATCGGCGGCATCAACATCGGCCGGGAATATTCGGGACTAAACACTTCTATCGGTGAGTGGAAAGACTTGCAGATCAGGGTTGAGGGCGATGTGGTCAACCATCTTGAAGAAGTATTTCAGCGTGACTGGTATTTTGCCACGGAGGAGGAGCTCCCTGTTCAAAAACAACAGGAGACCGTCAACGAACAGGAGTGCCGGTGTCCTGCAGTTATAGTTGAAAGCGGCCCGGACTCCAACTACGGCATTGCCCTCATCAGCCTGCTGTCGATCATCAACTATTCAAGTAAACAACTGGATCTGTTTACACCCTACTTTGTACCGGAACCTTCATTGATCAGTGCGCTGCAGATCGCCGTCGCCAGGGGAGTAGCCGTCCGTCTCATGATCGCCAAGAAAAGCGATTTCCTGTTCCTGGTCGATATCGGACGCTCCTTTTACGACCAACTCCTCGCTGCAGGGGTCGATATTTATGAGTATGACATCTGTATGCACCACGCCAAAATGGTCATGGTTGATGCGACCTGGATCCAGGTCGGCTCTGCGAATCTGGATGCCAGGTCGATGTATTTGAATTTCGAGCTGGGTGTCTTTTTTAAATCGCCGGAGCTCTGCCGAACCATGGAACCGTATATAAACCAGCTGTTCACGGATTCAGTCAGGGTTGATCGAGAAAAGTTTACCCAACGCTCGCTGTATCAGCGTTTAAAACAGGGTATTCTCGGCCTGTGGGCACCGATCCTCTAGCTGAATCAAGCATATCTCGTTTTTTATTCTATGTGTTCTTGAGCCGTTTGCAGCGCGAGGGCCTTATCCCTGGTAAACAGCTTCCATTTCATTGCCGATGAATGGATGCCGGCTTTTTTATCCTGACCTCGGGCCAGGTACCAGTGTCCAAATCGTTCTACTGTGGCAAAGGGGTGATTTTCAGTACAGAAAAGGCCACAGGGTTTTATCTCCTGATAGTAGATCGTTTCGTCAGGGTCTTCATCGTACGACATATTTTTCGGCAGATCTATTTGCGATACATCGACATTCTCCGCTTCTTGCTGATCAAGCCAATCTGAAATGTTCATTGACGCCTCTTAAAGATTCATTGTTCATTCATTTATTACCCGCGGCAGAGATACCTGACAAATATGGTGCATATTGGTATATGTTTACTGCCCCGTTTGAGATGGGTCAAGTATTTCCGGAAATTTCAGGACCATATTTGGTGATGCCACACCGATCCGGTTGCTTTGAGAATATTAGTCAGGCATTAGTTTGTCGTTCTTTTATGGAACAACCAAAACCGGGCAGTAAATGGTGTTGAGCACCTTATGGGTAACACTGCCGAGAAACAAACCGGCAATATCGGAGTGACCGTGTGAGCCCATGACGATCAAGTCGTACTCTTTTGACTTAGCCAGACTGGCCAGTAAATAGCCGGCAGAGCCGGAAAGAGTTTCGATTTTATAGGCAACTCCCTGCCCTTCGAAAACACCCTCAGCTCCTTTTAAAATCACTTTTGCCTCCTCCTGAAGGTTATTGCGCAGATCCTTAACCAGCAATTCCGGTACTTCCGGCATATTGCCGTGCCATTCATAGCAATTAACGATAGTGACGTGAGAACCAAACATTTTCGCCAGGTCAAGCGCGTATTTGGCTGCATTCATTGAATAGCTGGAACCATCATAGGGCAGAAGAATTTTGTCAATTTTCATGATGCGCCTCCCGTTGCATGAGTTGGATGTATCCGGGGTTTCTTGGTCAATAGCCAGCCTGCATGACAGACTATAATACCTGGGGAGGCGTAATCAAACAGATGGGGAAAAAATAGGCAAGGTTAACAACCAGGCAGCCTGTTTTTCATTGCATGATTACCATTTCCAACTATATTCTGACATCATCTGTTGTACAGGTCGATAAAACTCAGCGCTCAGGTTGACACCATGTATCAAGATGTCTTGAAATTCTGGTTTGAAGAGATCGAGCCATCGTTATGGTTTGCCAAAGATGCGGGCTTCGATCAACTGATAACAAACAGATTTGGCGGCATCCATGCCATGGCTGTCCGATGCGAACTCTTTACCTGGCGAGAGAAAGTGCAGGGAAGACTCGCCGAGATTATTGTCCTGGATCAGTTTTCGAGAAATATGTTCCGCGAATCGCCCATGGCCTTCGCCAACGATCAGATGGCTTTAGTCCTCGCCCAGGAAGCCGTGGCGCTCGGCTTAGATAAACAGCTCACCCCTGTCGAACGTGGGTTTATCTATCTGCCTTATATGCACAGCGAATCGCCAAGAATCCACGAGGTGGCGGAAAAATTATACCGCGGTCACAGTATCGCATCCGGGTTGGAATGGGAAATGAAACATAAGGCAATCATCGACAGATTTGGGCGCTATCCCCATAGAAATACTGTTCTGGGCAGGACATCAACCGAAGAAGAGCTCATTTTTTTACAACAACCTAACTCCAGTTTCTAACCAGCGAACAAGGAGAATAATCTGTCCGGGTGGTGCAAAGCCTTTATAGAGAGCAGACAGGACAGTATGGCTGTCAATTCCAGTCCCCTTCATTAATATGCCAGATATGCGGCAAGAAACTCATCAAAAGTAAGTGTATCGCCCGCTTCAAGCTGCTGTTGCTCCCTGACCGACTCTTCGGCTCGCCCGGCCAGGTCGTGCATAACTGCACTATCTGAAGTCGAGTTCGAAAAAGTGTCCTTATGTTCGCGGCTTTTCCGTAATATCCACTCGGTATACTCCAGGTCACTTTTGCGTAAGGCCGCCAGCACCTGAGCGGAAGGCGTCAAGGTCGGATCTTCCATTTTTTGCATCTGCTCATCTACAGACAGGCTGTAATCGCTTTTCTGATGCACCCGGTCGAGCAGTTCACCGGTCATTTTTATCTTTTCGAGTAGTGTCTTGCCGGCTTCAGCGAGGGTGGTCTCACCCCGGGGGGTGACGAGCAGCAGTCCAGGTTCACGCCCCTTGATCAGGACATTATGCAGGTTATCAGCCACCATCCGACATTCAACCGGACAGAGAACCGTATCACTCATTAAGAGACAAGTAATGAGAAAAGCGTCGATGAACAATGTTTGCCGACCGTCAATGCCTACAGGCAGGAAAGGATTAATGTCCAGGAGCCGGACTTCTATATATTCAACACCATCCGCACGTAGAGCAGCAAGAGGTTTTTCTCCTGATCGTATACCCCGTTTCGGCCGAATGTCACTGTAATATTCATTTTCAATCTGCAGAATACTGCTGCTCAGTTGACGATACAGCCCATCAACTTTGACACCTATTTTTTCATAGGGCGGATACGCTGTATGAATCGCTTTATCAAGCGAGGCGATATACGTCTTCAGGTGATTAAAGCAAATATTCAGTGAGGCTTGGGCCTTGGTTGAATAGCCAAGATCACTCATGCGCAGCGATGTGGCATATGGCAGATAGAGCGTTCTGTCATGCAGCGGAAGCAGATTATGGGCCTTTCCCTTTAAGAAGGAAGTATCGAGGGCCGGGGAGGCACCAAAGAGATAGAGAAGCAACCATGAATACCGGCGGAAATTGCGAATCATTTTGAAGTAACCGGACGACCGAAATGACTGCAGCGACTCGGTGTTCCCCTGTTGTATCTGCAACGCCTGCCAAAATTCATCTGGCAGCGAAAAATTATAATGAATACCGGCGATAGTCTGCATCATTTTACCATAACGATGCTCAAGACCGACCCGGTATACATGCTTCAGTCGACCAATATTGGAGGAACCATATCTGGCGATGGGGATTGCCGCGGCATTGGCGATATGGCAGGGCATACTTCCCGCCCAGATTAGCTCTTCGTTGAGTTGGCTAAAGGTGAAACGATGCAGATTTTCAAGAAACAGGAGTGCTGCCGCACCGTCGGTGAAAACCGGCGTGACGAATTCGAGAAGGGCTTCGGAATAATCGGTTGTAATAGTTTTGTTGGTTAATGCCGAACCGAGTCCCACAGGATGAGATTGTTTCGACAATTCACCGGAAGGATCGACCCGCAAGCCCTCTTTTTCGATGCCGCGCAAGGCCCCTCGTAAAAATAAACTGGTGCCGCTGTTCTCCAGTTGCTCCAGGTGTTGTTCCAGGTTGGATTCCAATGTATAGCTCTTGTTATAGATGATCGTATAGCAGCCTGCCTAAATGGCACTTCATTCCAGTTTATCTTGCTAAGTGTAAGGGATAAATCGCCGGGAGATTTCCGTCAAGAAGAGAGTGGCAATCTCATGCAACAATCGTTTTCCGATCCTTCTTGAGACACCTCGTTGAACAGAATAATCTGCGGCCTGGTAAAATCAGAAATCGCTAAAGAATTTTATATTTCTCCCGAAGCATTTTTGACAGGTGGTTGACCATGGAAAAGGCGCTTTCCACGGTTTGTCGCTTGTCCGGATTGACCAGGCAGCAGGTCGCCGGCGACAGCATGCTCTGGGCAATGATTTGGTCAATATCGATGCCTTTTTTGCCTAAATGCTGCCAGATGCCTTCCAGTTTCATGATGAGAAAACCAAGGCTTTCCTTGGCAAAAATCTCATAGCCGGTCGGCACAATCCCCCAGACCAGGACTCCACCCCTATCAAGAAATTTCTTGATCGAGCCGGCGCAGGCACCAAATATCTCCGCATTGGTATAAACATCCATCGACAGGATATCCAGATCCAGGTTGAGCAGGAAATCCCAATCTGGATTGCCACAAAGATGAATGCCCCGCGGTCGGTCAACCATGGCAAAGAAATTGTCCAGGTCGGTTTTGGCTTTCTGCTCGCCGTAACCGGACATTGCCGAAAAAATAAATTGCAGCCCCGGTTCATCGACGAACATAAATGCGTTGGCATTACGCTCCTGTTTCTTGTGTTATGATCATCGCCATATCTTCATGCCGCTTTAAAAAAGGAAAAAGCGGATAATCAGCAATTTTATGATCCAAGTCAATTACCTTAATTGCAATATAGTTATAACTACAAATTACGGTACCATTTATTCAGGCTCGGGAAAATGCAGATATTTGGCATCATCAGAAAAGGAGCAAGATATGCATGAGACTACTGGTGGAGAATTTATTCCTGTGGATATTTCCGAACTCGATGTCGTAGCGGCGATGAAATCTATTGAAGGCTATATCGACATCACCCCCGCCGACTTCAAGGAAGTGTATCAGGTGGCCTATGCCCTGGCGATAAAGCGGCTGCTGGAAGGCATGACGGCCGGCAATATTATGAGCAGGCCGGTGCTTTATATTGCTCAGGAAACTTCCCTGGTGACCGCCGCTCATCTGCTTGCTGAAAAGCGGATCTCCGGCGGGCCTGTAATCGACCACGATGGCCGGGTGGTCGGCGTTGTTTCCGAAAAAGATTTCCTCAAGGAAATGGGCTTTGGCGAGACCCCATCCTTTATGCAAATCGCCACCCACTGCCTGAACAGCAAGAGCTGCATGATCGGCAGATTACATAACAGGACAGTCGGCGACATCATGACCAAACCGCCGATAATCGCGGGTGCGGGGATGACCATCTGTGCTATTTCCACTCTTTTTGCCGAGCGCCGGATCAACCGCCTGCCGATTGTCGATGCTGACGGACGACCGATCGGTATCGTCACCCGTTCCGATCTGGCGCATTCCTATCACGCTTTAAAAGAGGGGCCGAAAGTATGAATTACCTGCACAAAATGAAGGGTGGTGGGCAAAGTCCGCCAAGGGTTGGCCGGATGGAAATCCTCTGGTCCTGGATCGGCAGCTTTTCAGGCCTGGCTGCCGTTTCTCTCATCCACTATAAAATCCTCGATCAGACCGGATTGATGCTGGTTATAGGTTCGTTCGGTGCGTCGGCAGTACTCATCTACGGCGCCATTCGCAGCCCTCTGGCCCAGCCGAGGAATCTACTCGGAGGCCATATCCTTTCGGCTATTATCGGGGTGACAGCCTTCAAATTGCTGGGTGGGCAACCCTGGCTGGCAGCCGCCGTCGCCGTCTCTACTTCAATTGCCGTGATGCATCTCACCGGGACTCTGCACCCTCCGGGCGGCGCTACCGCTTTAATCGCAGTTATCGGCGGAGAAAGTGTCCACAATCTCGGCTACCTCTATGTCTTAATCCCTACCGCCTTGGGAGCAATTGTCATGCTGATTATTGCACTTTTAATCAATAACATCCCAAAGAACCGGAAGTACCCGGAATTCTGGTTTTAGAGTAAAGCGCATATAATCAGATAGTCAATTTACCCAATTATTTTAGAAGGAAAATTGATCTCTTCCAAAGAGATTCATCAAATTGACTTATGTCAAATCAATTCTCCCCTTATATGTTACAATGCAGTATCTTTATTGATGCGGTAGTTTCTCAATCATGCAAGAGGAGAAAGGATGCCCATATTCAGTTACCTCGCCATACCCAAAGAAGGTGCCGCAGCAGCAATGTGCGCCGAACTTTCCGCCCTGGATTACTGCCAGGTAATACCCGCCGATAATCAGGATGTGGTCGTTCTTGTCACTGATACCCCTGATGACACTACTGAAGAAAGACTCCAGCAAACACTGAAAAGACTGCCGTCGCTGCAGTCATTGAGTCTCACTTTTGGCTATGATGAAAAAGAATGACAAGGGAGATAAACAGACCATGAAACTCAATCGAAGAGAATTTATCAAGCAGGCAGCGATCACCAGTGCATTTGCCACGGCAGGGTCGCTTTTTCCAGGGGTGAGTTTTGGCGACTGGAGCAAGCTGAGCAACAACTCCGGCATCATATCATGGCAAAAATCTCCCTGCCGTTTCTGCGGTACCGGCTGCGGGGTTTTAGTTGGCGTCAGCGACGGGAAGGCGGTCGCGGTAAAAGGCGATCCCAACTGCAGCGTCAACAAGGGACTCTGTTGCATGAAGGGGTATCACTCGGTGCAGGCGCTCTATGGTGAGGACAGAATAACCAAGGCTAAAGTGCGCCGAGACGGCGTTCTGGTCGAAGTGCCCATCAAGGAAGCTCTTGATATCATCGCTGAAAAACTCCAGGAAACCAAGGATAAACACGGCAAAGATTCAGTCGCAATATACGGCTCCGGTCAATGGACCATCCCTGATGGGTATGTCGCCTCGAAACTGTTTAAAGGGTGTCTGGGCACCAACAACGTCGAAGCCAACGCCAGGCTGTGCATGGCGAGCGCGGTCACCGGTTTTATGACCTCCTTTGGTATCGATGAACCGATGGGCTGTTACGAAGATATTGATTATGCCAATGTCTTTATCACCTGGGGCAACAATATGGCGGAGATGCACCCGGTGCTGTTTTCACGCATGCTCGCCAACCGAAAAAGACGATCCAATGTGCAGATAATCGATTTTGCCACGCGGCATACCCGGACCAGCCAGGCCGCCGATAAATCGATCATGTTCAAGCCTCAGAGCGATCTGGCCGTTGCCAATGCAATTTGCTACGAGATCATCAAGAACGGCTGGGTGAACGAGAATTTTGTCAACGAACACGTCTCCTTTCATAAAGGCAAAACCAACATCGGCTATGGTACCGAGGATCATTTCGCCTTCACCGACAAAGAAGAAGGCATCAGCTTTGCCGATTATAAAATTTTCCTGGAAGATTACACCCCTGAAAAAGCAGAAAAAATCTCCGGTGTCCCTGCCGCCGACATCAAATATATGGCGGCCCTGTACGGCGACCCCTCCATCAAGGTAACCTCTTTCTGGTGCATGGGCATGAACCAGCACACCAGGGGCACCTGGATCAATAATCTGGTCTACAATATCCATCTTCTGGTTGGCAAGATCTCCACCCCGGGCAACAGCCCCTTTTCCCTCACCGGCCAGCCAAGCGCCTGCGGCACCGTTCGCGAGGTCGGCACCCTGACCCACGCCCTGCCCCACGGCGTGGTTATGAATGAACATGACCGGCAGACTGCCGCGGAAATATGGGATGTGCCGCTAGCCAATATTGATCCTAAACCAACCTATCATACGGTGGAAATGTTCCGGGCTCTCGATCGAGGCGATATAAAATTCATCTGGATACAGGTGACCAATCCCATGGTCACCATGCCGAATCTCAAAAGATACCGGGATGGCGCCTTAAAAGACGACCGTTTCGTCGTTGTTTCCGATGTCTATCCGACCCCCACAACAGATGTTGCCGATGTTATCTTACCCGCCGCCATGTGGATAGAGCAGGAAGGAATGTACGGCAACTCCGAACGACGCACCCAGCATTTTACCCAGATAGTCGATCCACCAGGAGAGGCCATGTCCGATACCTGGCAAATTATTGAGGTTGCCCGAAGGCTTGGTTTTGAGAAGCAATTCCCCTGGAGCCAGGACGATTATATCGAAAAGATATGGGAGGAGTACCGACGATTTCATGCCGGACCAAAGCATGAAATGGCATCGTACAAAGTGTTAAGCGAACGTTCCGGCGTACAGTGGCCGTTTGTCAACGGCAAAGAAACCCGCTGGCGTTTCAATCCGCAGCATGACCCCGCCTGTACCAACGGCAAGGATTTTGATTTTTACGGCCAAAAGGACAATCGAGCCTGGATATGGGCGCGCCCCTATGAACCTGCCGCAGAGTCACCGGATAATGAATACAACTTCTGGTTGAATACCGGCCGGGTCATCGAACACTGGCATACCGGTTCCATGACCCGCCGGGTGCCGGTGCTGCATAATGCGGTCCCTGCCTCGTATGTGGAAATCCATCCGGACGATGCTGCCGAACTTGGCGTAGTGAATGGGGAAAAGGTGAAAATTATCTCCCGCCGCGGCGAGATAACCATGCCTGCCCAAATCAACGGCCGGGGTGTCCCGGTACGCGGAATGGTATTTGTACCGTTTTTTGACGAAAGCTATCTCATTAATGAGGTGACCCTCGATGCATTCTGTCCCATTTCCAAGCAGCCGGATTATAAAAAGTGTGCAGTGAGACTGGAGAAAGCATAATGAAACATGCATATGGAAAAAGCAGGTTTATAACGTGTTTTACCATCCTTGGATGCATCGGCATTGCAACTCTTTCGTCAGAGGCGGTTGCCGACTCGGGAGCACCGGATAACTATGACAACCAGGGCCAGAAAATATTCAATGCTCAGCGAGCGACCCCGGAAATAAACCTGACAGCAGATTCAGGAGGCCGAAATCTAGCAGGTTATTACAGTCTCAGACAATACCCCGGTTCCCCGCCGCGTATTCCCCATCCAGTGGATTTAACCTTCAGCGGCAACGAAACCGACTGTCTCTCCTGCCATGAGAAGGGAGGCTACAGCCAGGAATTCGGCAAATTCGTCCCCGTCACCCCCCATCCGGAGAATACCCTCTGTTACCAGTGTCATGCACAGGTGCAGACTGAAGACCTCTTTGTCAAGACCGATTGGCAATCAATACAACCACCTCGTCTAGGCCAGTCGTTTTTAAGCAGCTCCCCGCCGCCGGTTCCTCATAGTCTGCAGCTTCGGGAAAATTGTCTTGCCTGTCACACCGGGCCAAGCGCTGTCGAGGAAATACGGGTGAACCATGCAGGCCGCGGGGATTGCCGCCAATGTCACGCCGTTGTCGTGCAGACAGCGACCTTAAAAACATTCAAGAGGCCCTAAATATCAGCAGGCGATAACTATTACCAAGGCCGGGCTTATTATGACAAAAATATTAAAGAGTTACTTAATTTTCCTCTGTTGTGCCATCGCTTGTGGCGGGCAGGCGCAGGCAAGTGAGAAATCATTCCTGGATGAGGTGAACGTATCGAATGAAAAATTCGATAATCGATCGGTTCCCGTGGACAAACAGGTAGTTCAGGAATCTGTTCTGGCCAGGGAGGAGAACCAGGATGGTCCCTTTCGGGTGCTCACCAGAAAAAAGCTGATTGGCCGCTATAAATGCAGCAGTTGTCATACCCAAAAGGCTGTCACCGTCAATCGGGGCCTGGAATTGACCCATGCTGATGTCGCTATTGAACACGGCAGAGAAGGACAGGCTTTAAGCTGCATCGATTGCCACCATCAGGAAGTTCGTGATTTCCTGGAGGACAAGAAGGGCAGAAAGATCGATTTTGACCATAGCTACCAGCTTTGCGGTCAATGCCATTTTCGGCAGAAGCGTGACTGGCTCGGTGGTGCACATGGGAAAAGGGTTGCCAACTGGGCAGGTGAGCGAGTGGTGTACAACTGTACCACGTGTCACAATCCCCACTCACCGCGATTTAAAAAGCGATTTCCGGCTACCTATTCGGTACCACTGGACTGATAGGAACAACCATGGATATGACAAAAAAAGATGTGAAGAAAAGTGACTGCACGGCAATGCTGAGTGGCAAAAGCAGCAGAAGAACTTTTCTAAAAGGGCTCTCGCTCGCCGTTGCCGCAGGCAGTGCCGCCTTGACGGCCGGCTGCATCCCCTCGGCGGAAGCGGCCGGCTCTGAAGAAATGAAGCTGCGCTGGCAGGAGTTCTTCAAAGAGAATTACCGAATGATGACCCAGGAGGAAAAGGATGCGACCGTTGCCCGGCTGGAACGTCTGGCAAAACTGCGCAACAATCTTGATCTTCAGATAGGCAGTCAGCCGCCAATTGAAGGGGTGCTGTACGGGTATGCCTTTAATATCACGCGCTGCGAAGGCTTTATGGAATGCGTTTCCGCCTGTGTAATAGAAAACAACCTGGATCGGAAAACCCATACCCAGTACATCAGGATCTTTGAGATGGAGCCAGGCAAACTCGATCCAAGCACCGGCGATGGCCAGTACTACCATGAAGTCCCGGTGGAGAATAAATTTTACATGGGCACCCAGTGTTTTCACTGCGAGAACGCCCCCTGCACCAAAGCCTGTCCTACCAAGGCTACCTGGCGAGAACCCGACGGCATTGTGGTTGTTGATTACGACTGGTGTATAGGCTGCCGCTATTGCCAGGCGGCGTGCCCCTATTACGGCAGAAGATTCAACTGGGGACAAGCGGAGATACCAAAAGAAGAGATCACTCTCAAGCAGCATTATCTGGGCAACCGCCTACGCCCAAAAGGCAAAATGGAAAAATGCACCTTTTGCATCCAGAGAACACGCAAAGGCAGGCTGCCTGCCTGCGTGGAAGCCTGCCCGACCGGCTCCCGGGTTTTTGGCAACCTGCTCGATCCCGACAGTGAGATACGCTTCGTCCTCAAACATAAGAAGGTGTTCCGGATGAAGGAGGAAATTGGTACCGAGCCGAAGTTCTGGTACTTCATCGATTGATGGTGTCGTAAAAAGTTATAATTCCAAATAGAGATAGGTGTGGTAATGCGGGCACAACATACAAAAAATCTCAAGACGTTCGTGGTCGATGTTTTCCGCTGGAATTTACGCGGAGGTCTTGGCTTTCAACTGTTCCGACTTATCCTGTTCGGGATTATGGGAGTGGCAATCTATGCCTACTCCCTGCAGGCAAGATACGGCCTTTCGGTGACCGGGATGAACGATGTGGTGAGCTGGGGATTTTATATTTCCAATTTCACCTTTCTGGTCGGCGTGGCCGCGGCAGCTGTCATGCTCATCCTGCCGGCCTATATTTTCCATGACCCGGGTTTTCACCGGGTGGTCATCATCGGTGAAGGCGTCGCAGTCGGGGCAATCGTCATGTGCCTGAGCTTTATCCTGGTCGATCTCGGCGGCCCGCTGCAGGCCTGGCATTTGATTCCCGGCATCGGGCTGTTCAACTTTCCCTCGTCCATTCTGGCCTGGGACGTGCTGGTGCTCAACGGCTACCTGCTGCTCAATGCTCTGGTGCCGGCGTATATCTTGTACAGCCACTATATGGGCCGTAAAGCAGATGAACGAAAATATCGCCCCTTTGTCTTTCTGTCGATTTTCTGGGCTTTTTCAATCCATATGGTTACGGCATTTTTATACCAGGGGTTGCCCGCCCGGCCATTCTGGAACAACCCACTGATGGGACCACGCTTTCTGGCCTCGGCTTTTGCCGCAGGACCGGCATTGATTGCCCTTATTCTGGCGGTTATCCACAGCTCAACCACCTATAAAATCGAAAGAAACGTGTTCAATAAGCTGCGGCTGATTATTGTCATCTCGGCGATCATCAACCTGCTCATGCTTTTTTCGGAAATATTTAAGGAGTTCTATTTCCCCACCCACCACTCCAGTTCGGCTGTCTATCTTTTTTTCGGTATGGATGGTCATAACTCTCTGGTCCCGTGGATCTGGACTTCAGTCTGTGTCAATCTTCTGGCCACCCTCGTTCTTGCCTTCAATCCCGGCAAGAACAATCCGAAAGTTCTGCTCCCCGCCTGTTTTTTCCTGTTTGTGGCGATCTGGATGGAAAAAGGCATTGGCCTCATTGTGCCGGGCCTTATTCCAAGTCCACTGGGCGAGGTGGTCGACTACCTGCCGACCTGGGTTGAACTCAGCGTGACGCTTGGAATATTTGCCTTAGGCATAACGATCGTCACCTGGTTGATCAGGGCCGCATTGATTATCGAGGAAGAATACGGCGATATCCAGGAAGCAAAATGAGTCGATAGGTCCACGAAAATTGGTCCAACCGAACGTCCATCCAGGAAACACATTGAGATATTTTCTCTCCAATGGAGGTGTATTTTAGAAAAGTCGAACCAATCCGTGGCATCTGGGGAATGATGTCGGCCATGAAGCGTCCTGAAGTACAGGAAGGCCTGGGCATCCTGGTTGAGCTTTCCACCGTGATGACCGCCTTGAAACAGGAGCCCGTTGCCAGGTAGTTGCGTTCTTCTCCCTCAGCTTCGGCGGTGATCGCCGAAGCGCCTTGAAACAACAATCAGGCACCCATTCGATCACGCATTGCCTTTATTCTGACGTACAGAGTCTTTCTGCTGATACCCAACATTCTTGCGGCTTTTGATTTATTGCCGCCGGCCACTTTCAAGGCATTTATAATGGAACTTTCATTAGTAACTTCTTCAGTTTGTGCCCAGTTCGTCTGCGGTGTATCGGCAAGTTGAGCCACATGGGAATTTATTTCCGGAACAAAATCTTCTCCTTGCAGCATTTGGTCGTCCTCAAGAAGAATGGCTCTGGTCAGTACATGTTTGAGCTCGCGAACGTTACCGGGCCATGCATGCTGCTTCAGCCGCAACATAAAATCATGGGAAACCCCGATAACCTGGCGCCCAAAATGGGTGCTGAATTCCGATAGAAAATAATCAACGAGGACGGGAATATCCTGGAGACGCAGTCTTAAAGGCGGAACTTGCAGCGAAACCACGGCCAACCGAAAATAAAGATCATCCCTGAATTTGCCCTCCTGAACAAGCAGTTTCAGATTCTGATGGGTGGCGGTAATGATCCGGACATCAACAGAAATCGCTTCTTCTCCACCAACCTTGGTGATTTCCTTCTGCTGCAACACCCGCAGCAGACTCACCTGGGCTTTGGGGCTTAATTCGGCCACTTCGTCGAGCAACAATGTCCCTCGATCGGCCAGCTCAAACTTGCCCAATCGACGGCTCACCGCACCTGTAAAGGATCCCTTCTCATGACCAAAGAACTCGCTTTCAATCAGGGTGTCGGGGATGGCACCGCAGTTTAAGGTGATAAACGGCTGCGACCTGCGCGTACTCAGGGTGTGTATCTGATTGGCAATAAGCTCTTTGCCAACTCCTGTTTCCCCCTCGATGCAGACATTCACGTCAAAAGGCGCCACCCTTTCGATGAGTCGGTACATATTGAGCATGGGGGGACTCGAACCGACCATTTTCCCGCGACCTGGAGAAGAAGAGGTGGCATCCTTGGTCTTGGGTACGGAACGAAACTTACGGACGTTATTGATGATTAATTTGGCAACAGGAATACGCTCAATAGAGCTGCCGCCGCCAAAACCATGGACACGGGTACGCTGATACAGAAGTGCGCTGTCCTCAGGCAACAGGATCGAACCACCGAAAAAGAGACAAACCGGATCGGCACCGGCATCCCAAATAGCCTCGAGCATGGTGTTTATCTTTACCGCTGCGTATTCTATGCGGTCGGCTTTTTCATAAATATCGTGGGACTCATGGGTCCATCCCACATTGAGAACCATGGCGTCGGCCCCAGCTTTGGCCATTTTTACCGCTCCTTCTGCGCTCAAGGTAAAGCCAAAAGTAACAAATCCTCTCTCCCTGGCTTTTACCAGCATCTCCACTTCCGCCTCGACCGTAAACCCCTCTTCAGTCAAAATCCGGCGAAAGGAACCATCGACGAATTCCACCGCCGGCCAGTTGGTGACACCTTCCACTCCCAACTCCGCGAGACGATCGAAGCGTTCCTCCAGGGAGATGAACGGATCCGTAGCCATTACTCCGGCGACCAGGGGCACCTTTACAGAACGAGGAATAATCTGGGAAGTGAGCAGGTGAAGCGTCTGGTCATTGGCATTGCCATAAGGCAGGAAAGAACAGAGGGAGCTGACTCCCGCAGTACGATAGGTGCCGGCATTGAGGACCATCAAAAACTGCGCCCCGCCTTCGATTGCATAGCGGGCGATGAGTCCGGATCCGGGTACGACGAAAACCAGGGGGTATTGTTCGAGCCGGGCCTGCTGCAACAGCCGGTGCAGTCGTGTTGTATCGGGTCTCATTGTCACCTCATTGTTACCCTGTATTCATACTTACTCACACTCTTGTTACCATAGGTAACAGTTACCCTGGTCCTTTTCAAGTGATATGTATGAGCACTGGCCAGATATGATGCATTATTTCAAAACGTTAGGGACTGGCCTACGAGAATCGACCTTTTTGGCCCTTCTATTGCAAGATAACAGCAGAGTATGGGGAGAATAACCAGGTCTTTCAACACAAGGAGAGTACCATGTCTAAAACCGTTCTATTAATTGGAGCTTTTGATGTCAAGGGTGAAGAATACGCCTTTGTTCGCGGGCAGATCGAAAAACAGGGATGCAAAACTATCACCATGAATTTTGGCCCCCTCGGAAGCACGGAACTGTTTCCCGTCGACATTGAAAATATGGCAGTGGCAACAGCCGGAGGTTCAAGCGTTGAGCAGCTGCAGAAAGGTAATGATCGAGGCAAGGCGATGGCAGCCATGGCCAAAGGGGCAGCCGCTCTTTGCAAACAACTGCATGAGGACGGCAAGTTCGACGGTGTCTTCGGCATGGGCGGTACCGGCGGCTCAAGCGTTATCTCCCAGGCTATGCGAGCCCTACCCATCGGGACACCAAAAGTACTCATTTCTACCGTGGCGGCTGGTGACACCACCATCCTCACCGGGGTCAAGGATATCACCATGATCCCTTCCATCGTCGATGTGGCCGGGTTGAACCCTATAAGTGAAAAAGTTTTCAAGGAAGGCGCAGGGGCCATTTGCGGCATGGTAAAAATGGACTATAGCCTGTCCACCGAACAAAAACCGGTCATTACCGCTACCATGTTCGGCAACACGACTCAATGCGTCGACATGTGCCGTGAGTCCCTGGTCAAGAAGGGCTATGAAGTGCTGGTCTTCCACTGCACCGGCACCGGCGGCAAGACGATGGAAGGCCTTGTCGATGATGGTTTCGTTGACGCCGTCCTGGACATCACCACCACCGAATGGGCCGATGAAATCTGCCACGGCGTCTTCAATGCGGGACCCACCCGCCTGTCTGCACCAGGCAAAGCAGGAATTCCCCACCTCATTGTTCCAGGTTGTGTGGATATGGCCAATTATGGACCGATAGCCACTGTTCCTGCACAGTATAAAGACCGCAATCTCTATGAATGGAATCCCAATGTCACCCTCATGCGGACGAATATTGAAGAGAACATCAAAATGGGGGAGATTTTTGCGCAGAAGGCCAATGAAGCACAAGGGCCTGTGGCCTTCCTCCTGCCGTTGAAGGGGGTATCCATTCTGGACAGTAAAGGGAATAAATTCTGGTGGCCGGAAGCCGATCAGGCAATGTTCGATGCCATCAAGATAAACCTCAGGCCAGGTATAGAAGTCGTAGAGATTGATGCCAACATTAATGACAAGGAATTTGCCGACAAGGCTGTTGCAATGTTGCTGACTCTTATGGGTCAATAATAATAATTTTTCAACTAGAGGAGAGTCGACAATGGCATTTACCAAAGATGAAGTACGGGCAAAACTGCAGAAAAGTATTGATGCTGGGGTTCCAATCGTAGGTG
Organism: uncultured delta proteobacterium; assembly: GCA_963804605.1. GTDB lineage: Bacteria > Desulfobacterota > Desulfobulbia > Desulfobulbales > Desulfocapsaceae > Desulforhopalus_A. Next base: position 78,797 of record CAWDRB010000010.1, read on the forward strand.
GTGGCGCCGGCACCGGGATTTCCGCCAAGTTTGAGGAAGTGGGCGGTGTTGACCTGATAGTTATTTACAATTCTGGCCGATTCCGTATGGCCGGTCGCGGTTCGCTGGCCGGGTGCATGCCCTATGGCGATGCCAATGCGATTGTTATGGAGATGGCCAACGAAGTATTGCCGGTGGTAAAGAACACTCCCGTGTTGGCCGGCGTATGCGGCACCGATCCTTTTCGAGTAATGGAGATATTTTTACGTCAGGTGAAAGAGGCCGGATTTTCCGGTGTGCAGAATTTCCCGACTGTAGGTCTCTGCGACGGCCAGTTCCGCCAGAACCTGGAGGAAACGGGCATGGGCTACGGACTGGAAGTGGACATGATCCGCAAGGCCAACGAAGCAGGTCTCTTCACCACCCCGTATGTATTTAACGTCGACGAAGCCAAAGCCATGGCCGAAGCTGGGGCGGACGTCATTGTCGCCCACCTCGGTTTAACGACCAAAGGTGCCATTGGTGCCAGCACGGCATATACTATTGAGAACGCGCCGGCCAAAGTGCAGGAACTCTGTGATGCGGCCAAGAAGGTCAACCCCAAGGTTATCTGCCTTTGCCACGGAGGTCCTATTTCCATGCCGGAAGACGCCAAGTATGTCCTGCAACATACCGAAGGGGTGCACGGATTCTACGGCGCCTCAAGTATGGAGCGGCTCCCTACGGAAATAGCCATCACCGAGCAGATGCGCAAATTCAAGGCGATTAGATTCAAGTAGTCCAGCAATCGCAAAAGCCGCGACACACCAAGTATTACCCAGGCAGCGAGCATTTAGCGCACCAATTTCATGGTGCGCTAAATGCCAAACAGCTTAGCAAAGATCGGCAGGATTACTCCGGCAGTGGCAATATATCTCTACGATTACCTGGAAGATAACTGCTTTTTTCGTCTTGCTGTCATGCCAACAAAATCAGGCACATTGCCAATATCCGGAAGGTTAGGCACCAGAAAATTCCGGCGGCCGGAAAAATATAGATTTTCCAGGGCATCATTGATATTTGCCACAGCATTGAGTGGCGACCGCGACTGCAGCAGATCATTGGCACCGGCCCGGACAGTTACCAAACTGCCAACCGGCAATGCATTTACCTGTTCAACCTGCCATTGGAGCCCGGTAGCTGAGATCATATAGCCGGATCGTCATAACCGGTGGTAGCCCCGCCATAGGCAGTATCGACAAGAGGTTCCACGAAGTGATTTGCCAGTAGCTCAACACCCAGACAGCTCCATCGGTAAACCTCGCGACATTGCCGTTGTCCGAGAGGCCATCGCCAAAACTGAGAACAGAACTGTACCCCACATACCCACTGGACCTACAAACCAGGCCAGAACACCAGCAAGAAATAACGATCTCCATTTTCCTTTCATACCTCCCCCTTAAGGTAAATAAAGTAATGTTACTGAACTCTCCATCCATTGCATGCCAAAAAACTGCATTGTTTGGTAACTTAAGCAGCAAGACCGTTGTGGCAATAACAGGATGCTTACTTGATAATGCAAACAGCAGGACGCTCCTGTTCATCTACAGTAAGACGGAATATATCCGGACGGGAATAATGCCCTGCCGGATCCATATCGTATCGCGCTTTAATGATGTCATCCAGATCGATTTCTGCAGACACCAACCCCTCCTTATTATACAAAGGGCCTGCCATCACCTCACCCATTGGTGACACAATAACGCTGCCTCCGCGAATAAGAGGTTTATCTTTTTCCCAAGTATGATCTTTATTACTCCCTTCCACAGGGGGTGGCAGGAATTGGCAGGCACTTACCAGGAAATTTCTTCCTTCATAGGCGATATAACGCATACTGGTTTGCCAGATGTCACGATCATCGACGGTAGGGGCGCACCATATTTCAATGCCTTTGGCATACATTGTTGTTCGCAACAGAGGCATATAATTTTCCCAGCAGATTGCCGCGCCGACTCGTCCAGCATCGGTCTGGACAATAGCAATGGTTGATCCATCGCCCTGCCCCCAAATCAACCTCTCACTTGCAGTGGGCATCAACTTCCGATGCCTGGCAGCGATCGAACCATCCGCTGTGATAAACAGAGCGGTGCAAAACAGGGAGGTATTGCTCCGTTCGATTATACCCACAACAACGGCAGTTCGACAACGTCCTGCCATTTCGGCAATGGCAGTAATTTCAGGGCCTTCAACCGTTACGGACTGTTGCCAATAGCTCAGGAATTCATCTCTCCCCGCCTGGGTTCGGTAACCAACTCTGGTGCCGAAATCGGAACCTTTGGGATAACCTCCCAGGAGAGCTTCAGGCATTACGACTAGATTACATTGCGATTGCCGGATTTCTTGCTCATACGAAAGTATTTTCGATACGGTTGCGGCTGTTCCACTGGAGCTGGAACCCAATTGCAGTGCGGCAATAATTTTCTTGTTCATCATCCATGCTCCTCTTCATTTCGTTTTGACTGAGAACAGTAATGTGTGGTGGATTCGTAAGCAAGCTGTATGTGAATGTGCACCCACAACGGCCCGACATTCACTAACAAAGAGAGGTATCCCAACCCAGATATTGGACAACATTCTCGCGCACTCCATACGCGGCACTATCAGTGACTATGCGCTAAAATTTCGCTGCCAATGAGGGTGAAGGCTTTCTTTTCTGCTGTTACCGATCGGTAACGGCTCAGCCTCCTCCTGTGTTACCTGACGGTAGCTAATCCTTTCTTTTCTTCTTGTAATAGTCCGTAATATATAGCCAATCTCAAATGGAATTAAATTTGCTAGAGTACTGTATACTGAATGGTAAAGACCAGTATCCTGGCGAGAACAGTAAGACAAAGAGCAAGCCGGATTTCGCCCCCACAGAACCGCATAATTTGAATGGAGGTCATACGTGCATAAGGAGTCAAGGTCGAAATACAACTCCCATTTGATCAAGTTGCTCATAGCACTGGTTCTTTTCGGAGTTGCGGGATTTTTTGCCCGTCAGTTGTTCATACCCAAGAGCATGGGGGAATACGGGCACTATCGGGGCGCCGATATTGCTGACCAGAAAGCTGTTCCCGTACGATTACAGTCCAATGAATCATGTTTCCAGTGTCATAAGCCCATCCGTCTTATCCATAAGGCGGGGGTTCATCAAACAGTTTCCTGTGAAATCTGCCACGGTCCCTGTGCAGATCACGTTGTTGATGGCAAAAAAGTGGGTGCCTTACCGATAAAAAAGGGCACGGAGATCACTGAACTTTGTCTGCGCTGTCATAATATGGTAATTCAGGCACGTCCCCGGACGTCGATAAAAATGGTCGGTTTGCCCCCTGGTGACTCTTGGCCTGGTGTTGGATGGCAGCGGCTTTTGTCAGACGTTCAAGAATGTTCGAAGGCAGCGTGTCTGAACCGACAACACTTCAATTGATGCTTGAAGGGCTGGAGACCCCGAAGGGTGCGATGGTGATCATGGATCGGGGCATCGCCAGCCAGGCCAATATTGATTGGCTGGTCGAAAAAAAATATCGGTATCTGGTCGTCAGTCATGAGCGAGCTCGTCAGTTTACGGCAGAGCAGGCGGTGCCAGTACCCTCGGCCTCAAGGCAGACTATTCGAATACAGCGGGTTCTGCGTGAAGATGGCTTGGAAGTGCGATTGTATTGTCATTCCCAACAAAGGCAAGAGAAGGAAGATGCCATGAATGTCCGTTTTATCAAGCGATTTGAGGCTGGTTTGCAAAAGATCGCCGAGAGCCTTGCAAAACCAGGAGGCACAAAAAAGCGCGACAAGGTTTTGCAGCGAATCGGCCGTCTCCAGGAGAAAAGTTGCTGCATTGGCCAACACTATCGGATCGATCTGGTCCACAAGGATGGAGGTGAGGTGGTGACTGCTTTGAGCTGGGAACGGACCCCGGTTGAGGGTACGCGATTGACCCATCCCGGCGTCTATTGTCTGCGAACCAACGAACTCGAACAGGATTACAATATATGGATATAAAAGATGAGATAGCCAAATATAGGGTCTGTCTATCTCAATATTACCCTAAATAAATCTTGCTACCGTGCTCCCAAACTTGAGAAGCATCGCCTATTGATCTGCTGTTTCAGGTGAGCTCCGTTTAACACCCTGTTCAGGAAAACATCTTCACCTAACCTCACCGGTGATAATTTGATATTGCCAGTACCCACCCAATTAAATCTCGAATCTATCCAATAAAACGGGACGGCCTTAGTCTACGACAGATCATATAAAACAACAACAGTTGAAAAAAAGGGTCAAGGCGGAGTACAACAGAAACCATCAGGGTCTTTTTCGGTTTAATACTATTTCTGACACCTAAAGGAGGATTGTATGAATACAACCCATTCGAGTGAATCGATCAATAACTTGAGAAAAGGGTTCATGACCGCCCGTATCGTTCTCACTGCCGCAGATCTTGATCTCTTCAGCCTGCTCGCACATCGTCCGCTGACTGTGAATGAGGTGGTGACGGCAACAAGCGGTGACAGGCGCGCGATGACTATTCTACTCGATGCACTTTGCGCACTCGGCTTTCTGGTGAAACAGCAATCCAGCTATCAGACTGAACCGTCGGCAATTCCTTTACTGGTAAGGGACAGTGCGCAAAGCATGCTGCCAATGGTCCAGCATATGGGGACTCTTTGGCAAACTTGGTCAAAACTCACGGACATCGTTCTGAGCAAGGCTTCAGCCAGCAGTGGAGGACCAGGGGCGTTGCACAAGGACCACATAAAAGCCTTTATCGGCGCCATGCATACTGCTGCTTCAAAAATGGCTCCTGCTGTGGTGGCAGCGGTCAATCCAGCAGGAGTCCGGAAAATGATAGATGTCGGCGGCGGCTCGGGGAGCTACACCCTGGCCTTTTTAAAGGCCTCACAAGAGATCCGGGCAACGCTTTTTGATTTACCGGAGGTAATCGGCATGGCAAAGGAAAGGATTGAAACTGAAGGAATGACTGAACGGGTAACTTTAATGCCCGGAGATTTTTACAGCGATCCCCTGCCGTCGGGGCATGATTTTGCCTTTTTATCCGCGATTATCCATCAAAATAGCCTTGAGCAGAACAAGACTCTGTATAGCAATATTTATCAGGCCTTGGAGCCTGGTGGCCGCATCGTTGTGCGGGATCACGTGATGTCTCCTGACCGTACTCAACCGCTCGATGGTGCCCTTTTTGCAGTGAACATGCTGGTTGGCACCTCTGGTGGCAACACCTACACTTTTAACGAAATTGCAGCTGGGCTTTCCTCTGCAGGATTCTCCGGCATCCGCCAACTGCAGTCAAAAGGAATGTTTTCTCTAGTGGAGGGTTTCAGAGAAAAATAAAACAATTTGGGTTGCACCATTGGAACGATACAAAGGAATCTGCTAGGTGAGATGATGAAGTACAATGAGAAGGTAGATTTTCATTTTGTGCAGCATTTTGAATGCCCCGATATGTAGAAATCTAGACTCGCTCTGATACTGGCGAGTTACAACGTCCGATTAACTCTGACAATTTCCTCAGAAAATCGGAGGCCGAGACCTTACAGTAATTATGTTGCGCCTTTTCTTCTCTGTTTGTTTTTCTTCTCTGTTTTGTTGTTGACAGTCAGTAAACGAGTGCTATATTAATCGTCAAATGGCGATATGCGAATAAACAAGGAGAGTCGATGAAAACATTTATACGAGTAATGAAAGCTCTGTCCGATCCGAACAGGGTACGGGTGGCTAAACTCCTCCAGGGAGAAGAGCTATGTGTCTGTGAAATTCAAGAGGTCTTGGGATTGGCTCAGTCTACGGTCTCCAAGCACATGAAAATAATGGAAGATGCAGGCTTGGTGGAAAAAAAACGACAGGGAGCCTGGATGATCTACAGTCTGGCAGATGGCAGCGAGTCGGTATTCGCAAAAAAAATGCTAACTCAACTCAGCGATTGGCTTGATGATGACAGCGAACTGGTCAGGATGCGCAAGGCTTTACCAGCTGCGGCAGCACTACGTTATTGTGCACCAAAGAATTGAAGGACGTGCCCATGAAAACAATCCAATCTCTTGACACTGATTGTGGATGTAACCGTCAAGAGGCAAATGTCGAGCAGTCACCAGTACCCCTAAAGAGCAGCATGAGCAAGGCCATCCTCCTAGGACTGCTCGGGCTTGCCCTCTGGTATGTAGTTTACAAACAACTTGAACCTTTTTCGTATTATTTCGCCTACTCTGTGGTCGGTCTGGAAAGGGGCAGTCATCTTGGCGAAGCCCTCCAATTTTTTGTCTATGACACTCCGAAGGTAATGATGCTGCTGACGCTAATTGTTTTTGTGATCGGCATGATTCGATCTTTTTTTACCCAGGAGCGCACCCGTAAATATCTGGCAGGAAAACGTGAGACGGCCGGCAACGTGATGGCTGCTTTGCTTGGTATTGTCACTCCATTCTGTTCTTGTTCAGCGGTACCGCTCTTTATCGGTTTTGTTCAGGCCGGAGTACCCTTAGGTGTGACCTTCTCTTTTCTCATCGCAGCCCCTATGGTCAACGAGATTGCCGTCGTTCTGCTCTATGGCCTGCTTGGCTGGAAGGTCGCTGCCATTTATCTCGGAACGGGTCTCATGATCGCCATAATTTCCGGCTGGGTAATCGGTCGCTTTAAGCTGGAGCATTGGATTGAAGACTGGGTGCAGGAGTTGCGGGCGGGTGAAGCCGTGATCATAGAAGAAAAACTGAGTTGGGCCGACCGCGTTGGTCGAGGTCGAGAAGCCGTACGAGATATCGTTGGCAAGGTCTGGATCTATGTCGTTGCCGGAATTGGTGTGGGTGCAGCAATTCATGGTTATGTGCCTGAGACTTTTATGGCCTCCATCATGGGCAAAGATGCCTGGTGGTCAGTGCCTGCCGCTGTTGTGGTTGGTATCCCCATGTACTCCAATGCTGCAGGAATTGTACCGGTGGTGGAAGCGCTTCTTGGCAAGGGTGCCGCACTTGGCACCGTCCTGGCCTTTATGATGAGTGTTATCGCCTTGTCTCTGCCGGAAATGGTCATCCTCCGTAAAGTGCTCAAACCAAAATTGATAGCTGTCTTTATCGGGGTTGTTGGCATCGGAATTTTATTTACCGGTTATCTTTTCAATCTGATTATTTGAATCTCTGCTGCCTGGACATGTCTCCAGGCGATACTAAGGGATGCATTTGCCGCTGACCAGAATTTCAACAATGAAAATGAGGAATAATATGGAAATAAAAGTATGTGGACCGGGATGTGCCTCCTGTGAAAAGGCACTGAAGACAGTCGGAGCTGCAGTTGCTGCAAAAGGGATTAGGGCTGTGGTTGTTAAGGTAACTGATTTTCAGGAAATAGCCCAGCTGGGTATTTTTTCTACCCCAGCCGTGGTCGTTGACGGCAAGGTTAAATGTGTTGGCCGTGCCCCAAAGCAAAGTGAAGTTGAAGAGTGGATAAGTTGAATTTCCCTTTTTCTTCGTCAAGTATCGGAAAATAACGAACGAAATCTCAAGATAACATAATTTTTCAATTAAAGGAGACAGGCTATGAACCCCCTTCAATCCAGCTGTGGCTGCGCCTGCAGTGCAGGCCCGAAGTTGATATTTTCTTGTTCCGGTGCTGCCGATGTTGGAGAACTTGCCGATCAGACCGCTAGAAAACTAACCCGTAACGGTGATGGCAAGATGTTCTGCCTGGCCGGGATCGGCGGTCGGGTCAGCGGTATACTGAAGTCAACCGAAGCAGCAGCCTCCATCCTGGCAATTGATGGCTGTAACCTCGATTGCACTAAGAAATCCCTGGAAGAGGCAGGATTTACCAAAATTAATCATCTCCGTCTCACTGATCTTGGCTTTGAGAAAGGGAATACCGACGTCAATTCTGAATCTATTGCCATGCTCGTTGATAAAGCTAAAACATTTCTCTCGGTAATAGGCACTTACATGAAAATTTATTGTCCAAAAACAACAATAACGACTCTTGTTCTCTCAGGATGTTTCTTGCTACTTTCTGCTGTTGTTTCTTTTGCCGATGATACGAAAGAAATGCCAATTGCCCCTGTCCCCGGCAAGGTGACTATGGTCGATCTCGGAGCGAAAAAATGTATACCCTGCAAGATGATGGCACCGATCATAGAGGAACTGGAGAAAGAGTACAAAAATCGGGCCGCCATTGTCTTTATCGATGTCTGGGAAAATCCAGATGCTGGCCCTAAATATGGCATCGGCATCATCCCGACCCAGATTTTCTACGACGCGAGCGGAAAAGAAATGTTCCGGCATGAAGGATTCTACGATAAGGCCGCCATAATTGCCGAATTGACCAAACTCGGGGTCAAGTAGTGCATGGACCAGTATTTTCTCACCATCAACTCCTGGATGGGCCAGGGGCTCTTTTGGGGAGCCCTTGGCTGTTTCCTTTGGGGGATGGTGAGTGTGTTGTTCAGCCCCTGTCATCTGGCCTCCATCCCACTCATCATCGGCTATGTAGGTGGACAGAATCAACTGATCGAAGGACGTAAGGCGACACTCTATGCCATTGTCTTTACAACCGGGCTCTTTATCACCATTGCCGTCGTCGGTCTCGTCTGTTCGCTGCTCGGTCGCATGCTCGGTGATGTTGGACCGTACTGGACTATAGCCATCGGACTACTACTGATCTGGGTCGCCCTCGATATGCTCGGGATAGCAAAGTGTTCTCTCCCTGGAGGGCTGTTGTCCCGCTTGACGATTAAGGGTCTTACCGGGGCTTTTGTTCTCGGACTGGCCTATGGTGTGCTGTCTGGATCCTGCACCTTTGGTTTCATCGCCCCGATCCTGGCCATCGTCTCCGTGCAAGCCAAGGTATTCACCGGCGTGCTATTTATTTTGTTGTTTGCCATCGGTCACTGCATCCCCATTGTCGTTGCCGGCAGCTCGACTGCCATGGTCAAACGCCTGCTTGTGAGCAGCAGCTGGCAGCAAGGTGGAAGATTTTTTCGCCGCCTGGCGGGTGCGCTGATAGCCCTGCTCGGCATGTATTTTGTAGTCCAACCGTTTATTTAAATAGAGACAGGAAATGCGTGTGACACAAAAACTCAAGATTCTCTTTCTCTGTACCGGCAATTCCTGCCGCAGTCAGATGGCCGAAGGCTGGACACGGGAACTTAAAGGCGATTCTATCGAGGTATACTCCGCCGGTATCGAAACTCACGGTCTCAATCCGATGGCAGTCGAGGCCATGGCTGAAGCAGGTGTAGATATTTCAAAGCACACCTCAAAACATATCGATACTCTCAGAGATAGAGCCTTTGATGCCGTCATCACCGTCTGTGATAACGCCCGGGAAAGCTGCCCAATTTTTCCAGGAGCCAAAAGAATACTGCATGTTGGCTTCATTGATCCTCCAGTGATGGCGAAAACCTTGGCCACACAAGGTGCCGGTAAAGAGGAGCAGCGCAACTGCTATCGCCTGGTGCGTGACGAAATCCGGACTTTTGTCGAATCCCTGCCCGAATCTCTGGGGGATCCGAAGAACCCTGAATGATTTCCTTGTAAGATTTTTCTGTATAAGGGAATGAAATCCCACTTGGGTAACCCATAGTGAAAACTGTTTAACGGATATGCCATGATCTTGGTTAATCAAAGCGAAATTGAGACAGGTATTCCTGTAGTGCTGCCTTATTTTTAGTATCTATAGGCGGACAGTCGTTTTGATCCTTACTTCCCTCTACTACCCGGACAGCAAAGACCATACAGGTTGGTTCGTTACATTGTCTACAATTAGTTTTTGGAAGTAATTTCAGTACTTCCATCAGGACCGGTTGGCGCATGCTTTCTGTGCTGGGCTCTATCTCGGCACGCCTCTCCCAGGTTTCATTTATTTCCCGCTGCAGCCAGGCGACTATTTTTTTAGCTTCATCTCCATCGCTTAGAGCGTTAACGGCAATTTTCTGAGGATGAATGGTTATCAGTTTTCCGTAATTTTTTAACATGAGCGAGGGTGGTTCTTTGGTGTATACAAAACCCCCAAGGACAGTATTCAGGAATGGCAAGACCTCACGAACATCATCGTTGAGATGGGCAAAGCAATGCACCCCCTTAGCTTCCGAATAACATTTCGATTTAGAGATTTCGAGAGAATAACCTGTCAGGAGCATTTGTAGTTCCTCGTTTCTGGATAAATATTAATGTTTCACAGAATCCTTCACGTGGACATGGCAAACACCGGCAAGAGTCTTCTTCTCATAAGGAAAATATTTTTGTTTAAAGCGTAGAGCGACACTGACCAGGGCAATTAAAACAGGAACTTCAACCAGGGGGCCGATAACTGCCGCGAATGCTTCGCCGGAGTTGATGCCAAAGACCGCAATTGCCACAGCGATAGCCAGTTCAAAGTTGTTGGAAGCAGCCGTGAAACTAAGTGTCGTGGTTTGCTCGTAGGTGGCTCCAACTTTCATGGACAAGAAAAATGACACGAGGAACATGACAAGAAAGTAAATGGTCAAAGGTATGGCTATGCGTATGACATCGAATGGCAGTTGCACTATGTATTCGCCTTTTAAAGCAAACATCACCAAAATAGTAAAAAGAAGAAAGATCAGAGTAAATGGACTGATCTTTGGAATAAAGACAGTCTCATACCATTGTTTTCCTTTTGCTTTAATGCCGACCAGTCTGGTAATCATCCCGCCCAGAAAAGGGATGCCCAGATAGATAAAGACAGATTTTGCTATCTGGCTGATCGAGACATCAACGACAGCACCTTCAAGACCAAACCATTTAGGCACGATCGTGATGAAAATCCAAGCATAGAAAGAAAAGAAAAACACCTGGAATATGGAGTTGAAAGCGACCAGACCAGCACAATATTCCGCATCTCCGTCGGCAAGTTCATTCCAGACAATGACCATGGCAATACAGCGGGCAAGACCGATAAGAATGAGACCGACCATATATTCATGGTGCCCGGACAGGAAGGTGATGGCCAGTAAAAACATCAGGATCGGACCGATTATCCAGTTTTGTACAAGTGATAATGCCAGCACTCTGGTGTTTTGGAAAACCTGCCCAAGTTCCTCATATTTTACTTTCGCCAGGGGTGGATACATCATCATAATCAAGCCGATAGCGATGGGGATGTTGGTCGTTCCGACCTGGAAAGAATTGATGATATCTTTCACCGGTGGATAAAAATAACCTGTCATTACACCTACGAACATCGCCAGGAAAATCCAAAGGGTCAGAAAACGATCAAGAAAGGAGAGTTTCTTGGGCACAGGTTTCATCTTTTGCTCCTTTTTATTTTGGTGGGTTAACTTTGATTACTTACAGGATTGCTTATCTTTTTTCTCTAAGTGGCAAACAAGTTTTTGATGGTCAGCCTGGATCTCTGCGAGACCGGCGAGGTATTGAATAATCTGGTGATGAACTGAGCTGTTAGGGATGCTAGAGTCAAGCTGGTAATACATCCATTTCCCACGCCTCGTGCCGCATACCAATTTCGAATTTTTTAAGTATGCGAGGTGCCTTGATGCGGTAGATTGAGGTAATTTCAGAACATCCATTATGTCGCAAACACACAATTCACCTTGACTCAACAGCCCTAATATCCGTAACCGAGTTTCGTCACCAAGCGCCTTGAACATCTGCACGTTTTCCAGCAAGCTGTTCTCTGAACTGGCTGAACGTTCCAGTATTTTGTTATCCATATTAATCATTTCGTTTCTGGCTGATTTGGTACAGTGGGAGTGACAAACTGTTTTTTCTATTTAATCCGCATATGCAGATATGTCAATATACCATGGATTTAAAATCACATATTTCAATAGCGTGACTTGAAAAACACCAGTCACATCAAAACGACTCCCAATTATCAATAATCAATGATCAATGATCAGGGGAAGAGTGTCGAAATTAATATTGCCCGGATAAATATAGACCTACTTGATATGACCCCCAAGTTGATGTTGCTACCGTTCATCCGAAATCGTAATGTCTTCAAAACCTAACAATAAAAAAGCAATTTCAGATTAGAGATTATCGTGTGCTTTCGCCAAAATCAATCCCTTAGAGTACTTGACGGCCCTGCAGAAAAACTCCTCCGCTCTCTTTACCAATCCGAACCGCTGGTTGCCTTGGAATTATAAGGATAACTTTGCATCATCGGCCTGCTGAATCAATTATTAGCACACATTTCCCCTGCAGGATTTTACTTTATCTTGTGTCGGTGGGATAGACAGGCTTGCCGAAAGCACACATTTGTTCTATAAACAGACTGAAAATGCACTTATTGATACACTTACTTGGACAGAAGGTAGGTTTAAGTTTGTCAATACCTCTCCATTCAGTGATCAAGATATTGTCTTGGAGGAGAATATAAACTGCCTTGTATTAAGAGGTCTAGTTTCCTTAGATAATAGCCAAGGCACATCTTCAGAAGGTTGAGAAAGGTAATTGCCAAGAGAGTCGATGCGTATCCATGGGTTACATCCTATGCTGGACTTACTGAATCTGTCCTTGTGCTGAAACACGTCCTGACAAATACCGGTTATAAGATATCGTATATCACTGTTCTTGAAAATTACTCGCAAATATTTCAAGGAAAAATAGAATGTCAAAAGTAGGAAGTAGTCTCTTTGTAATTGCTCTTGCAGTTCTTCTTGCATTTGAATGTACTTCTGCTTCGGGGAAGTATAAGGCAGATCTCATTAACACCCCAAATTTTGAAATTGTACTTACGCAACAAGAAAAAGATTTTCTTAAAGAACATCCAGTTATACGATTTGGTACTGACGACCGCTGGGAACCTTATGCAATAAAAAAGGCAGATGGCACACTAGAAGGATTTGATGTTGATTTGATAAAGTACATCAATGAACGCGTCGGCACAAACATTCAAATATCTACAGGACCCTGGGTCGAAATTGTTGAACAAGCAAAAAATCTGAAATTAGATGGGCTTGCAACATCAGCACAATCAAAAGAAAGAGGACTTTTTTTTAATTTTTCGAATTCCTATATAACGCTATTTCCTACATTTGTCGTAGCTGGCAATAATAATTTGAAGATAAATGGAATAGATGATTTTACCGGAAAATCTGTAGCCGTTCTGAAAAGTAATCAATTTTATCTTAATATTTTTAAAAAATATCCCTCTATAACTGTCATTGAATCACCCTCCGAACTCGACGCAATAAAACTGACTATTGAAGGAAAAGCCGAGGCGGCTGTTATTGGTACTACATTCTACACTAATTACCTTAAAACATTCGGTAAAGATATTAAAATTGGTTATGTAGCAACCGATACTCCTTTGGATATCGTGTATTCGATTCGTAAAGATTGGCCCGAGCTAGTCTCCATAATCAATAAAGCGCTTGCATCTCTTCCCCAAGAAACAAAAAACAGTATGTTCTTTCACTGGTTCGGTTTTAGCTTAGCAGATTTTGGCTTAGACAAGCAGAAAAGACGCATACCTCTAACAGACAAGGAAAAATCGTGGATTGAGGCGCATCCAGATATCCGTCTCGGAGTGAATCCAGCACGACAACCGACTGAATTCGTAAACGAAAATAAGGTTCATCAAGGTATTGCCTCAGATTATGTTCGTGCTTTGAATGAACACCTGGGCCTCAACATGAAGATAGTTCCAAATCTGAGCTGGAATCAGGTTATGGCAGCAGTTCCAACACGTGGTATAGACGTTTTGCCCAGTGTGACAAAGACGTCAGAACGGGAAAAACATCTTCTTTATACGGAACCCTACCTTTTCATTGACTGGGTCATTATCAGTCGCACAGACACCCCTACTATTAAAGATCTTGCCGATCTCAAGGGTCGCTTGACCTCTATTTGTGCTGGTTCTTCTGGTCACGAGCGTATAATGAAACAATACCCAGAAATTCCTCTACTTCTTGAAGTCGACACTCTTAATGTCCTGCAGAACGTAGTTGATGGAAAAACCGAAGCTGCAATCGTAGAGTTGAATCCAGCATCCTTGGTTATTCATGGCTACAGAATGTATTCTCTAAAAATTAATCAGCATGTCCTTCAACAAAAAGACCCAATTTCGTTTGCTGTACGCAATGACTGGCCAGAATTAGTCGAAATTCTAAACAAAGGGCTGGCTTCCATCAGTGCGGAAGAACATGAAACGATCGAACAAAAATGGCTAGCGATGCCAATTCAGATTGGCTTCACCAAGATGGATCTGCTGCGTATCGTCCTTTATGTATTTGCAGTAATGAGTACATTGCTTGTGTTTTTTCTATTCTGGAATCGTCGGCTTAAAAAGGAAATATTTGAGAAGATTAAAGCCGAAAAGGAACGCACGATCGCCGAAGAAGCTTTGAAAGAAATCAATGAAAAATATTTCAAGGCATTCCAAACTTCACCCTATGCTATCATCATAACGAAACCAAATAATGGAGAAATTGTTGAAGTCAACGACGCTTTTACTACTATCACAGATTATTCCCGAGAAGAAGCGCTGGAGAGTTCAACAATTAGCCTGAGTCTTTGGGTGAATGAAGAGGAACGACAAAAGGTTGTGTCAGATCTCATTACTGGCAGAGTCGTAACTGGCCAAGAATACCTTTTCCGAACGAAAAATGGCCAGATAATTACAGGCCTGTTCTCGGCTCAAAGGATAAATCTGAAACAAGGTCCCTGTATTTTGTCGAGCATAAATGACATTACCAAACAAAAGCAGGCCGAGAGAGAGAAAGCAAAATTGAAAAATCAGTTGACGCAGGTGCAGAAATTAGAATCCATAGGCCAACTTGCTGGTGGTGTGGCACACGATTATAATAATGCGTTGAGTGTGATTATCGGATTTACCGATCTGGTTATGGCCCGATTAGATCCGTCAGGGGAACTTTATGCTGATCTAGGGGAAGTAATGTCGGCTGCAAAACGTTCAACCGATATTACTCGACAACTGCTCGCATTTGCCCGCAAGCAAACGGTTTCCCCCCAGGTACTCGATGTAAATGAAAATCTCCAAAGCACGCTTAAAATGCTCCATCGACTCATTGGTGAGGACATTGATCTTGCTTGGATACCAGGAGCTGAAGTGTGGCAAGTCAAAATTGATCCTTCACAAGTTGATCAGATAATGGCAAATCTTTGCATCAACGCTCGGGATGCAATAGACGGTGTTGGCAAAGTTACTATTGAAACTAAAAATATCATTTTTGATCAGAAATACTGCGACGACCACTTAGGTTTTGTCCCTGGGGAGTTTGTAATGATTGCCGTAAGTGACGATGGAGTGGGTATTGCACCAGAAATCATGGATAGGATTTTCGAGCCGTTTTTTACCACTAAAGAGGTAGGGAAAGGTACTGGATTAGGATTGGCCACTGTTTATGGTATAACCAAACAAAACAACGGTTTTATCAATGTGTACAGCGAACATGAAAAGGGTACAACCATTAAGATTTATCTCCCTCGTCATATGGGACAAACTGTTCCTGCGAATGACGACATTAATCTAAAATTGCCAATTAGCAACGGAGAGATAGTTTTGCTCGTTGAGGATGAAACCTCTATCTTGAAGCTAGGAGAAAGAATGCTCAAAGAACTTGGATATTCTGTATTGTCTTCGACAAGCACAACAATGGCTATAAAATTGGCGGCAGAACATGTTGGTGAAATTAACCTTCTAATAACTGACGTGGTTATGCCTGAAATGAATGGTCGAGAGTTATCTGAGCGCCTAAGAGGTCAGTATCCTAATATCAAGACACTTTTTATGTCTGGATACACGGCTAATGTCATTGCCCACCGGGGAGTACTCGATGAGGGCGTTAACTTTATGCCAAAGCCATTTTCAAAACAAGACATAGCATTCAAAGTAAGAGAGGCTCTAGTCGCCTGAGTTCCACCGGTTGACTCCGAGTGAGGAATAGGCCAGCTTGCATCTATTGGACATATACGCCATTGTTAACGTGTCCATTTTGATCGAGAGAACTTTCGGGGATAATGAATTCGTGAATGTAAACTGCATCTGTGGCGTTTTGTTTCATAGTATTCTGCAATGATTCGATCGGCCCGTGTGCTATTAGCAATATCTTTATGTAATATTTCCTAGTCTTTCTTTTAGCATTTCAATTGGGTATCTATATTTTGTGGGGCTAATGATACGTGTCCCATCGGTAATCCTCCATTGGTTATTAGAAGGACACCGATTGTAGCAGATCAGCTTGGCGGGGTCATGGCAGGCTTACCGAAAGCACACAATGGAAATAACATCCGGAATATTACCGGGTTGCTTTGCGAAGGCTATTGGTTCGCAACCCTTCACGGAATATAAGGTCAAAAGCTTAATCGTATTGATTCCGTCGCCATCCTTGTTGAACCCCTGCCGTGCCTCCGATTGATTTTCAGAGTAGGTAGAAAGAGTTGTAGAGTCAAACGCCAGCGTTGGAGACTCTCCCAGGCGTGCCGCCCGAGCTGAAAAATAGCACTGGACGCCTTCTTCATTGCGACCAACATCCTTAAACAGCTTGTCATACACGTCTTCAGTGATTCCTTCACGATATGGAAGGGGGTGCATCACCTGCCAACTCTCAAGGCGCGGCAGCGTGTTGCCACCGGAACCGATCCAGTAGCGTGCGATAGATAGCATTTTTGCCGCATCACCCTCGCTGAATGAAGCATGTACATCATCATCAATGCCGGAAACCTTGCCCACCCATTCCAGGATGTCCGTGAGTCCGGTATGCTGACGTGTTGCATCGACAATACCTCTTTCGCCTTGGTATTTTTTCGAACGAGTCGGCACAATTTCTTGTGCTCCCGACTTGATTTTTCCCTTGAGCTTCTGACTGACCGTATAGGTCTTTCTGGTCTTTTCATCGTAGGCGGTAATCCGTTCATAGACGTAAATATCGCCATTCGGACGATTCTCACGCCGTTCGCCGACGTGATTTTTTCCTGTTATTGGTTTAGCCATGAATAAACTCCCATTTAAAATGTACGTATAAACGTAATAAATGCACGCAAAAAAGCACAGTTTTTTCAACTAAACCGTGCTTATGGGGGTGTTTTTTGGCTTAACGTGTGCGCTTTACCCGATTTTCAGGTTGTTATAGCAGGAAGTATATAAATGCACTCTTGCAAAAATCTTACATGGATGGAAGCCTGGTTCAGATAATTTTGGATCGGTTTTTTTTATTAACTTCCCAAAACGAGGGACAGACGGGGGATAAAGCAGACAAAAGAAAAAGGACCTACAGAAAAATATCTGTAAGTCCTTGAATTTACTG
>CAWDRB010000011.1:0-212355 GCA_963804605.1 uncultured delta proteobacterium
CGCGTCTTGTGGCTATTTCATAGGCCAGGAGCTGCGCCGGGATGGTATAAAGAATCGGGTTCATCGCCTCATGGACCATCGGCAAATAGATCACATCCTCAGTAATGGTTTTAAGGTGGCTATCGCCATCGGTGCCGATAAGAATGATTCGCCCCTGGCGCGCCTTTATCTCTTCGACATTAGAAATTGATTTCTGGTACACCTCATCCTGAGGCACCAGGGCCAGTACCGGCATCTCCTTGTCTATTAAGGCAATGGGGCCGTGTTTCAGCTCACCCGATGCATAGCCTTCGGCATGGATATAGGAGATTTCCTTCAGTTTCAGTGCCCCTTCCAGGGCGATGGGATAATTCAGACCTCTGCCGACAAACAAGAAGTCCCGGCTGCTGTAGTAGTTTTCAATGAGTGTTTGCACCTCTTGTTGAATCCTGGGCAATTCATCGTCGATGATTCCTGCGACAGCTATCAATTCCCGACCAAGTTCGACACTTTGTTCCAGGCTGACCTTCTTTTTTTTCTGGCCGAGATACAAGGTAAACAAAAATAATGCGGCAAGCTGGGAGATAAAGGCTTTGGTCGAGGCAACACCTATTTCCGGTCCGGCGTGGGTATAAATTGTGCCGTCAGCCTCGCGGGTCATAGTCGATCCGACCACGTTGCAGATGGTAATAATTTTTGACCCCATTTTTTTTGCCTTGCGTATCCCGGCGAGGGTATCAGCAGTTTCCCCGGATTGAGAAATTGCCACCGTCAGCACCCTTTCATTGACGAGCAAATGCCGGTAACGAAACTCTGAAGCGATATCCACTTCCACCGGGATATTGGCATATTTTTCAATCCAATACTTAGCCACCAGGGCAGCGTGCCAGGATGTTCCGCAGGCGACCAGAAAAATGCGGTCAATATTTTCCAGTTCCGCCTGAGATACTTTAATTTCCGGCAGATCGACCACCCCGCTCTCCAGATTGATCCTTCCGCTGACAGTATTGGTGATCGCCTGAGGCTGCTCAAAAATTTCTTTGAGCATAAAATGCCGGTAGCCGGCTTTTTCGGCCATCGCCGCGTTCCAATCGATGGTCTGGATCTCTTTTTGTAAAGGCTTGCCGGAAACAAGCGAAAATATCTGGTGGCTGTCGGCTGTCAAGATCGCCAGTTCCATATCATCCAAAAATATTACCTTCCTGGTATAGGGCAGAAGAGCCGGAATATCCGAGGCCATGAAATTGCCATCCTCCTCACTGACTCCCAGCACCAGAGGACTTTGATTTCGTACGGCAATGAGCGTATCAGGCATGCCTGCCCAGAGCACCCCAATGGCGTAGGAACCTTCAACCAGGCTGATCGCTTTTTTTACAGCGACAACCAGATCTCCCTCGAGGTTATCCTCAATCAGGTGGGCAAGAACCTCGGTATCGGTTTCCGAGGAAAACACATGCCCTTTTGCCTTCAGTTCTTCACGCAGCGAATGGTAATTCTCAATGATGCCGTTATGGATGACGACGAGATTCCCGGTACAGTCACTATGCGGATGGGCATTCTCGGTGGTCGGCGCACCATGGGTCGCCCAACGGGTATGGCCAAGACCAATATGCGATGGGGCGATGATCGCATCACCGATGATAGCCTCAAGATTCGACAGCTTTCCTGCTGAACGATGCTTGATCAATTTGTCATTTTCCAGGTAAACAATACCAGCTGAATCGTAGCCTCGATATTCAAGTCGTCTGAGGCCTTCAAGAACAACAGGCACAACGCGTCGCGGACCGCAATATCCAACAATACCACACATATTTTTCCCCTAAAGTAAATCCATATAGTCTTATGGAAAAGTAGCTATTAAAATGATATCATCATCTATTCATTTTATTTCAAAGCAAAAAATGTTCCGTAATAACGCTTCAGCATCATAAATAAAATCAACTAGACAGCCTAACATTGCTTTGAAAAAGTTTACCAGTTTTTTCTTTAAACATACGAAAAAAAAAGGTAGTATCGGCTGCAAATTTATTAACGAAGGAAATTTATTATAATATTATCCATTTTATAGTGCACATTCTCATGGACGACAGACAGCGATTGAAGGAAATTCTCCTCGAAAAATCATATCGAAAAGGCTCCTTTACCCTTACCTCCGGTAAAACTTCCGATTTTTATATTGATGGCAAACAAACCACCCTTTCTGCGGAAGGGGCCTATCTTTGTGGGAAATTGCTCTTTGAGCTGTTGCAAAAATCACCCACTCCCATCCATGCGGTTGGCGGAATGACACTTGGCGCCGATCCTCTGGTTACCGCTGTATCAATCGCCAGTTTTTTAGCAAGGCAACCAATTCCTGCCTTTATTGTGCGAAAAGAGGCCAAAGGTCACGGCACCGGTAATTATATTGAAGGTTTGAAAAATATGGCTGACGGCTGCACCGTTGCCCTGCTTGAAGATGTGGTTACCACCGGTGGGACGCTGCTGAAGGTCATTGAACGAGTGGAAGCAGCCGGTTTTAGAGTGGGTCTCATCGCTACAGTGGTTGAACGGCAGGAAGGCGGGACAGAAGCACTGGCAAAAGCAGGCTACACGCTCGAATCGGTTTTCACCAGGGAACAACTGCTCAGTTAAATAATGAAATGTAAAAAATGCTCCGGCAAACTTGAAGTACATCGCATGTGTCGAAGAGTACGCATGCGTTGCACAGCCTGCGGACTTGAATACCAGATCCATGAAGTGGCCAGCGAACTTGATAAGGAAACCGAAGAGATCCTGGAAAGATATACAGCGATCATTTACGATTGACGCCCCAGGAGTAAGCCCGATCTTCGCCGTTATTTGCATTATATGCTTCGTTATTTGCAATATATTTTAGGAATTGTATAATATAACATGACAAATCCACCAGCCACCCATAAATCCTTTGTAAAACACGATGATGAGGCAATGCTTGTATGCCCGGCATGCGACGCTGCTCGAGCGATTTCTGCAACACAGTTTCGCCATCGCCTCCATCTCATTAAGGTTAAATGCAAGTGCGGACATGTCTATAAAGTGCACCTGGAGTTCCGCCGACACTTTCGTAAACCAACTGAGCTTGAGGGTACCTACGATCTGATTCCACCGGCGATTGGTGGTGGTAAAATCAAAATCATCAACCTTTCCCTTAATGGCGCATGCTTTGAAGTGCGTGGCCTCCACGACATGCAGGTTGGTCAAAAGGGATCGCTGGTCTTTACCCTCGACAACCGCAAGGAGACGGTTCTGTTCAAAAAAGTTGTCATTATAACCGTCACCGGCAACCGCATTGGCTGTGAGTTTGTCGAAGACCGGGCCTATGAAAAAGAACTGGGGTTTTATCTGTTACCGTAGGTTTTTATCCAGCACCTTGCCGATCATTCGTTCGGCCTGTAGAAGAAAACCGGTCAGTGTTTCCGGTTGCAGTGCGCTGATGGTAATAGCATCCTGGCCAAGCTGCTGTTGTATTAACTCTTTGTCTTCAACCTGATCAATCTTGTTGTACAGTGTCAGAACGGGTATTTCGTCAAGCTCAAGATCCCTGAGCAATTGTTCGACCACCGCCATCTGCTCCCGAAAGTTCGGATTGGCAACATCAACGACATGAACGAGAAGATCAGCCTCCTGCAGTTCCTCCAGAGTCGCCATAAACGCCTGCAGCAGATCCGCCGGCAAATTTCTGATAAAACCCACCGTATCGGTAATAATGACCTCCATCTCGGTCGGAAAGCGCAGTCTACGGCTGGTCGGATCAAGCGTTGCAAAAAGCTTGTCCTCAGCGACGATATCACTGTTGGTCAGGGTATTCAGAAGGGTTGATTTGCCGGCATTGGTATAGCCGACCAACGATAGAACCGGCAGTTCTTTTTTTCTTCGCTGAGCCCTGCGCCGATATCTCTCTGCGCTCACCTGCTTTAATTCCCTGGTCAAGCGGGTGAGACGGTCATTGATCCGCCGCCGATCAATCTCGAGCTTGGTTTCGCCCGGACCCCGTGCGCCGATTCCGCCGGTCAACCTCGACAAGGCGTCGTCTCTTGACGACAGCCGGGGGAGCATATATTTCAACTGCGCCATCTCCACCTGGAGCCGGCCCTCCCGGCTCATGGCCCGGTGGGCAAAGATATCGAGAATGAGCTGAGTACGGTCAATGACCCGCAAATCGCTGAAATTGGTGATGGAGCGAATCTGTGAAGGGTTCAATTCCTGGTTGAAGATCAGCAGATTGGCATCGAGTTGCAGGGCCCTGATCATGATCTCGGCCAGCTTGCCCTTGCCGATTATCAACCGTGGATTGGCTTTGTTTTTCCGTTGCAGGACCGTATCTAAAATTGCGATATTGTCGGAACGAACCAATTCGACAAGCTCGGCAAGAGACTCCTCCGCCTGCCTTTTCGGTTCCGTTGTCACGCTGACCAGTATCGCTCGATCTTCCCGACGGTCAACTAGACTGGTTTTGCGGCTCAGGCCAAACTCCCCTTCTATTGCCGTAATCAAATCCTCAAACGAGTCAATCTGATTGGCGGGATGAACCGGCTTGAGAAATGCCCAGTTTTTGCCCTCGTGGGCGGTAGGCAGCAAATGGGCTGAGTACATTTTCTCCGGCAAGCCCTCGGCATCGACCTTGATTACCGACAGCAGATCCAACCGTAAAAAAAGCAGATCCATCAGATCTTCATCGCTGATATCTTCCCCTGCCAGATGGGTGTGCACCAGTCGCAGGCCACGCAGTCTGCCTCCCGAGGCCCGTACATTGCCAAGCTGCGGCAGGATGATCTGAGAATAATCGCCAACAATGACAGCTTCAATCTTACCCGACCGATGCACGAGCAGTCCGATCTGTCTATTAAGTTCGGTAGAGATCCGGCAGAGCGTTCGGGCCATCTCCGGGTTGATGATTTTATCCCGTTCGACCCTCTTCTGGGCCAGTCTTTCCAGGGCCTTGAGCTGATTGGTTTTTAAACCGACGGTGTTCCCGCTTACTATTCCGATGTTTTTGCTCCATTTATTTTTGGGAAATCTTCATCTATTAACCCGGATGTAAGCTCCGGACGACGGCAGGTAGTCGCACTGGTATAATTTTTCCATATGGGATCATCATATCGGTTATGACAACCGACGCAAAGTCCGACCCGCAGAATCGAGTTCAGTTCACCCTTGTCAAAAGGCCGCAGAGTCGATCGTGAACTATGCTGGAGCGGCTTGCCGTCCAGAGTCACATATGCATCAAAAGGAACAGTCTTGCCAGCGCTTGTCACAATTCCCTGATCCACGCCCTCAAAAACCAGCGCACTGTCCCGCAGGAACACTTTCCCCTCCCCTAGACCAACTGTTTTCGTGGAGGTGTGACAGTCAATACAGTCTCGGCCTTTGGCCTGGGTGGTATGGGGATTGATCGCCGCCATGGTAAAGCGATCAAAGCTCTTTTCGATCTCACCATTTTTATCGACCACCGTGACGATATCCTGACAACCGGGGGTAACAACGACAATCTCATCCTGCCAGACCCCGAGCATCGGCCGTTCATAACGGATATAAGAACGCCCTTCTTCCCACAATCCTGCGGTTTTTTCCAGACTCAACTTATCCAGGTGGGTGAGAGATGCATCGCGTTTGGCATGGCAGCCATAGCACTGCGCCACCCATGTGGAATGGCAGGCTTCACAGGTCACCCGTTTATGTGCGGAAAAATCACACACCCCTTTTTTTGCGGTCTTGAGTGGATGCAGCTTATCATCGACCTTGCCCACCAGCACCATCTTGCCGTCCTCGGTGTCGATATTGGTAAGCATATTGTTCTTTCTGGTAGTTCCGGGTCTATCCGAATGACAGACTTCACAGGTAATTTCCAGCTGGTCTTCATAGTGGGCGTAACTGGTGCCATCCCCCATGATCTCGTTACGGGTATGACAGTCAATGCATTCCATCTGTTTTGCATGATGTATATCATCGGCAATTTCAAGATAGAATCTGGCCCCCGGCAGCTGCTGGGAGTTCAAGTGTCCTTGTTCATAAGGCGTGCCATACCCTTCTGATTCAAAGATCCCCATATACGATATGCCAATCCGGCCGGAACGGTTATGACACCGGACGCAATTTACGCTGTGCACCTTTTTAGTAATAAGGGGATGGATCTTTTTATCCGGTGGACGGGTCACCTGCCGATCGTCAGAGACAAAAATTTCGTCTATCCCGGTTTTTCCGGGCAGGTAATAGTGACAGGCTGAGCATCCCCCGCCTTTCTCGTTGAAAAATTGCGGGACCCCGGGCATATCGTTTTTTTGTTTCCAGAGGTGGCAGGTACCGCAAAGTTTTCGATAATAGTCAAGGGCTAGCGAATTTTTCCCTGTTTTGATGAGTTCTTCTACGGTGAGATCGGTATCCTGACTATCCGTTTCGCCCCAATAATAAAGCAAGGTACCAATTATTCCCCGATTGGTCGCCATAAGGGAGTTTTTCACCTTATGGGCATCTTTTGGATGACAGCCCTCGACAGAACAGGTTTTTTCGACATGGCGCAGATCGCCCGGATTGAGCACCATCCCCTCATGCCCTTGTTCTTTGGTTACCGCCAGAGGATTGCCGAGATGGCAGGGTGCACAGCCTATAACAGAAACATCATGCGCCGGATCAAGTTTTTCATCCTTATGGCAGCTGAGGCACATGTCAACACTGCCGGAAGTGGTCACATAGAGTTTCTCAGGGCGTTTAGTCAATTGTTCGGAGACAATGAGCCAGATCAGCGCACAGAGGAACCCGACAAGAACAAGAATTTTCAACAAAAATTGTAAGGAGAATCGGCTATCTTTCAATGTATGACGCCATCATTCCTGGAAGTTTTGCACATTGGGAAATCTTCGGCCAAAACCAAAAGCCTTGGTGGTTACCTTCAGTCCCATCGGAGCCTGCTTTCGCTTGTATTCATTGAGCCGGACCCGCCGCACGATATCACGCACCATCTGCTCGTCAAAACCAAGAGCTATTATTTCGCGGGCACCTTTCCCTTCTTCAAGGTGCAACTCCAGCACCTGATCGAGAATTTCATAGGGTGGTAGATCATCCTGATCCCGCTGATCCGGTTTTAATTCAGCTGTCGGTGCCTTTTTGATAGTTCTTGCCGGTATAATTTCTCTTGCTCTATTAACATAAGCGGCCAGTTCATAGACCAGTTGTTTCGGCACATCGGAGATAACAGCCAGACCCCCACTCATATCACCATAAAGAGTACAGTAGCCGACGGCCATCTCGCTCTTATTGCCGGTAGTAAGAAGCAAGTGGCCAAATTTATTGGATAAAGCCATCAGCAGGTTGCCCCGGATACGAGCCTGCAGGTTCTGCTCAGTTATATCTTCGTCGAGTCCTGTAAAAAATGGATCGAGGCTGTTCCGAAAGCTGTTGAACAATTCGGAGATTGGCAGAACTTCAAACCGGCAGCCAAGATTTTTCGCCAGTTTTTGGGCATCCTCAAGCGAATCCGGTGAACTGTACGGGGAAGGCAAAGCCACCCCGAGAACATTCTCCGGCCCCAGGGCATCAACGGCAATTGCCGCAGTAAGTGCTGAATCAATTCCCCCGGAAAGTCCAAGCACCACAGAAGAAAAGTGACATTTACGCACATAATCTCTCACCCCCATGACCAATCCCTGATACACTGCCGCCTGCTCGGAAATCTGCGGTGCACCATGCATTTCTCCCTGCCAGGTCTGACTGTCAACGACGATCATATCCTCGACAAAGCCCAGGGCCTGGGCGACCACGGTACCACTCTTATCAATCACCAGGCTACGTCCGTCAAAGAGCAGCGAGTCCTGTCCACCGACCTGATTACAGTAAAGAAAAGGAAGACCATAACGACGACTGATTTTGTGAAAGATATTCTTTCTGATTCGTTCTTTGTTACGTTGAAAGGGTGAGGCGGAGATATTAATTATTGCGTGTATCGTGTCCTTATTTTGCGCGGCAAGTGATATAAGTTCGGCGACGGGATCGGTGTCATATTCTCTTACCTCTTCACTCCAGACGTCTTCGCAGACGGTGACCGCGAATTGCAGATCTTTGAGCACATATAATTCAGACGGTGCCCCGGGCTCAAAGTAACGGGTCTCATCAAAGACATCGTAGGCAGGCAGCAGCTGCTTTTGCGCTTGAAAAATAATTTCACCCTTGCGGGCAACCACCACGGAATTGAAAAGGTTTTTCCCTTGCTGCCCTTCCCGCCGTTCAAAACAGCCAAACATGACATCAAGATCGGGTAATGCACCGAGTAAGCCGGCAACAGCCGCCTCATGGGCGACAAGAAATGATTTTCTCTCGAGAAGATCCTGCGGAGGATAGCCGGACACTGCAAGTTCAGGAAAAATTACCAGCTCACATCCACAAACCTTGGCTTTTTCCGACCAGGACTTTATTTTACCGCAATTTTTTTCAAAATCACCAATGACCGGGTTAATCTGCACCAGGGCAATTTTCACCGTTTTCTCCCATCAAATGTATATCTTATGGACTCTGCGCTTACTGCCCTGGCTCTGTTCAGCCTCGTAATCTACTTACCTTTTTTATCAGAATTTTTCCTCTGATATTTTTCTACGGCATGATTATGTTCACTCAGCGATTTAGAAAAATGGTGGGTCCCGTCATTTTTCGAGACAAAATAAAGAGTGTCGGTCGGGGTGGGATATAAAACGGCTCGAAGTGCTTCTTTTCCCGGGCTGCAGATCGGGCCTGCAGGAAGTCCGGGAAGTGTATAGGTATTATACGGAGTGGCGGTGAGCAGATCGTTTTTAGAGATTGGTGACGAAAATTTTTTACTGCCGTAAATGACGGTGGGGTCAGATTGCAGACGCATGCCCATCTTGAGCCTATTCTGAAACACCCCGGCAATCAAGGGTCTTTCCTCAGGGGCGCCGGTTTCCTTTTCGACAATCGAAGCGAGAATAACCGTCTCTTCCACATCTAATGTCGCATCAACCCCAGCAGTCACCTCACTCCAGACATCGTTGAACCGCTTCACCATAATGGGGATGATTTTTTCAGCACCCGTTATATCCCTGGTGAAGCGATAAGTGTCCGGAAAGAGATATCCTTCAAGACTATCAAGATGCGCAAAACCTAATTTTGCCATAAACGCCTTGTCGTAAACAAGGTTGAGGAAACTCTTCGGATTGCAGAAGCCATTATCGCCAAATATCTCGGCAATTTCAGCGGCACGAAGTCCTTCGGGGATAGTAACCGGATACTCGACGGCTCTGGCTATTGCCAGTTCCCGCAGAACTTCTCCGGGTTTAATACCGGTGCGCAGCCGAAATTCACCGGCCTGGAGTCTTTTGCCATAGCCGGACAATTTTGCCAACAGAAGAAATCTGACGTCAGCGCGGATCACCCCTTCTTTGGCAAGAATGTCGCTGATTCCACGAACAGACGTCCCCCGTGGAATGGAGACTATAGCAGTTTCATTGGAATTTAGTGGGCCGGGGGAAAAGACGTAGCTCGCAAACCAGCCGCCAAAAAGCATGAAGGCGATAACAAAAAGCAGAATGAACCAGAGGAAAATTCTTCTTTTCGGGCGAACTGGTGCCGGACTATGCTGCAGATCGGAGTCAGTCACAGCTCCCGCTCAGTTTGACACTGGCTTTTGCTGTCTTGCCTGGATTCTTTTTGGAAAAAGCAATCTTGACAACCTCGTCCATATCCTTAACCGGGAAAAATTCCATTTTGTTTCTGATGTTCACTGGAATTTCCTGAAGATCTTTCTCATTTTGGGCGGGAATAATCACCTTGGTGATATCGGCCCGAAGCGCCGCAAGTGCCTTTTCTTTGAGGCCGCCAATAGGCAGCACGCGACCGCGCAGGGTTACTTCACCAGTCATCGCCAGCTGGCTGATCACTGTTTTGCCGGTAATCGCCGAGTACAGCGCAGTTGCCATGGTGATGCCGGCCGAGGGGCCATCTTTGGGAATAGCCCCGGCTGGTACATGGATATGCAGATCTATCTTGTCAAAATAATCTTCGGCAACCTTCAATTCCTCTGAGCGACTTCGGCAATACGTTAAAGCAGCCTGAGCCGACTCTTTCATAACATCTCCCAATTGACCGGTCATAAGCAGTTTGCCTTTACCGGGCATGATATTCACCTCGATCTGCAGGATTTCACCGCCAACCTCGGTCCAGGCAAGACCGGTCACCAGCCCAGGTTGTTCCAGTTTTTCCAGCTCCGATTCGGGGATGTTTTTGGGCGGACCGAGATACCTGTCAAGATTGCGGTTTGAAACCGTGTAGGGTCCTTTTCCGCCTTCAGCCACCTTACGGGCGATCTTCCGACATACCTTGCCGATTTCCCGCTCAAGATTTCGCAGCCCCGCTTCATAGGTGTAATGAGTGACAATATATTGCAGGGTTGTATCATCAATTCTAACCTGCCGTGCTTTCAATCCATTTTGTTTTATCTGCCTGGGCAAAAGGTATTGTCTGGCGATAACGACTTTTTCTTCCTGGGTATAGCCGGACAGACGAATCACCTCCATCCGGTCGAGCAACGGCCCGGGAATGGTGTCGCTCATATTGGCGGTGGTGATAAACATCACTTTCGACAGGTCAATGGGCAGGTTCATATAATGATCGGAAAATTCGAAATTCTGCTCCGGGTCAAGAACTTCCAGCAACGCCGAAGAAGGATCGCCTCGATAATCCGAGCCAAGCTTGTCAATTTCGTCCATCATGAAAACCGGATTATTGGTAGCGACCGTTTTCAAGCCCTGAACGATCCGCCCCGGCATGGCGCCGATATAGGTCCGTCGATGCCCGCGAATTTCCGCCTCATCGCGCATGCCGCCAAGGGAAATACGGTGGAATTTGCGGCCCATGGCCCGGGCGACGGATTTGCCGAGCGAGGTTTTGCCAACTCCCGGAGGCCCGACAAAACAGAGAATCGGCCCTTTGGTTGTCTGGTTTAATTTACGCACTGCAAGATATTCCAGAATACGTTCTTTTACCTTATCAAGGCCGTGGTGATCCTCGTCGAGGATGGTCTTGGCTTCGACCAGATCAAGCATATCCTTGGTACTTTTTTTCCAGGGAACATCGAGAATCCAGTCGATGTAGGTTCTAATAATGGTCGCCTCGGAGGAATCGGGATGCATCATATCCATCCGGCTCAGCTGCTTTTTCGCCTCTTTGCGGACACTTTTGGGCATCTTGGTTTTCTTGATTTTCCGCTCGAGTTCGTCAATTTCCTGGGACCTTTCATCCGTATCACCCAGTTCTTTTTGCAGCGCGTGCATCTGTTCCCGCAGGAAATATTCGCGCTGGGACTTGCTCATTTCCTCCTTGGCATCGTTTTGGATCTTGGCCTGAACAGTTGAGACTTCCAGCTCTTTAGTCAGCAGCTGACTCACCAGTCGCAGCCGTTCAACGGGATCGCTTTCTTCCAGAATCTTCTGCGATTCCGAAATTTTCAAGCGCAGGTTGGAGCCAACCAGATCGGCAAGCCGGCCCGGATCCTCGATGTTATTGATGATCATCATCAGG
This sequence comes from uncultured delta proteobacterium, assembly GCA_963804605.1. Classification (GTDB taxonomy): domain Bacteria; phylum Desulfobacterota; class Desulfobulbia; order Desulfobulbales; family Desulfocapsaceae; genus Desulforhopalus_A. The sequence continues at coordinate 11,518 of CAWDRB010000011.1, forward strand.
TCAGCCGACAAAATGCCGCGCAGCGACATGATCTTCTCAGTCTGCTCTCGCACTGCCCGCATCAAGGCTTCTACCTCAACGGTTACTTCTTCAGCCTCGACGTCTTCAATAACTTCCACCGACACCTGGTAGGACGGTTCAGTTCGTATGTATTCTTTTATTTTTGCCTTAGACATGGCCTGTACCAGGACCTTGAGGCGGCCATCGGGGAGTTTCAGGGTCCGCATCACCACACAAACCATGCCCACTTCGTAGAGATCCTCTACCTTTGGGTTGTCCTTGGTGGCATCTTTCTGAGTGACAAGCATCAGCAATTTATTTGTCCCGAGAGCCTCGTTAACGGCTTCGACGGACCCCGGGCGGCCAACAAAAAGAGGGATAATCATATAATTAAAGACAACAACATCCCGCACCGCCATCATCGGCAGTACTTCAGGTATTTCCATCTCTTCATTGTTTGAAAAATCGTCCATCCCGATGCTCAACGAATCATTAAATTCCACTCATTCCTCCTGCAAAACTCTTAACGAGAACCTAAATTGAGGTCTTCGCGGCATATTTCGATCATGTCCAGGAACTATAATTGTTCCTTTATTCAATAAGATAGCCATCATAAAACAACTCGACCATGAAGGCCTGGGAAATACTAAACATCCGATTTAGTTAAGTCAAGAACAGGTTTTGCCACCATGTAACCGTGCCTTGCCCGGTTTTCCCTTGATCTCTTATATTATTTTACTCATAGTACTAATTACAAGTCCGAATACTCTGATTCCTCAACAATCCCAAAGAGAATATTATGCTCACGACCCAATCATTTTTTGATGTAACCGATTTTCCCGATCACCAACTCTTCGAGCCGGCTGGCCATGTATGGCAGCCACTGGGGGATCTGAAGAACTACATGGATACCTACACATATCCGAAATATGACAACGTGTACATCAGAAACGGCATCCCGCTCACCGAGCATATTGTTGTTCACAGGGGGCACACCCTCGATTTCAACGACCTGGAGATTACCTACGGCGATACCACGAAAGGGGGATTGCAGGTTAAGCGGGGAGGGATGATTTTAGAAGGCGCCTCGGTGATTATGGCCGGAGCCGTGCTGCTGGGTAAACAGATAGCTCTGGGCAGAGGAGTGCTGGTCGAGTCGGGGGCAATGATTAAATCGCCGGCAGTTATCGGCGATTTCAGTGAAGTCCGCCAGAGTGCCTACCTGCGGGGATATTGCATGGCAGGAAAAAGATGTGTTCTCGGCCATGCTACTGAAATCAAACATTCCATCTTGTTAAACGACGCCAAAGCCGGCCATTTTGCCTATCTCGGTGATTCAATCCTCGGCAACGACGTCAACCTCGGTGCTGGGACAAAACTGGCGAATCTCAAATTTTTGCCCGGAACCATCACTGTTTTCTACCAGGGAGAACGGATCGACACCAACAGGCGCAAGCTCGGGGCAATTATGGCCGATGGCTGCCAGACCGGCTGCAACTCGGTGACCAGCCCGGGAACCTTTATGGCCAAAGGGGCTGTTCTTATGCCCAACGCAACAGCACGATCAGGCTATCATGAAGAAAAAGCGCTGCTTCGCTAAGGTGGCATGGAAAAATACGCCATGGGCCTACTGGGTTTTTCGCACCACCATTGTAGAGAAATAATGGATATCGCGACCGACAGCCTCTCGGACATTGGTCCAGATTTTCTGATCATCCAAGCTGCAGCGCTCAACCAGGACTGCATTGTCGATAAGATCAAGTTCTTCGAGCAGCCCCACTAACCGCTCCATCACATTATGGACCTTCATAAAAACGACCACATCGCTAAGCTGGAGCAAGTCCCGAATCCTCTCATTGGCAAAGGTGGCAGGAATGATCACCAGGCGTTCATCACCCAGACAGAGTGGTAACGCGGCAGCGGCAGACGAGGCGCCAATAGCCGAGACGCCGGGAACGATTTCAACAGGAAATGGCGAACCATACTCCTGCAAGGTCTCGCACACATAAAAACCGGTGGAATAGATAGCTGGATCGCCGAGTGTTGGAAAAACAACATCATGGCCGTCGGCAAGCGCGGCCATAATAGTTTTTGCCGCCTGCTGCCAGGCATTTTTGACTTCCGGATCGGGTGCCTCTCCCCTCAGTATCTGTTTCATCGGGAAGCGGTGACTGAGAATAGTCTTCCCTTCGCTGCTGACTGCACCAGAGGCGATTTTCAGGGCCATGCTGCCACCGTTATCAAAGGCTGACGGAACAAACCAGACAGCACATCTGTCCAGGATTTTTGCTGCTTTCAAAGTCATCAACTGCGGATCTCCCGGCCCGACCCCAACTACATAGAACGTCCCTTGCATCATCTTTTTTACCTAGCCAACCTCAATTTTTACAAAATAATTTTACGACTCAAGAATAAAAAAAAATCCCCGAATCATACTTGATGATCCGGGGAGTCCCTGTTGTTCCTCGTATCGATAAGTGCATCCTGTTCCACGGGATGACAAAAACCTTCATTTCAGGCAGGTCTTCTGACTTCCGGATCAGCCATCTTTCACACCTTCCCGGGATTTCTTCCCAGTGGCAAAACGTGAAATTTGTCCCCGGTTACAGCGGCGGGTCCGTCCTCGACTTACACGAGATTCCCTCTTCAGCTTTTTGCAAAGCACCTGAAACACCGCCATATGTAAGCTATAGCTCGACAGAAAGTCAACTACTATTCGTGAACAAAAAGGTGACAGCCCGGTAAAACTGCAAAAAATAATAATTATTTTCTTTCCACCCCATGAGGTGTAGTATCGCCCGTTGATAATCTGCATAACTGCCACTGCTTAATGTCTGGAAATTGAGTCAAAGATCTTCAACCGTACCGATATCCATGGAACACAGTCTCATTGCCGCTATATGGCCACAGGTGATTCTACCGATCATCAGAATCACTTTTTTTATCGCAGTCGGGTTGTTTATTGCCAACTTTATTGAAAGCTTGAACTGGACCAACCGCCTGGCAACGTTTGCCCGTCCTCTCATTCGCATGGGCAGGCTGTCAGCAGTTACCGGTGCCAGCTTTTCCATGGCCTTTTTTTCCGGGGTCTCTGCCAACACCATGTTGTCCGAAGCCTTCGATAAAGGGCAGATGAGCAAAAAGGAACTTGTCCTGGCTAATCTATTTAACTCCCTGCCGAGATTTTTCCTCCATCTGCCGACAACCTTTTTCCTTACAGTACCGCTTATCAAAGCCGCCGCTTTGCTCTATGTCGGCCTTACCTTTGCAGCCGCCATCCTCCAAACGATTCTGGTGGTCCTCGGCGGTAGAATACTTCTTCCTGAAAATGATGGTAGTTGCCAGCTTCCACCGCAACAGAAAGCCCGAACCAGTTGGAAAATGGCCGTTGTCACCAGTGCAAAACGATTGAAAAAACGCCTCGGCAAGGTCTTGCTCTTTATGATTCCGGTCTATCTACTCTTTTTTCTTTTCAGCAGGTATGGTCTATTTACCATGGTGGAGGAATTTATTTCGGCCAAGGTGTGGTTTCTTTCATGGCTGAACCCGCAAAGCCTTGGTATTGTCGTTTTGCATGTGACCACCGAATTCTCCGCCGGCTTGACAGCCGCCAGTGTGCTGCTGGCACAGAACAGTCTCACCGTCAAGGAGGTGGTGCTGGCGCTGCTGGTGGGCAATATTTTATCGACTCCAATCAGGGCGATTCGTCATCAAATGCCCTATTACAGCGGAATCTATTCACCACAACTGGCACTGGAACTGGTCGGCATCAGCCAGGTAACCCGGGCACTTTGTGTTGTTGTGGTTGCTGTTATTTATTATTATCTGACCTGATATAATGCATCGCCATTCGCAAAAAAATTTTTACCTGCTCATCTCTGTTCTTCTTTGCTGCACCGTTCTCACAATTATTATCTCGACCGGAATGGGCTATATGGTGATTGCTCCGGGAGATATTTTTCGGGTGATCGGGGCAGGAATATCCGGTGATTCGTCTCTCGTCGCCAACATAGAAACCACCATCCCCTATGTGGTTATGGATGTCCGGTTGCCTCGGATTCTCACCGCCGCCCTGGTTGGCGGGGGCTTAGCCCTGTCCGGCGTTATCTATCAGGGAATTCTTCTCAATCCCCTGGCTGATCCATACACCCTCGGTATTTCCAGCGGTGCTGCTTTTGGTGCCTCTCTGGCACTGCTGGCCAACGTGACTCTGCTCGGCCATTTCTCAACCCCCGTCTTTGCCTTTGTCGGAGCGATTCTTACCCTGTTGCTGGTTATGCGGCTTTCCACTTTCAACGGTCAGATATCCGCCCAGACCCTTATTCTCTCAGGGGTTATTGTCGGAGCGATATTGTCCGCCGGCATCAGTTTTCTCAAATATCTGGCCGATGAACAGGTTGCCATCATTATATTCTGGCTGATGGGCAGTTTTGCCTCGAGCACCTGGAACGGTGTCCTGCTGGTCGGCAGTACCCTCATCGTGGGTATTATTGTGACCTTATACTTTGGCCGGGATCTGAACATCATGAGTTTGGGCCGGCGATCCTCGGACACTCTCGGTGTGGAGACAGCCAAGGTGAGAAAGATCCTGCTGCTGACCGCTTCACTGGTGACAGCGGTATGCGTGGCAGTTACCGGCATCATCGGTTTTATCGGCCTTATCGTGCCGCACCTGATGCGTTACCTGGTGGGCCCGGATAACCGCAAACTGCTGCCCGTGTCCGCCCTGGCGGGGGCGATCCTGCTGTTGTCGGCCGACACCATGACCCGAGCCGTTCTGCCTGTCGAGGTGCCCATCGGAGTCCTGACCGCGTTAATTGGCGGACCGTTTTTTTGCGTAATCTTCCGGCAAAAACAAAAAGGTAAGAGCTATGAGTGATAAGAGTCTCTTTACCCTCACCGATGTTTCTTTTGCCTACGGCACTATCCCTATCCTGCAGGATATCAATCTCTGTCTGGCCCCTGGCAAATTTTATGGTGTCGTCGGCCCCAACGGTTGCGGTAAAACGACCTTTCTCGATCTTCTCACCGGCGGCAAAAAACAACGAACCGGTTCTATCGTCTACCGGGGAAAGGAGCTCCATGTTTATGCCAAACGTGATCTTGCCCGGCAAATTGCTCTCGTTCCCCAGGAGTTTGATACCGGCTTTGGTTTTACCGTGGAAGAGATTGTCCTGATGGGCCGGCATCCGCATATCGATCGCTTCTCTGCTCCTGCCAAAGAAGACTGGCTTGCTGTCGATGAAGCCATGGAATGCATCGGTATCAGCAAACTCAGGAATCGCTACACCAACAACCTGTCCGGCGGCCAAAAACAGCGGACCGTTGTGGCACGAGCTCTGGCCCAGAATGCATCGGTACTTTTTTTTGATGAGGCGACCTCCAGTCTTGATGTAAAATACACCCTGCAGATTTTCAATATTGCCCGCGGACTGGTCCAGACTGAAGGCAGGACAGTGATTGCCGTTATCCATAATCTAAATCTGGCAGCCGCCTATTGCGACCAGCTTCTGTTCATGAAAGATGGCCGCATTATCCATCATGGTCCTACCGAACAGACCATGACCGCAGAGACGATTGCCGAGGTGTTTGATGTACAGGCGAAGGTGGTTTTTGATCCCTTCAATAAAACGCAGCAGGTTAGTTTTCAATATTGGCACGTATAGATAATCATGTCGAAGATTAAAAAAGTTGATAACGATGGCTCTAGCAACCTTCTCTGTTGCCACATCTTCCTGTTGTTATTTTGTCTGTTGGTTCTGCCCGTGCCTGGTAGGGCAGACAACGTAAAAAACATAGTCGACAGCTCCGGTCAGTCCATTAGGATAACCAAGCCGTTTACCAGGATCATCTCACTTTATTCAGGCCATACTGAAAATCTCTGCAGTCTTGGCGCAGAGGATCTGCTGGTGGGAATCTCTACCTCAGATGACTATCCGCAATCCATAACTGGTAAACCTCAGCTTTCCTATCGTGAGGATCCGGAAAGATTTATCGCCTTACACCCGGATCTGGTTCTGGTTCGACCGATGATCGAACGTTCCTACCCGCAATTTATCGATAAAATCAAACAGGCTGGAATAGCTGTCATCTCACTGCAGCCAAACAGCGTCGATGAGATGTTCACCTACTGGAAAAATCTCGGCGTTGTTACCGGACATGAAACCCAGGCGGAACAAATGATTGCTGATTTCACATCCCGCCTGAAAATCGTGCAGGACTTCTTGCAAGATATCCCGACTGAGCGGCGACCAAAAGTCTACTTCCAGTCAATCCATAAAAAAATGAAGACCTTTGCCCCGGAAAGTATCGGCGTGTTTGTCCTGCAGCAGGCAGGAGGAATAAACATTGCCGCCGACGCGGAGCAGGTGCGGAATACTAATATAGCCGTTTTCGGCAAGGAGCAGCTGCTCAGTCACGGCCCGGAGATTGATATTTTCCTTGCCCAGAAAGGCCGAATGAACCCTGTCGATGTTCAGACCATCATGCAAGAGCCCGGATTCAGCGCGATTAAGGCGGTGCGTGAGGGCAAGGTATACCTGATTGACGAGGCGCTTGTGTCCCGCCCTACCTTGCGGATACTTGATGGCATTGAACAGCTCAACACCCTTTTCTACCCGAAAAAAACAAGCCCAAAGAAAGACCAATGATCAACAAAACCTCCAGCCGATTTATTGTTTCCGGCACCTCCAGCGGGTCGGGAAAAACAACTGTCGCTCTCGGACTGATGGCCGCTTTCAGGGAAAGAGGTGCCTCGGTACAGCCGTTTAAATGCGGACCGGATTTTATCGACCCGGGCCTGCACCAAATGGTTACCGGCCAGGTGTCGCGTAATCTCGATCTTTGGATGAGCGGTGAAAAATTTACCAGAGACACCCTTGCAAGAAACAGTGGCAATGCCGATGTTACTATTATTGAAGGGGTCATGGGCATGTTTGACGGCGGGTTATCATCCAGCGGTTTTCTGGCTGAAGCGCTGCATATCGCCGGCATCCTGGTTCTTGATGTACGGTCAATGGCTGAAAGCGCTGCGGCAATCGTCAAGGGATTTGAAACACTGCGCCCCAAGGCTGCCCCAAAAGGAATCATCCTCAACCGGATAGCCAGCAAGAGGCACCTTCAACTGGTAAGCGATGCTATCCGGCGACACTGTCAAGCAGAAATCCTTGGCTATCTGCCGAGAACATTAGCATTCGAAATCCCCAGCCGTCATCTCGGCCTGCTGACCAGCGACGACGCACCTCTTAGCCCGACAGCGATACAATTGCTGGCCCGAACCGTTGCTGAACATATTGATCTGGACCGGATTGAACACCTCTTTCGAACGGCGAAAGAGCTCAATAATGCAACTGCATCTTCCCCGGCGACAAAAAAACGTTGCCGAATCGGTGTTGCCCGTGACAAAGCCTTCTGTTTCTACTATGAAGACAATTTCGATATTTTGCGCGACACCGGATGTGAGCTGGTATTTTTCAGCCCTCTCAACGATCCGGAACTGCCCGAAGAGCTTGATGCCCTCTACCTCGGTGGCGGTTATCCGGAACTCTACGCGAAAACGTTAAGCGAAAACCAGTCGATGATAACCGCGATCCGGGATTGGATTGAAAACGACCGACCGGTTTATGCTGAATGTGGCGGTTTTATGTATCTTACCGAAGGCATTATCGACCAGGATAATGAATTTTCTAAGATGGTCGGCGCCTTCCCGGTCAAGGCGCATATGCAGAAGACCAGGGCCAGTCTCGGCTACAGGGAAGTTGAAACAACATCAGCCTGTTGTTTTGGACCTGCGGGGACTGTTTTACGCGGCCATGAATTTCATTATTCCAGTATTGACCAGATGCCCGATAGTATTAAACGAATATACGCCGTAAATAACGGCACAAGCGAAGGCTATACCTACAAAAAAGTCCTTGGTGGCTATATGCATCTGCACTTCGGTTTTGCCCCGCAGATAGCTGATGAATTTATTAAATTTTGCCGAGAGTAATATTATGGCTGTGTCATTACAACAGATCCTTCCCGAAGATATCGAGCAGGAAAGCTTTAGAATAATTAAAGCAGAGCTTGGTCCAATCGACCTGGACGAGAAGACCTTTAAAATTGTCCAACGGGTCATCCATGCAACGGGGGATTTTTCTTTTAAAGATACAATGCGCTTTGCCCCCGGTGCGATTGAAGCCGGTATCAAGGCTCTTCGTGAGGGAAAAGACGTTCTTACCGATGTGACCATGGTGGCATCGGGCATCAGCAAGACAATGCTCGCCAAATACGGCGGCAAAGTGATCTGCAGGGTCGCCGACCCTGAGGTTGCCGCTCGCGCCAAAGCGGGAAACAAAACCCGTTCGGAAATGGCGATAGAGATGTCCCTTAATGGCAATATCGGTATTGTCGCTATGGGCAACGCACCTACCGCCCTGGTGCAGACCATCAAAAGTATTGCCGCCATGCCGCCTGATATCGTTCCGCTGGTTGTCGGGGTCCCGGTAGGATTCGTCAATGCCGCCGAATCCAAAGACCTGCTGGTAGAACAAAATAACTGCTATATCACCAACCTCGGCCGCAAGGGTGGCAGTCCCGTGGCGGCAGCGATTATCAATGCCCTGCTTCGTCTGGCAGCTGAATAAGCATGGTCGCTCGCCGTCTCAGGAGTGGCTTTACTACTGGTGCCTGTGCTGCTGCGGCGGCAAAAGGGGCAACATTTGCCTTGATACAGGGAGTATGCCCGGAAAGAATCGACATACCTTTTCCTGATGGCAGCCGAAAAAGTTTTGCGATTCATCAGTGCACTATCGACAATACCTCGGCAACCGCATCGGTGATTAAAGACGCCGGTGACGATCCGGATGTGACCAATAGAGCCGAAATAGTAGCAACCATCAGTTCAGGTCACCTCCCCGCTGACCCGGAACGGAGCGTTCTCCTCGGCAACATATTATTATGTGGCGGCCAGGGTGTCGGCACCGTCACCAAACCCGGGCTGGCTATAGAAGTAGGTCAGCCGGCCATCAATCCGGTTCCAAGGCAGATGATTGTCGCCGCCGTTCGGGAAATAACAGGCGATCAAAAGTTCACCGTCAGCATCTCGGTTCCAAGAGGAGCGGAGCTGGCCGAGAAAACGCTCAACAAACGACTTGGTATTCTTGGCGGGATATCAATACTCGGTACCACAGGTATTGTCCGGCCTGTCTCTGCCGACGCCTGGACCGCCACCATCAAGGCATCGCTGGATGTAGCCAGAGAAGCCGGCCTGTTGGATGTAGTGCTGTCCACCGGCAGAACGTTCGAAAAGGGAGCGCAGCGGCTCCTTGATTTGCCGGAAGAGGCCTATGCGATGATGGGCGACTACCTGGAATTTTCAATGAAAGAAGCGGCCATTCGACAGTTTAAAACGATTCACCTGGCGGGGATGTGGGCAAAAATCATGAAGGCGGCTCTTTGCATTCCGCAGACCCATGTGCGCAACGGCGCCCTTGAAGTTGCCGACGGAGCGAAACTGCTTGCCCAACTCGGCGCTCAGGGAGAGCTGTTGCAAAAAATAGAAGGCTCCAATACCGCCCGGGAAATGTACAGCCATATCGAAGCTTCAGGACAGAGCAAACTGATCAAGGCCGTCTGCCTCAAGGCGCAAGAATACTGCCGGAATGTCAGCGGCACCAGGGTGAAGGTTTATCTGGTCGACCATAAGGCGGAAATCATCAGCCATGTATAAACTCTTCGTCCTTGGCATAGCCGAACCTGTTTTGTCCGCCAGCCAGGAGAAGATTCTGGTGCAGTGCAGTTTAGTAGTCGGCACAAAGAGGTTTCAGCCATTAACCACCCATCTGCCGTGCCGGTTTATGGCCATCACGCCCTTGCCCGCAGCTCTTAATTCCATCCGAGACGGGTTGCAGCAGGGTAATGTCGCGGTACTGGCCAGCGGCGATCCACTCTTTTATGGTATCGGTCATCGATTACTGACTGAATTTGCTGAAGATATAATCGAATTTTATCCGGCCTTATCATCGATACAAAGGGGGTGCGCCCTGTTTAAAATTCCCTGGGATGATGCAGCTATTACCAGCCTGCATGGCCGAAAATCAGGTCATATCGCCGGATTATTATTACGGCATAGCAAAAACCTGATCCTGACCGATACACACAACAGCCCCGAACTGATCGCCGGTCGGCTTCTTGATTACCTGCGGCTCATCGGGGAAGCTATTCTACCCGGCGGTATTACCATGCTGGTCGCCGAGGACCTCGGTCTGGCAAGTGAAAAATTGTTTCGCGGTACGCTTGGCGAGGCAAGTAAACAACATTTTTCGCCACTCAATATTGTCTGTCTACTGGTGCCCGGCGTCCCGGATACTCCTTCCTGGTGCTTTGGTCTGGGTGAAGATTTGATCCAACACAGCCGGGGCTTGATCACTAAAAACGAAGTCCGCGCCGCAACCCTGCATCAATTGCAATTGCCGCGTCAAGGTGTTTTCTGGGATATCGGTGCCGGCAGTGGTTCTCTCTCCATTGAGGCGGCAAGAATGAACCCGGAACTGACCATATATGCCATCGAGCACAAACCGGAAGAACTGGCCAATATAAAAAATAATATTGTTAAATTTGGCTGTTACAATATAGTGCCCGTTTTTGGCAGGGCTCCGGAAGCACTTCTCAACCTGCCGGACCCAGATCGGGTCTTTATTGGCGGCAGCAGCGGCTCTCTGCCCGCCATAATTGAACTGCTTGCCAAGCGATTCGCCAGAGATGGCCGCCTGGTAATCAACGGGGTGATCGAAAAGACTGTCCGGGAAGCACCCGCGCAGATGAACAAGCACGGCTTTACCGTTGCTTCATCGGTTATCAAAGTTACCAGAACCGGGCCAGACGGCAGTTTTTTTGATTTCAACCCGATAACCATCATGACAGGAACACGATGAACCCAGCTAAAACCAGCAAAGAAACGGGTGATGCCAGACACGATGTGCATTTCGTCGGCGCCGGTCCGGGCGATCCGGAACTGATTACCGTAAAGGGGCAACGACTGCTGCGGGAAGCCGACGTGGTCATCTACACCGGCAGCCTGGTCCCTCAAGCATTGATTAATGGACTCACCGCTGAAGTCCACAATTCAGCCGGGCTCAATCTTGACCAGGTTTTTGCTCTTATACTGGGGTCTTGGCAGGCCGGCAAAAAAGTGGTCCGCCTGCACACCGGAGACCCATCGATATATGGTGCCATCAATGAGCAGATTGCCCTGTTAAACGACAATAAAATCCCCTTTCGAGTCATTCCCGGCGTCAGTTCCGGGCTGGCCACAGCTGCCGCTCTCAAGACGGAGCTGACCCTGCCGGAGGTATCGCAAACCGTCATCTTCACCCGTCGCGGCGGGAGAACCCCGGTGCCTGAAAAAGAGGAACTGGCCTTGCTGGCTGCACACCAGGCGACCATGATGATTTTTCTTAGTGTCGGCATGATTGAGGATGTGGTCAGAGATCTTCTTGCCGGCGGATATCCAGCTGATACCCCGGTTGCTATCGTCGAAAAAGTCAGCTGGCCGGATGAAAGGCAGCTCCGGGGAACGCTGTCAACCATCGCGGTCCAGGTAAAAGAATCGGGGATAACCAAGACCGCGATAATCGCCGTTGGCAAAGTACTGGCCGATGGACCGCCTCCGGTCCTCTCCAAATTATATGATGAAGCATTTACCCATGGCTATAGAAAGGGAACAAGCCGTCCATGAAAATTGGCATTATAGCCATAACCAGCGGTGGCAAAACCTTAGCGGCCAAACTCGCCGCGTTGCTGGAAAATGCCACAATTCTTGAAAAAGAGCCTGGGGGGAAAAGCGGTGAAACAATTGCGGCAAACTGGCACCACTACGATGGATTTATCTGCATCATGGCTGCCGGGATTGTGGTGCGGACTATCGCGCCCCTTCTCCGAGATAAACTCTCCGATCCATGCGTAATTGTGCTGGATGAAAAAGGACGCCATGCAATCAGCCTACTCTCCGGACACCTCGGCGGCGGCAATAGTCTGGCTGAAAAAGTTGCTGGACTGACCGGTGGAACACCAGTAATAACGACCGCCTCCGATACCCTGGAACTGGTGGCATTAGATCTCTGGGCCAACGAACAACAGCTCGTTGTGCCGAGCCGGGAAACCCTGACGAAACTATCCACTCTGCTTGTCAACCGGGGATACCTTTGCCTGTATGCCGATGTACAGGTGGCATCTTTACCAACAGGATTACACTTGGTTGATGATGCCCGGCAGGCCGATTTCATCGTTTCTAATTTAAGCGAAGTTAAGCATAACTGCCCTATTTTCCGACCTCGCAACCTGGTTGTCGGCATCGGGTGCAATCGCGGCACCCCGGTAAACGAGTTTGAAGAAGCGGTGCAGGAGCTCTTTAATGAGCTGCAGGTAAGCAGGTCCTGTATCCGTAACCTGGCCTCCATCGATAAAAAAAATGACGAAACCGGTCTGCTGCAATTTGCCGAAAGTAATGGCTGGCAGATTGATTTTTTTGACAGCAGCACCATAAACAAATTGCCGGATCTGGAAATTTCCTTTGCCGCATTGAAAGCCGTCGGCGCCATCGGCGTTGCCGAACCATCAGCTCTGCTCAGCGCGCAAAGCAATCACTTACTCAGCAGGAAAAGAAAATGGAAAAATGTAACCATGGCAGTGGCGCAGGTACCCTTTACGTTGTCGGCACAGGTCCGGGATCGATAAAACAGATGACCTTGGCGGCCAGGGATACACTCGCCGACGCCGAAGTGATTATCGGCTATAAGACCTATCTTGAGCTGATCCCGGAGTTTTTAAACGGCAAAGAAGTCATTTCATCGGAGATGATGAAAGAAGTGGATCGTTGTCGAAAAGCACTTGAAATCGCCGCCACCGGCAAACAGGTTGCCCTCGTCTCCGGTGGCGACCCCGGCATCTACGCCATGGCCGGCCTGGTTTTTGAAATGGCCAAAGAAGTCGAATATGGTTGCAAAATCGAGATAATTCCCGGTCTTGCCGCCATCAACAGCTGCGCGGCACGTTTGGGCGCACCGCTTATGCACGACTTTGCGGCAATCAGCCTGTCCGATCTTCTTACCCCCTGGGAGGTTATCGAAAAACGTCTGGAAGCGGTTGCTCAAGCCGATTTTGTCACCGCCATCTACAACCCCAGATCAAAACGACGAACCGAACAGATCGTTCGGGCACAAGAAATATTTTTAAGCTGCCGTGACCCCAAAACGCCGGTCGGCATCGTCACCGCAGCCACCCGGGACAATGAAAAAATCGTTATCACCACCCTCGCGCAGATGCTGGACCAGGAAATCGGCATGCAATCCACCGTCATCATCGGCAACAGCCAGACTTTTACCTGGCATGATCTAATGATAACCCCCAGAGGTTACAGCAAAAAATATCAATTTTAGGAAGAGATACGAAATCATTTGGATCTGTCAGAGAAAGGACGAGTGAAGCTTGAGACGATGAAATATGCTCCGAGAATCATGACAAAGGTCCCGGTAAGAACATCCCCTTCCCGATAGGCAAAGGGTCCACTGCCTCCGGCAAAATCATATCCTGTTTTTATGACCACCAAACCAAGCCCAATTCTGCACAGGGTTATAATCCACACCAATATGCGTTTCAAAATATAGAGCAGCTGAAGAGTTTTTGCGACACCACCATCAACTTTTATGGATTAGACTCGATGTCTAGTCCTAGGAGAAGAGATTTGGACTCAGCAGAGAGCGAGTCGTTGCCAACTTGATCAAAGAGTCGAGCGGCCTGGGTCAGCCATTTACGCGCGTTTGATCGATCATCTCTGAAGGGGAGTTTGAGAGCTTCCGGGTAGCGCTCAAGCTCCATCAGACATATGGCCAGGTTATAACGGGTGTCTAAAATAACCGCCGCATCATTGCGAACATACGCCATCCCCAACACCTTTTCATAGATGCCGGCTGCCTGCTTATACATCCCTTTATCAAAAGCGGAACGGGCCAGATGATTTGCCGACTCCAGAGCTTCATCGGCAGGAGGATCGGCACTGTTTTTCTGCTTTGCGCCACAGCCATAAATCATCATGCCAACAGCTATCAACATGCATATAACGAAGAAGGATCGGACCACGTGGAGTAGACGTGCTCTCATGGCTTAACCTCCAAAGGAGAGATACGTTCAACGGGCCTCGCATTGCTCGTACCTGCACCGCCCAGCAGCCAATGGGACTTCAACTGACGCAGCAATTGCTCGAGTTCGCCAAGAACCTGCTGGGTTTGCACCAAAAGAACAGGCACATCACCGGCTGCGGTATTAACGGTTGCAATCAATTTGGGCAGCTGCGGAGTGGTTCGACTCAGGTCCTCCAACACCAGCTGGAGCGAGGCAAGAATCTTGCCTGCATCCTGGGACAAGGCTGGGACTGCGCTGGCCTGGTCGGCCAGTTTAGTTGACAGCGTGGAGACATTGCCGACTGTTGTCTGCAAAGATTCCAGCATGGGTGCGAGTTTTCCAACAGTCGTATTGACTTGGGCCAGCAGAGTTTCCACTTCGATAGCCATACGATCTTCTGTGAGCAAACGGCCGATTGTCCCTTCGCCGCCGGCAATTTTACCGGTAATCGTGTTCAGGTTAACCAACAATTTTTGGGCATCGTCAAGCATCGGCATCACCTTGGTGCGCACCTCCGCGAGCAGCTCACCCATCGACTCGGTAGGGGCACGTTCGGCAACGGCATTGATAACCGCATACTCCCAGTCAAGAGGGTCTCCCGTCCCACGGGTAATTTCCAGAAAGGAGGCCCCGGCAACGCCGAATTCTTTGCGAATGATAGCTTCGGAATCACGGCGCACAAAGTCGGTCATCTTCTTTTTGATATCCACTACTGCATGAATTTGCTGCCCGGGGAGAACAACTACCTGCTCCACAGTACCGGCTTTGGTGCCGAGAATTTCAACCTCAGCACCACTGGATAAACCATATAAACCTTCTTTAGGCAAAACAACTTTGAGCTTTATGCCGGGCTCGAACCAATTGCGCAACCGTCCGGTCTGCAGCAAAGCAACAATAGAGAGCAGTACTGCCACAAGCACCATGGCCCCCACGGCTTCGTTGGTATAGCGAAATGGTTTGTGGCTGCTCATAGTTTTCTGTTTACCTCCATCAGTTCGCGACCGGAAATCCTAAAAAAACGGTCAGCCGGGATCGATTTATCTTGCCAGACATCATCGGAAAGGGTCATCCACCATACGGCAGCACCTCGGTTGCGGACACGGCGGATGATGTTGACCAGAGCTGGCAGCATGCCTTGGTAACCGCCGACTGTCGGATCTTCCAATAGCAAGAGCAACGGATCGCCCATGAATGCGCGCACACAGGCTGCCCGTTGAAGATCTGCCCTACTGTAGTCCCTGTGAAATCCGACGGGGATTCCCGGAAGTCTGAAAAGTTCGGCCAGATGTGCGGCTTCCCGCCAAAGCGCATCCTCTGACCTTCGGGTATGATGCCGCTCAGACAAAAGAATATTATCGACGAGATTAAAGCGATCCAACCACACTCCCGTGGAGAACACCCGGCCAATTTTACCGCGCATGGCATTGGCTATATCTGGTGGTGACGCCATCCAATCCCGGCCGAAGCAACGGACACTGCCTTTGACGAGCGGCAATAATCCGGAGAATGCATCTGCAAAAGCGGCGGTTTCATGCAGCTTGTTAAGTCGAACCAGCGCCAGTTGTCCGCTGTACAATTCAAAATGTGCATTGGCGTATTGCCCACTCTCCTCCCCTTCGGTAAACAAAGTTATATGGTTGACGTCCAGGACAGTGCGTTGGGATCCAACAGTTTCCATTTTGCAACCTGTTTATTTACTAGAGCAGCACGGAAAGAGTACCTGAAACCAGAAAAACGGCCAGAACCGATTTTACAAAACCCAGCGGCAGCGCCTGTGCCAACTGTCTGGTCCGACCATCAACGGACAGGCCGGTTGTGCAGGTGATCAAGGTAATTAACACACCGGCGATCAGCGGCTTGAGGGCAATGATCGCATACTCGCCCCCGCCCATGGCGAACAGAACCTTGTTGATGAATTCAACGATGGTCGTGTCGGATGATCCCACGACGCTGCTCACCAGGAACCCGATGGCTAAGGCAACCAGCATGAACACGATGGTCAGACAGAACATGGAGACCGCCGTGGCCAGACAGCGTGGTACAATGAGAAATAAAAACGTATCGATCCCCTGGGCATCCAGCGTGCGAAGCTGCCCGCTCGTACGCATATGGCCCATTTCGACCATATTGACCGATCCACTGCGGCCGATAACGATAAGAGCAACCAGCAGCGGTGCGATTTCCCGGACCATGATCATGACGATGATCTCACCAACCAGGCTGCTCTTGCCCACCAGGCTCAACCAGTAAAGGAATTGAAACACCATCGCCAAGCCGATGAGCAACCCGCTCAATACAATGAACGGCAGGGAACCGATACCGACCAGATAACACTGGCTCAGGAATTCTTTTACCAGGGTGCGCCGCCAGTTCAGCGGACGGCAACTCTGCCAGAAAACGGCGACGGTAATACTGCTCAAGACGATGAGTGGCCGAAACGTGGCGATGGTCCAGTGACCGATACCTGCCAGGACCTTAAGCACCGAAAATTGCCTGGGGACAGCTGAATGGCTCTCCGCAGCCGGCGTTTTCAGCGTGATCGTCATAGGTGCCCCGTGAGTATATAAGTGGACAATTCACCAATTTTCGGCAGATAAAATTGCCCCCGCACCTTAAATAAATACTCGCTCTGCAGCTGCCGGTAGGTACTTTCACTGACGTGAATCTCGCCAGTTGGCCCGGATTCGGCCATCATCGCGGCAGTTCTGACGGCATCTCCCCAAAGATTGTAGGTCTTATGCTGACCTCCCACCATGCTGCCAATGACCGAACCGGTGTCTATACCGATTCGAAAATCGAGTATGTTGCTGGAACTTTGGAGGATACGCAGGCAGGTATCCTGGATTTTAAGGGCAAGATCTGCGGTTACCCCCGCATGGCCGACGATGCCATCATTGCGAAATCCCGCGGCGCACACCAGCTGATCGCTCAAGAATTTCATATACTCGATACCACTTTCCGAAGCGAGTTTTTCCATGTGATGTATCAGGCGATCCACCACAGTCATCGAGTCCTCTCCCCCCAACCTCTCGGCCAGGGCTACTGAATCGGTAAATTGGAGAATCAGAACTGTGACATCTTCGAACAGATCCACACCGGGCGCGTCCAGGGTCGCGGTGTGCTGTTTCATTTCCTTTAAAAAAGCCTGGGCGCGCAAATCCACAATGGTGGTTTGCCGCATGGCAACCGGGGGAGCATGAGCAGCCGGTTTTAAAGTACCATCGAGGATACCCTTTGGCGGCCTGTCATTGGCCTTGACAGCATTAGCCGGGCGCGTTGTTTCAAATGCACCATCAGCCAAGTCGGAAACCGGCACACCGCTGGTCTGGCCTTGAGCCGCACTCAGTCGCAGGGCAAGCAATCCGGCAACCGCCCGCGCAAAGGTCAATGATTCCCGTCGCCATTCATCACCCACCGCCTCTTGTTCAAACCACAACACACCCCGACTTTGCTTTTGATCGAAAACAGGAGAGGAGAGGAGATTGTTGCATCCGAGAGGTTTGAGGTAAACACGATGCAATTCGGCGGTGATCGGGTTATTTGCCGCATCCTCGATGGACAAGGGACTTTCTTCTTGCAAGACTTCAAACAATTGCGGGAGATCTTGTTGAAACAAAATGGTCCCGCGAGTGTGACCGCCACTTTCCCGGTCATAACTATCGCTGCAGAACAGCTGCTGTCTGCCGGATTGCCATTGCCAGACACTGACCCGTCGAACCCCGACCGCTTCGGCGGTGATACGGGTCAACTCCTCCAAGGCGGCGCTATCGGTCGGATCAAAAATAGCCGGCTTGGCGGCCAAATCGGAGAAGGCCTGACTCTGAGTTTCCATTTCTTTGCGGCGTGACAGCAACAGGCGGGCATTGCGATCGGCACGCAATCCCTGCCAAATCAGCAGACCAGCCAACAGTGAAGCCAGGACCAGTACCGCAATGGACATGAGCAGCGCGGTGCGATAATTGCGGGAGACAAAACCAACAAAATCGTCAGCCGGCACAATAATCAGGACTGACCAATCTCTGCCGACAGTAGCTTTCAGAGGCGAAATAGTATTGATGTATTTTTTCCCGTTCACAATCAATTCACGATGCATCGCTTTTTCAATCAGGAATCGGTTATATGCCCGGTCCAGAACAGGATCCTTCATTTCATTTAAGCGCGAGGCGGTAATTTTCCCGTCCTTTTGCTGCAACATGCGCTCTATTTCCGGGAAGGCAACCAGGCGTCCTGCATCGTCGATGATCATCGCTCGGCCGTTGCGGCCAATTTTCAACGCTCCTAAAAAATTGCTCAAGGTAGCCAATTCAATGTCAAGACCGACAACCCCCAACAATTCGCCTTTTTCATCACGAAAAGCTTGCGATACAGTAATACCAGGTTTTTTATCGGTGAAAAAAATATATACGTCGGTCCAGAAGACTCCGGAAGCATCAATCGCACCGATGTACCAGGGGCGGGTTCTCGGATCAAAGGTGTCGCCATCGGAAAGCTCCCTTGCAATTTCCTGCCCGTCGGTACTCCGTCGAACCCAGGTAACGCTTACTGAAGATCCTTCTCTATGGATGAATTTGGTGTGAATCGATTGATCGGGCATTTTCTTCAGCATCATATAATTGCCTTGTGTATCGGCAAAGCTGAAGAGCGACAGCTGAGGCATAGCCTGAAGCATCTGCATGGCCAGCGGTTCGCCAAGAACCAGACGATTGGCCCAATCCGGCGAATGTCGCAGGGTACCGTCAAGTATTTTGACCATATCAGATGCCGGAGAGAGAAATGCCCGAACTTCGGTGGCAATCTCGCGATCCAACGAACCCAACAGGTCTGCCGATAAAGCAAGGGCATCCTTACGGTTGCTGGTATAGTTGAACAATGCAATCCCCACGATGGTTGCTATCAACAGCGCAACACAGGCAATCGGTACGACAATACGCAACAGCCGCCTTTTGAATTGCGCGTGACGGTTATCCGCGCTGCTAATGTCCAGAATATCATCCATCGCAGGTTATTTTTCTTTTTTCGCCTGGTTCCTTCATAAAAAATATTTGCTGGGCATATACCAATGCAACCAGTCTTTTCTACACAGCAGGCAATACAATACCATTTGATCAAAAACTTAAAATTACCTTTATACGTTGACTTGCGCAATTCTTTTTCCACTGCCCCAATCACCCGCCTTGTAATGCTCTCCACATTACTCTTCCTTGTAAAAAATCCTTTCCTCACCACACCTTGCCAACACTCCGAAAATGGCTCAAGAACGTAAGGAACGCCGTGTCGGCCACAGCATTATTGCCTTAAAATTACTGAGTTATTGAGACAGGGTGGGTAGGCTTTCCAGACTTTGTGCCCATAAATCTGCACGGCTTGATAAGGAGTGAGAATTGTGATAGCCTCCTAACAGGAAATGCATCTTATCTTCCAAGACTTCGGTCATCTCCTTCCACACCGCACGGGTGAATTATGGTTAATGAAAGAAAGACTGATTGCAAAACCAACAGGCAAGAAAACAGGTTGCTTTTGACGATCACCGGGATAATTTCTAAAAACGATCTAGAGAGACTCTATACAGACGTGAGGTTTTGCGTGGCGGACCTTCAGCCTGGATTCAATGTAATATCGGATTTTTCATCGTGCAAATTCATGTATTTAAATGGTCTGATTACGTTTCGTAAAATTATTAATTATATTCTTTCGAACCAGAGTGGTGAAATAGTACGGGTTATTGACTCTAAAAGAATAATATCCAAGCAGATTATCAACTTAGCATTGATAAAGCCCGGTTATAAGCCAATCTACGCAGGAACTCGTGAGGAAGCGGAAGTTAAGATTAACAATATCTGCAAACGTGATGGCCTTCGAATTGAACTACACCAGCAGCCAGTTGAAATCTATACCAACGGTACAAAAAGCAATGGGTATCTTCTCAACATTTCAACCAGTGGCTGCGCTATCACATCCTCCACCTCACAGCCAATCCAAGGTGAGCACGTTCAGATCAAGTTTAAACTTAACGATAAAGGGCCGGAGGGTAAATTCGATCTCCAGGTAAAAGTTGTCAGGGTGGAAAGCTATACATTCGCTGTGCAATTTTCAAACCTCAATAGCCATCAGAAAGCACTACTTTGGGCCTGCCTTTTAGAAAGATGTCAATGAGAAGAGGGGGTAAATTTTTTTGCAGTTTGCAGGGTATGAGTATTACCTCAATTATTTGGTGTACGGTGAGGAGGTGGTATCGCCACCCTTCCCCGTCCAGTTGGTGTGAAAAAACTCTCCTCGCGGCGTATCAATCCGTTCATAGGTATGGGCGCCGAAATAATCACGCTGGGCCTGCAGCAGGTTGGCCGGGAGCCTGGCGGTGCGGAAGCCATCATAATAGTTCAGCGCACTGGAATGACACGGTGCAGGGATTCCATGGTGTATTGCCGTCGCCAACACACTCCTGAGGCTCACCTGAGCCGCGGTAATTTTTTCTTTAAAATAAGAGGCCAGCAGGAGGCTGGCCAATTGTGGATTTTCCCCATAGGCCTCGGTAATTTTATCAAGAAACGCCGAACGGATAATACAGCCGCCGCGCCAGATCCTGGCAATTTCGCCATAATTGAGATCCCAGTTGTATTCGGTTGAGGCTTCCTGCATCAAATTAAAGCCCTGGGCATAAGAAATTATCTTTGCCAGGTAGAGTGCTTTTTCCAGCTCATCAAGAAATTTTTCCTTATCGCCTGAATATTTGACCACCGGCCCCTGCAGTTGCGTTGCCGCCTGAACCCGCTGATCCTTTTGCGCGGAAAGGCACCTGGCAAAGACCGATTCGCTGATGAGAGAAAGAGGAATACCCCCATCCAAGGCGGCAATGACCGTCCATTTCCCTGTACCCTTTTGCCCGGCCGCATCGAGAATATTGTCAATCAGAGGCGTATTGTCCGCATCTTTGTAGGCAAGAATGTCCTTTGTGATTTCAATGAGGTAACTGCTGAGCTCGCCCTTATTCCACCGGGCAAAGACCTGGGCTATCTCATCTGGTGACATCTGCAGCACATCTTTCATGATATGGTACGACTCGCAGATCAGCTGCATGTCACCATATTCAATGCCGTTATGGACCATTTTAACAAAATGACCCGCCCCGCCATTGCCCATCCAGCTGCAGCAGAAGGTACCATCGGCAACTTTTGCTGAAATGGGCACCAGGATCGGTTCCAGATCCTTCCAGGCAGCAAAAGCCCCTCCGGGCATGATGGACGGTCCTTTCAGGGCACCCTCTTCACCACCCGAAACACCGGTCCCGATATAGAGCAAACCTTTTTCCGCAAGAGCGGCGACACGGCGCTCCGTATCATGATAATTGGAGTTCCCCCCATCAATAATAATGTCACCGTCTTCAAGAGAAGGCAGCAGTTGCTCAATAAAGCCATCCACCACCGGTCCGGCTTTGAGCATCATCATCACCTTGCGGGGACGTGCCAGAGAGTTGACAAAATCTTTGACTGAGTGAAAGCCATGAATGCTTTTCCCTTTGGCCCGACCTGCCAAAAATGTATCAACCTTGGCGGTGGTCCTATTGAATACTGAAACGGAAAAGCCCTTGCTTGCCATGTTCAGCACCAGGTTTTCACCCATGACGGCCAAACCGGCAACACCAATATTGGATAATGTACGCATTAATAATCCTTTGTTGTTACCGGGCGTGGATGGGCACATAGTCGTATTTCAGACTGCCGGTATAGATCTGGCGGGGTCGAGCGATCCGCCAGTTGGGATCATCTTTGCTCTCCTTCCACTGGGCAATCCATCCGGGGAGCCGGCCAAGGGCAAACATCACCGTGAACATATTGGTGGGGATACCGATGGCCCGTAACACAATGCCGCTATAAAAATCAATATTGGGGTAGAGATTGTGATCGATAAAATATTGATCTTTTAAAGCAATTTCCTCTAGCTCCCTTGCCGTGTCCAACAGAGGATCGGTGATTTGCATTGATTCCAGCAGCTGATCACACATTTTTTTCATGATCTTGGCCCGTGGATCGTAGGTTTTATACACCCGGTGGCCGAATCCCATAAGTCGAAAGGGATCATTTTTATCTTTGGCTCGCTCAACCATCTTCTGGCAATTACCACCGTCATTTTGAATATTGGTGAGCATTTCAATGACTGCCTGATTGGCCCCCCCGTGCAGCGGCCCCCACAGTGCAGCAATGCCGGCAGAAATGGCGGCATACAGGTTGACCCGGGCACTGCCGACCATGCGGACTGATGAAGTTGAACAGTTCTGCTCGTGATCGGCATGGAGAATCCAGAACACTCGCAGGGCGTTGACCGCCTCCTTTTTCATCTCGTAGGGTCTGACCGGAGTGTCAAACATCATGTTGAGAAAATTTTCGCAATAGGTCAGATCCGGTCGGGGTAAAACCAGTTCATGACCTCTGGAAATTTTATAGGACATGGCGGCCATGGTTCGCACCTTGGCCAATAACCGGGTCATGGTAATGGTGATTTCTTCTTCCTGAGTATCAAGGGTCGGGTAAAAACTCTTTAGGGCATTGACCATCGATGACAAAATCCCCATCGGGTGAGATGCCCGGGGATAGTTCTGGTAAAAAGCCTTCAAATCAGTGTGCACCAGGCTGTTGTCGTTGAGCATCACCGAAAATTTGGTGAGCTCCGCCCTGTTTGGCAGCTTGCCATTAATAAGCAGGTAAGCAGTCTCCTTAAAGGAGGCATGTTCAGCCAGCTGTTCGACCGGGATTCCCCGATAGCGCAGGATGCCCTTTTCTCCATCCATAAAGGTGATGGCACTCAGGCAGCTGCCGGTGTTGCCATAACCGGGATCAAGGGTAATAAGTCCGGTCTCATGCCTCAGGCTGGATATATCAATGGCCTTTTCTCCTTCGCTCCCGGTAATCAGGGGAAGGTATATTTCTTCTCCGTTATAAGTCAGCGTTACGAATTCGTCCACAATATCTCCTTTCTTCTATTAAGCTTCGATGCAGTCAAAAGCGACTGGGCAATTGTCCCACATCGCACCAAATCAACTATTTTGTAATAAGTTACAATTAATTACCGTAGAATTACTTGTTTGTCTAGATTAGAGTTTACAGGAACCGGCCTTTAGAAATCCCGCGGATGTTGGTGTCAGGCACAAAAAAATTGTGACCAAGCTATCATCATTCTCAACAAATATGCCTGCCCAGATCACTAAAATTGGCATTTTAATAGAAAAGGAAACAATATCATGAGAATCGGCAAAATGAACAACCCATTAAAATCTGTCTATGATGAGGCGGTATCCTGCGGTAAAGCTGGATTCGATTTTCTGGATCTGACCATCGAAGGGCCTCAGGCGGCAACAGTCGATGTTGCTCGATTGCAACAAATTCTCGACACCTATGGACTTTCCATCATCGGCCATACCGACCCCTGTCTGCCCTACGCCTATCCAATCCAGGCGGTCCGGAATGGTTGTCTTGAGGAATTAGAGCGGTGTGCCAGAATATTCACCTCTCTGGGATCGAGGATTATGAATATCCATCCCTGCTATTTTTGTCCGCCGGCTATGAGAAAGGATGTGGTTGACTTCAATATCGAGGCATTACAACCGGTCGTCGCCATGGCCGCATCCTATGGCCTGCAAGTAGTTCTGGAAAATTTCAAGGCCCCTTTCGACCGGGCATCCACCTTTGCAAAAATACTTTCCGCTGTACCGGGTTTACAAGTGCATCTTGATTTTGGCCACGCCCACTTTGGCCGCGATAATCACGAGGTATTCTGCAGAGAACTGGGGGAACATATCCAGCATGTACATTTTTCAGACAACCGAGGCAGATCAGATGACCATATGCCTCTGGGGGTGGGGAGTATTGATTGGAGAAATGCCGTCAATGTATTGAAAGCGACTGGTTACGATAGCACCATTACCCTGGAAGTCTTTTGCAACGATCTCGATATGCAAGACAAGTACCTTGATCTGAATCAAAAAATGGTGCTCGAGCTTTGGGCTTGATTGCAGAATTTACCAAGCCGGCGGATTTTCAGCTCTCACTTGCGGTTGATGAACGCCTTGCGATATTCATAAAAGGCTTGGCGGGAAGCGATATACGGGTCAAGGGAATATTTTTTCAAATCATCATAAGCATTTGGATTCAGTGATAATCGGTTAATCATGTTGGTTGAGTAGTAGGATATATTGAGGGTGCGACTGCTTGAATCGAAATAGGGTATAAAAGAAGTATAACCATCCACAACCAGACCGGCTGTATCGCGTAGACTTGACGGCCCGAATATCGGCCAGCAGAGGTAAATAACTTCACTCATGCCCCATTTGCCGAGAGTCTGACCAAAATCCGCCTTCCTTGGCTTGATACCGAATTCCATATCTGCCACATCGCCGAAACCGTAGACACCAAGGGTGGTATTAATCAAGAATCGTTCCAAAACAACTCCCGACGCCTCCAGGTTTCCCTGGAGAAGAGAGTTGAGGAGCTTGATGGGCATCGTCAGATTCTGAAAAAAGTTATTAAAGCATTCCCTTAACTCGAGAGGCAAGACCCATATATACACATTTGTAACCGGCTTAAGAACCCATTCGTACAATTTATCATTAAACTGGAAAAAAACCCGATTCATCGGTTCCAGCGGATCGTTGATATTCACTTCGACCGGTTGATCCAGATAATCGGTCGCCGTCAAATCCTCACCAAGCAAGTCCGGATAACTTTTTGGTGCGGCGACACCTCCGCCGACCATTGATATAGACAGCAGCAAAAACACAAGAAGAGGAATAACATACCGATAATATTTCATAACAGTGAATCAATTAAAGTTAGATTGTTAAAGAGACAGCATGTGATAATATGATCTTTACGCTACATAGCATAAATTTTGGTAATGGAACAACAAATAGTCAACCTGTGACTCTACACCAATCAAATTTATTCATCTCTAAATAGCGTCGCAACCTTTCCTGGCACCCGAACGGTCAAATTATAAACAAAAAAAGCCCGGCCAGAATGCTCAGAAAAGTGAACGGGATAACCAGAGCTCTCGAGTTCACAGCATCTCCAGCCATGGCTCTTTCAATCACCCGGTATGTTGCATAAAGAGATGCCAGCAGGCCGCCGATCACAGTTATCAACTGCAGTACAAAGGTGGAATCCGTGCTGATCAAGCGAATAGATTCATAGGAAAATTGCCGGCCCAGTAGTTCCTGCAGGTTGGGTAAAACCCGGCCCGCGCCCCGCACGAAGGCATCGAGGTGAAACGCCATAAAGCCACCAAGAATCAGTGGGATACAGCCGTAGCCAAACAGCTGCAGAAGAAGATTCTTATCCATCTTGGAGTAGCGTGACTGGACGAGGACCATACAGTAATAGCCTATCTGAAAAACAAGGACCCATAAAAAAAAGAGTACGCTGCCGACGACCGCCTCCGGCAGAACCCAACCTGTATGAGCTATTACCGACACCAGCCAGTTCACCAGCTGGGCAAATTCTTTCTGCAGGGCAAATGGAAAAAAGATTGCCCCCATGGACACGATCAAAAAACTATCCGCCCGCCGGGGAGTTTCCAGGGCCCACAGTTCCTGGGGTGCCAGTCGCAGATTCAACTGAATGGAGCTGTTATCGCAGTTTTTGATGCATTTCGCACACATAATGCAATCCTTGTTATCGTCAACGAGATACGGGTGCCGAAACATAGGACATCCCGACACATCGGCGTCTCCGGTAAAACAAGCGTGATTCTGGCACCGGTTGAGACAGACATGCCGGTTCGACCGCAGCTCGACCACTGCCGGCATGGCAAAAATGGCGTTTACCGCACCCAGAGGGCAAAGATACCTGCACCAGCTGCGCCTGGAAAAAAGGACACTGAACAGGATCGAACCCAGAGTGATGATGAGGATGATGGAGCCGGTCAGGTAGGGATTGTTATAGGCATCCCATATTATCTCGACCCAGAACACCAGGATACACAGAATGGCCATAATCCAGCCGGAATATTTTTTTACGAATTCAGGCGTTTTTCGGGTCGGCTTGACAATATTTTGCAGCAATGTTCCGGGAACGGCAAAAGAACAAACACTGCACCAGGTTCTGGCCAGAAAAAAGAACGAAAAAAACAGCAGCGGCCAGCCAATATACCAGCCGAGAGTAAGGCCAAGATTTGACTCTGGATTGGCTGGTCCAAAAAAAGAAACAGTACTGTGATCACAAACACACAGCCGATAATTACCTGGGGCACCCGCGGAAAAATCCAGCTGGCGAGAAATTTGCGAATCCAGCCAATGCGCAGGATATTATACTCCCACTTCCCTTCCGTCTTCGGCAGGCCGAGCAGGATCTGCTCCGGAACAATTTCGTCCTTTTTGGCCAGCATCACCGCCCTACGGATGACACTCGATAATTCCGCCAAATTGCCGGGCCAGTCATAGTTTAAGAAAATCCCCAAGGTTTCCGGGCTCATCTTGTTAATATTTTTACCATACTCTTTGCTATGTAGGTTGAGATAGTGCGAGACGAGCCGAGGCAGATCCTCTTTATGGTTGCGCAAGGGCGGGACATCGAAATGCTGCGCTTCAAATACAACCAGAAGTTCCGGCAGTAATTTACCGGTGCTTTTCAGATAATCGATAGAGAAATTGCTGATAAAACCAATCCTCGATTGCATGGCCAGAGGACGGACACTGTCGATAGGGCAATAACTGTTGTTGGCGAGGAGAGTGATTAATTTCTCCTGCAGCTCCCGGTGCATGAGATGAACATGGGTGAACACGATGGTTCCCCCTGATGTCTGCTCAAAAAAACCGGCCTGCCCAGCCTGGACAAAGGGAAACCCACTCTGCTCCATGCCAAATAACTTTTGTTCCAGCCGCCCCTGTTCAAATTCCCGCAGATCAATTTCCCGATATTGCCCACCAGCCCGGCTGCTTTCCAGATGGATCTGCCGGGCAATAATCGATTTCCCGACTCCCCCTTCGCCAGTCAGCATAAAGGGTGCATTATTACCAGCAAATTGGTTGATTACCGCCTGCGTTTTCTTAGCGGTTTTTGAGGCACGGAGATCATCGTCTTTTCGTTTTGCCAACCGTCTGAGCTGAATAGCAGACGCTGATTTATCTTTAAACAAAATAACATCATCAGCGGCGGAAGCTTCCTCGGCCGGAAGCTCTACACCGACGCTGTCGGCCTGGTCGACAAAGGCAACTCGCAACCTTTCGGCCAAGACAGCGTCGAGCAATTGGTGAATCCTGCTGTTGGCGAGAAAAGCGGTGCGGAAAAATCTTTTATCAAAACAGATAACCACCAGATCGGCCAGAACCCGCACCGAAAGCGAACGGGGTTTGCCGGTGAGAATACCGGTTTCGCCAAAATGGCCACCGGGACAGATTCTGCCGACGACTCTGGAAACTCCGTCATTACGATCAAGAACAAGCTCAACCTCGCCAGAGGCAATTATAAAAAAGACCTCGCTCGCATCTCCCTGGCGGTAAACATAAGACCCCTCGGCAATCGTCTGCACCCGGGCTACCGCTGAAAAAGAATCAAGTTCTGCAGGTGTGGTATCTCTAAAAAGAAGTGCCCGTTGAAGATGCTGGGCGATTATTTCGCGTTTCATGCCGGTGTAACAAAAGGAGACTGGATTATTGACTGACTATAGATCAGATCTGCAAATGTTGTTCAATGACGTCGGCTAACAGCGGTGCCACAGAATAAACATCCAGCAGATCGTTACTGCTCCTGCCCGGATAGGTATCTGAACCCATTATTCTCGAGATCGATCCCCGGCGAAATTTTTCCATCGAATCACCGGCCAGCACCAGGTGCGTTGCATGGGCAAAGACCTCTTTTGCCCCGGCTTCAAGACACCTCTCGGCTGTCTGCAGGATGGAGCCGCCGGTACGAATCATATCATCACAGATTATCGCTGTTTTCCCTCGTACCACGCTGGAAACCTGACTGACGATGGTTTTATCGGTATCATATCGATCCTTGTCTGCCGCGGTATGCGGGCAATCCAGCAACCTCGCCAGCCTGGCCACCCTCTTGGAGAAGCCATAATCAGGAGACACCAGAACATAGTCGGTCAGTCCGCTCTTGTTAATTTTATCGACAACCAGATCATCGGTCCAGATATGTTTGGTGCGAATCTCCCCGGCATGGGCATGCAGGACAGCTTCGGAATGCAGATCGACAAAGGCAACATAATTGGGCCGTGCCCGAAATATCTGCCTGGTGCGGGTAATCCCTTTGGGGATTTCCAGGGTGTTATGCTTGGCCCGCTCCATAGTCGAGTAGCCAAGAAAGGGAATAATCACATTAATTGTTGCAGCATTCCAATACCTGCCGCCGGAAATCAGATCAAGCAATTCCTGATGCGAACCGTCATCATGGGTCACTCCCAGGATAATTAAATGTTTACCGTCTATCGGTTCCGGGAAGATATGGAGATATTCGCCGTCGGCAAAGCGCTTGCGGACCATTTCCGTAAATGGCATCCACAGCCGCTCCGCCAGTTTATAGCCTAATTCCGTCGAAGCCTCATTGGCGACCAGAATGACATTGTCTTTCTTACTCATCATTACCTTCCCTGTTTACCGCCATCAACCCCGCAAGGCCTTGACGATTGCATCACCCATGGCGGCAGTACCAACAGCTTTTGATTTGTCACTGGTCAGGTCGGCGGTCAGGATACCTTTATCCAGGGTTGCAGCAACGGCATTGTCAATAGCTGCGGCGGCATCATCAAAGCCAAAGCTGTAGCGCAGCATCATCGCCGCCGAAAGAATCTCCGCAATAGGGTTGGCGATTCCTTTACCGGCTATATCCGGCGCCGAACCACCCGCCGGTTCATACAGGCCGAAACGGTCACTGTTCAACGAAGCGGAGGCCAAAAGCCCCATGGATCCGGTGAGCATCGCCGCCTCATCGGAGATGATATCGCCGAACATATTGCCGCACAGCATGACATCAAACTGGTGCGGATCCCGGACCAGCTGCATAGTGGCATTATCGACATAAATATGGTTAAGCAGCACATCCGGATATTCTTTGGCAATCTCTATCACCACCTCGCGCCAGAGCACCATGGTGGTCAATACGTTGGCTTTATCGACTGAGGTTACCTTGCCTCTTCTCAGACGGGCCGCGGCAAAGGCCATCCTGGCAATCCGCTCTATTTCCCAGCGTTTATAGGCCATGGTGTCAAATGCCCGTTCGTCCGCACCACTGCCCTCTCTGCCTTTCGGGGTGCCGAAATAGATGCCGGAGGTCAGCTCCCGGACGCAGAGAATATCAAATCCTGCGCCGATTATATCAGCTCGCAGAGGGCAGGCTGCCGTCAAAGATGTAAACACCTTGGCCGGGCGAAAATTGCAAAACAGGTCGAAATGTTTTCTTAGCGGTAGAAGAGCCGCACGTTCCGGTTGCTTTTCCGGAGGCAGGCTTTCCCACTTCGGGCCACCGACCGAGCCAAAAAGAATGGCATCGCTCTTTTCACATAGTTCAAGGGTTGCCGGCGGCAGGGCTTGACCATGATTATCGATGGCTATGCCACCAACATCGGCATAGGCATAGGACAATTCGAAGGAAAACTTTTGTTGAGCAACATCAAGAACCTTTATTGCTTCCTGCATTACCTCGGGGCCGATGCCGTCACCGGCCAATACTGCAATTTTCTTCATTATTCCACCTTATTTATTTTGGCAACGTTCATTGGTTTTAAAAATCAGCAGGCTCCGTTCCGCCCCTGAAAAAGGCAAGGTGCAGTGCTCGACGCGATCCAGCGCATACATTGAACGATCAAGAATCTCTTTGGCGGCACCAAGTTCCTCCCGCCATTTTCGCCCTTTCATACAGATCAACTGTGGAGCTGACGATGAAAACCGCTCGACCATCTGCAAAAAAGAACCTATCTCGGTGACTGCTCTGGCGGTTATATGGGTGAATTCTCCCGTTGTGGGAAGCTGTTCTTCGTCTTCTACCCGACACGCCAGTATTTTTACATCCTTGAGACCAAGAGTTCTGACGATATGACCAAGAAAACTTACCCTCTTCAACCGGGGCTCCACCAGCGTGACTGCCAACTCGGTATTTACTGCTTTGCAAATCAGGGCTGGAAAACCGGCACCGGTGCCTATATCCAGCAGACGAGTCTGCGTGCCATGGAGAAGCAGAAGCGGTAAAATAGTCAGTGAATCGAGAAAATGGTTTTCAATAATTTGTTCATCACCTGTCGATTTGGCAATCAGATTGACCTTTTTGCTCCATTTTTTCAGCTCGTTGAAATACACCGAGAGCCGATCGATCGCTTCGGAAGACACTTCAATTTCCAGAATATCCAGTCCAGCCAACAGCCTCTGCCTGAAATCAACCATTATTTTTACTAAGCCGAACCGCAACAGAATTGGCATGGGCGCTCAGTCCTTCAAGCCTGGCGAGGCGCATTATATGCTCCCCGTCGGCGGCAAGCGCACCTTCGGAATAACTGATGATGGAACTCTTTTTTAAAAATGTCTCAACACCAAGAGCTGAGGCAAACCTGGCCGTTCCCATAGTCGGCAGGACATGATTGGGTCCGGCAAAATAGTCCCCAGCAGCCTCCGGTGTGTTGCTGCCAAGGAAAATAGCCCCGGCATGGCGAATATGCGGCAGCTGCGCCCAGGGATCTATAATCATCAGTTCAAGGTGTTCAATGGCTATACTGTTAGCCACCTCGATGGCTTCTTCTATATCCTTGACGATAAGTATCACCCCCCGATCGACAATGGCTGTCCGGGCAATTTTCTCCCGGGAAAGAAGAGGCAACTGTCGTTCGAGTTCAGCCAGTACCTCTTGAGCAAGCTGTTCGTCGGTGGTGACCAGAATTGCCAAGGCGAGAGGATCATGCTCCGCCTGGGCCAGCATATCGGCGGCCACACTGGCGGCGCTTGCCGTCTTATCGGCGACGATCAGCACTTCGGACGGTCCGGCGATCATATCAATGCGCACCATGCCGGAGACCTGTCTTTTCGCTTCGGTAACATATTGATTGCCCGGTCCAACAATCACATCAACCCGTGGAATGGTTTCAGTCCCATAGGCCAGAGCACCAATCGCCCAGGCTGAGCCGGCCTTGTAAATCTCGGTGATCCCGATTTCCTGGGCGGCAACCAGCAGATGCGGGCTGATAGAGCCATCTTCGGATGGCGGTGTTACCATCACCCGTTGACTGACACCGGCTATCCCGGCCGGTATTCCATTCATCAAAACAGAGGAGACTAACGGGGTCGAGCCTCCTTTTCCTCCCGGCACGTACAGCCCTGCTGAATCGACGGGGCGAACCAGGCGACCGACAATAGTTCCGTCTTCCCTGGTCTGCAGCCAGGAATCTTCCATCTCCCGTTCATGAAAACTCTGGATACGGTCAATAGCCCTGGCCAGAGTATCGAGGAAGTCTTCATCGACCAGGTCATACGCCTCTTGCAATTCCCTGCTGCTTACCTGCAATTGTGCAGTGGTAAGTTTTGGGGCATCGAATTTGCGGCCGTAGGTCAGCACAGCTTTATTTTTCTCTCTCTTGACCGCCCTGAGGATCTCCGCAACCGACTGACGGCACGCATCATCCGCCGCCTGGAAACGATTAAGTAAGGCACTGAAAATGTTCTCGCCTTCAGGACTGGCAAGAACTACCGGTGATAGCAACATAGTTTCCTTTAATATTTCGATCCGGCAGACCTGTACCAAAGCCGAACACTTTTTGTTGTTATTTAAAACAATTTGCCCAATGCGTTTTCACCAAGCTCAGTTGCCAGGTGAAACGGCAACCACTATAAGCTATTTGACATAATTTATAAAGTTCAACAGTACCGCAATATCGCAATATGGGCAGAATGCCGGTTTCCCATAGTGCACCGCACAGCACGGGAGTTAAAAACCTGTCATATGACGTACTCCTTACATCGCCCAACCTCCTGCAACAGTGCTACCTCTTTATTTCCTGAGGAAAAATACTTACAATTATTAACCCTGATGGTATAGTTTTTTTTTGATTTCTTTTTTATTTTTATAATATTTCAAGCTGTTGCCGAATAATCGCAAGGCTTTTTGGAGTAGATTAATGGATTTTGAACCAAAATGGATCGCCTGGGAAATCACTCGACGCTGTAATCTGAAATGTGTCCATTGCCGGTCCTCATCGGAACTTGCGGTCGCAGGCCATCCGGATTTTTCTCTCGATGAAGCCAAAGCGATCATGGATGATATTGCAACCTATGCCAGTCCGGTCCTGGTTCTTTCGGGTGGTGAACCGCTTTTGCGTCCGGATGTTTTCGATATTGCCAGGTACGGTACCGGCAAAGGGTTTCGCATGTGTCTGGCCACCAATGGTACCTTGGTAACCGACGCGATCTGCCAAGACATTCAAGATGCCCAGATCAAAATGGTGTCTCTCAGCCTGGATGGCTCAAAAGCAGAAACCCACGATAATTTCCGCAACCAGCAAGGGGCCTTTGCGGGCACCATGAATGCCATCAGGCTTTTTAACAAATATAATATCCCGTTTCTGATCAACTCTTCCTTTACTCTCCGCAACCGCCAAGAGATCCCCGACATCTACCGCCTGGTCAAGAGTCTTGGCGCCACTGCCTGGTATATGTTCATGATCGTCCCCACCGGTCGCGGCGAAGACATTATGGAAGAACTGATCCCCGAAGAAGTCTATGACGAGATACTCCAGTGGCATTACGAAGTGGAGAAACAGGAAAACGAGCTGCTTATGCGACCGACCTGCGCTCCTCACTACTACCGCATCGTTCGCCAGAAAGATAAAGAACTGGGAGAGAAAAACAAACGCCGGAGCCTGCAATTTTCCACAGGCGGCTCCAAAGGCTGCCTGGCAGGACAGCTTATCTGCCTTATCGATGTTGATGGGGAAGTGCAGCCCTGCAGCTACTTCGCCAAATCAGCCGGCAACGTTAAAAAGACTCCCTTCAAGACAATCTGGGAAGAATCGAAACTTTTTCTTCAACTTCGTGATTTTAAAGGGTATAAAGACAATTGTGGCAAATGTGAATATGTCGGGGTGTGCGGCGGCTGTCGGGCCAGGGCTTACTCCATGACCGGAGACTACCTCGCCCAGGAACCTTTCTGCAGCTATGTGCCCAAGCAAATAGTCCTTGGCGACTGAAATCAATAACTTGACCGGAAAATTCAGCGGAGATAACTGACCCCTATGAACGATACCTTTCTCAAGGCATGCCGCGGTGAAAAGACCGATTACACGCCCATCTGGATGATGCGTCAGGCAGGACGCTACCTCCCCGAATACCAGAAAGTCCGGGGCAATGTTACCTTCCTGGAGCTGTGCAAATCACCGGATCTCTGCGTTGAAGTTACGCTGCAGCCGGTTGACCTGCTGAATATGGATGCAGCAATTCTCTTTTCCGATATCCTGATCCTTATGGAAGCCATGGGGGCGCCGCTCGAATTTCATGAGGGCCGTGGACCGATCTTCAGGGAACCCGTCCGGGACCAGGCTGCTCTGGATGCCTTGATCATTCCCGATGCCGAGGAAGCAACCGACTTTGTCATGGAGACCATCAGGCTGCTGCGCAGGGAACTGAAGGTGCCGCTCATTGGTTTTGCCGGCGCGCCTTTCACCTGTGCCACCTATCTGATCGAGGGCGGCTCCTCCAAGGTGTTCTGGGAAACCAAAAAAATGATGTTCACCGCACCCCTGCTGTTTCATAAGCTTATGGATAAAATTACTGAAAGCACCATCCTCTATCTTAAAGCCCAGGCGAGAGCCGGGGCTCAGGCCCTGCAACTCTTTGACAGCTGGGCGGGAATACTGGCGCCCCGTGATTTCAGTGATTTTGCCCTGCCCTACGTACAGAAAATTTTTGCCGCCCTGAAGGGATATGAAATTCCTCTCATCTATTTTGCCAATAACGGCGCCACCCTGCTCGATCTGTCCATCAGCTCGGGGGCCGATGTCATCGGCCTTGACTGGCGGATAAATATTGGTGAAGCAATTAAAAAAGTTGGTAAAAGAGCAGTCCAGGGCAACCTGGACCCGTTTGCCCTGCTCCTCCCCAAAGATCAACTACGAGAGCGAATCGGTCAGTTGCTTGAGGGTGCCAAAGATGCTCATGGGCATATTTTCAATCTCGGCCATGGCATTCACCAGTTCACCCCGCCGGAACAGGCCAGAATTGCCGTTGACGCTGTCCACGAACTAAGCAGCAGGTAGAATTTATACAACATTATAACTTGCATGTTCAAGAATATACCCTCCATCAACCAATGTCTCGAATTGCACGACAGGTTTGAAATGTTCGATAATATCCGGGCCCACTCCTCTGTTGTCGCCCGGGTTGCGGGATTGCTGGTTGACGGCCTGGAAAAAGCAGGTAAAACTTCCGGTCCTTTGCCGGACAGAGAAGAAGCTGTTGCCGGGGCGCTGCTCCATGACATTGCCAAAACCCTGTGCATAAAAACCGGCTGCCGGCATGCCGAGATCGGTCGACAGATCTGTGTTGAATTGGGTTACCCGGAACTAAGCGAGATTGTTGCCGAACATGTCGTATTAAAAAATTTCCGGGCAGATCTTTATGCCAGCGGCATTTTTGGCACCAAAGAGATTGTCTTCTATGCCGACAAGCGGGTCTGCCATGACCAGATTGTTTCCCTTGACGGCCGACTCGACTATATCCTCGGCCGATACGGTGATGACAACCCGGCCAAAGAATTGCTTATTCACCAGAATTTCAAACAAACCCTTCAATTTGAAAAACATCTGTTTAGTTTTCTCGATTTTCAACCGGAAGAAATTACCAACCACATCTCCCATGAGCGGTTTTGCATAAGCCGATAATATTGATGGTGTCGTAAATGCTCTGCACCATTTTCTTTCTACCGTATGTATTCCCCCTCTCATTTAGCGCCACTGCGTCAAATATTTTACCCGATGAGCAGTTGAGGCAAACGATTAAGCTTTACTAGCCTTATCTATGATTTTCGCTTATACTGTTACCTTCAAAGTTTCCCGACTGGAAACAGATGAAGGCTAACTGTTTCCTTCAGTCTTGAAACATAACTCACTTTTATTTCACAAGGAGAAATGTTCAATGAATGATTTGAAACGAGTTGTTCCAGCAGTGATTGCGGCATTTTGTCTGACATCAAGTGTTGCCATGGCCGGCACCCTGGCTGATGTCAAGGCCAAAGGTTTTGTGCAGGCCGGCGTCAACGGTGATCTTTTTGGTTTTGGCAAACCTGATGAGAAAGGCGTATGGAAAGGGCTTGATGTCGATACGGCTCGGGCTGTTGCGGCTGCTGTCTTTGGCGACGCCGATAAGGTTAAATATACGCCGCTTACTGCCAAGACCCGTTTTACTGCTCTGCAATCCGGTGAGGTTGATGTCCTCACCCGTAATGCAACGAAAACGTTGAGTCGCGACACCGATCTCGGTCTTAACTTTGTTCAGGTCAATTATTATGACGGCCAGGGCTTTCTTATCCCCAAAAAACTTGGCGTTAAGGGAGCAAAAGAGTTGGATGGAGCAACTGTCTGCGTTCTTCCCGGCACGACTACGGAACAAAATGTAGCCGACTATTTTCGGGTCAATAAGATGACAATGAAACCGGTTGTCATTGAAAATACCGCCGAGTTGTCCAAGGCTTTTTTCGCCGGTCGTTGTGACTGTCTGACCTCCGATGCTTCACAGCTCGCCGGTATACGGGCAGTTGCCCCCAACCCTGCCGACTATATAATCCTGCCGCAAATCATCTCCAAAGAACCTCTTGCTCCCGCGGTTCGTCATGGCGACGACCAGTGGATGGACATTGTCAACTATTCCGTGCTGGCGATGATTGAAGCGGAGGAACTGGGCATCACCTCCAAAAATGTCGATGAAATGATGACGAGCACCGACCCCAGAATACAGCGTTTTCTCGGTGTCACCCCGGGCAACGGCAAAGCCCTCGGCCTTGATGAAAAATGGGCCTACAATATTATCAAACTGGTCGGCAACTACGGTGAAATCTTTGAGAGAAATGTCGGCGTCGACACACCGCTAATGATCGAACGAGGGTTGAATGCTCTCTGGAGCAATGGTGGGTTGATGTATTCACCTCCGTTCAAGTAAGGTGATATCGTAAAAAAATTTCAACTGCGTCATTGATGCAATTTTGATAATTTCTAAACAGAGCTGCCCGAAGCATATTTCGGGCAGCTCCGCAGGTGGATATGAGCACGTCAGCACCAGAGAAAATTCCTTTTTTGCGCGATCCCGCCAAACTGGCAATCCTCTACCAGTTTCTTACCCTGGCCGGGGTCGGTTTGCTCAGCTATTATCTGGTCCACAACACTCTTGTCAATTTGGAGAGACAATCTATCTCGACCGGCTTTGGCTTTCTCGACCGGGAGGCCAGCTTTGAGATAGGCGAAAGTCTCTTTCGTTATTCGGCAGCAGACTCCTATGGCCGTGCCTTGATGGTCGGTTTTTTCAATACCCTGCTTGTTTCCTTTATCGGCGTCACCCTGACGGTTATTCTCGGCACATTCCTCGGCATAGCCAGACTTTCCTCCAACTGGCTGGTGGCAAAATTATCGGCCATTTATATTGAGGTATTTCAGGATATTCCCATCCTGCTGCAGCTTTTTTTCTGGTATGCCTTCTTTTATGAAATTCTGCCCTCGCCACGGCAGGCACTTAACCCCATTCCTGGGATTTTCCTGTGCAACAGAGGGTTGGTATTCGGCGTTCCTGTTTGGCATGAAGCCTATAAATTCGCTTTTTTTGCCTTCATCATTGGCTGCGTAGCCGTGTTTTTTATGCGGAAATGGGCCAGCAAACGCCAGGCATCAACTGGAAAGATTTTTCCATTGGTCAAGGTTTCCCTGGCCATCATGATGAGTTTGCCCCTTCTTACCTGGTGGCTGACCGGAGCCCCTACGCAAATGAACGTACCGGAACTTGCCGGCTTCAACTTCACGGGGGGGGTAAACGTCAGTCCGGAATTCACTGCCCTCCTTCTCGGTCTCGTCCTCTATACCGCCGCCTTTGTTGCCGAAGTCGTTCGGGCCGGCATCCAATCGGTCACCAAAGGGCAAACAGAGGCCGCTAAATCGATTGGCTTAAAGCAGAGTCAGGTGCTCAATCTGGTCATCCTGCCCCAGGCACTGCGTGTTATCGTACCGCCACTCACCAGCCAGATGCTCAACCTGACCAAAAACAGTTCGCTGGCTGTGGCTATCGGCTACCCCGATTTTGTTTCCGTGGCAGGAACCACTATCAACCAAACCGGCCAGGCCATTGAAGGAGTGGCCATGATCATGATCGTCTATCTGATTTTCAGCCTGTCAACATCAGCTTTCATGAACTGGTACAATAAAAAAATCGCCCTCGTGGAAAGATAGACACGCCTATGGAAAAGAATCTCCACCCCAATAAAACAGTGGATTTACGGCCACCATTGACCAATATCGGTGTTATCGGTTGGATAAAAGCCAATCTGTTTAACGGCTGGTTTAATTCGGCCCTGACCCTGCTGGTTATATACCTGCTCTGGCT
This sequence comes from uncultured delta proteobacterium, assembly GCA_963804605.1. Taxonomy (GTDB): domain Bacteria; phylum Desulfobacterota; class Desulfobulbia; order Desulfobulbales; family Desulfocapsaceae; genus Desulforhopalus_A. The sequence continues at coordinate 49,226 of CAWDRB010000011.1, forward strand.
TATGATGCCGCCGTTGATCAACTGGGCCTTCATCAGCAGCAGCTGGCTGCCGGCCGGCGACCAATGTCAGGCCGGAGAAGGCGCCTGCTGGTCGGTTGTGACCGCCAATATCCGCTTTATCATATTCGGCTTTTACCCGCACGATCTGCAATGGCGACCATTACTGGCCATGGGTATCCTTATCGCCTTGCTGTTTTACAGCCAAAACCGCAACCATTGGCGAAAATCGCTGTTCTTTGCCTGGACGATTGGTCTGTTTACCATGGGCGTGCTGCTGAAAGGCGGTCTCTTCGGCTTTCAAGCGGTCGAGAGCAACCTTTGGGGCGGCCTGCCTCTGACCTTGCTGTTGTCGGTCTTCGGCTTAACTGCTGCTTATCCGGTAGGGATACTGCTTGCCCTAGGCCGCCAGTCGAAGTTGCCGGTTATAAAATCATTTTGTGTTGTCTATATTGAACTTATCCGCGGTGTACCACTGATCAGCCTGCTGTTCATGTCGTCGGTAGTCTTTCCGCTCTTTTTACCCGAAGGGCTGATCATCAACAAGATTCTGCGCGCCCAGATAGCCATCATCTTATTTACCGCTGCCTATATTGCCGAGGTGGTTCGCGGTGGATTGCAGGGCGTCAACAAAGGCCAGTATGAAGCTGCAGATTCACTTGGCTTGAACTACTTTCAGACCATGCGCTTGATTATCCTGCCACAGGCACTGAAAATTGTCATCCCGCCTTCGGTCAGCATACTGATCTCAGCGTTCAAGGACACCTCGCTGGTGGTCATCATAGCCCTGTATGATCTTCTGAAAACAACTCAGACCACCCTTTCCGATCCCAAATGGATGGGATATTCTGCTGAGGCCTATATTTTTGTGGCGCTTATTTATTTTGTCTGCTGCTTTGCCATGTCCAACTACAGCAGGCGGCTGGAAAAAGAACTCGATACCAGCCTGTAATGCTCGTTGCTCGATCAATTGTGACCAGGAACTGGAAAGAAAACTGATGAACACTACACACTCAGAAAGTACGACAGACAAGGCGCCGATTATCATCATCGAAAACATGCACAAGTGGTATGGTGATTTTCATGTGTTAAAAGATATCAACCTGAAGGTCAGCAAAGGGGAACGGATTGTTATCTGCGGCCCTTCCGGGTCGGGGAAATCGACCCTGATCCGCTGCATTAACCGCCTTGAGGAACATCAGCGAGGCAAAATAGTTGTCGACGGCATTGAATTGACCAACGACCTGAAAAATATCGAAAAAATCCGCACTGAAGTCGGCATGGTCTTTCAGCATTTCAACCTGTTTCCCCATCTCACCATCATGGAGAACCTGACCCTTGGGCCTATCTGGGTAAGAAAAACGCCAAAGAAGGAAGCGGAAGAAACTGCCATGTACTACCTGGAAAAGGTGCGGATTGCTGAGCAGGCACACAAGTTTCCGGGCCAGCTGTCAGGCGGACAGCAGCAGAGGGTGGCTATCGCGCGGAGCCTGTGCATGGAACCAAACGCCATGCTCTTTGACGAACCGACTTCCGCCCTGGACCCGGAGATGGTCAAGGAGGTCCTCGATGTCATGATCAGTCTTGCTCAGGACGGAATGACGATGATCGTCGTCAGCCATGAAATGGGCTTTGCCAAAAGCGTGGCTCATCGGGTCCTTTTCATGGATGGTGGCGAAATTCTTGAACAAAACAGTCCGGAAGAATTTTTCAACAATCCGCAGCATGAACGGACCAAGCTCTTCTTAAGCCAGATTCTCGATTGATGGCGTAGAAAAAACCTTTCATCTGTTTCCGCGATTATTCGTCATGATCAACATCTCACTGCTGGCAGTATTTATTCCCACATGTTTTATGATATCCTTTACTCCTGGGATGTGCATGACTTTATCCCTCACCCTCGGGATGTCCATTGGCGTTCGTCGCACTTTATGGATGATGTGGGGCGAACTGGCTGGTGTTGCCCTGGTGTCTATTTCTGCCGTGATCGGAGTAGCAACCGTCATGCTGCACCACCCTACCCTGTTCACAACCTTAAAATATATCGGCGGTGGCTACCTGCTTTTCCTCGGCGTTCAACTCTTTCAATCAAAGGGAAAGATGGCAATCTCGACGAACCTGCAGTCAAGGCAGAACATCAGCGCCAGAACACTTGCCGGCCAGGGCTTTTTAACTGCTGTATCCAATCCCAAGGGGTGGGCTTTTATGATCTCGTTGCTACCACCTTTCATTGACCGGACATATCCAATGGTCCCGCAGCTGTCAATTCTGTTGGTAGTTCTTCTGATTATTGAATTTATCTGCATGGTTATTTATGCCAGCGGCGGTCGACGTCTCGGAACCTTTCTCAACCGGAGAGGTGGAACCAACCTGCTCAATAAAACTGCTGGGGTCCTGATGATAGGAATAAGTGGCTGGCTGGCAATAAGCTGAAGATATCGCACTCCTTGCTTGATATTTTTTTCAAAAAAACTCTGGGAAAAATGACTATTCAGCGCATGACCATACAATCTGATTCGCTCTCCTTCCTCTCTACCAGGGATTGACCGGGCAATGTTTGTGGACTTGCAATAACGGACCGAAACAAAATGCAATCTACTATAGATCTTGAGCAGCTGAGTCACTCTCATGTCTTTGACGAGGGTAATCCATTAGCCGAAAGAAATACTCTCTTGGCAGTCATACTCACCGCTGTCATGATGGTTGTTGAAATTTTCGGCGGATGGGTTTTCAACTCAATGGCCTTGCTGGCAGATGGTTGGCACATGAGTTCCCATGCGTTAGCACTCGGATTATCAGTGCTCGCGTACGGGGCTGCTCGTCGATTCGCCCATGACAAGAGATTTACCTTTGGTACCTGGAAAATAGAGGTACTGGGTGGCTATACGAGTGCATTATTTCTCTTGCTGGTTGCGGGGCTGATGCTGTACCAATCGGTCGAGCGCTTAATCGATCCAACAGAGATTCATTACAACCAGGCTATCGGCATTGCCATGGTTGGCTTAACTGTAAACCTGGCCTGTGCCTGGCTATTAAAGGACGGACATGGGCATGATCATCATGACCACAAAACACATCATCATCATGATTTGAATTTGCGTTCTGCTTATCTACACGTTATCGCCGATGCAGCAACATCTGTACTTGCCATCATTGCGTTGACTGGCGGTAAACTGTGGGGAGCTAACTGGCTCGACCCGGTTATGGGAATTATCGGTGCCGGAATGATCACTGTCTGGGCATACGGCTTATTGCGCGACTCCATGCGTGTTCTGCTCGATGCTGAAATGGATGCCCCAGTGGTTCAAGAAATTCGAGAGGTTATTGAGGCCAGTCCTGTCAATGCTCAAATCTGCGATCTGCATGTATGGAGAGTAGGCAAAGGCAAATATGCTTGCATCCTGTCTCTCATCACCAGTAATGCACTCGAATCTGGTTATTTTAAGGAGCAGTTACGAATCCATGAAGAACTTGTCCATATTTCAGTGGAGGTAAATCGCCAATGATGTGGATGGGAGCATAAAACCCTTTGCATTCTAATGGATCAAGGTTATGAGCGTCGGCAGTCAAAAATACAATCTTCTTTTTATACCGAAACTCTCGCTCCCACCGCCCTCACATCGTAGGGGCAGGCACAGTGGAGAGATCTTTCTCTAATATCGGAGGGAGTAGCAGGGGTGAGGGTCTCGGAAGATTGCCTTCGGTGTTGGGTTTGGTGACACCGTCATCGCTCCAGCCGAAAGCCTCACCGTTCAGGATGATTTTTTCTTTGTTGAACCACACTGTCAAATCGTCTGAATCCTGCTCCATTTTTTGTGCTTCGATGCTTGGGGTGCCAACTTTAAAGAGATCATTGGTATACTTTATCGTTTTTCTTAATTGCTCGTCGGAGCGAATGATTTGCGATTTGAAGACCATTTCTATGTCGTAGGCTTCTTTTTCGGAGTTGTCCGTCGCCAGCTTTTCCCGAATAAGAGCGATGGAGATCTCTGCGGAACGTTTATTCTTTATAAAAGATTTGATCGGCAACACATCTTTAAAGGTCAGCACGCTCATTTCCGGCAGGTCAGGCATCACGTCCACATCGGCAGGATAGAAATTTTTCTCCCCGGTTTCATTCTTTAAAACGCAACGTCACCAGGGAATTTTCAGCCATCCAACGCGTAGGCAAGAAAAGTGTAACATTGTCGCCCTTAAAAACATTGAGGGGGTTGAGAAGAGATTTATCGGCTACCTGCAGCAACACGCGGTCAAATTCAGGTTGTATTTTTTTTAAGATATCAATGTTTCGAATTTGCCCGTAGAGCCACAGCAGATCGTAATTTTTCACCTTATCGTTTGCCAGCACCATATCCATGATGCGGTTGAAAACCTCGGGTCTCGCGTTCAACAGCAAAGCCGGCCCGACCGACCGAATCATATCAGGAGTGTCGATAAAGGCGATATGCCCGTTATCAAGATTACGCAGAATCAGCTTGCCCGCCGTGTCAGCATCTCCCATACGTCCATACTGCAGGGCGGAAAAAAGGATATTCCCCCAATCGGCATCATCTGAATTGGCGAGAATCAGCTCCAAATCCTTCTTAAGCATGTCGGGATCTGACTGTTCCACTTGCAACATGGTTTTGCACATGGCAACGGAGGCTGCATAGGGATCCTTTCGCAAGATGCTCTGATTGATTTGCTGAAACTGGTTGAAGCAGGCAAGCGCCTCCTCTTTTTTACCAATTTCCTGGGCCGCTTGACCGCGGTAATACCAATAGGGCGGGAATTTTTGGAAACTGTTTTCAATCCGCTCCAACTTGCGGTATCGCCGGTCAAGGTCGGATTCCTTTAAGATATCAGTATAATCACTGAGCTGTTTTTCATTTAATCGCCATTCATCAGGCAAATCATATCGCCGCATCAATTCCCAGGAATATTTCAGCAGTTTCTTGTAAAAACTATTGAGTCCCTGCATGGTTTTTGCTTCAATTGCCCATTTCCCTTGTTCTTTCTCTTTCGCGTATGTATCCATTTGCGATCGGTAATTAAAATAAAAGGACCCTGTGTAAAGCACCGATTTTAAGATACCCACATAAGGGTTGAGCACCAGGTCAGTATCGAAAATGCGCGACCTCATTCGATTTCTAAGCTCGTTTTGGACATTTTTATCAAAGCGGGTCAAGATATACTCTCTTTCATGGTCCTGGATCTTCGAATTTGTGAGCAGGTCCATGAGTTCCTGCAACAAGGTGATGATGTCGGCGTCAGGAATATTACTTAAATTCAAGTTATTGATGATGGTATTGTATTCCTGGTCAAGAACCACCTTGTCATTATACGTCATGATATGGGTCAATGAGACCGCAATCAGGTTTAAGGATTGCAATACCTGGAGTTGAACCTGGTTCTTATTGGGATCCGCCCGAATTTCCTGGGGGATAAACAGCCCAGAAAGCAGGATGCAAAATATTACTATAAATGACTGAAAACTATTATTAATTTTTCTTTGAAGGATCCACATTTGTATTTTCCCATCCGTTGATGAATCGGCATTAGCGTCAGCCGCTGAAAATCTCAGACCATATTCTATATGATTGGAAGACCCGTTTTGTCAAGCTAATCCGAAAAGACGGCATGTGTGGAGGAATGGTTCCGGAAAACCAGTGGGTGTGTGGATAAGATTGATCAGGGAGAAAAGGGTCTGGCGCCGAACATGGAAGGAGTCTCACATGAAAATCATTTGCACCCTTACAGCTCTAGCTTTTGCAAGTTTTGCGTTCTGTTCATCTGCCATCGCAGTCGACGGTTTGATAGAATTGAAGAGTCCGTATAATGTCAATGCCACAATGAACCGACTCGAAGAGATTGTCAAACAACGCGATCTAAAAGTCTTCGCCCGAATCGACCATGCCGCAGGAGCAGCTAAAATATCAGTCAATCAAACTTAAATGGCAAAGACAAACTTGAGACACAGCATCAGCACTGCGGTATACAACACCGTCATGCCGAGCCCTGCCCGCATATAATCCTTGGTCCTGTAGCCGCCGGGCCGCATGATCAGGGCATTGACCTGGTGGGTCGGCAGGATAAAGGTGTTGGATGCGGAAACGGCAACCACCAGGGCGGCAACCAGCGGATCGGAGCCAATTGAAAAGGCCATATTCATGGCCAGGGGAATCATCAACACCGTAGCCCCCACATTAGATGCGACCAGTGAAAAAAACGAGGTCAGTAAAGAAATCACCAGCATCAGCAGCAACGGGCTGGGATTGCCGACCGCGGCGAGTACTTTTTCGGCGATATAGGCCGCCGTTCCGGTAATCTCAAAGGCGGTACCGAGTGGAATAAGGCCGGAAAGAAGAAATACCGTCCGCCAGTCAACCGCTTCATAGGCTCGATCAGCGGGAATGATGCGGGTCAAGATCATACCCAGTGCTCCGGTAAGCAGGGCAATAGACAGTTTTACCTCAAAGACCAGGGCCAGGGTTAAGGCCAGAATAAGAAAAAAGACCGCACAGCGCGTTCGTTCCGGCTTAAGTTCTTCGCCCCGGATATCATCGATTAAGGCAATGTCCATCTGGCTGACCAGCAGGCGAAACTGTTTCCAGCGCCCCTGCATCAAGATGGTGTCTCCCTGCTGCAGATTGGTCACATTGATTTCGTCCATGATGATGTTATCGCCGCGGACAATAGCCAGCGGGTTGATCTGGAACAGCCGGCGAAATTGCAGTTCTTCCATGGTATGCTGACTAAGATTGGAGTGCGGGATGACAACGCCCTCGACCACGCCCGATTCGTCGGGAAAATTCTCGTCGGCAAAGACGTCATGTTCGGGTTTTACCAGCCAGCCCTGTTCATCGACCAGGCGCTGGATATTTTTCTCACTACTCATGACCCATAAAGAGTCTCCCGCCTCGACCATCGAATCTTTGGTGGGGGCAAACTCTTTCTGATAGCCGTCATTTTTAGCAATCCCGACCACGGTAATATGGTATCGCGGACGAATCTTCAACTCACCTAAACTCTGAGATGGATAATATGCGGGGACCGCCATCTCATAACTGCGGCCAACCTCATCGCCATAGATCTCCTGCAGCCGCCTGTCCATGCACCCGTCATCGTCCAGACAGCAGACTCCGGCAGGAAGGAGTTTCTTGCCAAACAGGGCAAAATAGACAACCGCCGCCCCAAGAAGAGCAATCCCTATGGGAGTGACGGTAAAGAGGCCGTATGGTGTAAAAGGATGACTGGCCGTTGCCTCAGGATTATTCTGCCACCATCCTTGCATCAAATCGTTCAACATGATCAGAGGACTCGAGCCAACCAGGGTGAGACAACCGCCGATAATCGCACAAAAGCCCATCGGCATCAGAATTCTGCCAGGGGAAAAATTTAACTGCCGGCTGATTCGCATGGTTGCCGGCATGAACAAGGCTGCAGCACCAATATTCTGCATGAAGCTGGAAATAAAGGCAACGGTCAGCGAAATAACCGCCATAATCCGGGTCTCGCTGCGACCAACAATTTTAATGATCTGACCGGCGACGGCATTCATCACTCCGGTTTTATTCAGGCCAGCTCCAATAATCATCACCGCAATAATCGACACCACCGCATTGGAACTGAGACCGGCAATGGCCTGTTCTGCGGTCAGAACACCTGTTAAAGGCAGCAGAACCATCATCAGCAAGCCGACAAGATCGACGCGCAACAGGTCAGTGACAAATAGAAAAATTGCCAGGCCGAGTAAACAGAAGACAATTATCATGTCCTTGGTAATGACAGTAATTTCCATGCTCTAATCTCCAGAGTTATCGGTGAAAGAAGTGCCTGAATCTGGCGCCAGGTACATGCCAATCAATAATCGCAAGATACCGCCGTTAACGGTAAACATCAAGGGAACTTTATAATTTAGTTAAATTCTTACACAGAAGCGCTCGATATTCATGATAATCTCGCACCATCATAAAAACTGTTGCTAATACAAGTATGAGCAGATAAACCTTATAACCAATAGGCGCAACCATCATAAACAGCAGCCAACAAGACACACCACCACATTTGATAACAACTTATGATAGAAATAATCGATACAAGCTATTTTCAAGAACTTAACAACACCAGCCCGGAAGCACTTTGCAGGGGAGGAAGGTGCAGCTATAGCCTTGATACGCATCAATATTCTCTAGAGATATGGGGCGATCAGTTTCTGATCGATCCCAGTAAGGAAAAAATTACCCGTGCTGCAGTAAGTAATCCGCCGCCTCATGAATATCTCGATCTTTTTGCGATATACTACCTGCTGCGGACCAGAGATATTCCTTTGCGAGACGAATGGATCTCCGAAAAGGACCTCCCCGGTGGTCCCACCTTTTTCAGAGGTCCGCACCTCATACCAACCGATCTTGTCAGTAAACGCTTCATCAACGATCTGGAAAAATTTAATATCCGATGTGCACAACTGGGCGGCACGCCAATTGAGATGGCTGACGCTGCCTACCGTTTTTCGATTACTGCCGATATACCGATAGTCGTTCTGTATTGGACAGGAGATGAGGATTTTCCGCCGGAGGCAAAAATTCTTTACGATCGATCAATAGCGGAACAACTTTCGCTGGATATAGTCTGGGCCCTTGCGGTTGGAATATGCGCCCGGCTCGGCACATCTGCTTAAAAAGAGAGATCATACGAGTACCAGGGGGCTTTGCTGCGACTGGAAAACTGAACCAGATAAGCCATATCGGCGATTATCTGGTTTTCATATGCACTCTCAGATTAACAGGATATCAATACCCGCTGCCGACAATGAGGTTGCTCTTTGTCTTTTTAACATAGGTATTTTTTTCCTTGCCTTTCCATTCATATTTAACCCAGGTGCCTTCAGGGGTTGCCTGAGCAACCGCCTCATAGGCCGGAGGTGCTTTTTCTTTTAAACTACTTCCAGCAAGTGATGGATGCACAACCAGCATGCCACCTTCCTCCAGGATAAATACATAGGGATCATAAGCATCAGCTTTATAATCCATAGCAGCCTTGCCACCATCAATGCCGGCAACAACATCATCGACGTTTTTCGTAATGGCGGCTTTATCCGTAGCCCAGGCACCTGCAACAACAAAGAGTACTGCTAAGAAAGACAGAACTTGCATTAACCGTTTCATTATTTTCCCCCATTTTGAAAGTAACAGCTGATGATCCAATAATAGATCAAGCCAACCGATCGATTGATCCGGGCTTCTCCTTATTGGATTTCATTTCAGAGAAGAGCTTCCCTGAAATCCTCTGACTGACCCAATCATGCAATTATGCTCAATGTTGTGCGCCTCACCTCCTTGTATACAATTATAATTGAAACAGGTTCAAAGCACCAAGCCCCCCTGGTGTTCCTTCAACAAAAGTCATTAGCATTTTTCATGCCAATTTAACAAGCTGCAACATCAACCAACAGGACATGTCGATAATTGGAAGAGGTGGTTCTGTCCGAAACCAACTGCATTTTTTGCACACCAGTGTGCAAATTTTAGTCTCGCTGTGTGCCGTAGTTTGCCCGGTTGGAAAAATATGCGGGATAACAACAGCTTTCCCCGCATGGTTATTCCTGTTGTGACTGGTCACGCGTTTTTCGATAGTACAATGGAATCAGGATAAACCATTCCAGACGGTTATCAAAACGAACAGCGACCCCATCTTCTTCACTTCGAATTATGCTTCCAGCAACGTTTTCAATTTTCAAACGACTGTGTTCCCCTTCGAACACAATATCGATATCACATCGATGGCCAACAGCCGGACAGTCGTTCATCTCCATGAACAAGCCGTTAATGCTGATATCACGCAGAATCCCGCTATATTTTTCGCCGTTTTTCGGTATAGAACAAAAGCCTTTCGAAACAAAAGGCATTCGTACCGATACTCGACGTTCATCTATTTTATCCATTTTCATATCCTATCACTACAATATCGAAGTGCTCTTCTCAACAGCATTATACTGTTATAAGAAACTTTCAGGAACATGAATGATAAACAAATAAAACAAGAAAATCGACCACCAAATGGTCTACAGAGTAGTCCGGCAATAAAAGATGGGCAGTTTAGTCTCATTGCAACAGACTGAATTACCCCGTAACGATAAAAATCTTTTCTCGGATTCGGCGCCTCATCAGTCGTGTTCATTGGTCGTTATGTCAGGATGAGTGGCGATCAGCCAGGGATCGTGCCCACTCAAATCCTTTTAATTCAGGTCGCTCCTCTAAAAAAGCCAACCATTCATCCCAACCTGCATGTTCACCGTATTCTCTAAAAAATTCGGCGAAAATTTCAGATTTCATACAACGGGGATGCCGCCTCCCTTCCGCAACAGATTCATTCTTATTGTCTGACATAAACATCCCACTCCCTGTCCATAAATAGTAAGTAGCTGTTCCGGCATGAAAAACATGCAACATCAGGGAAATACCCGCTCAATAATAACCACAACAAATGATCATCACGGTACTATGTCAGGACAATCTTACATAAATATGACAAAAGACGTCTGCATTGAAAAAGATCTATCAACTCCAGCTCCATCCGGAATTGACATGCGATCAGGCCGGCAAGCTGGCAACACTTCTTTTATAGTTCTTGACAATTCATTGCTGTTTTATTCAAATCAAAAGAAACTGACAGCCACATTCCATTACAGGCGGAATAGGGCGAGCAAACAAATTTAGAACGTTTCAATAAAGGAGTTTCAATGCTCGGTTCTAGAAAAACACTGGTGACCTGTCTTTTGGCGCTTTCACTGTCCATCTCCTCACATAATGATATTGCCGAATCGGCTGAGCGCTATACAGAAGACCAGAACCGTAGCGCTGAGTTTATGGCTGTCGATCTTATTGCCGCAAGACCAATAGGCTTTGTGGCTATGGTGAGCGGGGCGTTGGTTTTCTTGGTGTCATGGCCTTTTTCTGCTCTTGGCGGAAATAGTGAAGAAGCCTGGGACACCCTGGTGGTTGCACCGGCGGAATACACCTTCCAGCGACCACTTGGTGATTTTGAGAAGGCGGATATCCCCCAAGAGAAATAATGCATCGCTAATAACACATTACCGGACAACATCGCAGCGGCACTACTGGCAATTCAGGCAATGTTGACGAAATTTTGCTGTAACACCTTGAGCAGATGATCTGAGTAACGTTTTTTCCACGAAGGTGATTTTTCCGTCATCGGTTACCGTAACCACCGCGGAGGACCGGGTGCCGTAATTCGCCCCGTCAATAAAGATGGAGCTCAACAACCGCTCCCAATCAAGACCGACTCCAGTGTCCGGCAACTGGTCGTCCGGCGGACGGTATTTATCTCCCAACAGATCGATTATCGAGCCGGCTTCGATATGATCTGTCGCAACCATATGTGGATGCAACATTTTTTTGCCTCGTACCACCTTAGGCCAGGGGACATCCAACAGGCTATTACTGAGAGCGTAAAATCCAGGGCCAAGTCTCTGCACGCCAGCCGATCTATTGGAATAATAATAGAGCTCTTGTTTATCACCTAAGATCAGGTTAAAGCCGTTATATTTTTCGCCCCTTTCAGCAAGCCCTTGAATATACCGGCCTGCATCCATTTTCCCGGCAAGATACTCCATCAGGATCTCGCCGCGAGAAGGAGCATCGACCCGATTAGCTAATGGATCTCGATAATTAGTGATGGCCGCAAACCGCAACTCCGCGGTGATACCCAGCCAGGTGCCTCCGCCCTGCAGATCCCGCCCCGCCAGAATCGTTTTGTCCTCATCAAGAAAACCAAGGGGTTCGGTCGGTCGGGGCAGAAACTCGTCCCGGTTGGCTGCAACCACCAGCCGATATCCGGGCGTTGTTTGATAGGAAAAAAACAACAGGCACATATTCTCGTCCAGGACTATTGTTGTTGAGGCCACTCCACCCCTTTTTCTTCGTCAACCAAATAGCAGAATTTGGCCCATTCAAACTCTTTTTTGGAAAGGGGACATCTGAGGGTTATGCTATTCTCGCCGATAGCTGCAACCTCCCAGTCCCCTTTCCTGCGCGAATCTTCAATACGGATTTTCTGGCCTATCTCAAACGGATACGACGTAAACACAGTGACATCGTAAGGCATATTTATCTCCTTATAGTTACAATAAAATCCAATACTTTTCCCTAACCATCCCCCATACGAAACAACTATAACAATTTTCCACCTGATTTCTATCCACTTTATCGGATCGCATCACAGTTGCATATCCAAAGAAAAGGGGTACTTTATAAGAAGGCACAATAAATGAACACTTTGAACAGCATTGCCGACCATTTACCGACCCGCAACCTTTTTGTGTGAAACAAATGTCAATTTCTATAAAAACAGCGACTGCTGCTGTCGCTATCATCAGAAGTCTTGTCCCGAGCGAGAGTTTTCTGGTCCTGAGACGAGTCGTCCATCCCGAAGATCCGTGGTCGGGTCATTTTTCCTTTCCCGGCGGCAGAAAAGATGCGACAGACCAGGATCTACTTGCTACCTGCGTGCGAGAAACCAGAGAAGAGACCGGTATTCTTCTTCATCCAGACCAACTCGAACAACGCCTCCCCCTGGAGCCTGCCGGGCAGGGGTCACAGCACCGTCTTCTGGTCGAGCCTTTTCTCTTTACCATAGAAAATCAACCGGACCTCACCCTCTGTCAACAAGAAATACAAAGCGCCTGCTGGCTGAGCGTCGAACAGTTTCAAAATACTACACGGCACAGGAACGTGGAAATGTTTCCAGGGCGGCTTTTTCCAGCCTACCCTCTCGAAGATTACTATCTCTGGGGGTTCACTTATAGACTGCTGTTGACAATTCTGCGGATGGAGCATGGCCACAAATAAATTGCTATTGACATCCCGTTACCTGCCACTATAAGAAAAGAAAAATTGGTGCGCACATATCAACAAGTAAAATCTAGAGGATAAAAACCATGCCTGAATATAAAAATGTTCTCGGAACCCCTTTGGAAATCTGCAGCATCGAACCAATGACCGGCTTTACCCGAGACGGGAGCTGTAAAGTCACCGCCGAAGACTATGGTGTCCACGGTGTCTGCGTCAAGGTAACTAAAGAGTTTCTCGCTTTCTCCAAACGCCGGGGCAATGACCTCTCCACCCCCATGCCCATGGCAGGATTTTCAGGATTGCAACCGGGAGACCGCTGGTGTCTCTGTGCATCTCGATGGAAAGAAGCCCTCGATCATGGTGCAGCGCCATTGGTCAACCTGGCGGCAACGCATGAAATTGTGCTGAATTTTGTTTCTCTTGTCGACCTTCTTTCCCATTCACTGGATAATGGCCATAGCTGAGAACAAGGCTTCCAGAGAAACACTGACAGGAGAAACAGTTATGACAGAAGAAATGCCCAAGCAACCCGTACCCGAACCAAAGCAGAGTTTTTCAGCAATGCAGGTAGTGGGGATGGTGCTTGCTTCGACATTGATCGCCGTTGTTACCACCGCACTGATTATTAAACTCTATCTCTTCCCGTCGTCCTTTTCACCGGTTGAGTTGACCCCAAAAGAAAGCCAGCAACTGGAGACCAAACTGGAAAAATTCGAAGGCTTCAATAAGCCGGCCACTCCGAAAAAGAGCAAACCAGCGCCAAACACCACCCTGACGCCAGAGAAATACAGCGAAGATGGAGCATCCCGGGACATTGACTTCACCGAACGTGAGTTGAACGCCCTGGTCGCAAAAAACACCGACCTGGCAGAAAAAGTGGCTATCGATCTGGCCGAAAACATGATCAGCCTCAAACTGCTCGTACCGCTTGACCCCGATCTGCCGATGTTTGGTGGCAAAACCCTGAAAATTAAAACTGGGGCAGAGCTTGCCTTCCGGGATGGCCGACCGGTAATAAAATTGAAGGGCATTAGCCTGATGGGGATTCCCATGCCAAACGCCTGGCTCGGTGGATTAAAAAATATCGACTTGATCAAAGAATACGGCGGCCAGGAGGGCTTCTGGAAAACCTTTGCCGATGGAGTCGACTCTATCGATGTGGCGGATGGTCACCTCAGGGTACGCCTGAAAGAATAACACCTTCCAGGCGCCATATAGCAACCGGATGGTATAACGCAGAGGAAATTTTTTTTACGAGGTCATCTTAATAAGCAGGCGGCTTGACACCCGTCTCCATGCTCGGCTGCGTCAACTCCCCGGTCGTCGTGTTCATCGTCTCAGGCTGCCCGGGGGGCGTGAATGCGCTGTTAAGATCATCGCTCCGGACTGCAGGTGGCGTGTCCCTGTCTGCAGTATATATCAGATTCGGATCGATGGCATTCATTTCCTGCTCTACCCGTTCTATATTGCCTTGTACCTTCGCAGCAATTTCTACTTTGGGATACTTGACAAGAATATTTTTTAAAATATTACGGCATTCCACCAGCAGCTTCTTTTTGTTCTCCAAATCCGAGGCTCTGGTAAATCGTATAAAGTAATCAGCAGCTTTTTTTCTCTCGGCATTTGCCGCTTCCAGAGACAACTCATCAATTTTTTCCCTGGCTTTGCTGGAATATTCAGTATCGAGCATGCTGGTAAAAACCTCGAGTGCCTCTTCGTATCTGCCCCCGTTAGCCAGCAGCATGCCATTGTTCCACTGGTTCTGCAGATCCTGGGTCTTAGCCATCTTACCGGCTTCGTTGGCAACCGCCTCCGTCGTTTGCAATTCCTCGATTTTTGCGTTGATGGCCAGCTGTTTTTCAATGCTGACAATGTCACTTGGCAGACTCTCGAGAACCCTGAGAGCTTTGTTGAATTCGTTTTCCCTGGCAAGATTATCAACGTCGGTCATCACGCCGCTAAACCACTTGTCCGCCGAAACCTTTACGGAATCTTTGATTATATCAACATTGGCGGAGACCGGCGAATACGGATAGTCAGCTTGAAATTTTTCCGTCTGCGAGAGTATTTTATACCCATCCCGTGCAGGGACGAATCCTAGATAACCCTTAAGTATCGCAGCATAATCCGTCAGCTCCGGGCTACCATCCCTGGATCGGGCAAGTATCGCCAACTGCAGCTTGGACCACTCCTCAACTTGTCCAAGTTTTTCGTAGTCCGTAGAAATTGTCTGGTATTGCGTTGTCGCCGATCTATAGTCCCCTGAAGCAGTATAAAGATCCGCCAGAATTTTGCGCAGTGAAACAAGATCGGTGGCCTGTTCACTGGAATCAGCCATCTGGTCAACGACTTGTTGATACATCGCCGCCGCCTTCTCCTCCTCATGGAGGTACATCAAGGCCTGAGCATAGAGAATTTTGGTCCTCAGGTGCGCCTGCCCCGTCTGCGACAGCGGAATTTTCGACCATACCTGAATGACTTCTTCGTACTCCTTGTTCCCGGCATATTTATCGATCATCGTCTCAAACTGCGTCAGATCGGCGCCTTCTGCCGGTGGACTCCAGGCAACACTTTTCTCTTCCGATTCAGCCAGCAACCGGCCGCAGACACCTTCCAGAAAGCCAATGTCGTTTTTCTGGAGTTGAAAAAATTCATCATTGCCAATTCCGCTTGCCGTATCGCTTCCCTCTCTCTGAAGCATCTTGTTACGCAATGCACTGTAACCATCAAAAATATCCTGAAGCTCACGAAAGCAGCTGACCATTTGCGCCGCCTCCCCGTCACTCTGCCTGGAGGTCGCCGATTGATTATCCAGCACCTTCCAGCGATCAAGCTTTCGTCCATATTCATAAATTCTATCGTTCACATAGCCTGCAACTTCGATCGTCGCCAAATTTTTTTCAACAATCTCCGGTTGCTCCTGCAGAGCGGGAGTCGTTGGCGGCTCAACCTCGTCAGGACTGCTCCCTTCCTGGTTATTATAACCAGGCGAAGTCTCACCGGCAGGTGCTGAAGGCTGAGAGTACACTCTCGGTTTATCGGGCAAGGCACAGCTGGTAAGATTGACAGCACAAAAAGCGATTAACGCACTCCATACAAGTTTATTCATGTTTTTTCAATCCAGCTAACGTTGATGGCATCGTTGCCATCCCCAATTTTAGGTATTTACGACATTATCAACGGATATATGTAATTTTTTCATTGCCCGGCCTCGACAGCTGTTTTCCAGAATGGTTGAAAATTTCTTTCCAAAATAAATCGACCGGTGTCTGTCATGCTGCCGAAAGTCTGAATGGATGGCTGCAATCTCTCCGTATCGTTTATTTGCTCAACAGGTTCAATAACCCTGCCGCCATTTTCTGCAGCTACCTTCAGATTGAGCTGACCAAGCTCATCTCTTTTTATGCTGAGGCCGTTAAACGATATATCCACTGGGTCAAGCCTTGCAGCGTAGCGCTGCTCCTGCAACAGAACATTGGCAATCTCACTCCAAGTGGGCAGAGCGCCCAATGCTCCACTGATGCGACTTGAATTTCGACGCATGGATTCATTATTATCAAATCCGACATAGACGCCAATAGCATACCCATCCCGAAGATTCATTGCCACTCCGTTTTCAGCAATTCCGGGTAAATAACCAAAAAACGATGCATTGGTATAATCATTGGCGGTACCGGTCTTGCCGAGCAAGGGAACAGGGAGATCCATTTTGGCTATTTTCGCACCGTCCCCCTGGCTATCTTCGCGCAACCTGACATCCTTTGTCGCATTTCGTCCAGTACCGAATTTAACAACATTTTCCAGAATGCTGCCGATAGCCAGGCTGGTTTTAGAATCGACCACCTGTTTTCTGAGCGGTTCCGGCTGAAAAAGTATTTCTCCATCAGCTGATTCAATACGATCGAGAACCGCCAGTGAATCATTGATACCCTCCCCTTCCTGCTCACTGTTAGCGCTGTCGCCAAATGTTGTAATATGCCCGGAAACCAGTCCTTCATACATCCTGGTGGCTTCCAGCAAAGTTATAACATTGGAGCCGAGTGGAAAAGAAAGCACTGGGTCAAGACTGCTTTTAATGCCAAGCTGTTCGGATAAGCGAATGAGATAATACAGCCCGATCGTAATGCGAAAGTCCTCGACCTGTGCGAGCACTTCGATGCTGTACGGCAATTCATCGCTAAGTTTTTGATATTCATGGTCCAGTTGCCCTGCCAACTTATCAAAAGCACCGACAGTCAAAACACCATTGAGTTTGATCTTTTCCCAAAATCGAGAGTTTTCCCCATAGCTCAGCCAGGTGAGATGATTACGCAATTCGGCATGATCCATTCGCACCAAATTCCCTTTTTCACCCGTCAATCTCATGAAACTATATTCTCCGGACTGCCGATCTAAATAAAGTGCAGCCCCGCTGTTGGAATCAAAAAATTCAGTCACCCCGGAGCCGGCAACCGGTTCGATCATCGACCTATAGGTGCTCAGTTCTTTTCTGAGAGGTTCGAGCGCTAGATAATTACGTGTCAGCAGAGACCGACGCAGCCAGAGTTCATTGACCTCTGAACTGGTAAGTTTTGGTCCTGACTGTTTTCTCCCATTGTTGATATCTTGCGAGTAATCAGGGTAGTTGAGTCCATACGGCAAATCTTTCAGAACGTCGTAGTCACTGATCAACCCATCAAAGATAAAATCTGTTTCCAAATTTGCGACGGCCAGACGATACGCTGAAGCTCGCAGAGTATCACGAGTTATCTGAATGCCGAATTGGTCACGGATCCTAGTTCGGTAGCTTCGATACGATTCCTCTATCCCATCGACAATTTTCGGACCTAAGCCAACCATCCCCGCAACTTCAGCTAATTGATGGGTGGTCAGTTTATCGCAAAGATGGGCTAATAACCACACCGATGCAACGTTTTCCGAATGAACCCCGGCCCAACTCATGGAAACCCAGTCATAGGGGCTTATATGATCGGGTCGTGGAAAATAAGGTTGATTTTGAAATATAAAGACACTTCGACTATTCTTCAGGCTATCGGCACTGTTCCAGCCCAGCTGCAGCGCTGCCGTGTAAACAAGCGGCTTCAGCGC
The DNA here is from genome assembly GCA_963804605.1 of uncultured delta proteobacterium. Lineage (GTDB taxonomy): Bacteria > Desulfobacterota > Desulfobulbia > Desulfobulbales > Desulfocapsaceae > Desulforhopalus_A. Next base: position 67,162 of record CAWDRB010000011.1, read on the forward strand.
AGAACCCATTTGTCTTCTGGCATGAATTGCTCGATTGAAGAACCTATTCTCGGTACCGCCGGCCATAGCCTTGATGGTACCATTTTGGATGACCAGGGCTGCCCCCTGAACTTTTGGGTATCTTTGCAGGTCAAGCAGCACAGGCTCATTTTCCACCATTGTCCGGACGCTCACCCAAACTTTATCTCCTGCCTGCAGTTGACTGACAAGTTTTGCCTGATCTCCTTTTGCGCTCTTACTAAAGCGACTTTCCTGCCATCGCAGCCTTGCCGTGGTAAGTTCGGATAATCCCTTTGCATCGATCACACCTTGCCCCAATTGTTTATCAAGTGTGACAAAAATACGTATTTTTTCGCCCTTTCCTTCAATTTTTTCAATACGTCCAAAAAGAAATGCCCCCATTTGCAGCATTGAATCTCCGGTGTAATCGAGTTGATCCAGTTCCGCCTGCACTTCCTGCCGTTCATAGCCTCTAAGACGAACATCCAGTCGCGAGAGTTCATTTCGCAGGGCAGCAAGAGTGCTTTCCTGCAGTTGACGATCGATAGTGGTGATAACCCGTACTCCGGAGCTGGCTATATTACTGATATCATGGGCCTCAAGACCTTCGAGTACTTCGGTTGAAGAAACTGCATCTCTAACCAGTTCCATAGTATAATCAAGTTCATAGCCAACTTTACCATTTTTAAAATCAATCTTTTTATCAATAGTTTCGTTGTACGCAAATGTGTCAATCATACCTAGATCGCGCATTTTATCGAGAACGTATTTTGTCCGAGTCTGCGATCGTTCGCGGGCGAGTTCGGCTGCCTGTTCAGTTTTCTTGATGAACGGATTGTAGTAATTTGGCTGCTTGACACTCCCGGCAATAAACGCACATTCAGTCAGTGACAATTCACTCGGTATTTTATCGAAGTAATATCTGGCGGCAATACCAAGGCCATGCCCGTTTCCGCTTACATAAAATTGATTGGCATAAAATTCAAAGATCTTTTCCTTCGGATAATAGTATTCCAGCCGCAGGGCAAAGAGCAGCTCTTTAAGCTTTGCTTCAAAAGATCTGTCCGTTCGTTTAAAGAGATTCTTGGCTGTTTGCTGGGTCAGGGTGCTGCCTCCCTGCACCACTCGTCCTGCCTGAATATTTTTCATCATCGCCCGCCCTATGCCCATAATATCAAAACCCATATGGGTAAAGAACCTATTGTCTTCGGAAGCTACCATGGCATTGACGAAGTTTTTCGGGATATCACTGTACAAAACATACTGACGGTGAGCGTTATCGAAAAAAACCCCAATTTTCGTTTGGCCGTCACTGTAAAAAACAGGACTTTCCTTGCCAAGAATGGCATGAATATTCTCGATCTTTATTTCATCACCAGGTTCAAGAACAACCAACTGATAAATTTTTGCCGAGAAGGCGGCTATTCCAATTAGACAAATAACTATTATGAATAGAAATAATTTTTTCAACGCGATACCAGAGATGCTTTTAATACATAAGACACCTGACAGGCTATAAAATTGCTCTGCTGACAGGAAACAGGCTATAAACCTTGCATTTAAGGGACAATTCGGGTTTTAATGAAAAATATGTTTTTTATTCGGCAGGTAAGAATGTACATGGTTAGCCAATATATCTCAACAGACTAATTATGAAATCTCCTGTCTTTTTCATAACCTCTCCTGTTACGGACGACTCTCATATCGACAAATGACTTCACTATTCAAAACACTCGTTCCATGGTGCATTACGGTGTTTTTTGCATTCCTTCTGTCAAGTTGTGCAAATAACACCAATTTTGGCATTAGTTCCGATTCTCTTTCTTTAGAAACTGCCGTAGACTCCGCGCCAGAAACAGACGAAGTGCAGCTGGAAAATGTCGAATCCAAAGTGTGTCTCGACGAAGAACTGGTAGCTCTCAGGCGGACGGGGTCATGGACCGAAAAAATGTCGTCGGACAATGATGTGCTCACCGACGGCACACGGTATGATTTTCCGGTGGTATCAAATAAAAAAGTCAAGATGTACCTAGATCTGTTTCAAAACTCTCAGAGAGAACAATTTGGTCGATGGTTGGCCAGATCGGCCATGTATCGACCTATGATTGAAAAAGAACTGGCCGATGCCGGACTGCCCAAAGATCTGCTGTATCTGGCAATGATTGAAAGCGGCTATAATCAGCGGGCCTGTTCCAGTGCTAAGGCAGTGGGACTCTGGCAGTTCATGCAGCCCACAGGAAAACAATACAATCTAAAGGTAGACAAATATGTTGATGAACGGCGTGATCCGCTTAAATCGACCAGAGCCGCAGTTACTTATTTGTCCGATCTCTATCAGGAATTCAATGACTGGCACCTTGCAGTGGCTGCCTATAATGGTGGCCCTGGAACTATCCGTAACGGTCTTAAAATGCACAATGTGGATAATTTCTGGGATCTCGCCGGCAAAGAGTATCTGGCTCTTGAGACCAAACGGTATGTGCCAAAACTGATCGCGGCCCTGCTGATCGCCAAGAACCCTGCAAAATATGGCTTTACCGATGTTGCCTACGCTGCTCCGCTGAACCCTGATACAATCACTGTAGGACCAGGCATGAGCCTTGAGGCCATTGCCTTGATCAGCAACAGCACAACTAAAGAAATACAATCTTTGAATGAAGAATTACGCCTTGGCAAAACCCCGCTTAATACAGCACAGTACGCAGTGAAAATTCCCGAAGCAAAGGCAGACCTCGCCACCAGAAATTTGTCACGCCTGCAGAGTGTCGTCCGCGTCAGCTTCAACACCCATAAAGTCGCTAAAGGGGATACCCTTTCAAAAATCAGCAATAGATATAACGTCAACAAAACAACCCTGTTGAAAGCAAACAATCTCCGTAGCAGTAAACTGGCCTATGGTCGCCACTTAAGAATTCCTTATAATACCATTAGCTATCAACTCCTGCCTGCGGGTTCCACCGGGGCAAAGACTGCATATAAAGACAACCTGGTCCTGCACCGGGTAAAAAAGGGAGACACTCTGTCCAGGATAGCCGACCGCTACCATGTTCCACAGCACATGATTGTTAGCTGGAATGGACTTAAGAATAGCAATTCCATTAGAACAGGCCAACAGCTATCACTCTACATCGACAGTCCCGGAAAGAAGGAAAAGAGCAATGCGTTGGTCTCTCTTGCAACCAATAAAACCATCAAATCAATTACGCCAAAAGCCCACAAAAACATCCAGCCGCAACCACAGACGAATACTCCTTTTGAACAATACAGCGTACAAAATGGTGATTCACTCTGGACCATCTCCAGGAAATTCAGCGCTTCCACTGCAGAAATCAAAAAATGGAATAATTTGACATCCGATTTGATCCAGCCCGGTTCCATACTCAAACTGAAAAAAGTGTAGTTGCAAAATTTGCTATGAATAATGCATGACAAAGGGTTTAACAATGCCTACTTTGAGTCGTGCTGCAAGCAACCACGCTAAATTCACAAAGTGTCTCACAAAAAAGACCATACCCTCGCACCTGACTGGTGTATCTCCCTTGAACAAACGAAAATAATCATGTCAACAACCGATATACCTTTTCCAGCCCATGACAACTATGGCAATGATGTTCATGTGGTCACACACGGTGAGCAAACAATTATTATTGTTGGTACAGCCCATATTTCCCAGGAATCAGTCAACCTGGTGAAAACGGTTATCGAACAAGAACAGCCTGACTGTGTCTGCCTGGAACTCGACGATAAAAGATTTCAGGCACTCTCGCAAAAAAAACAATGGGACTCTCTCGACTTAAGGTCCATCATCAAAAACAAGCAGCTCTCAACCCTGCTCATCAATCTGCTCATGGCGTCTTACCAGAAACGGCTTGGAGGAAAGCTCGGGGTGACACCCGGGGCGGAACTGCTGATGGGTGCCCAGATAGCGAAGGATCTGCATATTCCAATTTCTCTCTGCGATCGTGATGTGCGCATCACTCTTCGACGAGCGTGGAAATCCACCTCTTTTTTTAAAAAAGGCTATTTAGCCGCATCGCTGCTCGCCAGCTTTTTTGATAAAAGTGAAATCTCGGAAGATAAGCTCGAGAAACTCAAGCAGCAAGATGTGCTCAGTGAATTGATGGATGAAATGGGCGAAAGCCTTCCCGACCTGAAGCGGGTATTAATCGATGAGCGCGATCTGTATCTCGTCGAGAAGATTAAATCCTCGCCAGGCAAGAGGATCGTGGCGATTGTCGGCGCCGGTCATGTTGCCGGTATGCTCGAAAAATTCAGCATCGACAATAAGCACAAAATACCGGAGATCACTCAAATTCCACCGGTATCAAAAGGCTACAAAATTGCCGGCTGGACCATCCCATTGCTGATAATCGGCTCCATCGGGATTATCGCTTCCCAGAAAGGAATATCTGCAGCAGGTGACAATATTCTCTTCTGGATTCTAGCTAATGGCATTCCTGCGGCTATAGGTGCCCTGCTGGCCCTCGCCCATCCATTGACAACACTGAGCGCCTTTGCCTCAGCACCCTTAACCAGTTTAACACCAGTCATTGGGGCGGGCTATGTTACGGCCTTTATTCAAGTGCTCACCTGCCCGCCGGTGGTCAAGGAATTTGAAACAGCCGGCGAAGATATCGGTTCTTTTTCCGGCTGGTGGAAAAATCGTCTTCTCAGGATCTTTCTTGTTTTTATTTTCACCGGCTTTGGTTCTGCTATAGGGACCTGGGTCGGGGGGTACGAGATATTCAAGAATCTGGTCGGTTGATTACATTGCGTCACAGAAAGTGAGTTTGCTCCACCATTTATGATTATTTACAGGAAAAGGTATTATATCAATGTCAGAAAAAAAGACACACCCAGCACCAACGTTGACGACCAGACAAAAACAATTTCTCAAGGGTCTTGCCCATCCACTCAGTCCACTTGTCCAGATCGGCAAGGAGGAGTTGAGTCCCGGTGTTCTAGACACTATCAAAACCGAACTGATCAATCATGAGCTTATCAAGGTGAAGATCGGCAGCAACTGCGGGCTTGACAAACACGCCACTTCCACAACCATCTCCGAACAGACGGCAAGTGCCCTGGTTCAATTAATCGGCAAGACCATAGTCCTCTACAAGCCTAATCCCAAAAAAGCCAAAGAAAAAAGAATCCGTCTGCCCAACATCAATTCGTAGGCGCACACACCTAAGTGTGCTCTTGCCTGCACCGTAACCTGCAAGAACAATGGAGATAACGACACCACTATAGCTCCAGCAGTGTGGTAGCCTTATCCTGACCGGCGATAAGCAGAGAAGTGTCGCCCCATTCCTGTACAGCATGAAGGACTGCCGCACGGGCAAGCTCAGGCGTGTTATTAGTGGCGCTAAGATGGGCAAGTACAACTGTGCGCAGATGATCACCGATAAGCCCGGCCAGGAAAATGGCGGCGTCCTCATTGCAGAGATGGCCTCGACTGGAGCGGACCCGCTGCTGAAGTGACAGGGGATAAGGTCCGTTTTTCAACATCTGCAGATTGTGATTGAACTCTAGAATGAGTGCATTGCATTGTGCCAGTCTCTGGCCGATAAGGTGAGATATTTTACCGGTATCAGTGCAATAGCCGATACTGCTTTTCCCATCACTGACCACGAAACCCACCGGATCGGCGGTATCGTGAGAAATCCGGAACGATCGCACCTGTAAATCGCCAATCTGCAGAATATCACCCGTGGCAAACTCTTTATGCACTGCAAGTCGGCCTATTTTTTTTTCTCCGGCGGAAAAGGTCCCGCCATTGATGTAGGTGGGAATTTTACATCGCCTGGAAAGAACCCCAACCCCGCATATATGGTCGTTGTGCTCATGGGTAACACAGAGAGCGTGTATCTTGGCTAAATCACGGCCAATCGACCGCAATCTCGTGTCAATTTCTTTGCCGGAAAAGCCTGCATCGATCAAAATACCAGTCTTGCCACTTTCAATGTAGACGGAGTTGCCTCGGCTTCCGCTGCCCAAAACTGAAAAACGCATCGTTGTCAACTCCCCGTATGACCAAAGCCGCCGTCATCCCGGTCGGTCTTGTCGAGAACAGCAACTTCTCTAAGGGTTGCCCGGGTGACAGGGGCCAGGATAAGCTGGGCAATGCGGTCACCGCGGTGGATGGTGTAGGGGGTTTCACCCAGGTTGATCAAAGCGATCTTCACTTCACCCCGATAGTCGGTATCAATTGTGCCGGGACTGTTCAAAACAGTAAGACCATGTCTTACGGCAAGGCCGCTGCGGGGGCGTACCTGTAATTCATACCCCTCGGGCAAGGCAACACCAAACCCCGTAGGGATCAGGTCCCATTGCCCAGGCTGCAGGATCAGGCTCTTCAGGAGCCCGGCTTCGACGTCCATCCCGGCAGCACCGGCAGTTGCGTAAGAGGGAAGGTGCAGATCCCGTTCGTTTTCCGGGGTCAACCAGCATAATTTTACTTCTTTTTGGTCCATTCCCACACCCACTGCTGCATATTGTCACGGTTTTACGGAAGTCATTGAATAAAAAAGCCGACATCCTTTACAGAATGTCGGCTTTGCAACAAGAAAACTACCCCGGTGATGGACCTACTCCTCCATCAGAGCCTTGCGGCTTAACCGGATCCTGCCGCGATTATCGACGTCGAGGACTTTGACTTCAATAACATCACCCTCTTTCACAACGTCGGTAACCTTGGCCACCCGCTTGGTGTCCAGCTCGGAAATATGCACCAGCCCATCGGTTCCAGGCAGAATTTCAACAAAGGCACCAAAGTCTTTAATTGTCTTAACAGTCCCTTTGTATACGGCTCCAACTTCCGCTTCAGCAGTAATCGCCTTGACCTTGGCGACAAGAGCATCGGCCAGTTCACCGCTCAAGGCAAACATTTTTATAAGCCCGGAATCGTCTACTTCAATCTTGGCATCGAATTCCGCCGAAAGTTCCTTGATGATCTTGCCACCTGGGCCAATAATATCACGAATCTTATCAGGGTTAATTTTATGGACCATATACTTAGGTGCATGTTCGGCCACCTTGTCGCGCGATTTCGAGATACCTTTCTCCATCTCAGCGAGGATATGGACTCGACCGTCTTTGGCCTGATCCAGGGCTTTGCCCATGATCGCCCGATCGACTCCGTCAATCTTAATGTCCATCTGGAGCGAGGTGATGCCGTCACAGGTACCAACAACCTTGAAGTCCATATCGCCAAGATGATCCTCATCACCCAGGATATCGGAGAGGATCACTACTTTGTCCCCTTCCTTGATCAGTCCCATGGCAATACCGGATACCGGCCGCTTCAAGGGCACCCCGGCATCCATCATTGCCATGCTTCCCCCGCATACTGTGGCCATTGAGGACGAACCGTTCGATTCAAGAACTTCCGACACCACCCTGATGGAATAGGGAAAGTCTTCTTCCGCCGGGAGGACCGCTTCGAGTCCTCGGGTGGCCAGATTGCCATGGCCGATGTCGCGACGGGATGGACCTCGCAAAAATCGTGCTTCACCAACGCAATACGGTGGGAAATTGTAATGCAGCATGAAACGGTTAGTCTGTTCGCCCTGCAGGGTCTCAACCCGCTGTTTATCCCGCTCGCTGCCGAGCGTGGTGGTCACCAGCGCCTGGGTCTCCCCCCGGGTGAATAACGCCGAACCGTGGGTCCGCGGCAGATATTCCGTCTCGCAGTTGATCTGGCGGATTTCATTAAATTTTCGTCCGCCGATCCTGATCTCACTGTTGACTATCTTGTCGCGCATAAAAGATTTTTTATAGGCGGACAGCAAATCCTGTACTTTACCACTCTTTTCCCCCTCGGGATCAATAGCAGCCAGGACTTCTACCTTGAGTATATCGTACACACTGCCCCGTTCCAGTTTATCGGCGGTATTGAAGACTTTTTCCATCCCCGCCGCCGCAATTTCGCGAACTTTTGCGGCAAGTTCTTCGTCAACTGACGGTGTCTCAACCGGTTGTTTTGGTTTACCGGATGATCTCTGCAACTCGTCCTGAAGGTCAATAAGCGGCTGCAAGTGTTCAAATGCATAAAAAATACCGGAGAGTACTTCCTCTTCACTCAACTCGTCAACCTTACCTTCAACCATGACTACAGCTTTTCGGGTACAGGCGACCATGATGTCCATTGACGATTTGGCCAGTTCACCGATTGTCGGGTTGAGGATATACTGTCCATCTATCAGCCCTATTCTGCCTCCGGCAACTGGTCCGGCGAACGGAATATTGGAAATAGTCAAGGCACAGGAAGCGCCGGTGAGCGCCAGAACGTCCGGCAGTACATGATGGTCTGCGGAAAGAACCGTGGCGATAACCTGCGTTTCAGCAGAGTATCCCTTCGGGAAAAGAGGGCGAAGCGGACGATCAATAATTCTACAGGTCAGCACCTCATTATCGCTTGGCCTGCCGATCTCGCGCCGGAAGTAATTGCCGGGTATCCTGCCGACGGAGGCAAGTTTTTCCTGATATTCAATGGTCAGCGGTAAAAAATCGGCATCCGGTCTGCTGGCGCCGGCTCCAACGACAGTCACCAACACCATAGTGTCCCCAGATCGCACAACAACCGACCCTGACGCCTGTTTGGCTATTTTACCGGTTTCGATGGATATTGTTTTGCCATCAATTTCAGTTTCTACTTTATTAAACATGTTTTCTCCAGATGTGTAGCATCAGGGAAAGGCGCAGCGCCAAATTATCCGACTGGATTATCCACCAGCCCCGTATGCTTTATTTTCTCGGACTTCCTTAAACAACAAAAACCTCAACCAGTCCTTAAACGCTAGGACTGGTTGAGGCAAAAATGGCACTATGCCCAGTTCAACAAGTGAACCTGCCGGCAACAAAATCTATTTACGAAGACCAAGTTCCTGCAGCATCGTTCGATACTTGTTGACGTCTTTCTTTTTCAGATAATCAAGCAGACTCCGTCTTTGACCAACAAGTTTGAGGAGTCCCTGTCTTGAATGATGATCCTTTTTGTGTGCTTTGAAATGCTCAGTGAGATACTGAATACGATCAGTTAAGAGAGCAATCTGCACTTCGGATGACCCGGTGTCGGTCGAGTGGATCTTAAATTTTTCGATTATTTCTTTTTTACTGACTGCTGACTGTGCCACGACAATCCTCCTGAAACTTTATAATAAAAACTTGAGAGTTAAATTTCGTTCCTTGACGATACATTATAATCTTAAATGAAGATTATGTACATATTACAACAATTGGTCTGCGCAATCGGTGGCGAACCTGCAGACCCGCTAGATACTTTGCTCTAAACTGACATGCGTCCTTCGAACCTTGCATACTAGCTAAATAAAGAGATTATTGCAATAGCTTACATACCTGTTCGACCGTAATCATCTTATGGACACATTTATTCAATGCGTCCTCGTCATTTAAATCATCCCAGGTGAGACTCTTATCTACAGTAAAACAGCCACTTCTCGTTCTCCGCAGCTGCACCAGATGGGCGCCACAACCAAGAGATTTACCGATATCGGCAGCCAGTGTCCGGATATACGTTCCTTTACTGCATATAACCCTGATACAAAGATTCGCATCTATTTCGTTAAGAGTCCGGTCACCATCAGTACGTTCAAGCGTCGATATATTTACTTCCCGCGGGTCCTTATTGACCACGATACCCTTGCGGGCATAATAGTAGAGAGGTTTACCTTTATGCTTTAAAGCAGAATACGCCGGAGGCACCTGCAACTGTCTGCCCCTGAATTTCTGCAGACATTCCTCAACTTTTGAGCTGGATATTTCACCTATGGGACTGCGTGCAATCACCGTACCTTCAGTATCCTGCGTCTCAGTTTCAATTCCCAGCCGGAGGGTCGCCAGATATTCCTTTTCTCCCTCCATGAACTGCGAGATCAGCCTGGTCGCCGGCCGGCCGGCACAAACAATCAGCAGGCCAGTCGCAAAAGGGTCAAGAGTGCCTGCGTGGCCGACTTTCTTTATATTGAGAATTCGCCGCAGCCTGCTCACCACTTTAAAAGAGGTGACATCGACGGGTTTATCGACAAGAAAGACACCGGCTTCGAAGTCAGGGCCAATTTTGGAGCCCATAATAACCGTCATCGAGTCAGCAAACCAGTGAATAAAAGCTGCACTGCCCGTACTCAGTTTTTCTCATTCAACGCCCTGGAGAGTACATCAAAAATTTCCTGGCGTACCTGCTCAATTGATTTTCCCCGGCAGCGATATCCGGCGGCATTTCTATGTCCCCCGCCATCAAACAACTTGGCTATCTCGGCAACATTGCACTGACCTTTTGCCCGCATACTGACCGAGACAAATTCATTGCCCGTTTCTTTAATTAGCACGGCAACCTTGACGGATCGAAGCGACCTGGAAAAATCAATAAACCCTTCGACATCCTGAAGTGTTGCGCCACTCTCCTGCATCATTTGCTCCGACACATGCATGAAAGCAATCTGATTGGATTCGAAAAGACACAGGGTCGACAGTACCATCTCCATCAGTTTCAACCGCTCCCGACTGAAATTATCATAGAGATGACTGCAAACCTCCTCTGGTCGCACACCTCTTGCCAGGAGTTCGGAGGCAATCTGCATGGTTCTCGGTCGCGTTCCCTCATATCGGAAAGAACCGGTATCAGTGCAGATAGCCACATAGAGGTTATAGGCACATTTATAGCTTATCTCGGCATTAAGGGCCATTGCCAGTTCATACACCATCTCCCCGGTAGAGGATCGACCGCCCTCAACCCACCGGGCCGTGCCAAAATCACTATGGGACTGGTGGTGATCTATGACAATAAATGGAGAAATCTGCAAAAATTCCTGCTTGGATTTACCGAGCCGATCATCATCGCCGCAATCCAGGGCAATGCTCATTACATTGTCACCGGCCGCGGTAATGAACGTTCTATAATCTTCGAGTCTGGTATGAGCCTTGCCAATATCAGGCATAAAATCATAGAGATGTGAGACATGTTCTTCAAGGAAACAGAATACATTCTTACCAAGATTTTCGAGGATATCCGCCAAACCAAAGAGTGATCCTAAAGCATCGCCATCGGGATGTGAATGGGTAAAAAGAACAACATTATCAATTGTTCTAATATCCTGAAGTATCCGATCAGGAATCATCCTCTCGGGATTCTCTTTCATTGGCTATTTCCTGAAAAATTTCTTCCAGCTCGGCTACCTTTTCCACCACATTATCATAGCGAAACTGGAGCGCCGGTGTAAAACGCAGATTGAGCGTTTTGGCAATATGGCTGCGCATAAATCCCCTAGCCGACTCTAAGCCTGATGCAGCTTCTTTTATTTCTTTACTTCCGCCGAAAACAGTAAAAAGAATTCGTGCCGTGCTCAAATCATCGGGTACTTCAACCCTGGAAATACTGACGCCCTGCAGCCGGGGGTCTCGCACCTTGTTCAGAAGCAACACCGCCAGTTCATTTCTGATAGCCTCAGCCACCCTCGATGAACGTTTTTTGTCACTTTTCTCACCAATACCGATGGAGTCAAGTGTCTGTTTGGGATCCCAGATTGGCACTATGTAACCTTTCCTACTAGAGGGTCGCCTCGACTTCGTTCATAATAAACGCTTCGATGTTATCCCCAATCTTAATATCGTTAAATTTCTCAACGCCGATGCCACATTCGTATCCCGATGTCACTTCCTTAACATCGTCTTTGAATCGCCGCAAAGAATCAATTTTTCCGGTGTAAATGACTACTCCGTCCCGTAAGACGCGAGCCTTGGCAGTCCTGAGGATCTTGCCGTTAATAACCGAACAGCCCGCTATGGTCCCAATCTTCGGTACACTGAAGGTTTCACGAACCTCAGCCAGGCCAATGACTTCTTCTTCGAAAGTAGGCTCGAGCATCCCGACCATTGCCTTTCGAATATCGTCAAGGGCATGATAGATAACATCATAGGATCGAACATCGACATTTTCCTTGATCGCCAGTTCTTTAACCTTAACACCCGCTCTGACGTTGAAACCGATGATAACGGCATCCGATGCGGAAGCAAGCAGAATATCCGACTCGGTTATTGTACCGGTCCCTTCATGGAGGATCTTGACCTTGATTTCTTTAGTGGAAAGATCGGCAGCGGCCTTGGCAAAAGCCTCCAGAGTACCCTGCACATCTGCCCGCAGTACAATACGCAGCTCCTGGACATCACCTTCACTCATCTGTTCGAACAACTTATCAAGAGAAATTTTGCTGTTGGCGCCAAGTTCACTTTCTCTTGCTTTGAGTGATCGAACCTGTGAAACACTCCTGGCCATTTTTTCATCAGGCACGACGATGAATTCATCTCCGGCACTCGGCACCCCAGAGAGTCCCTGTACTTCTACAGGAATAGATGGTCCGGCCTCTTTGATTCTTCGCCCTTTGTCATCGAGCATCGAACGTACTTTACCGCTTTGCTGGCCGACAACAAAATATTCACCAAGATGCAGGGTACCGTCCTGAATGAGAACTGTCGCCACGGGACCTCTGCCTTTATGCAACTGAGCTTCAATGACCCGCCCCCTGGCCTTTCGGCTACTGTCTGCCTGCAGCTCAAGCACTTCAGCAAGTATCTGAATAGACTCAAGAAGATTATCAATACCGATGTTTTTCTTCGCCGATGTCTCGCAGTACATGGTGTCACCGCCCCAATCTTCAGGCATCAGGTTAAGTTCAGAAAGCTCTCGTTTAACCCGGTCTATATCGGCATTGTCTTTATCTATCTTATTGACCGCAACCAGAATCGGCACTTCAGCAGCCTGGGCATGGTGTATCGCCTCCCTGGTCTGATCCATAACGCCATCGTCGGCGGCTACGACCAGTACGACAATATCGGTAACCTGGGCACCACGGGAACGCATCTCAGTAAACGCAGCATGGCCTGGGGTATCGACAAAAGTTACATCACCTGAAGCGGATCGAACGTGGTAGGCACCAATGTGCTGGGTAATACCACCTGCCTCGCCTTCGGCAACATCCGTTTTTCGGATAGCATCAAGAATTGAGGTCTTGCCGTGATCGACATGGCCCATTACCGTTACTACCGGCGACCGCGTCTTCTGCACACCTCCTTCTTCAGCCTCGTTAAGCAATTGCATACCAAGTTCTTCGGTGATTCCCTGCTCAACCTCATAATCGAAATCGGCGGCGATGAGTATGGCGGTTTCCACATCAACCGACTGATTGATTGTGGCCATTACGCCAAGCCCCATCAGTTTGGCGATGACATCGCTGGCTTTGATTTTCATCCGTTGAGCAAGATCGCCGACAGTGATCGCGTCATACACTTTAAAGCGTTTTTTGCTCGCCTTCATTTCGGCAGGTGGGGAAATCACCTTTGCGGCTTTCCTGCTTCTCTTGCCCCGCCGTCCACCCTCTCTTGCCTGATAGTCTTGAGAAAAATGGGTGAACTTAACATTCTTCTGGCCCTTTTTTCCACCTCGGCGAGAATCAATATTTTTCTCTTCTTTTACCAGAACATTTTTCTTGCCTTTTTTCTTAATCCTGCCGGTATCATCGACGGTAGGAGCTACCGGGGTCCTTGATGGGGTAAGGGAGGGCTCTCTCTGCTGGACCGGTTTTACACCTTTTTTCTTTACCGGGCGGGCTGGTCTGCCTTCAGCTTGCGGCAGTTCGATAGTTCGGACGACTCTGGCCATCGGCTTTTTCTGTGCAGGCTGTTTTTCTTTCTTTGCCGGCCGGAAGACCTTTTGTTCCCCCGTTCCACTCTTTATCCCGAGTGACGTCGGTGAAGCAGCTGTTTGTTCGTCAATGGTAGCGCCAGAGGAAACAGCAGAGAGATCCTCGTTTTCTGTCTCTGCCGTCACGTCTGCAGCAGTGTCCTGTTCGCTGTTGCTCTTGGTTTCTTCTACAGGGGCTGTTTCAGAAATAGCTGCCGTAGCGGGTTGGGGTGCTCCAGTCTTTTGTTCCTGTTCGTCAGTCAATGCAGTTTCCGGCGGTGAGACGGCTGCTGCCCGTTTTGCCTCTACCTCGACCAATTCGGCTGCCGGAGTTGCCTTGATCTCAACTTCCATCTTTTTAGCGGTCAGATCGGTATCCGGTTCGGCAGCTGGAGTATCTTCAATGACGGGTGGTCGGCGACGTATTACCGTTGCTCTGCGACGTATCACTGTCGGACCATCTTTATCGCTATCAATACGCTTTTCGACAAGCTCGGTATTTGCCGACTTCAGAACGGTGTTCCGGATCGTCTCAGCTGTTTCGTCGTCAACAGATGAACTGTGGCCTTTGATATCAAAGCCGAGTTCAATCAGTTTATCCGTCAACGCTTTACTGCTCATGCCGGCCTCCTTGGCCAACTCATACACCCTGATTCTGCTCATCCTTTACTCCCGTATTGCATCGCAACAATCATTTCATTCATCAATTTCAAAGGTGATTGCAGCCACCTCATTCTTGATAAATCATTTTAAATCTCTTTGTTCAAAGACGAAACAATCTTTTCCACTTTTTTTTCCTGTCCAGCAAAAGCCGAAAACATTGTTCATTCTTACAACAATAGGCCCCCCTTCCCGGCCTTATCTGCCGGGGATCAGGTACTACCAACTCATTTTTCCAGACAAAACGCTGAAGCAAATCCTTCGGTTTTTTCGTACCACATGAGCTGCAGGTTCGTAAAGGGACCATCATTCATCAGGTGTATCTGCACTCCCCGCCTCTTTTGCCTCTTCACCATTGATTTCAGCTATTGGCGGGACCTCACCTTGTTTGTCTGCAGTATCTGTCGGTGTAGTATTTTCCGGCTCAATCGTCTGCTCGACATCTTTTTGTGCATCTTCTTTAGCCGTAAACGGAATGATTTTCGCTTCTTCGATGAGTCTCTCAGCAAATTCTTCGTCAATGGATCGTATGACTATCAGATCATCAACGCTTTTTTGTGCCAGCACCACCGTGGAAAAAATATTTTTACCGAACAACTGGTCGGCCAGGGATTCGTCGACCCCTGGTAATTTCAAAAGTGACTGATAGCCTTCATCCTGCAGATTGTTATATCGCTGCTCACTTTTTACATCTATTCGCCACCCTATGAGTTTGGAGGCCAGTCGAACATTCTGTCCCTGACGGCCGATGGCCAACGAAAGCTGATCGTTGGGCACGACAACCAAGAGTGAATTCGCGTCCTCATCGGCCATAACCATGCTGACATGGGCAGGAGCCAGGGCATTGTAAACATATTTGGCAGGATCAGGACTCCAGGTAACGATGTCAATACGCTCTCCCTGCAGTTCCTGCACAACATTCTGCACCCGGGATCCCTTCATCCCGACACAGGCACCTACCGGATCGACGTCTCCTTCCGAAGAGCTGACGGCAATTTTCGCTCGAAAGCCCGGTTCCCTGGCAACACCCATGACTCGGACAATTCCTTCCGCCATTTCCGGGACTTCCAGCTGAAACAGTTTGCCGAGAAATTCATCACAGGTTCTCGAGAGAATCAACTGTGAATCACGACTGGTCTGGCGAACTTCTTTTAGATACGCTCTGATCCGGTCACCCTGCTTAAAAGAACGCTTGGGAATCTGTTGGTCTTTCGGCAGAATCGCATCAGTTCTGCCAAGGTTGACAATCATATTGCCCCGTTCAAAGCGCTGCACTATGCCACTGACGACCTCGCCGATTCGATCCTTGAACATTTCATAGATTACTTCCCGCTCAGCATCCTTCATGCGGTGAATAATCACCTGCTTGGCGGATTGGGCAGCTATTCGGCCCAGATCGGAGATATCCGGCATCTTTTCCCCGAGCTCATCACCAATCTGCACTTCAGGATCAAGTTTGATGGCCTGGTCAAAAGAAATTTCAGTCTGTTCATCTTCAGCTTTTTCCACAACAATTCGGAACTGAAATACTTCAACTTCGCCAAATTCTTCATTATATCGAACTTCCATATCTCGGCGGCTACCAAATTTTTTTCTGGCAGCAGACTGGACCGCCTCTTCGATGGCCTCTATCAGTAATGTTTTATCAAAACCTCGATCTCTACTGATCTGGTCGATTATGCGTTTCAAATCTGATAGCATTCTCTTACCCCGTCATTATGACTTGCAGCTCCGCTTTGCGGAAAACATTGCATTGTTCAAAAAAAAATTGACCCGTTCTGCTCAAATTGCCAGTCTGGCCTTGTTTATCATGTCAAATGAAAATTCTATTACACGACCGTCTTCAAGCTTTAGATGGATCAGGTCGCCAACATCTTCCTGGATGACACCTTCAAACACTTTTTCGCCGTCAATAGCCTGGTGTACCTTAACTCTGGCTTTTTTACCGCAATATCGTCGAAAATCATCGCCCGACCTGAGCGGCCGTTCCAACCCGGGAGAAGAGACCTCTAAAATATATGCATGATCAATTACATCTTCCACATCGAGATAGCGCCCAAGCTCACGACTGACATCGCTACACTGCGCAAGTGACACACCAGCTGCCGAATCGATAAAGATCCGCAGCACCCAGCCATGACCTTCGCGGCGAAACTGCACATCAAAAAGTTCAAGCTCCATTGTCGGCAATAGACCGCTAAGGAAGAGCTTTACTGTATCGGTAATCAATTCACTCATTACTAAGAACCCCTGCCGCGCAAAGTTCCCAAGCCACAGAACCATGCCCGGTCAAAATCAACACCAGGCTCGCCCAAAATGCGGACATAAAAAAAAGCGGGCAAAGCCCACTTCCAAAAGCCGTCCCGTCGCTGAAAACAACAGGAGGTATGGCCAAATAATCTAAACCTCGATTGCCTGTTATAAAAACCGCAAGGTCAGCTAGAAAGACAGACCCCCGTAAATGGCTTCAGAAACGTGGCAAAATTAGATTACTCAACCAGCAAACAAACCATAAAATTTCGTTATTGTCAAGCCGAAAGGCAGTATCTGTGTTTGAGTCACCTGGACATCCGGGTGACTGGAGTCAATCTTTTCTTACAGCAGGTAGGAAAAAATACCGGATTACGTCACCCCACGCTCCTGAAAACATATTTTACCAATGCATCAACACGGTTAAAAGAAGACAGTATCCTGGACCAAATAGTCTTCTTTTGTCACATTAAATCAAACATTTGCCTTGAAATACCTCATCGCATGATTGATACTTTATTTTTCTTAGCAGAGGTTACAATATAAAATTTTCTATTTGACAAACAACCTTAGTACCTTTATTTAAACCACTGTTCAAAGCGCCTTCCAATGTTGCATTGTTTACCACATCTCAGCCAAGCAGCATGCACATTCCTCGGTAATTTTACTAAAAAATCAACTTTCATCGTCATGCCAGAGAAGACTCTCATAATTGCAGAAAAGCCTAGTGTTGCTGCCGATATAGCTAAAGTTCTGCCCGGTAGATTCAAGAAGGAAAAAACCCATTTTGAAGGAGAGCAATACGTTGTCTCCTATGCAATCGGCCACCTTGTGTCCATCTGTTACCCTGAGGAGATTGATCCGGCATACCAGAAATGGAATATGGCAAATCTGCCCATTTTGCCGGAAACTTTCCCATTAAAGGGCCTTGATGGCACCAAAGGACAGTTGAATGCACTGCAGAAACTGATCCGCCGCAAAGATATCACGGCAATAGTCAACGCCTGTGATGCCGGCCGTGAAGGTGAGTTGATCTTCAAGTACATATTAAAATATGTCTGGAATAATTCTGTCGCTAAAAAAACATTGAAGCGGTTATGGCTGCAGTCGATGACCGCCGACGCAATCAAACAAGCATTTTCGTCACTAAAGGAAAACGAGGAGTTGGTGCCGTTGGAAGATACCGCCCTCTGCCGCTCTGAATCCGACTGGCTGATCGGCATTAATGCAACCAGGGCCCTGACCGGTTTTAATTCCCGCCGTGGCGGTTTTTTCCTTACCCCCTGTGGCAGAGTGCAGACCCCGACCCTCTCGCTCCTGGTCAAGCGGGAACGAGCGCGTCATGAATTTGTCTCCCGACCCTACTGGAACCTGCTGGCCCATTTCACATGCAACAATGAATCATACGACGGCAGATGGATAGACCGTTCATTTACCAAAGATCCTGCCGATCCATATAAAAAAGCGGATCGCATCTGGAAAATTGAAGATGCCGACGCCATCATTGCTCAATGTACCGGCCAACCGACGACCATTGAAGAAGAAAGCAAAAAGACCAGTCAGAACGCGCCCCAGCTCTATGACCTGACATCACTGCAAAGAGAGGCCAATTCACGGTTTGGTTTTTCTGCCAAAAACACCCTGGCAATCGCCCAGGTCCTGTATGAACGGCATAAAGTATTAACCTATCCGCGAACCGACAGCAAAAACCTCCCCGAGGACTATATCGCCACGGTAAAAAATACCATGAAAAGCCAAGCCAACTGGCAGTTCGGTAAATTTGCCAGGCAGGCGCTCGATAAAAAATATGTCAAACCGAATAAACGCATCTTCAACAACGCCAAAATTTCTGATCACCATGCTATCATTCCCACCACTCTGCTGCCGGCCAATCTGGCCGAACCTGAATTCAAGATCTACCAGATGGTAGTACAGCGTTTTTTAGCGGTATTTTTTCCACCGGCCGAATTCCATAACACCAGACGCTATTCCCACGTCCAGAAAGAAACCTTTCTCACCGAGGGCAAGATTCTACTGGAAGCCGGTTGGAAAGCCATTTACGGCACAATTGGCGGCGAAGGACAGGACAAAATTATTGCTCCTATCCCGGAAAATGCGGCAATATCCTGTCATACTATTGACAGAGAAGACCAGGAGACCAGGCCGCCGGCCAGGTTCAGCGAAGCGACGCTCCTGTCAGCCATGGAAAATTCCGATAAGCTGGTCGAAGACGATGAGCTGGCCGATGCAATGAAGGAACGGGGCCTCGGCACACCGGCAACCAGAGCTGCCATCATTGAAAAGCTTATAAAAGAGAAGTATGTTGTCCGGGAAGGAAAAGACCTCACCCCGACCGGCAAAGCATTTGAGCTCCTGGCGCTGCTGGAAGCCATGAAAATTGAGGTACTGGCCTCTCCGGAGATGACTGGTGAATGGGAATTTAAACTCAATCAGATCCTCAAAGGTGAGTTCACCCGTGATAAATTTATGGCAGAAATCAGATCAATGACCCGGCATATCATCGACCAGGTGAAAAATTTCGAGGAAGATGAGGTGCGTCGGGAAGCGCCTTTCAGCCCCGTTAACAATATCCGTATTTTTGATTCCCCAACTGCCTATATATCGGAAGATCAAAAGATAAGTATCCGCAAAATTCTCGGTGGTCGCATGCTGGCGGAAGATGAGGTGGTGGCCTTGCTCAAGGGAGAAACAATTGGCCCTTTTAGTGATTTTCGATCAAAAAAAGGCAAACTTTTTACGGCTTCGGTTAAACTGTCGGATAATAAAATAGATTTTATGTTCGCCGATTCGAACGCCGATCTCGATTTTGATGCCATAACAAAAGGCCCCTCTCTCGGTAAATCGCCGGTTGACGGAACCAAAGTATACAGTGCGCCAATGGCCTTCATGTCGGAATCTGCACTCAAGGGAGAAGACAAGGGTCTGAAAATTAATCGGATAATCCTCTCTAAGGAGATTACAGAAAAAAACATCACCCAGCTTCTGAAGGAGGGCAGGACCGAATTGATTGAAGGTTTTATTTCCAAAAAAAGGAGACCTTTCGATGCCTATCTGGTTCTTGCTAAAAATGGTAAAGTGAGTTTTGAATTTCCGCCGAGGAAAACAAAACGTCAAGAACAAAAAAATTGACAGCCCTGATAGAAAAGGGAAGAAATAGAGTTATGAAACAAATAAAGAAAGAATATCAAGATAAACCAGGTCATGAACTGGCTCAGATTTGTGCCCGGGCCGCATTGAACACGAAAGCAGAAGAGCTTGTTATTTTGGATGTTCGAGGCCTGACCACCTTCACTGATTATTTTTTAATCATGAACGGTACCTCTACCCGCCATGTCCAGGCCCTGGCGGAGGCGATTGAATCGCAATTACGATCAAAAAGAGTCAAAACATCAAATGCCGAAGGCCTCCGGGAAGGCATGTGGGTTCTTCTCGATTTTGATGATGTTGTAGTCCATATTTTTTACCATGAACAGCGGAAATTTTACGATCTGGAAGGTCTCTGGGCTGATGGCAAAAACGTAGAAATAGAATTGTCATAAAAAAGATACTCTACAGGTAGAAATCTGTTGAACAAAAAAAGAAAATACCAGGATTATGCAATATTTAAGCACTAGGGGCGGGATTACTCCAATCCCCTTTACTAAAGCTGTAATGATGGGTCTGGCCGACGATGGGGGACTGCTTCTTCCCCGAACCATCCCCAGGATAGGCAGTGAAACGCTCAACTCCTGGCAAAAACTGGGCTATGCCGATCTGGCTTTCGAGGTTATGTCACGATTCATCGATGATATTCCCAGCAGCGACTTGAAAGACATCATCAACCGCTCATATTCAACCTTCGATACCGAGTGTGTCGCCCCCCTGGTTCATAAAGGCGGGCTGCACATTCTTGAGTTGTTCCATGGCCCTACCCTGGCTTTCAAGGATGTGGCCCTTCAGTTTCTCGGCAATCTTTTCGAATATCTGCTGACCAAGAAACAATCGGTTCTCAACATCCTTGGTGCCACTTCCGGAGATACCGGTTCGGCCGCGATATATGGGGTGCGGGGCAAGGAAAGAATCAACATCTTTATCCTCCATCCCCACCACCGAGTGAGCCCGGTTCAGGAAAAACAGATGACCACGGTGCTCGACGACAATGTTTTCAATATTGCTATTCGCGGATCCTTTGATGATGGCCAAACGATCATCAAAAAGATATTCAGCGATATTGAGTTTAAGAAAACGTTCAATCTTGGTGCCATTAACTCGATTAACTGGGCCCGCGTTCTCGCTCAAGTAGTGTACTATGTCCATAGCTGCCTGCATGTTGCCATGCATGAAAAGGATTCATCGGTCGACTTCTCCATCCCGACCGGTAATTTCGGTGATATCTTCGCCGGTTTTATCGCCAAAAAAATACTCCCCGCCGGCACTATTCGCCAGCTGGTCCTGGCCACCAACGATAACGACATCCTGAGCCGGTTTGTCAATCATGGGGATTATTCGCTGGCTGAAGTGAAAACAACCTCCAGCCCGTCCATGGATATAGGGACCGCCTCCAATTTTGAACGCTATCTTTATTATCTTATGGACAGCGATGCAACCAGGACCAGGGAACTGATGGAAGAATTCGCCAAAACCGGCAAGATAGATCTCGCCGGTTGCCAGGATCAGATTCGCCGTGATTTTGTCGCCGCCTCAATCTCTGAGGAGGCTGTACTGGAAACGATCAGATCCTTTTACAAAGAGCATGACTATGTGCTCGACCCACATTCCGCAATTGGGGTAAAAGCCGCTCAACAATACAGGACAGGTGGCGTGCCCATGATTTGTCTGGCCACAGCTCATCCTGCAAAATTCGGCACGGTCGTGGAGGATGCCATTGGCATGCCACCAAGTGTTCCGGATTGTCTCGTCGGTATTACCGACAAGGCTGCCCGTTGCGAATTGATGGCTGCAGACTTGCAACAAATAAAAGAATTTGTTGCAAAAAATGCATTAATATCATAGCTGGTCATGATCTTCAGATTTCGCAGGTTGCCACCATATCGATACGAACCGATGCGGGGCTTGACAAGTGCCGAAGACTACTCTAATGTCATCCGCAAGGATCTTTCACAGGACCTTAAACTTTAAAGGCTCTGTTTATTCACAGATTTTTTTGATGAGGTAGCTTTATGTTTGGATTAGGAATGCCGGAACTTATCGTAATTCTGGTGATAATAGTCATCATTTTTGGCGCTGGAAAACTCCCTGAAATAGGCTCAGGCATCGGTAAAGGGATAAAGAATTTTAAAGAGGCCACTAAGAAAGAAAGTGAACCTGAAAAAATCGATAAAGATGGAAATCAACCCGACGACAAGGCATAACAGTCTCCTTTAATGTGAAATGAACCAAAGAAGACCTTAGTACCAACGTGGAGGAAACCGAAAATGTTTGGTCTTGGAACCCCGGAACTTATAGTCATCCTAGGTATAGCCTTTCTTATCTTTGGCGGAAAGAAACTTCCAGAAATTGGAGCAGGCCTTGGCAAGGCTATTTCTTCCTTTAAAAGCGGCCTGCGCGATGTCGAAGAGAGCGGCAAAGAAATTATCAATGATATCCCAGGGATAAAAGAAGCTGCAGAAGTTAAACAGCAGGTCGATCAGGTCAAGAATCTCGGCAAGATAGACAACATTCTTAAGTAAAAATCCTGCCAAAACTCATGCCACTTCCGAGTCGTCGGGCAGCTCCCAGCTCTGGCCGGAAGCTGCCGACTTCCGCATCGTTTTTTGCCCCACCTTCAGCCTATTTTTTTATTGATTGCCCGCCCAACCTGGCAAAATCGTCGTTCAGCCTGCCTCCTTTCCAATATTCTTGACTTTTTTGTTGTAACTGGATAAAAAAACCGTTCAGTCATACGTTTTTGTCTTTGTTTATCCAGCAGGATTCCCCCAGCAGATCTGCATCCGACAGACGTTTACCGTAATCGACAACCAATTCAGTCAAGCATCAGGAGAGAGGCATGTGTCGTTTAGCCCTGAAAACCGCCAATGAACCGTTCTCACCTTACGAAGTTCTTACGGCAATGGAAGCTATGAAGGAAGGGTACGATGGATCTGGACTAGGTCTGTTGCTCCGTGGTATGGAGTTCGAAGATTTTAAATACAACCCCAGATTCCCTATTCTCTCCGGAATAGCCCATACCGAAAAAGCGTGGAAGCGAGTTACCGAATATATGGAACAGCGTGGCTACGAGCTGAAATATGACCACCGTTTCCATATGAAATCCGAACTGATCGAGGCGGACGACCGCTATCGCTATTTCATGCGGGCCTACCGGATGCCGGTTGCCTTCAGGGATCAAAGTGATGAAGTACGAGAAGCGGAATTGCTGCGCACCCGACTTGCCCTCAGAAAACTGGGCGATGAGCAGGACAATGTCACCGTCTTCTCCTTTTATCCGGATGTCGCCATGATTAAGGAGGTAGGCTGGCCGATGCAGATCGGCGACGCCCTCTGCCTGCACGATGGACAGATCAAATCCCGGGTCTGTATGGCGCAGGGGCGGCAGAACACCAATTACGGGATTAATCTGTATGCCTGTCATCCCTTTTTCATTCAGGGTATCTCCACCATGACCAACGGCGAGAATACTGCCTTCGTGCCCATCCGCGACTGGCTGACCGGCAAAAACTTTTCCGGTTATACCGGCTATCAGAGCGACAGTGAGGTTTTTACCCATATCCTCCACTATACCCTGAAAAAATTAAAACTTCCCTTGCAGGCGTATAAACATATCATCACCCCATTGAACCCCACAGAGCTGGCCGAACATCCACAGGGAGAATTCCTATCCGGACTGCGCCAGGTCTGCAAGCGGTTGATCATCGACGGTCCGAATGCCGTTATCGGCAGTCTTCCCGATGAAACCTGCCTGTTGGTCATGGATCAGAAAAAACTCCGCCCGGCAACGGTAGGCGGTCGCGATGGAGTATGGGCTATCGCCTCTGAGTTGTGCGGCGTCGATGCAATGATCCCGGATCGCGACCCATCTCTTGATTTTCAACCGATGCGCGAACATACAGTTATCATTCCCCCAGATAGAAAGGAATTAGAAATATGGTCTCAGTACGATCCTTTTCCGTTAGCCCTAGCAGCCTGACACCGACAGATCTGCCCTGGATTATTGAACATCGGGAAGATCGATGCACCCTCTGTGGTCATTGCACCGCCGTATGCCCGAAAGGGGCTATTCGGCTGGCCCATATGCGCCAAAGGGTCCCCAAACTCGATATCTTCAACAAAAACCGGGGCAATGAATATCGCACCTTTACCGGCATCCGGCAGGAAACCGATCCGGCGAAACTGTGCATCGGCTGCGGCATGTGTTCGATGGTCTGTCCCAATGAAGCGATAAGCCCGGTTCCGGGCACCAACGAAAACCGCACCGTCTTCTTCGACAACCAGAAAGGCGAACCCTTGAAACGCGGCGGCCGCCGGAATACTACAGGACCGACCCTTCTTGACCGGATCATGTTCAACCGGATTTCCATGCTCACCGACCCGGCCCTTGATGCCGGCAGGCATGAATTTACCACCACCACGACCCTTGGCCGGATACTCTCCCCTGAAGAATTCCTTGAGAAGACCATCAATGGTGGCTGGATTCCGCCGTCGCGGGAGATTTTCCCGTTTATTATCGGTTCGATGTCCTTTGGCGCCCTCTCCCCGAACATGTGGCTCGGCCTGCTGCAGGGCGTCGCCTACTGCAACGAGGTCCTGGGCCTGCCGGTGGTCATGTGCACCGGCGAAGGCGGATGTCCGCCCTGGGTTTTGCGCAGCCCGTATCTGAAGTATATCATCCTGCAGATCGCCTCCGGGTATTTCGGCTGGGATGAAATCATCCGGGCCATTCCGGAAATGCAGTGCGACCCGGCGGCAATCGAGATCAAATACGGTCAGGGTGCCAAACCAGGCGATGGCGGCCTGCTCATGTGGTATAAGGTCTCCAAGCTCATTGCCCGCCTGCGCGGTGTCCCCGAAGGCGTCGATCTGCCGTCGCCGCCGGTGCACCAGACCTTGTATTCCATCGAGGAGAGTGTCATGAAGATGATCCAGACTCTTTCCACCGCCTTCCAGCATAAGGTGCCGATTTATCCGAAGATTTCCGCCTCGACATCGGCAAAATCCGTGCTCAACAACCTGGTACGCAACCCTTATGCCGGGGGTCTGATGATCGACGGCATCGACGGCGGCACCGGGGCCGCCTACAACGTCTCCATGGACGCCACCGGCCATCCGATCGCCTCCTGCGTTCGGGATTGCTATCTGGATCTTGCCGCCCAGGGCAAGCAGAATGAAATTCCTATCTTCGCCGCCGGAGGGATCGGCAAAAACGGCAACGTCGCGCAGAACGGCATGGCGATGATTATGCTGGGCGCATCCGGGGTCCATATCGGCAAATATATTATGCAGGCTGCCGCCGGTTGTTTAGGCAACGAAAAAAATCGCTGCAACGTCTGTAATATTGGCATCTGCCCGAAAGGAATAACCAGCCAGAATGCCAAGCTGTATCGCCGACTCGACCCCGACAAAGTGGCCGAAAGGGTTGGTGAGGTCTTTATGTCCATTAATACTGAAGTGAAAAAAATAATGGCCCCGCTGGGGAGATCACAGAGTCTGCCGATTGGCATGTCCGATGCCATCAGTATCGCCGACAAGGCCGCTGCTGACAGGCTGCAAATCAGATATGTCTGCTGATAATGTTATAAATATGCATAAAATGTCTGATATTTAGAGAATTAAATGAGATGTTGCTGAGGGGAAATACCCTTTGGCATCTCTCTAGCAAGGAGTTTTCAGTGGCTACTACGGTTATAAAAGGTATCAATGAACAAGGTGAGCGCATCGGTTCAATGGAATTCGAGAAAATGGTGCGCCATGCGGCGACATCGTCGGTCGATCTTACCCTCGAATCTTATGGCCAGCACAATATAGGCATCCGACTCCAACGCGAAGAAGGGCTGAAGATTACCGTCAAGGGTCCTTCCGGTCAGCGTCTCGGCTGCATGGGCATGCCCGGCACCACCATCATCTGTGAAGGTTCGAGCTCCGATGATGTCGGTTATCTCAACATCGGGGCAGAGGTCGTGGTTCTCGGCGATGCAACCAATGGCGTCTGCAACGCCATGGCCAACGGCAAGGTTTTTATCGGCGGCTCTATCGGTGCCCGCGGGTTGACCATGACCAAATGGAACCCCGACTACACCCGACCGGAATTGTGGGTTCTGGGCTCGACCGGGGACTCGTTTGCCGAATTCAACTGTGGCGGTGTTGCGGTTGTCTGCGGCATCAATCCCAAAAACCCCAATAATATCCTTGGCTACCGCCCATGTGTCGGCATGGTCGGCGGCACGATCTATTTCCGCGGCAAGATCGACAATTCCTTTTCAAAGACCAATGCCAAGCTGACAGTTCCTGATGATGAACAATGGCAGTGGCTCCAGGCTCATATCGGCGACTACCTGACCAAGATCCGCCAGCCCGAGCTTCTTGAAACCTTATCCAGGCGGGAGGAATGGCAGGCCCTTTTACCGATAACCCCGCAGGAAAGAGCGCTGATGTTTGCCGGGCCGATGCCGATGGCCGAGTTCCGCAACAATCACTGGAACAAAGCATTCGGCGGCGATCCCTTGCGAGATCTGGCACCCGGTCTTGACCGCAGTGTTATCGACACCATCGTCAGCGGCGAGCTGCGCCGGAAAAAACCGTACTGGGCGAATTGTGAGTCAGCTGCGCCGTGCACTTACTACTGTCCGGTGCATATCCCGACGGTTGACCGGTTGCGGCTTATCCGCGAAGGCCGAGTCGATGAAGCCTATGAGATGCTGTTGCGCTATACTCCTTTACCGGCTTCGGTCTGTGGCGCGGTCTGCCCGAATCTGTGCATGGAGAACTGTTCCCGCCAGGGCGTCGACGATTCAATTGATGTGCAGGTGCTGGGCCGATCGGTCAACACTGTATCCGCGCCTGCCCCAGCTGCACCGCTCGGCAAAAAGGTGGCAATCATCGGCGGTGGCCCTGCCGGAATGAATGTCGCATGGCAGCTGGCTCTGGCCGGAATCGAAGCGCATATCTTTGAGCAGGATGACAAAATAGGCGGCAAACTCGCCCAGGTCATCCCCTGGGAACGTCTGTCCCAGGCCATCTGGGATCAGGAAATAAAGCGGTTTGTTGAAATGCCCAACATCTTTGTTAATCTGGCCGTTACCATGACCAAGGAAAAATTTACTGCTCTGAAAAAACAGTTCGACTACCTTGTGATTGCAGTCGGAACCCATGTGCCCCGAAAATTAACTTTCCCCGGTAGCGACAAGGTGCTTACCGCTCTCGATTTTCTTAAAAAGGCCAAAAGCGCCTCCCCTCTACCGGTCGGCAAAGAGGTGGTTGTCATCGGTGCCGGTAATGTCGGTTGCGATGTGGCCTGTGAGGCATACCGCCTGGGTGCGGAAAATGTCACCCTGGTGGATATTCAAAAACCTCTCGCTTTTGGTAAAGAAAAAGAGGCAGCAGAAGCTCATGGGGCCACCTTCAAATGGCCGGTTATCACCAAAAAAGTTACCGACAGTGGGCTCGTCACCAGTGAAAATGAACTGATTCCGGCTCAAACCGTCATCATTTCAATCGGGGATATTCCCGCGCTCTCTTTTCTGCCCAAATCGGTCGAGACCGTTACCGTTGGCGGAGCAGCATGGGTCACCACCGATAAGGCGCACCGTACCTCGGATGCCCAGGTGCTCGCGGTGGGCGACGTGGAAAGACCCGGCCTGGCCACTCACGCTCTCGGTGCTGGCAAAACTGCGGCAGAATATATTATTGCCGATTGTAAAGGAATTAACTGGAAACCTTTTGATAAACCGGTCATTCCCCAGAAGGCCCTGACTATCACCCACTACATTCCGATGGAAACCGGCAGCACGGAAACCGATCAAGCCAATCGGTGTTTGTCCTGTGCATCCTGCCGCGACTGCCACCTCTGCGAGACGATCTGCCCCACCGGCGCCATTACTCGCAGAGAACTGGAATTTGGCTCTAAAAGCGGCTATCAGTTTGGCCTGGAAACCAGCTATGAATACGTTTCAGACGATAAAAAATGTATCGCCTGTGGCTTTTGTGCCGATACGTGTCCTTGCGGCATTTGGACGATGAATGCGTATTAATGCCTTGCTCCTGCAAAGCTTGTCATAAATATAGATACCTTGAGACACCCTTGAGGTTAAGAACTTAAAGTAACCACCTGGCACTTATGCCCCCTTGTGGGGTGTTGGTACCTTACAGGGTATGTGCTTGTGTTTGTAATAAAATAATTCCATCCCAAGGAACTTGTCCCTGCTTTTTACCCGTTTACCGGGGTGAGAAACTCAGTATCCCACCCAAGCCTACCGACGAACAAACCGCAGAGACACCTCGTACCGCCCACTGTCAATATCAGCCGGCAGTTGACGGCCGTCAGCCACCATAACCGTCAAGACCCGCCCCATCCGAGGATCACTCACCGGTTTGTTGCGTCGTTCCATCCCTGATGGCCCGGCAATACCTTTTCTCGGAGCTCTAACATGGAGCAGTTGCGCCGTAATAAATGATTTTTTTTCTTGAGTCGGTTTTTGATTCTGCGCTTTCAGCGGTGGAACTGAACCGATAATTATTTCCATAATACCTCATCTTCGTTAAGATACAGCAAAACCTCATCTATCTAAATATATCAAAAAACAATATCATATTGGAAATTCGAGTGTATATTTATCATAACCTTATTTTTTTCACAGCTGCTCAAAACTTTCTTCCGAGCCTTAAATTTAACAGGTACTGGTAATTAACCCAATAATCCTTTTAAAGTTCTTTCACCAATGACCGATCCGCTCAAAAAACTACTCGAACCGATCAAGGAACTACAAAACATTCGTGGCATTGAGCTGCCTATCGGCATGGAGTTTCTTCAGCTGGTGGTAACCGGCCCACCCGGAGCCGGCAAGTCATACTATATCGAACAAATACGAGGATGGCCCAATGAAGGATATCTTGATCTCTCCCAAAATGGCTGGTGGAAGGATCAGTCGCTTATCTATCGCCCCCGTGAGGTGCATCTCGGGCTGCCTTTTCACGGTTACAAAGAAGCATTAACGGTCTTCGATAAAGAATGGCTGGAGAGCAGCACTCCGCTTGAACTTGAATTAAATAGAATCAAGATTCCACCTCGCAAGAAAAACTTTCTCCAGACCAATTGGCAAAACCGATATATCATTGAATTCCTCATCCCAAGCCCGTCAACCATTTACCAGCAGCGACTCGACCGGCAGAGCACAGGTTATTTCCCGGTTGACGAAAAACTGACTCTCGACATGGTGAAACGGCAGGTCGCAGTATACCGGGAAGTAGCACTCTATCTGCACCGGGCTGGAGTCAACGTCTATGTGCGAAAAAGTCTCGATAAGCCGCCAATGCGCATCGCCGAGAAAGGGATGCCCAATGTCCCCAGTTGGATCCTTGCCCATAAACCCGTTCGACCCAGCCTAAAGAGTGCTGCCGGATGGAAATGGCTTCTCCGCCGGCGTTACCCTATTCAGTGGCTGACCCTTAGCAATAAACCCCTGACTGTGACGCGTGAAGGAAGAATAGCCCACGATGGCAAAGGTTTTGAGCTTATAGTCGGCGATATGCATTTACGTTTCCAGCCGGAAATAGCCCTGGGCGTCAAGAAGAAAGCGGCACAAAAGCACTGGATTATTAACACTGAGCAGGGCTGCTCCTCCAGGAAAATCAACGGTTTCATCCGGATTCGAGTAGGTGAAACAATAATTATCGGCCAAACCAACAACGAGTTGAACGAATTATTTCATTTCAATGAATCCGTCGCCAAACGACATCTCAGTGTAACCAATCGCCGGGGCGATCTCATTCTCGCACCTCTGGCCCCCGAAAGAGAAACGAAAATTGTCCGACACGACAACCTTGATTATCGGGAACAGCTCGAACGCGGCAGATACCATGCCCTTTTAGAGATTCGCCGAATGTATGGTCAGAAGATAGAACCTCTCCCTACCGAAAAAGCACTGCAGACCATCAAAGCAGTAAATGGTCTGCTTTTGCAGGAGGCATATCGACCGAAGAACGCATCTGGCAATCCCGGCGGGTTAGTGGAGATCTCCGGCGATACTGTCCCGGTCATTGTTGGTGACCTGCACGCCCAGGTAGACAATTTCTTGAAAATCCTCAGTGAAAACTGCCTGCTCGACTGTTTGCGTATGAAAACTGCAACGCTGGTTATTCTCGGCGACGCGGTCCATTCGGAAAACATCGACGAAATGGATAAGTTTGAAACTTCCATGCTCATCATGGATCTGATTTTTCGACTCAAACTCAGGTTTGCCGATAATTTTTTTTATCTGCGCGGCAACCACGACAGCTTCGATCCGGAAATCAATAAGAACGGTTTTCTGCAGGGCGCGCTGTTTAAGGAGATGCTCATTGAAAATCGGGGCACAGAGTATGCGGAGCAGATGCAGATCTTCTATGACCGAATCCCCTACATCATCTGCTCCGACACCTTCATCGCCTGCCATGCCGCAGCGCCGCGCAATGAAATCAGCAGAGACGACATTATCAATATTACTGAGAACGGCAAACTCATGGGAGAACTGGCCAACAATAGATTGCAGCGGTCAAATTACCCGGCCGGTTATTCCAAGAGAGATGTAAAAAAACTTCGGAAATGTCTTGATCGACCACAAAAAACCAGGTTTATTGTCGGCCATACCCCTTTGGACCCTTTCGGCAGTTTCTGGCTGCATGCCGGAGCCATTAAAAATCACCATATAATTTACAGTGCCCAAACCGAGGGGCCCAGTATTTTTATCCAAACCGGGGACAACTTTATGCCCATCAGTTTCCCGGCTGAACCGCTCACCGATCTGATCAATGATCTGCGATAATTGGTGACCATTGTCAAGACGCGACAACAAAACGATTGACATTCCTGCTAAACTTAGTAATCAATCGGTCAAATCGAATACTACTCAAAACTCTTCCTCATACTAAACCCGGTAACCACATTGTCGCAATGCGGGTCTTTTACCAAAAGCTCTACGGGTAGAATATTTTCTGCTCAGGAGGTTGCAGCACCATGCCAATTATGTCTAATCGCCACCTCTCCGGCCTTCTTCGCGGTTCTCCGTTTAAGCCCATCCAGGAACATATGCGGGTAGTTTTTTCCTGTGTTTGTCTGATTCCACCGCTGTTTGACGCTGTATATCGGGAAGACAGTGAGTCGGTGGCCGATTTTGCAAGACAGATCAAACAGCTGGAAACCCAGGCGGACAAGATGAAGTCGACCTTCCGCTTGAATATGCCCAAATCCCTGTTTCTGCCCGTTGATCGTAAGGATCTGCTCAGCCTTATCGGCGACCAGGATAAAATTGCCGACACCACTGAAGACATTGGCAAGACCTTTCTGTTCCGGGAGATGACAGTCCCGGCGGAGATAAAAAACCTGTTGGATGAGCTGCTCGAAGGCACAATGGAGATTTCCGCCGCGGCCAAGGATATGATCGAACAGCTCGATGAACTTCTCGAAGTCGGCTTTGCCGGCCGGGAACTCGATAAGGTCTCCAAGATGATTGCCGGGGTGCGGCGAAGCGAGCATAACATTGATGAGATCATGCACCGCATCAAAAAGAAACTGTTTTCCATCGAAAAGAATCTTGATCCCGTTTCCGTCATATTCTGGTACCAGATGATCGATATGGTTGGAATCATTTCCGATCAGTCAGAAAATCTGGCCGATCGACTGCTTCTTTTTCTATCCAAATAATACGAGAGGCCTAGAATGGAAATTATTGCTGCATATGGAACCGCGATGATGATCTTGGCAGTCATTTTCGGCCTCTATATGACCTGGGGTATTGGCGCTAACGATCTGGCCAACGCTATGGGTACCTCGGTTGGTGCTGGTGCAGTATCGGTGAAACAGGCTATCTTTATAGCCATGATTTTTGAATTCCTCGGAGCCGTCCTCGCTGGTGGCCACGTCACCGAAACCATCAGAAAAGAGATCATCGACCCAACCGATATTATCAACAATCCGGAAATACTGGTGTACGGCATGCTGGCGTCCCTACTGGCAGCCGGAGTCTGGTTGATGATCGCCTCGGCCAAAGGCTGGCCGGTCTCTACCACCCACTCGATTGTCGGCGCTCTAGTCGGTTTCGCCCTGGTCGGCATCGGTCCGGAAGCGGTTAAATGGAAGAGCATCGGCAGCGTTGTAATGAGCTGGATTGTTTCTCCGGTGGTGGGGGGAACCATCTCATTTTTATTGGTAATGAGTACCCGAAAACTGATTTTCAACACCGATGAACCGCTTAAAAATGCCAAGAAATACGCGCCGTGGTATATTTTTTTAGTTGGCTTTGTTATCTCCCTGGTAACAATTTTTAAGGGGCTTTCCCATTTCAATTTACAGCTCAGCGCCCTGGAAAGTTTTGCTATCGCCACTCTTTTTGGGTTGGCGACGGCAGCCATTGGCTGGTCATTCATCCGAAAAATAAAAGACGATCCACGGGCAAATAAAAACTTTAGCTATGCCAGCGTAGAAAAAGTCTTTACCCCGATGATGCTTTTTACCGCCTGCTCCATGGCCTTTGCCCATGGCTCCAACGATGTCGCCAACGGCATTGGCCCGTTAGCCGCTATCTACAGTATTATCAGCTCCGGGGGGGAAGTCATGCAAACCTCAGCCCTGCCGCTATGGATTCTGCTGCTGGGTGGAGGAGGCATTGTTCTTGGCCTGATAACCCTTGGGTACCGGGTGATGCTGACCGTCGGCAAAAAAATCACCGAACTGACACCTTCGCGCGGCTTCTGCGCCGAACTTGCCGCAGCGATCACGGTAGTTATTGCCTCCCGGACCGGATTACCCGTGTCCACGACACATATCCTGGTCGGTTCGGTGCTGGGAGTTGGCCTGGCGAGAGGCATCGGAGCGCTTGATCTGCGGGTCGTACTGAACATCATTATCTCCTGGCTGGTGACCCTGCCGGCCGGAGCACTTATGGCTATGCTCTTTTTCTTTACCTTAAAAGGTATCTTCGGCTGATAACGAGAGAAAAAGCTTGATATACAAGGCGTAGGTTTTTGGGCCGGTTGCCGACTATACAAAAAGTATGTCGCAGCCGGCCCAAAAACCTGCAACGAAGGAGATCGGGCTTTTCTCTCGTTATCCCTGCGAACTTTTTTTAAAATAAAAAGCAGTTATCTGGCACCAACCGCGAGCATAAAGTCGCGCCAGATTGGGGCGGCGGTGGAGCCGCCGCTTTCCTGATTGCCAAGTGACTGATTGTGGTCGTTGCCCACCCATATCCCGGTAGTATACCGGGCATCGTAACCAACAAACCAGGCATCGCGATTGTTATCGGAAGTCCCTGTTTTACCGCCCCTGACCCCGGGAACGTCGGTTACCTTTCTGCCCGTCCCGCTGGTTACCACGCCGTGCAGCATGGTGCGCATCTGCCCCATCACCGATGCTCCGGCAACCACCTGTCTATTTCTCTTTTTCTCCGGTAAAATGACGGTTCCGTCGGCGGCAATAATTTTGCTGATAAAGGACGGCTCGATAAAACTGCCGTCACCGGCAAAAGGCGTATAGGCGGCGGTCATCTCCAGCAGCGACACATCCGCCGCCCCCAACGCAAGCGACAGATCCGGCGGCAATTTGCAGGTAAAGCCAACCTTGCCGGCAATTTTATGCACTTCTTTGTAACCGATCTGCTGCATCAGCCGCACCGTTGCCGCATTGAGGGAATGGGCCAGGGCATCAGCCAGGATGGTCTGTCCATGGTACTTGCCGGAATAATTTTTCGGGCTCCAACTTTGGCCATTCTTGCCGGGGATCGACAGCGGGCTGTCATCAATAGGCGAGTTGGACGACCATCCCTGGTTCAGTGCGGCCATGAAGACAAAGGGCTTGAAGGTCGATCCTGCCGGTCTTTTGGCCTGCGTTGCCCGATCGAAGGGAGATTTGGTAAAGGAAGTACCGCCAACCAGGGCCCGTACTCTCGAGCCGGCTGTTTCGATGCATACCAGGCTTCCCTGCGGCACCGCCTCAATGGTATCTCCGGCCAGGGTCTGACGACTGAGTCCTGCCCTGACCCCTCGACGCACCGCAGCGAGTGCCTGTGTCTGTATTGTGGTGTCGAGGTTAGTATATATTCGCGCCCCGGCGGTCTGGAGGGGACCCTGCAGAATATCCCGCGCCTGTTTTTTCACAACTTCCAGGTAATAGCCGTTTTCATCAGTGGCCTGCTGCAACCTGGGGTTGAGGGCAATGCGTTCGTCATACGCTTTCTGAGCCGCTTCCGGGCTGACAAAGCCATCGGCAGCCATTCGATTGAGGACATACTTCTGTCTCTCCACCGCCCGGTCGAGATGATCAAAGAGCGAATACCTGCTGGGGGCCTGGGGCAGCCCAGCCAATAATGCAGACTCGCCTAAGGATAGCTTGGCGGCACTTTTAGCAAAATAAATCTGTGCTGCAGCTTCAATGCCATGAGCGCCTTCGCCAAGATAGATCTGATTGAGATAAATATACAAGATCTCATCTTTGCTGAGCAGCCGGTCAATACGCCAGGCGAGGATCGCTTCCTTGAATTTTCGGATATAGGTCTTTTCCGGAGTCAGCAAGAGCGACTTTGCAACCTGCTGGGTTATAGTCGATCCCCCTTGACTCCTCGCCCCATCCTGGAAATTGCGCATTGCCGCCCGCAACACCGAAATAAAATCGAGGCCAGGATGCTCATAAAAGCGCCCATCCTCCGCGGCGACGAAGGCTTTCGACACAAAAGGCGACATGGCCTCAAGTGGCATCACCGTTCTGTTTTCGGTAAACATCCGCTCGACGATCTTGCCTTTATTATCGTAAATGATAGTTGCCTGTGCCGGTCGATACTTGGTAACTGACTGAATATCGGGAATTTTCAGGCTAATGAGAAGAAAAAGCAGGCTGCCGAGAAAAGCTGTCTGCAGCAGACAGACAACGATCAAAAAGATCGAAATATGCTTTTCGGTATATACATTCCGACGGGCAGCGGGTTTTCGAGGCGAACTCTTCCTGGTATTCTGTGGTTTAGGGGGTGACACTTTCCGAACACTCATGGTAATATTCAACAGCTCTTTGAACCACTTGTCAAGCTCGTGCAATGTAACATCTGCCTATGAACTATCAACAGGAAAGTCTGTGTAATGTCAAAAATCCGGATACTCCCCGAACAGCTTGCCAATCAGATCGCGGCTGGAGAAGTCGTTGAACGTCCTGCATCGGTCGTCAAAGAACTCCTGGAGAATAGTCTGGATGCCGGTGCCGATCGCTTGGAAATCGAGGTCGAAGGTGGCGGCACCAGGCTGATTCGGATAATTGATAACGGCGAGGGGATGGATGAAGACGATCTGCTGCTCAGCCTTGAACGCCACGGCACCTCGAAGGTCCAGACCCAGGAAGACCTGGGCGCCATCGAAACTCTTGGTTTTCGTGGAGAAGCGATTCCGTCCATTGGCTCGGTCTCGCAAATGACCATAACTTCTCGTCCTGGTGAGGCTGAACTCGGCACAAGCGTAGTGCTGCACTTCGGTATATTAACCAAGGTGCATGAAACCGGCTGTAGTTTCGGTACCACCGTTGAGGTACGCAACCTCTTTGGTAATACTCCGGCCCGGCGGAAATTTCTGCGAACTACCCGCACCGAACTTGGTCATATCGAGGATATTGTAAAAAATTACGCCCTCGGTTCCCCGACCGTAACCTTTATTCTGCGCATTGACGGAAGAGACTCGCTCTACCTGGACAATTCCCTGTCTATCGAGCAGCGTCTTGCCAATATCATGCATTTCGCTGGCTCTTTTATACCTGTCGGAACTGTTGGACAGCCGCATACGCCACGAAGGGTGTCCGGTTTTTTAATTCCACCGGAGCAGGTGACCCCAGGACCTTCCAGGATGCGCATCTTTGTCAATGGCAGGGCAGTAAGGGATAGAATGATACTCCACGCAGTTACCGAAGGTTTACGCGGGTTTTTAATGAAAGGCAAGAATCCATCCGGCCTGATCCACCTGACCCTGCCGGCGGAAGAGGTCGATGTTAATGTGCATCCGGCCAAACACGAGGTTCGATTTCGCAATTCCCGGGACATCCACACCCTCCTCAATAATTCGGTCGCAAGCGCCATGCAGGCGCATCAACAGACCATGAAAACAACTCTTTTCGGCCCGGATCGCCTGCGGACAAGAATGCCTTTTCCTTCATCAAACACAGCACCGGATTATACCCCATCTTACAACGCATCAGACGCTGCCGGTGAGTTGCCGGAAGAACATGAGTTGGACCCACGGAATGCCGAGCAGACACAACCGTTAAATGCGCAGTCAATTTCTTCAGAAACCAATGGAAAGGTGCCGATACAATCGCTGTTTGTTACCGCAGAGCCGATACAAAAAAACTCTTTTGAGCCAAGGAAGATTTCGACTCAACAAGAAAACCTTCAAGGAGAAAGTAGAGCGATTGCCCACAACCTGATCATTGTCGGCCAGTATGATGACCTCTATATATTTTGTCAAACCAGCCAAGGGCTGCTGGTCATCGATCAACACGCCGCCCATGAAAGGCTGCTCTATGAAAAACTGCGCAAACAGTACCTGGCCAATACGGTTGTCCGCCAGACCCTGATGTTCCCGGAAACTGTTGAACTTTCAATCTTTCAGGCCCAGTTGGTGGAGAAAAACGCGGAGGAGCTCGATCGAATCGGCTTCTCCATCCGCGAATTCGGCGGCAACACCTATATCATTTCCGCTGTGCCGGCGCTTGCCGGACTGGCCAATGGCCGCGAACTGTTTCTCGATATTCTCCAACAGTTCGGCAGTGAAGACAGCAAGAGCGATACCGGAGGATTTCTTGACACCATCATCGCGACCATGGCCTGTAGAGCTGCAGTAAAGGCAGGGACACAACTCACCACTCGGGAAATCGACACCCTGCTAAATGATATGGCCAGAGCCGATCTGTTTTCCCACTGCCCCCACGGCCGACCTGTGGTCAAACACTTTACCAGAGAAGAGGTTAAAAAGTGGTTCTACCGAACGTAAAAACGGGTCGGCTCATCCTTCTCCCAGCGCTGCTTGCCCTGCTGTGGTGCGGCGGCTGCGCTAAACCACCGGTGGCCAGGGTAATGGAGACAACCGCTTACTGCGGCTGTTCCTCCTGCTGTAGTTGGGAGCGGGGCAGCTGGTCGTACCTGAAACTTGATTTCTGGAACCGCTACGTCAGCGCCGGTGCCAGCGCCGGCAGACCATACAGCGGCCTGACCGCCAGTGGTACAGTCCCCTACGAACCGGAAGAGGGGCTGTTCTCCATGGACTCCATTTATCGCCCGTGGATGATCCCGGTTCGTCTTATCCTGTTCCCCTGGTATCTGCTGCCCTATGATGGCACCATTGCCGCAGACACCAGATATTACCCTTTCGGCACCCGGATGTACGTGCCTGGATATGGCCAGGGTGTTGTCGAAGACCGTGGCGGGGCGATCAAGGGGCCGAACCGGATTGATCTCTATTTTGATTCACATAATGACGCACTCGCCTGGGGCAGAAAAAAAGTTCGAGTTACCATCGAATATCCCCGGTAACAGAAGAAGGTCAATGAACCTCAATCGGCAAAATTGCTTATGACGACAAATCCCCTGACCCTCTTACGCGTATTTCTGCCCTTTGCTGCCGGATATTTCGTGTCGTATGTCTATCGAGTGGTGAATGCGGTAATAGCCCCCGATCTTATCGCTGACATCGGCGTCGGACCCTCCGCTCTCGGCCTGCTCACCGCGACATACTTTATCTCCTTTGCCTCGTTTCAGCTGCCGCTTGGCGTTTTGCTCGATCGCTATGGCCCCAGAAGGGTTGAAGCCGCCCTGCTTCTTTTTGCCGCCCTCGGCGCCTTTATCTTTGCCCGTGCAGAAAGCCTCACCGGCCTGATCACTGGCCGGGCCTTAATCGGATTTGGCGTATCAGCCTGCCTGATGGCGGCTTTC
Source organism: uncultured delta proteobacterium (assembly GCA_963804605.1). GTDB lineage: Bacteria > Desulfobacterota > Desulfobulbia > Desulfobulbales > Desulfocapsaceae > Desulforhopalus_A. The sequence continues at coordinate 104,869 of CAWDRB010000011.1, forward strand.
AAGGCCTATACTATTTGGTTTTCCAGGGAGAAATGGCCGCTTATTAACGGATTTCAGATGGCTGCCGGCGGGCTCGGCGCGCTCGCGGCTACCTCCCCTGTTGAAGCAGCCCTCCAGTTCACTGACTGGCGCGGGGTTTTTATGGGTCTGGCCATCTTGACGATTTTCATTGCCGGGGCAATTTTCTTTGTCGTCCCGGAAAAAGCGATCGAAGGCACCGGAGAAAGCCTGCAGAACCAGCTACGGGGTATCCGTGAGATATTTACCAGCCGCAAATTCTGGCGAACAGCACCGCTTACTACAGTTTCCCAGGCAACTTTTTTAGCCATCCAGGGACTCTGGGCCGGTCCATGGCTTACCCATGTGGCGCAGTTCGAGCGCACACAGGTCGCCCGGCTGTTATTCTGGGTGGCTGTCGCCATGATTGCGGGATTTATTATTCTTGGTACCATTGCCGAGCGCCTGAGCAAACGTGGTGTTTCCGTCAGCACCACAGCCGTCACCTGCATGTTTTTATTCATGATTGTCCAGCTGCTGCTCATTCTCGGGCCGGTACGCTGGTGTGCTCCGGTCTGGCTTGCCTTCGGTTTTTTCGGCACCTCCAGCATTATTGCCTATTCAGCTCTTTCGCAGTCGTTTCCAGTGCATCTGTCGGGACGGGTAAACACCGCCGTCAATCTATTGGTTTTCATCACCGCCTTTGCCTCTCAATGGGCTATCGGCGGCATTATCGATTTCTTCACCGGGAGTGAGGCAGCTCTATCACCCCTGGGTTTTACTGCCGGTTTCTCCATGTTGCTGCTTCTTGAGGCAGCCGGAATTACCTATTATATCCTGGCAGGTCGAAAACAAATTGACCATTCCTGAGGTATGCCTGGTATGACTGACGATGTATCTCTCTTCTTGCCAATAATTTTTTATTATGAGTATTTTTAATGAACGATAAACATACAGTAACCATTATCGGCGGCGGACTGGCAGGATGCGAGGCGGCATGGCAGATTGCCGAGCGAAGCGTTAAAGTCTGCCTTATCGACATGAAACCGCTGCATTTCAGCCCTGCCCATCAATCTGAAAACCTCGGCGAGTTGGTCTGCTCCAACTCACTGCGGTCCAATGACCTGACTTCGGCGGTCGGGCTGTTGAAAGAAGAGATACATCGCTGCAACTCCCTGATGATGCGCATCGCCTATGAAACAAAGGTACCAGCAGGTAAGGCTCTGGCGGTTGACCGGGAAAAATTTGCCACCCGGATCACCGAAATTATGGCAAGCCATCCCCTGATAGAAATTACCCGAAAAGAAATTCTGGACATCCCAGGTCCGGCACCTGTGAATAGCCCGATAATCCTGGCCACCGGACCACTCACCTCCGATCCCCTGGCTGAATCACTCGCCCGGCTCACCGGGAAAGAGCGGTTGGCCTTTTATGATGCCATTGCTCCGATTGTTGCTGCCGACTCGTTAAACATGGCCGTCATCTACTGTAAATCACGCTATGACGATGGTCCTGGAGATTATCTGAACTGTCCGATGGACAAAGAAACGTATCTGAAATTTATCGATGAGCTCGGCAACGGGCAGTGTATGCCCCTGAAAGACTTTGAGGATGCCAAATATTTTGAAGGCTGCCTGCCGGTAGAAGTGATCCGCTCCAGGGGCGACGACACCCTGCGCTTTGGACCCATGAAACCAGTCGGCCTTGCCGACCCCAGGACGGGTAAAGACCCGTACGCCGTGGTCCAGCTTCGCAAGGAGAATCGCGAAGGCACTACGTATAACATGGTTGGTTTTCAAACAAAATTGACCTATCCCGAACAACAGCGCATTTTTCGACTCATCCCTGGCCTGGAAAAAGCCGAATTTATCAGACTGGGGTCAATTCATCGCAACACCTTTGTCGTCTCGCCCGAGTTACTGCTGCCGACTCTGCAATTCAAGATTCGGCCGGACCTGCTGCTGGCCGGCCAACTTTCAGGAGTTGAGGGCTACGTCGAATCAGCGGCAATGGGGTTGCTTGCAGGGATCAATGCTGTCCGCCTGGTACAAGATCTTGCGCCAGTCGTCCCTCCCAGGGAGACGGCTCTCGGATCGCTTGTCTTCCACCTCACCGAGAGTGACCCACATCGCTTTCAGCCGTCAAATATCAACTTCGGGCTCTTTCCCGCCTGGGAAAAGAAAATCAGGAAAAAATTCAGAGGAGAGGAACGGGCAAAAAGATCATTGGCAGCACTTGAAATATGGCAGCTTGAGGAACGGCTCTGAGAAGTACTCGTTACTGTTTTTTCGGCACCGGATGTTCGGTAAACCCCCAGTAAGGAAAATCCTGATAGTAGTCGGCAACTTGCCCCGGACTGTGTTCCCTGCTTGCCACCAAAAAGAGCCTGTTGATTTGACCTGCAGCCCCGCCCCCTCCATCTCCTTCAGGAGACACCGGGTAGAGCACCATGGCATTATCGGCGCTGTATTCAATGTCTCCGGATCCTTTGAACATACCGAGGTGTGGTTCTTCAAGGTAGGATCCTGCCAGCCCTCTCGATAGTTCTGAGATGACCAGAAAAGACACCTGTAGTTCGTCACGGATAGATTCCATCTGCCGCAGCCAGGCATCAATACCGGTACGCCTTTCAGTGAATTCGTTAAAGGGGAGTTTATGCAGGCTGTCGACCACCACTACGGTATAGTCACTTCTTGTTTCATGGCGGATGAAATCAATATGCTTGCGCATCAACTCAGGAGTTACTTTCCGGTCATTGATCACCCGCCAGAAAAATAACATTTTCTGTAATTTCCTCCGGGCTGCCTCACCCTGCATTTTCTGTTCTTCGGACAGGCACTCGTCTTTTAGTTGTTCAGTCGACAGTCGAGCCAATCGGCTCAGGGTACGTTGATAAATTTTTTGCCGGCCGTTTTCAAAATCATAATAGAGCACCGGGATGTGCCGCAGAGCCATTTCAGAGCCAACCTGGATCAGAAATGTTGATTTACCGACTTTTGGCGCACCGCCAATCACATTAATGCCGTGAATACCACCCAGGGCAGTATCTAAAAGGGTAAATCCTGAGGAAAGATTCCGGTATTGCTCGCCTTGTTCCTGTTCAAGAGACTGCAGGAAATGATGATATTCACGGTCGGGGGAAGAAAAAGGCGAGAAGGAGCGCGAGCTTTTAACCATTTCGCCGACTGCTTCGGCGAATCCCCTGCCTGTATCTTTTGCCAGTTGCCAGAGATTATAATTGCGGGGACTATTCGTTTGCCAGGCAAGAATTCTAGCCTTAAAGCCAATCTTCGAGGCCAGACTTCTGGCAGCATTATCCGACTCCAGGCTGTTGGCAACACAGATAAATAGTGTTTTTATCTTATCAAAGAGCTGACTGGGGAGTTTCTCCAGTAAATTATAATGCGAGACGGCTACCCCGGGAAAACCGAGCTGCTTCAAGGTGAGAAGATTTTCTTCTCCCTCGCAGATAAACAGCACTCCGTTTTCACAACGTGCAACATCCTGAACATTAAAAATATTGTACGGTTCTCTGCCGAACTGATCGTTGCCATGCCAGAAAGAGTCTTCCGGTCTCTCCGGATGGACGCAGCGGGCAGAATAGCAATTGCCATCTCCTTGTATGTAGGGATAAACGAGGTAGCGGCCGTTGAATCCGACCTGCATTTCCATCAGAACCGCTTTAGTGACAGTGCTCAGCTTGAACAGGTCATATACGGAATCAGTAATCCTGTCCCGATAGCCGCGTATTTCATCATTGATGTTTTCCGCAGCATAGTCGAGCTGCTCGCTGATGAGTCCCTGTTCGGGATCATACTCCGGTACTTCAGCAAGTGGAATGGCGGCAAGACGAGCAAACCAGAGCGGAAAACCACCCGGAACACAGCGGTTAAGACAACGAAAATAACCATGAAAAAAGCTGGCTCTGTTAAGGACAACAGTCAATCGCCCGTCAACATAGCCGTGTTCTTTGCAGAAGGGACATGCAGCACTGAACTTTTCCTGCCATTCACCCTCCAGATGGTTGAGGTAAAACCGGGACACAGGATCTTTAATTTCGGCCTTCCCATGCTCCGTATGAGGCAATTCAATCGGCCGAAACAGAAGAGACATTTATTGGATCACCTGTGGTTCCTGACGCATAGCCATAACAATATCGTGGAGAAGTTTACGGTCAATCAATGCGTCAAATTTCATATGTAAAGAATAATCATTTTCTAACACGTGACTGTCCTTCACGGCGAGAACATCACCAATAAGGGCAACGCCCTCTCCCGATGCATCCACCGCCGGAAGCATAAACTGCATTTTTCGGCCCAACAGCAAACGGCCGTTGATTTTCTGGGCAATCCTGACCAGAAAAGAAAGCCCACCCTCGGAGATATCACAAAGATCAACCTGGAAATCCGTGCCGAGACTTCGCCCACGACTATCGATCAAGGTGGATACGACTCTGCCTGAAATCCTATAGCGCTGGTACACACGCCGATCCTTCGAGCTGAGTTTGATTAAATCTTTTATGGTTTGAAATTTTTGACAAAAAGTTACCAGCTTTGCTTCAAGCCCAGGGAAATCTTCCCGCCATTCCCGTAATTTTTCAAGTTTTAAAACTGATATGTCGGCAGTCCCTATGGCGGCAACAGATATCGTTGACACCGATGCCTCAAAGAAAGCTTCCGCTCCGAAGACTTCTCCTCTCCCCATGGTTTTAACTAATACTTCACTACCCTTGTCGATCAAAATAGAGTTTAGCCTGACCGGAATTTATAAAAAAGAGAGTTTCCTGCACTGTACCTTGATTGATAATAATTTCTTCATTTTGATATTTTTTATGTTTCAAAGCATAATACACCGCACTGAATTCATCAGTGGTCAAAATATCATACAACTCGCCCCATATCTCTAAATGACCTTTATCTATGGCCGCGACTTTTTCCCGATCGATAATCTCGGATGCCCGCAATATTTGACTGACGGCAGTGGAATCGATCTCGACAATCCATTCCCTCAATTTTTGTGCCTGCATAAAATTACGCAGACGGGCTACTCTTTCAATGAGTCCCAGCAGCTGTTTCATAGCTGCTGATTTTTCTCCGCGGGCAAGAAACGTTCGGACAGCCTGTTCCTCCGGCAAACCGGTGATAACCCATTGGGAAACCGTTTTTTTGCTTGCTTTTGCCACCTGCTTGAGAGCATTTTTACGCAGTTGACTGGCCTGCACATGTTTTTTCCGGCTTTCCTGCAGCTCTTTCTGCAAAAATTTCAGGGCTTTTTCTGCTGCAGCCCAGACCTGCTCGGAAATTTTTTTCGCCGCTCGCTGTCCTCTCATCAGAAGAAACGCATCCACACCTTTATATGCCTCTGCACATGGACAACGGCCAAGGGTCTCCAACAATTGCAGCATGAGATCATTTCGATTGTCGTCGCTGAACTGCTCATGAGAGGCCAGCAGTAAAGCGAGACTGTCGGCTACTTCTGCATCGCAGAAGGCAGCCAAAGCGCCGATGATCTGCACTTTAATCTTTTCAGAGGAATCATTGAGTGCTCGCAGCAGCAGTTGTTTTCTGTTTTTTCCACCAATCTTATAAAGAGTCAGAAAAGTTTCACGCTGGACCCGAAAATCTTCATGCTGCAGATAAGGAAGAATACTTTCAGCGTCTCCTTCCTTTCCGGTTTCGCCGAGTAATTTGATGAGATTGCGTTTACCATACCAGACCATATGTTCCTGGAGGCGTTCGTGGACCAGGGAAGGAAGATAATCAGAGCTGTAGGTAAGCAAATCGATGATTTTAAGGCGATCGGCGGCATTGTCAGCATTAATTAAGGACTCGACGAGAAAACGTACAACGACCGGCCCCTGGTAGATCAACCGAAAACCCAATTTTTCATCCTGGGGGGTAGCAAGACACTGACTGAGCAGACCCGGCAGGCTGGCCCGTCGAATTCCCCTATCCTGAACTTTGCCCACAAGGGCTTTTATTTCAGCAGAATGTGGTATCAATCCGGAGCGGATTTGATGTAAAAGAGTGAGGAGACCATCCCCACGCTCATTTTCTCCGGCCTGCCAACTCTGCTGCATCACCTGTTGCAAGAAAGTTATGATTTTCTCTATCAGTTCCTTTTTTGATCCAACTCGCCGAACTTCCTCGGTGACTGGTTTGAGAAGAAGGTCGAGATGACCCCAATGACCATCGGATAATAGATTTTCTCCAATGGTTACAATGCGTTCCAGCAGGGAATCCCGTTGTTCTTCGCTTCCTTCCGCCAGGTACTCAACCATACCATGCAGCAGCAAGGGGACATGGGCGCCATCACTGTTTTTTTGTATCTGTCGAAGGGCATCTGGCAGATACTCAACCAACTCTTCACTTTTCAGCAGGCTGATATTACCCTGCAGGAAACCTTTAATCCCGGCCTCGAGACGACGTTTTTTCCTTTCTCTTTCACCCTCGTGAATGAGATTTCTCGCTTTTTCAGTATTGAGGAAATGTTTTCCTTTTTTACTGCTTGTCAGCTGGGTCAGCGCCTTTTCAAGAAACTGCCCCTGGGGTGAATGTTCTCCGCCAATTCGTTGTGCTTTTGTCAATTGCTCTCTGAAAATCGCGATTATCCCGGAAAGTTTCTCTGGTGTGAGAGCCGCAAGCAGTGCTTCATACACTGCAGCGCCGAACCCGGTAGGATATTCCTGCGCTGACAAAACACACAGAGCGGGTTCCTTGAGACTCTCGACATATATTGTTGCCAGCCCCAGGGCTATTTCCTGCCAGCGGTTTGATTCGATCAACATCTCTGCCCTTATCAACATGAAAGGGAAATATCGCGAGGCAACTATCATTTTTCTTTTTTGAATGTCCTGCAATATATGTGCTGTACCCGCAGCCAGGGTCTCGATTGCCGTTTCCGGGCCGGCCATTTGTTTCTGCAACTCAGCCTCTATGACCGGCCTTTTGTCCTTACCAAAAAGACAGGCGATAATTTCCGGCCGAACTTTTACCAGATTAAGAGTTCGAAGACCGCTTTTCTGCCCTTTTTTTTCGCTCGCCTCAACAAATTCTTCAATTTTTTCCGGGAAATAACAGGCCAAACCAAGACTGGTTATATATTCGAGTCCCCCACCCTCGTTCTTAATTTTTTCAACAGAGGCATTAAAAACCGAAAGAAGCTGGCTAAAAGCGAAACGATCCATTTCAGCACTGATCTCAAGATCATCAAGGCCAAGCAGACGTAACTGCCGATAAATAACCAGATTAGAGAATGAATCCAGTATTTCCTGGTGCAGGACCTGCCCACATAAATAGGGATCTCCCTCTCGCAAAGAATACGTTAGATCACCGTACTGGCGGAGGTAGGTTTTGATGCTTTTGTAGCCACGGTCAACTGCAGCTGCAACCTGGGGAGCTTCGGGAGGATAGATACGACAGGTGACAATAGTGTTATTAAATGATTTCAGTACATCAATACTTTTGCCTAGGGACTCAATCTGATTCATTATTCGACACCACTTTGCAAAATATCGGCTTTTTACTGCTCACTTTCTCAATAGCCACATTCCGGATCACCTGGAACCTTTTTTAAAAAGGATTGTTTTTACCGTCTTAAAAATTACCAGCAGATCAAAAGCAAGAGATACGTTTTTCATGTAGTAGAGATCATATTCCAATTTCTTCAACGCATCCAGATCGGAGGCGCCATATGGATAACAGACCTGGGCCCATCCAGTCACCCCCGGCTTGAAGTTATGCCGAATGGTGTAGAAGGGTATCTTTTTCTCCAGCTCGTCGACAAAAATTTTTCGTTCCGGCCGTGGACCAACCAGGCTCATGTCCCCTTTTATAACGTTCCAGAGCTGTGGAATTTCATCTATTCTAAGACGTCGAATCACCTCGCCAACCCGGGTCACCCGATCATCATTTACCTTGGCCCATACCGCACCATTTCTTTCCGCATCCTGACACATGGATCGAAATTTAACCATTCGAAATAAGTGATTCGCCTCACCAACTCTTTCCTGAAAATAAAAAATAGATCCCGGGGATTCCAGCTTGATGCATAGTGCGGTTATCAGCAACAGAGGCAAGAAGATCACCGAAAGAATAGAGGCAATAAATAGATCCGTAAGTCTTTTCCCCAGATATTTATAGCGGCTAAGAAAAAAACCATCGGAAAAAATAATCCAACTCGGAGTAATCCTTTCCACCAGAATCCTTCCGGTAATTCTTTCATAAAAAGAAGCACCTTGTTCGACGGTCATACCGCGCATCTTGCAGCTTAAAAGATCTCTTATCGGAGCAGTACCACGCTGATCGTCAAGAGCGACAACAATTCGTTCAAGATCATGCGCCGCTAAAAGTTCCTCAAAATCACTTATTGTCGCACAAACCGGAGCGCGGTGTGGATTAAAGGCCGGTTCTTCACCCCGACAAAGCCTTTCACCCGGTATACGGAATCCTGCACTCCTTCTATCTCCCGAGCAATATCGGACGCCAATTTTCCAGTTCCAACCAGCAGGATATTCTGCACAAACAGCCGCTTTCGCAATATGAGATAGTAGACGCCTCGCCACAGAGACACCGACAAACATATCACCAGATATCCAATCCAGAAGATCCTGGTAGAGATTATCATGAATGGGATTAAATAATAGACTGCGCTTAAAATAATACAACCAACGCCAAACGACTGGGTCATCTGGGTAAAAGAATTAACGAGCGAAATCTCATCCCGGAGATCGTATTGATCAAAGAAATAGAGGCAGAGTTGAAAGATAACGGTAACCAGAGCATGCCCTGGCTACATTCGACACAAGATCAACAAGAAACAATCCTGGATCCAACATGAACCAATCGACAATCATAAGCGATAAAAATATGAGCGCCCCTTCACCCAAAACGAACACTATGGTTCGTAATGGATAATATTTTCTGAACAGGGTCGGCATCGATATGATCTCACATGAGTTTAAACTTATTGCGCTCTGGTGATAGTATATTGCAAATCAGGTCAGACACCAAAAAAAAATCATAAAAAAAACGTTTTCCTCTCATAATCGACCAACTATAGTCGGCTGAATTACACCGTAAGCCTGTAAAACTTCGATCAGCTCATAAAGCGGCAGGCCGACTACATTGGAATATGATCCTTCAATAGCTTTGACCAGAAAAACACCTTTACCCTGAATGCCATACGCTCCGGCCTTGTCGAAAGATTCCCCCGTAGCGACATAAGCATAAGCCACAGTTTCAGAAAATTCAGCGAAAAGAACTTTCGTCGAAACCAACTGAACAATGTTCACCCGGCGCGATCTGTGAGTAACGCAAAAACCTGTTCTGACATAATGTTCCCGGCCGGAGAGCGCCATGAGCTGGGTAACCGCCTCAAGTCCATCTGCGGGTTTGCCGAGAATTTTATCATCAAGACACACCACGGTATCACCACTTATCACCCAGGTATCAGGGAATTCGGTGCTGACCGCTGCCGCTTTCTCCCCAGCCATTCGCAAGACAAAACTCTCAGGGGTCTCATTAAGAAGCGGACATTCATAAACCGAGGGAGTCTGTATGGTAAAAGTCAGGCCCATTTCCTCAAGATACTGCTGCCTGCGCGGAGATGCCGAGGCCAGAATTATCGGCTCTATATTGTGGTACATGTTTTTCTAATATTTATTGAGAACAATACACAACATGTAATGTTCTATAACGTTATATAATACCAAGGCTATAGCTGTCAAAATGTAAAACGCAGAAGATAAACAGCATTTGCCTCACTCCAGGCGTTTCTATCCTCTGATGGCATAACCGCCATCGACGGTGATGACTTGTCCCTGGATCATGCTGGAGAGGTTGCTGCAGAGAAACAGGGCAATATCGGCCACATCCCGCGGGGTCGTCAGGCGTCCTAATGGGGTCCGGGCTATTGCTGTACTGAGGATCTCATCCCGATTGGGAAAATGCTTGAGCGCATCGGTATCAACAGCACCGGCACTGACTGTATTGACATTGATCCCCTGTGAACCCAGTTCCACCGCCAGATGCCGGACAAGCGATTCCAATGCCGCTTTCGATGCACCCACCGTGGTATAATTTTCAATGGCCCGAACCGACCCCAGACTTGAGACGGCGATAATCCTACTGCCGCGCCTCATCAGGGGCAGACCTTGCTGGACCAGCGTCAGCAGGGCCCGGGCATTAATCTCCATTGCCCAGTTCCAGTGACGCTCGGTCAATTCAAGGGCAGGTTTTAACACTCCTGAAGCGGCATTACTGACCAGGATATCGAGATGACCGAATTGGTCAGCTATCGAAGCAAACATCTTGGCCACATCACCATTGTTGGCGACATTGGCCTTCACCAAAAGACATTTTCGACCAAGTTTTTCTACCTCGACAGCGGTCTCTCCGGCATCTCTTTTATGGCGGACATAATTCACTATAACATCCGCACCCTGCTCAGCCAATCGAATGGCAATAGCCCGGCCGATCCCCCTGGACCCCCCGGTAATCAGGGCTATTTTTCCTTGCAAATTGAACATATCAGTGCCTTATTCCTGATGGTGTCGTAAAAATTCTTAACCATCGTAAATTTTGGGTTTTTACGAAATTGTTATTCATGAAGGTATTCCAAATTAAAAGAAACTAGAATTTACATTTTCGGTAATGAATGTACCAGTTCAGTCGCCAAACTTCAGAGCCAGTTTCTTTGCCAAGCCTCGAAAAAACCGCCATGGATTAAACCGGATCCCCTGCAACTCATCAGGGCTTATAAATCCTGAACCATAAAAATCTTGCGGTTTAAGAAGTGGATAAGCAAGATTGGCAGGATTGCTGCCCTCCAACCCTCTCGTCACAGCAGTTTGCCAGAGGGGACTTCTGGTCTGATCCAATTCCAGCACCTTGAGCAATGCGGTGTCAAGTGCTACCGGACACCGCGCTGCAGCAAGGCAACCAAGCTTCAACGGATTACCGTCAAGTGGACCAGAGCCATGCATGACTTCTATTCCATCGACGAGATGCAGTTGCTGCGGCAAAAGCGCCACAAGATCGAGAATTATTCCGGCAAATTCAGCATGGGTACCGCCATGCACCATATGCAGCATAGCCTTGTTTACGCCTTTTACAATGCCAAAAATGTTCTTGACAGCCATGGTCACCAACATCTGGTTATGCGCCTTTATTTTAGGGAGCCCTACCAATAGATCACATTCCAGCGCCTCCCGAGCGACAGTCAGGGTCACTCCACCGGCAAGTCGTTTTTTTACCGGAGTGGTAAAGTCGATCAATTCGATATCCAGGCCACGTAATGCCTCAGTGATGCCAAAGGTGCGACAAACGGCCTGAGCAGAACCGAAGGCCGGTGAATCGCCAACAAGCACCCTGGCTCCCTGATCGACAAACCAACTGGCTACACCGGCGATGAACCGACCGTCGGTACAGGCAAGGGCAGGGCCCCTGCTGCTGATAAAATTTGGTTTGAGGAGCACAATTTTACCGTGAAGTGATTTAGACAGACCGAAACGGCGTCCTGCCTCGTCGGTAAATGCGGCAATGGCAATGTGGTCATAAAAGGTGCACCGCTGCAACACCACTTGATGGAATGGTTCATTCATGAAATGGCCAAAGGACGGTGTTGAGGAACGCTTAAAAAAGAAAAACCGGACCCTAGCAGGGGAGTCCGGTTTTTCCAGGAGAAAAGAGAGAAGAGATAAAGCATAATATTTATTGCATATCACATGCCAATTTACAGTAAATATCCCACAACCTTGAATTCACCACGTTACAAACGATATGAATGAATATGAAAAAAAAAATCACCAGCTGTTTGTACAGTTTTTTATACTGAAATTTGTCCGTAATCAACGAAATTTAACAATTTTCTATGTAATATCAGAAACAACAGTCTATCTAGTTTTTTAAACCGCACCGCATGGTTCTTTTTACTCTTATTTAAAACAAATGACCCGAGTGCGGATGACATCTGAATTTTCCACAATTTGCTCAAGAACAATAGATGGAACCGGCGACTCCACATCGATAATATTATAGCCAACCTTGCCGTTAGACTGGTTCAAATAACTGGCGATGTTTATTCCATTGCTGCCGAAAATATTTGACACAAAAGCGATCATTCCCGGGACGTCCCGGTTGATGACAATTAACCTCGAATGTACCTTGTCACTCGGTGTCGATTCGATATTGGGAAAATTAACACTATGCGTAACATTGCCGTATTTTAAATAGTTGGAAATCTCTTTGACCGCCATGATCGAGCAATTTTCTTCCGATTCCGAGGTTGATGCACCAAGATGCGGCGTTGTCAGCACCTTGTCGTGTTTCACCAGGGCCGGAGTGGGAAAATCACAGAGATACGCTTCCAAATATCCGCTGTCAAGCGCGGCAATAACAGCTTCTTCATCGACAATTGGCCCCCGGGAATAATTTATTAATATGGCCCCTTTCTTCATCCTGGCAATGAATTCACTATTGACAAGATTCCGGGTTCGATCAATGAGAGGTAAATGCAGACTTACCATGTCGGCATCCCCGACAGCATCCCCCAGACTTCGGCAGACTCGCACTTCGGGAGAAAGCTGGTGAATATTGGCAAGCGACGGTGCAGGATCAAATCCATTAACCTTCATATGCCGAAAAACCCCACCGTTGGCAAGACGAACGCCAATCTGGCCAAGTCCCACGACTCCCAGTGTTTTACCAGCGATTTCTTCACCTTTAAAGGCCGCCTTTCGCGTCTCAACCTCTTTGCCGACTTTCTCGGAAGCCATTGTCGCAAGGGATTTACAGAATTCGATACCTCGATAGATATTTCTTTTCCACACCCCGATCATCGGAAAGACCAGATCAACTACGGCATTGGCATTCGCCCCCGGAGTATTGAGAACACAGATACCTCTTTCCGTCGCCCGTTCGACATTGATATTGTTGGTGCCTGCTCCAGCCCTGGCAACAACCAGGAGCGTTGCGTAGTCGTCAACGTTCAACGGAGAACTGCGCAGGATAATGCCATCGGGTGCCAATTCATCTGCAGAAACCGTAAATCGGTCGCCAAACAGCTTCAACCCCTGCCTGGCAATGTTATTCACTTTCTTTATTTTATACACCGGCATCTAACTCTCCTGCTCACTTTTGATTATCTTTTGGTAGTCAGCATTGGTTGAAATAAGAATAGCTGACCACTATATAAATGGCCACCAGGAAGATCAACTTTTTTCCACATTTTCTTTCTTTAGTCTAAAATATCAGGATATTGTTATATTTATACAAGGAGGTCTCCCGCTCCGGTAAAATACACAGGCAAGGGTTATCAAAGTGAGCCATTATCCCAACTTCCTGCAGAATCTGCTGCGAAATCCGGAGAAAGAAAGATTTCCTAAAAAACTGGTTGCGATTATTTTTGCGGTACACTCCATCCATTTCCCCTGGCAGGCTCTGATAAAGCATGGATCTGGTCTGTTCCGGCTGTTCTTTGTCCGCATCGATCTGCAAACAGTCGGGTAGAAAACGAAAACCACAACGCAGCCAATCATAGCGCAGCAGCTCGACAATCAACTCCTTATCGTCTCGCTCGGCAGTAACTTCGACCAGTTTTGTACACAGGAACTCCTGGGTTGCGGCAAGCTGGAAGAAATCGCCGCTTTGACAAACGGTCAGGAGTTCTGCAAAAAAAACAGCAATATCTTCCTGCCGGCGACGCAGATAACGCCAGAGTGAAACAAAGTATCGATTATTATGAAATTTTTCAACAAGCTCGGAGAACCAGAACAGCTCACTCATGGTTGCATGATTCATCCAGTTGTTTTGCAGAACGGAATAAGGCGGCTCGTGACAAAATACATACCCGGCTTCCTGAACCTCTTGACAAATAGGCGTATCCGGCAGGATTTTCAGCAGACCCATCTGAATATAATGCGCATCCATGGCGAAGACGTCCCTGAAGGATGTCATAAAGCTTTCGCGAGTTTCAAAGGGCAGACCAAGGATAAGATCGACATGAAGATGGATAGTACTGATACCATCCAGTCGATGCACAGTTCGACTGGCCTGCACCGGATCAACTCGCCGGTTGATGGCCGTAAGAGTCCTTTCATTGGTTGACTGAATACCCAATTCAAATTGAAAGCGGCCAGGGTCAAGCGTCGCCAGAAAATCAAACATCTCCTCGGTAAAACGATCGGGGGCCATCTCAAAATGAAACAATGTCTCCCCCTCCGCTGCCGCAAGGAATTGCCAAATAGCCAGAGCCCGGTCGGGAACATCGTTAAAAGTACGGTCGATAAACCGAACCACCTTGGGCTGATGGCTGAGAATATCGCTCAGTTCTTTTTTTACCATAGCCAATTCTTTATGATACAGACCTTTTTCCGCTGCAGAGAGGCAGTACGTGCAGCCAAAAGGACAACCCCTGCTGCTTTCATAGTAGATATGACGGTTTTGCAGCTGCTCGGCAAAATCAGCCTGCCGATACGGATAAGCAAAAGATCGATCCTCCATCGAAAAAAAAGATCCCTTATACAGGGGTTGCAGGCGACTATCCTGCAGATCACGATAGAACTCCGACCCGATCGCTTCGATATCACCCAGCACCACCGTGCAGATGTTTTCACTGGATTGTTCTAACTCGGTGAATCGCCTTCCCAATACCGAGGCCTGTGGTCCGCCGATAACAACCCGGCAGGAAGGAAGGCAGACCCGCAGGTCAAGGGTTAATTTCTCGATGAGGCTGCTGTTCCAGATTGCCGCCGAGAAAAGAATATACTTGGGATTATCCTGACTCAGGCGCAGCAGCATCTCGTAGTAATTGTCGTTGATGGTAAACTGAAGGATTTCAAGGGCAACATCGGCGCAGTTTCTCTCCAGCGCATTGCGGACATAAAAAAGCGCCAGACAGGAGTGCGTAAATCGGGCGTTGATGCCGACTATTTTAATATGACTATGCATGTTTTTCATTTGTAATACCTTGCAAATATTTTCAGAAAGCAAAGATTTTTAGCACAATGGCGCTTTCGATATTACTTTGTACGATGGCGTTGTGAATCTTGCAAGAAACATATGACATATCCAATTATTATGAGACAGCACACATGACATATAGTACTGATCACTTACCAAGCACCTCCATATTCCTGGCACTCGTAGTACTTTTTTTTGTTTTTTTTGATACTATTGCAGAGGCAAAAGAACCGGCTCAAAGCAACTATCAATTGTCATTGTCCTTTGTCCCTGAGGAGGGGCGATTGATAGGGACAGCCAGAATTGCCGTCGAACCAGGTCAAAAATTCAGCCTTTTTGTGGCCGGGCTTGAAATTACCGGCACCCTGCTTCGCGACGCAAGTGGTACCGAATATAAACTCCTGCCGACAAACGATGAGCTGATTCTTCCCGCAACAAAAACAAGCCGGACACTCTATGTTTCCTATATCAAAACCGTTAAAAATGATTTTGACAACCTGATCAGTCCGCAGGGGATTTCTCTGACCAGCGGCTGGTACCCGGTCCCCTCGCAGCCGATGCGGTTTCATGTTACCGCCGCTTTACCCACTCATTTTTCGGCAGTCATGGAAGCTGATAGCTTTCCACTTTCGCAACAGGCTGATAAGGTCAGCGCAATTTTTTCCACGCCGATTACCAATATTCATTTCAATGCCGGACCATATTTGCTTGAAAAACAACAGGTCCGGGAGGGGCTGACAGTCTATACGATGTTTTTCAAAGAAGATAAGGAACTGGCCGGTGACTATCTGCAGGCGGCGACTGACTACTTGCGCCATTATGAGCAGGAGATAGGCCCCTATCCATACAATCATTATGTCATTGTCGCTAACCGCCTCCCCACCGGCTATGGCATGCCGACATTCACCCTGCTCGGCCAGATGGTGCTGCGCCTGCCCTTCATCAAAGAGACCTCCCTGGGCCATGAGATTATTCACTCCTGGTTCGGCAATGCAGTGGAAGTAGATTATGCACAAGGGAACTGGTGTGAAGGCTTGACTTCCTTTCTGGCCGACCACGCCTACCGGGAAAAAAAAGGCGAAGGTGCCGCCAATCGACTGGAGAGTATTACCAGATACCACAGCTATGTGCACAAGCAATCGGCTCTGCCTCTGTCCGCTTTTACCTCGGCCAGTCATAACCAACCGATGGCTGAAGCAAGGCGCGCAGTCGGCTATGACCGGGGGGCCCTGTTTTTTTATGAGCTGCGGGAAAAAATCGGCCGCAAGCAATTTGCCCTGGGTCTGCAGCAATTTTATGCCGACAACATCGGCAAACAGGCAGGTTGGCACGATATTCAAAGAAGCTTTGCCACCGCCGCCGGAGAAAATCTCGATGTTTTTTTCTCGGAAAGACTTACCAGATACTATCTGCCGGCATTGGCTGTAGAAAATATCAAGACGGAATCTGTTGATGGCAAACCAACTCTCCTTTTTGATCTGCTCCAGCTCTCGCCGGAACCATTTTCTCTGGTTGTGCCTGTCCAGGTTAAAACCACGGCATCTACCGTCAATGTTACCAGCCGGGTAACTGAGCAGAAAACCCGCATCTCCATTCCCTTACCTGAAGCTCCTCTGGAGTTTACGATCGACCCGGATTATTCCTTTCTCAGACAGTTAGGTGATGCAGAACTGCCTGCCGTCTGGTCTCGTTTTCTAGGGGCGCAGAAGCAACTCATCATTCTTGGCGACGAAAACGACAGGTCACTTTTTCAACCGCTGCTCGATGTCCTGGCGGAAAATCACCCGACGCTTACTACAGCTGCCCAAGTGACCAACCTGGAACTAAGCGACAATGACCTGCTCTTTCTTGGGCTCGACCAGGTGCCGAGCCGAGCCCTTTTCGCCCTGCCGCAACATCCCAAACAAGGTTTCACCCTTGATGTTCGACCTAATCCGTTAAACAGCAAACATTTAGCCGTACTGGTTTCAAGCAGCGACAAGGAACAAACCCTGGCTGCTGCAAGGCGCCTTGGCCATTATGGAAAATACTCCTACCTGGAGTTTAACAACGGTCGTAATATTGTTAAAAAAATCAATCCCACCAGTTCCGATCTCCACTTTGTTGTCGAAGAACTCCCCAGCGGAAGCGCCACCCCAGCACTGTCTCCTTTTGCCCAAATAATTGACAAGCTGAGCGAGGCACGAGTAGTATATGTGGGAGAAACTCATACCTCGCTTGCCGACCATCGATTGCAATTTCGTATAATCGAAGCCCTGCATAAAAAAAATCCACGTCTGGCCATCGGCATGGAGATGTTTCCTGCATCCTCGCAGCCTGCCCTCGATAGATACACGCTGGGGGCAAACGAAATTGATGAACGGACCTTCTTGAAAGAATCGGATTATTATAATGTATGGCGATTCGACTATCGGTATTTTCAAGACATACTCAATTTTGCCCGCCTCAATCATCTGCCGGTTATCGGTCTCAACCTTGATCGACAGATTGTCTCCGATGTTTTTCGTTCAGGTGGAACCGACAACCTGACCAACGAGGTACGAAATTCGCTCCCCAAAGACCGAGATCTTGATATGCCGGGCTACAGCGAGCGGCTTTCAATGATGCATGGCGTCCATATGCAGGGCAGCCACGGCAGCGGTTCGTCAAGCGGGTTTATTCAAGCCCAGGGCCTCTGGGATGAGTCAATGGCCGAAAATATTGTCACCTTTCTGACCGACCATCCCGGTTATCAGATGGTGGTGCTGGCCGGCTCACAGCATACGCGCAAGGACTCCGGGATTCCTCCGCGAGTGGCGCGAAGAATGTCCGTACAGCAGGCATCGATTGTCAATATCGCCGATGAAAGCGCGCCAGCCAATCTCGTCCAGATGGCTGACTATTACTTCCTTTCTGCTCCTGCAGAGCTCCCTGAATTGCCAAAGATCGGCCTTGTGCTCGATGAACAAAAAGAAAATAGCCAGAGTTTTTTGAAAATCAGCCAGCTGAGTCCCCATGGCAAGGCGGCAGCCGCAGGTCTGCTTGCGGGTGATATTATAACAGAAGTCAATGGATTTACAGTTTCCGACATGGCTGATCTGCACATCGCCATGTTTGGCACCAGGGTGGGTCAAACCATCAATGTCAGAATCAGGAGACCCGGAGGCGGCCAGGACCAGCAGCTGCTGTTGCCGGTAGAATTGACCATCCCTCCAGCCTCGGAGCTGCAGCCATAATCCACTGAATACTGATCAAAAGTTGTAATCCATGGCTGTGATCCGGTATAGTGGTGCTGGATATTTTCCCGGCTCATCGACAAGTCGGCCAGTTAATACCAATAAATTGACGCTATTTTGCTCTTAAAACTTTGCAAAAGGAGAATCCATGCATAAAGTTTGCACCCTGTTTGTCTTTATTTTTACTTTTATACTTTTATCTGGAGAATCTGGAATGGCAACAACAAAGCTTAAAGACGGCCTTTACGCAAAATTTGACACCTCCAAGGGAGAAATCCTCTGCATGCTCGAATTTGAAAAAACCCCCCTCACCGTGGCAAACTTCGTTGGTCTCGCCGAAGGGACAAAAGATCTCGGTGGCGGTGCCAAAGCCAAGGGTGATAAATATTACGACGGCCTGAAATTTCATCGGGTCATCCCCGACTTCATGATCCAGGGCGGCTGTCCACTCGGAACCGGAACCGGTGGTCCCGGATACACTTTCCCTGACGAAATCGACCCCAAATTAACCCACTCCGGCCCCGGAATCCTGTCCATGGCCAACGCCGGACCGGGTACCAACGGCAGCCAGTTTTTCATTACCCATGTAGCAACACCGTGGCTCGACGGCAAGCATACGGTGTTTGGTCATGTTGTCTCGGGCATGGACGTGGTCAACAAAATTGCCGGGAACGACACCATTAATTCCGTTGAAATTATCCGCGTCGGTAGTGCTGCCGAAGCTTTTAAAAGTGACCAGGTAGCATTCGACACCCTCCTCGCCAATACTTCGAAAAATAAGCGAAATAAAGAGCTGGCGGCAATGGAGGAGGAACAGGAGCTCATCAAAAAACAATGGCCGAAAGCGGTGACGACTCCGTCCGGTCTGAAATACGTTGTTATTGCTGAAGGCGAGGGTGAGACCCCGAAAAAAGGTGCGGTCGTCACCGTCCATTATACCGGGAAACTGCTCAACGGGAAAAAATTTGACAGCTCCTATGACCGCAAACAACCCATCGATTTTCCGGTTGGCGCAGGGCAGGTCATTAAAGGCTGGGACGAGGCATTGCTCGGTATGAAGAAAGGCGAGAAGCGTGTTCTGATCATCCCACCCAATCTTGGTTATGGTCCATCCGGACGGGGCCCAATCCCACCCAATGCAATAATGGTTTTTGATGTTGAACTGGTGAGTTTCCAGTAAACTTTAAGGTTAGAGAGAAATAGAAAAGGGGTTTATGGAATAGTGTTTCCATAAACCCCTTTCTTTTAGGTAAGTCAGGCTATAAACCAATCTCTTCGGCTATCGCCTGCATGGCAACCAGACTCAATTCACAAAAATCAGCCAGCGGAATCCCAGCCAGCTCACACTCGGCTATAATCTCGCGGTCAGCTCCACGGGCAAATGCCTTTTCTTTATAGCGTTTTTTCACTGATTTGGCTTTTACTGCAGAGAGTTTTCTGGCCGGATTAACCAGAGCCGAAGCAATGATCAATCCGGTTATCGTCTCACCCGCGGCAAGAGCGTGATGAAAGACGGTAGTGCGTTGCGCACCCGGCCAGGCAGTGGGATTATGAAGCTTTATGGCCTCAATTATCTCCGGACTGACTCCCCTGTCCGCCAATATCGCCGCCGCTTCGCAAGTATGAGTAGCCAAATCCGGTTGCGTTTCACTATCCAGGTCATGAAGCAAGCCGGCCAACCCCCATTTTTCCGGGTCTTCGCCAAGCCGCTCGGCCATAGCGCGAAGCACCGCCTCGGCGGCGAGGGAATGACTGACAAGATTTTCATTTTTCAAGTGGGTGCGGACCAGCTCCAGCCCTTGCTCACGAGTCACACCATAGCTCATACTCTCTCCTTTCAATATTTCAGACCGACACGGCTGCGAACCAGATCCAGAGTAATAACAGCTTTAGCTCGAGCTTTTTCAGCTCCCTTGACGAGAATCTCCCGCAGCATCGCCGGGTCTGACAGATACTGCTGTTTTTTCTCTCTGGCCTTGCCGAAGGTGTCATTCAGCATATCCAGCAGTTCAAGCTTCAGATAGCCATACGCTGCACCACCGTTAACATAAAGACCGTGTATCTCCTGCATCCGTTCAGGAGTGGCGAAAAGCTGCATGATCTTATAGAGATTGCAGGTATCAGGGTTTTTGGGGTCTTCAACAGGAGTCGCGTCGGTCTCAATAGCCATAACCCTTTTCTTTAGCTCCTTGCCTCCCATAAAAATAGGGATGGTATTGCCATAGGATTTAGACATTTTCTGTCCATCAATGCCGGGAACTGTCGCCATCGTCTCGCTGATGGCAGGCTCCGGCACGACAAAGGTCTCACCGTACTGGTTATTAAATTTAATCGCCAGGTCCCGAGCTACTTCCAGATGTTGTTTCTGATCTTTACCGACCGGCACCTGGTCTGCCTGATACAAAAGGATATCGGCAGCCATCAATACCGGATAGGAAAAAAGCCCATGGCTGGCAACAATTCCTTTGGCTACTTTATCCTTATACGAGTGACAACGTTCAATCAGGCCCATCGGAGCCAGGGTGGACAGTACCCAGGTCAGCTCACACACCTCCGGTACATCGGATTGTACCCAGAAAGTACATTTGTCCGGGTCAAGGCCCAGCGCCAGAAAATCTGCTGCCGCTTCCAGGGTTCCGGCGGCAAGCCTGGCTGGCTCATGTACGGAGGTCAAGGCGTGAAGGTCGACAATAAACACATAGAGGTCATCGCTCTCCATATGGGCGATCATTGTCTGCATCATACCGAAATAATTTCCGATATGAAGCTGTCCGGAAGGTTGGATACCTGATAATATTTTCATGAGTGTCTGTAGGATAGAAATTTGTAAAAAAATAAGTGATTTTCAAACCGCATACCATAACGTAAAAAACAAAAAAAAGGGAGGAGAGAATTAAGCATCCCCCCTCCCTTTCACCTACAGCGCGGTTGAAGCAATCGGTGTGCTATTTCACCTCTTCAAAGTCAGCGTCAACAACATCGTCATCGTCGTCTTTCTTCGGTTTGCTGCCGCCAGCAGCATCCTTTGCCGCATCAGGATTTTCCTTAGCGGCCTGGGCGTACATCAATTCAGCGAGTTTATGAGATGCCTGAGTCAGGGCATCAACCGCCGATTTAATCGCTTCAAGGTCATCACCATCTTTAATTTTTTTGACGTTTTCTATCTCTTTTTCAACAGTGGCTTTGGTGTCTGCATCGACCTTATCACCAAGATCCTTCAGGCTTTTTTCCGTCGCGTGCACAAGAGCATCCGCTGAGTTACGGGTCTCGACAAGTTCCTTACGCTTCTTGTCTTCATCGGCATGAAGTTCCGCATCCTTGGTCATCTTTTCAATCTCTTCCTTGGTCAAACCGGAGGAAGCGGTGATTTTGATAGATTGCTCCTTGCCGGTTCCGAGATCTTTAGCCGATACACTGAGAATACCGTTGGCATCAAGATCGAAGGTAACCTCAATCTGTGGCACCCCACGTGGAGCGGGTGGAATATCAGTGAGCTCAAAACGACCAATGGTCTTGTTATCCTGAGCCATTCCCCGCTCACCCTGAAGAACGTGAATAGAAACCGCCGGCTGATTGTCGGCAGCTGTAGAGAAGATCTGGCTCTTCTTGGTCGGAACCGTAGTATTCTTTTCGATCAATTTAGTGGTTACCCCACCCAGCGTCTCAATCCCCAGAGACAGAGGCGTAACATCAAGCAGCAGAACGTCTTTTACATCGCCTGCCAGCACTCCGCCCTGAATTGCCGCACCAATAGCCACAACTTCATCTGGATTAACACCTTTGTGCGGATCTTTACCAAAAATCTCTTTAACTTTTTCCTGTACTTTGGGCATACGGGTCATACCACCGACCAGAATAACCTCATCAATATCAGAGGGTTTTAAGCCAGCATCTTTCAACGCAGTTTTACACGGCCCGATGGTGCGTTCGATCAAATCGTCAACCAGGCTTTCAAGTTTAGCCCGGCTCAATTTTAAATTGAGATGCTTGGGACCAGAGGCATCTGCGGTAATAAACGGCAGGTTAATGTCTGTTTCTTTAGTGGTTGAGAGCTCCATCTTGGCTTTTTCTGCTTCTTCTTTCAGTCGCTGCAGCGCCATTTTATCCGATCTGAGATCGATGCCCTGCTGCCGTTTGAACTCATCGGCCAGCCAGTTGACAATTCTCATGTCAAAATCTTCACCACCGAGGAAGGTATCACCGTTGGTCGATTTTACCTCGAACACACCGTCACCAATTTCCAATATGGAAATATCGAAGGTACCTCCACCAAGATCGAAAACCGCGATTTTTTCCTCACCTTTTTTGTCTAAACCGTAGGCAAGCGACGCGGCAGTAGGCTCGTTGATAATGCGAAGTACATTGAGCCCGGCGATTTTTCCAGCGTCTTTCGTGGCCTGACGCTGGGAATCATTAAAGTAAGCAGGCACGGTAACAACCGCATCCGTTACTTCCTCACCCAGATACTCTTCCGCGGTCTGTTTCATCTTGGTGAGAATCATCGCCGAAATCTCCGCCGGCCGGTACACTTTGCCATCTACATCAACAGAGACACTCCCGTTGCTGCCTTCAACAATTTTAAATGGACTAACCTCGATTGAACGTTTAACTTCAGCATCAGAAAACTTTCGTCCGATCAAACGTTTTATCGCATAGAGCGTCCGTGTTGGATTGGTTACGGCTTGACGCTTGGCAACCTGGCCCACTAGCCTCTCTTCATTGTCTGTGAAAGCAACAATCGATGGAGTTGTTCTATTTCCTTCAACGTTGGCAATCACTTTTGGTTCGCCCCCTTCCATTATTGCCACGCATGAGTTGGTGGTACCGAGGTCAATTCCAATAATCTTACCCATCTTTTCTCTCCTTAAATCATTCCCGGCGGATTAGATATCCGCCTATCATCCCATAAACGTTATGTTAATTGCTCTACCTATGGTAGTGGCAACCTCTTCTAAAGTGGTCATCTTCCCCTGTTTGTCAAGAGATTGGCACGGTTTTCGGCAGTGTTGTCAATTTTATTCATCTATTCGATTAACTCTGTTTTTTTCCGGAAGAGACAACCACCTTGGCAGCTCGCAACAGCTTGTCCTTGTAGTTGTATCCCTTCTCAAATTCCGTCACGACATGATTGGCAGGGACGCTATCACTTTCAGCCATGGTCAGTGCTTCCTGATGCTGGGGATCGAACGGTTTGCCGACACTGTCGATCATCTTGACTTCAAACTTTTCCAAAGTTGCGATGAGACTCTTCAGTGTGAGTTGCACGCCCTCGAGCAGGGCCGCCAAATTCTGTTCGGCAGGGGCACCTTTAATCACCCCCTGATCGACAGCTCTTTGCAAATTATCGACAACGGGCAGCATCTCTCTGAATATTGTTTCCCCGGCATATTTCAAGCTCAATTGTCGTTCACGCTCTACCCGCTTCTTGAAATTCTCATTCTCTGCAGCTGCCCGCAGCATCCTGTCGCGAAGATCAGCTACCTCTTTCTGAGCATCAGCAAGCTGTTTCTCTGTATCCCCTTCAAAATCATCCCCCACAACTTCTCCCTCAATGGTTTCCTCAGGGGGCTTTGAACCGGTTTTAACCTCTGCTCCAGCTTCAGCGTCAGCTAAAAGCTCTTCATTTACTTTTTCCTGGCTCACCCACTCCTCCCTTCTCTTTGCAGATAATTATTGTTGCGCTGCCTGTCTTGAGTGTTGACATCAGCTACCCCAAATTCAAACTTGTCCAACAATAAGGAGCTGCTTTTTCATTGTCAAGTAAGCCTCAGCCAATAAAAGCCGGGGCCGGTGTATCCAGGGAAAGAACGATAAAATGGAGGGGAAATTATGGTTGAGCAAGAAAGACGCTTTTCGCAAAAAACAGATTCTGATGGTGTCGTAAAAAGCGTGAGAGTTACTGTTGATATTTATTCAACTTGCTCTGTAGGGTTTTGCGGGTGATGCCCAATCTTCTCGACGCCTCACTCTTATTGCCCGCTGTATCGGCAAGGGTTTTAAGGATGAGCTGTTTTTCGGCATCAAAAAGCGATACGGGTTCGGTTCTGTCGGCAATCTCTTGTTTATTGGCTTGATTCTGGATGGGCAGGGGCAGGCTTTTTTCAGTCAATTCGGTACCCCGCATCAGAATAATACCCCGTTCGATTGCGTTCTCCAACTCCCTGACGTTGCCGGGCCAACTGTACTGTACGAGCAATTCCATACATTCAGAGGTTATTTTATCGAGAACCCGCCGATTTTTCTCGGCAAACCTGTAGGCAAAATGTTCAACCAAGCCAGGAATATCCTCCCGTCTCTCCCTGAGAGGCGGAACTGTCAGCATAACCACATTCAATCGATAATAGAGATCTTCGCGGAAATTGTTTTTTGCCACCTCTTCTTCCAGGTTTCTATTGGTGGCGGCAATGATCCGTACATCGACATGGATAGTCTGTTCACCGCCAACCCGCTGCAGCTCCTGTTCCTGAAGGACGCGCAGCAATTTAACCTGCATCGCCTGGGAGGTCTCACCAATCTCATCAAGAAACAGGGTACCTCCGTCGGCCTGGACAAACTTGCCTTCGCGCTGTTTTTCTGCGCCGGTAAAGGCACCTTTTTCATGGCCAAAAAGCTCGGACTCCAGCAGACCCTCGGCAAGGGCAGCGCAGTTTACTTTAATAAAAGGCTGGTTGTATCGGGCACTGTTGTTATGCAGGGCCTCAGCGACGAGCTCCTTGCCGGTGCCGGACTCGCCATAAATAAGCACCGTCGCCTCGGTCGGTGCCACGTACCCGACCATCTCAAGCAATTCGAGCATCGGCGGTGAGGTGCCGATAATCGTCGTCTTAAGGTTCACACCCCCGGGTTCTTTCTGCTGCTTGCTGCTCACGACCTGATGATGATCGACCGCCCGCAACAAGGCCAGGCGCAGGCGATCGAAATCGAGCGGCTTGGTAAGATAGTCGTGCGCCCCCTGCTGGATCACTTCCACGGCAGCATCAACGGAAGAATAGGCGGTCATGATGATCACCGGCAGACTGGGATGGCGGGCATGAATTCTGGTGAACGCCTCGCGGCCGTCCATTCTGGCCATTCGCACATCCATAAGCACCGCGTCATAACTCTTCTGATCCACAGCCGCCACCGCGGTAATACCGTCATCAGCTTCTACACAACGCCAGCCCCATTCTTTCAAGAGTGAACAGAGCATATAGCGATGTACCTGATCGTCATCCACCACCAGAATTGTTACCGGATTTTTTTTCACCGTTCCTCCACTCATACGCCAATACAAAAAAATCTGTCCATTTTGCTGATGTTACCTACCAATATATGTGATGGTTTCCCTTGAAAAGCAAGGCAAAAAGCTGAGATAGTTGGTACATATAGAACTCAAATGCAGGTGGTTGCCCATGATGTATCCAATTCTCATCGAAGGAATATATAATGCACGAAATTTCGATAATCACCGTTGGTGGAACTATCGATAAGGTCTATTTCGACGCGAAAAGCGAATATGAAGTGGGACCGCCTAATATCGAAAAAGTACTGGCGGAGTTGAATCTTTCTATCAGCTACGTAATCAATTCACTGATGCGAAAAGACAGTCTTGATCTAACAAAAGAGGATCGAACCTTGATTGCCGCAACGGTGGCAGAAGATCCATGCAAACGAATCGTAATCACCCATGGAACCGACACCATGGTGGAAACAGCACTGCAGTTGACCACAATAGGCAACAAGACCATCATACTTACCGGTGCTCTGGAACCGGCTCTTTTTAAGACCAGCGACGCAGTTTTCAATATCGGTTGTGCCCTCGGCGCTGTACAATCACTGCCGCCTGGTGTCTATATCGCCATGAACGGCAAGGTATTTCCTGCTGATAATGTCCGGAAAAACCTTAAAGAAAATCGATTTGAGACCTTAGAATAAACACAACGACGTAGATCGGGCTTTTTACGAGTCCATCACCTTTCAAAGGAATAGAGCAGATCAGTCCCGGTCGCCTCCGAAGAGCTTCTTGTCTCCACGGAAAACCCGCGGGTCAAGTCGTATCGAACCCGAAACTGACCGATTTGGCTGAACATATTCATGTCGTAACCGATATACAAGTCCTTGGTTAGGCGTTTGCCAACGACCAGAGATATATTTTCCTTGGTGCTACTCCCTTCAAGATGCAGATCATCGATAAACAATAAGTTGCCAAACTCCTTGACCAGCCCGGCACTGCCTTTTACCCCCAGTGTCACTGCCGCAGCCTCGAGAATATTTCCCTCGGATTCGGTAGAACCAGCCAGTGAGTGGCCAACTATCATCAACGATAAAATCTCCGTATCATCCATAAAGGGATCGGAAAACAGACGATATTTCAGGTCCTGAAACAATCCGCTGATGTCAACACCCACAGTATATCCCGGCCCAACGGCTTTCTCGTCATCCACTTTCACCTGGGCCCTGACATCCACTCCCGGATTGTCTAGAGGTCCACCGGTGAACAGTACCCGCCCTCTTGCAATACTGAGAGTACGACCATAAATAGTGAAAGTGCCGTCCACAAGATCAAGCTCTCCCCTCCCGGCTATACTATTGTCGGGTGTAGTATTGATCCCTAATTGTCCGCCAAGCTTACCGGCCAAACCATACCCATCAATGCGGACATCATCACCCAGCCGAACTTTGACTTTCAGGTGAACGGGCCAACCGGCGACCTGCTCTTCTTCAGTACCATTGACGAACACCACATCTTCAGAAGCGCTGACAGAATCGGTCATCTGTTCCGGTGTTATCAGCCCGTAAGGAACATCAATTGTGCCACGTATCTCAATTTTTTCGGGATTAAACGTTACCTGGACATCGGGATTTACTCGAAAAGTGTGCTCTGGGAGATTGACAAGCAGGAAATCACTGCCCTTAATATCTACCGCACCTTCAATCCCCTTTGCCCCATAATGCAAGGTACCCCCGATTGTCACCTTTCCGGGACCGGACATGGCTGTGCCATTGATTTTTGCCGAATCTTCCTCGGCCTGTACAGATAGGACGATATTCTCCAATATAATCCCCTGATAGGGCAGATCTATCCCTCCATCCTGAATTTTCATCGTCCCGTAAAGTTCCGGTCGCCCGACTGTCCCCGCGACGGTAAAAGAATTGTTCACCCGCCCCGAAGGTTCCACACCATAATCGGTGAAAACAGAGAGGGCGCCAAGGTTGAACTGGCGTAATTCGAGATTCCCGTGCAATGGTAGAGAGGCGAGTGAGGTCGAAAAATTGCCGGCACCGGCGGTTTCGATGTTCAGCACCACCTGACTGCCGTTGCGCAGACGAATATCGCCATGTGCCTGCGCATGAGATTCAGTTAATGTAAGAGAAAAGTTAGAGCCGGCAAAATAAAAAGGACCCTGCTCACTCTCACTGGTTGTTTTTTCCAGATCATCTGCTGCCGTCACCCGACTGTCAGCCCTTGCCGAAAGGATGTGATCCCTGCTGCCGTTTGCTGTAACTTCCGCATGTAAAATGCCGCTAACCGGCACAGTAATAAACTTCAGTCGGTTGAGCCACTGCAGGGGCAGGGATGAAAGTTCACCGTACACCTGCCATGCCATATCTTTTGCCGGCTGCACATTGCCTCCCAAACAGACGGCGCTTTCTCCGTTCGTCATGCAGAACTTCCCCAGAGAGAACTCTTGATTATCGGCGGTAACTGCAGTGTTCTCAAGCTGCCGCCAATTGCCAAAATCCTGGGTTGCCAATTGAAAAGAAGTGAACTCGCCCCGCCAATCACCACTATACCTTCCGTGGATTTTACCTGTTAATCGACCAAGCGGTCCGGCACCATCAATTTCAATCGAATGGCTTGCCAGATTCCCTTGCAGCATGATGGTGCCTTTATTAACGAGTAAACCGGCCACTGATATTTTTTCCCCTACCAGTGAACCGGTTAGTTGCCCTTTTCCGCTAAAATCAGCGTTGATTTTTGCCCGTGCCCGGCCAAGACGATTGTCATGGTACCTGAGTCCATTGCCCTGGAATTGTGCATCGAGCTGTGGCGAATTATTCTTACCCTGCAGCTTGCCCAAAAGGGATACGCTGCCCGCAGTTTCCGGCAGAAGAGTGCCAATGTCCGGCGAAGAAAAAGAGAAATCAAGGGACAGACGATCTCCCGCCCGACCGTTGATCTTCAGTTCCGTTAGCCCACTCTTCAACACCAGGCCGGATGTTGTCAGGGTATCGTCAGAAAGACTTATCACACCACCACCGGCAAGTTTATTACCTCGCAAGGTACCGGAAATGTTTTTAATATCGAGAGAACCCTCCAGACCGTCTTTTCCCAGTTTACCCGCTGTTGCAAATGTGCCATCAATGCTGCCCGGAAATTCGGCATACAACCAGGAAGGGTCAAAGTGGTCTAATTGAACATTCGCTGACCAGCTCGGTTGTTGAGCCCATGAAAAAGAGGCCTTTGCAACATGCGCGAGACCTGCCACCTCGCCGCTGCGGATAGTCAGGCCATCGGTATGCACCTCGGTTTCGCTGAGATAAACATTGCCGGTCGCTGCAACCTTATGATCACGCAGCAGACCATCAAGATGAGCAATGACAAAAGAAGCAACGACACCATGTTCTTTTACATCCCCTTTACTGATCAGTTCGGCGTTGAGTTGCCCCTGCAGCTCCTCGGTAATGATGGAGGGATTGAAGTTATTAAACAGAAAACGACCTTGCCAGGAAAAGATATCCCGCCAGGAAATTTTACCACCCATTGCTTCAGCTGAACTGTCCGGGCCATAGATGCGCAGGGAGTGGAAATCGATACCCCACCCGTCACCATCGATATCGCTGGTCAGATGCATGCCGGTTAGGGAATCCCAAGCTCCATCGGCGTCTACATGGCCGCGGTAGCCGGCAAAATCACCAGTGAGTTTTCCCTTCACCGCAGCCAGCTCTATTTGGGGACAGTATTCAATGAGTGTTGAGAGATCGACGTCCTTGGCCGTAAGTGTTGCGGTCCACCTTGGCGAGTTCAGAAGATCGACAAAATCTCCCTTGACCCGAATACTGCCAGGACTATGGATACCTATTTCCACATGGGGATTAGTAAGCGGGCCACTAGTTGAAAAAGTCCCGGCCACCGGATAAAATCCGAAACCTGCCAGATGCCAGTTACCGAGTAAATCCAGATGCCAGTTTTTCTGTACCTCGATATTGCCATGTACAGCCAACCCGATCTCCGGGCCTTGCAGACTAAAGGCTTCAACGGCAATACGTTCGCTATTACCCGAAAGAGACGCCGTGAGATTGTTTATCGCAAAAAGGTCCTGCCCCTTACTGTCAACTACAGCAATCCGGTTAACGACCAGGCTGTCAACTAAAACAGTAAACGGCAGTACAACAGCGGGCAGTACAACAGCATCCTGGTTTACCGGAGTGTCTTTTATCATGATCTTCACCCCGTTGACCAAAATTTTGGCGATCGCCAGTTTCGCTTGAAAAAGATGCCCGGGTTGCCAGGATACATCCACCTGTTGCACATCAATATCGACTTCCGTTCCCAGCAGTCGAACGTCCTTCAAACGCATATCACCAAACACACTCCCCTCGACCTCAGCAATGGAAACTGTCCCGCCGCCAAATCGATTGACAGTTTTCTGAACAACAATCAGGCCGGATTCGGTCGTGAAAAGGAAAATAAAACCGACGAGCAGCAAGAGAAAGAATGATGCCAGCAGAAACGCTGCTTTTTTCATCATAAATCGCCTCCAACAGTGAGGTGGACGCGGAGGGGAGATCCATCTTCGGTTATTGCCGAAGCGAGGTCGAGGCGTACCTGACCGAAAGGTAAACGAAACCGAACACCCGCTCCCACTCCCTGACTGAAATCAAGCGACAGATCATTGGTTGCTGTTCCGACATCCCAAAATGAGGCCAGACTCCAGTTTCCAGCGACAACACGCTCGAGTTCGACACTCCCCACCACCAGATAGCGACCGCCGATGACCGTACCGGAAGAATCTTCCGGCCCAATGGACTTATACCCGTAGCCCCGGACAGTTGCGTCACCACCGGTATAAAAACGCAAGGACGGCGGGAGCGCGTCAATGGAATCAACCAGCGTTACACCAAAGGAACCTCTGCCTATGATTCGCCAGTCGGTAATCGGGGTGACAATCGCTTTGCCGTTTATCGAGGCCTGCAGAAAATTAACATCAGAGACCAGTCCATCAATACCACCCATAAAACCTACCGATGCCTGTAAGCCGTTTCTGGTAAACAAGACATCATCGGCCAGCACCATCCCGGCCTTGAGGGAAGGAACCAGCAAGGTTGAATTGCCACTGGTATCGCCGACATCATATATCTCATCACGAAACTCCAACCCACCGCTGAGGTTGAAACGCGGTCCGGCATATTCATTGATCACCGAGGCGGTAAACAGCTGAGTCGTTGTGTCATCCCATTGCTTATCCTGGTAGGCAATACTGTTGACCAGTTTATTATAGCGGGGATCATTACGGGGAATTTCGTAGCGCAGGGAGACCGCATTATCAAATTGTGAAAGTTGCAGGGAACTGCTGATCTTATGCCCCCGGGAATTAAAAAGCCTGTTGGACCAGTCGACTTTCCCCTTTATCCCGGTGTCGGTGGCATAACCTAATCCCAGGCTATATTTATTCAGATGTTCTGGGGCAGTCAGTTTAATTTCCACAGGAACATGAAAATCAGTTGCCCGGCGGGTCCTCCCGCTCACCTCTACCCGACTGAAATAGTCAGTCCGATAAAGAATTGACTGCAGTTCGAATATTTTTGCCGGGTTATATGTATCCCCAGGCTTATATGGCAGATATCGGTCCAGCAGATCCTGATCAAGAATATTCTGGGAGCTGGTTGTTATGCCGAAAGTATACTGGCGGCCGCTATCAAAAACCAGATTGACCGTAGCAGTATTTGTCTGCTTATTTACCCGCAGGACCCGTTCTGTGAACCCTGCATCGAGAAATCCTTCACCAAGAGCAAGGTATACCAGTTTCTTTTTTCCCTGCTCATACAATTCCTGATTAAGGACGTCGCCTTTCTTGACCGGGAATCCGGCAATACCCTGCACAAGCTGCTCATTTTTCCTGCCGTCCCCGGCCAGCTCAAAAACAACGTCAGTGACGATCACCGGTGGTCCCTTATCAATTGTATACTCAACCGAGTATGCCTCGCCGTCTTGTGTCAGCTTGCTCTCAATAACCGGATTATAATAGCCAAATGGTGCCAGTGCCGACCGGATATCGGCTTCGGCCTGAAGGTATAATCGCTTGATGGCTCTTTCCTGCAACCGTTTATTGTCTCTCTGTAAATTGATGGCCAGGCGGGCCATGACGTTTTTATAGAGAGGTTCTTCGACACCTTTCACCGTAACGTCAATGTGTAATGCAGCGTTTACCGGCACAGGGATAAGCAGCAGAAAAGCAATAAATAAGAAAACTATTCGACAGGCCAAAGATGGTATACTATGAAAGATTAAAGATCTAGAAAGGGGTCGTTGCATCTATACCATCCGTTGCAAACGCATGGCTGTTGCTTATTGCCGGCGAGAAACAGAAAAACATTTGAAGTATGGCTCTTGAAACAATCCACATAGCAAAGATAGTCAACGGAGGTTATGGTTTTGCCCGCCTTGCCACAGGACAGGTCGCTCTCGTCCGGCAGGTACTGCCGGACGAGAGCGTTATAATAACCACAGAAGAAGCGAAAAAAAACTATCTTTTTGGTAAAGTACAGCAAATCCTGACCGAACATCCGGCAAGAATAACGCCCCCGTGCCGATATTACGGCCAGTGCGGGGGATGCGATCTCCAACACTGCGATTACGACACCCAACTGACTCTGAAACGGGGGATCATCGCAGATCTTCTTGGCCGACAAAAAAATCCGGCCATTCGTGACTCGATTACCCATCTGGCTGCCCCTGTCCCCTCACCTGCTATCTTTGCCTACCGGCAGCGTATCCGGCTGCAGGTAGGCCGTCGCGGGATTATCGGTTTTCATCGTTTTCATTCCCATGACATCATCCCCATCGATAGCTGCCTCCTCGCCGGACATGCAATAAACACCACACTTGCAGGCCTGCGAGAACATGCGGATGGCCGCAGGTTAAGTGAGCTGGCCACGGAGATAGAACTCCAACTTAACCCGGACACGGGCCATACGGTGCCTATTTTTCATTTTTTACGCAAAGTTCGCCCAGCCGATATCGATTCGGCGAAACGGTTTTGCCGGGACATCAGCGAAGTGGAACGGATTTTTTTTGTTGGTACGGAGTTCCCGATGACCGGTCCATATTTTGCAGACGAGCTAGAACAACCAAGGGCAAATGGACAACATTTTCACGGTGCATTATCCGGAACTCGCCACAGCAGGCAAAGCCATTCGTCTCTGCTGGGAAGCCGGAGGGTTCTGTCAGGTCAATCTGGCCCAGAACCAAAAGCTGATTGAGATTGTTCTTCAATTCTGCCAGGTTGACAAAACGAAATCAGTTCTTGATCTCTACTGCGGCATGGGTAATTTCTCCATTCCTCTGGCCATGAAGGCGAACAAGGTGCTGGCTGTTGAAAGTCAGGGTTCAGCCATCCGCAGTGCTAAAAATAATAGTGGTCTGGCCGGCTTGACCAACACCTGTTTTATTAAAAATTCCGTCCACAGTTCCTGCATGGATCTTGCGGCAAAGAACCAACAATTCGATTGCGTCGTTATAGATCCTCCCCGGCAGGGAGCACCGGGCCTGGCGAGGCAATTGGCGACAATTACCGCTAAGCGGCTAGTCTATATTTCTTGTGATCCTGCCACATTATGCCGGGATTTGGCCGATCTGACCCATGAGGGATTCACCATCCGCACGATCCAACCCGTCGATATGTTCCCGCAAACCCACCATATCGAAACCGTGGTTCTTTTGGAGAAAGGTTGCAAACCTGGGTAAGATAGCCTATCTTATACAACCAAGATGCGGGAGCTCGGTGCAACCGGGCTGAGAGGGGTTTCAGAGTTAACCCGACCGCTTAACCTGATCCGGATAATGCCGGCGGAGGGAACAGTGTGACTTATGTAGCCGTCTCCTGCCTGGAGGCGGCTTTTTTTTGGCCGCACACTCCCAAAGACAAAGAATCTTTTTAGTATGGTGGAGGATTGTATGAAAAAATCAGTAATCCTGGCAGGCAGTTTTATCCTGGCAATCGGCGTGTTTTTAACCAGTGCGGTGGTTTACGCCGAAAAGACCATTACGGTCATGACCCATGACAGTTTCAATATCAGCACAGAGGTCTTGGCAGGCTTTGAAAAGGACAACCAGGTCAAAGTCCGTTTCTTGAAATCAGGAGACGCCGGATCCGCCCTGGTGCAGGCCATTCTCTCCAAAGACAACCCCATGGCCGATGTTTTTTTCGGAGTCGATAACACCTTTTTTTCCCGGGCGATTGATGCCGACATCTTTCTCCCCTACGATTCTCCCCTGCTTGCTGATATCCATGCATCGTTAAAACTGGACACTATGAATCGATTGCTGCCCGTCGACTACGGAGATGTCTGCCTCAACTATGATAAAGAGTGGTTTAAAAAAAACAACCTGGCGCCGCCGACTGACCTGGCCGACCTGATCAAACCGGAATACAAAGGGCTTACCGTGGTGGAAAATCCCGCCAACTCTTCGCCGGGTATGGCCTTTCTCCTGGCCACCATCGGCAGATTCGGCGAACAGGGGTATCTCGAATATTGGCGGAAACTGCGCGATAATAAAGTAATCATCGCCAACGGTTGGGAAGATGCCTACTACGGCCATTTCACTTCAGCCTCCAAAGGCGACCGACCAATCGTCGTCAGCTATGCCTCCAGTCCGGCGGCAGTTGTCCATTATGCCGACAAACCATTGACCGAAGCACCTACCGCCGCAGTTGTTGACGGCAATACCGCTTTTCGCCAGATTGAATTCGTCGGCATCTTAAAAGGCACCAAAGAGCTTGAGCTGGCCAAAAAACTTGTCGATTTCATGCTGGGCAAACGGTTCCAGGAAGATATTCCGTTGCAGATGTTTGTTTTTCCTGCCAACGCAACGGTTTCACTGCCATCGGTCTTTGTTAAAAATGCGGTTGTCGCTGAAGAACCGATCGTGGTCAGCCCGGCGGCCATAGAGGCCAACCGGGACAAATGGATCGAGGCCTGGACGAATACCGTCCTGCGCTAATAATTTCACAGGGGGAACAGCAATTGCGTAGATCCAAATCTCTCTTTCGCTGGCTGCTGTTCTCCCTGCCTCTGGCTTTCCTGGTACTCTTCTATTTCTATCCGTTGGTGAAGATCGTCCTGTTAAGTTTTTTACCGGATGGATCCTGGAACCCTGCCAGACTGGTAAGTTTGGTAGATTCGCCCATTTACGGCCGCATATTGTGGTTCACCTGCTGGCAGGCGGCTGTATCCACTCTCCTGACCCTTGTACTCGCCCTGCCGGGGGCTTTTATTTTTGCCCGCTATCGTTTCTTTGGTAAAAACCTGCTCCAGGCCCTGATGACCGTCCCTTTTGTGCTGCCGACTATTGTCACTGCCGCTGCCTTCAGGGCCTTACTCGGAACAAACGGCCTGCTGAACACTTGGTTGATGGCAGGTTTTGACCTTGCACAACCACCGATCGCCATTGATCAAACAGTCGCTTTTTTCCTCCTTGCCCATGTGTTCTACAATTACAGTCTGGTTGTGCGGATCGTCGGCAGCTTCTGGGCCGGACTCAATCCCGATCTGCAGGCGGCAGCAACGATGCTTGGCGCCTCACCCTGGCAGACCTTGCGCAGGATCACCCTGCCCCTGTTAATGCCGGCTATCGGTTCGGCAGCCCTGCTGGTCTTTATTTTCTGTTTCACCAGCTTTGGCGTAGTGCTTATCCTTGGTGGCCCGGCCTGCGCAACTCTTGAGGTGGAGATCTACCGCCAGTCGGTGCAGCTCTTTAACCTGCCTATGGCCGCCGCGCTATCCCTGATCCAGATCACCGTCAATTTTCTGCTTATGTGGCTGCATGCCCGGTTGAGCAAAAAATCGCGTATAGCCTTCTATACCGAGTCGGCAACCGGCACGGCGATAAAAGCCGAATCTATTGGCAAAAAAATATTGATTGGCAGCAATATTCTGTTCATGACCCTTCTGCTGCTGACCCCTCTGCTCGCCCTGATGGTCCGGTCCATAACCGGCGAAAATGGCCTGACTCTGGCCTATTATTCTGCACTTTTTTCCACCCCGCCCCGATCGGTCTTTTTTGTCGAACCAATTTCGGCAGTGGCCAACAGTGTCGGCTTTGCGCTGGCGGCCATGACTATCGCCGTTATCCTTGGTCTGCTCGCCTCTACCTTTCTGGCGGCAGAGCGAAAAAAAGAATCTTCCACCTCAAATATCTGGGACGCCCTTATCATGCTGCCTCTGGCCACCTCGGCAGTCACCCTCGGTTTCGGCTATATTATCACCTTAAACAAGCCGCCTCTTAACTTGCGAGACTCCCTGGCACTGGTCCCCATTGCCCACGCCCTGGTCGCCTTTCCCTTTGTGGTTCGCTGTATCCTGCCGAATCTTCGTCAAATCCCCCATACCCTGCGTGAAGCGGCCGCCCTGCTCGGCGCCTCCCCCTTTCAGGTGTGGCGCCTTGTGGATATCCCTATTATCAGTCGGGCAATCCTGGTTGGTGCCGTTTTTGCGTTTTCCATCAGCATGGGCGAGTTTGGCGCCTCGGCATTTGTCACCCGGCCGCACACCCCGACCATGCCGGTGGCAATCTTTCGTTTTCTAGGGCAGCCAGGCGATTTAAACTATGGTCAGGCCATGGCCATGAGCAGCATCCTCATGCTGGTCACCTGCTCCGGATTCTGGCTGCTCGGCAAGATGGGGACTGCCAGCAAAACGGTGCAACCATTAACATGAAAAGAGATCAACCCACTATGCAGGAAAGTAAGACAATACTCGAGGTAAACCAGCTGTCGAACCATTATGAAGGGCAGCCGCTGCTGCAGGGTATCACCTTTTCATTAAAGAAGGGAGAAATCCTCTGCCTCCTTGGCCCTTCCGGCTCCGGCAAGACAACCCTGCTTCGCCTGCTGGCGGGACTTGAGAAAGAAGATGCAGGCACAATTACCTTTTGTGGCAGCGATATTCGCGATGTTCCCCCGCATAAACGCCAATTTGGCATGATGTTTCAGGAATATGCGCTTTTTCCTCATAAATCGGTGCAACAAAATGTCGCCTTTGGTCTGGAGATGCAGCATTGCCCTCCGGGTGAATTAGCCAGGCGAGTGCGGACTGTGCTGGAAATGGTCGGCCTTACCGGGCTGGAACATCGCCATATCGATGAGCTGTCGGGCGGCGAAAGGCAGCGAGTGGCCCTGGCCAGAAGCCTGGCTCCAGAGCCACAGCTGCTGCTTCTTGACGAGCCACTCGGTTCGCTTGACAGGGCGCTCAGGGATCGGTTGACCGGGGAAATAAGAACCATCCTGAAATCCTTGAATGTCACCGCCGTTTTTGTCACCCATGACCAGGCCGAGGCCTTCAGCATTGCCGATAAAGTGGCGATCCTCCACCATGGTATCCTGCAACAGTTCGATAGCCCGGAGAATCTTTACCGGCATCCGGTAAACTCAACCGTCGCCAGATTTCTCGGCTTTAACAACCTTATTGCAGGGTCAATTGCAAGCGACAACATGTTCCATTGCCCTCTGGGCACCCTGCCGATAATGAGCTCAGGAATGACAGAAATTACCGCGCCTGGAACAATACCTCTATTGCTGATCCGCCCCGAGGGGGCCCGGCTCGCTGACGGTTTACCCGCAGCAAAGGGCGATCCGCAGGTATCAGGCATAATCACCAACCGGTTGTTTCAAGGCAACACCTTCAGGATAAACCTGCAAGTCAACAAAATCGTCCTGTCGTTTGATCTGCCGATTGATCCATCCCCTCCTGAGATTGGTCAGCCGATACATCTGGTATTGAACCCTTCTGCGCTTATTCTGATCGGCAGTTAAACCCGCAGTCTCTGCTGAACAATTTTTACCTGAACTCTCTCACCTTTTCCTGAAATCCGTTATTGAGAAACCGCACACGCCCCGGTATAGTAATATCTCCTCTTTCCTGTTAACAATGGAATAGCTTATGCAAATAGCCCTGGTCACTATTTTCTGCACTTCATTCGTTCTTGCACTTTCCGGTGCTCTTATGCCCGGCCCACTGTTGACCGTCACAGTAAGCGAAAGCTCCAGGCGGGGAATAGTCACCGGACCTCTGATGATCTTCGGCCATGGCCTTCTAGAACTGGCCCTTGTCGTCGCCCTGATTTCCGGTTTGGCCCCAATTCTTGCCCGAGATGATGTCTTTATTCTCATTTCCCTGACAGGTGGCGCAGTCCTGCTCTGGATGGGGCTTTCCATGCTGCGCAGCCTTCCCGGGCTTACCCTTGATTGTCAGGTAGAACAGGAAAAATCCCGTAATCTTGTGGTGATGGGTGTCGTTCTCAGTGCTATCAATCCCTATTGGCTGATCTGGTGGGCATCAATCGGCCTGGGGTATATCACCTACTCGCTTAAATTTGGCATGCTGGGAGTAACTGCTTTTTTTCTTGGCCATATCCTGGCCGATCTGGCCTGGTATGCGTTGATCTCTTTTGGTATCACCAAAGGAAAGCATTTATTCAGCAATCAATTTTACCGAAAGTTGATCGGCGGTTGTGCAGTCTTTCTTATCTGTTTTTCCTGTTGGTTCTTCTATAGCGGCGTACAGAAAACGCTGGATGTCATTTAGCAGCTGGAGTTCTAACCATGAGACAGGATCACAAACCAGCAGCCCTGCCATACACCTGCAATGAATACCGGGAAGAGATGATTCTGCTCGCTTTGCGCCAACAACTGCAACGTCTCGATCTTACCGAGGAGGAACGGGAAAAACTGACCCAGGAGATCGTCCGTCTCGAAAAGGTTATCGGATTCTAAGAACAAAACTATCCCTGCATCCTGGGCAATGAAGAAAAACATGCACGCTGTCATTTTTGCCAACGGCAGTCTCGCCCATGCACCGGAGCTGGACATCCTCGTTAATCAGGCCGATCTCGTCATAGCCGCAGACGGAGGTGCCAACCATTGCAACAAACTTGGCATCATCCCTGACATTCTGCTCGGTGATCTTGATTCAATCGATCAGGCAGTTCTGACGGTATATCAAAAAAAAGGAGTTAGTATCCAACGCCATCCGCCGCGAAAAGACGCAACGGACCTTGAACTGGCTCTAGATCTGGCTCTAGAGAAAGGAGCCCGGACTATCTGGTTATTCGGTGCCCTGGGCGGCAGATGGGATATGAGTCTGGCCAACATCATGCTGGCGGCAAATGATAAGTATAGAGATCTGCAGATCTTCCTGGCTGGACTGAATTGTTCCATGCAAATCCTGCATCCCGGAAAAACACATTCAATCGACGGCAGTCCGGGCCAAAAGGTTTCCCTGCTTCCTCTAAAAGGTGATGTGCAGGGCGTTACTTTAACCGGCTTTTCCTATCCTCTCACCGGGCAGGCAATCGTTTTCGGCTCCAGCCGTGGCGTGAGCAATACCATAAACACCGATCAGGCAACGGTGCAGCACATCGAGGGGATACTGCTCTGCGTTCTGTTCAGCGAGTAGAGTTTCCCTTTCGACTGCCTCAACCTTGAACCTGTTTCAGTGAAATATCCATAAGTGTGACAGGGTTATCGAAAGTTTTCCAACCGTGACGCTTGCCAGCAGGAATAAAATAACTCTCATTGGCATTGAGCATTCGACGCTCCTGGCCGATAAACATCTCTATCGAGCCTGCCAGAACAATTCCGCACTGATCAAAAGGATGTTCATGTCCAGAATCTTCCATCCCCTGATCAATCTGCATGCACACCATAATGAGGTTATCTCCGATTTCAGCCTTGCTCTGAATACCCGGCCTGAAGACTCCCAGCTGTAAGGTGTTGATATCCCAGAAAGCCATGTTCCATCCTTTTAATTGATGCTGAGCGGTGAATCTGCAGTGGAGCGGCAACAGCCGGTACTGCAGTATTAAAAAAAAGAGTGTCAAATAGCCAGATCGTTACCTTACCATCCCCGATATCCTCCCCAATAGCCGCACAATTAACCGGATTATGGGTCAAGCTGCCGATAACCGCACCCGTAGCCCCACCCGGCCAGGAGCCCCCGAGGCCGTACAGTCAGACCGTCCCTGGAGTGTGTAACAACCGGTTAAAGAGAGGCCTGCAACTGTTACTGCCATCATGACGGGTACCAAATTTACCTTTCAGGCTTTCTTAATCGCTATCCTTCTGAGGCTTGTAGAAGGCGTGATCACCAACTTCGGCTGTTTTGATATATTGCGTCGACCAATTTGGCGCAATGCTCCGCTGGCTGAAATATAATGCCCCTTTGGATCGGTCCGGGAGCTGTCTATTGAGCGCTTTACGGGCTACCTCCTTGGCGATGGCATAGGATTTCGCTTCCTGTGCATCATCCGAATGGCCATCGCACCACCAGGAAAACTGACAGGCACCCTGTTCCTTGCCCTGAGTGACCACTTCACAGATCGTGTCAGGGAATCCTTTATGACCCAGGCGATTCATAACAACATTGCCAATTGCTTCCATGCCGGCTGCATCCTCACCTCTGGCTTCCCAGTAAATAGTGCGGGCGAGACAAGTAATTGCATCATCCAACGCTTTTTCGCCCAATAGATCGACAGCCTGCGCTTCTGGTTTGGTGATCATTTCCGAGGGAGAAGGCTTTGACTTGGTGCCTTCAATTGCGACGTTCTGCTCCAGTACCTCGGCCTTGTTTTCGGCAGCCTGTTCTTTTGCTGCGTGATCTGCCGCACTCAGCACCCCTGGGAAAAAGAGCGTTAATATTAAGAGCCCGATCAGGACTACGCGCATGATTCAACCTCCACAGTAAAAATATCGCCTTTGCCATCATTTCAGCAATCCTGACTACTTTCTGCTCTGGCTCAATTGTCAGCAGCATAAAACTTTCTATCTTATCGAAACTGCAGAAATAACACGCCCAGGACCGACAAAAAAACCGCTATCCCGGACAGAGTAACCCTTGGTCGTCTCCTCGCGGTATTGTTACCGATAATGCTGCATGATCGCCTGTTGTAGCCCTCTGCAATCAGACAGTACAGGTATTCCGTCCGGAAAAGTTACTTCACCCTGGATACCGACAAACTGCAGACCAGTTTCTTTGGCCGCATTATAATCCGTCATGGCGTCACCGATAAACACACAGTGTTCGGGTACGAGCTTGCAACTCAGCAGAAGATTGCGGATATGCTCGGGTTTTCTGATCGGCGAACCAAGAATTTTCTGGAAATAACCGGTCATACTCCGCCGTTCGATGATGTATCTCAGCTCATCCTGTGGGGTGCCGGAGATAACAAATATTGGCAATGTACCTTTGATGTTGTCGAGAAACTCTTGTGCACCGTCAATCCAGGGCACATCGATAACCTTGTCCACCACCAACTCGGAATAGGCTTTCGTCCAGTTGGCCAGTTCTGCTTCAGTCAATGGCTGTTTAAGGATATGCCGGTGGGCGTGTTCTATTTTCTCCACCCTGCTGATACCACCATGTCGTTTATGATAGGCAACAATCTCCGCCACTGTTTCTTTATCGTAACCGGCGAACAAAGCGCGAAATGCTTCAGTCTTGGTGCAATTCGAATTGACTATAACCCCGTCAAAATCAAAAAAAAGGGCCTGGAGTGGCAGGTTCTGCATCTTTTTCCTTCTGATTGAGTGAAATATTCAATGCGACTTGAAACATCCGCAAAATACTGCCATTTTCTGGACAATACGAGAACAAACCTGATAATGACAGTGAAAAAATATCCTGTCGCCGAAGGGATACGGACTGGTTCCATACCGGCCGTCCACATGTTGTCTACAATCGGGCCTTTTGGAAATTATTTGACAAAACGACTATTTCCCGGTAATTCTGTACAGTTGTTTTATTCGACGAACAAGCGGCAGATCTCTGCCGCTTTTTTTATCGCTTTCCCCAAATTTATGAGCATTAACCATGAGTGAAGAAAATCAAACCCTCGCCCAGCGAAGGGAAAAAGCAGAATCCCTCGCCGAACTTGGCGTCAAATTATACAGTAATACTTTCAAGCCGGCCAATGCAATAGAAGAACTCCTGCCGAAAGCCGAAAACCTGGAACCCCAGGAGGCAGAAGCGAGCGGTGCGAGCTATTCTATTGCAGGACGGATCATGGCCATGCGTAAATTCGGTAAGGCTGCTTTTTGCACGCTTACCGATACAAGCGGCCAGATCCAGCTGTATCTCAAAAAAGATATTCTTGGCGATGAGGTCTTCGAAACTTTCAAAAAATGGGATATTGGCGATATTATCGGAGTAGAGGGCACCCTGTTTAAAACCAAGGTGGGTGAACTTTCTGTTCAGGCCAGAAAGATTACCATGATTTCCAAATCACTTCGTCCCCTGCCGGATAAATGGCATGGCCTCTCGGATGTCGAGACCCGTTATCGCCAGCGTTATGTCGATCTCATCGTTACTCCCGAATCCAGGGAAATTTTCAGAAAACGGGTACAGATCATCCGGCTTGTCCGCAATTACCTGAACGGCAGAAACTTCATGGAAGTAGAAACACCGATGATGCAGACAATCCCCGGTGGAGCAACGGCCAAACCGTTTCAAACCTACCATAATGCCCTGAATATGGAGCTCTATCTCCGGATTGCCCCGGAATTGTATCTAAAAAGGTTGCTGGTCGGTGGCTTTGAACGAGTTTTTGAAATAAACCGTAATTTTCGCAACGAAGGACTGTCAACTCGTCACAATCCGGAATTCACCATGCTTGAGTTCTATCAAGCCTACGCCACCTATGAAGATTTAATCACCTTGACCGAGGAGATGATCTCCTTCATCTGCCGGGAAGTGAACGGCACCATGAAAATCAGTTATCAGGGAACGGAGGTCGATCTCACTCCCCCATGGAAGATATTGACCATGGACCAGGCGTTGATGGAGTTGGCCGGAATAGATGCGGAAATCCTGGCTGACACGGCCAAGGTCAAAGCGCTTGCCGCTGAGAAAGGCATCAAGCTTGAAGAGCAGGCTGGTGCCGGTAAGGCCAAGACCGAACTGTTCGAACTGCTGGTTGAAGATAAGCTGATCAATCCAACCTTTATTACCTCCTATCCGACCGAAGTGTCGCCGCTGGCCAGAAAAAACGAAATAGATCCGACAGTAACCGATCGTTTTGAACTCTTTATCACCGGCCGGGAACTGGCCAACGGTTTCAGCGAATTAAACGACCCTGTTGATCAACTCGGACGGTTTGAGAAGCAGATAGCCGATCGAGGAGACGACGATGAAATCTACCCTGAACTCGACGCCGACTACATTCGCGCCCTGGAATATGGTATGCCCTCTGCCGCCGGCGAGGGTATCGGCATTGACCGGCTGGTGATGCTTTTGGCCGACGCACCGTCTATTCGTGACGTTATCCTTTTTCCGCACCTTAAACCCGAGACGAAAAAGCAGGATAAAGAGGAATAACCTCGAAAAACACCTTCCAACCCGACTAAAGTATAGATATGTTTGAATGGTTTGTCGGCCTGAGATATCTCAGGGCGAAACATAAGCATGGCTTCATCTCTCTCATCTCGCTCATTTCTGTTGCCGGGATCACCGTGGGAGTTATCGCTCTTATTGTGGTTCTATCTGTCTATTCCGGCTTCACGGATGGTATGCGGGACCAGATCCTCGGGGTCAATTCCCATATCATCGTGCAGCAACTCACGGGATCGATCAACAACTATCAGCTGGCCAGGGAACGAACTCTGACCGTGAAAGACGTCACCGGGGTTACGCCCTACCTCTACGCCCAGACCCTGCTGAGTGGCAGTGCCGGAGGCAACGGCGTTGTTTTGCGAGGCATGGACCCAGCTACTGCTGAGAACGTCGTCGGCCTCGCCAAGCAGATGACCAAAGGGTCAATTCAAGACCTGGATCAAGACAAGGCAGTGCGGGTACCGAATATCATCCTGGGCAAAAACCTGGCAGCCGACCTGCAGGTTGGTGTAGATGATCGGGTTCGGCTCATTTCGCCTTCCGGTCCTTTGACCCCCATGGGCATCATACCCAAAGTCAAGACCTGCCGGGTATCGGGAATTTTTGAGACAGGCATGCTGGAGTATGATTCGACGCTTGCCTATATGTCTCTTGCCAATGTCCAGGATTTTCTGGGCCTGGGTGACGTTGCCCATGGCCTTGAAGTAACGGTGAAGAAAAGCTCTCTGGGCAATGCCGATGAGATTGCCCGGCAGATTGCCGACAAGCTCGGCCCCGGGTTTATCGCCAAAGACTGGATGATGATGAACCGCAACCTGTTCGCCGCATTCAAACTGGAAAAAATCGGCATGTTTATAGCCATGGCCCTGATCATCCTGGTGGCAGCATTGAATATTATCAGTGCCTTAGTTATGGTGGTCATGGAAAAAAGCAAGGATATCGCTATTCTTAAATCCATGGGGACCACCTCCAGTTCCATTATGAAGATCTTTTTTCTCCAGGGTCTGGTCATTGCCATTGCCGGGACAAC
The DNA here is from genome assembly GCA_963804605.1 of uncultured delta proteobacterium. Taxonomy (GTDB): domain Bacteria; phylum Desulfobacterota; class Desulfobulbia; order Desulfobulbales; family Desulfocapsaceae; genus Desulforhopalus_A. The sequence goes on from CAWDRB010000011.1 coordinate 148,656, forward strand.
CATCGGTGTTGCCGGCGGACTCGGCTTATGCGAACTCTTGTCGCGTTATCAGTTTATCGAGCTACCATCCAACGTCTATCCCATGACCACTCTGCCGATCAAAGTACTGCCGCTGGACGTGACGATAATCGCCGTCAGTTCCATAATCATCACGCTGCTGGCGACACTTTATCCATCCTGGAAGGCCTCCACCGTTCATCCGGCCGAGGTGCTCTCATAATGACTCTGTTCCGTGCGGCAAATATCACCAAAATCTACGGCAGCGGTGAAACTGCTCTGACCGTATTAAGAGACGTCAGTCTCTCGGTTGAACCTGGCGAAATGACCGCTATCATCGGCGCTTCAGGATCCGGCAAGACGACACTGCTCCAGATACTCGGGACACTTGACCAACCCTCCGGTGGCGAGCTTTTCTATCGGGATGAACCACTGCTGAAAAAAAGCCCTAGAGAGCTGGCCGGGTTTCGTAATGCTTCAGTTGGCTTTATCTTCCAGTTTCACCACCTGCTGCCTGACTTCACAACCCTGGAAAACGTGATGATGCCGGCCCTCATTCAAGGCCAAAATAAAAAAAACGTTGTCGAACCGGCCCAACAACTTCTTGAACGGGTAGAACTTGGCCATCGACTGCATCATAAGGTCGGCAACCTTTCCGGAGGAGAACAGCAAAGAGCGGCACTAGCCAGAGCCCTTGTTATGAACCCCTCCCTTTTACTCGCCGATGAACCTACCGGCAATCTTGACTCCAGAGCCGGAGAACTTGTCTTTAACCTGCTGCATGATCTGTGTCGTGACCGTCAACTCTCAACTATCATGGTCACCCACAACATCAACCTTGCCGACCGCATGGACCATTGTCTCACCTTGCAGGACGGTATTCTGAACCGCACCTGATAGAGTTTTCCGAGTTCCTCCCGCGACTTTTGACAGATCGATAATTCATTTCTACCTTCTCTTTATAGAGGAAAAGACCGGAGGTACCATTTCCTCATCGCGAAAATCTGCTGTTTTAAAATCTACAGGAGGTATCTTAATGCAAAAACATGCAGAAGCCATGGTCCTCGCCGCTTTTGCCGCGGATTCCTTGGCCCTTGGAACCCACTGGATATATGATACAACAAAGCTCGAACAACAATTCGGCCGGATTACTGACCTTTTACCGCCCCATGAAGGGACGTATCACCCGACTAAAAAACAGGGCGAGTTTACCCATTATGGTGACCAGAGTTTTTTTCTGCTCGAATATCTTGCCGCAAACGGAGGTCAGTTCAAAAGAGATGAATATGGCCTGGCCTGGCAGTCTTTTATCACTGACTATCAGGGATATAAAGATCATGCCACGAAAACCACCCTGCAAAACCTTGCCGACGGCCGGAAGATGGACAATTGCGGTTCTGATTCCACCGATCTTGGTGGTCCGGCAATAATTGCCCCCCTTCTTTACTGTTATAGAGAAAATCTGGATACTATGCTTGAGGCTGTCAACGCCCTGACATCACTGACCCATTGTGGCCCGGGTGTTGCTGGCGGGGCCGTATTTATCGCCAGAAGCTGTTATTCGATTTTACACGGTGCTACCCCGAGAGAAGCTCTTAGCCAGGCACTTACTGAATCGACAGAAAGCCCGGAATTGAATCTTCGACTGCAGAAATGCCTCGACCCGACAGATATCGATGCTCGCAGACAGATCAAGGAATTTGGCCAGATGTGCGCCATAAAGGCTGCTCTTCCCGGGGCTGTGTACACAGTTTTAAAGCATGAGGACAACCTGGAGGAGGCTTGCATCGAAACAGTCATGGCCGGCGGCGACTCTGCGGCCCGGGGAATGGTCGTTGGCATGCTTCTTGGCGCTTACCATGGCCGGGATAAAATCCCTTCGCACTGGCTTGAAAAACTGACCAGATATGACCGGATGCTTTCCGCTTTGGACAAATTGCCTTAACTGAGGCAAACGGGGAATGTTTCCTTCATTTTTCTGAACCGGACGAGTTACCAGGATTGCCTTTAAATTACATTTCAGAAATACAAGTTCGATTTACGTAACAGGCGAATTATTGTGTTTTTGCCAATCGACAGCCAATCTTGTCAACTTACTGGAATAAATTATAAAAATAAATAAAAAGGGCGAATGTTTTTTTGGCACGACGTTTGCTATATCAATAACGGTCACAGCACGACTCAAACGAGCCCCCCCCAATCGGGTAGAATTTACGTAATTTGTATTTTCTGCCCGATTTTTTTTGTGCTTTTAACAAGAAGAGGCCTACTCTGGACGGTCGATAAAGGGGCAGCCAATTGTACCAAATCTCAGTTCTGGGAGCAGTTTCAGCTTCTCATTTTTTAAACAATCGTAGCAGGACAGGTAAGAAAAAAAGCAGCAGAATGATCCGGAAAAGATGATGCGTGGCGACAAAAGCTGAGTCATAGCCCAGAGACAGTGCCATCGCTGCCATTGCCTCCACTCCACCCGGCGCATAAGAAATCCACAGCTGCCCAAAAGGCAGACCAAGAAATTTTGCGGCAATCCCGGCAAACAGCGCCGCAATAGCACTGGATACAAAGACCACAGCCAACGCGCCGACGACGAGTCGTTTTATATCGACAAGGGGAATACTGGTAAACCTGGCTCCAATGACCGAACCGGTGATGACAAAGCCAGTCAGCAAAAATCCGTTTTGCGGTCGACCGGAAACAAAACCCAGGTAATGCACAATACCACTCAGCAGGACTCCGGCAATAAGATAAGCGGCAGGGAGTTGCCAACGGGTGAGAAGAAAGCCAAAAGACAGGGTGAGCAGAAACAGACCGGCCGTTGCCATAAAAGTAATACTGCTCTGTCCAGCCGTACCGCCACTGCCGTGCGGCAGATCCAGCAGGTCGAGTACCAGAGGCAAACCAGTGGTAATCGACAGCAGCCTGATGCTCTGAATAACGATGATAGCCCTGGCGTCACCTACTCCAGTTGCGGCAATAGCTAATGAATAACTCAACGCTCCGGGAGAGGCGGCCAGGATCGCAGTAATTTTTGATTGACTAAAAAAAGCAGTCAGGACCCAGCTGCTTGCCAGCAGAATCACCCCCATCACCAGCACCAGGCCACCCAAACTCAGCGGCCACTTAACTGCCAGCTCAAGAAAATCGGTGTTCACTCCGGAGCCAAGGGAGCAGCCGATGGCGGCAAAGGCCATGTTGCGCAGCCAGGTTGGTACTCGGGTTGGCAGGCGACAAAAAGATACAGCGGAAACAGCTACGGTCGAACCAATAAGGGCAGCAGCCGGTAGTTCCGCCAGGTGGGCAACGAATGCCCCTCCGGTGCCTATTGCCAGGGTAACCACCACCTGCAAGACACGATTCCCCAGCATCCCGGCCTTTACTGATCTTTCAGTCATAGCAATTATCGTCCACCCTGATCTTGCTGCTGCAAACCAATGGGCCAGGAATGTTTTACACCGCGTCCTTTACAATTTCATCATTTCTGCCCCTCTTGATTCTGCTGTAAAGGGGTGGCAGGACCAGGATGAGCAAAGTGAGAATGTAGATGATAATACTCCGACCCGACTGGAGCAGGACCATCCAGTCACCGCCGGAAATGGATAAGGCCCGGCGTAGATTATCTTCAAACAGATTTCCCAGGACCACCCCGAGAATAACCGGAGCAAGAGAAAAACCCATCTTCCTGAGCAGCCAGCCAAAAAGGCCAAGACCGATGATCATATACAGATCAAACGGATTGCTCACCACCGAATAAACCCCGATAAAGGCCAGGACGGCGATAAGCGGCGTCAGGTATTTCTGTGGAATAGTCAAAAGTCGGGCAAACAGACCGACCAGCGGCAAGTTAATAACCAGAAGCGCCAGGTTGCCGATGTACATGGAGGCTATCAGTCCCCACGCAATTTCCGGACGCTGCTGAAACATCAAGGGACCAGGGGTAACATTAAAAAGGAGCAGGGCACCGAGAAGGATGGCAGTAGTTCCGGAACCGGGTATGCCCAGGGTGAGCATCGGCACCATGGCGCCGCCGGCTGAGCTGTTATTAGCCGATTCCGGGGCAGCCAGACCGCGAATATCTCCCTTGCCAAAATTTGCTCCACTTTTTCCGGCAATCCGCTTCTCTGTACCATAGGCCACCGCTGAAGCCACTGAAGCACCTGTGCCCGGCAGAACCCCGATAAAGAAACCGAGCAGCGAACAGCGAAGCATTGTCCATTTAACCGCTGCCAGGTCCTTCATTGAGACAAAACTCTTGCCTACCGGAAGGACCTGCAGCTTACCGGTAATCTGATGTTCGACAAGCGTGATCAATTCCCCCATGCCGAAAAGACCGATGACGATGACCAGAAAATCGATCCCAGCCAGGATATCGGGGATGCCGAAGGTAAACCTGGCAACACCGGTGTTGGCATCAATACCGATGGAGGCGATCATCAGGCCCATTACTGCCGCCAGCAAGGTCTTTATCGGATTCTTGCCGACAAGAGAGGCCAGGCAGGTAAAGGCAAAGATCATCAGGGCAACATAATCCGACGGATTAAAATGAATCGCCACCGAGGCGAGAAGAGGTCCGAAAAGACTCATCAGGACAACCGCAATGGTCCCGCCGACAAACGAGGCGATCGCCGACAGGGACAGAGCCCTCCCGGCCTCGCCTTTTTTGGCCATGGGGTTGCCGTCAAGGGTGGTAAAAACGGCACCTGCGTCTCCGGGAACATTGAGCAGGATGGACGAGATTCGACCGCCGTACTCAGCCCCATAATAGATCCCGGCAAGAAGAATAAGGGCTGATTCAGGTGGCAGACCCATACTATAGGCGATGGGCAGAAGAATCGCCACCCCGTTGATGGGCCCTATCCCCGGCAGAGCGCCAATAAGGGTTCCAGAAAAACAGCCGATAATGACATAGATCAGATTCATCGGATCGAGAGCAACACCAAAACCTGTATAGAGACCAGAGAATACTTCGTTCATGACACTCCCCGTAATATTTTCAGGACCACACCTTCCGGCAGGTTCAGATCCAGAAGTACCGCGCAGACGAGATAACCGAACCCACCGGAGGCCACGCCAAAAATTCCGGCCTGCCAAAAAGTCGCACCCAGTATTTTCGAGAGGACCAGACAGAATAAGGTGGTTGAGACAATAAAACCGAGCGGTTCAAAGAGATACGCATAAGCTGACAGTAAGATAACCAGGATGGCAATACGAGTCATCGTTGTTCCGAGAACCTTGAACCTGGTACCATCCGGAAAAAAAATAATATACAGACAACAGAGGGCGGCAACCACGGCGAGTATCCGCGGCCAGCTCTCCGGGCCTAACGGGTCGTACTGGAACGGCGCTTCAATTATGGTAAAGGCAATAAAACCATAGCCGACAGCAATGGCCAGGGCGATACAGCCAAAAATTCTATCCGCCATTTTCACCTCCAAAATGCCCCGACCGACAAGAGGAACGGGGCACAGTTTGCACCGACAATTTATTGGATCAATCCTGCTTCCTTGGCGATTCCACGCATCCTTTCAACTCGCTTTTTCACATCAGCATCGAACTCTTTACCAGCGATATTGAGCGGCAGAAGTCCTTTTTCTTTCTGGATTTTGGCATACTCCTCAGTCCCATAGACAGCTTTAAAGGCATCTACCCAGGTGTTATATGCCTCATCGGAGACATTTTTACCCATATAGTAGCCGCGCATGATAGTCCATTCGGCATCATAGCCCAGTTCTTTTGTCGTCGGATATTTGGCAAAGGGTTCGGGCAGACGATCGGGAGACATAACGGCGAGAATGCGCAGGCTGCCGTCCAGGCGAGAAGCCATCTCACCGACATCGCCCATGTAAACCTCGATACTGCCGCCCAGAAGCCCAGCAATAGCATCGCCGCCACCATCATATGCCACATAACGCATCTTCTTAGGATCTTTATCAATTGACTTGATAAGCAGCGCCGCCTTCATCCAGTCCTGAGAACCAACGGAGCCGCCGGCGCCAATGACCACACTTCCCTCACCTTTTTTTAACTCGGCCATTAAATCACCCAGATTTTTGAACTTGGAATCGTCCCGGACAATTACCGCACCGAAGTCAGCCCCGGCAGAAGCCAGCCAGCGAACATCGTTTTCTGTCCACTTGCCGTATTTTCCGGTAGCAATATTTAACAAAGACCCTGAAGAAAAGGCGACAATGGCATTCGGGTCATCGGTACGGGTGGAGTTAAACAGGTTGATGGCCACCGCCCCGATACCGCCCGGCATAAAGGTCACCTGCATTAGATTGGGCAGCTGATCCTTCAGACCCAGCATGGCGATCCGGCAGGTCAAATCAAACCCACCTCCCGGTTTGGCTGGGGCAATACACTCGGGTTTTTCAATCGTGGCGCCAAAGGCCGAGCCGGCCATAAGAGACGTACAGAAGAGAGCTGTTGCTGCCAATTTCATCAATTTCATAGTGTGCTCCTTTGGTAAATGCTTTTCGGATTCAGGCCTCAGTGGGGTGGTTCCCCATCTCCTTTGCGGACAGATCAAATCTTTAAACCTGACGATAAACTATTAATACAAGGTGATAATTGGTCAATATATGGTTTTTTATGATGCTTTTGTGTTTTTGTAATACTTATGCAACTTTTGTCAGCAGATTAACGGCAGTGAAAAATATTGCGATTTCCAAAACAACAATTTCTCTCTATACTATTTGGTTATGAAGACTGCCGCCATTAATCTGTACCACTCAATCCGGCCCAAACGGCTGCTTGACTCGGTGACAATCATCATCATGGTTCTGGTTGTAGCCCTGCTGGTGTCTATTGGCGGGGTCTTTTCCCAGCTCACCTACGATATCATCGACAAGCAGACCCAGAAACGAGCCATCCAGACCGCCAAACAGCTGGCGGTTCTCCCGGAGTTGGAGAACCTGATATCCAAGCCTCGAGATCTTCATGCAATCAATGTCTTAAGAGACACCGTCGAGATGCAGACCGACGTCGAATACATCATTATTACCGATAAAAACGGCATAATTCTCAGTCACCCCGATCCGACCCTGATTGGCACGAAAACTCTTGATCCGTTTGCCGGCCGAGCCTTGAATTACGGCAGCGAATACTCCCATCAGACCAACGAGAACGGCCGGAGATTCATCCGTGGTTCCGTGCCTGTTCTCAACCAGAAATATAAAATCGTCGGCATGGTCTCGGCAGGATACCTGATGGAACCGATGCAGAAAGTCTCCGAGACATACCTGGAAAAAATCATCTTCTCCGTCTTTATTTTCATTACCCTCGGTTTGATCGCGGCAATTTTTATTGCCAAAGGGGTTAAATGGGTCATCTTCGGTCTGGAACCGGCAGAAATCGCCTACATGTTCCAGGAAAGGACAGCACTGCTGGAATCAATTCGTGAAGGTATTATTTCCACCGACGCAGACGGCAAGATAAACCTGGTAAACGAAGCGGCATTGAAAACCCTTGACCTGCACGATAAAAAAGAGCTGGAAGATCAACCGCTGAACCGTTTTTTCCCAGATCTGGATATCGCGCGGATCCTCACCACCGCCGAACCGGTTTCTGACCGGGAATTGATTATCGGCGGAATTCCCATCATCGTCAATGCTGAACCGGTTGGCGACAAGCATGGTCTGGTGGTAACGTTCAGGAAAAAAGAGGATATTGACATTATCGCCAGAGAACTCTCTCAGGTCCAGACCTTCTCTGACATGCTCCGCGCCCAGACTCATGAATATTCCAATTCCCTCCATACCATTGTCGGTCTGCTGCAAATCCGGGCCTATGACGATGCCCTCGATTTTATCGCCGATGAAACCAGGGGGCAGAGAAAACTGATCCGATTTCTTGCCGAAAACCTGCCGGATAAGTTCCTCTCATCGATGATCATTGGCAAATGCATGTTTGCCAGCGAACAGAAAGTCGAGCTCTTTATTGATCCGGAAAGCCGGATGACAGATCTGCCCGACACCCTTGATCGCCATACCTTGACCACCGCACTTGGTAATATCATCGACAACGCCATTGAAGCCGCTGTGACCGGCAAACCCAGCCCCAGGGTCAGTCTCTTCATGTCTGATTTCGGCAATGACCTGATCTTTGAAATAGAAGATTCCGGTGATGGTATTGACGAGGAGCTGCTCGGTAAAATCTTTGATAAAGGGGTGTCAACTAAAAATGGAGATAATAGAGGCTATGGGCTCTACCTCGCAAAAAAGGCTATCGATACACTGGGTGGCACAATCGAGGTGGAACAGGTCGACGGGGGCGGTACCCGTTTTGAAATCATCATCGCAAAAAAAAGGCACGAAACATGACCTCCCTTGAAGTATTAATTGTTGAAGACAATAAAAAGGTTTCCAGAACGCACCAGGCTTTTGTCGAGATGGTCAGTGGCTTTGAGGTAACAGGCATCGCCAACACCATTGCCGATGCACGATTGCTGCTCAAGACCCTTGAACCTGACCTCATCCTTCTTGATATCTATTTCCCGGAAGCAAACGGTATTGAATTTTTAAAAGAACTTCGTGCCGGCCGGCACAGCACCGATGTCATCCTCATCACCGCTGCACGCGAGGTGGAAATGCTGCATAGCGCCCTGCAGGGTGGTGCATTCGATTATATGATAAAGCCGGTTTTTTTTGAGAGATTCCAGGAATCCCTCAACAATTACCGCACGTATAAAAAAGAGATGACCAAGGCAGGAACGCTGACCCAGGAGGAGGCCGACCGACTGTTTCGAAAATCAGCCCCGGCAGCAATAGACTGCAACGATATACCGAAGGGTATCGATATAATAACCCTCAGGTCCATCCTGGCTGTGTTCGAAGAAGAAGGAAGCCGGGTAATGAGCGCCACGGAAATGGGCAACGCCATTGGCGTCAGCCGGACAACAGCAAGAAAATATCTGGAATATCTTATCAGCGAGGGGGTACTGGCCATACATCTCGATTATGGTACCAAAGGACGCCCTGAGCGAAAATACCGGCTCGACCACGCCACACCGGATAATTCAGCTTAAAACATCCTTTTTTTGTGCAGAAATTCGCCGCAGAACCACGAATTTGGCGATAATAGATAAGAGAATACCGCTCCACAGAAATATGCTCACGGCGTTGTCGGTAAATACCCCCAAATCGTCTCCGCCGATCGCAAGCGCCAACCGCAGGTTGTCTTCACAAGGTTTGCCGAGAACATAGCCTAAAATGAGTGGTGCCAGGGGATAATTGAATTTTCTCAAGCCATAGGCAAAAAAGCCGATCAGCACCATTATCAACAGGGAAACCATACTCTGGCTTACCGCGTAAACACTGACAAAGGCGACTACTACAATCATCGGCATTAGCACCCAGCCTGGTATGGCGAGCACCTTCGGCAGATAACGGACCATCCTGACATTGACCAGCAGCAACAGGAGGTTGCCGAAATACATGGAAGCAATCATGGTCCAGATGATTTCGGGATGGGAACCATAGAGCGAAGGCCCGGGGTCGATATTCAACTGCAACAAGGCTCCATGCAAAACCGCCGTTGTGGCGCTGCCGGGAATGCCCAGGGCCATGAGGGGAATAAAAGCCCCAAGGGCACAAGCGCTGTTGGCAGCCTCCGGAGCGATCAGTCCGTGAATATTGCCCTGGCCAAAGACTTGCCGATCTTTTGCTGCCACTTTTTTCTCGAGTCGATATGCCATAATATTTGCCACATACGTGCCGGCACCAGGCAGAATCCCGATCAGCAATCCGACCAGAGAAGCACGTAAGCAGGACCATCTGATGCGATAGCACTGAGGCAGTAATGCAAATACTTTGTCGGAGATAGCCTCTGGCTTTCTGGTGGCTGCCGGTTTTTCCATCAACAGAAACGATTCACTGAGGGCAAAAACACCAATCACGACAATGATAAAGTCGATGCCGTCAAACAGTTCAGGAATGGTCGAGGTATAGCGAAAAGCCCCGGTCCCCCAGTCGAGGCCAACTACAGACAACATCAGACCAAGACATAATGAGATCAGATTTTTAATAAACAGTGTCGAGGAGAGGGTCAGAATCAGCACAAAGACGAAGGCGATGAGTGCAACATATTCTGCGGGTCCGAACAAACGGCCGATATCGGCAAAAAAAGTGGCGGTAAAGGTCAGCACGACAGTAGCCAGCGAACCACCGACAAAAGAACTCACCGCGGTCAATGCCAAGGCTTTTCCGGCATTCCCGGAGACCGCCAGGGGATAACCTTCATAGCTGGTGGTAAAAGAACTGATATCCCCAGGCACATCGGTCAGTATTGCCGAAATCCGGCCACCGTATTTAGCACCGTAGTAGATTGCCGCATAAAGGATCAAGGCCGTTTCCGGGGCGAGGTCGAAGGTATAGGAGACAGGCAGCATCAGCGCAATGCCATTTGCCGCACTGATGCCGGGGATCGCTCCGACAAGCATGCCAAGCGTAATACCAAAGACCAGCATCAGCAGATTTATCGGCATGACAGCCGTGCTCAGTCCGTGGAGAAAGAGGTGGGCAGCTTCCATTCAACCGGCCAGACGAAAAAAAGAACCGAGCGGCAACGGAACCCCCAGCAGAAAATGAAAAACACCATAGAAAAGTATCGCCATCACCAGTCCGGTCAGAAGTCCCTGCATCCAGCTGCACCCGATAAGGCGGGCGATAGCATAGGTAGAAATGGTTGTCGCCAGCATAAAACCAAGCAGCTGGAAGCTCAGCAGGTAAAAGAGTATTGCGACGGCATGTCCGGCGACCCTGCCATTGAATTGCAAGATGGACATTTTATGAAAATAGAGGCTCAACAGGCACAGAATCAGTAAACAGCCACCAAGCAACACGGGAAATGTTCTTGGACCCAACGAATCGTAGGCAATAGGAACCTCGATCTTTACGCCGAAATAAAGATACACGGCCCCACCGAGAAACAGCAGCAGCAAAAAAAATCGTTCACTCACTGAACCAGACCGAATTTTTGACCAAACTCACGAAGGTATTGGACATTATATTTGACATAGCGATCAAATTCTTCGCCAATGATCATAAGAGGAAAGAGATGCAATTTTTCTCTCTGCTGAGCAAGAACTCCTGATGATTCAAGACGATAAAGGGTATTTACCCACCACTGGTACTCAACATTTGCTACCTTCGGCGGCAGATAAAAACCTCGCCAGACCGGCCAGACGACATCAAAACCCTGTTCCCTGCCGGTAGGAATAAAACTGAAATCTCCCGGAAGGCGTCGTTCAGAAAAAACAGCGAGGACCCTGACTTTGTCTGCTTTGAGGTGATTAACTACTTCTGTGAAATCACCTGGGAAAACCTGAATTTGATTTTTGATCAGGGCCTGGGATGCCTCCCCTCCTCCTTCAAAGGAGATGTAACGCATCAAGCTGGGATTGATTCCGGCCTTATCAAGAACCAGAGCCATTTTCATCCAGTCCTGGCTGCCGATGGAACCGGCGGCACCGATGACAATGGAGTCGGGTTTTTGCCGAAGGGTCGTTATCAATTCCTCCAGGGACTGCCAGGGAGCATCCTTGCGCACGGCAACTACTCCATAATCGGTTCCAACAGCCCCCAGCCAGCGGACATCGGCTTCCGAGTATTTACCGAATTTATGCAAAGCCAGATTGAGAACCGTCCCGGTACTCACTGCAACCACCATGTTGGCATCTTTTGGTCGGACACTAACGGCATAGTTATAGGCAAGAGCGCCGATCCCTCCCGGCATATAACGAACCGACATTTCAATCAGCAGCGATTCCGCGAGAGAAGCCGCCAACAGTTGACAGATAATATCATGCCCCCCTTCGGGTTTGGCCGGGGCGATACACTCCGGTTTGTCCAGCTGAAACGATTTTGCCGGTGAGACACCGAAAAGAGCAATCGTCAGGCCATAGACAAAGACCCTCAGGTTGTTTTTAAGTATACGCTGCAGACCAAGCCGAATCATGACGAGAAAACCTTTTATTGTGCTTGTTCAGGTAACACCACGACTCCATCCTGATCGGCGTAAAGCCACTCGTCGGGCCGAAAGGCGACACCGGCAATCTCAACCTGAATACCCAAATCTCCGACCCCTTTTTTGACACTTTTTCGAGGGTTGGCAGCAAGAGCAAGAACTCCAAGCGGCATCCTGCCAATCTCTTCAACATCACGAATGCAACCGAACATCAGGACTCCCGCCCATCCGTTATCGACGGCTTTCTGCGCTAATATATCGCCCAGCATGGCGCAACGCAAAGAGCCTCCGGCATCGACTACCAGGACTCGTCCCTCGCCCGCTTCGCTCAGATATTTACTGACCAGGGAGTTGTCCTCAAAACATCTCAGCGTGGCGATCCGGCCATGAAATGCCCGGTGTCCGCCGAAGTGTTGGAAAATCGGCGCACAAACCTGGAGCTGCTCTTCGTACTTGTCATAAAGATCGGCGGTTTTGATGTGTATGTTCATGCTCTGATCCTGTAGTGAGGAGGAGTGACAGAAAAATCTTCTTAAAGATGAATTCACGAGTCAAGATAGGCAAATCCTACCTTACTGGTCAGGTAAAGACAAGCTTTTGGGCCTTCTTCACCAAGTCAGAAAAACCACGCCAAGAATCTTCCTGGCTAACACTAAATAAATGGTGATCAAGCCAGTTTGGTGGAATATATCTATTTGTATCTACTAAGCTGGCCAGAAATAAAATTGCCTATTGCCATCAAACCATAACCAGGAGATACATCATGCCGGATATTACCCGTTTGTACAAAGGTATTCATGAAGAATTCGCGGTGGAAGTGGTGTTGCCGGAGGGTTACTGCTGATACTTGCTGCAAATCTGGTGACAGTATCTTTTGATCGTTCTTAAATGGCGCAAAGTTGTGGTGATGAGCAGGAATATCAGTCCATCCATTCCTTTTTAATAGCGAGAATATCTTTTATATTGGCAAAAAAAATGTCAATAATTTCCGGATCAAAATGACTGCCTTTTCCTTCTAAAAGAATTGCCTGGCAAACTTCTTCGGCAAGGGCGTTTTTGTATGGCCGTTCACTGCCTAAAGCATCATAGACATCGACAACCGCAACAATTCGGGCAATAAGGGGTATCTGGGTCGCCTTCAGTCCACATGGATAGCCCATACCATCCCAGCGTTCGTGGTGACAAAGGGCAATGACCATGGCCATTTCCAACAAGGTTAGCTTGCCGATATCGTCGGCCATACCGATTATATCGGCAAATTCCAATCCTTCATGCACCTTTACGGAAGAATAATGGCGCAAAATATCACAGCCGATCTCACAATGATTCTGCATTATAGTCCGCTCTTCCGCCGTTAATTTTCCTGGCTTGAGAAGAATGGTATCGGAGATGCCGATCTTACCGATATCGTGAAGCGGTGCAGCCTCGGCAAAAGTATCGGCCAGAGCATTGCTCATGCCGGTAGCCCTGGCGAGAAGAGCGCATATCTTACCGACCCGGATAACATGTCTTCCCGTTTCATTATCACGGTACTCTGCCGATTTGCCAAGGCTGTACAGCAACTGGCGCTTGATCTCCTCGAGTTCTCTTGTACGCTGCTCGACTTTGATTTCGAGATTCTGTTGATAATCCCGGTTTTGCCTGATCAGCTCTGCTGCCTCAAGGGCTTTTTCAATGGTATTATTAACAAGGGAAAAGTTCTCGATCGGTTTGGTGATAAAGTCCCGGGCGCCAACACGCAAAGCATCAACCGCCTGGTTTACGCCACCAATTCCAGAGACGACGATTATAGGCATATCCGGCCATCTTTCTACCGCTTTTTCAATGAAATCATGGCCGTTCATAATGGGCATATCAAGATCGACAGTTACCAGATCCGCCGGCCATTGCTCCAGGAGAAAGAGTCCATCCAGACCGTTTTCAGCGGTGTGTGTTTCATACCCATTGACCTGCAGGTAACTGGCCAGCAAACTACGGATATCTGGTTGATCCTCGATGACCAAAATACGTTTAGGTGTTCTATCACCAGAGTTACTCTCCGATACAGCGGGATCGTTACTACCGTCAAACACGGTCATTCTCCTTCTTACGCAAATAAAACGGACACATTGTACTGATTCATATCTGAGTATACTTAAGAAAAAATAAATTACAAAAAAGAGATGGTCATTTCTTGCGAATTCCTATTGCATCTTATGCATCAAGCCAGGCAAGAAGATCTCTTTCGGCCGGGACCTGACCAACACACTTTATCTTGCCATCGATGACCAATGCAGGAGTGGAAAAAATTCCCAGTACGGCAATCTCCTGAAAATCGGTGATCTTTGTAATATTCGCCTTCTTGCCGCTTTTCTGGATCGCTTCTGTAACCATTTTATAAACCTTATCACATTTAGCACAACCGGGACCGCATATTTTAATTTCCATTCCTCACCCCATTTATTTATTTTGTTTCTTTGCCTGCTGCGGACACTCGCCAATCAATAACCAGTTTTACTTGTATCACTCATCAGATTACGGCATTAAAAAGGTAGCCGACAACAACAATCCCGGCACCAACCACACCGATAAATGTAGCAATCAGGCGAGGCTTCAACACTTTTCTCAGGATCACCATTTCCGGCAGGGACAAAGCGATGACGCTCATCATAAAGGCCAGCACCGTTCCGAGTGCCGCGCCTTTTCCGAGCAGGGCATCGACAATTGGAATAATTCCTGCGGCATTTGAATACATGGGAATACCGACAATGACAGCTGCAGGGACCGACCACCATGCTTCTTTGCCCATAATCGAGGCCATGAAGTTCTCCGGCACATAGCCGTGGATCATTGCACCCACCGCTATACCCGCCACCACATACGGCCAGACTTTCCCGACGATATCCTTTACCGCGATTTTTCCAGCCGCAATCCTGTCCGGCCAGCCAAGCGTGTTGTCAAAATCGGGAGCGTCGCCAGCTCTGAGTTCCACAACCCAGTCCTCAATATATTGTTCCTGTTTCATCCGGCCGATTACCCACCCGGCAACAATAGCGACGGCCAGTCCGGTGAACATATAGAGTAAAGCGACCTGCCAACCCATCAATCCTAAAAGCAGCACCAGAGCAATTTCATTAACCATGGGCGCGGCGATCAGAAAGGAAAAAGTTACCCCGAGCGGGACTCCAGCCTGGACAAAACCGATGAAAAGCGGCACTGCAGAACATGAACAAAAAGGCGTGACAATGCCAAGCAGCGCGCCTAAAACATTACCTGCCACCTCACGTCTGCCGGCAAGCATTTTCCGAGTTCGCTCCGGAGTGAAAAAAGAACGGATGATGCCGACAAGAAAGACGATAAGCGTCAGAAGCATCAGGACCTTGGGGGTATCATAAAGAAAAAACTGTACGGCTTCACCCAGATGGGTGTCTTTTTTGATCTGCAAGACGGAATAAGTAAGAAATCGAGAGAACGGTTGGAGGCCCTTATAAAGAAATCCCCAGAAGATAATCCCAATGATTACTGCAACAATCTGCTTTAGCAGCGATTTCCTGCTCTGTTCGGCCGTCAATTCCTGCATCATATTTGTCTCTTTGTTAAATGGTTACAATGAAGAATGATGCAATCAGGCAGCCATAATCCTGACTCGATCGACAGCCGGCAGACGCCCGATCATCTCACCAAGAATCTGGTCCTGTTCGTGCCAGTCACGCATTTTTTCAAGAAGGGCGACAGCATACGGCGATTCCGGTTCAGCCATCATTCGATAAATAATCCAGGCACCATCCCGACGAGATTCGATCAAGCCGGCATCATCTAAAAGCTTGAGGTGCTTGGAGACAGTCGATTGGGCCAAGCCTAGCAACTCCCTCAACTCACAGACGCACAGCTCCTTCCTTTGCAACAGTTTCATGATTCTGACCCGGTTCGGGTCGGACATCGCTTTCATAATCCGAACAAACTGTTTCACTGCTTCCTCCTTACGCAATCAATATCGTCATATCGCCACATGTCGATATGTATAGTCGCAAAACTTTCTGCTGTCAAGCCTCGTTCGGATAAAAATCATCGCTATTTTGGCAATAAATACATGAGGGATTCGCTTTTGAAAATCAATCCCCCATACAGGTACCAACATTTCGTGCGGCACGAATCCACGGATGATCAAGAGGAACCAGTTTTTTTCTACCAACCACGTCTTTCAGGGGAACAGTTCTCGTCCCTTCGCCATGCACGGCAACCATCACACCGAATTCACCCTGCTCAATGCAATCGACACAGGCGCTACCGAGCCGGGTTGCCAACATCCGGTCGGCGGCGGACGGCGTTCCGCCGCGCTGGGTATGGCCGAGAATAGTCAAGCGTGCCTCGAGCCCAGTCATTATTTCCAGTTCCTGATTCAAACGGAAAGTGTTGTTGCCCCGCTGTCGGACAAATTCCTGGAGGGCCATGGTCACTTTTTTTTGCGCCTTGGCATCACCCTTTTCTTTGGCTTTTGCCTTCGTTTCATTCAATTTGCTCAGCTTGGCATGATCCTGGGCGCTCAGAGCACCCTCGGCGACCGCAACTATGCTGAAATTGGTGCCGCGCTGCTGGCGTTTGCGGATGGCATTGGCAGCGGACTGCAGGTCATACGGGATCTCCGGAATAAGGATAACATCGGCCCCACCGGCTACCCCTGCTCCCAGAGCCAGCCAGCCGGCATTGTGGCCCATGATTTCGACGACAATGATACGGTGGTGGCTGTGGGCGGTGGAATGCAGCCTGTCGATGGCTTCGGTGGCAATTTCCATTGCGGTATGAAAACCAAAGGTCACATCGGTCATGGCCACATCATTGTCGATGGTCTTCGGCAGCGTCAGAATATTAAGCCCTTTCTGGGCCAGCCGATAAGCGTTCTTCTGGGTCCCGCCGCCGCCGATACAGATCAGTGCATCGAGGCTGTGCCGCTTGTAATTATCACAGATAACCTCGGTCATATCCATCACTTCGCTGCCAACGGGCATCTTATGCGGTTTATCCCGACTGGTGCCGAGAATGGTTCCTCCTCTCGTCAAAATAGACGAGAGCGTTTCCCGGTCAAGCCGCATGGTTCTGTTTTCCATTAGCCCACGAAAACCATCGCGAAATCCAACAATATGCATCTTCCCCGTCGCCAGGGCCGATTTACCGATCCCCCGGATGGCCGCATTCAGCCCCGGGCTATCACCACCTGCCGTTAAAATCCCTATATGTTTGCTCATTCTCTTCCTTAAATGATATGGTAAGACCTCTTTTTTCCACTTTGCACAACTGCAGACTATAATTTTTTACCTCTAAGGGCCTCTTATTATCCCTGTTATTTACAACAACTGCAATGTTTGGCCACCTCTTTGTCAGCCTGTTGTCCAGAGTTTGGAACAGTGGGCTGACTTGATGGAAACGGACTGATAAAGGTCGTCTGCACCGGCTGGACGTTACATTTTCGTCGAACTGTCGCAAGAAGCGGTTTAACGGAAATTGCCAGAACTACAGCCACGGCAACCAGCTTCACTCCGTGTGGAATCAACTCCGATGCATTGCCGATAATGGCCCGGGGAGATATCCCCATCCAGGAATACAGGATATCGACTCCCATGCCGAACAGTACGGCGCACACGGCAAGAACGAGCAAATACATCAAGGTACTTTTTTTACCGAGAATACCGATCAAAACAGCAAGAGAGGTTATATTGGTCGCCGGCCCCACCAGCAGAAAAACCAGCGCTGCACCGGGACTGACGCCCTTCATAATCAACGCTGCGGCAATAGGTGTTGAGGCTGTGGCACAGATATACAAAGGGATGCCCACCACAAGCATGACCAGCATGGAGCTGAGCCCACCGCCCAGAAGGGTCGCCATCAGGTCATCGGGAACCAGGGCGGTAATTGTTGCCGCCAGCACAACCCCGATAAAAAACCAGCCAACGATGTCGCCCCAGACTTCCCTGTAGCCAAACCGCACCCCGGCAATAACTTTTTCGATAAAGGTATGATGCCTCAAATGCACTTCATCCGGGCAGTCAATCCCGTCACAGCAATTATCCACCGGACAGCTTTTATCGACCACGATTGTTTCGCTGCTTTTCTGCCAGAAGAACAGGTTTTCGACCAATCCAGCGGTCATTGCGGTCACAAACGCCGCCACAGGCCGAACGACTGTCATAAGCGGATCGAGCAAGGCGTAGGTGATAGCCATCGAGTCAATTCCGGATTCGGGGGTGGAAATAAGAAAGGCGGTAGTCGCCCCCTTATTTGCCCCCTGCTTTCTCAGTGATGCTGCCGCCGGCAGCACACCACAAGATCAGAGCGGCAGCGGTACGCCAAGCAGCGCCGCTTTGGCAACTGAGCTGTATCGACCCCGGCCTAAATGCTTCAAAACCGTATTCGGATTGAGGATTACCCGCAGCAGGCCGGCGATGGTAATACCCAGTAAAATATAAAACGATGAATCGAGCAGGATATGCCAAATTTCCTGCAGTAGTTTTAGTAATATTTGCAGCATGATATGCCTCTATTTCTCGTTGAAAGAATCGTGATTTTATTCATTTTTCTGCAGTGAGCCGGAAAATTTCATCAATTCGGCCAGTCGTTTATCGACTGGTCGATAATACAGCACTGTCCCTTCACGCCGGTTAGCAACCAGATCCAAATTGCGCAGCAGACGCAATTGATGACTGACCGCCGACTCAGATACTTCCAGCAATGCAGCTAGGTCGCAGACACACATCTCCTGCTGCAGCAGGGCGTGCATCATGCGCAGGCGACCCGGCTCGGACAAGGCCTTGAAAAGACGACAGAGTTGCTCTACCTGGACGGGTTCGAGGTCATTGTCCCGCGCCAGATCGACTTTATCCTGATGCACGATCCGACTGATACACTGATCACTGCCCATTGCTTCTCCTTAAATAAAGTATCTGATCACATACTCATATACACAGTCCAGGACACCGTCAAGAAAAGCAGATGCAATTTTCTCTGTGATTGAGCATACTGTCGCTCACATATTTTTTCTACTTTTTCTAAAAGCGTGAGACAACCTATGGCCGCTGCTCTGCCAACCAAACCAGGAACCCTGTATATTGTCCCGACCCCGATAGGCAACCTGGAAGATATAACCCTGCGCTGTCTTCGCACCTTAAAAGAGGTCGATATTATCGCCGCGGAAGACACCAGGCATACTAAAAGACTGCTCAACCACTTCGGAATTGCTACCCCGCTCATCAGCTATTACCGGGAAAAAGAGATGGAGCGCAGCGAAGAGATCCTGAGGCGGCTGCAGGAAGGGCAGAATATCGCCCTGGTCAGCGACGCCGGCACTCCCGGCATTTCCGATCCAGGCGCGGTTGTCGTCCAGCTGCTTCATGAAAATGGTTTGAATGTCGTGCCGCTGCCTGGCCCATCTGCTCTTACCACCGCCCTTTCCGGTTCGGGCATGACTTCTGCCGGCTTTTTATTCATCGGCTTTCTACCGTCGAAAAAAGGACAACGGCGCAAACTGATCACCTCTTTAGCAGCCAGTGAATATCCGATCGTGCTCTATGAATCACCGCATCGAATTGACGCCCTTCTGCACGACGCCCTGACGATTTTGGGCGAAAGGCGGTGCTATTGGGCCAGAGAACTGACCAAAAACTTTGAGGATCTGCAGCATGGCACCTTGAGCAGTCTGTTGGCCAAAAGCCGGGAGGGTAGAAACCGCGGCGAATTTGTCGTCATAATCTGGCCGGGGATGCAGGAAGTAGTGCAGGGCCAGACCGTGGAAGAGCTGCTTGTCTGGTACCGGGACAACTCCGAGCTTTCCCTCAAGGACGTCAGCCGCCGCCTGGCCGATGATCTTGGCCTGTCACGCTCCCAGATTTATCAACAGGCACTAGGCCTGTGGCAAGAAAAGGAGTAAATGATGAAACGACTAGAGACCTGTATCACGCCCCAGGGCACATTCCAATATGGCATCCATAAACCAGGCTACCGGGTCAACAACCTCAGGCAAGCCGCCAGGATAGAAGATCTTGGTGCAACTGGACAAAATGAACGTATTACCAATACGAAAAATTTTCCCGACGGAGACATAACCGTCAAGGGTGCCGACTGGATTTTTGAAATCCCCAACCCTTTTCCCTGCAAAGGCAGAACCTATATCGATAAGGAATGGGCGGATGCCAGCGCCGCGCATCCGGAGCGTATCCGACTACCGCAGCCGGAACCGGTCTCGCTGAGCAAGGTACTGCAGCGGAATGGTGTCGACCAGGCGCTCTTTACCGATCTTCCCACCCCGGTTCTGCTCGCTCTTGCGACCTGTTCCACCGATCCGCAGGATCTGCAAAAACTCGCCGAACTCAGCTGTGCCATCATTAAAGACGGGCAGATTCCGACCGGCCTGCGCTATACCAAAAAAGACTCCGGTCCATATCGACCGATTATTCACAACCACGCGCTCTTTGAAGCGGTGGCCAACAATCCGCACCTGCCGGATCCCTATAAGATAGTCATGGTCATCCGCCCCGGTGCCCAGGGAGGCAGCGAAATTGTCGGCGAATGGCCGCAGGATGGGCACAGCCATGTCTTTGAATATCTGCGCCGTAACTCCTACATTCCCGGCGGCCACTATGCCGCCAATATGGCCGATGATGCTGTTCGCTACTCTATAGATGCGCTCAGTTCCCACGATATAAAAGGGCTCAGGCATCTCTACTATCAACGCAGCTTTCTTCGGCTGGCTGAAGAAGTGAGGTTTCGTCTTCCAGTGACATTGGCAGAGAATCCCCAAAGGGTTGTAACAGAAGAAGAACTGGAAGCGCTGCGGTTGGCGGTGATTGCCGAGGCAAAGAGCAGAGAAGATGCCCCGACGACTTTATGGGGCTGGAATTTTGGTTTCGATTTCGCCCCATCCCTCTACCGTCTGCACGCCTCACATCAGCAGATCCATCAGCAGTATGCTATGGTGCCGGATCAAGTTGACTGTTATCACCATGGAACCAGTAAGTCGGTCGGGAAAATCTCCGCCTATAGCTGCGGCGATCTGGTGGCCGATGTAATAGAACAATATCAGTTGGAAAATAACGGTGATTTTTTTGCGGACTACCGCCGGGCGATAGCCGCCAATCAGCGGATGGATGATCGATCAGATCTGGAGGCAAACCTGGTGGTCTGGGCCGATGAACAGGTCATGCTTTTTGTGCCAAAAGCCCAGACCTCGCAATGGGAACTGCAGCTTATGACCCTGCCCGCAGCAGACGGCAGCCTGGCGGGCAATATTTTTGAATGCGACCCGCGTATGCGCCACTCCCTGGATACCGGGATCCTGAGGGCTCAGAAGGCACTCGCCGGGATTGGCGCAAAGATGGTGACCTCTATTGAATACCCCAAGAGAATCAATAAGGAGAACGGGCTGTTGCAGCCTCTCCTGTACGCCTTTCTCCCGCGACTCCCGGAGTCACCCGGCGCCTTCAGCGAGGCCCAGCTCCGCTATATCAACGGCCATTACCCGGAGGATTTCGCCGCTGTCTGCCGAAAGCAGATAATGTAACTTACCTTAATAATTGACAAATCTCGAGCCAAAATAGAATAAGGTGGCGATGCAAAAACCTCGTATGCGAGGCGTGTGATTTTTGTAATCATTTTGGCGTACTAAAGTACGTCGTAATGATTACAAAAATTGCAACAACGAAGCAGATGAAGATTTTTTACGAAGCCATCAGTGCTCTTCGACAATTGTTGCCTGAACCCGGGAGCGAAAGATAACCTTCTGCAACCCCAGCCGGGTGCGTGGATTGATAATTATCGGCCCGATAATGTTGGCATTGATCATCGGCATTGATCCTCCGGCGACCTCTTTCTTGCTGAGCACCATAAAGATACCCAGTTCTTCCGCCTTTTCCGCCTTCAGCAGATTACGCTCCTCATCGCTCAGTTCCAGTTCGTAACTCAGGCCGTATTGGCCCGGATCAACCAAGGTAAAAGTTATAGATGCGTCATGGCAGGATTGCAGCCAAAAGGCGCTGATATCATTTTCTTCCTTGTGATAAACAATATAAGTAGTGTACTTTTCAAACCCTGGAATGCCGCGGGGAAATGTCAATACCTTGTCTGATTCGATTATCGGGTTGTTTACAGCTGTACCATCTCCGGTCATACTGATCTCCTTTACCATAGTAGGTATGGGTTATATTTTTATCAGCTTATCAGAAACCCTCATCGACATTCAAGTAAACCCCGCATGATTTATTTTACGGAGAAGATAATGGAAAGAAACGGTTTTTTTGGCAAATGGGGTGGAGCGTTTATCCCGGAGATCCTCCATGAGACATTCGAACAGCTGAAAATCAGCTTTAGCGAAGCAAAAAAAGACCCGGAATTCTGGCATCAATATCTCGAGATTATGTCCACTTATTCCTGCCGGCCCACGCCTTTGACCTTTGCTGAAAACCTCACCAGACATTTTGGCGGCGCAAAGATTTATATCAAGCGGGAAGACCTCAACCATACCGGAGCCCACAAAGCCAACAATGTTATGGGCCAGGGTCTGCTGGTCAAGAGAATGGGCAAAAAAAGGGTGATCGCCGAGACCGGTGCCGGTCAGCACGGCGTGGCCACGGCGACCATGGCAGCCAAATTCGGCCTGGATTGTACGGTCTATATGGGCGAAGTCGATATGCTGCGGCAACGCCCCAACGTGTTCTGGATGGAGAAAATGGGCGCAACCGTCATCCCGGTAGTTGACGGCTCCAGGACCTTAAAGGATGCGATCAACGAAGCCTTCAGGGATTGGGTCACCAACGTCGACTCAACCCATTATGTGCTCGGCACCGCCTGCGGACCAGCTCCTTTTCCGGAAATGGTCGCCTGGTTTCAATCAATTATCGGCACCGAGGCCCGGCAGCAAATTTTAGCCCAGCACGGCAAGCCACCGGCCAGGGTCTATGCCTGTGTAGGCGGAGGGTCCAATGCCATGGGCATCTTCCAGGGATTTCTCGACAACAGCGCCGTGGAACTGGTAGGTGTTGAAGCCGGCGGCAAAGGGATCGATACCGGCCATCATGCGGCAAGGCTGTGCGGTGTCGATGCCAGCCCGGGAGTGGCCCAGGGTTATAAAACCATGTTCCTGCAAAACGACGACGGCCAGATGCGCGAAACTCACTCGGTGGCGGCCGGACTCGATTATGTCGGCGTCAGTCCGATTCTTGCCGACCTGGCCGAGAAAAAACGGGTTCGTTTTGCCTCAGCAACCGACGACGAGGTGATGCAGGCACTCGATCTGACCATGCGCATGGAAGGCATCATCCCGGCCCTTGAATCGGCCCATGGTTTTGTCCAGGCCTTTAAAGAAGCACCTCTTCTTGGTCCCGATGAGGCTATTATTATCAATCAGTCCGGCCGCGGCGACAAGGATATTTTTACCATTGCCCACGCCTTTAACGATCCTTCCTGGAAGGAGTTTATCATCGCGCGGGGCCGAGAATACGACAAATAACAACTGCTTTAAGAAGGTGAAACTATAATGCTATTGGAAAAAATCTTACGCACCCGACTGGAAAAGAGCAAAATTCTGCTGATGACCCATATCGTCCTCGGCTATCCGTCTTTTGCCACCAATCGCCAGGTAATCGCCCAGATGGTGGAGAACGGGGTGGACTGCATGGAGATGCAGATACCCTTTTCCGAGCCCATGGCCGACGGACCGATCATTCTCAAGGCCAATCAGGACAGCCTGGCTCTTGGTACAACCGTTGCCGACTGCATGGCTTTTGGCGCGGAAATGTCCAGGCTGTACGATATCCCTTTTCTGTTTATGACCTATTACAATATCATCTTCAAATACGGTGAAGAACGGTTTTTCCAGGACTGCCTTGAGGCCGGAATCAAAGGAGTGATTATCCCCGATCTGCCACCGGAGATGGGGGAAGATTTTTTTCAGCTGGCAGGCCGGTATCAAATCGCTCCTATCCTTATTTTCGCCCCGACCTCAACGGATGCCAGGATGGCCACTCTCAATTACTCGGCTACCGGTTTTATTTATTGCGTCGCCCGGCGCGGCGTGACCGGCAAGAAATCCGAGTTCGATGACGATTTTGATGCCTATCTATCCAGGTGTCGGACCGCAACTACCTTGCCGATCGCCGTGGGCTTTGGCATCCGCAACCATGACGATGTTACGGCAATCACCGGCAAAGCCGATATGGCGGTTATCGGCTCCGAAACGATTCGTCTGGTCGATGAGCAGGGGGCTGAGGCTGTTGGCCCGTTTATCAGGGGCCTGCGTTAAACAAATGGAGACAGTCATGACCGAGGCCACCCAACTCAATGACACCCTTGCCACCACCGATGTCCTGTGGAATCTGCGCGATCTCTATTCAGGCCTGGATGATCCATATATTGAATCCGATATTGCCTGGTGCGAAACCGAGGCAATAGCAATCAACAAAAGCTACTATGGCAAGATTGCTGAACTCGATGCCGATAAGCTGCTGGCCCTGGTAAAAAGGCTGGAAAACCTTGACTGCACCCTGACCAAACTGGGCACTTTCTCTTTTCTCAATTTCACGACCCAGATGGCCAATGCCCAGGCTGGAGCACTCGATCAGAGAATCCATGAACTTTACAGCAAGTGCGGCACCGAAACGGTCTTTTTTGAGCTGGAATGGAACCAGGTTGATGAAAAGCAGGCCCTTGACCTGCTTAACAGCCTGCACCTTGCACCATACCACCACTATCTCAAGGCCCAGCGACGATATCGTCCCCATCAACTCACCGAGCTTGAAGAAAAATTACTCCTTGAAAAAGAGGCAGTGGGCCGCAACGCCTGGACGACTCTGTTCAGCAAAATCCTCAGTGATCTCAAATTTGGTCCAAAAAACAGATCAGAGGAAGAAGTCCTTACTGAGCTTTATCATACAGAGCGCGGGGTCCGCCGGACAGCTGCAGCCGAGATGACCGAGGGCCTAAAAAAGAACAACCATATCCTCACCCATATCTATAACACTCTGGCTGCAGACAAGATGATTACCGACCGGCTTCGTCACCATACGAGCTGGATCAGCTCGATGAACTTGCATAATGAACTGCGGGATACAACTGTCGACACCCTTATAGAATCGGTTACCTCGCGCTACGATCTGGTCAATCGCTATTACCATGTCAAACGGCAACTGCTGGGCCTTGATAGCTTGGAGGACTATGATCGTTATGCACCCCTTCCTTCTTTACCGACTAAAAAAATCGACTGGCCAACATGCCAACAGACAGTTCTTGCCTCGTTTGCTGCATTTTCCCCAAAGATGGCCGAAATTGCCGAAATGTTTTTTACCCGCCAATGGATCCATGCCCCGGTGGCGACCGGCAAGCGCGGCGGCGCCTTTGCTCATCCCTGCGTTCCGGACATTCACCCCTATGTGTTGGTGAACTACACCGGCAATCTGCGCGATGTTTCAACCGTGGCCCATGAGCTTGGCCACGGGGTGCATCAATATCTTGCCGCCGGCCAGGGTCACTTCAACAGTGATACGCCCCTGCCCCTAGCCGAGACGGCCTCGGTCTTTGCTGAACTTCTCGTCTTTAACAGCCAATTGCAACTCCTGGGCAATGACCTGGAACGGCGGGCCTTCATCTGCCAGAAACTCGAATCGATTTTTGCCACGGTCTTCAGGCAGACCGCAATGAATCAATTTGAACAGCTGATGCATGAAGGAAGGAGAAAACAGGGAGAGCTCAGCAGCGAACAATTGAGTGCATATTGGCTGTCCACCCAGCGGGCGATGTTCGGTGATTCGGTAAATATGGGCGAGGATTACGGGATCTGGTGGTCCTACATCCCTCATTTCCTGTCAACCCCGGGATATGTCTATTCCTACGCTTTTGGCGAGCTGCTGGTTTTAGCCCTGTATGGCATATATCAGAAAGAAGGGGAACCTTTTATACAGAAATATCTCCAGCTTCTTTCAGCCGGTGGCTCACAGTCGCCCTACGATTTACTGAAACCTTTCGATATTGACCTGAACAGTCCTACATTCTGGCAAAATGGACTTATGGTTATTGAGGAGATGCTCAACAAGGTGGAATAATCTTGACTTGGTTTCCATGGAGCCCATGGGAACGACGTCTGAAGTCAACGTAACTCTTCAATCTTTTTGTTGCGTCGCCAGTGGGGGTGAGTGATACCCAGTTTATTGATTTTGTAGTTCAGGGCTCTCGGGCTGATGCCGAGCTTGGCGGCAGCATTTTTCTGTACCCATAAACACTCTTCGAGTATCCGCAAAATCAGCTCTTTTTCCTGCTCTGCTAAAGATTCCCCACCCTCCAATCTTGCCACCGGTGTCTCACGGGAATAGTTGGCTGATCTTTTCTCTGGTGAATGTTTTTGGCCTTTATCGGGAAGCGCCAGATTGGCTGAATGAATGACCGTGTTATCTTCAAGAATCACTGCTCTTTCGATAGTATTGGCCAGTTGCCGGATATTGCCGGGCCAGTCGTAATCAAACATCAAGTTTTGGGCATTTTCGCTAAATATCTTGAGATCGCAATTCATGGAAATGCAGATCTTTTTTAAGAGGAGGTCGGCCAGGGGCAGGATACATTTCTTTCTCTCCCGCAACGATGGCAGAGAAACAGGGAGTACATTAATCCGGTAATACAGGTCTTCGCGAAACAGTCCGACCTCCACCTGGTGCACCAAATCCTTATTAGTAGCAGCAATAATCCTGACGTCACTATGAATCGTTTTATTGCCGCCCACCCGTTCAAAGGATTTTTCTTCCAACACCCGCAGCAGCTTGGTCTGCAGCCGCATATTCATCTCACCTATCTCATCGAGAAAGATAGTACCGCCGCTGGCCTGCTCGAACCTGCCGATCCGCTGTTTATCAGCCCCGGTAAAGGAACCTTTCTCATGACCGAACAGCTCGGACTCGAGCAGATCTTCGGGAATATTGGCACAGTTGATTTTAACAAAAGGCTTTTTGCGCCTGGGGGAGTTGAAGTGAACTGTCCCGGATAAAAACGATTTACCCGTACCAGTATCTCCAGTTATAAGGATGGTCGAGTCGGTTTTAGCAAAACGGGCCAGACTTTTCAGGATCTGTTTCATCTTGGGGCTATAGGCGATGACATCCTTGAAATCATAGACAACATCCTGCTTGCGCCGATGATAAGCAATCTCATATTTCTGGTCGCGATTTTCCAGGGCTTTATCGACCGCAATATTGATCCGTGTCGGTGATGGATGAACCAGAAAATCACTGGCCCCGCTGTTCATCGCCCGAACAATTATCTCCGCCTTTTCCGTTTGACTGGTCATGATGATCGGCAGGTACGGATCCTTGGTATGAATCTGGTCAAGCTGGGTCATCGACTGTCCTTCAAGCGAATCGGTATCCAGGAAAATAAGGTCGAATTGATTGGCTTGAATTTCTGCTTGAAATTCGGCTTCACTAGAGATACATGTCAACTCACACCTGTCCTGCAGGGCCGCCAATAGGTTCGCCTTAGTCGTCTCAATGGAATCAGAGATCAAAACTTTATACATAGAGAATTACAAGAAGGTAAAAGAAGTTTCAAAATCGTAACCGCCTCTCTATACTTATAGGGTCAAAAAATAAAAAAAGCAATTAAAAGGACTGTCCTTAGAGTATCAGCGATAAAAAAACTAGATAGAAATCTTTAACCGGTTCCCCAGGTAAAACCAGCCGTCAGCAGGACAAGCAGCGATGAACAGTGATAACTATTGGATGCAACAGGCTATATTTCAAGCAGAATGCGCCGCGGCAAATGGTGAAATTCCTGTTGGCGCAGTGCTTGTCGGCCCGGAAGGGTTACTGGCGGCGGCAGGTAATAGCCCCATCAGCAGACACGACCCAACTGCCCATGCCGAAATATTAGCCATCAGAAATGCCGCCAACCACCTGCACAATTATCGCCTTCCCGGCACGGCCCTCTATGTCACCCTGGAACCTTGTGTGATGTGCATGGGAGCTTTGATTCAGGCGAGGATACAACGACTGGTGTATGGCGCCTCGGACCCTAAAGCAGGTGCTGTCAGCTCGGTTTATACAATAGGCAGTGATGGCATTCTCAACCACAGTTTTGAAATCGTCGGGGGAGTTTTAGCCGAACGGTGCAGCTCCCTGCTGAAAGATTTTTTCCAATCCAGGCGAAAAGAAAAAAAGTGATTTGTCCAGTTTAAATAGTGTACTTTTTTGAAAAATGCATACTTTTTCATTGCTAAAAGGGTAACGACGGTTTACATAGTACCTCACATTTTTCAGAGCATTTTGAGAAGGAGAGGTGACCGAGTGGCTTAAGGTGCACGCCTGGAACGCGTGTGTACGAGAGTACCGTGAGTTCGAATCTCACCCTCTCCGCCAATCATGAGTTCGACTTTGATAGCCGGGCCCTGTGCAACAAAGAATCACCAACTCCGCCAGGTCCGGAAGGAAGCAACGGCAGTGAATTTCTTTGTGTGTTGCAGGTAACCCGGCTATCATTTTTTCATCGCGCAGCCAGCCACTCATTCTTACCAGCCCCCGGTGTTGCATGTCTTATCTCGTTCTCGCCAGAAAAGCCCGACCGCAGACATTTGACCAGGTGATCGGCCAGCGACCTGTGGTCACTACCCTGAAAAACAGTATCGTCCGCAACCGGGTGGCCCATGCCATTCTCTTCTCCGGAGTCCGCGGTGTCGGTAAGACAACACTGGCACGCATTATGGCCAAAGCAATTAACTGCCAGGCCGAAGACCCTGCAAAACGGCCCTGTGATCTATGTCCCTCCTGTCGTCAGATTGCCACCGGCGCCTCGCTCGATCTGTATGAAATTGATGGTGCATCCAATCGCGGTATCCAGGAAATACGAGAACTCAAAGAGAAAATTCGTTTTCTGCCCACCACTTCACAATATAAGATCATTATTATAGATGAAGTGCACATGCTCACCACCGAGGCCTTCAATGCCTTGCTGAAGACTCTGGAAGAACCGCCCGCCCATGTCTATTTCATGTTTGCCACCACCGAAATCCACAAGATACCCATCACCATCCTGTCCCGCTGCCAGCAATATGAACTGAAACGGATTTCGGCTAAGGAGCTGTATGACCATTTTGAAAAACTTGTCAGTGCTGAGGGCTTTGAAATAGACGCCTCAGCGCTTTCTCTTATTGTCCGGGAGGCCGGCGGCTCTGTTCGGGATGGCTTAAGCCTTCTTGACCAGATGTTTTCTTACGGTGAGAAAACAATCAGTAGTAACGATGTCGTCGAGGTTTTAGGCCTCGTCAGCCGCGAAGTCCTTATGCGTCTTACCAAAGCACTTCTTGATGGCAATAAGAGTGAGGTTTTTGTCAACCTGCAGGAAATTTTCGACTTTGGTATGGACCTCAAGCGTTTTGTCGAAGATATCATGGATCATTTCCGCACCATGCTGCTCTGCAAGATCGATGGCTGCACCGGTCTGATCGATCTTCCCGGCGAAGAGATGAAGGCATTCCAGGATCTCGCCTCCGGCTACACCTGTGAAACGCTGCACTTGAAACTTTCACTCCTCATGGCGATGGCCGATGACCTGAAGTTTTCCGCCCAGCCCCGTCTTACCCTCGAGACGTCTTTCCTGAAGATAATCGAAGCATCAAACGTAGTACCCGTAACCACCCTGCTAAGCCGCCTTGAGGCAATACTTGCCGCCCTACCGACCAAACCGACGCCACTGCAGGAGGTCTTGCAGGATAAACAGCCGCTTGAGGCTAAAAAAAAAATTGAACCGTCAGTCCCGACAACACCTCAGCCAAGCGAGGTAGAGAAAAAAGAAATACCACCAGAAGATCCCCCGGTTGCTGTCGTCGAGCGGCTCCAGCCAGCTCCGCCACCAGAACAAAAAATTGAACCGCCGCCGACCAAACCGCTGGAAATCCACCCCCATGAAAAAGATATCCGCAAAGACTGGCCCGAGTTCATCAAGTATGTCAAAGAACGGAAAATCTGGATGGCCCAGGATCTGCAGCGAGCCGACACCATCAAACAGGACATCAAAGGAGAATTACATCTCAACTACAGTGACCCGGCAAACTGCTCCGTGCTTCGTCAGAAGGAAAATCATCAACTCCTCACCGAATTTGCCTTGGATTTTTTCCAGAAGCCATTGAAAGTACGGTTCATACTCCCCAAAATTGACGAAAATACCGATGCCAACGGCGATGAAACGCCACACCGTAAAAGACAACAATTAGTCAACGATCCGCTTGTCATCATGGCGGCAGAGATTTTCAACGGTCAGGTCGGAGATATCCGCATCGGTCCCAGAAGCAGATAATTTCAAAGTAAGGAAAAAGTAGAAATGGATCTCAGTTCGATAATGCAACAGGCAAAGGCCATGCAGGAAAAAATGGCCAAAATCCAGGATGACCTCGCTAAAAAGACTATTACCGGCAGTGCCGGCGGCGGAATGGTTCTGGTGACTGTCAACGGTCAGGGTGATGTCCTCTCTATCGCCATAGAAAAAACGGTTATCGATCCCCAGGAAAGTGGTATGCTCGAGGACCTTGTCGTCGCCGCAACCAATGATGCTCTCAGAAAGGCCAAAGAACTGAGTAAACAAGAGTTGGGCCAGCTCACCGGTGGGCTTAATATCCCGGGTCTTACCAACTTTATGCAGCCTTGAGCGTCGCATGCAGGTTATCCCTCCCGCCCTGGAAAGGCTTATCGATCGACTGGCGCATCTGCCCGGTATCGGACGAAAAACGGCCACCCGCCTCGCGCTGAACATCCTGCGCAAGCCACCGGCCCTGGCTCACGAGCTGGCTGCAGCCCTCACCGAACTGCACGATTCTATCCAGCTTTGCTCGTGCTGCTTTTCTTTTTCAGAAAACGATCCCTGTGCAATCTGCGGCGATGCCCGACGACAGGCAGATATCATCTGCGTCGTCGAACAGTCGGCTGATCTTATGGCTGTTGAGAAAACAGATAGCTTTCGCGGGCATTATCATATTCTCCATGGAGTCCTCTCACCAATGGACGGCATTGGTCCCGATGAAATCAAGATCCGCGAGCTGATAGCCAGGGTTAGAAACGGCACGGTAAAAGAAGTCATTATCGCCACCAGTTCGACAGTGCCCGGTGAAGTGACGGCTTCCTATCTTATCGATATCCTGCAGGCTGAGCCCATCCAGCTAACCCGTTTGGCCTGTGGCATTCCCATGGGAATGGATATTAAATATGCCGATAAATATACCCTGGCTCGAGCAATCGAGGCACGCTCTCAAATGCGAAAATAATTTCTCTTAACATTTTCTCCCATAATAGCGACACTTACGCTGCACAAATCACCAGTCTTTTACAGGCTAAAAGCCGCAGCCAAGGTCGAAATAATTCACCTTCCAGACTTAAAAAGGGCTTGCACAGAGAATTCAATCGTGTTAATAAATGGCTCTTGCCATGCCTGGGAAGAGTTCTGTAAAAGTTTCAAGCGTTTTCGAGGCTCATATAGCTATCCAGGCGCGTAGCTCAGTGGGAGAGCGCCACCTTGACGTGGTGGATGTCGTGGGTTCAATCCCCTCCGCGCCTACCAAAGATAAAAGGCTAAAGTGACAACACCGCAGTCCTGAGGTGTTTATTCTTTAGCCTTTATTTTTATATAGAAAAATTTTCATGACTGATATAACCGTATCCCTTTTTGAAGGAGAATCAACCACCATACCTGCAGGCAGTACCGTTCAGGATGCTCTGGCCACCCTCCTCTCCAACAAACAGCGTAAGATCACCGTAGCAGCCAAAATCGGCGATGCTATTGTGGACTATACCACGCGCTTACATGGTGATACGGTTCTTGCTCCAATCCAGATCGGCTCCGATGAAGCACTGGATATCCTGCGCCACAGCACAGCCCATATTATGGCCCTGGCGGTCAGGGATGTATTCGGCAAAGATGTCAAAGTTGCTATCGGACCCTCGATAGAAAACGGTTTTTATTATGATTTCCTGCGGCAAGACACTTTCAGCCCGGAGGATTTTGAGAAAATTGAAACCAGAATGACCGAACTGGTCCGTCAGGCACTGCCATTTACTCGAACAGAATTGACCAGTGTTGAGGCTATTAAGAAATTCAGCGACGAGCAGGAAAAATTCAAGGTCGAGCTGATTGAGGATCTACAGACCGACACAGTCTCTTTTTATCATGTCGGCGAATTCGTTGATCTGTGTCGAGGACCACATCTGCCCAACACCTCTTTTATCAAAGCATTCAAGCTGTTGCGCGTTGCCGGAGCTTACTGGCGCGGCGATGAAGAAAGAGATGTCCTGCAGCGTATTTACGGTACTGCCTTTTATGACAAGAAAGATCTGAGCAAGTATCTCAACGCCCTGGAAGAGGCGAAAAAACGGGACCATCGTAAACTCGGCAAAGAGCTGGAACTTTTCACGATTCAGGACGAAATCGGGCCGGGCCTGATTCTCTGGCAGCCGAAAGGTGCCCAACTTCGGCGGCTTATTGAAGATTTCTGGAAAGACGAGCACTATCGTCATGATTATGAGCTGCTCTATACCCCGCATATAGCCAGGCAGGATCTGTGGCAGACCTCCGGTCATCTCGATTTTTACAACGAGAACATGTACTCGCCAATGGATATTGACGAAGTGCTGTACCAGCTCAAACCGATGAACTGCCCTTTCCACATCGGTATCTACAACAGCCAGAAAAAAAGCTATAAAGAATTTCCCATTCGCTGGTGTGAGCTTGGTACTGTATACCGTTACGAACGAGCCGGTGCCTTGCACGGACTTTTCCGGGTCCGCGGCTTTACTCAGGACGATGCGCATATATTTTGTCGCCCGGATCAGCTGGAAGACGAGATCTTTAATATCCTTGATCTCAATCTGCATATCCTCAAGTCTTTCGGGTTTGATGAATATGATATTTATCTGTCAACTCGACCGGAAAAATCAGTCGGCAGTGATGAAAACTGGGAAAAAGCTACCGAATCCCTGAAACTCGCCCTGGAAAAAAAGGGACTCAGTTATATGCTCGATCCGGGTGAAGGAGTCTTCTACGGCCCGAAGATCGACATTAAAATTAAAGATCAATTGGGACGATCCTGGCAATGTTCGACGATTCAGGTCGATTTTAATCTTCCCGAACGGTTCGAAATGAGCTATACGGGTGCCGACAATAGCGAGCATCAACCGATCATGATCCATCGGGCGTTGATGGGCTCTCTTGAGAGGTTCATCGGGGTATTGATTGAACATTATGCAGGAGCTTTCCCCATCTGGTTTGCCCCGGTACAAGCGCGTATCCTCAATATCACCGATGATCAGGCGGAATACGGCGAGGCGGTGTTCAAAGAACTCCGTGCGGCGGGCCTGAGGGTAGAAAAAGATTTGCGCAATGAAAAATTGAACTATAAGATCAGGGAAGCGCAAGTTGCCAAAATCCCATATATGCTTATTATCGGTGACAAAGAAAAGGCTGATAAGACAGTGACTGTTCGGCTTCGCACCGGTAAAAATCTTGATCCCATGACTGTTCCCGAGTTCGCAAATCTTATTGCGGATGAGGTTCGGGCCGGGAGGGGGTATTAGTGAATTAGAAATAATTTTCTTGTGCTTTTGACAAGAAAATTATTTCGTGAATGAACTTATCCCGCAGCGTTTTTGGGCGGGATTACCAATCTTATGAATAAACGTGCCCCCCTTATGGATATATAAAAAAACCTCAAGGGAGTGCTAAAAAGAGTCCCGCAAAGCTTTTAGGCGGGATAACAGAATTAGAAAATCATATCCACAACAACCCGGAACCCAACAATAAAAAATCCCGGGGAATAACAAATATTAAGCTCGTAGAATCGGGGAGGTAAAGTTATTAACA
Organism: uncultured delta proteobacterium; assembly: GCA_963804605.1. Lineage (GTDB taxonomy): Bacteria > Desulfobacterota > Desulfobulbia > Desulfobulbales > Desulfocapsaceae > Desulforhopalus_A. The sequence goes on from CAWDRB010000011.1 coordinate 182,451, forward strand.
GAAGAGGAAAGACTGGTCCAGTACAACGTGATGATAAAGCATTAATCAATGATGCTATCCGCTTTCCCAACGTCAGACTTATAGGCGACGACGGAACCCAGCATGGTGTTGTTTCAACAGAAGAAGCACGAAATATATCCTACGAGGCAGGACTCGACTTGGTCGTTGTCTCGGAAAATGCCGATCCGCCTGTATGTCGGGTGATGAATTACGATAAATTCCGCTACGAGCAGAAGAAAAAGAGTCAGGAAGCAAAAAAGAAGCAGACAATTGTAGAAACAAAAGAGATTAAGTTTCGGCCAAAAACCGATGAGCATGATCTCAATTTTAAAATTAATCATGTTAAAAAATTTCTCGCCGCAAAAAACAAAGTTAAATTAACCATGCGGTTTCGTGGTCGGGAAATCGTCTATTGCGAGACTATCGGAGTTGAGGCCATGAATAAGGTCGCTGCTGCTCTCGCTGATGATGCAGTGATCCTCCAGGAACCGCGCATGGAAGGCCGCCAACTGGTGATGTTCGTTGGGCCAAAAGGATAAGTTTGTACCAAGAGTCTTTTGAAAAGCTCAAATTTATATAAAAGCAATTGCTGTTGAATGATGTATCTTTCTCCAGCCGATATTTTTAAATTACCTTCAACAGCTATCATATTGGGGTGTAAAGGAGCACATGTCATGCCGAAGATGAAAACCAACAGAGGCGCAGCCAAGCGTTTCAAACTGACTGGATCTGGCAAAATCAAGCGTAACAAAGCATTTTCCAGCCATATTCTGACCAAGAAATCGACCAAGCGTAAACGTGGTCTGCGTCAAGCCGATACGGTTGATTCAGCTAACTATAAAGGAATCAGGCGGATTTTACCTTACATGTAATTGATGAAGGTAGTGTTCCATCATTGAAAAACGCTTTTGTCTGGACCGTATCAAGAACCTGCCGCAATGTGTCGGCTGGAATAGAAGGAGTTAAGAGATGCCACGCGTAACACGAGGTTTTAAAGCCCGTAGAAGAAGAAACAGGGTACTGAAGATAGCCAAGGGATTCAGAGGCGGTCGTTCACGTCTTTATAAGAGTGCAACGGAAGCTGTTGACCGAGCATTAGTCTATGCTTATCGCGATCGACGAACCAAAAAAAGAGATTTTCGTCGTCTCTGGATTGCCAGAATCAATGCCGGCGCCCGGATGAACGAGATGAGTTACAGCAAATTGATGGGTGGCCTTAAAAAAGCCAATATTGATCTTGATCGTAAGGTACTTGCCAATCTGGCAATACTCGATGCGGATGCTTTTACCAGAGTAGTTCAGATAGCAAAAGAAGCAAACGCGTAAAGCTTCCCCTGCAATCGTTTTTTTTACTGCGTGCCGGTCATTGGTTATGAATATAAACCAATGACCGGCACGTTGTTTCTTTCTGCACCTACCTATTACATTCAACATGGAACAAGAGCTACAGAGCTTAGAAACCGAAGCCAGAAATAGTCTGCAGAGCCTCAACGATAAAAGCCTGCTGGAAGATTTCCGTATCCGGTATCTGGGGCGTAAAGGAAAGTTCAGCACCATTCTGCGCCAGCTCGGCACAGTGGCAGCAGTAGACAGGCCTCGGGTTGGCCAACTGGCCAACACTATTAAGGCAGATATAGAAAAACTGTTTGAAGAAAAGCAGCAGAATCTCAGCGCTTCTTCCGGCGGTTCCAGATCCCAAGCAGGACCGGACCTTACCCTGCCCGGCCGTTACCCAGCACCGGGGAAACTGCATCCGATCAGCCAGGTGATGAACGAGACCTGTGCCATTTTCGAAAATCTGGGATTTTCAGTCGCTGAAGGTCCGGATGTCGAACTCGATTACTACAATTTTGAAGCCCTGAATATACCCGCCCATCACCCTGCCCGGGACATGCACGATACCTTCTATGTCAGTGATTCTGTTCTCCTGCGAACCCATACCTCGCCAATGCAGGCCCGTATCATGGAAGCTCAGCAGCCACCTCTCAGGGTCATCGCCCCGGGCAAAGTCTATCGCTGCGATTCGGATATCACCCATACCCCGATGTTTCATCAAGTAGAAGGATTTCTGGTCGACAAGAATGTCTCCTTTGCCGATCTCAAAGGGGTTTTAACCGTCTTTACCCGGAAGATGTTTAAAAAAGACTTACTGCTGCGCTTTCGACCTTCTTTCTTCCCGTTCACCGAACCCAGTGCCGAGGTAGATATTGCCTGCGTGATGTGCGATGGAGCTGGATGCCGGGTCTGCAAAAAAACCGGTTGGCTGGAAATTCTCGGCTCCGGCATGATCGATCCGGAAGTATTCAAGATGGTGGGTTACGATCCTGAAGTGTACAGCGGATTTGCTTTTGGCCTTGGCATCGAGCGGATCGCCATGCTCAAATACGGCATCGACGACATTCGACTTTTTTACGAGAACGATCAGCGTTTTCTCGCTCAGTTTTAGTCAGTTTCACAACAATCAAGAATATTGCCATGAAGTTTACCCTTAACTGGTTGAAAAACTATATAGATATTCAGGGCCTCGCACCGGAAGAGCTTGCTGAACATCTTACTATGCTGGGCCTTGAGGTCGATGCCATTGCCCCTCTCTATCAAGAGCTTGCCGAGCTGAAAACCGGACTGGTTACATCTGCCGCCAAGCATCCTGATGCCGACAAGCTCACCGTTTGTCAAGTGCAGATAGGAGAGCAAAACTACCAGATTGTCTGTGGTGCGCCCAATGTACGGCAGGGATTAGCAGTTGTGGTCGCTCTTCCCGGTACCATCCTTCCCGGCAATTTTAAAATCAGCAAATCGAAAATCCGTGGGGTTGAATCCTTCGGCATGATCTGCTCGGAAAGAGAGCTTGAACTGAGCAGCGAGCATAACGGCATTATGGAGCTGCCAGAGGGTACCGAGCACGGCCAGTCATTTATCAAAGCCCTCGGATTGGAAGATATTTTTGTTGAAGTTGATCTTACCCCCAACCGACCGGATTGTGCCTCAGTTATCGGCATTGCCAGGGAAATTGCCGGAGTTGTTCGAAAACCACTTACCTTACCGGTCAAAGCGGCGACAATAGCTCATCCAAGCAGTGATTTTTCGGTGAGAGTCGAAGCAATCGCGCTCTGTCCCCGCTACGCTGCCCGCCTGATTAAAGGGGTGAAAATTGGTCCGTCTCCCTGGTGGCTGAGAAAATGTCTTCTCAACGTTGGACTCAGGCCGATCAACAATATTGTCGATATCACCAATTTTGTGATGCTCGAATATGGTCAGCCGTTGCATGCATTTGATTTTGATACCCTGGCCGGTAAAAAGATTGTCGTTCGTACCCCGAGCCCAAGCGAGATGACTTTTGCCACATTAGACGATGCAGGCCGCCAACTCGACAGCGAGATGCTTATGATATGCGATGGTGAAAAACCTATCGCGGTTGCCGGAGTTATGGGCGGCCTTAACTCCGAAGTTACCAATAAAACAAGCAACATCCTTCTGGAAAGTGCTTGTTTCAATTCGGTCTCTATTCGTAAGACCGCCAGAAAACTGAATATGGCAACGGATGCATCATATCGCTTTGAACGTGGTGTCGACCCTGATGGTACTATTAATGCGCTGAATCGGGCGGTGGAATTGATGGTTGCATTAGCAGGAGGTGTAGCACCCGATGATGGCATTGACTGCTATCCTGGAAAATTAGAAAAACCGACCATCGATTTGAGTGTTGCGAGGACTAATCAACTGCTGGGAATAGAGCTGACAGCCGAAGAGATTACCGATCTTTTAGAGGCTATCGGCATAAGTTGTCACCTCTGTACTGGTGACAAACTGACCATTACCCCACCTTCCTTTCGTGTCGATATCGAAAGAGAGGCCGATCTGGTGGAAGAGATCGCCCGGCTGTACGGCTACAATAATATCCCTGCTACTCTACCCGAAGTCAAACTCAGCTATCCAGAGCAGGACAGCAGCCGGGAGCGACGATTGGTGCTCGCTGAACGCCTTACCGCCATAGGCTATACTGAGGCGATCAATTACAGTTTCATATCGGAAAAACACGCAGAGATGATGAATATTGGTGCAGACGATATACGATTTACTCCGATAAGACTGCTCAATCCGCTCAGTGAAGATCAGTCGGTTATGCGCACCATGTTGTTGCCTGGTCTTCTTGAAAACGTCAAAAGGAATATCAATCATCAGAAAACTGCGGTGAAGATGTTCGAGATCGGCAAGATCTTTACTCCTGACGGAGACAATGCCCAGCCAAGAGAAGAAAATTTTCTGTCAGGGGTACTTTCCGGCAACCGTTACGGAGAAAGTTCACCGCTGCATTTCAAACACGATCTGGTTGATGTCTTTGACGCCAAGGGCGCGGTAGAGTTCATTTTTTACGAGATGGGTCTTGGCCGTATCGGAGAGCAAGAGGCAATTCACTTTGCCAGCCCGAAAAATGGCTGTGAACCCTTCGCCGAAAAAGAGTATACTCTTGACATTTTCGCAGGATCGATAAAGCTCGGTACCCTGGGCAAGATTAAATCAGAGGTTCTCCGACGTTTCTCCATTAAACATGATGTGTTCTATTTTGATCTTTTGTATGATAGGATCTGTGATTTTGAGACCATCGGCAAACATTTTTCATCTTTACCGGTCTACCCATCGGTAAAAAGAGATATTGCCCTTGTCGTCTCAGAAAATGTTTCATCAGGCGAACTTTTAGCCAGGGTCAGGAACAGTCGTGATAAACTTATAGAGCGTTGTGAAATATTTGACGTATTTCAAGGAGCAAAGATACCCGAAGGATATAAGAGTGTTGCCCTTACCATTACCTACAGATCTGAAACAAAAACGCTAACGGAAAAAAATGTGGAAAAATCCCATTCAAAAATAGTACGTTTGCTGAGTGAAGAATTTGAGGGGAGTTTCCGCCATGCATGACCACAACATTAATAATCTTACCAGAAAAGAATTGACCGAGACCTTAGCCAATCAGTTAGGGTACTCACAAAGCAATTGTGCCCAGATTGTCGACAGCTTTCTGGAAAATATGAAGGGATCGATGCTGTCCGGGGAATCGATCAAACTTGTCCATTTCGGCACCTTCACGGTACGGGACAAATCACCACGGAAAGGCCGGAATCCAAGAACCGGTGAGACCATTACCATCAAGAAGCGCCAGGCTATAAGTTTTCGGCCCAGCAAGAAGCTCAGGGAGCAGGTTAACCGCTAATACACTTTTCTGATTCCTGATTTGATAGAGATAAGGCTGGCATGATAAAAACAATAATACCAGACAAGCTCTATTTTAAGATAGGTGAAGTGGCAAAAATGGCCGATGTACCGACCCATGTGCTACGTTACTGGGAATCGGAATTCCCTGGAATCAGCCCGAAAAGAGCCAAATCCAAACAGCGGCTGTACAGAAGACAGGATGTTGAGTTGATACTCGATATCAAGATATTGTTGCATGAACAGGGATATACTATTGCCGGAGCGAAAAAATTACTTGAAAGCGGCAAAAAGCCAGTGCAGGCAACACCTGACACCATGCCACATAAGGTAAAGGCTTCTACGAAATTGCAGACCATCAAACAAGAACTGAAAGAGCTGCAAAACCTACTCACCAGCAAAAAAGAGAATTAAAATCTACCTGATCCGGTTGACAGCATTTCCAACAAATGGTAGATACACAGCACGTGTCGGGATGTAGCGCAGCTTGGTAGCGCACTTGTCTGGGGGACAAGGGGCCGGAGGTTCAAATCCTCTCATCCCGACCAATAAATTTAAGGACTTAGGGCTTGCTGGCTTTAAGTCCTTTTTATTTGGCACCACTATCCTAAACAACACTCCATCGAATTTCTTTTTGATCGAGGTGCAGAATTGGGTACAAACACTTCTTTGCCTGAAGGCAATAAAAAGGCCCGGTTCAGAATTACCTGAACTGGGCCTTTCGATTTGTACCTAGTTACTCTTGCGAATTAATGCGCAAGAAATTCTCTGAAACTATCTCTTACCCCGACAAACCAGGGTGGAGCTTTTTCTAGCCCTTCCTTGATTGTTCGAATTTGTTGGGACCTCTTTTTCTTTCTTTTTGAAATTCCAGCAAGGCAAACTAAAACGGATCCCAACAGGAGCATGATGGCTGGTTCTCGAACAGGAGTGGAACCACTGGCACTTCCACCAAATGAATGATTGTCGATAGCGAGACCTAAATTTCTATTGCCACTGATATTTCCTCCGCTCGAGACGGCAAAACCTGAAGAAGAACTGAGATTTCCGTCAGGGACATGAAAGTGAGCAAAATCAGTGAAGCATTCTAGCGTTGTACTCTCATCAGCCGTAATAAACGAAGTCCTATCCGTGTAGAGAGTAATTACTCCTGCATAGCATAGAGATATGTTCATCAATAAAACTATTCCTATGTAGAAAGCAACTACACGAGTTTTTCTCATCGAAATTTCCTGATGACTTATACTGTTTATTATAGAATGCGCCTTATTAATCAATGGGCTGCAAATTTCAAGCCACTACAACACACAATGTTGTATTAATGTAACTATTTAAAATAAAATGAATTATTACTTTTATCGAGGGAGATAAAAAAGCAGCTCACGTCATTACTTCCGGTTATACGGAGCCATCAATCCATTTTTCCGGAAACCAAGATTACTAAGTCAAACCAATAGTAAATTTCTACAATAAAGTCTGATCTGCCCTTGAGGCCTGAACTGTTACGCGGAAAAACCAGCCCCCCCCCCCCGGACTTGACCAATTCTTCTCCAAGAATAACTAATCAAAGACAAATTAACCCCTAATTATTTAATCTTAAGTTGTTTAAAACAATGAGTAATCACCGAGGAATATGATGGTCCATTGGGAAATGCCAAATACCGGCGTACCCCGAAACTGATGCGTATATGAGTGCTCCAGAGGCGCACAATCAGGTGACCGGCTATAATATAGTTGGCCTATGCCTGGCAAGTTTGATAGTGCGTATATAGGGCCCTGGTGAACGTTTGCGGTGGAATTATGAAGTTTTTTAGCTGGATATTAGCATTTTCATCGGGTTTTCATTATATTTGGTCTTAAGTCAAGCAAAAAATAAAAATCATGAAATTGCCAATTTTGAAGAAGTAAGGGCTTTATCGAAAGGACAAATGGAAGTCATATATAGTCAGTTGTTATTGTACGAAGACAAGCATATTATGAGTGACAACGACTTCAAATCATTATCGAAAAAGAAACAAAAAAAGTGCTCGCATGGCTAAATGCAAATTCAAAATCCCAGCCAAGTTACACTCAAAGCTCAAACTAACAGAACAATATTTTCTGGAAAACGGTGCGAGCTCGTTTTGAGATCGCCATTGGATGGAGGTTTCTGTTTTATATCTCCCCCCAAAGTACAATCTGGGCATCTCATGCTGTTTCTTCGAGTTGAGCCCAATCATTACAGAAATCCGCAATTTAAGAATCCTGACCGCTTCTCTTGTTGCACCTCTATGCTACCTCTGGTAGACTTTCTGACTAAAACAGGGATCTTATAATCAAACCTTGAAAAACAGGATATTTTAAAGTACCTCTTTACCGGGTATCCATTTCTAATCGAGATCATTTCTCTTCAGTGCCTCACAGACTATGTTCTTGTTTTTGTGAGAAAATAATCTTTCTCAAGGTACTTATTCCGGCTTATTTCCCGTTCACCGGGATTAAAATAACAAGACATTCATCTCTACGTCACCTGGGGGGGAATAGAGTAAAATGTATCTTTCTTTTTATGGGCTCCAGAAAAAACCTTTTCAGGTCAGTGCTGACCCGAGTTTTCTTTGGCTCGGGGAAAAGCATAAAGAAGCACTTGCTACCCTGAAGTATGGAAATCTCGGAAATCAAGGATTTATACTTCTTACCGGCGATGTCGGTACCGGTAAAACGACACTTATCAATGCGCTGATAAACAGCTTGGGTGATGAAGTCATTGTGGCCAAAGTTCCGGATCCCGGAATGGAAATAATCGACTTCATGAATTATATCTCCCATGCATTCGGCATGAAAAAAAAGTTTATCAGCAAGGTCGATTTTTTAATCGATTTTGATCAATTTTTAAGGAGTGCCCATGCCGACGGGAAAAAGAGCCTGCTCATTATTGATGAGGCGCAGCGATTGAGTTCTGCTCTGCTTGAAGAAATCAGGCAACTATCCAATATTGAAAAACAGGAGACAAAGTTACTCAGCATTTTTCTGGTAGGCCAGAACGAATTTAATGATGTTCTGCTGGAACATAAAAACAGAGCCTTGCGTCAGAGAATCACTCTCAACTATGTCATTGAGCCGTTGGATTTGCATGAAACAGGTGAATTTATGCGGCACCGTCTTAAAATCGCCGGCGCAAAAGCAGATATCTTCAATCCTGATGCGATCCGCAATATCTATGAACTCTCCGGTGGATTTCCCCGCAAGGTAAATATCATATGTGATCACTCTCTGCTGTTGGGATTCGCCAAGAACACAGAAACTATAACCGGTGAGATTGTAAAGGAATGTGTAAAGGATCTTCTTTTGCCGGAGTTTTCTAAAAATAAGAATAACGAATCTCTACAACCTGTTGTTACAGCCGATTCGGAAAAGCTAGATGAAATAACCCCTGAACTCCCTGAACATATACAGGAAGTCAGCTCCAGGAAGGGCTGGAAAACATTCAGTGCTGTTATTCTAATCGTGATGGCAGTTTTCATTATTGCATCGATTATGTATCGGGGAAAATACCGGGATCTTATTTCCCGTGGCAATAATAATGAGGTGCAATCTTACAGCAGTGAGCTTGGAGTAAATACCCAAAGTGCAAACAGCCCCTCGGACCCAGATGGGGAAATAGCCTCAACCGAAGGGGTTGACATAGATCCTGTGGTAAGAAAAGCAGATAAATCTACCCAAGAAGTGTTGACTGCCGAGGAGCCTCCCCTGGTTAAAGATGTGAAACCAGTCAGCGCGATATCAGCAAACGAGAGACCAGAAATACCAGAGGAAACACCATTCGTGCTAGATTTGCCCAACAAGGATGCCGAGACTCCAGGGGAAGAAAAAAATCCTATTGTAACCAGCAACCTGCATAACACACCAGTTGATTTACCTTCTGATCTCAATCAGAAGAAACCATCAAATGAGGAAGAAACACAGACAGGTCCAGTCACCTTTAAGACTGATGAAGTTGTAAATAAAGAGCCGGAAAACCTGGAATCTGGCGCATTGATTGACTGGGTGATTAAAAAACGTTCTAAGTAATTGTTGAAATTATTGTTTTATCGCCAAAATTCCCTCCACCAAATGGTTGACCTTTCTTTGCACAATAAATGCATCAATGTTGGGGCATGTGCCACAACGTTATCTCAAGCAACCCTCATTTTTATGCACAACGCACGCATCATCCACTTGTACGAAGATATGCCAGACGTTGCCTCCTTCATTGTTGAAAACACCAGTCAATTCCCGATGAGTAATACTTTCATGCCTGAAAAATAGAGCTTATTCGGATTTTGCATCAATGCCGCATTGGCAAGATCAGTGCACGGTTGATCACAAAAACGACCAATATCTGGAAAAACAAAAGTTGTGCATGAGTGGCACATGTGCTATCATAAATTAGAGGTGAAACCAATTCTGATGGAGATATGCAAAATGAGTTCACAAGCACAACACCGTGAAACGATGTTAAGAAAACCGATCTTAATGCCACCAAGCATGATCAAGAAAGTTGACGGTATTGCAAAACAAAAAAAGGTGTCTTTTGCCGAGGTGGTACGAGAAGCTGTAGACGCTTTTGGGGGGAGACCGACCTTAGAAGATGAGCTTGTGTTGGATGCATTGGCCGACACAATGATAAAAACCACTGAAGACCTCATCCGAAAAATGGATGAAATTGAAAAACGTCTTGACGACACACATGATCTTTTGGAGGCTCAATAATGGGGATCAGTGAAAAAGTCATGGAGGCTCTAAGGTCCGGTATACTTTTGAATGAACGGGTACTTTCTCTTATGGAAAAAGTTGACCGTGTTGATCAAGATATTCGTAAAATGAATGACAGACTGATCAGGCTGGAGACTCTGGTGGAAATTACCAGGATGCAACCCAGGCTTTCATCTGAATAAAAAGGTCTGAATATTCCTCCATAAAGCACTATAATTCTTTTCTGAGGCGGTCAACACCATGTTTCTTCAACTACGCAGGCTCTTTTTATCAGCACTTATCTTAATTATGCTCTCGGCATGTTCGAGCTCTGACGAGCAGGGTGAGAAAGGACGGATTGAACAAAAGACCGACAAAATTGCCCAAGAAGCCATACAGAGCATTAAGAGCCCAATCGACCAGGCCAACGCAGCCAAAGAACTCACCGAGCAGCACAATAGCATGATCAAGAAAAATGTCGGAAAGTAATACCTTCAACACCGTACACGGAATAACCATACTGTGAACGCCACCGGATTTATCCCTGAAGTTCTGCCGGATGATATTAAAAAAGATCTGGAAAAAGCATGTGCCCTGCACCAGCGTGCCGCATCCGACTCTGCACAATGTGAGCAATTCAGCAGATTGATGTCGGATCTGCTGGCGAGGCTGGAAGAGGCGAAGTGTTTTTACACCGCCGATAAAGTCATGACTATCCTGCTCGATTGTAATCCCAAGATAGGTGCCCATTGTGAAAAATCGACCGTTATCAGTCAGAAAACCCTAAAGCTCAGCTGATATATTCCCCGTTCCTTTACTCTTGCTTTTGCGCCGCGACATCAACCATAACGGACAGCATATGCGTCCCTCCTCCCATGACCACACCTTTTACCGGGGCCACATCCCCGTAGTCCCGTCCCCAGGCGACGGTTACATAGCTTTCATTGACTAGTAAATTATTGGTGGGATCAAGATCCACCCAGCCAAAATCCGGCACAAAAACGGAGATCCAGGCATGGGATGCGTCTGCACCGACTAATTTGGGCTTCCCAGGTGGGGGAATTGTTTCCAGATAACCGCTTACATATCGCGCTGCAAGCCCAAGACTCCGCAAACAGCTGATGGCAAGGTGGGCAAAATCCTGACATACTCCCCTTCGATTTACCAGCACCTGCTCGACAGTAGTGTCTACAGTACTGGCATTCTTATCGTACGAAAATCCAGTGAAAATCCGCCGCACTAAATCAGCTGCACCGCTCAGTATTGGAGTCCCTGGCGAAAAGGAAGGCTTGGCGTACTCCATGGCAGTTGAGTTCACTGTAATCAGCGGACTGGCAAAGACAAACTGTGCTGCGTCAAGTTCAATAGGCTGCCTATGTTCAGCCAGCCTTACAGCCACTGACTCCCAAGGGATAGTGGTATCCAGAACCGGGATAATTGGCCGTGATGTCTTGACAATACTGGTGGCGGACATGGCTAATTCATTGTGCGGATGCTGCACCATAAATACACAAACCATATTACCGAAATAATCAGTCCGGTACTGCAGATATTGCGGCTCAGGTACGATCGACAAGTTACATTCAAGAACCTCTTGCGCCGGGGTCTTTCGAGGATACAGGTACAACTCATTTTGCGAAAGTGACGCCGGTGCGGAATACTTATAGCCGGTATTATGGATAATACGGTATTTCATTCTGGACGGTTACCAGCAATCATGGTGTAATGGGGCGTTGCAGGGACTCTGCTGAAATAGTGTCCACTTACTTGCTGGGCAAATTCCTTGAGAAGGGTTTCCATAGTAGCTAGAAATGTTGCCAGCATCTCATTTTGGGGCTTTTCTTGATCACATTCTATTCCTGTCAGATCGAGTAGTCGAACAGTTGTCAGCATCTCTAAAGCAATACGTTCTTCGGCAAAGGAAAATCGTCGTTCGCTCTGCCGGGGAAGGTGTTCAACATGGTCGGCAAGTTGACTGAATTGGAAGGCCAGAGACTTTGGGTTGCTTTCATCGGCCAGCAAAAGATCCAACACCGGTGCTAACTGGAAAGTGGATTTATATCTGGCCCGATAGGTCATCAGGCTATCTGACACCTCAAGGAAGGCTTGCAGAGTATTTCTGGAATCACCGCAAATCCAGGGAAGACCAATACGGATGAGAACCGCCTGGTTGAGAGCCCGTTCAACTCTACGGCCCATATCCATAAAGCGCCACCCCAGACCTCGTGTCATACTTTCCATAGCCAATCCGCTAAAAGCGCTCAGAGTGAATAAGGTCTTATCCAAGAGCTCTAATGGGTCATTGGATGGATAGTCGGCAAAATCTTCCAGTCGGTTAAGCACGCGAGAGGTGTCAACGGAGAGTCGGTCACGAACGTTCCGCGCAGTCACCTGCACACGTTTTAATATGAAGACAACACTTTCAGGCCGATCCTTTCGATACAGTGCATCATGGAGATATTGAGACAACTCTCTAAAGAACGGCAGGCCGACGTCTGCCTCAGCGGATTTAGGGATGATATTTTTGCTCCGAAGAATATTCAGTAAAAACTGCAATTCCGGAATATCCCCCAGTCGATCTTCACCCGATAATCTTCGATAAACTGATCGCAGGAGTCGAATAAGCCCTTCAGCACGCTCAAGATAACGTCCCAGCCAGAGTAAATTATCAGCTACCCTGCTGGGCAGATCATTGCTGCGTTTAAATGCTGCTACAGTATGGAATCGATCCATCAGGGTAAAAGGTTCCACCGGATGGTCTGACAATACCCAGATATCTTTACTCTGCTGTCGTTCCGGACAATCCCTGTTGAGTGCTGCAACATTCCCTGCGGTAATTGCAAGACCTCCCGGCATTACTGAAAAACCCTGCTCCGTTGCACAGGCAAAAACTCGCAGCACATTATAGCACTGGCCGGTTTCCCGGCCATCCCATGCCGGAGCCAAAGAAGGTGCGAGAGGAGTAGAAACCATATGCTGAAAAGGTTTCATTTGGATTGCTTCCATCAAATCAGCCGACTGGTCGATTACCAGGGACGGGTCCATTGCCGGACCGACGGTCAACTGGTTCAAAGAAGCCATGGCATGACGCAACCCATCACTACTGCCACACCACCATGCCGGGTGGTTGTCAAGGAGCAGCTCGCTCCCCATCAATTGCCGGCAGAGGAGAGGGAGGAAAATTTTTAATGCCGGTGTATCGACAAAACCACTGCCGATGGGATTGACGATATCTATGTTTTGTTCACGGCACACTTGAATGAGCCCAGCAACACCATCAGCCGTCTCCCGGCGAAGAGCGAACGGATCGCTGCTAAGGTCGGGGATATGGCGAAATATCGCCTCGACCGGTTCTAACCCTGCCAATTTTTTCAAGAATACCTTTCCATTTCGTACAGTAAGATCCTGCCCCTCAACAAGAGGATAGCCAAGATACCTGGAAAGCAGCGCATGCTCGTAATATATATGGCTGTCGGGACCTGGAGAAAAAAGCACAATGCCGGGATCTTCCCGGCGAAGCGACGCCCTTTGGATCAGCGCACGGTGAAAAGACTGAAAAAAAGGTGCTAGCCGACGGATCTGCGTTTTATGGTACAACTCAGAGAAGACCCGCGACATGACTATTCTGTTTTCCAGCGCATAACCAAGCCCGGCCGGGTTGGAACCATAATCTCGAAGTACCCGGAAACGACCATCAGCACCGCGATAAAGATCAGCAGCATAAAAGCTCAGAAAGCGGTTCCCCGAAGGTTGGATTCCATGACAGGAATGGAGGAAGTTGGGGTTGGCAAAAACCAGCTCAGAGGGCAGACCGCCATTTTTCAGCAATGTTTGCGGCCCATATACATCAGTCAATATCTTTTCGAGCAACAGCGCACGTTGCGTCAAACCTTTTTCGATCCCTGTCCATTCCCCTTCTGAAATGGGCAATGGAATAATATCAAGCGCCCAGGAGGAGGCTCTTTCAGTGGGATCATCGAAAGGATTTATGGTTGCGCCATCTTCATGGCGCATCCTCTTTGCTCTTTCGTGATGCTGCCTAAGAGCGTCAGGGCCGTTGGCTGCCAACTCACTCAGAATTGGTTGCCAGTGGTTTCGCGGATGGGCCGGTGAACTAAACGCTTCACTATAGACATCTCCCCGCAATGGCTTACCATCAAAGAGAGATATCGAGTTGGCTTTTTGACTGGTCGAACCGTTAAAGTCTTTATTGCTCATGATACTGTTGCGGCCTCATTACGGTATACGGCGATAGTATTGGCGCCTGTCGCCTTTTTACCGCGTTGGAGTGCGCAAATCAAGAGTATATGGAAAATAACGATTCGTTTCCAGGCCCGGAACAGAAACCCGGCTGCCTGGGGTATGCCCTCCAGGGACAAATCTGGCATTTCGCCGTCCTTCAGCCTCATAGGAATTGACAGGAAAGTCTTCATTACTGCGACCGCCAGGGTGTCCAACGTGGTACGTGCAGCCACCTACAGCACGGCCGGACCAGGTGTCAAACAGGTCAATCCCCAGAGGGGCATGTACGCCAATAGTCGGATGCAGGCAGGCTGGCGGTTGCCATGCTCGATAACGGACGCCCGCGACGAATACTCCTGCCACCGTGGTTGGCTGCAGCGGAACACGTCGTCCGTTACAGATCACAATATAGCGATCCTCTGTCATTCCGGAAATTTTTACCTGGAGCCGTTCAAGCGATGAATCGACATACCGTGCAGTTCCGCCGCCTCCTGGTTCTTCGCCCAAGACATGCCACGGCTCCAGAGCCTGACGTAATTCAATGTCCATACCCTGGCAGGTCACCGTGCCATAAATTGGAAAACGGAATTCAAAATGCGGGTGAAAAAAATCCATAGAGACCGGATAACCGGCCTGATTAAGTTTCTGCAGCACATCGGCAAAATCATCACGGATCATTTGGGGGAGCATAAAGCGGTCGTGGAGACGGGTACCCCAACGCACCAGCTCCTGGCGATAAGGCGTTTCCCAGAACCAGCTGACAAAGATACGGAGAAGAAGCTGCTGGGCCAGACTCATACGGGCATGAGGTGGCATCTCAAAGGCCCTGAACTCAAGCAATCCCAGTCGCCCTGACGAGCTGTCCGGCGAATAGAGTTTATCGATGCAAAATTCTGCCCGATGGGTATTGCCGGAGACATCCACCAGGAGGTTTCGATATAATCTGTCAACAAGCCAGGGAGGACACGGATGCTCCGAACTTGTTTGCCGGTCTTGCTCGGCAAATGCGATTTCAAGCTCATAAAGGCTGTCGTGTCTCGCTTCATCAATACGAGGCTGCTGGCTGGTCGGGCCTATAAAAAGACCGGAAAACAAAAATGACAGAGACGGGTGGTTGTTCCAGAAGGTCACCAGGCTCCGCAGCAGATCAGGTCGCCGTAAGAATGGGCTGTCTGCCGGGGTCGCCCCGCCGACAACAATATGGTTCCCCCCACCGGTGCCGGTATGACGACCGTCAATCATAAATTTTTCGGTGCCGAGACGAGATTCACGAGCCAGCCTGTAGAGCGTAGTCGTGCAATCCACCATTTCCCGCCAGCTATGCATGGGTTGGATATTGACTTCTATAACTCCCGGGTCCGGAGTAACTTTCAAGCACTCCAGACGATAGTCTGCAGGCGGTTCATATCCCTCGATGACCACAGGTAACCGGGTCTTTTTAGCGGCAGTTTCAATGCAATTAACCAGCTCTAAATATCCCTCAAGGGACGTTATCGGCGGCATGAAGACGTGTATCCGCCCATCACGCGGCTGCACACAGAGCGCGGTTCGGACCAACCAGGCGGCGGATTCACCGACAACCGGCTCAGGATCCTTGAAGGGCGAAGGCTGCGAACGGATTGTTTCGTCTTTTAGGGTTGCTTCTGCCCGCAGTACAGCACTCTGCCCTGCATGTAGACCCGGCAGAGACCCTCGTGGAGCCATTGGATCCATGGAATACTCACCTGGCAGGTCATTTTTCGCAACCCAGGGCAAAGAGTCCAGAGGAAGTCGCAGACCCGCGGGAGAATCACCAGGCAGCAGATACATATGACTACTTCTCAAAGGCCAGGGACCACTCTTCCACGAGCCATACTGCAGGGGCAAAACATAACCTACCACTGCACCGAGGCCGCGCTGGAAGGCAGCCGTCATTCGTTTTCTTTCTTCGGAATCATCAAGTTTAGGATCAGCGGGTTCGACATTTATCGGGAGTTGCTGCTCTTTTTGTAAATAATACAAGATATCTTCATAGCTTTCCCGAATGTACTTTCTGCTTACCTCGAGAATATCGGCCAGGCAGCCGATAAAGGTTTCCGCTTCAGTGATGCCAAAACCGTAATCTTTGGCAATATCAGCGAGCCATTGATCATCCTGCCATATTGCCTGTCCATCTTTTCTCCAGTAACAGCCGAGAGCCCACCTTGGCAGTGATTCACCGGGATACCATTTCCCCTGGCCATAATGCAGAAACCCACCCGGAGCCCATTCAGCTCGCAATTTTTTTATCAGAATTTCCGCCAGATCCTGCTTTTCCCGGCCTAATGCTTCAGTATTCCACTGTGCTCCCTCCATATCATCAATGGAGACAAAGGTAGGTTCACCGCCCATACTGAGGCGCACATCTTTTCCGGTAAGTTCCAGATCAACCTGATCCCCAAGCTTAAGGATCTCCGACCAGACATTTTCCGGGTAAGGCCGGGTTGAACGTGGCGCTTCAAGGATACGCGTGACGGACATACAATGACTGAACTCGACTTCGCACTCGTCTAAGGCCCCGGTTATGGGGGCTGCACTTTGCGGCTCAGGCGAACAGGCGAGCGGGATGTGTCCCTCACCGGCAAAAAGACCGGAGGTTGGGTCCATCCCCACCCAACCGGCCCCAGGCAGATAGACCTCGGTCCAGGCATGCAGGTCGGTAAAATCATTTTCGGTGCCGGACGGTCCGTCCAATGATTTGACATCCTGCTTCAACTGAACCAAATAGCCGGAGACAAAACGGGCAGCCAGCCCAAAAGACCTGAGAATGTTGACCAGCAGCCATGCTGAATCACGACAGGAACCACTCCTCAAGGTCAGGGTTTGCACACAGCTTTGCACGTTGGGTTCCAAACGAATGAGATAACTGATATCCCGACTGAGCTTCATGTTTAAATCGACCAGGAAATCGATAGTTCGCCTTGGCTGAAAGTCTATCTCTTCCAGATAGCTGCTGAGGTCTTTGCTGGCTTCAGCCCGTGACAGATACGGACCCAAATCTATCTTAAGTCCTTCCTCATAGGTGAAGGGGATCTCTTCAGCGGTGGGTTCTAAAAAATAATCGAAGGGATTGATGACAATCATATCCGCTACCAGATCAACTTCCACCTCGAACTTAGAAGTTTTTTCCGGAAAAACCAGGCGACCGAGATAGTTACTAAAAGGATCCTGCTGCCAGTTGATAAAATGCTCCTTGGGCGTCACTTTCATGGAATAGCTAAGTATCGGAGTCCGACAATGGGGAGCCGGCCGAAGGCGCACAATCTGCGGTGCCAGATTTATATTTCTATCGTACGTATAGGTTGTTTTGTGGTTTATGGCGATATGGATTCCCAAAGGCATTCCTTTTAGTAATTAAGACATGGAGACATGACCCACTTTTCACCGGGAATCATGTTTATTATATAAAGGAGAGTGGCACGCCACGGTTCCCTGTTATTGCTCCTGTGCGGTCTCTGCAACCTGAGGTTTGAGATTAAAAAAGGTGGTACCAATTGTCCCTCCCATCATATTGAGGCGACTCTGCAGTTTGTCGAGAAATTCATGGAGACCGGAATCAATCACCTCATCAATATCAGTATACTCAAGGTCCGCCATCAGACGTCCAAGCTGTTTTTCAGCGTTGTTGGTGACCACTCCATTTGGCGAACCGGCAATACGGTGCAGACAGATCTGCGCTTTGGCGATGCAGTGGTAGATGGAGCGGGGAAAGTTTTTATCAAAAATTAGAAAATTAGCTACATTGCGAGGGATTATATGATGAAATTCCTTGCGATACATTTCAAAACCACTGGCTGAGCGGAGCACTGCTATCCATTGAATATTATCAATGGGCGTGTTGACTAAATCCGCCTGGGGCAGCAGCATAAAATATTTGACATCGAGGATACGTGAGGTTTTATCGGCTCGTTCGATCATCATACCTATCCTGGCAAAATTCCAGGCCTCGCCGTGGCTCATAGTGCTGTCCAGCAGCCCGGTGAACAGATGGCTGCGCATTTTAATGATGTTAAAAAACCGATCGGGATCCTGCAAGGCCATCTTAATGCTTTCTTCCTTAATCAGTTCCAGATAGAAATGATTCAGATGCTCCCACATTTCCGAGGAAATTATCTCTCGAATCGAACGGGCATTTTCCCTGGCGGCGGCCACACAACTGAGAATAGAATTCGGATAGGTCCGGTCAAAGGTAAGAAACCAGAGAACCGCCTCCTGATTATAGTCGGCCTCGTTTTTTTCAAACAGCTCCTGATCGCCGGTGGTCATTACCAGCGGCAACCAGTGTTTATCCTTCTCTGAAGGCATATCCAGCAGCAGATTGAGATTGACTCCGATAAATCGAGCCACATTTTCCGCCCGTTCGATATAACGGCACATCCAGTAAATTGAATTGGCGACACGACTGAGCATCCGCTTCTCCTATATTATATTAGGTAACAGGACCCAAGTATCTTTGCTTCCGCCACCCTGCGACGAGTTGACGACCAGCGATCCTTTCTTTAATGCCACCCGGGTCAACCCGCCTGGCTGCACATAAATATCCTTGCCAAAAAGAATATAGGGGCGCAGGTCTACATGGCGTCCCTCAATGCGATTACCGACAATGGTCGGCACCCGTGACAGTGAAATAGTCGGTTGGGCAATATAATTACGGGGTTGGGCGATGATCAGTTTGGTAAACTGTTCCCGTTCGGCGACAGTCGAATGCGGCCCCACCAACATGCCATAGCCACCGGATTCGTTGGCCGCTTTCACTACCAGCTCGTCCAGGTGGGCAAGGACATATGCCCGGTCTTTCTCCTCTCGACAAATATAGGTGGGCACGTTGGGCAGGATAGCTTCTTCCCCGGTATAATATTTTATAATCTTCGGAACATAGGCATAGATAACCTTGTCGTCGGCAATGCCTGTACCCGGAGCGTTGGCCATGGCAATCCGACCGGCTTTATAGACCTCGATCAATCCTTTAACGCCGAGAAGCGAATCCGGCCGGAATACCGCAGGGTCGATAAAATCATCATCAATACGCCGGTAGAGCACATCGATGCGCTTCAAACCCTTGGTCGTCAGCATATGGACAAATCCGTCAGAAACCACCAGATCACGGCCTTCCACCAGCTCCACGCCCATCTGCTGTGATAAAAAAGAATGTTCAAAGTAGGCGCTGTTGTAAATGCCGGGAGTGAGCACGCCGATGGTCGGAGACTGAACCTCGGGCGGAGCCAGATATTCAAGCATCTCCAGCAGCTTACCAGGATAATCGTCGACCTGCCGGACACGGGAGGCCTCAAATACCTGAGGGAAGGTTCGTTTTAAGACCTGGCGATTTTCCAGTACATACGAAACACCGGAGGGACAGCGCAAATTATCTTCCAGCACGTAAAAACAACCGTCGCTGCCGCGCACCAGATCAGTACCAGTTACGTGACACCATATCCGGCGCGGTGGCGTAAATCCTTCACATACTTTTCGATAGGTCTGGCTACTGAGAATCAGATCTTCAGGAACGATTTTGTCCTTTAATATCTTTTTGTCGTTATAGATATCCTGAATAAATTCATTGAGGGCAAAGATGCGCTGCTTCAGGCCTGCTTCAATCTGCTGCCAGTCATTGCTGGGGATAATGCGCGGGATCAAATCAAAAGGAAAAATCTTTTCCGTCCCTTCATCCCGGCCATAGACGTTAAAGGTGATGCCCATCTTGAGAAGCAAAGCCTCCGCGGCTTTCTGGCGCAGGGCCAGATCTCCTGCCGGCAGCGACTCGATTTTATCCACCAAGAGCTCGACACCAGGCCGGGGCAAACCATTTGCATCAATCAACTCATCATAAAAGTCTTCAGTGTCATATGTCCTAAATGTTTCCATGGACCCTTTCCTTATTGATGGACTTGAACTACCCAAAGGGTTTAGCAATCTCTATCTGTTTTCATTCCCTGCAATAACTTACAGCTACTCATCAACAACACACTGTACCCTGACTTCCTGTGAAGCAGGGTATACCGCCGGCCCAAACTGGTTGTAAATCGCAACATCGGCTGCATCGCGGCCATATCCAAGGACAACGTATCCACCCTTCAATTCCGCCTGTGTCGCATCAAAGGTATACCAACCGCCTTGCAGATACGCTTCGAACCAGGCGTGCATGTCCATGGGTTGCAGACCATGAAGATACCCCACAACCATACGCGCAGGAATACTGAGGCTGCGGCACAGGGTAATTCCGAGGTGGGAGAGGTCACGGCAAACACCCCACCGCCTGGAATAAACTTCTACTGCAGATACAGGGAGATCACTACCACAAGATTCATAGCAAATGGTCTCTCGCACCCAGGCGGTGATGGCTGCAACTTGATCATACCCAAGCAAATGCCCCTCGACAATCGTCGTCGCCATTTGGCCAAAATGTTCCGACTCACAGTAGCGACTGGGAAGGAGATAGATCAACACATCGTCCGGCAAATTGCGGATCTCGACAAAAGGAGCATCTTCTATCTTAGCGACATAGTCCGCCAGAATCACATTGGCGCCGGTTTGTATAGAAAATACACCAGGTGGGGCAATTAATCGTTGGCAGAGGTTGCCATAACTATCGGTGAATTCGGAGACAGGAACACGTGGAAGGACGTCATATTTCTCGCCGGCAACCCATTGCCGCGCACTGCTGCGCGGCCGCAGCATCAGCACAAATGGCGTTGGTATGGAAATATCAAACGCTAAATTACAGCTTGTGTGCAAGTGCATCATCCCCCCGGATGAACTCTTCTTCTTTAAACCCGAAACCGCTTGTCCGACCAAGCTACAGTTTATTCGTCAGGCGCCTGATCCTTTCAGCACGTTCCTGACGCTCTGCCCTGTCTCTGTCACATTGTCTTTTTGCTTGTCTTTCTTCTTGAATATGAATGACGCACCACCAGCATATTGCCGTGGCCAGCAGACCAATTATTATAAGTGTATCGTTATCCATTGATAAATCTCTTTGTATATCTCTGTTAAGCACCAGTTTAAATTACCATAGAGGCCGCGACAAACCTCATCCTACCAAAGGACTACGTAACAGGCTTCGGTAATGGTTTACGGAAGAGCCATGCCCGGGCAGCTATATTATTTAGCATTGTAGCAAATTCTATACCTGAAGTAATAAAAATTCCTGTTTCCAGATCGGCCGCCCGGGGCACGAACCGAGCATATCACAGGATATGTGTAATGGAATGCCAGAATTGTCAGTAATTATAAAAAATATAACAATTTTGTCGTATTTCTGACCAATGACGAGCTGATAACTTGCTTGGATCTGAGCCAGCTCCGATCGAAGATAACAGATAAGCAGAAAAAATAAGATTTCAGTGCAGCAGATCATTTATTATCTGGCGATATTTCTTCTCAATGACGTGTCGTTTCTTTTTTAAGGTGTTGGTAAGTTCTTCTCCCAGTTTGAACTCTTTATCGAGAAAAATAATCCCCTGAAGTTTCTCGTAGGGTTTAAACCCCTGCTTGGGACGAAGAATCCGGTTAATGTCGTTGCGGATGTGATCCAAAACCTTCACATCGGTGAGCAATTCCGCGGTCTCTTTCTTGAATCCACTCATCTTATTGGCCACATATTCCTTCAGTTCTTCGATATTGGGGACGAGAAGAGCACCAAGGGCTTTTTTGTCTTGCCCGACCAAGATAGCTTCCTGGATGAAAGGAAACATGGTCAGGGCATTTTCTATTTTGGTCGGGTCGATATTTTCACCGCTGGACAGGACAATAATTTCTTTGGCGCGACCGGTTATCATAAGCTCGCCATTAATCGTCATCCTGCCCAGATCCCCGGTCTTGAAAAAGCCGTCCTGGGTGAAAGATTTACGATTTTCCTCCTCATTACGATAATAGCCCTTGGTCACCTGAGCGCCGCGTACCTCAATGGTCCCTTCTTCCCCAGGTGGCAAGACTCTGCCGTCTTCTCCGACCACACGGAGTTCAGTCCGGGGGACGGGTGGACCAACTGTGCCGTAGGTTCTGCAGGCTACACCTCGCCCAGCTATAGCCGGTGAACATTCGGTCATCCCATAGGCATTGACAATGCGTATGCCCACTGCATCTATCCACTCCTCCAGGTAGGTGGCCAGGGTGCCGCCACCGCTGATTGCCAGCCGCAGGCGCCCCCCAAACCGTTGCCTGACCATAGCCAGCTTCTTATCGGCCAGCGTATAAAGAGGAAACAGCAGGGCCATTTTTATTGAAGCGACAATTTTTTCGGTGAACTTGACTATCTGCCCACCCGAGTCAAAGACCGGCATTCTGCCAAGGGCTTTTCTCTTGTTGCGCCGATAGGCGGAAGATATCCAGACCATGGCATGAAAAAGATGGCTGGCAACCGCCCCCTTCTTCTTTACCGCCACCTGGACTTTTGCGTAGAGGGATTCCCAGACCCTTGGAACAGTTGCCACCAGGGTTGGTTTATATTTCTCCAGGTCCTGGGAAAATGTTTTGATTGACGAATAGACCAGGGTGGTGCCCCTGGCAAGGGCCACATATTCGGCGGTACGTTCAAAGATATGCCAGCTCGGCAGAATAGAAAGCCAGTTATCTTTTTCAGTCAGCTGAATGATCTCCGGCACTACCTGCACATTATGCATGATATTGGCATGGGAAAGCGGCACCCCTTTGGGCATCCCGGTGGTTCCGGAAGTATAAATGATCGTCAAGAGGTCGTCGGGGGTAAGCTTCTCGCCGTCGGCCAGGAACTGCTCGATATCTTTTTTCGTGTATTGGCGATCGGTCAGCAGGTCGTTATAAGAGAAAATATTGCTGAACAGGGTATGCTTCGCCGGACCGGTCATAACAAAGATTGAGCGCAGCTGCTTGCAGTCTCTAATGAAGTCAGAGTGACGTTCAAGCAGCGCATCGCTTTCCAGCACCAGATAACAGCTTTCAGAATGTTCAATGATAAACTGAAGCTCCTGCGTCGGAGTATCAGACCCCCTTGGGACATTGACCCCACCAAAAGACATCAGCGCCAGATCGGTGACGATCCAGGCATAGCGATTGTCCGACAACACCATAACCTTGTTGCCATGCTCCACTCCCCGCCGTCGAAATGCCTTGGCCAGAAGAAGGACATCCTCGAACAGTTTGCCGTACGACACCCGGTGCTCTTCATCACCGACATTATAGATATAGGCATCATTGGCGCTGTACTGCCTGACACTGTTAATCAGAAAGGTAAAAAGCGTATCCAGGGCGGGATATACCGGCAGTTCGGCCCGATCAAAAGCAGGTTTCTCAATCATTGTTTTTGTCCCCAGTGCACCCCAATGGTCCCACACATAAATTTTTTATAGTCCACATGGATAAATCCGGCATCGGTGAACAGTTGCGCGAGTTGCTCCGCGGTATGAAAATCCATCGTTGACCCGGTAAGGTATGCATACGCCTCTTTGTCATGAGCAATGAATCTACCCATAATTGGAATGCCGTACTGCAAATACCATCGGATAAACGGAGCAAGCATATTTTCTGCCGGCGGCGTAGTGTCCAGGCAGACCACTTTCCCCTCGGGCTTAAGTACCCTACGTACTTCTTTTAATACCTTCAGCGCATCATCCACATTCCTGAGCAGGTAGCCGAACGTCACCGATTGAAAAACAGCATCGCCAAAAGGCAGTATATTTGCATCGCAAGCCTGCCAGCATATCTGCTGTTTGCCGGCAAACCGTTTTCTTGCCTCCCGCAGCATATTAAGGGAAAAATCTCCCCCCACCACTTTTGCTCTAGGATAAGTATCGGTCATCAGGGCACCGATATCACCGGTTCCGGTGGCCAGATCAAGAGTATACCCGTCACCTGGATCACCGGCCATTTTGACGACAAACCGCCGCCATTTTTGATCCTGCCCCAGCGTCATCACCCGGTTCATCAGGTCATAACGTCCGGCAATGGCGTCAAACATCTTCTGAACCCCGGGTTCCTTACTCAACCGCCTTCCCCCATACCAATATCTTCAGTCATTATGCATCAACAAGGCGCAGAGCCGGGTGTTCTTGGAAAGGCTATTGCTTCACGAATATTGGCCATGCCGGTAACAAACTGGACCAGGCGCTCAAAACCAAGGCCAAATCCCGAATGCGGCACCGAACCATAGCGGCGAAGGTCCATATACCAGGCATAATCGGCAAGTTCGATTCCCGCCTCGATCATCCGTGCCTTGAGCACATCGTAGCGTTCTTCGCGCTGGCTACCGCCGACGATCTCACCGATTCCCGGCACCAGGATGTCCATCGCCGCCACTGTTTTATTGTCGTCATTGACCCGCATATAAAAGGGTTTGATCGACACTGGATAATCGGTGACAGTAAGCGGACACTGAAAAACCTCTTCAGACAGGTACCGCTCATGTTCCGATTGCAGATCGAGCCCCCAATTAACAGGGTAGGCGAAATCTTTTTTTGCCTTTTTCAGCCTCTCTACTGCTTCGGTATAGGTAATATGGGCAAACTCCTTATCGACCACCCCTCTGAGTTTATCGAGCAGTCCTTTTTCGATAAATTTATCGAACAGCTGCATATCCTCAGAACAGTTGGTCATGGCATCATTGAGCAGATATTTAAGCAGCTCGGCGGCAACCGCCATATTGCCCTGCAGGTCGCAAAAGGCCATCTCCGGTTCGAGCATCCAGAACTCAGACAGATGCCGTGAAGTATTGGAATTTTCTGCCCGGAATGTCGGCCCGAAAGTGTAGACATCACCCAGCGCCAGGGCATAGACTTCTGCCTGCAGCTGGCCACTTACGGTAAGCCCGGCTGATCGGCCGAAGAAGTGCTCTGCCTTGGTCTTCTCCTGGCCGGTAGTAACCGTAAACATCTCACCGGCGCCTTCACAGTCGCTGGTGGTAATGATCGGGGTATGCACCTGAATAAAATCCCGCTCCTGAAAAAAATTATGCACAGCATAGGCAAGCCTTGAACGAACCCGGCTTACCGCCCCAAGAGCATTGGTTCTTGGTCGAAGATGGCTAAGTTCACGTAGAAATTCAAAAGAATGCCGCTTCTTCTGGAGAGGATAGGTTTCCGGGTCAGCCTTGCCGATCACTCTGAACCGGGTGGCCTGTACTTCCACCTCTTGCCCCTTTGCCGGCGATTTTTGTAGAACACCTTCGACCATCACGCTGGAACCAGTCGATAATTGTTTGATATCAGAAAGATAATTAGCCAATTTTTCATCGGCGATTACCTGCAGGTTGGCCAGGCATGAACCATCATTTACCTCAATAAATGAAAAGCTGCCGGTATCTCTTTTGGTCCGCACCCAGCCGGCAACAGCAACAGGCTGGCCTACCGGCTTTTCCTTGAGGATATTTTTTATACGTGTTTTCATTCTTTCCACTATTAATTGTTTTTCTTTCCGGAATAATAGACCGCCATCTCGCCCTTGCCCTGCAAACTCTCCGATCCGACACCAGCAAGTTCGGTCATGTGTTGCGCGGCAACCAGACACTTGATGGTGAGAAGAAAAAAGATGTCCCGATCCACCTCGGATAAACTCTCAAAATTACCTTGGCCTTTGGCGATCACCAGGTCTGCCGTGTTAAAATATTCCAGGAACTGCGATGAACATTCTTCAAGCTCGGTACCGGGATACCTGCCGCCATTGGTAATTATCCGGCCAAACTTATCCAGGCCGGCCTCCAGAGCATCTTCAACCAGGGCGTCATTGATAATTGGCCCTTCTTTCACAGCTATAATAATCTCAAACCCACAACCTTGCAGATATTCAATTAACAGTGAATCATAAACGATCTCACCACAGTTGTCGGCAAGATAGAGAACTGTGCTTCCTGTGACCATTCGATCAAGTGCATCCGAGAGGGCGCCAAAGTGGTCGACCGCGAGGGTCGTCGACTGGCTGCGTGCCAGCGCCGCGTCAATATCAAAAGTTTCAAAAGCGCCGTAGTCGATGATATTTCCGGCAATGGCATACCGTACGGCCGATAAAAGCTCCTGCTCCGTGCCTCGTATCTCCGCACGCAGGCCGGGGACAATCTTAAGGGCCTGCCGGTTACTCGCTCTTTTTTGGTGGTAATACGGATCCTCACTGCCGGTGAGTTCGGCAATTCTGCGATAAACAGCGTGCGCATTGGCCGGAGGACTCTGTGTGACATCCATTTCGGCAATAATCCTGGAGACTGCCTGCAGAAGTTGAATTTGCTGCTCGGATGAGCAATGAGTAAGGCGGGCTGTCCTAAGTGTTTGCCGCAGCAAACAGGGAAAACATTCTCCATGAATCTTCATAATAAATAATCTTGTCGTACATTGGCCAGTGCGGCAAACAGTGAATTTCTGGCCTCCGGCTCTTCCTGATAAAGCGTCTGCAGGAGGTTGCGCACTTTTTCTCGCCGGGTATCGGCTGCCAGTGGACAGAGACTTTCTATCGCTTCAAGCTGTAATTCTGTGGCAATCTCGCCAACCTCATCTTTATCAAGATATGCCATCGGACGGACAATAGATAGAGTGCCGCCAAACAAATCTTGTTTTGGCACCATTGTCGAGATATTGCCGCTGTAAATGGCATTGAGCAGAAAAGTCTCGATGAGATCGTCTTTATGGTGACCCAGGGCGATTTTGTTATATCCTTTTTCACGGGCAATATCAAAAATCTGACTTCGTCTGTTTCTTGAACAGAGAAAGCAAGTCCGGTCCGCATCATCTATAAGCCATTCTTCTTCGATCTGCACATCCAGCAATACATTCTGCAGTTGCCTGGTTATGGATACACCAGGATCGGCTGCACCTTTATGAGCCTTCCAGAAACCATGCGCAATATACAACGCAGTAAGATCAAAATGAATAGGTGCCTTTTTTTGCCATATTTTAAGCACACAGGCAAGAGTTCAACTCTCAACACCACCGGAAACCCCAACCAGTACACGATCTCCTTCGGCAAACATCGAATAGTCATGCATTGCCCGGCCGATTTTTTCTATTGTATCCGGCCGGCAATCTATAGCCGTTTTTCATAATGCAAAGACAGATGAGAAGTAGATATGGTGGCGTCAGATACCAGGAAATGGCAAAACAAACCCCACAGTCCAGCCGCGGGTCCATAAAAAAAGACAGGGGAAAATTATTGGCAATACTCTTAAAAACCTAAAATTTACGATGGCTAAGTAAAAAACTCCATATGCGAGGCGTGCGAATTTTACAATTATTTCGGCGTACTAGAGTACGTCGTAATGATTGTAAAATTCGCAACAACGAAGCAGATAAGCGCAGACTTCGGATGAAGAGTTTGTACGACGCCATCATTATTGCAGGTACGGACAATCTTGCAGCCGTTCTTTAATTCCCTGCTCCATGAGCTGTTCGACCGTAACCCATTTAAACCCTCTATTCTTTGCTTTACTATAGCTGAAAATATTACTGAGGACTGATTGTTGTTCTTCCCGAAAATCAGCTGACCAAAGGATATTGCCGTCGGTGGAATGTCGTAAAACCATAAAGAAATCGACCGCAGCCGGGAGATCAGCGGAATACTCGGTCCCTTGCCGCTGTCTATATTGACGGACAGTTGTCAGTAAAACCCCGTCACAATCCAGTTTCTGGCCAAGGGCGGCAACAGTACCTGAGATGCCTCCGGAAATATCCGGCCCAAAAGCCGCCAATTCGTGGGCGCTCAAGATGCGCACCTTTGGTTTTCCCTGCAACAGACCCTGCATGACATCCGTGGTGTAGGCCGCTCCCTGTTCAAGAGCCTGAGCTTGTTCATAACCGATTGTTTCATCCTTATCGACCGAGGTCTTTGCCGGCAGTACAACGATACAGGAAAGCGGTACTATGGGTGCCTTGACCTCGAGGCTATTGTCATTTGCCGATTGCGATGAACGGGCGGATAACATGACCAAAACACAACAATATGAAAAAAACGATTTAATTACTTTTGCCATGAACGTACCTGGAAGTTTGAAAAGAGTTGGGAGAAAGAATATTGACTTTGCATCCGTATGACATTTCCATCATGTCCTCAACTGCTAGAGACAGCCTTTGGATGAGAGCGCGCCTGCCATTTCTATTCTGGTTGTCGCACTGTGCATCGCCCGGCCAAACCCCTTGAAGATAGCCTCAATTATATGATGTCCGTTTTCACCATGCAGAAGATCTATGTGCAGGGTAAGTCCTCCATGCTGAGAGACCGCTCGGAAGAATTCTTTGGCAAGAGCTGTATCGAAGGTCCCTAATTTCTGCTCGGCGACAACAGCATTGTAATGCAGAAAAGGTCGATTGGAAATGTCAACAACCACCCGCACCAAGGTTTCATCCATCGGCAGATAGCAGCTGCCATAGCGGGCAATGCCCCCCTTATCAACCAGAGCTTTGGCTATAGCCTGCCCGAGACAGATCCCGATATCCTCCACCGTATGATGATCGTCTACTTCAGTATCGCCGGTAGCTTTGATCGAAAGATCAAAAAAACTATGCACACTGAAAAGAGTAAGCATATGCTCTAAAAATCCTACTCCGGTCTTCACTTCATTCTTGCCGGAGCCATCAAGGTCAAGCTGTACTTCAATAGCAGTCTCGGCAGTTTTCCTGGCGATGGAACTCTTTCTTGCCAATTTTCCTGATTTAGCCATAATTTACCACTTTTGTCTAAACGTTCTGGGTTCGAATAAATTCTTCGTAAGATAAAAACCACCACTCATTATACCAAGGCACGAGGATAACCATAAGAAATCCATGAGATAGATTCGAATCACAGCAAATATATACTCTATACGCGCCAAACCATCTCTATTTTTCGTGACTTTTACGAAGAAAATAATTACAATAACCCACTCAGCTCAATTGATTTTTTAATTGACACACAGTTACAGACCTTGTATAAACACCGCAGTTTTGACACGTAAGAACTAACTGAGCGGGAATAACTCAGTGGTAGAGTGCAACCTTGCCAAGGTTGACGTCGCAGAGTTCAATCTCGTTTCCCGCTCCACTATATATACAAAAGGTTCGACACTACTGTTCGGACCTTTTTTTATTAAATGATCGACCATTTGAGGGATATAATGAAAACTTATCTTGCCCCAGTCAACGAGATCGACAGAAAGTGGTACCTTGTCGACGCAGAGAACAAGGTTCTGGGCCGGCTGGCATCAGAAATAGCCACCCGATTGCGAGGCAAACACAAACCGACTTTTTTCCTCGTTCATAGACAATGGCGATTTCATAGTCGTTACCAATGCTGAAAAAGTCCAGCTTACCGGCAACAAACTCAACGACAAGAAATACTATCGGCATAGTGGGTGGATGGGTGGCATTAAAGAGGCCTCTGCTAAAGAACTGTTGGAAAAACATCCAACCGATCTGCTTATCAAGGCTGTGAAGGGTATGCTGCCGAGAAACAAAATTGGTCGCGCTCAATTGAAAAAGCTGAAGGTATATGCAGGCAAAAATCATCCCCATGCAGCACAACAACCTGCCGAATTAGATATTTAATCTTGGAGAATACAAAAATGGCTCAAGATCGCTATTATGCCACAGGAAAAAGAAAGACTGCAGTAGCCAGAGTATGGCTTACTCCCGGCACCGGAAAAGTTATTGTCAATGAAGTGGAAGCCGATGCTTATTTTGGCCAGACTTTTAAATCTCAAAAAATAGTCAAACCCTTTAAAGTCACCGAAACCATGGAGCAATTCGATGTTACTGCTACTCTGCGAGGTGGCGGGAAATCCGCCCAGGTGGATGCTTTA
>CAWDRB010000012.1:0-240256 GCA_963804605.1 uncultured delta proteobacterium
CCGGTGCAGTTGCTTTAAAAGATGTTCATTCTTCTGGGAGACTTCCTTGGCAGTTGACTGCATTGTTTTATTCGACTGTTGCATCCTGTCAAGCTTGGCCTGGTGTTCGGTATTCAATTTTACCTGCTCGTCCCGAGCCTGAGAGAGGCGGTCTCCCCGGGCTTCTAATTCCTGGCGGATAACCTTATCCTTTTCCGCCTGCTGCTCCAGCTGCTGTCTCTCAATCAAAGTCTTTTTCAACTCGGCCAGAACCTGATCCAATTGCAACAACAACTGTTCTTTTTTCCGGGTAATCTCTTGAACAGTTGTATCCAGTTTTGAAATAGTTGCCTGCAAAGATTGATGCGAATGCTGAGCCTTTTCAAGCTTGGCCTGTTGCTCGGTATTCAACTTCACCTGTTCGTCTCGGGCCCTAGAAAGTTGGGCAACCTGAGCTTGAAAATGCTGCGCGATAGCTTGATTTTCCTTCGTCTGCTGCTCCAGCTGTTGTCTTTGCACCGATGACCTATCCAGTTGTTCCTGAACCTGGCTTAGTTGCTTTGCAAGATTTTCATTCTTCTGAGTAACTTCCTTGGCAGTTGCTTCCAGTAATTGATGTGACTGCTGCACATTCTCAAGCTTAGTCTGTTGATCGGCACTCGACTTCAACTGTTCATCTCGGGCCTGAGAGAGGTGGTCGATCTGGGCCTGGAATTGTTGCTGGATAACTTTATCCTTCTCAACCTGTTGCTCCAGCTGTTGTTTTTGCAGAGATGTCTGTTCGAGTTCTTCCTGAACCATTTCCAATTGCAACAACAGCAGTTCATTTTCCTGGGTGACTGCCGCTGTAGTTGTTTCAAGCGTTTGATGTGACTGCTGCACGTTCTCAAGCCTCGCCTGTTGCTCGGCATTGAGGTTTCTCTGATTATCAAGTGCTTTGGTTAACTGGTCGCTCTCGTCTTGCAGCCTGCGTTGTTGAGCCAGTCTTTGGCTATGTTTGTTGAAAACTTCTAGAGGTTCAATCTCCAGAAGAGGCAAATTGCCCAGAGGTTGGGCACTTGCCTCCAGCTCTGTTTGCAGGGACTGTACTTCTGGCTGGCTTAGCAATGAGATTGCGGGCTAAATATCGCTCAAGAATGGCTTGGTCTAAAACCTGGGCTTCACTTTGTGGTAAATACCTCCAGGGTGAGTCCAATAAGCTGACAGATATCGATCAAAGCCTGCGGTTGTCTAATGGCTGCATCAGCATCCAGCAATAATGCACGTCGACGATGGTAACGCTGGAAATTGAGCAAGTGACGGCTTGAGTCTTGCCAGGTTTTAAGAGCTTGCTGTGGATCAATTTCTTGCAGGCAAGCAGACGCCAAAGCTGATTCTGCGTTAGTGTAAAACAACAAGAATTTGGCCTCAGGCAGCTTTTTGGCCCAAAAATCGAGCAACCACAGGCAGCGACTGTCAGTTAGCAGCCGCGGGCCTGTCTCCGACTGAGCTAAAATACTAGTGATATCATCTTCTAGGAGTGATCCCTGCAATACATTTTGGTTTATCTCAAGCGGATCGCCCGAATATGCAGCTCCTACTAACTTATCATGCAACAAAGCAAAAAATTCTCTATCCACCTCAAGCCCAGCTTGCTGCAAGATGAGCAGCACTTTTTCCAAGTTGCCGTAGGGACAGCAAGCTGTAATGATTGTTTTCATTTATATTCCAGTGACTTTATTTTGATTAAAATCCTGTGTGTTAACGCAGAATGCAGCAAAACTTGAGCAACGCCACTTTTATACTCTTATGCTCTCTCGTTGGTCGTACAAGGTTCACACATCACGATGCTCCCTAATCGTGGCCCAGATAATCTTCATTGCACCGTACAAGAGAGACAAAATAACCAATGTACTCATGATATTATAAAGCCGTTTCGGAAATTCAGCCTCTTCGGCAAGGTTGGGGCTGTCGACCACCACCAGATATTTGAGTTTACGATACGCTTCGATGCGCGCTTGTTCCAGGCTCAACAATGAACCTTTGTATAAATCGGTGGCAAATCCAAGATCAAGCAGCAGGTCGGCATGCTTGGCGTTGACGTCGCTGAAATTATTGCTTTTATCACCAACCAGCTTGCTGCGTTCGATAAGAAGTTGTGTTTCCAGAGCGTCAATTTTGGCATTGAGGGCAACTATATCCGCAGATGTCTCATTCATATAACTGCGCAAGTTATTCAATTCAGTCTTGTTGCGGGTGAGTTGTGCCTCCAGTTCGTTGACCATGGTCAGTTTTGCGCCGCTTTCCTGTTCCGGACTGAATAATTGATACTTTTCTTGAAATTCAAGAATCTGTTGTTTGCTTTTGCGCAGGTGCTCAGTAGCTCGATCGAGTTCGTTTTTGACAAAATTGACTTGTTCGGTGGCCAACTGGTGACCAATTTGATTAATATATAGTTCACTCTGCGCCAGTAAAGCTTTGACAATCTGCTGGGCAAATTCCGGGGTGAATGCCTGGGCACGAATGGCGAGGGTTCCGGAGAGTTCATCGTAATTAACGCTCACATGCTTACGGTAGTACTCCAGAAAATCTTCCTGAGATTCCCATTGCCAGAGCCGCGACAAGATATCGATATCATTACTTTGATAATGCTCCCTCAAAGAAAGCGATTTATCCAGCTGGTGCAACATATCCAGGGACAAGACAAATTGGCGTACCAGCTGGGCATCCTGTTTACCGGAAGACATCCCGACCCCTAACAAGGCGATGCCGAATTCACTGTTGTTGTTGCTGTCCGCCTGCTTGACTATCACCTTGGCTTCCCCGACATAACGGTCGCTGGCAATAAAGCCAAAGTAGATGCTGCTTAACAGAAATGGCAGGAGTACAAACCAGAACCATGATCGGCGGATTATACCATTTTTCTTTTTCAGTTTTGCATTACCGGATGCTGAAGCAAGGTCAATCTCAGATCCAACTTCACTGACCGCTGATTGTTGTATTGGTTTCATAATTATTCTGTTTTCGTTAAGCATTAGAGTGTCTGATATACAGCAATAGCTTCTTCAAAATCATCGTAAACGGTCATATGCCCCTCTTGCATCACTATGCCTAAATCACAGCCAAATTGACGAAGCTGGGGTGGAACGTGTGAGACCATGACTATATTTGCTTTTAGACGCCTTTCCTCAAGGAGAGCACTGGCTTTTTTTTTAAATGTCGGATCGCCAACAGAGGTGATTTCGTCCAACAGAATAATATCGAAATCAAAGGCCATGGACATGCCGAAGGCAATTCGCGCCTTTTCTCCACCCGACAAGGTTTTAATAGGGAGATCAAATTTGATGCCCAGCTCAGAAAAATCCTGGACAAAATTTTCCACTTCTTTGAAATTGGATCCGCCATGGATCCGGCAGACAAAGCGGCAATTCTCCCGGCCGGTCATGCTGCCCTGAAACCCGGAAGATAAACCTAACGGCCAGGAAATTCGCTGGTCGGTGGTTATCTTTCCCTTATCAGGGAAATCTATCCCGCCAAGCAACCGCAATAATGTCGACTTTCCAGCGCCATTACGCCCTAATATTGCAATATTACGGCCAGTGGGCAAAGTGCAACTGACGTCTCTTATCACATACTGGCGACCAAATTTTGTCGGATACGATTTGGTTACATTCTGCAACTGGATCATGATGCCACCATACGTTTCCAGTCGAGGCGGTACATAGCCAAGCCAAAGAACACCATCACCAAGGCGATGAATGCCAGATATTCCATGGATAAAGAATCTGCGTTATAGCCAGGATAACAAGCATTACGGATCAACTCGATGGCATGAAGTATGGGATTCCAGAGCAGATAATGATGATGCTGACTGGGGATATCGTTCAGCGAAAAAAAGAGCCCGGAAATAAAAAACAGCGGCCGGGTCAACAGAGGCACAATCTTACCTAATTCAGGAAAACGCATCTGGCCAACACAGATTATCAGACCTAAGCCGGCCCCAAGCGCGCTAAGCAGGAGAAAAACTGCAATCAGCTGCACCGGAGCTGCAATGACAGCATCGAAACCAAACCACCAGAACAAAGCCATAAAGATCAGTATCACACTGCTGTGTACCAACATTTCAAGCAGGGTTCTCGCCAGAATGGTATCGATGGGTCGCACCTGACGGTAGTTGAACAATCCCTGGTTGGCACTGACAGCGGCAGCGCCCTGAGTCAATAATTTGGAAAAAAGCATAAACGGCACATATCCAAGCATTAAAAATATCGGATACGGTATGCCATGGCTCTCTCCACCAAACAGGGAACCACCACTGCTTATGGACCGAATGGCAGATATAACAATAACAAAAGCCATCGGCTCCAGAAAAGCCCAGACCAGCCCTAAACGATAAGCTCCAAAGCGGGTCTTTATTTCACGAATAAAGAGGGCGAAAACAACATCCTTCAAGACCTCAATCGAACTGCGTGTTCTATGTCTATTCAGTGACATTTGGTTATTTCGCCGCGGCAATACGTTTTGTGGAAACCAAAAGACTACGCCGGGTCAGAGAGATCCATTGCAATATGTTTTTCCATTGAGATAAACCGGAGCGAAGAGTATCCCGATTTTGTTTTATAGCATAAATGGTGTCGATAATATCGGTTTCTTGGTCCAGATAAGGGTTATAATAGCGGGAGTAGAGAATATAGGCTCCGGCAAAAACCTGGCTCACCGTGAGTTTTCTGTTTCGGCGATGACACTCGACCCGGTCATCAGTCAATCCCCAGCCGGCGTAAAACGGCATGCCGAAGCAAACACACTCTTTGCCAAGAAGAAGCGCCTCAAAGCCCATCTGTGAGGTTTTGGTATACACCTTGTCTATTTTTTCCAACAGAGAAATGGGGTTGACATCTCGCGCCAGTACTCTGCACTCAGCGGGAAGCTTTTTGACATCAAGATCTGACTTCTTTTTTCCGGCAATGACGTCCGGATGAATTTTCAAATAGATATCCGCCCCCGGATTTTCCTGCACGGCCGCATTGACAATCTGGCTGGTTGAAAACTGGCTGCCAAGGCCATATTCCAGGGACATATCCCCGGCTGTCTGGGCAATAACCAGTATTTTCTTCCTGCTGCTGTCAGTTATATCGGTAGCGATTGCCTGGTTTATCGTATTGTATTTAGAGATCTTAAATTCTTTGATCAGGCTTATGGCCAGTTCTGCTTTCTCAACTACCTGCTTGTCGGCCCCAAAATCATGTTCTGCTAGAATTTTCTCCAGGCGAGACGGCCTTGTTGCGTCGTAATACATGCCAAGGTCGTCGATCACCAGGGAAAAGGAAGCGCTCCCCCGGGTGCCAAGGCCAGCCGAGTGGATAAAGCCATCCTCAAGTCTGAAATAAGGAATAGCTTTTTCAGCCGCGGTACACACCACCTGACGAGTATTGGGTTTATTTCCCCAGCCGACAAAACAAGGTGACGCACCATAATTACCGGATGGAGAACAAAGCTTATCGCCCCAAAAACATTTTATGGCAGGATTTCTCCTTATTCCCCTGGAAAAAGCCACAACCTTGCTGAACTCTGATAGCATATGCCGGCTTGACACCTTATATTGCCAACAGAACGCCGACACTGACAGCGATCTGGTACATGATCTGGGTGACGCTTTTGGTTACCTGCAGATTATAGCCGGTGACTTCGGGCATAACGAGTATAGAGTCGCCATTGTCCATAAGAGCACCTTTCAATTCTCTTTCAGATTCGTATTTTTTAACACTCCCGTTCTGGGCGACAACCAGGATGTTAGCCTCGTCTGCGTTGTCAGTCAACCCACCTGCCAACTGAACATAATCGTAGGCAGAGTATCCCTGTACAAAAGTATGGGTTCCGGGAATTGATACCTCGCCCTGAATATTGACCAGGTTGGTGGTAGACGGGATATAAATCTGATCGCCATCCTCTAGATATATACTATGCAGGTTGGTTTTTTCGTTGATGACAATCTGTCCTTTAGGTTCAACTTTTCGCGCCCTTTCGATGAAGCCCATAAAGGCTTTGTTTTCTGCGCTTCGGATCTGACTTTCTTCTACGCTCATGGACGAGCTTTTCAGGGTTATCGTTTCCAGATTCTGCAGGTGCGCAAGCAGGAGCTGTTTTTGTTGTTCGGCAACGGTTTTCCTGAACACCTGAACAGCTGCCGGATTGGACCTCGCGTTCAAGCGAACCCTGAGCAGAGCCTCCCCCAGGGTTTCATTTCTTTTCACCAGGATAGTGGATAACCCGTCATGTTCCCCAGTTATCGAGATTTTGATCAGGCTCGAGGTATGATCGGAGAAAAATTCCAGGGTATCGCCGGCCATCACGTAGATGGCTTTACTGTCTTTCACCGAGCCGGAGGTAAGTTTTTGGGTGTTATCCAGCTGCCATCTGGTTATAGTAAAGTTTGTTGTTTCCGGTTTCAGCATGGCCAGTTCCAGGACTTGCACGAGGGGGACCTGCTTTTCGGCAAATTCAAATTTGTAGGGCCTCTTGACATCACCGGTGACGGTAATCTGGTTCATTACATTATTGACGGAAATGACGTCTCCACTATGAAACTGGAACAAATCATTACGCCCACTCACCAGAAATGAATACAGGTCGATTCTTTTGACGACTTTGCTGCCGCGAAAAATTTCAATATTTCGAAAACTGCCATATTGCAGGGAAATACCACCGGCTCGATCAATATACTGCAGAACGGAATCTGAAGACATTCCCGGGTACAGGCCAGGATCATTGACATTGCCGGTGACGAAAACAGTGATAGGCTGGTAGTTGGTGACATTGGCATAGACAAAGACCATGTCTTTATAGGAGCTTTTTATTTTCTCCTCGACCACGGTAAGCAGATCTCTGTTTCGGACACCCAGCACTTGCACGGTGCCAACCTTGGGTAGAAAGATGTTGCCCTGGGTATCGACTGGTATTTCTGCTGAAAACTCAAACGCCCCCCAGATGCGAATATTAACGGTATCGCCAATATTGATCAGATAGTCTTTATTAAAGCTGGGTTGTTGAATGTTGCGAAAGTGCCCCCTAAAAAGGTTATTGCCGAACACCGGTTGCCCTTCACCTTCAACCGTGGTTTCAGTAATCTGTTTTTCAGGATCGGCAATAACAGCCTCACTGACCGACAATTCTGCTGCCATGCAGCTTGACCAGCAACCAGCAGCAATGAGCAAGGTGAGAACAAGGATTTTTTTTAATTTCATCTAGATTTATCCGGGGAACTTTTAAGGTGAGATGGCGATTCGCCTGGCCTGATGCCCAGTTGGTGAGCGCAACATTATGTTCTTTACAACTTCCAGGTCATCAGGCGTGTCTACTCCTTGACCTGTCCAGTCAGTCTCCAGGACATCTATGGCGATTCCTGCCTCCAAAAGGCGTAATTGTTCAAGTCTTTCAGCATGTTCAAGATGTGAATAGGGAAGATTTTTATATTCGGACAAAATTTGGAAACGATAACCGTACACTCCAACATGCTTTAGATATCTGAAGTTCGGATCATTTTGGCTGTTATAGGGGATAGGTCTGCGACTAAAATATAATGCTTTGCCGTCAGCAGATCGAACAACCTTGACCACGTTGGGGTTCAGGGCATCTTTCTCCGGTATTGAGTGACATAAAGTTGCCACCCTGCAGCTTGGCTCAGCAACCATTTTGCAGATCAACAGATCAATTTCCTCCGGTCGAATCAGTGGCTCGTCTCCCTGAACATTAATGAAAATATCGGCCGGCAATTTCTCGGCAACTTCAATTACTCGATCTGTCCCGGTCAAATGTTCCTCGGAAGTCATGACAACATCGCCGTCAAAACTTTTAACGGAGTTAAAAATTCGCAGATCATCGGTTGCGACAATGACTCTCGATGCTTTTTTTGACAGCAGGCACTTCTCATACACATGCTGAATCATAGGTTTTCCACCCAGATCAGCCAATGGTTTACCTGGGAATCGAGATGACCGATACCGAGCTGGAATAACGACATATATTTTAATATCAGGCATTTCCATCCATCTATTTAACAGTTACCATAACATGAACAATCAGCAGAAGATGGGCCAGCTTACCTGCCATCAACTCTCAGACAGTATAATCCTAACTGATACATGACTATCAGTTCGTTTATACTGGTGTGATAACTTTTTATTGACCTAGCTTACCGCTAATATCCTATGAAATGCGAGTATTACGGGAAGATTTTGAGTAATGGAGATGTCGGATAAACAGTCTGAAACTGTGTTCAGAATATTATATCATGACGTATCAATTGGGTATCAATCAATTTCCCATGAGAAACACTCTATTTTTACTGTTGACAGATAATTTGTCAAACAGTTTTTTAATCTTGCAACGGTGCAACATCTTACATATCGGTCTGAAACGTGGCAAAATCACTAACTGACTAGTACGATATTTTTTTTCCGGCAGCGGTGGATAAAATCGCCACTGACCGAACCAAGCAGGACTTCGGCTATTTTCGATCTGTCCCGGCGACCGACATAGCACAGGGTTGCGTCAAAATTTTGAGCATGTTCTGTCAAAATTTTGCCAGGTTTGCCGTAGAGCACGGTGGCGGAAACTTTCGCTTTGACCACGCCCGCCCCCACCAGGATATCCTCTGCTTCCTGCATATATTGGTAAGCGGCGACGCTCATCTGCTGGCAATCAGGACCGGTCTGGTCATACAGGCAGGATGGGTCAAGAACATTGACAAGAGATACTTCTTCAATACTCTCAGGACTCATTGCCAGGATGACCGCGGCCTCCTGGACGGCCCGAAGGCAGGTGGGCGATCCATCGATCCCGATCATGATTCGGGCTGCTGGAGAGACACCGGCAGCGAACCCTTCTTCACCAACAAGATAAAAACTGGCGCTGATATGCCGGTTCAAGACCCCGTTGAGGACTGTTCCCATAAAGGAGCTATCTTCCTCCCCTTTCCTCCGGCTCATTATCAGGGTGGAATATTCTTCGTTCTCGCAGATAGCGGTGATTTTCTTTACCGGATCACCATCTTCAATACGGACCTTGGCCTGCAATCCGACTCCACTTTTTTGCAACAGTTCCTGTACCTGGGACAGCAGTGGATCAACAATATCATGGAAGTGCTTCTCGCGCAGCCGTTGCATAAGATCAGAAGAAAGAACACGTCCGGCCCGCAAATCAATGTTATCCAAATGAGTGCTCATAAATGATCCACCGACAACATGGAGCAGATCGACCTTCTCTAATTTGCCGGCCATTGCACGCGACACCAGTTCGACAAGCGGCAGGACTTGTTTCAAAAGCTCATAATCTTTTACCGGGAGAAGCAGACGGCTAAGAGCCGGGATACTCTTTTTCATGGCGGAACTCCTTCGTTAGCCAAGTCCGTTGGTTCTCATGTGGCACATGGGAACCGGTGGATCAGTTAATAGAATAACAACAACCACACGTTAGCGACTGCAACACTGAGTATCATAAAGGGAAAGGCTATCTTCATAAATTGGAAAAATCTAATCGGATGGCCGGCAGACTCGGAAATACCCAGGGTAACCACATTGGCGCTGGCGCCAATCATCGTCCCGTTGCCGCCAAAACAGGCACCAAAGGCCAGCGCCCACCACAACACCCCGGATTCGGCCCCCGGAATAACCTGGGTCAGATAGGCGACAATCGGCAGCATGGTGGCGGTGAACGGGATGTTGTCGACAAAGGCGCTCATGATCGCCGACACCCAGAGAATCAGGCAGATAGAAACAACCAGGTTGCCCTGCGCCAGATACAGCACCCCGTCAGCGATAATATCGAGGAGTCCGGTCTCTTCGACGCCCCCGACCAGGATAAACAGGAACATGAAAAACAGCAGGGTCGTCCATTCAATATCCTTTTCAATCAGCTCAAGCATATTGACTTTTTTGGTGAGCAGGCCGAAAGTGAACAACATCGAGGCACCGAACAGGGCGGCGATGCTGACCTGCATATGCCAGATGCCATGGGTGAGAAAAAGCGCGACAACGATGGCCATTATCGCCATACCCACCCCGAGCAGCGTCGTATCGGTAATCTTATATTCCTCGCGCAATTCATTAATGAATTTCTGGATATCATCAACCTTGGCCTTATTAAATTCCTTGCCGAAAACAGTTCTGGAAAACACAAACAACAGGACCATGACGATAACGCAGACCGGGGCGAGATTTTCGGCAAACTGCAGAAAAGTGAGGTTGGCGTAGGAGCCGATCATTATATTGGGAGGGTCGCCGATAAGGGTGGCCGTCCCACCGATATTCGAGGCAAGGATTTCCGGTATAAGCAGAGCCAGCGGGGTAATCCCCAGCGAAACGGCGATCTCGATGGTCACCGGGGTGAGCAGCAGCATGGTGGTCACATTATCGAGAAACGCCGAGGCAAAAGCGGTAAAACCCATCAGGATGATGGCCAGCATATACACATTGCCGCGGGCAAGCTGATAGCATTTATAGGCGCACCATTGGAAAATACCGGTATGTTTTAAAATGCCGACGATGATCATCATCCCCATCAACAGGAAGATGACATTCATATCGATGGCCTTGATGGCACTTTCATAGGAAAGGATATGATATTCCGGATTGAGGGTACCGAAGGTATAGGATATGACCAGCATAATCGACGCCCCGAGCATGGCCGCCATGGTCCGGTGCAGCAGTTCGAAAGAGATCAGAATATAGGCGAGGACAAAAACGATTGCAGCGATCCAAAAGGCCGGGCCGGTGGTGCGCTTAATCTGGATATCGGCCAGGCCAATAAAATTTACCCCGTCCTTGGTCAGCTCGTGACCTTTGATCTCATAGTTGTTCTTGGTAAAACTTGGCTTGTAAGCGGTGATCTCGAGATGACTTTCGTCAGTAATCAGGCCGGCCTGCAGCCAGAATCGGGCCTGAAAACTGCCATCGCTCTCGGTCGAGAGTGTATCGCCGGTCTCGCCATGGCTTTTTTCGCCGGTAATTTTTAAGGGACTTCCATCGAGCAATACCTGGATTTTTGCATCGCCGACGCCGATGTTGTGCGAGTTCAGCACCTTGCCAAAAAGCTCCATGCGAACCTGCCCCACGGGGTTGGCCGGTTTTTCCGAAGCCACGGCAAGTGAGGAAAATAACAGTAGCACACAGATAATCGATGCTACCTGCACTATCCGACATTCATGACACCTGTTCAGCGGTCCATTTGCTCGAAACATTCCATCCTCCAGGAAAGATCAATATGCCTGTGTTCCCATGTAACACATGGGAACGAGTTTCCAACCACTACCGACTCTCAAGCCAACCAGCGGGCAACGGCCTCGCTGACCCCACAATTGTCGTTTGATGCAACACAGGGGAAAAATTCGTGTAAAGACTCTGGCCCATTAGCGACCAAAAACCCCTGCCCTGCCCAGCTAAGAAGATCAACGTCGTTATAGTCGTTGCCGACAGCACAGACAGCGGGTTGCTGCAGACCGATGGTCTCGGTAAGCCAGCTGACCGCCTTGCTCTTGGATACGCTTGGCGCAAAGATCTCAATCCACAGGGATACACCATCAAGCGGCGAGGTGGCCTTAATAACGCTGCATTGTTTGCAGGTCTCGGCAATTTCGACAGCGACAGCATGTCCTTGTTGATCGGCAACAATGCAAAGAATCTGGGTGGCCCCGGCAAAATCTTCGAGCGCTTCAAACGACAAAGGCGCGGCAAACTCCCGGTAGAGCGCCAACCGCCTTTGGAAATCAGGGTTATTGCTTCCATTAGCGCTATAGAGCAGATGACAGGTATCGGGTATCGGTTTGTGGATCATAAAATCGAGACCACATGTCTGCAGATAGTCACTTGTCCAGCGGACAGTATCAAGATCAAGGGTGAAACTTTTCAGGAGCCGGTGCGCCGGAAAGTCCATGATACCGGCACCGGTTGAAAAAATAACATAGTCCACGGCAAGCGGGCTTGACGGCCCCAGCAAACCAAGGGTCGTCATCAGTTGACCAAAAGAATAATTGGATCTTCCCGTGGCGATGGCAACGAGATAATCCATCTCCCGCAATCTCATGAGTGCATCCAGGTCTTGCCTGGCGATCTGTTTCTCTGAATTGAGCAGAGTTCCATCCAGGTCGACAACGAACAGGCCACGATATTTTTTGGGGTAGTGCTCTTGCATCATTGCTTTTCTTACCACTGGCGCCCAGTTTTCAGTTCTGTTTCTGGTTCCCATGGGAACGAGTTAGCTTAGCCGCTTTCCTGTAACATATCGGCCAGACCGCTGCAACGCTCTATATTGCGCGATAAGGCCTGGTCAAAAACCTGTTGCTCCGCCACCAGAGTCACCAATTTTTTCGCACGGGTGACTGCGGTATAAATCAATTCCCGGCTGAGGATTCGGTTATCTTCTTCCGGCAGGACAACAACCACTTCGTCAAATTCCGAGCCCTGGCTTTTATGGATGGTCATGGCAAAAACAGTTTCACAGGGTGGCAGACGATACGGCGAAAAGCTTTTCATCCTGCCATCCGACCCGGCAAACCAGACCTTGATGGAACCGTCGGCGGAATCAGGTAAACAAATACCTATATCACCATTAAAAAGCTCGAGAGTGTAATCATTTCTGGTGATAAGCACCGGCCTGCCGGGATACCAGCAGTCTGCGGGACAGATAAAGCCCCTTCGGGTAAGTGACAGCTCCACCCGGCGATTAATCCCCCCGACACCCAGATTACCATAATGGACTGCGCAAAGAACCTGAAAACGATTAAAAGCATGGAAAATTTCATCGACCTCGGGTCGGGGAGAACGATACACCTCAGCCATAAATTGTGCGTAGTGTTGGCCGATATATTCGATCATATCCGTGTGCAGAACTGATATGTTTTCAGCGGCCGCATCCGAGAGCAATTCCCAGGCTTTGACACTGTCACCAGTATTAATGCTTGCAGCCAGCTGTTTAATGTTTTCGTCAAAACGATACGTTTTTTTCAGTTCAACGGTATTGTCCGGCAGGCTTTTAATAAGATCGGCCAAAACCGCTCCGGATTCAACTGAAGCGAGCTGGTCTTTATCGCCGAGCAGCACTAACCTTGTGCCGGGTTGCAGCGCATCGACCAGTTTACTCATCAGCGCCAGATCGACCATTGACGCCTCATCAACCACCACCACATCCCAACCCAGCGGATTTTGCCGATTATGACGAAACTGCGGCGAATGGTGCCGGTAGCCAAGCAAACGATGCAGGGTTGTTGCCCGGGCCGGCAGAAATTCGATGATTTCTGCCGGCAGATCCATCCTGTCCAGGCTTTTGCCGATAGATTCACTCAGGCGCATGGCCGCCTTGCCGGTGGGTGCAGCAAGGGCAATAGAAAGCTTTTGCCCGGCACATTGCAACAGAAGGGCCAGTATTTTTACCACCGTGGTGGTCTTGCCGGTGCCGGGGCCGCCGCAGATAATCGTCAGTGTTTTTTGCAGGGCGATCCTGGCTGCCTCTTTCTGCCAGTCGGTGCCGGTTTGTTCACCTGCAAAATACCAGACGAATACATTTTCCGGCACAGGCGGCGATAGATTTATAGCTGCCATAGTGCGGATCTGCCGGGCCAGCCGCATTTCATAATGATAGTACCGGTGCAGGTACAGCCGGCGTTTTTGCAGCACCAGCGGTGTTTGTCCTCCATCGGAAACAGGAGGGAGATCTTTCACAAATAGCGCGTCACTTTCTGAAAGAGGCAGGCAGGCATGTCCCTGATCATGGGCGGCGGTGAGTGTTCTGACCAGCTGCAGAAACCGGTCTTTATCGCTGCCCGTCAAATGGGAGCGATCAGCCAGAAACCTGGAGAAATAGATATCGAGAAGATTATCGTCCGGCCTGGTCATCATCCGCCCCTCCCAAAGCCAGATCCAAAGCCTGCAGTTTATCATAGTCGGGACGGGTGCAATACACCCCGCTGCCGGGAACCTCAGGAGACATTCCCCGAACAAAGAGATACCTCACCCCGCCCAAATGTTGGTCATAGCGATACTCCGGCAGCAGGTTCTGCAGATGGCGATGCAAAACAAGGGTATAAATCCAGTACTGCAAGCCATAATTATGTGACTGCATGGCGGCAACCAGTTTATCGTCGGCATAATCGGCCATCAGTCCGCCAAGAAAATTCGTTTTATAATCAAAAATATAGTAGCAGCCGGCATACTCACAGATAAGATCGACAAAGCCGGTGAGATAGCCCCGCATTTCCTTATAACCAAGAGGGGTGACCGTCGGTTCATCGGCCAGGATATTGTTGATCTGCTCTGTTGCCAGGTGGCTCAGGTGAAAATAAAAACCCATTTCCTTTAAACACTGGTTCTCGGCGAGCATAGCCAGACTAAAACCGTCTTGAGTAAGCGGCGTTGCTACCACCAGTTCCAGCAACTTTTGCACCTCGCCGGGCGCGGCGTTGACCCCATAGCGGGCGCATTTCTGTTT
Organism: uncultured delta proteobacterium; assembly: GCA_963804605.1. GTDB lineage: Bacteria > Desulfobacterota > Desulfobulbia > Desulfobulbales > Desulfocapsaceae > Desulforhopalus_A. The sequence goes on from CAWDRB010000012.1 coordinate 14,434, forward strand.
AACAAGCTCAACGAGTGCATCCTGCTGATCTTGTCGGGCAATTGCCGAAAAAGATGAACATTCAAGCAGATCGTGGATGACGTTGCCAAAATTGGGCCCGGCAGGCAACCCGGAGACCGCAACGGTGCCGTGCTGACCGCTGCCAATCACTTTGGCAGGCGCCGGAACAGCTTCATGTTCATAATCGCTGATCGATGCCAGGGCCGAAAAGCTCGACATCTGCCAGTCGGTATAAAGGGATCGTCCGGAAGGCTGCAACGGCTGCAGTTCCAACTGCGGCACGGTCCTGTTATTTCTGGTAAACGGCGTGTCAACCTCGACAATATGGTGCGACACCGCCTTGTCCATTGCCAGGGAGGCAAGTTTTTGCTGCTGTAGTTGATAATCGGGTGAATCATCACCAAACAGCAGATAGCCAAGGGCCGATTGGCAGGAATCACCGACCACGCCAGATTGCTTTACGTCGGCCCAGGCGGTATAACAGCGGATCTGCGCCCTGGTCAGGGCAACATAGAGCAGCCGCAGATCTTCGGCCATCTCTTCGCGCACCGCCTGTTCGCGGCGGGCGGCAAACTGGTCGGAGCCAAGATCGACAACCAGCTGATGGGCATCGTCGTGACAGCGGAGCTGGTATTTTTCACCCTGTATCCGGTTGCTGCGATACCAGAGATAAGGACAAAAGACTACCGGATATTCCAGTCCCTTGGCACTATGCATGGTGACAATGCGCACCGCTTGTTCATCGCTTTCCAGCAGCAGCTCGGCGTTCTCGGCAGCCCTGTCCTCCTGCATCATCTTTCGCAGCCACTGGAGCAGCTGGGCTATCCCAAGATTCTCGGCATTTTCCTGCTCCTGCACCAGCTCAAGCAGATGCTGAATATTGGCGATGGCTCTTTCGGCCAGCTGTCCGGCAGTGAGAGCGGGCAGGATATTTTCCTCTACCAGCAGCCTGCTCATCATGGCCAGAAAGCCCTGTTCCTGCCAGCACTGATTATAGTGGAGAAACCGGCTATGATAGGTGTTCAGTTGCTGTTCGTCCTGCCATAATTGGTGGAGGCGGTCGCCGGACAGACCAAACCAGGAGATGGTCATCGCCGACTTCAGCTTTGTTGTCTCACCCGGCGCGGCGATACCGGTAAGAAGCAGCAGCAGCTCGCGGCATTCCCTGGTGGTAAAGACCGATTGCCTGCTGCCGACTACTGCGGGAATCGCCGCCCCGGCCAATGCCTGGCGATATTGCTCGGCCTGCCTGTTGCTGCGAACCAGAATGGCGATATCCCTCGGTGCTAAAGCCCTCGGCTCATGAATCGACAACTGCAGCAGCACCGGCCTGGCCGGGTCGAGCAGATGGAGCAGTTCGGCAACGATGAAGCCACGCAGACAAGCGGCCGCCTTGCCGGAGCTCCAGCGGCCATTTTTTTCCTCCAAGTCGGGAACCAGGCTGCAATAGACCATGCCGGCCAGTGACGCACCGTCTTTGCTCAGCTCAAGATCTTGTTCTTTTTTTGCAGCGGTTATCGGATGATAGGCCAGCGTTTCTTCATCAAAATAAAAAGGTTTGCTTCTTGAACCAAGGAGCCGGTTGATCTCGGCGACTAAAAAAGGGTGCGAGCGATAGTTTTTCTCAAGGGTCAATAAGGTGTCCGCCGAGTTCCTGGCCAGAAAATAGGAGTGAATATCCGCGCCGCGAAATTTATAGATCGCCTGTTTAGGGTCGCCAATCAGATAGAGATAGTGGTCTTTCCCGCCAAACAAGGTGGAAAAAATAAACCACTGTTCACTATCGGTATCCTGGAACTCATCGATCAGGGCGACAGTGAATCGCTCACCGATTATTTTCTTCAAAGAGTTACCCTGATCGGCCTGCAATGCTGCAGCCAAACGGAAAATCAAATCGTTAAAACCCATATTGCCCTGCTGCAGAAGCCGCCGACTTACTTCGGAGCGCAGCTCTTCGGCCAGCTTGACCCGGACAGTAAGCAACAGCTTATCGATTGCCGTTAACAGCGGGCCAATCTCACCCTCCGGCAGGGGCCAGTCAGCCAGGTAAGCCTGCTTTTTGACATCACCACGAATCCTTGTGCCATTCAGTTCGCCGGCGAGTGCCTCTCGATCAAGCAGGTGGAGCTTATCCGGCACGCTATAGTTTACCCCACTAAAAAATGAAGCAAGCGATTCAAACCACGAGGTAAAACCATCGGTGAACGGCTTTTTGAAATTTTTTTCATGTAAACCGGCAACAAAACAACCATACAAGCGGTCCTTATGTTCCAACCACCAGCAGGACATTGCCGCCATCGCAGTTTGCAGCTCAACCAGCACATCGGCAATGCGGCCGACCGGAGGTTCAAGACGACCATTGTCGTTAAAAACAGCCGCAACACTGGCCAGCAAATTTTCCGGGGCGACAAAACGAGAGGTAATCAGCGAACAGGGTAAGGGATCGAGGGGATAGATATGTTTGCGCCAGAAGTCATCGGCCACCTCATTGCGCACATGATTAATATCGGCGAGCAGTTCGACATCAAAGAGCTGGCCACTCTCAAGGGCCTGTTCGACGAGCATGCGCTGGCAAAAACCGTGGATGGTAAAGATCCCGGCCCGGTCGATATCATAGAGGGCCAGTTGCAAAAGATCAATTGCCGCCTGGGCATCGACAATTGTCGTTGCCCAGTCCAGCAGGGTCTGGTCAATTTTGTCCACCCGCAGTGCCAGCATACCACTGAGCAGATCCCTGGCTTCAACGAGACGAGCTCGAATGCGGGTTGTCAGCTCCTCGGTGGCAGCCTTGGTGAAAGTGACAATGAGAATCCTGTCGATCGGCTGGCGCAGTTCAACCACCGACCGCAAAACCAGCATACCAATAGCATAGGTCTTGCCGGTGCCGGCACTGGCCTCAACCAGGTTGATTCCTCGGACGAGATCAAGCCTTGCCGCATCGAATATCTTGTAGCTGTTATCCATTTGCTGCTCTCCAGACCGGACACATTATTTCCTGACAGAGCTGTTCAAATTCGTCAGCTAAAATTACAGCTATTGCTTGGTCGCCAAGCAATAGCTGCCATTCCGGCTCAAAACCTTTTTCCAGATACTGCGTATACAACTGCCTGGCTTTAACGATTGGCGGTATAGAAATCCTGTCGCTTGCCATCTGCTTGGCATAGACAAAGCCCGGTTCGACATACAACGATGATGGCGCACGGCAGCCTTTAGCAAAACATTCGAGCAGACATTCTAAATACGGCTGGCCATTACTGTCATTAATAGCGCTGAAACTGATAATATCATCCTCGGCTACAATCCTGGTTTCAGTGGACGGTTGAAGACAGTTGAGCACCAGATGGTGGAGCCAGCCCGACAGGAGGTCGCGACCACGCAGCTTACCGTACCGAACCAGCATTGCTCCCTGTTCATAGATATTGGTGAGCGTGCCAAGAAGACGAGAGCTGCCAATAGTCAGATCAAGCGGCAGCTCGTCAAGCTTTTCCCCCATTTGTTGCGCGCGTATCCTGGAGACAAAACCCTCGATGCTTTTTTGTTTTTCGGCAAAGGCCAGCTCGCCGGAAGTACCGAGGGGCCATTGCCCTCTGTTCTGCAATTTCTTACAGATATTCCCCTTTTCTCCTCCGGCAAGCTCCAGGCGAATCATTTCTTCCTCGACTGCATATTTTTCAAGCCCGGCCACGGTAAACATTTCCCGGTCATCAGGCAGATCTTCGCCGGTATCCAAACGGATCCCCAGGCAATCCTTAATGAAAAATTTTTGTGGGTTATTGAAAAAACGCAGCAGATCGGCAAAGTGTATCGTGTCTTTTTTTTCGTCAAGCTGGCCCTGCCACCAAGCGGCAGCCGGTTGCCCGCCCTGCTGCATGGCCGCTGCCGTCCGGCAGTAATAGTTGTCATAACTGAACATTCCCGGCGCGCGGTCCGGCCCGAAATACCTGCTGCTGAAAGGATGGAGCGGATGTTTGACGACAATATCCCGCACACCGTAGCCAGTTTCCAGTACTTCGAGAAATTCAGTCACCACGACCGACGGTGGAATGGTTTCATTGGTTTTAATCGATTGGCCGATATAACTGAGGTAGAGATGGGACCTTGCCGCGAGCAACGCTTCGAGAAACTGATAGCGATCGTCGGCACGCGGCGAGCGGTCGCCGGCTCGAAAATTCATGCCCATCAGATCGAAGGTGTCGTATCTGTCAGTTTTTGGAAAAACTCCGTCACAGAGCCCGATAAGGCAGACCACCTTAAAGGGTATCGAACGCATCGGCAACATAGAGCAAAAAGTGAGCTGACCCCGGAGAAACCCGGTGCTGGATCGACTCTCTTTAGCCGATTGATTGAACCATTCGCGGATTACAGAAAACCCGACCTCGCCGGAGTGGAAATCGCTGATCGGCCCGGCCAGCTCGTCAACGAGGCCGCGCAGCTCAACCAACTCCTGTTCGTACTCTTCACCAAAGAGCTGCTGCACCAGCTGCTGCAGTTTCTCCGACCATTCGCCAAGGGCACGATTCTGCTGAAAATCGCGCCTGGCCCTTTCAATCACTTCGATAAATTGACAGAGACCGCCAAGAGCAGACGCCCCTTTGCCCTCGATATCAGCAAAAGGCAGCACGCCATCGACAAAGTCATCACTGTCGATGGCATAGCCCATAAGCAGCCGGTCAAGTCCTGCCTGCCAACTGGTTTCACCAACCTCAGGCAGCCCCGCCTCACCACGTTGCGAGGCTGACAAACCCCAGCGGATTCCGGCCTCAGTGACCCACTGCTGCACGGCGTCCAAATCCGTTGGCGCGAGCTGAAACTGTGGAAAGACCACTGGTCGACGCAGCAGATCAAGCAGTTCACTCCAGCCAAACCTGCCGCTAAAGAGATCGAGAAAACTTATAAATGCGGCAATCACCGAGTTGCGCCGCCGTAGACTACGATCGGCAATGGAATGCTGGATATCATCAAAAACCGCCGGAATCAGCGGCGCGTATTCCTGGATATCCGGGGCCATAACGATAATATCACGTAACTCCAGGCTGCTGTCGTGGTGCAGCAGGTGCAGCAGGTGATCCTTTAAAACGGTTATCTCCCTGAGCTTGGAGTGGCAGGAAACCACCTGGATACTATTATCAAGTTCTGCAACAGGCATATGCAGTCCATCCGGCAGAGAACCGTCGAGCAGATCGGCCTGCAGCCGCTGCAACAGTGTTGCGTCGCCATATTCAATCCCGGCAAGAGGATCGGCGTAGCTGGCAAACTCCAGGGTAAAACTGGCGTTCTCCAGCATCATATTCTGCAGATCACGCCCCTGGCTGCCAAGTGAAGCCAGGAGCGGATGATGATCCTCGGCAGCAATTCTCTGCTGGGTGCGATCGTTGGAGTTTTTGATCAGATGTTTAAACCGGGTTCTTTGGCTCTGAACATTTCCCCAATAATTACGGCATGGCGAAAGGACGAACAGATGGATGTCCATATGTGCCGACAAGCTATTGAGATAGTTGAGATATATCGGCGGGAAAGTATGCAGTCCGAAGACTGAAATGCGTTTCGGCAGGCAGTCGGCCAAGATCCTGATCACTGTTCAGTCTGTCGATTATCTGGGTAAACTGCATGGTGCGATGGATTTGGCCACCCGGCTGGGCCAGTAACCTGCGCCAAAGATCCATCTGCCATTTTTCGGCGTGATGACTGGTGGCGAGAACACCACGAGCCCACTTTTCGAGCATATCAGGCCGCATTATCTGATATTGGTCAAAGATGTTGGCCAGGCGCCGGGCCAGCTGAAACCGCTTGAGCTGGCGATTTTCTCCTGAAAGATAATTATTGAGCGGCTGATACTGCTCCCCGGCGAGTTCGCGAAGCAACCCATCCAGGCGCCAGGTAAGAATCTGCCGCTGGAAGCCGTCGGGGCTTATTCCCATCCCCAGCCGGTCGGCGATAAAGCCCAGGAAATGAAGAGGCAGGAAAAATTTATAGTTGCAAAAAGAACGAAACGAATCAGCCATGCTCTGGCCGATCATCCGCTCCATCCCCTGGCTCTGGATAAGAAACAGCTCGGTGGCAAAAAAGCTCGGCTGCCTGTCCGCCCGGATGACCTCGGCCATATGCCGGAGAAGGTTTTCAGTACGGTTGGAAACGTGGAGATAGAACATAAATGACAAACCGCCTCAGAGAGCAACTATAGCTTCAGCCATTTACCGGGTGACAGAGCAGTGAAGTCCAGGTATTATTGCGTGTTGACGTTTACGCCGGCGTATTCATATATACCGTAGAAGAGCCCGGCCATGATGCCAAGGGTAAAAAACAACCGCAATCGCCGGTCCCATGGGAGCTTTTCGCCATCGGCCATATATTGCAGAAGAGCGATAATTACGTAGGTGATACCAGCAACATAAGGGGCAGTCTGGACAATCTGCCAGAACGTGGCTTTTACAGTGGCAAGGGCATCAGCCCCCAGGCGCAGGTTAAACAGTAGATACACTGCGGCTGACAGATAAAACGAAACTTTTTCTTTAAGATTCTGCATATGAACTCACTCAATACCCTCTATTTCCCGGGAACGGCACTTTACTCGATCCGCCAGTATCCTCTTTTTCTGCTTTTTCCGAAGATCCACCTGATCAAACCGGTGGAAGCAGCTCCGGCAGACTCCGGCAAAGAGTCCACAGATAGTTTCATTAAATCGGGATTCTGTCAAGAACATACTCCCTGCCCTCTCCAAGAGGATCGGAATCGGTTTATCCGTTTAATTACCGACATCAGCAATCGAAAAGACGACTATGCCGCCCAGCTGAGCTCGCTGATTCTGGCTTCCCAATCTACTGTCCCTGCAAACGATGACGACTCGGAGCGGGCCATCATTTCCTCCCTGCATAACCCTGGCGTTGTGCAGGAAAAGACGCAGAAAACCGGAAAAGAAGAAAAGCTTTGGCAGGCGCGGTTGGTTCTGGCAATCGGCGAGCTTCTCGACAGCGAAGAAGAAGAAATTGCCCGCAATCTGGCGATACTCGACGATGAGCAGGCGGCGCTGTTTCAGCAGCTGCATGGTGACGGTGATGGGATTGAGGAGGACGAACTCAAAGACAGTCCTTTCGCCGAACTCAATCAGGTCGAACGTCATCTGGGCGCCGCCCATTCAGGAAATGTCAAAAAGCGTTTCAACGGCTGGAAAACCCTCTTTCTTGAAAGCGACTTACAGCAGTGTGAGATATTTTTAACCACCAGTCGGGATGCCGGAGATATTCTGCTGGAATTATATGAAAAGAAAACCGGTATCAGTGCACCGCTGCTTAGCGGTTTTGAGTTGCCAGGCCTTATCGGTTTTGATAGCGCAGAGGGTCTCCAGGCAGTGCTTGCTTTTCGAGAAAAAAATCAGGAATTGACGGCACAGATTAAACAGATGCTTGCCGAAATCGTAGATCAGAAAAACTTTGCCGCTGAGAATACCACTTTCAAGGCCTTAGCTGAGGCTTGGAACGGCCAGCTTGAGGCAGTATTCCCCGCCCGACAATTCGGCAGGAACCCAGTTTCGTTTTATGTTATGCCGGACTTAGCGTGCGCTGCACTTGTTGGTGGGTCTACTGGCGGCAAACCGAAAAACGGCCTGCTGGTTGTTGTCGATTAAATCCGGCAGCCAGCCGAAAGCTCGTTCCCATGGGCCCCATGGGAACTCATTTTATCATGCGCCGCATGTGTGTTTTGGTTCCCATGCAACGCATGGGAACCAGGCTTGCGGATTACTTACAGCAAGTATAGGGATTAATCGTCATAACCGGACAGTTGGCGGCCCGAACAACTTTGTCGGCAACGGAACCGAACATAATCTTTTCCAGACCTTTATATCCATGCGTTCCCATGACAATGAGATCGGCCTCGATCTCATTGGCATATTCAACAATTTTTTCACCGACATCGCCCATAAAGACCTTGTATTTGAGTTCTTTCACCCCGGCATTTTTGCAATACTCCTCCATTTCGCCGGAAAAGGAGGCCATTTTAATCTCTGCGCTTTCGGCTAGTTCGCCTTCCAGGGTCGGCAGGGTCATCTGCGGCACAAAAAACCCGGAATAGTCTTCAAAGTTCTGCACAACAAAGACCAGATACATCGATGCGCCGAATTTTCCGGCGAGGTACCCAGCCGACTCAGCAATTAGTTTGGAGTTATCGGAAAAATCCACCGGGGTCACGACTTTCTTGATTTCATGAATAATGCTCATATGCCCTCCCTCTAAAATTAAAAAACGAACTCTTCCTCGTATCAACCTATTAAAACCGCACGCGACGGGTACTCTTTTAGAAACTACTTTTATTCCCCTGACGAGTGGTGTAGTTTACAAGATTTTTTTGCGTGAAACTGTAACCCCATCCAGATTCGACCGATGTTCTGCTCTTACTCATGAATATAAAACACAAATTAGAATATACCATACTGCGAAGCACCATTTTTTTTATTAATCTCCTGCCTGTACCGGTGATACTTTTCCTGTGCACCGCGATCGGCTATCTGGCCTGGGTGGTGTTTCCTTTTCGGATCAAAGTTGCCTATAAAAATCTGTCAACGGTCTTCCCGGAGATGGACCATCCGGCCAAAATTCGCTTATTACGACGCGTGTACCTGCAATTTACCCGAACCTTCGGCCTGGTATTTATCCTGCATCGTAAAAGCCTCACCAAATTAGTAAAAAACACCAGGATATCCGGCCGGGACAAACTCGACGAGGCGCTCAGCCAGGGCAAGGGGGTGATCCTTACCACCATCCACGCCAGTTGGTTTGAAGCGTATTTTGCCTGGTTTAATATAACCGGCCTGCCGACAAGCCTTATCTATAAAAAACAAAGCAATCCCCTCTCCGATGAGTTTTTCGTCCGCCAGCGGCGACATTACGGCACCAGCCTGGAACAGCTGAGCAGCTATGAGGGCATGACTGTTTACCAGCAGGCCCTGGCGAGAAACAGGCTGCTTATCGTCAGCCTTGACCAAAGCTATTCCGGCACCGGTACCAGCGTCAATTTTTTTGACCAGCCCCTGGCCTGCGCCAGGGGCACGGCGCTGCTGCATCTGCGCACGGGGGCGCCGATCATGACCAGCGTCTATTATATGCAGGACGGCGAATTGCATATCGATTTCGATACCGTCGATCTGCCCGAGTATTCTGAAATCATTGAAGAAAACATTCAGGACATTTCGACACGATGCATCCAGTTATACGAACCTTTTGTCAGGCAATACCCGGAACAATGGTTCAGCCTTTTTCATCGCCTGTGGAGTAAAACCGGCTATGAAAAAGTGCAGAGATCTTTTAAGCAGATATTTTTTTGACGGGCTCAGTCCGGAGGCCCTGTTTCCATGGGTTGCATGGGAACCAGGGCCTCAACTCCCGAGGTTTAACACAATCATCTTCCATGACAAATAAACAAATCCTCCAACGACTCTATCATGTCATTCAACCATATCAGGGAAAACTGATCATTGCCATGCTGGCCATGATCTGTGTTTCTGCCGGAACAGGTGCGCAAACGTGGCTGGTCAAAGATGTCCTCGATAAAATATTTATCGACCAGAATACCTTTTACCTGAAACTGCTGCCCCTGGTGCTGCTGGCTATTTTTTTCCTCAAAGGCGTGGTGTATTACCTCTATTCAATTCTGCTCGAACAGGTCGGGCAATCGGTAATTCGTGATTTTCGGCTGAATATTTTCAATCATATCCATAAACAATCGCTGTCTTTTTTCAATGCGATGCCTACCGGCACGCTGATGTCCCGGATCATCTCCGATGTCGCCCTGCTGCAGCAGGCCGTATCGAATGCGCTGGTCGGGGCGGTCCGTGATTTCTTTCAGGTGATTATCCTGCTCGGGGTGGTTTTTTATATGAACTGGCGCCTGGCGATGATCACCTTTATCGTCTTACCGATCGCCGCCTACCCGATAACCAGGTTTGGCCGATTATTTCGCAAACTCAGCACCTCAACCCAGGAGGAAGTGGCCCATGTCTCCAATATCCTCCATGAGACAATCACCGGCAACCGGATAGTCAAGGCTTTTACCAAGGAAGAATATGAGGGCAAACGATTTCTGAACCAGGTTACCCGCCTCTTTGTCCTGACGATGAAGGACGCGAAATACCGCTGTCTGCAGCACCCGATGATGGAATTTATCGGCGGCGGCGCCATCGCCCTGATTATCTGGTTTGGCGGCAAAGAAGTCATCGGCGGCGACATGACCCCGGGAACTTTTTTTGCCTTCCTGACCGCGCTCATCGCTGCCTACGAGCCGGTCAAGGGCGTGACTAAAATCAACTCGACCATCCAACAGGGCCTGGCTGCAGCCACCCGGGTGTTTGCCATCCTCGATGTTGAACCGGAGATCCGGGATAAAGAGAACGCCATCGAATTACCGCCCTTTTCCAGCCGGATTGAATGCAGCAATCTTACCTTTTGCTACGATGATGAAAAAACACCGGTGCTGTCGCATATCAACCTCACCGTTCCAGCCGGGGAAGCACTGGCCATCGTTGGGCCGAGCGGCGGCGGCAAGACCACGCTAACCAATCTCATTCCCCGTTTTCTTGATCTTAAACAGGGGAGTATTCGGATAGACGGCATCGATATCAGGGATGTCACCGTGGCATCGCTGCGTCATCAGATAGCCATGGTCACCCAGCAGACCATCCTGTTCAACGATACCGTTCGCAATAATATTGCCTATGGTGACCAGCAGGCACCGGATGAGCGGATTCATGACGCGGCAAAAGCAGCCCATGCCTATGACTTTATCCAGGCGCTCCCCGAAGGATTTGATACCATGATCGGCGAAGGTGGCGCCCGTCTTTCCGGCGGACAACGGCAGCGGATATCGATCGCCAGGGCGCTGTTGAAAAACGCACCGATTTTAATACTCGACGAAGCAACCTCCGCTCTCGACACCGAATCGGAGCGGGAAGTGCAAAAGGCCTTGGAGAATTTAATGAAAGACCGCACCACCCTGGTGATTGCCCATCGTCTGTCGACCATCAAGAATGCCGACCGGATTATTGTTGTTAAAGATGGGCTTATCGTGGAACAGGGAACCCACGATTCACTGATCGCTCAGAAAGGTGAGTATGAGATGTTGTATAATATGCAGTATAAATAACGAATTCCATGGGGCGCATGGGAACCAGTGCTCCCTCCAGCACATCACGCTCTTAACGGCAAAACAACCCGAAACTCCGTCCATTCGCCAGAGACACTGCTGACCTCCATATGCCCACCGTGTTCCTCAATTATCTTCGCTGACATGGCCAGGCCAAGTCCAGTTCCATCACTTTTGGTGGTAAAGTAGGGGTCAAAAATCCGGCCCAGGTTTTCCGGCGGGATGCCGACGCCGGTATCCCGGACGCTGATGATCATTGCCTGCTGCCTAATCTCCGTACGCACCGTTAGCTTGCCGCCCTGCTCCATTGCCTGAATCGCGTTCAGGAAAAGATTGAGGAAGACCTGATTCATCTTGTCAATATCACCCGGGAGCGATGGCAAATCGCCTGCTGTATCAAGGTGGATATCAATGCCATAGGACTGGGCGTCACCTTGTACCAGCGACACGGTTTTGTTGATGATATCCGGGATAAAAGCCTGCTCGAGCTTGAGCTGTTCCGGCCGGGCATAATCGAGCAGCTCACCGATACCGCGGTTGAGCCGTTCCACCTCTTTGATCAGGATATCGGCGGTCTCCACCTCGCGGCTGGCTGCGGCAAACCCACCCCGTAATATAACCGCCAGCCCTTTGATGGAGCTCAAAGGATTACGCAGTTCATGGGCGACGCCGGCGGCCATTTTGCCGAGCGCTGCCAGCCGTTCACTGCGCTGCAGTTCTTTTTCAACCTTACCGAGACGCAGCTGCGATCCTTTGAGTCCCCGCAGGGTCGCAAAAGACAGCGCTCCGCCAAGACCGACGAGGAGTAAGACAACTGATAGCATGACGATCTGCAGGAGCTGACGATTAAGCGGCGAGCTGAACTGCTCATAATCCAACTGAATGATATAGACCGGTTTTAACTGCTGCAGCCGCTCCATTTCTGCCTGAAAGGCGGCGAACTGCGGATGTTCGCCGAACCGGCGCATCATCTGCTCCCTTCTGGCGCCTCGGTTGGGTGGTCCATGCATGCCGCCGCCCATGTTCGGCGGTAGATACCAGGCGGCGAGCTGGAATTTTTTTGCATCTTCCGGGCCACTGGCAACAATGCGGGTGACAAATCGATCTGACCGACTCTTGCCGAGTGTGGCGACAAACTGCATCTCGTCGGCATTAATCCTGGCCTCCGGCATCTTTGCCCCAGCTCCAGCCAGAATGGCGCCGGCAGAGTCAAGCAGCACGACATACTCAACCCCCGGCTGCTCCGCCGCCTGCTGCATGGCCGCCTGCATAGGTTCCTGCCAGCTGTTCCAGAGCTGCGAGGAGCGCAGGTTATCGCGTATCGACTCCCGCACGGAACTGCTGATGAATCGCATCAACGTCAGCCCTTTCTGAGCCAAGGCATCGACAATTAGTTCTTTTTCCCGCTGATAATTGGTCATCGCAAAAAGACTCAGCAGAATCAGCAGCAAGCTACACGCGACGGCCAGGAGCCAGGGTGAAAAACTCAGCAGCAGATGGCTTTTTTTATTAACTTTGGGCGGTATCGTCATAGTTGGTGATTTTTTCCAGGATAACCTTGGAAATCATATAGGTCGATACGATGCCTTCATCGCCCATCGGCCCGGAAGCAAGGGTCTGGCCGGAGACCATCGGGTTGTCCGATGCATAGTAGGCGTAGCGGGTTTTCATATCCGCCGGAATAAATCCCTGGATGATCGACCCGCTTATCGCCCGCTGATAATGCCCTCCTTCCATCTCCAGGCCGACTGCCCGCCAGCTGGATGAATGAAACCGCTCAAGGACATCCCGGTTTTGCAGCGAGGTGCCGAGCACGGTGACCATTGGTCCGCTATAGACATGGACATTATTATCAAAGTCGGCAATCGAGAGATCGTTGTCGACGATATAGTTGTCTCCTGTTCCCTCAATCACGTGGGCCGTGGCGAGCATGACATCGCCTTTTTTGCCCGGCAAAACCCCGGCTTTGCCCATGATGGAAATCGACTTGATACTTAATGCCCCTTCTTCGCCGTTGCGCAGAAAAGGACGAAGCAGTTCGTCCATGACATCAAAAGCCTGGGTACCAAAAGCATAATTAATGACCAGCAGGACCGGCTGGGTCTCCTTTATCAAATGAAAATTGATCTTCAACGCCGGATGAATATGCTTTTCCTCAATTGCGGCCAGGTCGATAATATTAATATCTATATTCGAACCCGAAATGTCCTGCTGATAGATAAAGCCGCGTTCTTTGATAAACGTACCAACAGTAATCCCCCGATCCCGGACAGCCCTGACCATTTCATACAGATCGGCAGATACTTCGGCTCCTGCATCGGCTAATACCTTTGGCCCGAACAGCAAATTGCGTATCGAGTGCATATTGGCGCTTATCACGTGCACTGGCCGGTTCTGCATATTCAGGCGGCATAGCGATTCTTTTAGTTTTTCGGCCCAGAGCGTCGCATATTTCTGATTATCGATCATCTCATGCAGCGAAGGGGTGAAATAGATGGTCAGTTCATTCTTTGCCTCGAGCCGCTCAGCTATAACCCGCTGACCGATACCGTAAACTATCTTAAAGAGACCGTTGTTGGAATCCTGTTCCTGACGGCTTTTTTCCAGATAATCATAGGTCTCCCTGGTCTCTTTATAGGTGCGTCCCAGAATGATCGACAGGTTCCAGATCGCCTGCTCCAGTACTTCGTCTGCAAGAGCCGTATCCATGTCCACGACTCTTTGCAGCTCGGCCCATTCGGAGCTTATCCCGTCAACGCGCTTTGTTGCCTGCTGGTAAATCTTCTGGGCCTCGATGTTTAAAAAAGTTATATGGGTCAGGATATCGTAGATCTCGCTTTTGCCGGTGGTTATAACAAAACAGATCTCCGTTTCAGAAACAGCATAGGAGACTCGGCGCCGCTTGAATGGGATGATCTTGGCAAAAGAAGTGTCCTGAAAATCCTCCTGGGCGGTAAGGATGATCCTGGTGCAGTTCTCGATGCCCTTCGGCATTCTGTCAATTACATATTCCAGGCCTTTCAGCTCAATAATTCTGCCATCGGTCATCGAACCATATATTTCCGGACTAAGCTGTTTCAAGGCTTCAGCGAGCTTCTCGCCAACCTTGCCGGAGGGTCGATACGATCCCTGCAGTGATAAGGAATCGGCGAGTATTTTGAAGGTTCGAATGGCGTGTCGCGCCTTTTGCGATTTGGACAATTCCTGCATTATTTCTCCTTGTCATTTACGATATCACAAGCGCCGGAAGACCATTGTATTCTATACGCAGCATAAAAAAATTGACCAGCCTCCACCAAGTTGGCCTGCAGATAATTATCCCAGTATGTTATAACACTATCATGTCTACCGGAACAAAAAAAGAGAACCAAAGATGATATGCAGACGAATGTGGGAGAAAATATTTAAGAGCAGAACGCTCTATGCATTTAAGGGAATCAATCTTGATGGACTCGTAAAAAGCCCGATCTACGTCGTTGTAGATCTGAAACGACGATTCGCCGTACTACATGTACTGCCGAATCGCCGTTTCAGATACTACGCCTAGTATATCGAACTTTTTCCAGAGTCCATCCCGGCAATTCCAATAAGTTTTTACGACGCCATCAATCTTTGCTTTTCATTATACGATGAGAAACCCAGCCAGGGCTGCCTCCAGTTTATCGCGCCCCTGCCCGGTCTTGGCGGAAAAAAGGACCCGCTCCCCGGCGTGCAGGGTATGGCCGGCATCAAGCAGCCTGGCGTTTTTTTCCCGGATGCTGCCCGATACCTTGTCTATTTTGGTATACACCGGCAGACAGGGGATGGAGTTTTGCTTGAGCCACTGGATCAGCTGGGTATCCTGGCTTTTCGCTTCGTGGCGGATATCCATGATAACCACAACACAGCGCAGCGTCTGTCGCTGTTCCAGGTAGGTAGAGATCAACGACTGCCACCCATCCTGCATTGCTTTCGGGACCTTGGCGAAACCGTATCCAGGCAAATCTACCAGAAAGAACTGATCCCCTACCCGGAAAAAATTCAAGCCCTGGGTTTTACCCGGCCGGGCACTGACCTTGACCAATTTTTTCCTGCCGGTCAGGGCATTGATCAGGCTTGACTTGCCAACATTTGATCGTCCGGCAAAGGCGATTTCCGGCAGCTCCAAAGGCGGCAATTGCTTGAGACTATGCACACTCAGGAGAAACTCTATTTTTGAAAAATCCATATTTTCTCCGCTGGCATATAGAATTCTTTGTTCCCATGCGCCGCATGGGAACCCCTTTAACTAATAATCTTATTCAGGGCATATTCAATAATCCCTTCCGCGCCCATCTTCTTTAATTTGGGGATCAGGTCCCGGACAATATCTTCCGAGACGACCGTTTCAACGGAATACCAGTCCTGGTTGTACAGGCTCGCCACCGTCGGCGCATTCAGCGACGGCAGGATGGAAACAACCCCATCGAGATTCTCGCTGGCCACGTTCATCTTCAGCCCGACAATACGGTTGGCGTTCAGTGCCCCCTGAAGCATCAAAGCGATGTTTTCGATTTTTTCCCTCTTCCAGGGATCGTTCCAGGCGTCTTTGTTGGCGATGAGCTGGGTGTTGGACTGCATCAGTTCATGGATGATCCGCAGGCCGTGGGCCCGGATGGTACTCTCCGTTTCGGTAACTTCAACAATGGCATCGGCCAGACCGGCGACCACTTTGGCCTCGGTTGCGCCCCAGGAAAATTCAATTTTCACATTGATGTTCTTCTCAACAAAAAATCTCTTGGTGACATTGACCAGTTCCGTGGATATTTTTTTTCCTTCCAGATCCTCGAGAGTCTTGATATCCGAATCGCCGGCCACGGCGATAACCCACCTGGTCGGTCGCCTGCTCACCTTGGAATAGACCAGGTCGCAGACCATGACGATATCGGAGACATTTTCCATGGTCCAGTCTTTACCGGTGATGCCCGCGTCAAGCAAGCCATCTTCGACATAGCGGGACATCTCCTGCGGCCGGCAGATTGAACAATCCAGTTCCGGATCGTCAATTTCCGGGAAATAGTTTCTTGCCGCCGGCTTAATAAGCCATCCGGCCTTTTCGAAAAGTTCAATCGTCGCTTTTTCCAGGCTGCCCTTCGGCAAGCCCAATTTCAACTGGTCCATTATCTCGTTAATCTCCCGCTGCTGCTAAAATTGTTCCCATGGCCCCCATGGGAACCAGATGGTACGATATTATTTTGCTCCGTAGACAACCTTCGGATCGAATACTTTTTCTTCGGTCGTGACAAGCTCACCATTTTCAAGCCGTCGATAAAAACAGGACCTATGCCCGGTATGACATGCGGCACCACCAAGTTGCTCAACCTGATAGACAACCGTGTCGTCGTCGCAGTCAACCATGATTTTACGGATTATCTGTACGTGACCAGAGGTTTCTCCCTTGAGCCATAGTTTATTTCTTGAACGACTCCAATAATGTGCCTTGCCGGTCTCCAGGGTTTTTTCCCAGGCTGTCTCATTGATATAGGCAAGCATCAATACTTCGTTGGTATGATAGTCCTGGACAATTGCCGGCAACAGGCCATCAGGTGTTTTGCTGAAATTTAGAGATATCATGGTAAAAGTACGAGTGTTACATTTAAGGGCCGCAGACAAAACAGCGCTGGTGCACGTTTATCAAAAAGATGTGTAAATTAGACGGCTCTCCCTTCTTTGTCAAGCTGCACTGACTGTTTTTGCTCTTTTCATCGTATATACTTGCATAAAGTTGGTCACTTCCTATAGTAGGGAACATTATTTTATAGTCAATTTTGATTTTCGTTGAAAACTTATCAGAACAAAGGAGTTCGTCCATGACCAATCCACAACCAAACGACATGGTAACAATCACCTTTACCGGCAAACTCGACAACGGTGAAATTTTTATTGCCGTCGACCAAGAGCAGCCGCTGCACACCAAAATCGGCGACAGCAATCTCCCGCCGACAGTCGAAATGACGCTGCTAAAAATGACTGTGGGTGAGACCCGTAAAATCCGTATTCCTCCTGAAGAAGGATTTGGTCCCAGGCAAAAAGAGTTGTTGCAGACCATTGACAATCAAAAGATGGTTGATGCCCTCCAGCCGAAACCGGGCATGGTTCTTTCCCTGAAAGTTGACCGGAACGGCGTCGAACAGAAAGTTCCGGCGACGGTTATTTCCGTTGAAGGTTCAGAGGTCACCGTTGACTACAATCACCCGCTCGCCGGACACCATCTGACCTATGAACTGACACTTATGGATTTCCAGTCCGGCACGAAGTAAACCACTCCGGTTCGATAACATTTTTTTTCATCTGTTATCGAACCATTGCAACGTACATCCATCTTCTCTTTTTTCCGTTCTTTTTTTCGTTTTCCCGGCCCATCCAGACAGCTTATTTTCTGTTTCCTGTAATTTTTTTTTGCCTCCCCTCCTGTACATAACCGTCTGGCTATGTATAACCTGAATTAGTCAATCACCTTATTATTTTAATGTACGGAGTGTGTTGTATGGAAATCGAAGACGACGAAATATTGCAGGGATTTATTGAAGAATCATTAGAACATCTCGCGGATATTGAAAATGACCTTCTGGCTGTTGAAGAAGGTGGCGCAGACATCGATGAAGACCTGGTGAATAAAGTTTTTCGAGCGGCCCATTCGATAAAAGGCGGTGCGGGTTTCATGGGCCTTAAGACCATCCAGGATCTTTCCCATGCCGCGGAAAATGTCCTGGGCATGATCCGGGGGAAAAAACTCATCCCCACTCCGGAAATAATCAATGTCCTGCTGATAGCGATGGATGCACTGCAGAGCATGATTGAGGATATCCAGAACAGCAATGAGGTAGATATTTCATCACATCTCACCCCGCTCAATGCCATTGCTGATGGGAGCTTTTCCAAAGCACCGGAAGAGCCGGAACCGGTCACACAGGAAGAACCTGAAGAGATGTCCTTTGCTGACCCAGTCGCAGAAGAGGATATCGCCGAGGAAGACGAGGAACTGGAAGAGACATTGGAGGCTCCGGTTCTCCAGGCCGCTCCACCCGCCGACGTACCGACCCAGGTCACTGTGAGAGCAGCTAAATCGAATCAGGCATCGCAGGTATCGCAGGCGCCGCCGGCAAAAGCCGAAGCATCACTCAGGGTCCATGTCAGTCTGCTCGATTCCCTGATGAACCTGGCCGGCGAGCTGGTCCTCAGCCGGAATCAGCTGCTGCAGACGATTGGCACGGATGATTTGCGTAATGCTGAAGCGGTCGGCCAGCGGATTGATCTCATCACCTCCGAGCTGCAGGAAGCTATCATGCTGACCCGTATGCAGCCAATCGGCAATGTCTTTAATAAATTTCCCCGCGTGGTCAGAGACCTCTCGAAGAAACTCGGCAAGACCATCGATCTTACCATCGTCGGCAAAGATGTCGAACTTGATAAGACGATTATCGAAGCCATCAACGACCCGCTGACCCACCTGGTCCGCAACTCCGTCGATCACGGCATTGAGATGCCCGACGATCGCAAGAAAGTCGGCAAATCGGAAACCGGCCTGGTTATCTTGAAAGCCTATCATGAAGCAGGCCAGGTGGTCATTGAAATCAGCGATGACGGCAAAGGCCTCGATGGCGATGCTCTTGCCGCCAGTGCGGTAAATAAGGGACTGCTCACCAGTGAACAGGCGCAGGTCATGTCGGACAAGGAAAAGGTCAATCTTATCTTCCTGCCCGGTTTTTCGACCGCCAAGGAAGTAACCGATGTATCCGGCCGCGGCGTCGGCATGGATGTCGTCAAGACCAATCTCGACCAGCTCGGCGGCAATGTCGATATCATTTCCGAGAAAGGTGCCGGCACCACAATTTCCATTAAACTGCCGCTGACCTTGGCCATTATTCCGTGTCAAATTATCGAGACAGCCGGGGAACGGTATGCTATCCCGCAGGTAAACCTTGAGGAGCTGCTGCGTATCCCTGCCGCCCAGGTAAAAGAGAGGGTCGAAAGAGTCGGCGACGCAGAAGTTGTTCGGTTACGCGGGGTTCTGCTCCCATTGATCCGGCTGGCTGATGTTATCGGCATTGAACGGACGTATTACGATCCGGTTACCGACGAGATGCGGCCGGATCGAAGAGAAAAAGTCTCCGATCGACGGGGCAAGGATTCTCCTTTGTTCAACAACCGGGACGGTTCACCAAAAGATATGGGCGATAATCAGGACGAGCGGCCCCGCTCGATAATCGACCGTAGATCCTCAGCCGCCAGTGCCCTCAATATTGTTGTGGTGTCAACAGGCTCGATGAAATACGGCCTGATTGTCGACCAGCTGCAGGATTCGGAAGAGATTGTAATTAAGCCGCTTGGCAGGCATCTGCAGCAATGCAAAGGTTACGCCGGTGCCACGATTATGGGTGATGGGCGCATCGCTCTCATTTTGGATGTCAGCAACCTGGCCAGGATGGCGCGCCTCACCTCCGTTGACGGCTCAGACAGGGCCTCGGAAGTGAAAAAAGCGGCCGAGGCGGCAATTAATGCTATAAAGGACAAACAATCGCTGCTTATCTTCAAGAGCTCCGAGCGGGAGCATTTTGCCGTACCGCTCAACCAGGTGGAACGGATTGAAAAGATTAAACGATCCGATATTGAAGAACTCGGCGGCAAACGGGTGATGAAATACCGGGGTGGCAGTCTCAGCCTCATCTGCATTGATGATCTGGCCATGGTCCAGCCGTTAGCCGATCATGACAGTCTTTTGGTGATCGTTTTTAATATTGCCAAACGCTCGGTCGGCTTGCTGGCAATAGGTCCCATCGACGCCCTCGAGGTGAGTGCCGATATTGATGACTCGACGTTGAGCCAGGCCGGAATAATGGGCTCGATTATTATTGATAATCAAACGACTATGCTGGTCAACGTGTTTGAAATGACCCAGACCCTTTTCCCGCAATGGTTTGTTGAACAGGAACAATACACGCCCCTGGAAATGGACGAAGGCCAGCTTCCGACTATTCTCATCGCCGAGGATTCCAAATTTTTCCGGAATCAGGTGAAAGGCTATATGACTGAAGTCGGCTACAATGTAATCGAAGCGGAAGACGGCGTGGAATGCTGGAACAAGCTGCTGGAACACGGTGATGAGATTTCCATGCTGGTTACCGACATTGAAATGCCGAATATGAACGGTTTCGAGTTGACCCAGAGAATCCGCAGTGACAGCCGATATGGCAAATTACCTATTATCGCCTTGACGACTCTCGCTTCAGCTGAGGATGTTGCCAAAGGCAAAACGGTCGGCGTAGATGAATACCACATTAAACTCGATAAAGAGCGGCTCATGGTATCCGTCCACGATTATATCAAGAGAACGCACTGAGCTAGAATCTATTGTGCTTCGTTATTGACGTACTCTAGAAGAC
The DNA here is from genome assembly GCA_963804605.1 of uncultured delta proteobacterium. Classification (GTDB taxonomy): domain Bacteria; phylum Desulfobacterota; class Desulfobulbia; order Desulfobulbales; family Desulfocapsaceae; genus Desulforhopalus_A. Next base: position 34,965 of record CAWDRB010000012.1, read on the forward strand.
ATCATCGAAATACGTGAACAACTCAACGGAATTAACATGACAGACACTTCAGTCAACAGACAGGCAGTAAAAAGATTGTCGAACTGGCAACATTTTATATCGGCGATGCACTGTGCGGCATGGATATACTGAAGATCCAGGAAATCAATAAATTGATGCAGATGACCAAGGTACCCCAGGCCCCGGAGTATGTAGTCGGCATACTCAATCTTCGCGGCCAGATTGTCACCATTATCGATCTTGGCCGAAAGCTGGGACTGGGAAAAACCGATATCAGCCAGGACCCCCGGAATATTATCGTCAATTCTGCAGGCGGGCATGTCGGACTGCTGGTGAGAAAGATCAGCGATGTCGTTTCCGCCGATATGGACAAAAAAGAATCGGCACCGGCCAATATGCGCGGTATTCAGGGCGAATATTTCAATGGGGTTTATAAAACCGAAACCAACCTCATTGGTATCCTGAATGTAGACAAAGTACTTAGCCTTGAGGATAGAGTGTTAGAATGATTGGTGCAAAAAATCTGCGTGTGCTGGTTGTCGACGATACCATCGTCTATCGCAAGGCAATCTCCGATATTATCGAGGAAATACCCGGTGTCGAACTGGCCGGTGTTGCCCATAACGGCAAAATTGCCCTGGCGAAGATTGCCACTCTTAAACCGGATATCCTGACCCTGGATATTGAAATGCCGCAAATGAACGGCATTGAAGTTTTGGAGGAAATACACAAGAGCAAGCTCGGCATCGGCGCCATCATGGTTTCCACATTGACCGCAGAAGGCAGTGATATGACCATGCGGGCCCTTGAATTGGGCGCCTTTGATTTTATCCTTAAACCGCAGAGCAAAAACCAGACAGAGGGGAAGAAGGAGATCAGAGCAGCCCTTGAGCCAATCCTCAAGGCGTTCGCCCGGTCCAGGTTCAGCTCCTCGCTGCTGCAGCGTACAGGTCGAATTGTACCCACCGGTATACCTGCTGGTAAGCCGACAGCATTGCGGTCCCTTACTGTCGCAAATGCACCCGGCTCTGCGCCGGTTAGACCGGCAGCAGTGCGCCGGGGTAAGTCGGAAATCGTCACTATTGGCATATCCACCGGTGGACCAAATGCCTTGAACCAGATGTTGCCGAAACTCCCTGGCAACCTGGGTGTGCCGGTTTTGATCGTCCAGCATATGCCGCCGGTGTTCACTAAATCACTTGCGGCGAGCCTCGATAAAAAGTGTCAAATGCGTGTCAAAGAGGCTGAAAACGGAGAAAACCTCCTGCCCGATGTCGTCTATATTGCCCCCGGCGGCAAACAGATGAAATTGGTTGCCGGAACCGATGGGTTAAACAGAAAAATCAAAATCACCGACGATCCTCCCGAAAATTCCTGCAGGCCATCGGTCGATTATCTCTTCAGGTCTATTGGCGATTACTATGTGGGACGGACAACCGCCGTCATCATGACGGGCATGGGTTCCGACGGCACTAAAGGCCTTGGAATATTAAAGGACAAAGGCGCCTACATCATCGGCCAGGACGAAGCATCATGCATAGTTTATGGGATGCCCAAGGCGCCCGCTGAACTTGGTTACCTGGACATTGTTGCACCACTCGGCAAGATCGCTGAAGAAATAGTCAAGAGCGTCAAGTAAGATGATCAAGATCGCACCAGCCGAGCTCAAACTGATCTCACAATATATTCAGGCTCTCACCGGAATATATCTTGATCAGAGCAAATCATATCTGTTTGAAACCCGTCTTAGCTCAATCGCCGAAGCATATGGCTGCAAATCCTACCAGGAGCTGCACAATAAAGCCCGGCAGGAGCCGGCAAAAAAAATTGAAAAAGAAATCATTGACGCGATCACAACCAACGAAACCCTATTTTTTCGTGATAAAGGACCATTTGATCTGCTGCAGCATAAGATTCTACCGGAAGTAATAGATCTACGTTCCACCCAATCAACGATGAAACCGCGAATCAAGATCTGGAGTGCCGCTTCGTCCACCGGACAGGAGCTCTATTCGATTGCCATGGTCATTAAAGAGCTGCTGAAAGAATCGTCCGATTATCTTTTGACCCTGCTCGGCACCGATATCTCCGATGCGGCTGTTGCCCAGGCCAGCTATGGTAAATACAACCGCTTTGAAATCGAACGGGGACTGGACAAAAAATACCTGCAGAAATATTTCACCCTTTTTGGTGATTCATGGAAAATCAAGGATGATATAAGGGCGATGGTCAATTTTAAAAAAATTAACCTGATGCAGCCTCTATCGAGTCTTGGTAAATTTGACATAATATTTTGCAGAAATGTAGCTATCTACTTCACTCTGGAGGATCGGAAAAAACTTTTCAATAAACTGGCCGACAATCTTGCCGATGATGGATATCTCATCATCGGTTCGACGGAGTCGCTTACCGGGGTCTGCCCGAGGTTCGTGCCAAAGCGCCATCTGCGATCGATCTTTTACCAAAAGAAATGACAGCGCTCATGAAAAAACCCTTCGACTTAATGATCCCGCCTCTCCCGCCATTGCCAGGGTGGGACCGGTCGAGGTGTACTCCATAACCCTTTTTTATTGGCCCTGGCCGAATCCTCCCGCTGCTGCCAGGAACGGCAAATTTTTTTGCGGCAATAATGCGGATACACCCAGGCAAGACCCGCACCGACCAGTTCACCGTTTAGTGTCCGGCCATCGTATTCGACAATGGCAACCAACCTCTGATAAGAATCGTAATACATCGGTCGAACCAGGATTTTTTTACTGCAGACACTTTTTCTTACCAGGGCTTTTGCTTTACCGGCGAAAGGCTGATTATATTCGGGGCTATCCACCCCGTACAGACGGATTTCAATAGTTCTCTGTCCGGAAACAATCAGAAAAGAATCACCATCAATAATTTCTTTGACCGAACCCCAAAAAGGTTCACGGGCTAAGGCGGGAGAAACAAAAACCGCCAGAATCACAGCTAGGACTGTGACAATTTTTCCATTCATAAAGTACGGCACCCGGTGTTTTCCACATGATCTGGTTGGTGACACTGCAATTGGTGTAAAGCTACCATAGCGATCTGCACCAATAAATCAAGACCTGCGGCATCAAGACGGTAACACCAGCTGAATACACTATTGTTTTTTCTCCTTTTAATGTGATATGCTTGAACTGGAAGGAGCGTGATTCAAACGAAGTAAACACCATTTCCTTGACGCTCTCGTGCAATGAAGCCCCCCATTCAAGCCGGATCAAAACCAGAAAACGATGTCAAGATCGAGTTGCAAGATATATGTTATTACCTAAAGAAATGAGTGACAGTGAAGAAGAGACCAGATCTTTTCTGATTAATCTGCCTATTTTCTCAAGTTTCAATGTTGACGAGCTATCACTTTTTGCAAAACATATGAGTTACGTGCACCTGCAGCGTGGCGAACACCTTTTTGTCGAAGGCGATCAGGGGACCTTTATGGGGTTTGTGGTCAATGGTCTTTTAGAGATTCAAAAAAGAACCGATACCGGGGAAAATATCACCCTGACCCGCTTGACGAAAGGAAGCTCTATCGGGGAAATGGCTCTTATCGATAAATCGCCAAGATCGGCCACCGTCATAGCCAAGCAGGCAACCACCATGGTAACGCTGACCGATAAAGGCTTCGAACTGTTAGCCGAAAAACACCCGGCTCTGGGGGTGAAAGTGATGCAAAAAATTGCCCGTATGCTCAGCCTCAATATGCGCAGGACTTCCAGTAAACTCGCTGATCTAATGCAATCCTCTCTTTGAAATGATCTGCTTGAACCACTCAATCAATAGTTGCTTACCTCTATAATTACATGGCATCGTCACCCACAATACTTTTTGCTGATAAACAGGCAGATGGACTCTCCGCCGTAGCCAATATGCTCGACCTGCAGTTTGCCTGCACCATTGAACACGCATTGACCGAGCAGGAACTTGACGCCTCTTTACAAGGTAACGCTGTCGCCATTTTGGTCATAGATCTACATTTTTCTGAAGATACCGATGATCTGGCGCTTATTTCCTCGCTCAGGAATAGACACCCCGACACTGTCATCATTCCGATTATTCCAGCCGGCCAGCCCCAGCTCATCAAACAGGTTCTTGCTCTTGATCTGTTCCATTTTATCTACCGGCCAATCGACCCGGTGGAGACCTCCCTTGCCATAAAAAGAGCTTACGAAACCCTGCCGTCGCCAAAAAAAACGACCAAAAAACCAGGTACCCCAAAATGTCTGCCGTTTCATGGCATGATTGGGGCGAGCCCGGCAGTTCGACAGCTTTTCGACCTCATTACCAGAGTGGCCGATGATGATATTTCCACCGTTTTGATCCGAGGGGAATCAGGGACAGGTAAAGAGATGGTGGCCAAAGCCATCCATGCCCAGAGTAAAAGGCGCGATAAGAATTTCGTGCCGGTAAATTGCGCCGCCATCCCCGACGATCTGCTGGAAAGCGAACTGTTCGGCTATACCAAGGGCGCCTTTACCGGGGCAACAACCAACAAGCCTGGCAGAATCCAGTATGCCGACCAGGGCACACTCTTTCTCGATGAAATCGGTGACATGAAATCCACCCTGCAGGCGAAGCTGCTGCGGGTGATCCAGGAAAAAGAGTTTGAACCGGTCGGTGCCTTCAAATCAATTCCGGTCAACACCCGCATCCTCGCCGCGACCCACTGCGATCTCGAGCAAATGGTTAGCGAGGGGCGATTCAGAGAAGACCTCTACTATCGTCTCAGCGTGGTGCCACTGAACATTCCCCCGCTCAGAGATCGGCCGGAAGACATCCCGCTATTGATCGATGCGTTTTTTGAAAAACATGCCGAAAATCGGGGGAGAGAGAGGTTTACCTTGTCACCCCGGGCATTGGCGGTGATTTGCCATTACGAATGGCGTGGCAACGTACGGGAACTGGAAAATCTCATTCAGCATATGACCATCCTGTACAGCGGCAGATTGGTTGATTTGCACGATCTTCCGGAAAAATTTCATGCCGTGGTCATCCCACCGGAAATCGAGAGCATGGTCAATCAGGACAGCCATATGGAGCAGGCCAGCAACACCGACCTACCACCATCAACACCCATGCAGCATGTCGCCTGGGACGACGGCACAGTAGATTTCAATGAGCTGATTAATGATTTTGAGACCCAGCTCATCGTCCAGGCTCTGAAATTTACCGAAGGAAATAAAAAAGAGGCGGCGCGCATCCTCAATTTAAAGAGGACGACCCTGCTGGAGAAAATAAAGAAAAAAGATATCGAAGGGGATTGGGAAAAATAATCTTTCCACCTCGCGGCGGATCATGCAGCAAGTTCCAGCAGGTTATTATTAACATTCTCCTGGATATCTTGATGTGAAGCGGGCGTGAGAAGTATATCCCGGACACCGTACTTTACGGCCTTGATCACCTTCGTTCTCGTCCATCCCGGTCCGGCGGCGATCAGCGGGACAGAACAGGCAGAGCTAACTTTGATGGCAACACCGAAAGCCTGCTCATTTACCTGCCGCATTACCAGATATATTGCCTTCAGATTACCGGGAATATAGCTGTGCAGATTGTCCTTAAACGACAGAATTTTAACGGCGTAACCAGCCTCTTCAAGGACCTCGGCGATCTTGTCCGCTTCCGCATCGTCATCACCAACCACTAAGATATCAAGCGGTCCCTGATCTTCTCGTACCGTCTGTCGACTCTGTTCTCTACGGCTGTTTATCGGCGCAACTTCGGCTGCTGCACCAGAGGACACTGCCGCTCCGTCGCCGTTACCATCATTGACTACGCGCAAATCGCTCAGTTGCAGGAGTTCAGCAGGAAAAAGGACATGTATCTTACCCAGGCCACGGGTCCCCAACGCCAGATCCATCCGGCTCAGGTAATAGTCCTGATCGGCAAAAGGTTCAGCTGCGGCTATGTCCACTTTCATCGGTGCAACCTGATGCAAGCCGGTTTTTACAAACCGAATCTGTTTGCTGTACAGCTCTTCAAAACCCGCTGTATACACGGCGGCGATGATATTGGCTATCTCACCGAATGCATCCTCGGTATCGTCGCTGAAATCTTCTGCAGCGGCCACCGCATCGAGCTCCGAGGCGGGGAGCATGATTAATGTGCCGCCAATCCGAATTGCATCCCGAAGACCAACCGACAGATAACTTTTTCCTGCCGGTTCACCAACCACATCCATGTTGGCTATGACCTGTTTTCCAGTCACTTCGTCAAAAAAGAATTTCTCCTTGCTGACAATGAAGTTTTCAAGATTACTCAATTTGACCTCATTGCCAAGCAGCGCACCTACCTCATTGGCCATGCGATCTCGGCAGGAGGCAAGTATTTCATCCACTCTCTTTTGCTGTTTTTTGACGTCTTGCCGTACTGCTCCGGTCGGAGAAACTACCTCTGTTTTCTGCCCCGTATTTGGCTGGTTCCCCGGCTTGTCGGCAGGTGGTGAATCGTCGAGGAGTGCAGAATCTTGTTGCTCTTTTTTCGGACCATCAAGCCGCAGCATTTCCGCCGGGAAAAGCATATGCATTTGTCCCATCGACTTTCCGCCTGCGGCCACGGTCATGCTGCTTGTATAATAGGTCTTATCCGGTATCGGCTCGTCCGATGCAGCATCGACCTTGGCGGGCACAATATCGCGAAGTTCCTTGCGGATGAATCTGAGTTTTTCGCTGTATTGTTCTTCAAAAACCGCCGTATAAACACCGGAGATGATATTGGCGATTTCTCCATAAGCATCACGGGCCTCAACACCAAAATCTTCAGCCTTGACCACATTCGCAAGCTCGGCAGGCGGCAGCATGATAAGTATGCCGCCAAGATGAATCGCATCCTTGACACTCATGGCGAGATAACTTCGCCCCTCTCTCTCGCCGGCAACTTCCATATCGGCCATGACCTGCCGCCCGGAAACATGATCCTCGAAAAACTGTCCTTTTTTCAGGAGCTGATTTTCCGGATCACTCAGGGTAATCTCAACTCCGAGCAGAGCGGCAACTTCTTGCTCTATTCTCTTTCCACATTCTTTCAGGACTCGATTGATTCTTTTCTGATGTTTTTCCGCATCAAACCTTGCTTCTGCAGCTTGATTTTTGGGCAATGCTGCAGCATCAACGGCTTCATCCGGTAAAATTTCTTTACCAACAGTTTCAGACTCAGTAGCAGTAGCAACCACAGGCTTCGAAGCAGATTCTTCAAGGTTTTTCTCTTGCTGCAAGGCAAAAGTGTCGGCAGGAAGCAACATGACCAGATTGCCCATCTGTTGTCCATCAAGGACCATTGATGAATTGATCTGGTAATATGCGCCGTCGGCGATCGGGGCGTCTGAGTCGATGTCAACCTTTGTCGGGACCAGAATTTCCTGTTCCTTGCGGACAAAGCGACAGGCTTTGGGATACGACTCCTCAAAATCTTTAGTGAATGACCCGGCAATGATATTGGCTATCTCACCATAAGAGTCCTCAATCTCATCGCTGTAATCTTCGCGGCCTATCACCTCTTTCAGCTCGGCAACCGGCAACATGATGAGCGTGCCGCCCAGACGAATTGCATCTTTTATTCCTATCAGCAGACAACTTCTACCAGTGATCTCACCGGAGATATCCATCTGGACGCAAATCTGCTTACCCATCAGGCTATCAAAAACCTCTTCTTTGCTGCCTAACCTTCTCTCTCCACCGACAAGGGTAAAATCAGCACCAAGCAGGGAACCCACTTCCGTCTGAATCCGTGATTCGACAGCATCAAGTATCTTGTTTATGCGTTTTTGCTGGTTCATGAAGAATTGAAGGAATGTGAAAATCGTTTCGTTAAACTGCTCTCGTTGTCTATTCTCTATGCTTATCGGTAAAACAAGGCGCTAAATTTACAAAAGAATCAATTATTAACAACATACATAAGCTCAACCCAAAACGTCTCACCGGCCATTACAAACGGAACGATTATTCTTTCAGCATCGGCAATACCGCTGACATGAAACGATTCCCCGACAATCGAGGTCGGTATCGCCAATTCTATATTGGTATCTATTTTCGCATAAGAGACCTTAAGATTGCCGGCGATCATATTAGCAATTTCACCAATAGCATCTTTGACATCGTCGTTTAATTCATCGATATCCATGCCAAGAAATGTGCCGGTAATATTTTTCGCCACCGAGGCAGGACAATGAATGGCTAATAAGCCGCGAACTCCACCGCCCAACCCGATCATGCTGGTGAGATTGGACTGTATATCACACTTTTTATTTTCGATAACCGTTTCACAAGCCAGATCGACCATCAGCATGGTGGAAAACACATCCTGTGTACCGGAGATAATTTCATTTCCTACATTGAATATTTCAGCCATATTTATTATTTTTCCAATTGTAGATCTATGGTAAACTGTCCCGCCGCGCAGGCAAAAGGTATGATAATTCTTTCGGCCTCTCTTGTTGGCTGAAAGTCGTACTGTTTGCCGATAATTGTTGATGGCAGAGAGAGGTTTATGTCCCGCCCCCTCTCCGATAATATCGCTTTAACATTGCCACCGAGCATGTTTGCCAATTCCCCAATCGCATCCTCAACATCTTCATTCATTTCGTCAACATCCATACCAAGGAAACTGCCGGTGATGGACATTGCTACCTTATTGGGCATATGAATCGCCAAAACTCCCTTGTGCGTGCCAGCCAAACCAATGACACCTGAAATAGAATCAGTCAGGGGGACGGAATTCGCTCGAAAGTCGCCGTCTAATGTAATCTCCATCATCACCATCGTCGAAAAAATTTCTTTCGCGGATTCGATTATTTTATCATTTATCTCCACACGTTACTCCTTTATATCAATGTGACTTAAAGCAAAGGTCCAAGAACCTCATTCACTTTGTCAGGAGTAAAGGGCTTTTTAATCGCACCAAGAGCGCCAAGAGATTTTGCCTCGCCGATAATGTCGTCACCAGTTTCTGTCGAAATCATCAATACCGGTATATTTTTAATAGCTGGACGGGCCGCTTTTTCACGCAAAAATGTGATGCCATCCATATTGGGCATATTAATGTCGCTCAAGACAATATCAACTTGCTCTTTTTCCAATATCTCAAGAGCTTCCAACCCGTCAGCTGCCTCAAAAATATTATCAAATTCGATTCCAGCCTGCCGAAGTGATCGTCCGATTATTTTGCGCATGGTGCTTGAATCGTCGACTAACAGTACACTTTTTCCCATCCGTTTCTCCTATAATGAATTGAGTCATCCTAAAATTAAACTTTTTTTGATCTGATCATACGTGATGTATCTTTTACCTTTTTTGAGATCTAACAGAACACACTTTGCATAGATCATTCCAGATGAACACTTCAATGATGATATCAGGAAGTCCTTTAAAAAATCAAATAGGTTGGGGGAAAAAACTGACCTATGGCCTGTTCTGAAGTGAAGCCGTTTCTTCCTCTGGGTGCAAAGTGTCATTTTTTGTCAATTTATTGACATAACCCCACAAGCAATTCAATTAAGGCCATCAGATAAAACTAACTATACGATTGTGAACAAAAAACCAGAGATGGAATAGTTTTTGCTATTATAGTTTTCTATGATACGAATACTTCCCTGCATAGTATTATTTTTAAGCATTCTGCAATGCACTGCTCTGGCATCCGAACTTATCAAAGTCTCGAGAACTGAGAAAAAGGACATTGTTCAGTTTTACTTCAGTTTTGATGTGACCCCCGAGTTCACCAGCTTCAAAAGTGAAAGGCGCATCGATCTCGAGTTTGCCAATACCACATACACCTCTTCATTGCCTCTGGGTGAACCCGACAGTGATATTGTCAAAATTTTGCCACGGCCGGAAAAGAACCGTTTTATTGTCTCACTATTTTTTCGCTATCGACCACAGCGCCATAAATTAACCAGAAGTGGGGACGGTAAAGTCGTTTTCGAAGTTCTGCTGGGCAACGAATACAGCAAATCTTATCAAGACTTGGCCGACCGGCTCAAGGGCCTCACGGTTCTGGAAAGAACAGCGGCCGACGCGACCAATCCCTCCCTGATTTCCCCGTACGCCCAAAACTGGATGTCCTTTTTTGCTCGATATGAAGCACCGGTTGCAATCAATGTCCCCGTCAAATTCAGCACCCCTCCCTTTCCTCTTATCGCCCTGCTCCCACCTGGAACCAAAGAAAACCTGAGATTGCTCAGTACGGAGATGCTCGAGTTGGCCAGGCAAAATCTCTGGGACAAACTGGCCGGAAAATTACTGGCATCAATCCAGGCAACCACGGGTGTAGAGACAAAAAAAATGCTCGCACTCACCTACGGGGAAACGCTGAGCAGGTGCGGTAAATTTGCCGATGCCTTTCGACAACTCTATCTCTTAAAAGAGCAATACCCCGACGAGATTCTTGGGACCTATGCGGAATATCTTTTGATCCACCTCCGCTCTATTTATGAAAACCCCTATATTGCCGATAACGAATATCGATTACTTGAGCCTGCCATCAGCAAGGGCCTGCCGCTGGCGCCATATTTTAGACTCTCGCAAATTGAAACAGCCCTGGCGACCACCAATTACCGCAGGCTCAACCATCTCCTTTTACAGGACGATATCGGTTACCCGAAAGAGATTGCCGAAATCATGCAAATTCGTCAGGCTGATTACTGGTTTGTCATTCATCAGCCGGTAAAAGCCCAGGCAGCCTACCAGCTCCTTGGTGATCCTCCAGTACTGCAGACACTGCCCTTTTCGCTGGGCAACGTCTGCAGCCTCTATTATGACCAGAACAAGTTTTCTGAAGCGGCAAGCTGCTACGAGACACTATCGACCCTGGTTGTCGATAAGCCCGTCAAAGGTCTTGTCGACTATAAAAAAAATATGTCTGAACTCAACATGCACAAAGGAGATAAAACAACCGTGCTTGACAATTTTTCCGAGTTGGCAAAGACCTATCCGCATATGCCGGCTGGTTTTCGAGCGTCGATAAAGAAAAATGATCTGATGTTTCTGCAGAATAACAACTGGGGCCTGCAGGCCATAGAAAATTACGGGGCGATTGCCAAAGAGGCCAATTCTCGTTCTATTCGTGAAGAAGCACTCTTCAAACAAGCCCTGACCCACGCAGTACTTGGAAATGCGACCATGTCCATTCATCTTCTCCAGCAGTTTCTCAGAGAATTTCTGTCGGGAGATGTCAGAATATCGGCACAGGCGCTGCTCATTGACCTTTTGCCGGGTGAAATAAAACGGTTGGTAGATAAAGGAGAATATCTGCAGCCATTGGTTCTTGCCAAACAAAACAAAAATTTATTTCGGAATCATTGGATTGACAGCAATTTTCTCGTCGATATTGCCGAGGCCTATAATCAAATAGGCATTTATGATGAAGCACAAAAACTCTATCTCTACCTTATTGGCATTATGCCGCCAAACCAGAAAGAAGACTTTTTTCCACCAATGCTGCAGGCAACCTATAATCACGGCGATTTCCCCCTGGTGGAAGATTATGCCGCACAATATACCTATACCTATCCCAATGGCCGGCATGCCGAAGAAATTCTCTTCTATCGTCTCAAGGCGCTAGTGGCTGATGAACGTCTAAATGAAGCACTCCAGCTTCTCCCGGAGCCTCTCCCGGACAAAAGAGCCGCCTACGAACTTGCCACGACGCTGTTCTTTCGCACTGACAATTTTGAAAAATGTGTGCAGGTCACCAAAAAATTGACGCAAGTAAAAAAACCGCTGTCGGACAAGGAATTGTTCATGTACGCCGAAAGCCTTTTTAAAACCGGGAAATTTGCCGAAGCAGAGCCGGTATTTATGGGGATTTCCAAACAGGGCGACTTTTATGAACAGAGTTTATACCGGCTGGCTGAACTTGCGCGACAACAGCAAAACGAAGAAAAAGCGCTAAGTTTCTTTAGTAAATTAGTCGAAACAGAGAATAACAGTCTCTGGAAACAATATGCGGAACGGGAATTGCAATTCGCAAAAGCAGCAACTCGCAACTAACAACAAAGACTTCTAGGAGAGGAGATGGATCCGCTCAAACCTTTTGATTCCAACATGCAGCTTCTCAGCAAGGTATTGGATCTACGGGCCCAAAAAGCCCAGGTTATTTCAGCCAATATCGCCAATGCCGAAACGCCCGGCTACGCAGCGTCTCGGTTTAATTTTGAAGAAGATCTTGCCAATGCCATAGACAGCGGCAGACACGGTGGCCTCAGGCTCGCTGTGCCAAACGAAAAACACATCCCTCTTGGCCCGGGCAATTTCAGCTCAGTCAACGGCAAAATAATAATCGAAAAAGACCAGACCGGCATCGGTGATGAAAACGGGGTGAGCGTCGATCAGGAGATGCTGGCTCTATCGGAGAATGAGCTGTTGTATGAAACGACGGCTCTCCTTTTGAAAAAGAAATTGACCCTCTTAAAGCATGTTATCTCCGGTGGACAATAATGGCGTCGTAAAAACTCTTCATCTTCTTCGTTGTTGCAAATTTTACTATCATTACGACGTACTCTAGTACGCCGAAATAATAGTAAAATTTGCACGCCTCGAATATGAAGTTTTTTACTTATCCATCGTAAACTTTAGGTTTTTACGAGATTGTCTTAGTTGTATATCGAGCTTTTTGCTTGGCCATCTTGGAGATTGAAACACTTTTACTCATAAGGAAGCATTATGGATATCTTAAACACCTTTCGCATCAGCGGTTCGGCCCTTCAAGCCCAGAGTACCCGCTTGAATACCATCAGTTCCAATCTGGCCAATGTTGAAACTACTGCAACTCCTGAAGGAGGACCCTATAAAAAGAAGTCGGTTGTATTCCAGTCAACGCCACTCAATTTTCAGGAGCAACTCGATGGCATACAAGAAGGCATGCAGGGCGTGGCGGTAACGAAAATTGCCGAAGATACCAATGCGCCGAGAAAGGTCTACAATCCTGCCCATCCTGATGCCAAAGAGGATGGCTATGTGGAAATGCCAAATATCAGCGTTTTGGAAGAGATGGTCGATATGATGTCAGCCACCCGCTCATACCAAGCCAATGTCACCAGCATAAAAATGGCCAAGAGAATGGCCATGAAAGCTCTGGAAATCGGGAGATAATAGAATATGAATACGATAGACGGCCCGAGCGCCATCACCCTTCTGCCACCCAAGATTGCCGATAACGGTCCGGTGGCCAAAAGTACCGCGGGATTTGGCGATATGCTGACATCGATGATTGCCAAGGTAAATGACAGCCAGATCGCCGGCGATCAGGCTGTCCAGAAACTGCAGAGCGGTAATGCGCAGCACCTGCATGAGGTAATGATTGCTGCTGAAGAGGCGGAGATATCGCTACGGATGCTGGTACAGATGCGCAACAAGGCACTTACCGCCTATGAAGAAATAATGCGGATGCAAATCTGATGGACTCGTAAAAAGCCCGATCTACGTCGTTGAAGATCTGAAACGACGATTCGCCGTACTCCATGTACTGCCGAATCGCCGTTTCAGATACTACGCCTAGTATATCGAACTTTTTCCAGAATCCATCCCGGCAATTCCAATAAGTTTTTACGACGCCAATATAACTTAAAAGTTTACTCAAGATGACCAGGTAAAAATGGATCCACAAGAAAAAGGTGTTACAACCGCTCCACAATCCAACCCTCCCGATATTCAGCGGCCGGTGCGAAAGAATGTTTTTGATCTCGTCCAGGAATGGCCGATGGCCAAAAAAATATCCACCGCCGCGGTCCTGATTATTTCCATAGTGCTGTTTGCTTTTTTGATTATTCAGGCTCGAACCGCAGACCAGCAGCTTCTCTATGCCAATCTTGCCCTGAGCGATGCCTCGTCGGTGACGGCTTGGCTGAAAAACCAGAAAATCGATTATAGCCTTAAAAACGGCGGGAAGGATATCTGGGTCCCCGCCGACCAGATCTACCAGACACGACTGGATCTCGCCGCCAACGGCTTGCCCAGTGGCGGCGATGTCGGCTTTGAGGTTTTCGACAAACAAAATTTCGCCCTTACTGACTATGTGCAAAAAGTCAATTACACCCGAGCATTGCAGGGAGAGTTGGCACGTACAATCAGCTCGCTTGCGCCTGTTGAGTCAACCCGGGTGCATCTCGCGCTGCCGGAAAAACGGCTCTTTAAAAATCAACAAAAGGATGGCACCGCCTCGGTAATCGTTACCCTGGTCCCCGGCCAGAACCTTGACCAGACGCAAGTCCAGGGCATCATCCACCTGGTGGCCGGTTCCGTCACCGGCATGGCACCTGACAATGTCAAAATTATCGATTCCAACGGCGTCGTTCTTGAAGGACAGAAAAAAACTTCTAAAGACGATATTCTTTCCGCCGACATGTTGGCTTTCCAGCGGGAAGTCGAACATCGTATGGAAATCAGGGCTCAGGATCTGCTGGATAAAACCATGGGCCCGGACAATGCCATGGTCCGTGTCTCGGCGACCCTGGATTTTGCTAAAGTGGAAAAAACCGAAGAATTTTTCGATGGCGAGGAGCCGGTCGTCAGAAGCGAACAAGTCAGTCAGGAAACCAGTGGCACAACAACTGCTGGAGGCGTCCCCGGAGTGCAATCCAACCTTCAGGGCAACGCGGCTGGGGCAGGCCAGGGCACCACTCCTTCATCGACCAACAAAAATACCAAGCTGACCAATTATGAAATCAGCAAAACCATTAGCAAGATAGTCAATCCCGTTGGCAATATAACTGCCCTGTCGGTGTCAGTACTCGTTGCCGACAAGATAAAGCTCGATGCAGACGGTAAAGTAGAATCAACCACACCACGCAGCGCCGAAGAACTCAAATCGATAGAAAACATGGTCGCTTCAGCCATCGGCCTGGTCACTCAGCGTGGAGATGTCATCAACGTCCTGTCGATGCCATTTGTCGATCCACAAGAATCTCCGGCGGAAAGCAAAAGAGACCCGGAAAATCTGCTCTATCAATATATGCCCCTTCTAAAGTATGCGTTGATCGGCTTTGCTATGGTGCTTGTCTATTTCCTGCTGGTCCGACCAATCATCAAAAACATGAAAAGCGAAGTACAACAGCACAACAAAACAGTTAAACAGCTTGAGCTGGAACAGCGCCTGCTGCTGGAGCAAGAGCCTGCCGAACCACCACTGCCGGTCGATGATGCTATTTCCGCTTTGCGCCGGGAAGTGCAGCAAAATCAGGTTCCGACAGCTTTTATTCTGAAAAACTGGATCCAGGAAGGCTAATACGTCATGGCTATAGAGACACTCACTGGAATCAATCGAGTTGCCGTATTGCTCATCTGCCTTGGCGAAGATGCCACAGCGAAGATTTTTGAGGAGCTTTCCGATGATGAAATTCGCCAGGTCACCCGAGCTATGGCCTCCATCGATCATATTCCAATGGACATTAAAGAAAAAGTCTTCTCCAACTTTCGAGAATCGCAGAATCTCTTTGCCGGTCTTTTTGTCAAAGGCAACAGTTTTGCAAGAAATGCCATCGCCGCAACCTCAGGTGAGAAGAGGTCAAAATTGCTTATGGACCAATTTCTGTCCGGAACGGAAACAAAGTCTCTGGAAACAATTGCGCTGATGGCACCCCTTATGGTTGCCGGTCTGCTCGAACAGGAGCATCCCCAGACAGTCGCCCTCATTCTATCCACCCAGCATATCGAACATGCGGCTGAAATTTTAACCCATTTACCCGAATCGATCCGTGCCGATGTTGCGTATCGCATCTCCAAGATCGAAAAAGTTTCTCCCGTCGTTCTGAGTAGAATTGAAGATGCGCTGCATCGCGAGATAGGTCTGGTTTCTGGAAAAACCCATAAAAAAGTCGGCGGAATCGACGCGGTGGTCGGCATTCTCAACCATATGAAAAACAATCTCGATGTCGATATCCTGGAAGACATGGAACAAACCGATCCGGAAATGGCCGAAGAAATCCGCAAGAAGATGTTTACCTTCGAAAACCTTGTTGCTCTTGACGGCAGGTCGTTGCAGATGATTCTGCGCGAAGTCAACAATGACTCTTTGACCCTGGCCTTAAAAACCGCATCCGAACAGATGAAGACCAAAATATTTTCCAATATGTCAGCGCGGGCGGCGGATATGATTCGTGACGATCTCGATGCCATGGGCCCTGTACGACTTTCCGAGGTAGAACTGATGCAGCAGGCTATTGTCAAAATAGCCTTGAAACTGGAAGAAGAAGGCAAACTGGTCCTTGGTTCCGGAGGTGGCGATGAGCTTGTCTAAATACTATAGCAGCTCAAACTCCTTTCAGCCGGAAGAACTGGTCAAGCGGG
Source organism: uncultured delta proteobacterium (assembly GCA_963804605.1). Lineage (GTDB taxonomy): Bacteria > Desulfobacterota > Desulfobulbia > Desulfobulbales > Desulfocapsaceae > Desulforhopalus_A. Next base: position 51,254 of record CAWDRB010000012.1, read on the forward strand.
CGGAGAGGCGGCAGGCATCTGCAGGCTGGCAGTCCCTGGTGACTAAGGAAAGCTCCCCTTTTCAAAAGCAGCCACTGTCGACCGTTCAAGCTGCAACGCCTGCGCAAGATGCCACCGGAGAGGTAGGCGATGCCCCCGATATGACAAGAGACGAAAGCGAACAGAATACAACCTTAAAAAACCTGCCTGATAGTGCAGCAGTCATCGATTTAAGCAATTATCTGGAACTGACTATCGCCGAACAACAAATTGAAGAAGCATATCAGAAAGGCATTCGGGAAGGACAAGAAAAAAGCGAACAGGATTTTGGCGATGCCACAAGAATCCTACTCAACACATGTCAACAACTTGACACTATTCGCGAGACAATTATCAGCAACAGTGGCGAAGAACTGCAGAACTTTGCGCTGGCTATAGCTGAAAGAATACTGCGCATCTCCGTGCAAGAGCAAGACAACACCATTATCGCCACAATTGAAGAAGCCTTGCGGCGAGCTGTTAAATCCGATGAATTCACTGTCTATATTCACCCGGAAGATTACCAGGCCGTAGCGGAACACTCGGCGGACATTATTGCCGGGCTGACCGGGCTCAATAAAATTGTGATAAAAAAAGATACCAGAGTGGAACGCGGCGGAGCAAAGATCGAGTCCGAGAACTGTACCATCGACGCAACTATTCTCAGCCAGTTCGATGTAATCAGAGAAGAGATCAAAAAAAGCCTTTGAGCAGGCGAGCTAAAAAATAATCCCCCTATGTCCCTTGATAAAAAGCAGATACGTAATCTCAATGTAATTAAAACCTGGGGGAAAATCACCCGGATCGTCGGACTGGTTATCGAAGGGTATTGCCCGAATTCCAGCATTGGTTCTCTCTGTGAACTGACAACCGTTGACGGCGAACATACCATATCTGCGGAGATTGTCGGGTTTAGAGACGGTAAGGCATTGCTCATGCCGCTTGGGGATCTGCGCGGACTCGGACCTGGCAGCCTTATCAGGGTACTTCGCAACAGTGCAACCATACGAGTCGGCCACAGTCTTCTCGGCCGCGTCATAGACGCCATGGAAATACCCCAGGACGGCTCCCCCTCTCCCATACTTACTGAAGAAAAAGACCTCTACTCCTTGCCCCCGGGCCCAATGGAGCGACAAAACATTACCGAAACCCTTGACCTCGGCATCCGGGCGATCAACGGACTTATCACCTGCGGTATGGGCCAGCGCATGGGAATCATGGCCGGTTCCGGTATCGGCAAAAGCGTCCTGTTGGGGATGATGTCCAAATTCGCGAAAGCCGATATCAATGTCATCGCCCTCATCGGCGAGCGTGGCCGTGAAGTGCGTGAATTTATCGAGAGGGATCTGGGCAAAGAGGGGTTGGCCCGATCAGTTATCGTCGTTGTCACATCAGACCAGCCGCCGCTGCTACGCATGCGCGGAGCATTTGTCGCCACTGCAATTGCCGAATATTTTTGCAGTATGGGGAAAAATGTGCTGTTGATGATGGACTCCGTCACCCGTTTTGCCATGGCGATGCGGGAGATCGGTCTGGCCATCGGTGAACCACCAACCACCAAAGGCTATACCCCTTCGGTCTTTGCCACCCTGCCGAAACTGCTGGAGCGAGCCGGCCGGTTTCAGGGCAAAGGGTCGATAACCGGTTTGTATACAGTGCTTGTCGATGGCGACGATATGACCGAGCCGGTTGCCGATTCCGTCCGATCGATCCTCGATGGTCACATCGTGCTCTCTCGCGCCCTTGCAGCCAAAAATCATTTCCCGGCCATCGATATCCTGAACTCGGCCAGTCGGGTTATGCGCGACATAACCTTTCCCAGGCATCTTGAGCTGGCCGGTAAAGCCAGGGAAGTACTCGCCAGCTACGCCGAAGCGGAAGATTTGATAAATATAGGGGCATATGCCAAGGGATCCAATCCCAAGATCGATTATGCTCTTAGTAAAATCGAGGCCATTAATAATTTTCTGCGGCAAAATTACACGGAGACAACGACTTTAAAAGAATCCATTGAACGTTTGGGCAGCGTACTCAGCGATCGCAAAGATGAAGAGCCCTTAAAAAAGAACCGCCGTCAATCCGATAGAAACAAAGAGTGATACTCTCGTAAAAACCAAGATCAGGGATGAAACCATTTAGTTTACAGACCGTGCTGGATTATCGAAAACGCCTGGAAGATATAGCCCAATACCGTTTTCTTGAAGCAAAAAAAAACCGCGACATCATTAAAAACAAGTTGGACGATGCAACTGATGCTCTCACCTTGTTTATCGCCGAATCGGTGCAATTACAGCAGGCAGGAATAGAAATAACCGAGCTGATCAGGCATGAAGAAATAATTGCCTCTCAAAAACAGAATCTGCAGGCAATCAAGAAAAATCTAAGCGAAAGAATCCAGCTCGTCGAGAATGAACAGCAAAACCTGCTGCACCGCTGCAAAGAACGACAGATTCTGGAACGATTAAAAGAAACGCAAAACAAGGCCTGGCACGCATACCTCAATAAACAGGAAGCGGCCATGCTCGACGAGATAGCCACGACCCGGCATGAGTCGGATGTATTCTAAACCCGAAAAACAGCCTGCCTGGTGTCATCTCATTCTTTGTTAAACCCTCATCCCGTATATAAATACCATGAAATTTTATCGCAAGCAGACCCTCCTGTTCCTCGTGTTAACCCTTTTACCACACACTATTCAGGCCGCGGACGCAGTTTCCCCAGATGCCGCCAAAAATTACGGGTCCGTTGAGGAAAGACGAATTGATGCCACCATCATCCAGGAACGGACGAGCCTTCGAAGAGAACGGGAAGATATCGCAATGCGCAAAAAGGAGCTAAAGACCCTTGAGGAGGGAGTCGATAAGAAATTAACCGAAATGGATGCAAAGCTTGACGAGCTTCAAATACTGCAAAAGAAAATTGAATCGCTCCTTGCAGATAAGTCAACAGAAGAAAACAAGCGAGTCCAGGACCTGGCAAATATTTATCAGAAAATGTCGCCTGATAAGGCAGCCCTGGCCATTACCGGTTTAGATCAGCAGCTGGCAGCCGACCTGCTCGCCAAAATGAAAGCTAAAGCGGCGGCGAAGATTCTGGACCAGACAACGAAACTAACAACGACTGAACTCAGCACTACCTTTACCACCCTACAACTTGAGTGAGACACAATGCCGCAAATGGCCATCATCCAACCAGCAACTCCCAAGGGTCCTCCGCAATCCCGAACAGCCGAAGCAACCGGCAATAAAGAACAGAACACTTTTTCCCCCCACCTCGACAAGGCAGTTGCCAATAATAAAAAACAGCAGCAGGTAGACCAGCAAGAGAGCCGCACTCAATTCATCCGCCAAGACTGATAAAAAGCTCTCGACTGAATATGACAGTCAGCCGATCCCGGCACAGGAGTCTGAAGATACCCCGGATATTGCAGCAGTAGCAGATACTGCTGTGGCGGCTGATTTTGCTGACGCAGCCGATACTACTGACGTCGCCGATACTGAAGTGGCTGCAGATACTGTTATGGCAGTTAAAACTGCAGAGGCAGTCGATGCCATAAAACTGTCGGAGAGACCGGATGCGATTCCCGGACAATTATCGGTTCCTGTTGCCGACACCGACAAATCAAGACCAATTGCTATCACGACAGTTTCTGCACAACTGCAACCGATCGAAGCAACCGTACAGACACCCCAGAATACCTCCGTCACCAGCCCCGGCACAATCGGTCCCGAGCCAATTCCGGCAGAATTCTTATCGGCAATCACAGAACCGACCAGGGAAAATGCCATAAAACCAACGACTGCCAAGACGCAAACCGCCCTTCTCGATCAGTTGCAACGCATCATCGATCAAGCCGACGAGACAGGAACCGTATCAATCACCAAAGCTATCGATACATCTTTCGTCAATTCCTTCCGCAGCAATATCCATGGCCTGTTGCTGTCGACACCCTGCAGAAAACCCTACCCAGGGCAGTATCTATCAGGAAATACCACGACATCAGGCATGACTGCCAATAGCCTGCTGTTTCGCTGACACCCAAGGTGCAGAAAAGGTTGCGACCCGACCCACCCAGCAATTAACCGGGATCAGGCAGGAGGCTCAGCAACAATTTTTTAACTCCAGAATAGTCACCAAAGACCTTAGCGACAACAAACAAAATTTCCAGGATCATCAACCTGGCGACAAACTGCCGCAACCGGCACAACAGACTATCAGCGTCGGCGGGCCGAGCGGTCCATCGAATGTTCTCCTGAACGGTTCGGAACAAACCAACACTTTTTCGCAAATTGTCACGACGATTCAACCAACAACTGCTCAACAGACTACCGAAACAGCCAAACCGATACTGTTGTCACCCGGGACCATGGTCCAGGAAGAGGAAATCATCCAGCAGATGAGCCATAAACTGCAGATATCCAGCAGGAATATGGATTCCCGCATTAATTTAAGGCTGCATCCGGCGGAACTTGGCTCTTTGAAAATCGACTTGACCGTTAAAGAAGGTTCCATCCGGGCAAATGTCGTCGCCCAAAGTCAGCACACCACGGAAATTTTAGAAAAAAATATGGCGAAATTGAAGACTGTTCTTGAGAACCAGGGGTTTACCGTCGATGAAATATCAATAACCACAGAATCCGAATCGGTAAGCGATTTCAATCTTTTTGATCGACAGTTGTTCAGTCACAATGACTATACCCCAACGGCTGCAAAAGAACGCCGAGAAGAGGAGGCTGTCTTCACCCTGGCCGACAATATTTTCGCTGCCCCGACGATCAGTACCGGGGTGAATGTAAAAATTTAGGAGTGGCAAGATGAGCAGTTATATTGATGCACTCAACCAGGCAACGACCGCTGCGACGGGCAAGAGTACCGCTAAAAACAGACAAAGATATGGTCATGGGCAAGGAGGATTTTTTGATGCTGCTTGTCGCCCAGCTGAAAAACCAGGATCCACTCAGTCCGGATGATCCCACTGAATTTACCGCGCAACTCGCCCAGTTCAGCTCTCTGGAACAGCTTACCTCGCTCAATGACAGCATGGATAATCTTGTCACGTCAAATGCCAACTCCGATCGGTTTTCCACTCTTAACACTATCGGCAAGAGCGTGGCCTATAACAGCGGTAGTTTTATGTTCCAGGGTGATCCGGTTGAAATAGGCTACCAACTGGACGGCCAGGCTTCGGAAGTAAACATGCTATTGCAGCAGAACGGCGTAACGCTGACCACAATGAAAGGTGAAGACCTTGCCACCGGCAGTCATTTTATGACCTGGGACGGAAAACTTGCCAACGGCAGACAAGCCCCTGTCGGGAAGTATGAAATCGTCCTTGAGGCAAAAGCTGCAGCCGATGAAAGTGTCGGAGCAGCGCCTCTGCAGAGATCGGAAGTGACAGGGGTCGATCTGCAGGGAGCCCTGGGCGGGACCCTTTTGACCAAAACCGGTGAAATTGGCTTCTCCTCGATTCTCGGGGTGTATGAACCAGGAACCTTGATGGCAACGAGCAAATAATCACGCTTTGCAGTGATATTGAATGAGTAGTTTTAGATGAAACTGACTCTATAAAATTATAGGAGAAAAAGATGGGTATTTCGAGTGCATTGTACAGCGGAGTCAGCGGCCTGAACACCAACAGCCAGGCCATGAGTGTTATCGGCAATAATCTTGCGAACACCAACACGGTCGGTTTCAAAGGCTCCAGGACGGTCTTTTCCGACCTCCTTTCCGCTTCAGTAAACGGCTCAGGAGGTCAGTCCCAGGTCGGTCGCGGGGTTGGCATGTCGAAAATTGACCAGATTTTCAGCCAGGGAACCTTTGAGACCACCGAGTCAAATCTCGATGTGGCCATAGAAGGTGAAGGTTTTTTTATTCTCAAAGAAACAGGTGATGCAACTCCTTATTATTCCAGGGCAGGATCATTTAGATTTGACGAGAACGGATATCTGATCAATCCGGAAGGACTGCATGTGCAGGGAAAAAGTTTTGACACAAACGGCACGCTGAAGGCAGGTGATGCCGTCGATATCCAGGTTGAAAACAGTGGCCTGGTTCCAGGGAAATGTTACATCCACCCTGCAGCTGACAACCAATCTCGACTCAACCGAACCGGCTATTGATCCTCTCGTCACACCGTTCGATCTTACCGACCCAGCTACCTATAATTACTCGTCCAGTGTCCAGGTTTTTGACACCCTCGGCAACCCACACCTCCTCACTACCTATTTTACCAAAACCGCCGACAATGAGTGGGACTCCTTTTGGAGTGCAGAAACAAGCTAGTACGGCCCCGGCTGTAATAACCGGCTCACTGTGCGAACACTTACAATTTCACCTCAGACGGCGTTTGCAGAATGCGGCACCACACCACCAGCGAAGACAACCGCGACCATCCTCGGACTCGAACTGGGGAACGGCACAACACAAACTGAAATTGTCGTTACCTTTGATACCACCCAATTCAACAGCGAGTCGGTGGTCATCTCGCAAAACCAGAATGGCTCCGGAGCCGGTAATCTCACCGGAGTGGAGATTGACCCTGACGGCATAGTCGTCGCCTCCTATTCCAATGGCGAAAAGACCAAGATTGCCCAACTGGTACTGGGGAAATTTGTCAATTCCGGTGGATTGTCTCTTGTCGGCAGCAATCTGTATAAAGAGACAAGCAGTTCAGGAACAGCCCGCACCGGTCTGCCGGGACCTGAGCTGGGTAACATTTTCACCAACTCACTGGAACAGTCGAATGTCGATATGGGTTCCGAGTTTGTCAGGATGATCACCGTCCAACGCGGTTTCCAGGCCAACTCAAAAATAATCACCACGGTAGACGAGTTGCTGGGAGAATTGATCAACCTGAAGAGGTAATAGTCATAATATTGACACTTCCGTGTAATAAACCAGAACCAGCGCTCTCTGCTCGTTCTGGTTTATTGTTTTCGCCTTCCGCACCAACCCTCTTTCCAGCTATTGGCAGAAATAATTTATATGTGGAATGTTATTTGCTATCTCTCTTTGCAACAATCCAGCAGCCTTTGCTATGCCCGGAATTTTCTGAAAAAAGATTCAATGTGCAAGGCGATTTTTCAACCGATGCAAGCCATACTACCCGATATTATGAACAAACCCCTTAGTCATGGAGGAGTTTTTTGGATCTTTCAACCCTAATCGGCATTGGTGCCGCTTTTGGCCTGATGCTCATGGCTATCCTTCAGGGTGGCCCCCTGACAATTTTTATCAATGTGCCATCCGTACTTATCGTATTTGGCGGAACACTCGGCAACACCCTGGTACACTATCCTTTCGGCGATGTTTTTGATGCCCTGAATGTGGCCAAAAAAACCTTTATGTACCAGGAGATGTCCATAAACAACCTGATTGTTCAGCTGATGGAATTTGCCAACAAGGCTAGAAAAGAAGGCATCCTCGCCCTGCAGGGCGCAATGGAAACAGTCGACGACGAATTTCTGAAAAAAGCCATCCAGATGGCGGTCGACGGGCAGGAACCGGAAACCCTGCGCAGCATGTTGAACACCGAGATTGAATATATCCAGATGCGCCATGGCAAAGGTGCCGACATTTTCATTTCTATCGCCGCATATGCTCCGGCTATGGGTATGGTCGGCACCCTGATAGGCCTGGTCCAGATGCTCCAGACCATGGACGATCCATCCTCCATCGGCCCGGCCATGGCGGTTGCCCTGCTGACCACTTTTTACGGCGCGGTCATCGCCAACGTTGTCTGTGCACCGATGGCCGGCAAGTTGAAAAACCGGTCAGCGTCTGAAGTACTTATCAAGACTCTTATCATTGAAGGCATGCAGTCGATTCTTTCCGGAGAAAACCCGAGAATCATGGAACAGAAACTGCATGCCTTTATTGCACCAAAACTTCGGGAATCAATTTTTAATAAGTAAGCAAACGTATAACGGGAAGGCGAATGATGGCTGAAGAACAAAACCAAGCCCCACCTAAAAAAGAAAAAAAGACCGAATGTCCTGCCGGCGCACCGGCCTGGATGGTCACCTATTCCGATCTGGTGACCTTGCTCCTGACCTTTTTTGTTCTGCTTGCTTTCTATGGCTAATATGGATCCGGTACGTTTTGTTGCCGCGACCAATTCGCTACAAGATGCTTTTGGCATACAGAGAGAATCCGACAACCCGAGCTTCGCCATTCCTATCTTCCCCAACCAACCGAAATCGCAATACTCGCCGATCCAGATACATCCTACCAAAAAAATTTATGAAAAGGTGAAATCACAGATCGATTCACTGCGTTTAAACGATGACATAGGTCTAATAAAAAAAGATGATGACTCAATTATTTTACGCATCAGCGACTCGGTTCTTTTCGCTCCCGGGCAATCGGAAATCGCCAAGAAAGCCTTGCCGATTTTGCGTAATATAGCCGAAATCATCCGCCCTTTACCCATGGACCTGCGTATTGAAGGTCATACAGACAACACCCCGATGCCCGGCGCAAAAACTGCCAATTGGGATCTTTCCGTCGATCGGTCCGTAGCGGTTCTGCGTTATTTTTTCCAGGGTGACCTGCTGTCACTCGACAGAATGGCAGCTGTTGGCTACGGCAAAGACCGACCGATAGTAGCCAATGTGGATGAAGCGACCAAAGCCCAGAACAGACGAGTGGATTTTGTCCTCAGGCTCAGGGGAAACAGGCTCGTGAGCACCTCCCCGGCAAATGGCGGAACAGTGCCTTTATAATATCAAGGAAAAGAAATGGCGGAAAAAAAAGAAGCGGCAGTTGAAAAGAGCGGCGGAAAAAAGAAACTTTTTATCATAATTGGAGCGGTAGTCGTTGTTCTCCTCTTAACAGGAGGTTTCGGTACCTGGTGGTTCCTGCTGCGCGACAAACCCGTAGCTGAAGCTGAAAAAGATCCGGCGCAGCAAGTGCCGGTACCGGCTATCGGCCAACCGGCCGCGATCGGGCCAATGGTTAATATCGAAGAATTCATTGTCAATATTATCAGTGGCGATGCGGCCCACTATGTCAAAGCCTCGCTCACCGTCGAACTGACCAACGATCAGGTGAAAGCAGAAGTTGAACAGAGAATGCCGCAGATGCGCGATGCAATTCTGCTGTTGATCAGCAACAAAACATACGAAGAATTGCAGGATCTCCAGGGTAAAAAACAGCTGAAAGCCGAACTTTTAAGCACGGTCAATTCTTTTCTGCAGACAGGCAAGGTAGTATCCATTTATTTCACCAATTTCGTTGTTCAATAGCATTGAAAAAACAATGGATTCAATTTTAAAAAAATCCGAGATATCCGAACTTCTCAATGCAATCAGAGAAGGTAAAGTATCTCTTGATCTGGATGCAGACGAGCAGGAATCATTCCTGGCATGTAGTCCAATCAATCTGTTTCAACTGACACGCCCGGACAGGGAACAGTTCAGAATTCCTAACTTCGATATTATTCTCGATCTTTTTTGCCGGTCCTATGCGACATCCTTGACCAACCAGCTGCAACGCACTTTTTCCATAACCAGGACGGCTCTCGACACCCATGAATTTCAAAAATTTATGGCCGACAAAACCCAGACCGGCGGTATCGGTATTCTTGATATGCCTCCGTTAAAATACGGGGCGCTTATTATTATCGACCCGAAGCTTTCTTTTTCAATGATCGAGATCATGCTGGGTGCCGCCAGCGATATGGATTCGCCCTCGCTGGAACGCAATCTCACCACCATTGAGCTGAGTATTCTCAAAACTATCCTTACTGATGTCTGCAGGGATCTTGACAAGGCCTTTTCGCAACTGCTTGAGTTGAACACTTCCCTGATCAAGCTGGAAAATAATGCGCGCCTGGTTTCAATCGTCGAACCGGAGGCCGAAGTCATTGTTGGTACCCTGCTCGTTAAGGTCGGTGAACTTTCCGGCCAGATCTATCTGGTATTTCCATACGCAACCCTTGAACCCCTTCGAGATCTGTTGCGGGAACTGCTCAGTATAGCAACCGTTACCCGCGGCACATGGCAGGACGTGCTCGAAGATGAAATTCAGGATGTCCCGTCCATCGTGACCGCTCAGTCCGGCACAATAACCCTTTCAGTGCAGCAGGTATTGAATATGGAAACCGGCGACATCCTCGATCTGAACTATGACCCAAGTGCACCCCTCAAGGTTCTGGTAGATGAAAAGGTGAAATTTTTCGCTATCCCCGGAACACACAATGGCAAGAAAGCGATCAGTCTCACAGGTATTGTCAACTAAAGGTACAGCATGGAAACTACTACTCAGAACAGCCGTCCGGATCCGGACGAAATCAAAGAACTTTTGCAGGAAAATCCTAAAGCAGCGCGTAAAGCCAACGGTCCTAACGCGGACCAGAAGACTGGCCGAGGACTCAATTTCCTCTACGATATTCCTCTGCAGATCTCAGTCGAGGTGGGGAGAAGCAAGATTTTGCTGCGCGATCTGCTGAAAATGGGCGAAGGTTATGTCATAGAACTGGATAAACTGGCGGGAGAACCCCTTGACCTCTATGTCAATTCCAAGCTGATTGCAAAAGGCGAGGCCGTCATGGTGGGCGATAAATTCGGTATTCGCTTAACCGATGTGGTGAGTACTGCCGACCGGATCGAAAATCTCGGCTAAAGGGTTTTACATGTTAATTATCCGGATAAACAGACTGTATCGTACTTCGCTTCTTTTTATTTCTCTACTGGTTGTTCCGTCTGTCGTTTTTGCCGGCGACACCCTCGGGACAGATACAGCCGGATATTTTCGCGTGATCTGGGGGTTGCTCGTTGTCCTAGGCATCATTTTCGTCCTTTACGGAATTGTCAGAAAGCGGTTTTCTCTTCTTTCCGCTCCCTCCGGCGCCAATATCAAGATCCTGGAAGTCAGACCGATGATGGGCAAGAAAGCACTCTGCCTGGTCGATGTAAAAGGCCAGGAGTATTTACTTGGCATAAGCGGCGAGACAATCAGCCACATTGCCACACTGACTCCCCCAGCCAAAGCCTCATTTGCTGAAACGTTGCAGGCAACAGAAGCAGCGCCACAATCATGACCAGCGGACAACACCACTCTTCACGGTCTTTATCACCGCTTGTTGTTTTTTTCCCGGTGCTCTGCTGTGCTCTCTTTGCGACCGACAACGCTTATGCGCTGGGACTGCCGACCATTACCTTTGGCGTAGAAGACGCCAATACCCCGCAACAGGTATCAACCGCGCTGCAGGTATTGTTTGTCCTGACCATAATCTCCGTGGCCCCGGCAATCCTGCTGATGACCACCTGTTTTACCAGAATTGTTATAGTACTTGGTTTTGTCCGGCAGGCCATGGGTACGCAAAACATGCCGCCGACCCAGGTCATCCTCGGGCTCTCTCTGTTTCTCTCTTTTTTTGTCATGTCGCCGACACTGAACAAAATCAACGAAGAAGCTCTGCAACCCTATATGAACGAGCAGATCGATCAGGTGACAGCCCTGGAAAAGGCGGTCGCGCCAATGCGTGATTTCATGTTCAGCCAGGTCCGTGAAGACGAGCTGACCCTGCTGACGGAAATCACCATGAAGACAGAGCCGACAGACGCAAAAGACGTACCGACCATGACCCTTATCCCGGCTTTTATGCTGTCCGAGTTAAAAAGGGCCTTTCAGATGGGTTTTATGATCTATATCCCCTTTCTGGTTATTGATATGATTGTTGCATCCATCCTTATGTCCATGGGAATGATGATGCTCCCTCCGGTGATAATTTCCATGCCGTTCAAGCTGCTGCTCTTTGTTCTCGTTGATGGCTGGAGTCTGGTTGTCGGCTCGCTTATCAAGAGTTTCGGGGCTTAGGAGGTAACCTGATGAATCCGGAAATGGCTGTTGATATCTGTCGCAAGGCAATTCAGACAATTCTTATGTGTTCCGCGCCAATGCTGATAGTCGCCCTGGTTGTCGGTCTGCTGGTATCTATTTTTCAGGCGGCAACCCAGATAAACGAACAGACACTCACCTTTGTTCCTAAAATTGTCGCTGTATTTTTGACCTTGCTGATTTTCGGGTCCTGGGTCATCAAAATTGTCACCGTCTTCACCGTGGGCCTTTTTGATCTCATGGCCACCTTCTGATGGCTCACTAGTGGACTTCCAGCTTCTCCCGGTTGAACAATTCCAGACATTTCTCGTCGTCCTCAGCAGGGTTGCCGGTTTCATCGGCGCCATCCCGGTGATTTCATCGGCCCAGACCCCCGGGCGAGTCAAGACTGCCATGGTTGTGGCCATCTCCCTGACGCTTTTCCCTCTCATGGCCGATGCCGTACCAGAAGTCAGCTTTGCTCCCGTCTCTTTTCTCCTGCTCATTCTCTCCGAACTTCTCCTTGGTCTTTTGCTGGGCCTGATCGCCAGGCTTATTTTTACCGCGGTTGAATTCGGGGCAACCGTTATCGGCTATCAGATGGGCTTTGCCGCGGCCAACGTTTTCGATCCCCAAAGTGAAAGGCAGGTCGCCCTGATCTCGCAGTTTCAGAATATTTTCGCCATTCTCATTTTTCTGGCTGTAAACGGCCACTATCTGTTTCTGCAGACGGCAATCAGATCTTATGAACTTCTTCCTCCTGGACGACTTAATCTTTCCGGCGAGGCTGTTCCCTACCTCATGCAGCTCTCCTCACATATGTTTACCATCGGCGTACAGTTCAGCGCTCCTGTTCTGGCAGTTCTCCTGCTTTCCGGGCTTATTCTGGGTATTCTTGCCCGGGTCTTTCCGCAGCTCAATGTTTTCCTGATCTCCTTTCCCATCAATATCGGCACTGCTTTTATTGTCATTGCTTTGACACTTAATATGCTCTCAGTTCTCATTAGACGAGAATTTGACACCCTAGGCGAACGATTTATAACCTTGCTCAATTTCCTTAATTGATCACGCTGTTATGATGGGCACTTAGATAAGGGTGCGCCATCGTTGACATCTCGAAATTGCCTTGCAAAACCGCATTCCCGGAGTGCTAATTGCAAAGACAAAAAAGGATTGGTGATAACTGCAGTTGTTCTTGGTAAATTTTGGTCAGGCAATAGTCCATGGCAGAAGAAAGCTCCTCCGGGGGTGAAAAAACAGAAGCCCCGTCGGCGAAACGTCGAGATGATTTTCGCAAAAAAGGCCAGATCGCCCAGAGCAAGGAGGTGCAGACCGCCTCACTGTTTACCATTACCCTTCTGTTCTGGTTTTTTTATCTGCCCACTTTCTGGAAGGGTCTTACCGAAATTATCTTTTCTCTCTGGCAATCAAGCGGCGGTTTTGCAGTGACGCCGTCTTCCGTCATGAATCTTGCCGCCTTTCTTCTGCAAAAACTCGGCTTGCTCATTGCCCCTCTTTTTCTTCTTGTCCTGCTTATCGGCTTTTTTTCCAGTTTTTTTCAATTTGGCTGGCTGCTGACTGCCAAACCGCTGATTCCGGATTTTTCAAAGCTGAATCCGATTACCGGAATGGCCCGATTTGTTTCAAAAAAATCTTTTATAGAAGTCATCAAATCCTTGTTGAAAGTCGTCTTGATCGGCTGGATCGCCTACTCGACAGTTCTGAATAATTTTGGTGAAGCGCTCATCCTCGTTGGTACCAATGTCGGCACAACGCTCAGCTACCTAGGCAGAATCTCGACCCTTATTCTTGCCAAGGTCTGCGCCCTGCTCATCCTCATCGCTTTTCTTGACTTTCTCTTTGTCAAATGGGAAATGGAGCAAAAAATGAAGATGACCAAGCAGGAATTAAAAGAGGAATTCAAACAAAGTGAAGGCGATCCACATATAAAAGCGCAAATCCGGTCCATTCAACAGGAAATGGCCAGAAAAAGGATGATGGCGGATGTGCCGAAGGCAGATGTCATCGTCACCAACCCTACCCATATCTCGATTGCTATCCGTTACGATTCCAAAGAGATGAGCGCTCCTCTCATCATCGCCAAAGGTGCCGACCTCGTGGCCATGAAAATAAGGGAGGTCGCCCGGGAACATGACATCCCCATCATCGAAAATCCGCCTGTGGCTCGGTTATTGCATAAAATGGACATAGGAGAAAATATACCTGAAGATCTCTTTAAGGTTGTCGCGGAAATTCTCGCCCACGTTTATTCACTGAAAGGCAAGACGCATTAATGGAACTATCCAACGTACAAAACACCCTGTCTAACCTGGGTTTCAAGCAGCTCTTTGGCCGCAGCGATGTCGTCGCCGGCCTTGGTCTTGTTTCAATCCTGATGATCATGATCATTCCCCTGCCGTCGATCATCCTGGATTTGTTTCTGTCCATGAACATTACCATCGCCCTGCTCATTCTCATCATCAGTTTATACACGGTGCATGCCACCGATTTTTCAATTTTCCCGTCCATCCTGCTGACCACCACCCTTTTTCGGCTGGCGTTGAACGTCGCCTCCACCCGTCTTATCCTGATCCACGGCGACGAAGGACCAGGAGCTGCCGGGTCGGTTATTCAATCGTTCGGTCAATTTGTGATCGGCGGCAATTATGTGGTGGGCATTGTCATCTTTGCCATTCTGGTACTGATCAACTTTATGGTCATCACCAAAGGCGCCGGCCGGGTTGCTGAAGTTGCCGCCCGTTTTACTCTCGATGCGATGCCGGGAAAACAGATGGCTATCGACGCTGACCTCAATGCCGGGCTGATCAACGAAGATCAGGCGCGAAGCCGTCGGGAGAGCATCGCCAAGGAGTCCAGCTTTCACGGGGCCATGGACGGTGCGTCGAAGTTTGTCAAAGGCGATGCCATCGCCGGTATTATTATTACCCTGATCAATATCGGCGCGGGTTTTGTCATCGGCGTGGTACAAAAAGGCATGCCGATGGCCGAAGCCGCCGCCAACTATACTATCCTGACCGTAGGGGATGGACTGGTCGGCCAGATCCCCGCCCTTATCATCTCCACAGCTGCTGGTTTACTGGTTACTCGAACCACCGGGGAAAAGGATTTTGGCAGTGATCTCAAAAATCAGTTTACCCTCAACACGGTCGCAATCTGGGTGGTTGCCGGAATTCTCATCGCTTTTGCGCTGATCCCGGGTCTGCCTTTTTTCCCATTTCTCATTCTGTCCTGCTCTCTTGCAGCACTTGCATACCACCTTGATCGGGCGCGGGAAGTCAAGGAAGAAGACATTGTTGAACAACCGGAACAGCTCCCTGCCAGGCGCGAAGAAAACTATGAAGAGATGCTCAATGTCGACATGCTGCAGCTTGAAGTCGGCTACGGCCTTATTCCTTTTGTCGATTCCGCTCAGGACGGAGAGCTGCTCAACCGGATTCAATCGATCCGCAAACAGTTCGCCCTCAATAACGGTTTCATCGTTCCGCCGGTGCATATTAAAGATAACCTGCAGCTGACGCCAAATCGGTATACTTTCTCCTTGAAAGGGGTGAAAGTAGCCGAATCCGAGATTCTGCCGGGTCATTTCATGGCCATGGATCCAGGGATGGTCACGGAAACAATGCGCGGTATTGCCACCACTGAACCGGCTTTTGGTCTCCCGGCCCTGTGGATCAGCTCAGACAAAAAAGACCGGGCCCAGATTGCCGGATACACTGTCGTTGACTGCACCACCGTCATGGCGACCCATATCAGTGAAATAATCAAACAGTACTCTCATGAATTAATCGGTCGCCAGGAAGTCCAGGGCCTCCTTGACAACCTTGCCAGGAGTTATCCAAAACTGGTGGAGGAACTGGTTCCGACCGTGCTGTCTCTTGGCACCATCATGCGGGTACTGCAAAATCTGCTCAAAGAAGGGGTGTCGATCCGCGATCTCCGCACCATTCTGGAGACCATGGCTGATTGGGCTCCAACGACCCAGGATACCGATATCATGACCGAATATGTTCGCCATGCCCTGGCCAGAACAATCAGCAACGATTTAGCAGCAGACGGAGTCATTCCGGTTATCACCCTGGCCAAACCCGCCGAAGACGCTATCAGAAACGGGGTGCAGCATAAAGAGACAGGAGCATATCTGTCGATTGACCCGGTTATTGCCCAGAGAATTTTAGATAACATCGGCCGGGCGATCCAGTTTTTTGACGGCGGCAGTCGGCCAACCCTGCTGGCGGCACCACAAATACGCCCCTTCGTACGAAATTTAACGGAGAGGTATTATCCCGCACTGACTATTCTTTCGCACAATGAAATTACGCCTAATCTTAAAATCAGATCTCTTGGTACGGTGAACCTGGATGCAAGTTAGAGTCTTTGAATCGGCAGATATGGCTTCGGGCCTGAAAAAAATCAAGCAGGAACTTGGCCCGGATGCCCTTATTCTGTCGACCAGAACCATCAGAAACGGCAAGCTCGGGCTGCTGGGCAAACCAATGGTGGAAATTACTGCCGCCGTTGATGCCGACTTACCGCAAAGCCAACAAGGGTTGAACGGCTACCCCAGGCCCTCCAGCCAGGCTATCGATCAGCCACCGGCCGCAAGAAAGCAGAAAATAGGTTTTCGACAAATTGTCGATGATTCCGTCGAAGACTACTTAAACGACCACACTGCAATTGAACGTCACGGTTACAATAATGGTGGTCCAGGTTCAACAGCACAAAAAAGAGAAGGTACAGCTTTCGTGCAGGCCAACGATTATGGCTTGCACGGTGAAGTCAACGAACTCAAAGAGCTGGTAAAAAGCCTTGCCGGCCAGATAACCCAATTTACCGAAAAAGAAACCACACCTCAATATTCCGAACATGGTGCATTCCAGATCAATGAAGGAGATTCGGCATCCCGATACACCGGCAATCTTCTCCACGGTGACCATATCCTCGCCATGCTTCTTGATAGAGGCATCAACCTTGAAACGTCAAGGACAATCGCCGACTCACTCCGGCAGAGCCTTACAGTTCAGGAGCTGTGTGATCCTGCGCAGGTGACC
This sequence comes from uncultured delta proteobacterium, assembly GCA_963804605.1. Lineage (GTDB taxonomy): Bacteria > Desulfobacterota > Desulfobulbia > Desulfobulbales > Desulfocapsaceae > Desulforhopalus_A. The sequence goes on from CAWDRB010000012.1 coordinate 68,161, forward strand.
AATACCATAGTGTCTGCGATAGAAGACCTTATCAAAGTAAATCCGCCAATTTTTGCACCAAGGCAGAAACAGCAGCGTATAGCCCTGGTTGGTCCCACCGGAGTCGGCAAGACCACTACCCTGGCCAAAATTGCCGCGAACTACCTGAGCAAGCATTCCCATTCCATCGCTTTAATAACCATCGACACCTATCGGATTGCCGCCGTCGAGCAACTGAAGGTCTACGGTGAAATCATGCGTCTGCCGGTGGATGTGGTCATCAACCCGGAGCAGCTTGAGAAGGCCGTCGCCAGGCATCGCAACAAGGAATTGATCCTCATTGATACTGCGGGCAGGAGCCCCAGGGACAGCTACTGTATCGATGAGCTCGCCTCGTTTCTGCCGGAAAAGCTGAATATCGATAAACATCTGGTGCTCTCTGCGGGGAGCCGGGAAAATGAAATCCTCAGTACCATCGAGCGTTTCAACACCCTTGGAATCAACAACACCATATTTACCAAAATTGACGAATGCGCTACTCTTGGCATACTCCTCAACGTACAGATCAAAAACTCTAACCCGTTGTCCTATGTTACCAACGGTCAGAGAGTCCCTGAAGATTTACTGGAGGTTTCTCCAAAAATCGTTGCCCAGTTGATCATGTCTCAAAATGAAGGATCCCTGCATGACTAATACATCTCACTTAGCCGGAGATCAGGCCAAGACATTACGTGATCTGAACTCTCTTAAACCCGATACTGTCACAGGCTGAAGTCGACGAGACAACCACCGTCTACTCGATTACCAGTGGCAAAGGCGGCGTCGGAAAAACAGCGGTATGCGCCAATCTTGCCTACAATCTTGGATCTATGGGCAAACGGGTCCTCATCCTTGATGCCGATCTTGGGTTGGCCAATATCGATGTGGTTTTCGGCCTCTCGCCTTCTTACAACCTCAATCATTTTTTTTCCGGAGAATACGAACTACAGGATATTATGGTTGACGGTCCGGTGGGTATTAAAATACTGCCGGCGGGTTCCGGTATCCAGAATTTCACCCGGTTGAATTCCAACCAGAAAATGCGTCTGCTCGACGGCCTCGATTCCATGCACAATCATTTCGACTATGTGCTGATCGATACGGAGGCGGGAATTTCTGAAAACGTCACCTATTTTAACACTGCAGCCCAGGAAATACTGGTTGTGACCACCCCCGAACCAACGGCCATAACCGATGCCTATGCGCTAATGAAACTGCTCTCCACCCAGTATCACGAAAAAAAATTCAATCTGGTTGTCAATCAGATCCGCACGGAAAACGATGCCCTGGATGTGTACCGTAAATTGACTATGGTCGCCAACCGCTATCTCGATATTTCCATCGATTATCTCGGTTCCATCCCCGAAGATCGGCAGATGATTGACTCCATCCGCAAGCAGAAGGTTATCAGTGAGCTCAACCCCGGCTCGAAAGTTACTGCAGCCTTCCGTCAGCTGGCCGGTAGAATCTGCTCCGAACCTTCACAGACAACACCTAAGGGAAATCTTCAATTTTTCTGGAAAAAATTGCTTAACATCGGGGGCTGAGAAGCGATGAACTACAATCACAATCCCCACGCGGAAGACAAATCGAAAATAATCCGGGACCATCTCTATCTGGTGGATATCCTGGTCGGCAGGATGATCACCCAGGTACCTTCATTCATGAACAAGGATGATATGAAGAGCGCCGGAATGCTCGGTCTTTTAGATGCTGCCAATAAGTACGACGCCTCGAAGAATATCCTGTTCAAGACTTTTGCCGAATACCGGATTCGCGGGGCTATTCTCGATGAGATGCGCAAACTCGACTGGTTCTCAAGGTCGCTGCGGGAAAAGCAGACGCGCATAGGCAGAACCATCATGGAACTGGAACTGCAACTCGGCAGGGATCCGGAAGACAACGAAGTCGCCGTGGCCATGCATCTTTCCCTTGATGAATATCGATCAATGCTCGGAGAAGTCGGCCATCTCGGCTGCGTCAGCCTCAACGAGACCCTCGACAACTCCCAGGAAGGCAGTTCGTTTCTCGATTCCCTGATGGACGAACGAACCGACATCTCTCCCGGGGCAAGAATTGAGGGGCAGCAGCTGACTGAAAAAGTTGCGGAAGTTCTGGCCCTGCTTTCCGACAAGGAACGTCTGGTTATCTCTCTCTATTATTATGAAGAATTGACCCAAAAAGAGATTGCCGATGTCCTGGAGCTCTCCGAAGGCAGAGTGTCCCAACTGCACAGCCAGGCCCTGATCAAACTGAAGACCAAACTGGATGCGAGACTGTACTGAAATGGAAAGCAATCATGGATAAAATCCATCCGGCCTACTATGCAACAATTGGTCTGACAGCCGCCGTTGTTTTGTTGCTTGTCCGACTCTTTCTTCTCAACAGGACGAACAAGCTCTTGTCGCAACAACTGAGCCATAAGACCACACTTTTGGAAAGAACCCGGAAACGGCTCACCAAGCTTCAGGTAAAACATGACAAGATAATTGCCTTTCAAAACAGCCTCAAGACAGCAGAACTGACCACCATGCTGCAAAAACCCCGCCTCGATGCAGGGAATACTACTACCGACCATGTACTTTCAGGGAAATATCGCTGCATCCAGTCTCTTACCCAAAATGGCAAATCAGTTGACGAAATCGCCTCCATTCTTGCAGTCTCGACCCATGAGGCCCGGCAACTGGTAAACCTGTCCAAGCTGGCCCAGGAAAATTCCACCGGGAATATTACAGCTTGAGATTAAGAAAACTGACAATAAACCGATAAGAAGAAGAGTTAAAAATTTCTCTTATCTAAAGGAATATAAAATGGTTTCAGGAAAATACAGCGCCCTGGCCGGGGCTATATCAAGGGAACAGGCCATAGCCAATCTGAGCAACAATCTGGCTAATATCAGTACCAGCGGCTATAAAAAATCACATATCAGCTTTGAATCTATTCTTCGGGAAAAGACCCAGACCGGTGCGGCAAAGGGCATCAATTTCGACCGTGTTGGCAAAAATTTTACCGATTTCTCGCCTGGTGCGGTGCGACTGACGGAAAATCCGCTGGATGTCACCATTGAGGGAGACGGTTTTTTCAAAGTCCAGGGACCTGTTGGTATTCTCTATACCAGACGGGGAGATATGGCGATTAATGCTGCTGGCCAGCTCTCTACCAGCAATGGACTGCCGGTACTCGACAACGGTAATGCGCCAATCACCATTCCCGATACCGACATCAGTAATGTGGCAATTGGGGATGATGGAACTATTTACACCCTTGGTCCGCAGGGCTCCAGATCAGAAGTTGCCCAGTTGGCGGTCGTTGATGTTTCCGATAAATTAAAACTTAAACGGGAATCCGATACCACCTTTTCTCTTGAAGCAGGGACTATTGCTATTCCCAGTGAAAATTTTCGGGTCATCCAGGGCGGGCTGGAGCTGTCTAATGTCAACATGGCCGAGGGCATGGCCGAAATGATCAACAATTACCGGACTTTTGAAACTTACCATAAGGTTTTGAAGAGCTACCAGACTATCAGTGAACAGCAGGAAGAACTCGGAACCCTGGGATAATGGTTACGTAGATTTCGTCTGATTTCACTGGTTTCCATGGGAACCAACCCGATACCACTTTTAAGAACAAAGGAAAAATCATGATCCGATCACTTTGGACAGGCACCACGGGAATGCATAGTCAGCAGTTGAATATTGATGTTATTTCCAACAATCTGGCCAACGTCAGCACCACCGGTTTTAAAAAAAGCAAGGCCGACTTTCAGGATCTGCTCTATCAGACAATGCAGGTACCCGGCAGTCAAACATCCTCAGATACCGAATCCCCCACCGGCATTCTCATCGGTTTAGGGGTGAAACCTGCTGCGGTCACCAAGGTATTTTCCCAGGGCGATCTGATACTCACGGAAAACGAACTGGATGTCGCCATTGAAGGCAACGGTTTCCTGCAGGTTGAGCTGCCCAACGGCAATACCAGCTACACCAGGTCCGGTGCCCTCAAACGCGACAGCAACGGCCGCATCACAACCTCCGATGGTTATACCATTACCCCGGCAATTACCATCCCTGACGGAGCCAAACAGATCACCATTGGTGAAACCGGCATTGTCAGCGCCATCATTGGCGACGATACAACCAGTACCGAGCTCGGCACTATTGAACTGGCGTCATTTACTAATAATGCCGGTCTCTCCGCCATGGGTAAAAATCTCTTTGAAGAGACTTCTGCCTCAGGCACCGCCCAGACAGGCACGCCCGGAGAAGACGGTTTTGGTACCCTGCTGCAGAGTTACCTGGAGGGATCCAATGTCAATATCGTCGAAGAACTGGCCAGCATGATCACTACCCAAAGGGCCTATGAGATTAATTCGAAGACCATCCAGACATCTGATGAAATGATGCAAACCACCAACAACCTCGTTTAATTATGAAAAAAGTAATCCTTATACTCTGCCTGCTCATCGGTTCGGTGCTGAGCGCCAACGCGCTTGAGATCAGCTTTAAGGCAAACGGCGCAGTCGATGAGGCAACTATCAGGCTTGGTGATCTCGCCGATTTCGACCAGCAGACGGAAATGGCCAGGGCGCTGGCTACCCTGCCGGTTGGCCAGGCACCATCTCCTGGTGAAAAAAGCTCTCTGCGCGCCATGGATATTAAAGAGTTTGTGCTGAGCAGCCAGAAATTACCATCGGATATCCGTTGGACCGGTTCGCCAATCATCACTGTACTGCGCAACGGCATTACCATAGGTCCGGACAAAATACAGAAAATCATCGCCAACTTTATAAAAAAGAACCAGAGCCAACTGCCCGAAGCGGAGATCCGTTTTATACCGGATTCCCTGCCCCTGCCCTTTACCCTGCCGATTGGTGAGTTGAGTTATGAAGTCACGCCGTCTCATCCGGGCATCCTTGGCAGCTCACGCTTATCGATAATTTTCCGGATCGACGATACGGTTGTTAAAAACATGTCGGTACGCGGGGAAATCGAAGCCTTGGCGCAGATTGTCGTATGTACGGGTTCTTTGAAAAGAGGCGAGATACTTCGTCCCCAGGACCTCAAGACAGCACTTATGGATATCAGCTCCATAGACAATCCCGGCTTTGAGCCCGATGATTTTATCGGCAAAAAGCTGCAGCGAAGCCTACGGGCCGGTTCTCCCGTTTTGCTTTCCATGGTGGAGGCACTGCCGATAGTTCGGCGCGGCGAACGAGTAAAAATTGAGATCAACTCGGGACCGCTGCACCTCACCGCGACCGGACTTGCCGGTAGTGACGGAGCATTGGACGAGATGATCCAGGTTCGCAATATCAATTCGAATAAGATGGTCTATTGCCGGGTAGCCGCCCCCGGCCTGGTGGAGGTTATGCTCTAAGATGAAAAGTCTGCTACCCATGATTTGCTGCTGTCTGCTTCTAGCCGCGTGTGCTCCGACCCAGCCACCACTTATAGCCATCCAGGAACCCCTCGAAGAGATCCATGACGCGGAACCGATACAAAGGGAAGCCGGTTCGCTCTGGCAGGAGAACAACAAATCAATGTTCTCCGATCGAAAAGCCAGGGATGTAGGAGATATTGTCACGGTGATTATTTCCGAAACGGCAAGTGCGTCAAAACAGGCATCTACTAAAACGGAGCGAACCTCAGATATACATGCCGCAATACCAAATCTATTCGGTCTGGAAAACGGCAGTGCCTTCACCGGGGAAGATGCAATTGATCTCAATAACCTGATCAACGCTGAAATGGGTAGCGGCTTTGACGGCAGTGGCTCCACCAGCAGAAAAGAAGACTTGAAAGCCTATCTCACCACCCAGGTAGTCGGCCGCTATCCAAATGGACAGTTGAAAATTCGCGGCGGCAAGGAAGTTATGGTCAACAATGAGGTCCAGATTATTTATCTGACCGGCATCATCCGACCGGTGGATATCACTGCCGCGAATACCGTCAGTTCGGCAAAGATCCTCAACGCCAGAATCAGCTACACCGGCAAAGGGGCGATCAGCGATAAACAGAAACCTGGTTGGGCGACACGAATAATAGACAACGTCTGGCCGTTTTAAATATTGAAAATTTTAGAGCTTACTGGTTCAACAACGTATGGCTGATCGAGCTGCTGACCATGGGAACCTGTTGAAGAGATGGTATGCAGAAATCGGGTCCATAGATGGATTGAATGACGAAAGTGATAAATGGCTCGTTATGAAATCATTTCTTCCCCTTATCATCGTCATTAGCTTTTTCCTGGCCTTGCCAGGCGCACAAGCCAGTGCCACCAGAGTAAAAGATATTGCCCAGCTGCATGGCGTTCGCGATAACCAACTTTTAGGCTATGGCCTGGTCTCCGGGCTCAACGGCACCGGCGATGATATGAAAAAGTCGGTTTTTACCCTGCAGGCCATCTATAACATGATGACCAGACAGGGCATTACCATCAATCCCGACAATATCAATGATATCAAGGTAAAAAACGTCGCTGCGGTAATGGTCACCGCCTCTCTGCCGCCATTTGCCAAATCGGGTTCTACCCTTGATGTTCAGGTGTCCTCCATGGGCGACTCAAAGAGCCTTGCCGGCGGCACCCTGCTGATGACGCCTCTGGTTGGCCCGGACGGCAATGTCTATGCGGTTGCCCAGGGTTCTCTGACCGTCGGGGCATTTTCTTTTGGCGGGAAAGCGGCGGAGGTCCAGAAAAATCACCCCACTGTAGGACGAATCGCCAGTGGTGCAATTGTCGAAAAAACAATTCCAGTAACCTTAGGTGCCGACGGCCATCTGCAATATCAGTTGCGGGATGCGGATTTTACCACCGCCTCAAATCTGGCTGAATCGATCAATAAAAGTTTTGGGAAAGGCACAGCTTTTCCTGACAGTCCGGGAACGATCCAGGTAAAAGTGCCGGAATCGTTTACATCGAAGCTGGTCGATTTTATTGCCGCAGTTGAAGTGCTCAATGTGCAGGCGGATACCGGTGCCAAAGTGGTCGTCAATGAGCGTACCGGCACCATTGTCATGGGCAAGGATATTCGACTGTCGACAGTGGCAGTCTCCCATGGCAACTTAAGCCTTATTATCCGTGACGATTACAATGTATCGCAACCCAATCCTTTCGGTAACGGACAGACGGTCGTCACCCCACAAACCGATATCTCCGTAGTTGAAGACGATGGACAACTCGTCCTGTTGGATATGAAGAAAGGCGTATCAATCGGCGAGATCGCCAACGCCCTCAATGCAATCGGTGCGACCCCACGGGATTTGATCGCCATCTTCCAGGCAATCAAAGCATCCGGATCACTGTATGGCGAATTAATCATTCTTTAAATTCCTTTGGTTCCCATACGCCACACCAGCCCTGGTTCCCATGGGCCCCATGGGAACCAATGTGCAAAAATTATAAGGTAGATTATGGACTTCAAAATAGATCCCCGAATGCTGACCAGCCACGCCACCCAGCCAAGCACTGATAAAAAAGCCAGGAGTCTGCAATCTTTAAAAGAGTCAAGCCAGGAATTCGAGACGCTTTTTGTCATGGAAATGTTCAAGGCCATGCGCCAGGCAGTGCCGGAAGGTGGCCTCTTTGAAAAAAGTTCCGCCTCCGAAATGTTTACCGAAATGCTCGATATGGAAACCGCCAAAGCTGCCACCGCCGGCAAAGGTTTAGGGATTGCCGAAGCGATGTACAATCAGATGGCCGAGCTTATCGAGAAGAAGAAATAGAATTTGCCTTTGCCGGCGGCAGCGCTTGCTGATATTGCCCGAGCAAGAGGCATTACGGAAATTGCCACAGCCATCCTCTTTTTGAACACCATCAGCAAGGTATATACTGCTCTTGAAGTCCACCCCGAAGAAAAGCCACTCCATAGTTGAAAATAGGGGAATTCTCCCCTATTCCTGAATTCTCCCCCTCATTTTCATCACATTTTTTCCCTAAAGTTTTTCTACCCTATAGCCGATAAAAAATATAACAGAAAATTAATCGGTATCTATCAGGTAACTCGCCAGTGCATGGATGCACGACAGCAAGGCAGCACGGAGGCAAATAAATGATCGCAACCACATCTGGAAATTCACAATTTATCAAAAATTATCCAAAAATAAATCAGCTAATTACTGCGAAAACCTATCCAGATAACGGCAAAAAAGTTCAACAAGAAAATTTTCAATGCAACAGCGATCAGGTGAGTTTGAACCTCAGTGCAAAAACGGTTGCCACTTACAACAGCTCCCTGTCCCTGGAAAACAAAAACGGCGATGGGTTTGATCTTTGGCGAGGCCTTGTCCTTAATATATTTAAAGACCAGGGCATTGAGTATACAATCGCCACCGATAACGCAGAAATAGATATCCGGACATTAACCCCCGAAAAAGCCCAGGAATTGATTGCCGAAGATGGCTATTTCGGGGTAGAAAAAACATCGGAACGGATAGTACAATTTGCCATAGGTATGGCAGGAGGCGATTCCTCCCGAATGGATGTTATTCGTCAGGGAATTGATGACGGCTTTCAGCAAGCCCTGGATGCTTTTGGTGGCCGGCTGCCGGATATCTCCTATAAAACCTATGATAGCGTAATGCAGAAACTCGATGACTGGGCAACCATTGATACGACCAATAATATCCCAGAATCCCAAACTCAGGTGAAGTCATGAGCGTAGAATTTTTTGGAGTAGGCGGACCGGGACAAATCGGCAATCTGAAAAAAGCCCAGAAGGTCCAGGCCGATAAAAAAGTTGAAGGCGCGGGGGAAGACAAGGTGCAATTTTCTTCGGTGTTGCAGGACGTCAACAAGGCCAAAGCGACCACCCAGGGGAGCGATGCAGCTAGAGCTGAGCATATCCAGCAATTAAAGGCCCAGATCAAAGAAGGTTCCTATGAGCCGGATCTCAAAAAAGTTTCCGCCTCACTATTACAATTTCTCGTCGAAGGAAAGTAATATGCAAACCAGGACCACCCACGATTATCTCGTTTTGCTGCGCGATCTCATCTTCGAAGAAAGGGAGTGCGCCAAGGCTCTCGATATGAAGAGAATGATCGCCGCAATGCACGCCAAGGAGGAACTGGTTAAGGTGCTGGCCCATGTCAAGGTAATTGACGAACAGGATAAACCAATTGCCAGCCAGATCCGCGAAGAAAATCGCCGCAATGCCTTTCTGTTCAAATCAACGCTTGGCTGGATCAGGCAGACCATGGAATTCTTCGGTCAAAAAACCGTCACTACCACCTATTCGGCCTCAGCCTATACGGTTGCCTCTCAGGTAAACGGCCGACTCCTTTCCGGGAAAATCTGATATGGCCGGTCTTCTTAACGCCCTTAATTCCGCTCGCACTTCGCTTGAGGTAAACCAGAAATCGATCGAGATCGTCGGTAACAACATCTCCAACGTCAACACCGAAGGATACTCCCGGCAAAAAGCCAATTTCGAGACCTACCCGGCGATGAATTTCGGCAATTTTTTCATCGGCCAGGGTGTCAGGATAACCGATGTCAGTCGCGACCACGACGTCTTTATCGATCAACAGATACAGCAAAAAGCTGTCGATTTCGGCCTGCAGGACGCATTGACCCGCCCTTTGTCCGAACTCGAACGGGTTTTTAATATCACCGATGACAATCTTTCCAGCGATATCGATAATTTCTTTGATTCCCTGCAGGAACTCTCCGCCGATCCCAGTGACCTCGTCCAGCGCAACAACGTCATCCTCCAGGGTGATGTGCTGGCTACCAGCTTTAACAACACTGTAAACGAGCTCAATTCCATTAAGGAAAACATCAACGACACTATTCTGTCCAAACTCGACGCGGTCAATTCCCAGATCAACGAGATAGCCGACCTTAACGAGCGGATCTACAGCATTGAAATCCATGGGCAGACAGCCAACAGCGCCAGAGATCAGCGGGACATGGTGGCAAAAAGTCTGGCCCAGACTCTCGGTGCCCAATCCTACGAGAACGAAAACGGCATGCTGTCGGTGGCTCTGCCTGGCGGAATGCCGCTGGTTCAGGGCAATATGGCGATGACCATTACCGCCGAGGTATCCGGGGTAGATCTGCAGTTAAAACTTAACGCCGGTGGTGTTACCAGAGATTTAGAGCTCAGGAATATGGGCGGCGAATTTAAAGGGCTGATGGACATCCGTGATAATTTTATCCCGGAGCTGAACGCCGATCTGGATAAGCTCGCCTATGAGCTGAGCACCCAGGTGAATCTCCAGCACCAGGCCGGGGGTGCTCTTGACTCCAGTACCGGCAATCTCTTTTTCAGCATTCCCCCTAACTATGTCGCCTCTCCTCCCGGACCGGCGCCAACGGCGACGGAATATGCCGGTGCCGCCAGGCAGATGAAAGTTGTTATAACCGATCCGGCGAAAATTGCCGCCGGTGCCGCACCAAACCCCGGCCCACCGCCAGGTACCGTCGCCCCCGGCGATAACAGCAATGCACTGACCCTGTCCAATATTGCCGACACCTATCTGATCGGCGGTGTCGATAACTTCAACTCTCTTTATGGCAAAGTTGCCGCCAAGGTTGGCGTCGAGAGCAACCAGAATCAGCTGTCTTTAAAAGGCGCACAAGACGCACTCGATCAACTGGAAAATTTCCGTGACGGCTTGGTAGGCGTCTCGTTGGAAGAAGAAATGATCAGCCTGATCCAGTTTCAGCGAGGTTTTGAGTCATCGGCCAAGTTCCTGTCGACCATCGACGAGATGATGACCACAATCCTGAATATTAAACGATAGTTTTTAGCTAGGGCAATAAGAGTATGAAAGTCACCGACAACTCAACCTACCGGTTAATGCAGACCAATCTGGACAGGATCACCAACGATCTGCTGACGCTCCGCAGCCAGGGTGCCACCGGATTGAAACTCAACAAACCTTCCGATGATCCCGGTGCCATCCGTCCGGTGCTCACCACCAGATCCCAGCTCCAGCAAAACGATCGATACCTGGCAACCATGGGCCAGGCCGGTGACAAAATGGCAGCCACCGATGGTCATCTGGCCCAGGTTGAGAATGTGCTGGTGCGGGTGAAAGAAATTGCCATTAATTCGGTCAATAGCTCGCTGAGTCAAACCGATCTGTCCACTCTTGCCGATGAAATTGCCCAATTGAAAAACGAACTCCTCGACACTGCCAATGCAGTCGTCGACGGAAAATATATCTTCGCCGGATATCAGGAAGACACCAAACCATTCACCGCCAACCCCGCGTACGATCCTGCTCTCTATCAAGTCGGTGATGTAAATACCTGGCCATATATTTACCATGGCGACAACAATCCGACGCATCTTGAAATAACTCCAGGCGAAGTACTCGAGTCAAATTTGACTGGCAATGAGGTCTTTTTCGGTATTACCAATGAAATAGCAGCTACCGGTTATAGCAATCCATACCAGGGGGAAACCCAGACTTCCAGCCCTCTTGTACCAGGCCCTTTCGCCAACGATATTACCCTTACTGATGGACTTACTCCACCTGGCACCAGCTATACTATCCCTGGTGCCGCACTCGAATCTCTCCCGGGGGAAACGAATTATGCCGGAAAGGTTGCCGGGCTTTTTGGTGCCCCGGGAACCGGGCTTGCCGCTACGGCCAATGCAGCAACGGCCAATCTCGGCCCGCTCTCCCTGACCGGGTTTGACAATACTGAAAACGACAGTTACCGGTTGGATATTACTGCCGGCGGCACCCTTGTATCCGTTCAGCTTGATGGTCCGTCAGTAAATTTTGACTATTCATTGCCAGGATTGGCATCTGCTCTTGCCAACACAGTGCCGACGCCGACCAATCTTACTGCAACCAGCGGTACTCTGGCCAACGGCGTCAGTTACGATATTTCCAGTGGATCACTGCAACTCACCGGTCCGGCCGACGGCTCAGAAATTATTCTGGCTGAATCGATCAATGACTTGGGCGTCGCCGGTGCATCCGGCGGCATTTCCGGGGGAAGCCGAACTGTTTATGGTAGCTTTACCATTGCGCCGAATTCATCAACAGATGTAAAAATTGCAGGACCCAGTCCAGGAGATGCCGGCCTTACTGCCGACACGCTCAATGGTGCGTCGGGAAGAATTGATCTCTTTACCATCCTCACCCGCGACGGAAGAAGCTATTCGAGCCGGCAATGTAAACGATGTCATGGGAGCCGGCGGCTCCATCCAGGCGCAGATAGAAAATCTGGAGATTGCCGCCAATCAGAACAGAGGTCACCGCAGTATGCTTGGTGCACGGGCGAAACGGGTTGAATCGGCAATGCTCCACCAGGAAGATGCGCAAATTGACCTCAAGCAGATTCTTTCACGATACCAGGATGCGGATATTTTACAGGTTTTCAATGATATCACCCAAAAAGAATCGGCTTTTCAAGCCGCACTGAACGTCACCGCGAGGGTATCGAAGATATCAATTCTTGATTATTTTTAGCCACCGATTACAATTGTTTGGAGTATTCAAGAGACAACTGTCTAGCCTCTCCAATCTTCCAGGCGCAATACGCCACTACAAGGGAGCCAAACATGCTGGTGCTTACCAGAAAACTCGGTGAAGGTATTGTCATCGGTGACGACGTTACCATTACAATTGTTGAAATGAAGGGCGGCAATGTCCGAATTGGCATTGATGCTCCTCGGGATAAAAAAGATCTATCGTCAGGAAATCTTTGATCGTATCGTTGAGGAAAATCGCGATGCAAGTCACTGGGATATGATTGATCTCGATAAGATAAGCGATAACCTAACCGTGAAGAAAGAGAAAAAATGAAAAAGATCAACACCCGTTTTGGCGAAGTGGAATACGACCCGGAAAATCTGCTTCATTTTCCTGCCGGACTGATCGGTTTGCCAAATCTGCGTCATTTTATTGTTATGCCCAATAAAAAACAAGGCCCGCTCTTCTGGATTCAGAGTGTTGACGATCCTGATATTGCCTTTGTCCTGACCGATCCGACAAATTTCTTTTTAGATTATCAGTTCTGCCGGAAGATCCCGAACGACAGAGCCTGCATCTGGAAAAAGGTGATGAATGTTTATTCTCAGTGTCGTCACTGTCCCGGCCGATCAAAAAATTACCTTGAATCTGGCCGCCCCGATACTTTTTGCCCCAAAAACAAACCGGGCAATCCAAGTGATCATGGAAAACAGCCCCTACTCCTGCAAAACACCCCTCCCCCAATAGAAATAATCTTCTGGTACCAATGCGCCGCATCGGTACCAGAAAACTGCAGGGTGCCAAAATCCTGTCCTGGTACCTGTCCCGGGTCACTATCTTTTCTTCTGGTTGCCATGCGCTGCGGTGCACATCTCTTGATTAACGAGAATAATCGCCTTATTCCAACATCATAACCTGCATTTTTTTCTTTCATCTCTTTGCATTTTTTCCTAAAGAAATCCCCCTGCCAAGACGACAAGTAACTTACCTGCGAGGTAAACTAAAGAGACCATTACGTTTGTAACATGATTGACAACGACGCCAGGACACCCCTTCAAGGAGGATTTAACAATGGCACTTACAATCAATACAAACGTCGCATCACTGAACGCCCAAAGAAATCTCGGTAAATCCCAGAACGATCTGTCCCGCTCCATGGAGCGGCTCTCTTCCGGTCTTAGAATCAACTCCGCTAAAGACGATGCTGCCGGTCTGGCTATTTCCGACCGGATGACCTCGCAGATCCGAGGACTCAACCAAGCGGCCCGAAACGCCAATGACGGTATCTCCCTGGCCCAGACCGCGGAAGGCGCCATGCAGGAAACCACCAACATCCTGCAGCGGATGCGTGAACTGGCCATCCAGTCGGCCAACGATACCAACAGTGCATCGGACCGTGCCTCACTCCAGGCGGAAGTCAACCAGCTCCAGCAGGAAATGACCCGAATCGCCGCCAGCACCTCATTCAACGGCCAGAATATTCTCGACGGGACCCTCAATGATGCCCAGTTTCAGGTAGGTGCCAACGCCAACGAGACGATCTCTTTTTCTATCCCTTCCGCCAGATCCACTGAACTCGGCAACCATTTATTGACTTCGAGCAATGCAACTACTGACGGGATTGAAGCAGCAACTACGGCAGTTGATGCTACTACCAGCGCAACCAACGGCAATAATGTAGGAGCACAAGATCTGAGTATATTTGGCCCGGAAAGCAAAGTCGTATCAGACTGTTGACAGTTCTTGCCAACGACAGTGCCAAAGCGATTGTCGACAAAATCAATATTGTTTCTGCAGACACTGGTGTCACCGCGGAAGCCAGGACTACTGCGACCATCTCCGGCATTACCACTGCAGGAATAATCTCCTTTAATCTGGCCGGCACGAATGAAGGGGCAGGAGACGAGATCCCGGTCAGCACCCTGATTGACCCAAACGACCTGTCTTCTCTTGCAACGGCAATTAATGACCAGTCAGGCAACACCGGGATCACCGCGAGTATCAGCGGCGACAAAAAGGAAATCACTCTGACCCAGGCGTCTGGATTTGATATCAAGATCAGCTCCTATACGCATAGCGTTGGTGTTACCGCAACAATGGATGTCTCAGGGAATGAAGCAGTTCCACCGGCAACGCCCGCAGCTGCGACTTTGATAAGTGGTGGCAACAATTCAACCATCGTTGGCGGCGAAGTCAGTTTCTACAGCAACGGCTCTTTTAATGTAACAAGCAATGTTGCCGACACTGCCGGATCGCTCTTCAGTACCGGGGTTGATGCGGCAAACGGCAGTGAATTGCATTCAATTGACGATGTGGATATCAGCACTGTTGAAGGCGCATCCAATGCCATCAGATCTATTGACGGTGCTTTAGGTCAGATTGACCGGATTCGTGGGGATCTGGGTGCCCTGCAGAACCGTTTTGAATCGACCATCTCCAACCTTGAGAATGTTTCGGAAAATCTTTCTGCTGCCCGCTCAAGGATACTCGATGCCGATATCGCCATGGAAACTTCAGCCATGACCAAGAATAATATCCTCCAGCAGGCTGGTGTGTCGATTCTTTCCCAGGCGAATACTACTCCGCAATTAGCATTGCAGCTTCTCCAGGGATAACATCCTAAAATTATAAAGATTAAGAGCCGGCGCCAAGAGCCGGCTTTTTTACGTGTAAAATAAATTAAATATTTTTTCGATTTTTTCTAAAGTTGTTTTGAGCTGCTGCCGATAGGTGATTTAAGGAAAAAAATAGACAAGATGGATTTTTTCTAAAGATTTTTCCTCTGACAACCGAAAGAACAATTATAAGAAAATCTTTCAACCAAAGGAGGTGTAACTACAGCAGATACAAAGCAGTAAAATTTTTATTTAATGTGCAGTATCCGGGCAAGGATGCCCACCTGTAACCCATAAGAACATATTCAAGGAGGAATATAATGGGACTTTCTATAAACACAAACGTAATGTCTCTCAACGCCCAACGCAACTTGGGTAATTCTCAAAACGCGCTGTCTAAATCCATGCAGCGTCTGTCATCGGGTTTAAGAATCAACTCAGCCAAGGATGACGCAGCCGGACTGGCTATTTCCGATCGTATGACCTCGCAGATCCGCGGTCTGAATCAGGCAGTCCGAAACTCCAACGATGGTATCTCCTTAGCGCAAACTGCTGAGGGTGCCCTCTGCGGAAACTACCAATATTCTTCAACGTATGCGTGAGCTGGCTGTCCAGTCAGCAAACGATACCAAACAGTGCCTCCGATCGTGTCCTCCCTGCAGTCTGAGGTTAATCAGCTTAAGCAGGAAATGACCCGTATCGCTGAAACAACTTCTTTTAACGGTAAAAATCTTCTTGATGGCACCATGACCAACGCCCAGTTCCAGGTTGGTGCCAATGCCAATGAGACTATTTCTTTTGGTATTAATTCGGCCAAAGCCGGACGATCTTGGCAATCATGCTCTGACATCAGATCAATGAAACTGCGGACCAGTATTGAAGTTGCTGCTAACGCTGGTGCTGTTACATTACGGTGTTGGCTCAAACAGCTTACCATTGTCGGGCCGGAGGGATCAGCGAGAGTAGCTGCTGAGCTTAAAGATGGCTCACAGTGCTAATGCAATTGCCGGTTGATTAATGGCCGAGTCAGCAGAAACAGGAGTAACTGCTGAGGCCAGAACCACCGCAACAGCTGACTACTGCTTACTAGTAGACGGAACTGTAGCATTCAATCTTGATAGGAACAAACGACACTGCTATCTCCATTAGTGCAACTGTCACTATGAATAACCTGTCATCTTTGGCACCAGGCAATCAATGACCAGGCGGGCAACACCGGTATCAGCGCAACCCTGTCTGGCGATAACAAAAGTATTACCCTGACTCAAGCCGCAGGGCATGATATTAAGATCTCGACTTTACTCACATGCAGTGGAGTTGATGAGTGACTCAATTTCACCGGTACTGAGGCCGCTTACCTTGATACGGATACGTCCGCTCAGGAGCATTAAACTCTGATGGTGACGCTGCTACTGTCGTCGGCGGTGAGACAAGTTTGTCAGTGCAGGTAGCTTCAATATCAGTAGCAGTATAGCTGTTGGTGGAGGGCCATTATTTAGCAATGCTAGCAGCTGGTGACGCAAACGCCAGTACCTTAAGTTCCATAGACAATGTGGATATCACCACGGTTGCAGGCTCTGCTGATGCCATCAAGGCTATCGATGGCGCTCTAACCCAGGTTGATAACATGCGTGGTGATCTCGGTGCGGTGCAAAATCGTTTTGAATCCACCATCTCCAACCTCTCCAACGTCTCTGAGAATCTTTCTGCAGCCCGCAGTCGTATTCTCGATGCAGATATCGCCCAGGAAACCTCAGCGATGACCAAGAATAACATTCTCCAGCAGGCTGGTGTATCCATTCTCGCCCAGGCCAACCAGGCTCCGCAGCTGGCCCTGTCTCTGCTTGGATAAACTATCCGCTCCATCTTAACCATGGGGCCGGCTTCGGCCGGCCCCATCTTGTTTATCTATTTTCCCCCTAATGGAGAGAACCATGAATGTCGATACAATCAGTAGTCCGGGAGGGACGATGCAGCAGCCGATGAAAGCTGCGGAGATGGTTGATGCCGGGCGAAAGAATAAAGAAAAGGTCAGCGAACAGCCGCAAGCTGCAGATGACGACCCCTAAAATTCAACCGGAAGAATTGCTCGATCAGATCAAATCCACTCACCCAGGATGGTCTATAC
The DNA here is from genome assembly GCA_963804605.1 of uncultured delta proteobacterium. Taxonomy (GTDB): domain Bacteria; phylum Desulfobacterota; class Desulfobulbia; order Desulfobulbales; family Desulfocapsaceae; genus Desulforhopalus_A. The sequence goes on from CAWDRB010000012.1 coordinate 85,353, forward strand.
AGTGTCCGCTTTGAGAAAGGTGAGGAGATGTCTGATCTGGTCGTGAAAATATTTGACAACGAAACCCAGGAAGTAATTCGCCAGATTCCCGTCGGAAGAATTGCTGAACTTTAAGGCAACCTTTGCTGATCTTGTCGGCAACCTTGTTAATACCAAGGGATAATTTCTCAGGTTTTCAGCCTATATAACAGGGTAAGGATTATGTCTATTACATTCAGCGGTCTGGCAACCGGACTGGACACGGACTCGATTGTCAAAGATCTGATGGCCATTCGAACGTGCTCCTCTTGAAAGAGTTGAGGCCAAAAAGACCAGTGCCACCAAACGGACTGGAGGCCTTTGCCCAGTTCAAAGACGAAGCTTGATGGTCTGAAAACCGCGGTCAGTGGCATGACCCTCACCAGCCAGGTTCAATCCACCAAGGTATCCCTTACTTCTGAAGAATTCTTTTACCGCCACCACCACCAGCGGTGCTGTCGGCAGCTATAATGTCTCGGTGGCCCAACTCAGCCAGGTACAAAAAAACATTACCAGCGGTTTTTCCTCCAACAGTGAGGCGATTCTCGGCACCGGTTCGATCACCGTCAATGGCACGGACAATAACCGGTAACTGCCGAAAATAATTCTCTGCTCGGCCTGGCCAAAAGCATCAATGCCCTGCTCGGATACCACCGGCGTACAGGTATCCATTATCAAAGACGGGAAATCAACCGATCCCTACCATCTGGTGTTTACCGGCAAGGATGCCCAGACCAGTTTCACTATCGACAGAACCCTGGGTGTTGCAGAACGAGGCGATATTGATTTTACCACCACTCCAGTGCAAACAGCACAACAGGCCGTGGCAATTATTGACGGTATCACTGTGGTCAGCAACACCAACACCATAACCGATGCCATAAGTGGCGTGACTCTCAATCTCAACAGTGTCAATGCCACTATCTCCGGGGGAACACCGGAAGCAGGTAAAGATCCCCTGGGATTGGACAGATCGCCCTGTCTATGAAACAGCGAGAATGGATATCCAGGCCGATACCGGTGCCTTGAAAGAAAAAGTTACCTCCTTTGTCACCGCCTATAATGATGTTATGGAATGGATTCTCTCCGGCTATGAAGAATTTGGCGGCACAACTAAAACTACGGATGACAGCAGAAGATCCAGATAAAAAAGAAGCGCTATTGGGCTCGGTGCTGCGAGGCGATCCGACAATCAACAGCATGAAACGGCAACTGCAGGGGATGCTTACCGAGACTGTCAATAACAGCGGCAGTTTCCATATCCTCTCGGAGATCGGCATCACCTCCAACCTGAACGGCACCCTTACCCAGGACAATACCAAGCTCGACGCTGCGCTGGAAAACAACTTTGATGATATGGTCTACCTCCTCTCCGGCGACGATGCATCCAATGGCGTTATGAAAGGTTTCAACAGTCTGCTCCTCAATATGACCAGCGGCAGCAATGGGATGTACGCCACGAAGAAAAAGTGCCTATGACAACTCGGTAAAACGCTTCGATTCCCAGATAGACCAAATGGAACTGCGCTTGACCAAAAGAGAACAGATTTTAAGAAGTCAATTCAGTGCTATGGAAGCTTTAGTCAGCAGCCTGAATGCCCACGGGTGATTTTCTGACCCAGCATATCGACGCATTAAACAGGGATAAATAATTATGAACCCTTATATGAACCAGTACCAGCAAAACGCTGTAATGACTGCATCCCAGGAGCAGATACTGCATTATGCTCTATGACGGGGCAATCAGATTCTGCCGACAGGCTATAGTCGCCGGTGAAGCCGAGGATACTGCCGAAAAACTGGGCAGGATAGCTAAAACCTATGCCATAATTACTGAATTTTCCAACTCACTCAACCATGAAATCGGCGGCGATATTGCCGCTGACCTCGATGGACTGTACCACTTTATGCTCCGTGAGTTGAATAAGGCCAGGACAGATACCAGTGGCGAACACTTGCGAAGTGTGGAAAAGCTGCTCGTTGATCTGCGCCTGACCTGGGGGGAGGCGGTAGAGATTAATAGAAAGGAGCTCGGAATGTTGGTCCAGCAACACCAGAGCAATGAACAGGACGTGCAAATGGCTGGCCGCAGAATTTCGGCAGCAGGCTAACAGTATACCCTGCAACAAATAAATGGTAAGAAAAATGGCTCATAGAGCAGAAAAATTTTCCGTGGAAACCAGCTGTGATGCATTGCTGATCAAAGCCCTGAGACTTTATCAGGAAGTTGAGACGCTCTATCAATCAATGCCAAAAGATCTGGCAGCGCCCGCCGTCATGAAGGCTATGACAACAGTCGAGACCATTAATGCCCTTTTGCGGGATGGACAAATTATGGATAATCACATTGCTGAAATCCTCAAAACACAACCTGGTCGATCTGCATCCACTAAGGCCCTGTTGGACGAAAGAAACGAAATTCTAGAGAGAATCCATAGCAACAACCAAGAGATAGCAAAAAGAGCAGAAAACGTAAAATCATTGCTGCGTCATGAGATCACCTCTCTTTCAACCAGTCACCATGCAATAAAAGGGTATAAGCCGGCAGGAGTAGAAAGACAATATATAGTCAGAGATTCTTTCTAGGATGAAAGGGCAGGCTTGCAAAACAATGAAACCACCTGCCCAGACATCAATTGCCACTCCTCAGATAACCGATGTTGCAGAATTTTTTCTGGCAATAACGAAAGAATATGAGTATTTCGAGCGCAATGTCCTGCAGGTAATCGAAAACATCCCCGCTTGTTCACCCCAACAAATACTGACGCACTGCACCAGGATCGGCGAACAAAGAAAAAAGCTGGCGGATATGGATCAGCAGATGTTTGCCATCATCGAGCTGGCAGGAAGCGAAATCGCGTTGACCTCTATGGTCCACAGCTATCGGATTGCCTTCGCCAGAGCCTCAATGGCCTGTAATAATCTCTATCAGAAATTGCAGGCTTTGCGAGCAACCTTGTAATAGTCTTCCTCGCTTCTCATGCCTTGACATATAAGTACAATGCATGCATATTGTAATATCTAACTGCTGGCAAGATTGCAATCAAGGAGCAACAATGGGATCAATATCAATACGTGGACTTGACGACGAGCTTTCATCCTCACTGAAAAAAGCCGCTGCTGCAGAGAAAAAAAGTGTTAATCAATTTGTCATTGAAGCGCTTAAAAAGCAATTACATTTGACAAAAGAAAAACGCTTCACTCAGGAATGGCATGATCTTGACAGCCTCTTTGGTCAATGGTCAGATGATGATTTTGCAGTAATCCAGGGCAAAATTGACGATGAGCGAAGGATCGACGAAGAGCTCTGGAAATGAATAAAATTCTCATTGATACAAATATATACTCTTCCGCTCTCAGGGGCGATACCAAGGTTGCCCAGGTCTTACGCCACGTTAACCATATTGGTATATGTGCTATTTCTGTCGGCGAACTTCTGTCGGGATTCAAGGGAGGGCAACAAGGAACAGGAAAACAGAAAGCAATTAGGTATGTTTCTTGATTCTCCCCGGGTAACTTTATACGGTATTGACGAATATACCGCGGAATATTATAGCTCCATCCTCAATCAACTCAAAAGGACCGGCTCCCCTATTCCAACCAATGATATCTGGATTGCCGCGGCAGCATTTCACCATGGACTGCGACTCTATACTCTCGACACACACTTTTCTAATATAGAAGGTTTACTCCTGCGTCAAGAGTAAAAGCCTGCAAATGATACTTGACACCCCGTCCGCATTGTATTACAATATGTAATACAAAATGGAGGGAAAAATATGATCACACTACGATTAGATCAAAAGTTGGAACAACAAATTAATACTGCTGCAAAGAACCTGGGAGTGACCAAATCTGAATTAATCAGAAAAAGCATCAACGAATATCTTCGCCGAGTGAAACAACCGACTGCATGGGCTCTTGGAGAAGATTTGTTTGGTAAATATTCAAGTGGACTTGGCAACTTATCTTCAGACCGAAAAGAATTGATCAGAAGTAAAATCAAAGCCAAGAGAACATGAGATAATGGAAAAAATTCTCATTGACTCAGGCCCGTTGATAGCATTATTTGATGCTTCAGACAATTACCACAACAAAGCTGTCAACTTCATAAGAACCAACAAGTATGCTCTGGTTACCACTATTGCATCGATTACGGAAACGCTTCATTTATTAAATTTCAATCGAAATGCCCAGATAGACTTTCTTGAATGGATACATAAGGGGGCTGTTGAAATTCATAATATCGAAAACAGCGATTTTGGAAGAATCAAAGAGTTAACAGTGAAATATCATGACTTGCCTATGGATTTTGCTGATTCGTGTTTAGTGTACCTAGCAGAAAAACTCAGCCTTAATACAATCGCCACAATTGACCGTGACTTTACAATTTATCGCATTAAAGGGAGAAAGAAATTCAAAGTCATCATTTTGTGATATGCCCCGTCATTCTTGCCCCATTCTCTTTTCTTGCTGCAATACGTGTTTGGTGCTAAAATAGTTAATCTATTGTATTTTCAATTTAATTATTTCTTGATAGGAACACTATGCCTCCCGACACGAACATCCTGCAGGATATCCCCGACGGCAAGCCGGTACGAATCTTCCTCCCTTTGCTGAACCGACCAGACCGTGTCAGAGCCCAGTGTATCTATCAGAAAACCGAACCACCCAAATTTTCCCTGATATTTAAACCGGGAGTTCTCCCTGTTGAAGAAATAGATATCGAGGTGCCCTGCATTATCAGTATCGACATGGGTGGGCCGACAGTCTCTCTCGAGGCGATGATCCAGAAGATTGCCAACCAGCAGACCCTGGCAATGATTGTTCGAAAGTCGATGACTCATGAGCAGATGCGGGAATTTTTCCGGGTCGACACGGTAACCGGCGTTATCTCAAAATCCTTCCACACCGAACTCTTTAACAATAAAGGTGAACCATGGTCAACCGGGGGACAAACTGTCGATATAAGCGGCAGCGGGATACTGGCAATATTTGACGAAAAACCCCAGCCGGATCGACAGGTGAAACTGGAAATAACCATCCCATCTACCGAGCCGGAGACCATCAAGGTCCTGGCCCATCAGATACGAGTGCAGGAGTTGCATGACGGCCGTTTTGAGGTCGCCTATCATTTTGACGATATCACCACCGAAGACCGCGACAAGATTATTGGTTGTTGTCTTGTTATACAAAGAAAGATGCTCCGCCTGAAAGTTACGGTGAAGGAGTAAACTATCCAATACGGGCGTGTACTATTAGAGAATTATGTCCACCGATATTATATCCATCGTCAATTCCATCCCTGACCGGCAACCGGCGTCTCTTACCGTAACGGATTCGAATGGTACCAGAATGCAGATCCCCTGCATCTTTAAAGAATCTGAAGTTCCTGCGTTTTTCCTGCTGTTTACTCCCGGATCCATTCCCGAGACGATTGGCACAGATTGGCGCTACGCCCTGGTCAGCAAAGATGCCAATGACGAAACCGTTACGTTTTCGGCCAGACTTATCGGACATCCGAACAATCGGATCATTGAGATGGTGACCAAAAAGTCCATCAGGCCTGAAGATCATCGCGAATATTTCCGGGTAAACCTCAGGATGCCGGTGGCAGTTTTTTACGATCCTGAGAAAGACAGCGTTGATGAAGCACCGCTGGAACTCGACGGTGAAACAGTAGATATTTCCCAGACGGGAGTGTTGACCATTCTTGCCGACGAATGCACTATTAGCAAACCGTTGACTATTCAACTCAACCTGCCCAATCCGACAGAAACCATTATCTGTACGGGATGTGTCGTCCGATCGAAGAAGATTCGCACAAATCGCTGGCTTACTTCTTTTCATTTCACCAAGATATCTGCTAAATCCCGGGATATAATTGCCAAAAATTGTTTTGCCGAACAGCGCCGCCAGCTGAGGGAGAATATCCAGACAACAACGTAGAAGCTGACTGATCACCCGAATTAATTTTTCACTGCCTTCAACCGATAGAAACATATGGACACTATTAAGCCCCTTATTTCCATAGCCACTATCGGCTCTGCGACATCGCAGGGCAGAGGACGCAGTCAGGGACAGCAAGCCCCAACCGAAGGGCAGCTGTTAAAAGCGGTAGTCGTTGAGGCCAACGGTGATAACCGCTTTGTCCTTGATATTGCCGGAACCCGGCAGGCAGTTCGATCAGAGGCGTCCCTTGCACCAGGCCAATCGCTAAAACTTCAGGTGATCAGGACCGAGCCGCAGATTGAGCTGCAGATTGTGTCAAATCCTTTGAGCCATCTGCAGGGCCGCTCCCTGACAATGCTTGGCAATAATATCGATCTGGCCGGCCTGTTGCAGAAATTGCGGCAGCAAACCCCACCACTGCTGGAATCTCTCTCCCCGACGAGTCGCTCCACTCTGGAAGGCTTCTTTTCCTTACAGCAAAACGGGGTTGAGGGTGAAGATGGCGGCCTTATACTCAGGCAACTCATTGATAATCTTGGCTTGAACCTGGAACAATTACTTGCCCGAGGCGATAAAAACGCTGCTGTTCATACCCTGAAGGCGGCTCTACTGGAAATTGCCCACAGTTTCACTGCCGCCGGCGACATAGCCGAGACAACCCATAAGATTCTCACGACTCTCGAGCTTTTCCAACTAGCACAACTCCAGACTGTAAATGATAATCAACTTATCTTGCCTCTTCCCCTGCCCTTTATCGAACAGGGATATCTGCTCATTGACCAAGGTGACAAGGATGCCGAATCAGCTGATTCCGCCGGCGCAGAAAACCGTTTTTCCCTGCATCTGACCGTCTCTGCCCTCGGCAACCTGCAAATCGATTTTTTACACAATTTAGAGGGACTCTTTATCAGGTTCCGGGCAGAAGATCAGGAAAAAGCTGATTTTATAGCAGGATTCGCCGAAGACTTAAAGAAAGTTATTAACGATATTCCGTTGATAAACGTGTCTTTTTCAGGAGATGCTCCCGATCCAATCCAGGATCTGGTCCGCCATCTGGTACCGGCAGGCAACCAAATACTCGACACCAGGGCTTAATATGGTTGACGATAAATCAACAGGAAAATCAACAGCCCAGGCCATTGCGATTGTCTATAATGAAAACGATTCGAATGCGCCAAGAGTGGTTGCCAGCGGCAAAGGGGTTATTGCCGAAAAGATCATTGCCACAGCAAGGGAGGCCGGAATTCATATCCAGGAGGACGCCAACCTGGTCGAACTGCTGTCAAAGATCCCGATAGGTGATGAAATTCCGACGGAGCTGTACCAGACCGTGGCCGAGGTGCTCGCTTTCGTTTACCAGATCAATGAGAGATTTAAGGAAAAGATGGGTTAGAGTGGAAGCTATGATTCTCCATGCAACGCATGGGAGCAAGGCTCTTCCTTCGAGTGCAAGATGTTCCCAGAGAATTCGGATTTGACGACACGTCAAACTCCATTTTCACCATATCCAGCTGTTCTACATCTTAATCATCGCGCCAATTCTCCATAGATCGAAACCAGCACATTATCGACCCGTATGGGTTGATCTATGTTCAGTGCATCATACCAATCCTTAAAAGTGGGATATTTGGTCTTGCACTTATCTTTTTCCATCATTGTAAAATCTCGTTGATATGCTGCGGTCAGTATTTTACCAATTCCGCAGTTATACACTGCTTCGCATTGTTCCGATGTGGCCTGTTTTTCACAATTTAAAAAGTAACCGTGGGGATTTCTGGTCGGATCTGCTCGATCTTCGCCATGAGCTCTTCATGGGTAATGATACCTTTGGCGACAAGAAAGTCGATGAGTGCCTGGTTGGTCATGATTTCCATGTTCAAAGCTTCACGGAGTGGGATGATATCTTTTGGATTCGCTCTGTTTGCCATTTTTTCACCTGTCCATTTTCATGGAGGAATTCCTACACACAATCTAACAATTTTCAAAGCGACAAAAATTAACTTACACCAAGTCTTTTGCCACAGTATGGTGTTAGATATTATCTAAGTATAAGATGATACAATATTCTCACCGACTCCTTGTTATTACAAATAGTACTCGATAAAATTGCTGGACAGATCCTAGCGCAGACTTCCCTGTCCAATTTGAAAAACATGAAATTTAATTTTTTAGCACCGTTTTTTTTTATTTACAGTACATTTTCAAAAATTTGATTTATCACCCGATAGAAAGATATGTTACATGTTTTTTTCTGTATATTATTGTAAAAGCGGTTGTTGAAGCATCCCATCCATTCAAACACCAAGTGACTTCCCGAAAATAAAGACCACTCCCCTTCCCAACAAAAAATCTTACAAAAGATTGCCTTCTCTACTTTACAATGATCACTACATTGTAGCACTATGCCTTTTTTTTATAATGTGATTCGCGATTAAAACATAAAGTTTATTAATTTTGTAATAGCCTTTATTAACCAGTTGTGAAAGTACCGCTGCCTGGTATCCTGATCCGGTTCCTACTTCCAGAATGACATGGTCCTTGTTCGGGCAAAGCAGATCGGTCATCAGTGCAACAATAAAAGGTTGGGAAATTGTCTGGCCGTCACCGATGGGCAGGGGAATGTTTTCATACGCCCATCGTTTTAGATGATCCGCCACAAAGTCTACCCGCGGTACCCTGGCGATGGCCTTCATAACCTCGGGCTTAAAGGCCTGTATTCCGGAGTATCTAATGGTATCTCGGCAATCAGCCTCAATATTTCGCAACAGAGCATTGATGTGCTGTTGGCCCATTATTATCAAAGTATCCGATTGTTTTTTTCCACTATCGACTTTCTCTCCTGAAATGAAACAAGCATTTTTTGAGCCTCAGTCTCATCAACATCATCCCAGTGCTGGTAGGCAAAGGCTACGGCAAATTGCGGTCCACTGCGTATGTTTGCACAATAGAGTGCATCAATTTCGTGCATTATCTGCCCAAGAGATTCCTCATGGGCAGTAGGCACGGCAACTATTATTTTTACGGCACCGTTATTGCGCAAGGCCTGGACGGCTACGCGCAGAGTGGAGCCGGCGGCTATACCGTCATCCACGACTATGACAGGTGTATGCTGCAGATCAGGCCACGGCTTGTCACGCCGAAAGAGTTTGACCCGTCGCTGCACTTTGCGCGAGGCCACCTGCGTTTGCTGCTCTATGGTCGACCGATCCAGTCTGTAAGAGTCAACATAATCCTGGTTGATCCAGACTGACCCATCAAAACCGACCGCGCCAAAACCGGCCTCTGTAGTCCAGGGGAGTAAAATCTTGCTTACGACAGCTACGTCAAGAGACAGGTTGAGAACTCCGGCGACCTCGACGGCAACCGGCAGGCCACCGGAAGGAACCGCAAGCACCAACGCCTTGCTATCGTGCCATTCATGCAGCATATCCGCCAATACCTGCCCGGCATGTCTTCGATCCCTAAATACGCCTGATTTCTGTCGTAACTCTGGTATCTCATGCAGTGTGCTGTTCATAGAAGAAATTGTAACCATGATGCAGGATCTCGTACAGGGGCATATAAAATGGCATCTGTTTTTTTGGTCGGTGCTTTTAGTAGAGAATGTTTTCAGTAAATTGAATTGACACTATCAGTATAATTCATATTGTTTTTGCAGCATAACGTTTTCGGATCAAACTATAGAGCGGGTTAAGTACCTTCACGAAATTTTTTTGAATATAAACTAATTTCAAAAGTACGAAGCAGAGCAGAGAGGTGTGAACATGCTTTGGACCTCGATTAAAAAAAATCCGGAATCACTTGAAATAACTCCAAATCTTCTACATTATGCCGACACGGTGGCCACGTTTTCATGGGACGCCATTCGCCACGAAATGCAGGGGCTTCCCAAGGGCAGAGGGTTCAATATCGCCCATGAAGCGGTTGACCGTCATGCTGATGGACTGCTCCACGACCACGTAGCCTTGCAATGGCTCGGCAGCAACGGCACATCCCGTGCCTTCACCTATGGCGAGCTCAAGGCACAGAGCAACCGCTTCGCCAATATCCTCAAAGACCTAGGCATCGGCAAGGCCGATACGGTCTGCGCTCTGGCAGGCCGAATCCCCGAATTGTATTTTGCTGCATTGGGGGTTCTCAAAAACACGAGCATATTTTGTCCTCTCTTTTCCGCCTTTGGGCCGGAGCCCATTTTTCAACGGCTAAACAGAGGGGACGCCAAAATTCTTCTGACTACCGAACGTTACTATCAGCAGAAAGTGCATCAATTGATGGATGAACTTCCTAACTTGCAATATGTCCTTTTGGCGGATGCCAAAGACTATAGGGGCAACAGGCTCCTGTCGTTGCCCAAATTGATGGCCAACTCTTCCGACAAGTATGTCATTCCACCGACCGACCCGGAAGATATTGCCCTGCTGCACTTTACCAGCGGTACCACCGGGTTGCCCAAAGGCGCACTCCATGCGCACAGCGCCGCTCTCACCCACTATATGACAGGCAAATATGTCTTGGATTTTCATCCGGATGACATCTTCTGGTGTACCGCCGACCCCGGGTGGGTGACCGGAACTTCTTATGGTATTCTTTCCCCGCTTCTGCACGGGATCACCAATATTGTCGATGAAGATGAGTTCGACGCCATGCGCTGGTGTGACATTCTGGCGTCTCAGAAAGTAAGCATCTGGTACACGGCACCCACGGCCATCCGCAGGTTCATGCGCCTGGATATCGATCCGGCCAAAACCAGCGACTTGCGTCATCTGCGCATCATTCACAGCGTCGGAGAACCACTCAACCCGGAGGCGGTGATCTGGGGGCAAAAGGCCATGGGTCTGCCTATCCATGACAACTGGTGGCAGACAGAAACCGGCGGCATCATGATCGCCAATTTTCCGGCCATGGAAATCCGCCCCGGTTCCATGGGACGACCGCTTCCGGGCATTGAGGCCGCCATTGTCCAGCATGTTGATCAAAACACCGTCAAAGTGCTCGACGAGGCAAACGTACAGGGGGAACTGGCACTCCGGCCGGGCTGGCCATCCATGTTTCGTGGCTATCTGCACGACGAAGAGCGCTACCACAAGTGTTTTGTCGGCGGCTGGTATCTGACGGGGGACTTGGCCAAACGTGACGATGACGGATATTTCTGGTTCGTCGGCCGGGCCGATGACATCATCAAAACCTCAGGTCACATGGTGGGCCCTTTCGAAGTTGAAAGCACACTCATGGAGCATCCGGCCGTTGCCGAAGCCGGAGTCATCGGCAAGCCGGATCCACTCATCGGGGAAATCGTCAAAGCGTTCGTCTCCCTCAAACCGGGCTACACTCCCAGTGACGAATTGCGCCTGGAACTTATCGGTTTTGCCCGTAAAAAACTTGGCTCGGCAGTGGCACCCAAGGAAATTGATTTTAAACCGAACCTTCCCAAGAACAAGGCCGGCAAGATCATGCGACGCCTGCTCAAAGCACGCGAGTTAGGCCTGCCCGAAGGTGATCTCTCGACACTGGAGGATTCAGATTGAAGACGCAACGTACTGGTAAAAAAAAGGCCGGCGCGGTGAACCATACCCATGCAGTACAGCTGCTGCACAGTATGATCCGCATTCGTCGCCTCGAGGAAAAATGTGCCGAATTGTACAGCGCTACGAAAATAAGGGGATTTCTCCATCTCTATGACGGCGAAGAAGCAGTGGCCGTCGGCGTCCTGGAAGCGTTAACCGAGGAAGACGCCGTCGTGGCCACCTATCGCGAACATGGTCATGCACTCATCCGAGGTGTTTCTGCTGGCGCTATCCTGGCCGAGATGTACGGCAAACAGGAAGGCTGCAGCCGGGGGCGCGGTGGATCCATGCATCTTTTCGACGAAAAAACAAGGTTTTATGGGGGTAACGCTATCGTCGCGGGTGGCCTTCCCATAGCCGTTGGCCTGGCCTTGGCCGACAAAATGCTGCAGCGACCGCATGTGACAAGCTGTTTTTTCGGCGACGGCGCTGTCGCCGAGGGAGAATTCCATGAAAGCTTGAACCTGGCCTCCCTATGGCAATTGCCGGTATTGTTCGTCTGCGAAAACAACTTGTACGCCATGGGTACAGCATTGAAATATACCGAAGCCGTCACGGATCTTGCGGCCAAGGCCGAAAGTTACGGGGTGGACGCAGCGGCTGTGGACGGCATGGATGTCCTGGCGGTTGAAAGTGCCGCAAAAAAAGCGACCGAATCGGTTCGCACCACTGGAAAACCGTTTTTCCTGGAGTGCCGTACCTATCGTTTTCGGGCGCACTCCATGTACGACCCTGAACTCTATCGAACCAAAGAAGAAGTCGAAGAGTGGAGAAAGCGCTGCCCGATTGCAACGTTCAAACAGAAGCTGAAAGATCAAGGGACTTTGAGTGATAGCGATATTGACACGATTGATAGCGACGTAACCCGGGAAATCGATGAAGCCGTGGCCTTTGCCGAGGCGTGCACCTGGGAGCCCCTTGAAGATCTGACTCGTTTTGTCTATTCAGAACGGAGGATATCATGAACAACGGCGATAGTGGTATGCGAACGTTGACCTACCGTGATGCCGTGCGCGAAGGTATCAGGGAAGCACTGCAAAAAGACGAACGGGTTTTCCTGATGGGTGAGGATGTCGGCCGATACGGGGGATGCTTTGCGGTAAGTAAAGGGCTGCTTGAGGAGTTCGGTCCCGAAAGAATCCGCGACACCCCACTATCCGAATCCGGGTTCGTGGGGGCAGGCATCGGCGCAGCTCTGGGCGGAATGCTCCCAATCGTTGAGGTCATGACGGTTAACTTCAGCCTATTGGCGGCGGACCAGATCATCAACAACGCCGCCGTCTATCTGTACATGTCCGGCGGACAGTTCAATGTCCCCATCGTCATCCGCATGGCAACCGGTGGAGGCCGGCAATTGGCCGCCCAGCATTCCCGCTCACTAGAGGGGTGGTATGGCCATATCCCCGGCATCAAAATAGTGAGCCCGGCCACCATTGAGGACGCGCGCGGTATGCTCTGGACTGCACTGCAGGACCCGGATCCGGTGCTGATCTTTGAAAACAACGGACTCTATAACATGGAGGGAACACTGGCCAACAATGCCGGTGCGGTCGATATTGACAGTGCCCGAGTGAGCAGGGCGGGAAAAGACGTCACCATCATCACTTATTCGGCGAGCCTTTATAAATCGCTTGATGCGGCGGAAATTTTGGCCAAGCAGGGAATTGAAGCGGAGGTCATCGATCTGCGCACGCTGCGTCCTCTGGATGAAAAAACCTTTCTGGCGTCGGTCGCGGGGACACACCGCGCACTCATTGTCGATGAAGGATGGCGCAGTGGAGGTATTTCGGCCGAGATCGCCGCCCGGATTATGGAGAACGTTTTTTACGAACTGGATGCTCCAGTTGAACGCCTTTGCAGCGTTGAGGTGCCCATGCCCTACGCCAGGCACTTTGAAGAGGCTGTCCTGCCGCAGGTGGATAAAATCGTCAACCTTGTCCGAAAAATGGTGGGCGTTGATGGCTGAATTTCTCATGCCCAGTTTGGGCTCGGATATGCTAGCGGGAACACTCATCGAATGGCGGGTACAGCTAGGGGACCACGTCCGGCGAAGGGATGTCATTGCCGTCGTGGAGACTGAAAAGGCCGCCATAGAGATCGAAGTGTACGATGAAGGTGTCATTGAATCGCTTCTTGTCCAGCCAGGCCAAAAGGTGGCGGTGGGCACGGTTATGGCCATCATTCGATCGGAGACCGAACCAGTTGCCTTTGTGCCGGACGAAGTGCCCCCCGTGGAGTCGGCCCCGCTGTCCACCGAACCTGCACGTGTGCCCGGACCGGAGAGGGAACAACCATTGCCATCCATTCCAGCCTCCGGGATCCATCGGATCAAAGCCTCTCCTTACGCACGCAAGCTGGCAGCCGAGCGCAGCATCGACTTAAACACCATGGGAGGAACCGGCCCAGAGGGAGTCATATGTGCCGCCGACATCGAACAAGCAGGGGTCGCAGCGCCATTGGAGCCACCAGTAAAAACTACTCAGACGCCAATCAAAGAGGAGGCCTTTGCTGCGGCACCGCAACAGGAGCAGCCACCTGCCAAAGATTACCATGCTGCTATGCGCCGTGCCATCGCAACTGCTATGGCACGTTCCAAGCGGGAAATTCCTCACTATTATCTCCAAACCCGTATAGATATGCATCGCACTTTGCTTTGGCTGGCAGAGGAAAATAAAAAGCGGCCGATCAAGGACCGGATGTTGCCGGTCATTCCGCTTATCAGGGCAGTGGCGTTGTCCCTTGCCGATGTGATGGAACTCAATGGCCACTGGATAGATGGGCGGCATCAGATAGCAGAGGCGATCCATATCGGTTTTGTTATCTCACTACGCCAGGGCGGTATAATCGCACCGGCTATTCTCAATGCCGATGATAAGTCTCTGGATGAACTCATGGCGGCATTACGGGACCTTATTATGCGCGCGCGATCCGGCGGCCTGCGCAGCACCGAGATGACCGACGCCACCGTCACCATCACTAATTTGGGCGACCTCGGCGTCGAGACGGTTTACGGGATCATTTACCCGCCCCAGGTGGCTCTGGTCGGGTTCGGCAAAACTATGGAGCAACCCTGGGCCGACCGAGGCATGATCGGGGTACGCCCGGTCTTGACCGCGACCCTTGCAGCAGACCACCGGGCCACCGATGGCCATCGCGGCGCCCAGTTCCTCGACGCATTAAACCGTTACCTTCAGGAGCCCTCAAAATTATGAACGCCATGAACGAAAATCAAATCAAAAATGTCATATTCGGGATTCTCAAACAGATCGCGCCCGAGTCTGACCCCAGCACCCTGGCGCCGGAAGAAAACATACGCAAAGCTTTCGATATTGACTCCTTCGATGCTTTAAATTTTTTTGTCCGTATAGATGAGAAGATTGGCGTCAGCGTTCCTGAGTCGGATTATGGTAAGCTCAATACAATAACGGAAATGCTTGAATACTTCTCCTGCCGGATGAGTTAATCAGCCTGGCCTTTACACTCAGGCTACTGGTTAGCTTGAAGGACAGGGGTCTTCCACGATCGGTTGTACCAAACTTAAAAAGAGATGTACGATATGAAGGATGACTACCCTGCATTTCATAAACATCTACAACAGTTGTCTGCTAAATTGGCACGAGATCTGCGCACCCCCATGTCGGCCTTTGCCCAACTAAACGGTGCGACAACTGCACCGGGTTCTTTGGATGCCAAGACAAAACAGCTTATCGCCCTGGGTATCGGCATCACGGCCCGGTGTGAAGGTTGCATTGCATACCATGTGCATGATGCTATTCTGGCTGGTGCCACCCGAGCTGAGATACTGGAGACAATGGGTCTCTCCATTATGATGGGTGGTGGTCCGGCGGTGGTCTATGCATGCGAAGCGCTGGAAGCGTTGGACCAGTTTACGTCGTCCGGCCTGAAACCGCTCGCATCGGCATCCAAGAAACCATGAGTCGAAAGCCGAGACATCGCAGTTAAACACCATGAGAATTTACGCTGTCGCCCAGCTCGGCAGCAGGGGGTATTCACCGGCGACTTGTCGTGGCCTTACGGTATGGAGTTGGCGAACTGCTTCTCTCGTGCTATCGCAGTTGGTAATCCGAAAGAATTTACCGAAGCTGAAAAAGAAAACCAGGAAAGCAAAGATCGTCTTCTGGGGGCCATTACCACGCATTCCGTGATTTCATGGGCACACATAAATCTTCTTGGAGAATACGATTTCTCAGACGAAAAATTGCAGGATTCTGTAGGGATCTTGCTGCCAAAATTGGCCGCATAGACAAACTCTAATTTGGGAGGGAACAAATTATTTAAAACCACTATCGATTAGCCCTACAACGCCAGAATTCTTTCAACTCACTCTGCTAGCACACAAACCAAAAATTGGTGATACTGAGAGTATCGCTCTACTGAAAAAGGGGTGGCAAGAAAAGATATCAGGAGAGCATGAAAAACTCAAAGTAGCCGCTTAGCTGCACTTAGCCTCCCCCGGTTTTGCATGCTCTCCAATAACAGTTTGTTAGCTTGGTCTGACCCCATTTGTTCTTTCTTTCAAAAAGCACTTCCGCAAGTAATCAATACCGAAGATCAGAGGAATCCCAAGCCAGGCCAGGACGTAGAAACCAGTAGAGACGGGCCCGGTATGCAGCACTTTCTGGACAGGCGGATAATAAAGGGTGGCCCAGGAAAAAACTATCTGGACAAAGATGCCCAGCAGGATGAGCTTGTTGGTGAAAATACCTCGATCCAAGCCCGATTTTCTGGTGAACCTGCGACCGATCAGATTGCCGATCTGCATCAGCAGAATAGTTGCAAGTGTTATTCCCGTTGCCGAACGATAGAGTTCAGAATCTGTTGGTAAATCGACGCCATACTGCCACCCCCCGTCGACCAGAACATAGAAAAAAAGAAAAAGCGACCAGGCTCCCTCCAGTAGACCGAGAAAGAGGTAACTGTGGACGATCAATCCCGATGTCAACAGGCCCTCGGACATGTCTCTCGGCGGATGGTCCATGATTTCCGATGCCGGTGGTTCCTGGCCAAGCCCCATGGAGGGGATGATATCGGTGCCCAGGTCAATGGAGAGGATCTGGATAATATTCAAGCCCAGAGGGACCGGCAGCAGCATATAGAGCAGATAGGGCAGGATCTCCGGGCCATTGCTGACCAAAACATAGTTGGTGAATTTTTTGATATTGGCAAAGATCGTCCTGCCCTCTTCGATACCGGCCACGATCGAAGCAAAATTATCGTCGAGAAGGATGATCTGGGCAGATTCCCTGGCGACATCCGTACCTTGTCTGCCCATGGCAATGCCGACATCAGCGGCTTTCAGTGCCGGAGCGTCGTTGACCCCGTCGCCGGTCATAGCCACCACCTTTTCCATTTTCTGCAGAGCGGTGACGATCTTCATCTTCTGCTCAGGCGATGTCCTGGCAAAAATTCGCAGCCCCTGCTCGAGTTTTATAACTAACTGTCCGATGGACAATCGTTCCAGAGAATCTCCGGTGAGGCAGAATTCGGTAATGTTCTCAGGAGGCACGACATTGATCTTGCGAGCAACAGCCATGGCGGTTGCCGGATGATCACCGGTGATCAGGATGACATCGATCCCGGCCCGGCGACATTTTGCAATAGCTTCGGGAACTTCCGGCCGAACCGGATCCTCGATGCCGATAAAGCCTGCAAGGTTAAGGTCGTGCTCCAGTCGGTCCTGGTCTACTGTCTCCCATTCGGTTGATTGACCAAGCTCTTCATTTGCAAGCGGACGCCAGGCGACGGCAATCACCCGGAGTCCCTGAGAGCCCATATCCTGAACAATGGCCTCCGCTTTTTGGTAAACATCTGCAAAGTCAGCATCAGCAGCGTTGCTCTCAGCCTTTTTAGGCGATAGCATAGGTTTGATAGTCTCAAAGGCGCCTTTGATGACGAAGACCTGCGTGCCGCTCAACTCCATAATCCCACCTGAACGCCTCTTATGAACATCAAAAGTGAAAGTGTGGCGAATAGTACTCTGAATCTCTTCGAGCACCAATCCGGATTCGAGACATTTTCCGGCCACTGCCACGTCCAGTGTGTCGCCAAACAGACCCGATTCCGAGATCCTTACCTCGGAGGCGGCAAGGGCCATACACAAGAGTTGGTGTTGCTCCTTATCGCTCAGGATATTCCCGGTAAATGGGTTGAGGAGACTTGTGATCGTAAGTTTGTTTAAAGTCAGGGTTCCAGTCTTGTCGGAACAGATGACATGTACAGCCCCGAGCGACTCGACGGCATTGAGACTCTTGACCAGAACGTTTTTTTTGGCCATGCGCAGACTGCCCATAGCAAGCGACAGAGTTAAGGTCGGCAGCAGTCCTTCCGGTACATTAGCGACGATGATGCCCATCATGAAAACAAGATTGACCCAGAGTGGCTTGCCGGTGAAAATCCCATAGAGAAAAAAACTTCCACCCATGCTGCAGGCGATAATGGTAAGAACCCTGACCATGTGGGCGGTCTCCCGCTCCAGGGGGGAGATGACGTGCTTGATGGTATGCGAGAGCTGGGCCAACTTTCCGAACTCAGTCCGGATGCCGGTGGCGAAGACGACCCCGGTGCCCGTTCCGCGGACAACGGTGCAGCCGGCATAGGCGAGGTTATCGGCGTCTTTTCCGCCGGAGGAACCGGGCTCTGCCCTCAGATTACAGGGAATGGACTCACCGGTGAGCGGAGAATTGTCGACCTGTATACCGTTTGCCTCGACCATGCGTATATCCGCCGGTATTTTGTCCCCCTCGGCAAGAAGGATGAGGTCGCCTGGTACAATGTTTTCGGCGTTTTCCTCCCTGACCTCACCCTCCCTAAGGAGCTCGACCATCTGCGGCAGAAAATGCTTCAGGGCCTCCATAGCCTTTTCTGCCTTATACTCCTGGATAAAACTGAACAGACCGTTAAGAAGGGCCACGGCCGACAGGGCCCAACCCAGGACGTTCATACCCTCACCCGGATTGACCCGATGGGCGATAAAACAGATGAGCCCTGAGACAATAAGCAGAATCGTAAAAAAATGAGTGAACTGCTTGCCGAGACTGGCAAGTGTCTTCCATCTGTCCGGGGAATCGATGCGGTTATGTCCGACATGGGCCAGCCGCTCAGCCACTTCCGCCAGGGTAAGCCCGGACGGACGGCTATGCAGATGAGGATAAACCTGTTCAGATTCCAGAGAGGAAATATGTCGGGTTCTGTTTTTCATATCTTCCGATAGATACCGACGTCACAGGGAGTGTACCTGAGAATCTGTTCGATTTTACTTCGATAATAAAAGCGGGATTGCAGGAAGCGGTCGCTGGCCCCGAGAAGAATCAACCCGGTATGGACTTTGCTCGCCAGGATCAGAATCTCCTTGGCCCAGTCGTCCGAGACCCGCACATGATCTTCCATAGAAAAGGTTAATCTGCCGGTTTCGCGGGCTATCTCGCCCATGACTTCCTCGACATAATTTGTTCCCTTTAAAAGCATCGTCCGTGCTTTGACGGCCGGGAGATAACGAAACAGCAGTGGGTGGACGGTCATGATCCGAAGCAAGATGAGCTTTCGGATGGTGGGAAGAAACATCAACAGAAACGGCATGGCGGCCTTGAATTTCTGCGGATGTCCGGCAAGGGGGAACATCACGTTTGCCGGACAGCCCAAAAGACCGGGGTTGACCACTCGCATGGCAAGGGTATTGAAGCGTCGGGCGCGCAGGAGTTTTTGCGAAATCGTGCCGGCGAGAAAACCTTTGCCTCGTGAAGTGGCGCGCGCACCGCAGATGCAGTAGGTATCGCTCCCGGCTGGTATCGTCTCAAGAAGTGTTGCTGTTACATCCCGACTCTCCGGCTGGAAAGATATCGTGAGTTCGATGCCATGAGCGCGGCATTGCGCTGCGATATAAGCAATTTTTTTGTCCAGACATTCGCCGGAAACGGTCCCCTCCCGGATATGGACCAGGGTGAGATGCTCAGCCCGGATATTGCTAGCGAGACGAACGGCATACAGGGCTACCCAATCGGAGTTGATCGAACCGTCATAGGCCATATATATTTCTTGGTCCATGGGTGCAAACCTTCAAGGTCTATAGTTTTTTATAACAAATCAAGACAATCTTCAGATTGTTAGATAAAACCAATGATATGGACATTACACACTCAAAAATCATATTTCAACAGGCCGACCCCTCTTTTTTACAACCCGTCACCCCCCCGAATTTGTTGTTCAGGTTCTTTTTTGCCATTCTTACGTTCCAGATCCTTGATTGAGTCAAAGATTTCTCGCAGTTGTTGTCTATCCATCGGTGGACGGTTCTTTGCTTCATTCCACAGTTTGAAAATTTCCCAGGCAACATTCTCATTATTGCCTTTACCGAGTAGATAACCAATGAGCTTTGTCGCCAGATAATTTCTCAGACCCTTCTGAGCACCATTGGCCATGATCTCCATATATGGATCCGGGGTAGCAGCTGTACTATCCGCAGAGAGGGTTTTCGACGGTTTTGGTGGCGTCTCTTTGACGGGTTTGTTTGCTTTAATCGCATGCTCTTCCAGATATTCTTTTGTCCATGGTACATGTTCTGCAGGATAGGATCTCTTTCGCTAAGAGAAAAACCATCCACCCACTCATAATAACTTCCTGAACCATGCTGAGAAGGAGGGGCTACGATAAAACCACCTTAACCAGGGATATCTATGCCATATTCCTAGTTGACATCACAATTGACCGTGAAATCCAATTATTTCATGTAAATGACCATCCTTCACTGTACGATCTGTGTCAAACATACCTTACGGATTCTGAGACCAGACATCGTACTAAAACTGTCGACGAAAAGCGTTATTGTCTTGAGCGCTTATATAAGATCACTGATGACATGACGATTATTGATGTAACGCCGCTCATGATCCTGGAGTTTTTAAATGCGCGAACCAAGTCTCAAAGTGCAAACGCAGCTAACAAGGATCGAAAAAATCTTAGAGCTTTTTTTTCATGGGTTCATGAAATGTACGGTATTATGTACGATCCAACTGCACCCATCAAAAAGAAACCGCACGATAATCAACCTCGTCGCTTGCTTCCGATAAGCGACATACTTAAGACGATGATGGTAGCGCAGAGTCATGATAGGGTTTTAATCGGTACATATTGGCACACAGGCGCCAGGATGAGCGAGGTATTGAGATGGACTTGGGCAGAAGATGTTAATTTTGATGAACGTTGGGTACGCCTCGGAACAAGAAAAAACAGAACCGGCGAGATGACTTATGAAAAATTATGTATGAAGACCGACCTGTTCAAGCAACTCAAGTGGCAATGGAAGAATCGTCATCCGATCAGTCCTTACGTATTTTGCCACATGAATTCAAGCAGTAAATTTTGCGGCAAACCATAGAATGAGAGACGTAAAACGCTCAAAAGTCTCTGCAAAAAGGCAGGAGTCAAACCTTTCGGATATCATGATATCCGCCATACAGTCGCCAAGTATTTAAACGATATTCAAAAGGTGGGACTGAAGAAGGTGCAGCAGGTTCTCCGACATCGCCGGCAGTCGACAACTGAAATTTATGTTGAGGGAAATTATACCGACACTAAAGATGTTATGCAGCTGCTTGAATTAGACAACCTCGTCAATTTATCCTAAAATCCACTCAGTTTTTCACTCAATAAATAAAAAAAGAGTTTACAGATAATCTCTGTAAACCCTTTATATACTGGCGGAGCGGACGGGACTCGAACCCGCGACCTCCGGCGTGACAGGCCGGCATTCTAACCAGCTGAACTACCGCTCCAAAAATTGCTACTGATTTAATGCTATCCTGTTACAATTTCTTTTTTTGGTTGGTGGGCGACACAGGGCTTGAACCTGTGACCCTCGGCTTGTAAGGCCGATGCTCTCCCAGCTGAGCTAGTCGCCCCCGTCGCAACCAATGGTGAAGGACTATTTACCAACTTCACCCCCCTACGTCAAGAAAAAAACAGCCCTGCTGCCGATAATCATCAATAGTACACTTTTTATCTTTTATTTCAAAAAGATACTATGCTTTAAACAGTCGTTCACCTTCTTTCAGCAGCAAGGCGTGGCCAAGGACTTCATCCATATGGTTGACCACGTCAATAGTCAGTGATTTTCGTATCTTAACAGGTACATCATTCAAGTCCCTTTCGTTGGCCTTGGGCACCAGCACATGGGTAATGTTCCCTCGTTTTGCGGCAAGAAGTTTTTCGGTCAGGCCACCAATAGGCAGCACTCTCCCCCGAAGGGTGATTTCCCCGGTCATAGCCATATGGTGCTTGACCGGGATCTTCAAGAGTGCAGAAACCAGAGTCGTCGCAATAGTGATACCCGCAGAAGGGCCATCTTTGGGAATAGCACCCTCAGGGACATGGATATGGATATCCAGCTTCTGGTAAAAATCTTCATCAAGGCCAAGAACTTTCGCCCGCGATCGCACGTAACTGAGGGCGGCCTGAGCCGACTCCTGCATGACTTCGCCAAGCTTGCCGGTGATAATCAATTTGCCGGCGCCGGTCATCAGGGTGGCCTCGATCTGCAACAGCTCGCCGCCCACTTCGGTCCAGGCAAGACCGGTGGTAAGCCCGATCTCATCATTTTCTTCGGCCAGCCCATAACGATATTTTGGGGTTCCCAGATATTTGTTTATCGACTGGACACTGATGCGGTATTTTTTATTCTTGTTGCTGCGGTTATTCTTTTCATTTTTCTTTAACCGTTCCCGGGCAATCTTGCGGCAGAGAGAGGCAATGATTCTCTCCAGATTCCGCACGCCTGCTTCTCTGGTATAACGCCGGATAATCTCCAGGATACCACCATCGGTCAGCTGGATGTCGTTGGCTTTGAAACCATTTTGTTCCAGCTGTTTGGGAATCAGATAGCCCGTGCCGATTTTCAGTTTATCTTCTTCGGTATAGCCGCTGATCTGGATAATCTCCATCCGGTCCTGCAACGGTACCGGAATGCCATGCAGGTTGTTGGCTGTGGTGATGAAAAAGACCTCAGACAGATCATAGTCGATATCAAGATAATGATCGTTGAAGGCGACATTCTGTTCCGGATCCAGGACCTCCAGCAAAGCAGACGACGGATCGCCCCGGAAATCCATCGACATCTTATCCACTTCATCGAGACAGAATACCGGGTTGGCCACGCCTACTTTCTGCATTGACTGGATAATCTTGCCCGGCATCGCACCTATGTAGGTTCTTCTATGGCCACGGATTTCCGCTTCATCACGCACCCCGCCAAGAGAGAGACGGGCAAATTTACGACCCATGGCCCGGGCAATGGATTTGCAGATAGAGGTCTTGCCGACACCAGGGGGACCGACCAGACAGAGGATAGGACCTTTAATTTTTTTTACCTGGGCCTGAACTGCCAGATATTCAAGGATGCGTTCTTTGGGTTTTGGCAGACCATAATGGTCTTCATCGAGGATCTTTTCGGCTCTGTTTATATCAATCTTCGAGGTGTCTTTTTTATCCCAGGGCAGACTGACAATACAATCAATATAATTACGGACGACTGTTGTTTCTGCCGACATAGGCGGCATGCTTCTAAGCTTTTTAAATTCCTTCAGCGCCTTATCTTTGGCCAGAGCCGGCATACTCCTGCTTTTGATCGTCTCTTCGAGCTCACCCATCTCGTCAAGACCATCTTCATTTTGACCTATTTCCGTCTGGATCTCCCGAACCTTTTCGCCAAGGTAGTAATCCCGCTGGGTCTTGCCCATGCGCATTTTCACCTTGGCGTTGATCTTCATCTCCAGTTCCGCCAGCTCGATTTCACGGTCTAAAACCTCCAGCACCTTGGCTATTCTTTCGGTGAGAGGCTCGATCTCCAGGATTTCTTGTTTTTCGTCGCTTTTAAGCGGCAAATGTGCACAGATAACATTCAACATTTTTAAGGGGTTATCCATCAACTTGACGGAATTGACAATTTCTTTGGCAATTTTTTTATTCCCGGTTGCATATTGTTCAAAGAATTTGCGCAGTTCCCGCTCAAAGGCGACCAACTCATTCGTTGGCTCGGTATTATCCGAGTGTGCTTCAACCTCAGCCTGTAGAAAATTATCGTTTGGTACATAGGAAACAACTTTCGCCCGGGTTTTTCCTTCAACCAGGGCTTTGATCGTTCCATCAGGAAGCCGAAGCAACTGCATTACCGTCGCGAGAGTGCCGAAGGTGTAGAGGTCGTCACTGGCTGGGTCATCGACGGTAGGTTTCCGTTGCGTTACCAGCAGAATATCCGTCTTCTTTTCCATGGCATCTTCAAGAGCCTGAATGGATTTTTTCCGGCCGACAACTAATGGGGCAACCATGTGCGGAAAGATGACGATATCCCGAAGTGGCATCAGGGGGTAAAGTTTTGTCACAAAATCTCCTTTCAAATGTACATTACTGTTGCAACGATAAAAACCTTGGCGAAGCTTTTCAAACAGGCTGTCAGGCTGTCTTCAATTTTTCGTCAGCGCTGTCGCTATGGTAAAGAATAACCGGATATTCACCCTGGGTTATAACCTGCTCGCTGATCACACATTCCTGCACGCCTTTTTTTGAAGGAAGATCATACATCACATCAAGCATGGCTTCTTCCATAACCGATCGCAGGCCTCGAGCCCCGGATCTTCTTTTCAGGGCCTTGGCGGCAATCGCCGTCAGTGCACCTTCCGTAAAGCTGAGACTGATCCCGTCAAACTCGAACAGTTTCTGGTACTGCTTGGTCAAGGCATTTTTCGGCTCTTTCAGGATGCGAATTAAATCTGCTTCCATCAGCTCTTCCATGGTCGCTATAACCGGCAATCGTCCAACCAGTTCCGGGATGAGGCCAAACTTCAGGAGGTCTTCCGGCTGGACCATTTTCAAGAGCTCGCCGATTTTCTTCTTCTCATCGCCGGTTACCTTGGCGCCAAAACCGATGGATTTTGCACCCTGCCGCCGGCTGACTACGGTATCAAGCCCGACAAAAGCTCCACCGCAGATAAACAAAATATTAGTGGTATCTATCTGGACCAGTTCCTGCTGGGGATGCTTTCTGCCGCCTTTCGGTGGTATTGAAGCGTTGGTTCCTTCAATTATCTTCAAGAGCGCCTGCTGGACTCCTTCCCCTGATACATCTCTGGTCAGGGAAGGGCTGTCGGATTTTCGGGCAATTTTATCGATCTCGTCAATATAAATAATTCCCCGCTGGGCCTTTTCCACATCATAATCTGCGGCCTGCAGCAGGCTTACCAGGATATTTTCGACATCTTCGCCGACATAACCAGCCTCGGTGAGCGTTGTCGCATCTGCCATACAAAACGGCACGTTTAAAATCCTGGCCAGGGTCTGGGCAACCAGGGTCTTGCCGGAACCGGTCGGCCCCACCAGAATGATGTTCGATTTCTGCAGCTCGACAGAATCGTCCTCCACCGGTGCATCAATACGCTTGTAGTGGTTGTGCACGGCGACAGATAGAACTTTTTTGGCATATTCCTGGCCGATCACATACTCGTCAAGGTAGGCATTAATCTCTTTGGGTTTCAGAGTAGTCTTGCGCGCCTCCCCCCCTTCTTCAGACTCCGGGCCATCCTTATCGTGGACGATCTCATTGCAGAGCTCGATGCACTCATCACAGATAAAAACATCCGGTCCGGCTATAAGCTTGCCGACCTCATCCTGATCCTTGCCGCAAAATGAGCAAACACACTCAGGCCCGTTATTGTTCACATCATCCATACTATTATTCCTCGACTAATTCTTCCCGTTTGGTAAGCACCTTATCAATGATACCATATTCCTTGGCTTCACTTGCACTCATAAAATAATCACGTTCGGTGTCAGCAGTAATTTTTTCGAGTGGGCGTTTGGTGTGATGGGCGAGCAGACGGTTCAATTCGTCTTTCATCCGCAATATCTCCCTGGCCTGAATATCAATATCCGTGGCCTGCCCCTGAAAACCGCCCATCGGCTGGTGAATCATAATTCTGGCGTTAGGCAGCGAGTATCGTTTACCATCTGTTCCCGCAGCCAGAAGAAACGCCCCCATTGAAGCAGCCTGACCCATGCAGAGTGTCGCGATATCACATTTGACATATTGCATGGTATCATAGATCGACATACCAGCGGTAACTGAACCACCAGGAGAATTAACATAGAAGGTAATATCTTTATCAGGATTTTCGGCTTCCAGAAAGAGCAACTGGGCGACAATGACATTAGCCACATCGTCATTGACTCCTGAGCCGAGGAAAATAATCCGTTCTTTTAACAGACGTGAGTAAATATCATACGCGCGTTCCCCTCGGGGACTCTGCTCCACCACCATCGGCACAAGATTCATCAGCAACTCTCCTTAAAACGGTTCGACTGCAAAAGGCCTGGAGCCCTATGCAGTCGTTAATATTTAAAAGCTGTCAAGACACGTCGGACAAGGCTCCCCGCCCGATATGCTATTGTAATTCTTTTCCCGGCGTTCGCAAGCCAACCCCGATCAGCTTTCGGCAGATGTGTCGCCGTCAGCCTTCTCTTCTGCTTTAACAGGCTGCACAAGGACTGCTTCGGTCCGAAGAAAGGTCAGAATTTTTTCATTAAGCAATTCGTTCATCAGAGGCAGGAGATCGTCGCGATTCTTAAAATATTCTTTCACCTTGGCAACGGACATATCATACATATCGCCGATACGTTTCAGGCCTCTTTCCATATCCTCTTCTTCTACTTTTATCTCTTCGACCTCGGCAATCTTCTTTAACAGGAAATCGCCCCGAACCCTTTTTTCGGCCATCACCGCATTCTGTTCCGCCAGCTTCTCTCTGCTTAGGCCGGCAGCTTCTAGGGTCATGCCACTCTGTTCGAACTGTTTTTCAGTCTGTTTGATCATCTGTTCGATTTCGAAGGCAACAAGGCGTTTTGGGACCTCAAATACATGAGCATCGAGCAGTTTCTGCATTATCTTATCGGTCAGAGCACCTTCAGCACGTTCTTCGCGCTTCTTGGTAAGGCGCTCTTTTATTGACGCTTTGAGCTCATCGAGCGTCTTGAATTCTTCTCCGGCATCTTGAGCAAATTCGTCATTTAATTCGGCAAGAACTCGCTCCTTGATATCTTTGACGGTTATGCGAAATTCTACTTTTTTGGCCTTAAGGATTGGGTTAGGATGGGTTTCGGGAAAATCAACCTCCTGGGTGCCCACCTCCTCCTTATTCATACCGATCAATTTTTCTTCGAACTCCACCCCCATGTTGCCCTCACCGACTTCAACGGAGTAGTTTTCGTTTTTGACCTGAGGCATCGGTGCGCCTTCGTGGTATCCCTGAAAATCGACAACGACCACATCGCCTTTTTCAATCGGTCTATCGGTTACCGAACGAAGCACGGCCATATTTTTCTGCATTTCGGCAAGCTCGAGCTGAATCTCCTCATCGGTCACCAGAATGTCTTCTTTTTCCACTTCCAGGCCTTTATAGCCGGCCAGGTCGAATTGTGGGCGCACATCAACTTCAGCGACGAAGGTAAACGATCCATCGTCATTATATTTGACTTCTTTAATATCCGGATGAACAATGGGATCAACCCCATTTTTTTCAATGGCATCGAAATAATTGTCTTGGACCAGCTTCTCTCCGGTCTCTCCCTCAACCTGGGCCTTATAATATTTTACAATAACTGAAAGCGGCACCTTCCCACGACGAAAACCTTTCATCTTCGTTTCTTTTTTCAGTTTTTCGTAAGCCTGGTTCAGTTTCGGTTGAACACTGTCTTCGGGTAGCGTGACTGTTATTTTTCTTGTGAGAACACCAAGCTCTTCAACATTTACATCCATCGAGTCCCATCCTTTCGTTTTAAAATTATCATAAACACCCGAATCCACATTTTGCTGGTCACCCACCGGTATCAAGAAACAACCGGCAATCAACCGGCAACGATGGGAATAGCGACATCACAAAATAAAATTGCAGTGGATTATTACTACCACAGGTGAGGTGTACAGCAATCTGAAAAAATGGTGCGAGAGGGGGGAGTCGAACCCCCACACCGTCAGGCGCCAGATCCTAAGTCTGGTGCGTCTACCAGTTCCGCCACCCTCGCAGCCGTGCTTCCTTTGGTTTCAATGAAATTACACTCACCAAAACGCTACTAATTAATTCACATACCAACTGCAGTCAAGACCGTACTTGATATTGTCTGATTTAGAACGCAAAAAGTTGCTATAAATACCATTTTGAACGATTGCTTACCAGTTTTTTTTAAAAGGAGGTGTTTTTTGGTAATCTCCCTCGTGTTTTTTAATCTTTTATAAAAACAATCGGTAAGATTCTTATACTCCCTTTTCCAGGTGTAGAATAAATAACTCTAGACGCCTGTGGCGTGATCGATCATCTTGCGTAAAAGGGTGAGAATGGCTACAGTAGGCGCTGTAAATCGACACTCTTGTACAACGAAATGTATTTATTTCATCATATTTTTTTAATCTTTACTGAGGCTTTTATGAAACTGACCAAATTGTATGCTGGGTGCCTGCTCACCCTGTTCTGTGCATCAGGGGCCAATGCCCTGGCGGTACCGGATTCGGGCCAGGACAACCGGATTGAATGGAATGTGCTGCAGAAGTGGCCCACCGTCGGTAAAACTCTCGATATGGTCCATTCCCTGGATGGAAAATTTGTTTATATTCTTAATGATAAACAGTTGGTGCAGGTGTTCAACAGCCAGGGACAGCTGCAAGGAACCATCCCCGTTGAAGAAGGTGTTTCCGCTATTGATATCGCCCCACAAGGCGAAATGCTGTATCTGATCAACAATAAAAGTCAAACGTTCAGCTCGATATCAGTTTCTTTTATTGCCGACATCGACATCAGCGGCTCGCCTTTTAAAGGACCGGAAAATGCCCCGGTTACCATTGCCTTATTCACTGATTTCGAGTGACCTTACTGTGGCAAAATTTTGCCGCTGCTCGAGCAGGTGCTCGAAAAAAACCCGCAAACTGTAAAATTAGTCTTTAAAAACATGCCGCTTAACTTCCACAAGATGGCCCTCCCCGCCGCCAAAGCGGCAATGGCCGCCCGGGAACAGGGCAAGTTTTGGGAATTTCACGATCGGCTGTTCGCCGAACCGAATTTATCCAAAGAGGCTATTGATAAAATAGCCGTCGATTTGCAGTTGGATATTCCGCGCTTTGAACAGGATATGGCATCACCCAAAATCCTGGCATATGTCGAAAAAGACATACAGGATGCCCAGAAAGCCGGAGTCACTGGAACGCCGACGCCTTTTATTAATGGCCGCATCCCGAAACAGCGCAGCCTCGAAGGCTTCCAGGCTATTATCGATGATGAGTTGCACAAGCTCACTAAATAACGGAGCCACGAAGCATACCGAATGAATCAAAACTTTATTCAACAGGATCTCAGCTTTACTGACAACAACCACGCCTGTGCTCTCTATGGCGATCTCAACAAAAACCTGCAGACCCTGGAAAAAAGTACCGGTGTTACTATTAACGCCAGGGGAACGAACCTCCGCATCACCGGACTCCCCCATGATGTGGAGTTGATTACTACGCTGCTGAACCAACTCTATGAGCTTATCGGCAGGGGCTACCCGGTATACAGCTCCGATTTTGCTTTTGGCTTGAAAATCCTGGAATCGACACCCAAGGCAAGACTCGATCGGATATTTCTCGACAAGGTCTATGTAACCACCCAGAACCGGGTGGTTTCTCCCAAGACCAAAAACCAGAAAATCTATATAGACGCCATCCGCAATAATGATATCGTCTTCGGCATCGGCCCAGCCGGGACCGGCAAAACCTATCTGGCGGTAGCCATGGCTGTTTCGGCACTTACAAGTGGTCAGGTTCGGTCAATCATCCTGGCCAGGCCGGCGGTCGAAGCCGGTGAGAAACTTGGCTTTCTGCCTGGCGATCTGGCGCAGAAAGTCAACCCCTACCTGCGCCCCCTACATGATGCTTTAAATGACCTGCTTGGTCCCGATAAAGCCTTTGATTTCATCGAACAGAATATAATCGAAATTGCTCCGCTCGCCTTCATGAGAGGACGAACATTGAGCAATGCCTTTATCATCCTTGATGAGGCGCAGAATACCACGAGGGAGCAGATGAAAATGTTCCTCACCAGGATCGGTTTTGATTCCCGGGCGGTCATAACCGGTGATACCACCCAGGTGGACCTGCCAATAAAGAGTCATTCAGGTCTGGTGGAGGCCAGAAGAATATTATCGGACATTGACGGCCTCAAATTCTGTTCCTTTTCCAAGGAAGACGTCGTACGTCACCCCCTCGTTCAGGCAATCATCAACGCCTACGAAAAACAATAGGCCAAGGGGAAAAATCACGTGCCGACCGATCTCACCATTCAGCACCAGGCTGCCGGATATCCGCTCAACAGGGCAAAACTGAAAGCACTGGCCAATTGGCTGCTGGCCGAGTGCGGCGTCAAGAACCACTCACTCAGCCTGCTCGTTACCGGCGACCAGGAAATTACTCGGCTAAACGGTCAATACAGAAACAAAAACAAACCGACGAATGTGCTGTCTTTCCCCTTCTCGGACGGAGCCGATGCATCCCTTGCTCTACTGCCGGTATATGAGCTTGGCGACATTATAATCTCGGTCGAGACTGCCCACCGCGAATCAATCGAATATAAACAGACCTTACATGAGCGTATGAGCTGGCTTGTCATCCATGGCCTGCTGCATCTTATGGGCTATGATCACGAGCGATCAGAGGACGATGAGAAGGAAATGCTCGCAAAAGAAACTACATTATTACAAAAGCTAACTCAGTACAGGAGAACAGCAATGACCAAACTGGCTATCAATGTCGATCATGTCGCTACTATCAGGCAGGCAAGAGGAATCAATGAGCCTGATCCGGTCACCGCTGCCGCGATCTGTGAACTTGCCGGAGCTTCAGGCATCGTCATACACCTGCGGGAAGACCGCCGCCACATCCAGGACCGTGATGTCTATCTGCTGCGGCAGACCATAAAAACCAAACTCAACCTGGAAATGGGTGCCAATAAAGAGATTATCAAGATAGCCCTGGAGGTCAAGCCGGACCTGATCACCCTGGTACCCGAAAAGCGCGAGGAGCTGACCACCGAAGGCGGCCTCGATGTTGCTGCGCAAAAGAAAAAGATCGGCAAGGTGATTGAAAAAATGACCGCGGCATCGATTCCTGTCTCCATCTTTGCCGATCCGGACCCAAGGCAGCTTGCCGCCGCATACGATATCGGTGCAAGCTTTGTCGAGCTGCATACCGGCAAGTACTGCGATGTGATTGGCGAAAGCAAGCGCCAGCATGAATTGCAGCTTCTTAAAGAAGCTGCCGAAGCTGCTGCCCAAATGGGTTTACAGGTCTGCGCCGGCCATGGTCTGAATTACCAGAATACTGCACCGATTGCCGCCATCGACACCATTGAAGAACTGTCCATCGGCCATGCGATAATCGCCCGGGCAGTTTTTGTCGGTCTCGATCAGGCGGTGCGCGAGATGCTCGCTCTTATCCGGCTGGCCGACTCGACAATCTGAACCGCATGGATTGCTGGCATTGAAGAAAAATAGAGATGCTATTGTCGATTGACAAGATTTAATCTGTTATGGTAAAAGCAACCAACTTGCCTGGATGGTGGAACTGGTAGACACCCGAGACTTAAAATCTCGTGCTCTTTATGGGCGTGCGAGTTCGATTCTCGCTCTAGGCACCACAGATTTATCCAAAGACTTCCAACAAAGTCTTTTAAACCCGCAGCTGGAAACAGTTTGCGGGTTTTTTCTTGTCTTTTTTGTCCATTGACATCCATCAAACTCCAGCAAAATCCGTTGCAAAAAGGGTATACTAACCCAAGTTTAGCAAAGCAAAAAATATATCGTTTACAAACAGGATGTTATCTTCGCAAAAAAGTTCGTCTGGCACTACAAGCTCGTATTTTGTGTTCATATCACCAGTTTTTGTATGTTTCCCGGGGATACCGAAACCCCCAAGGCCTCATAAAGCAGACTGAGTTGAGGCTCGGGTGTTGTGGTCTTGCGAACATGGAGAGTACGACCATCTTTTTGTCTAAAGGTGGCTGTAACCCTCAGTTGACCGGCAAAAATTCGTCGAAGAGTCGACCAACTGTCGTTGAACCCATGTCCTCGTAATTTACGCCTTAGAACCTGAATAGCCTGATACGCCAACACAGTAATAAAAAGATGGCCCTCGGCACGAATCTCCTTGTGGTGGTAGATGAGGCGTAACCCCAACTCCGATTTCAAGCTCCGAAAAACCGCCTCCAGATCGGTCAGGGTGATATAGGTTTGCCAGAGTTTTTTTTCATCCCAGTCACGTTCATTGGTTCTCAGACAATAGACTCCAGGGTGGGTCAATATTGTCCCGGGAACCGGTACTTTTTCCCAAGACAGCGCCAACACCTTATCGCCAGTTGCATCCCGAGTGATGTCAATGCGGTAATGCCGGCTGATACCGTGACTTTTTTCTTGTAGCCGATCGATCCTTTGGAGAATTTTGTCATGACGTTTCTCCCCTCGTGGTAAGGTCAGACCCGTGGCTAATTTTGCCAATCCACTTTCAAACTTCTCGACAAATCGGCTGGTTATTCCAGCCTCTTTGTTTTCTCGTTCGGTGGAATAACAGTACAATCGTGCCTCAGTCCCTTCTTCGTTCACGATCCGCTGAACCAGGACCCGACCACCGATCCGTTCCGAGGCGACCAGGCGGAAAGTGGTATAGGCATCTCCTGATCTACGGCTGCTGATTTTTGTTTGTCGAATATACATAGCCGCAATGATAGCCATACTATTCAGGGAAACGCAACACTTATTTTATTAATTATGGCACTACATTTAACTTCCTAACATTGCTCCATCTGATATATCAACGTTTTTTCGACACCAATGGAGCGAAAATAGCCAAACATAACTCTTAAATGTAGCTCTGTTGCTAAACTTGGGTTAACGTTTCCTTCCGTCGCCATGAAACGCATCTCTCCTCGCGGATTGATCGCCGATATAAGATTCACTTTATGCCTTGCGCCTGTCGTCCTTACTACCGGTGTCTTGCCACGCACGGCCCAGGTAGTACCGGAATGATAGTCCGATCGAACTGTGGATTCGTCCCCAAAGAAAATGTCAGCGTTGTTTTTCGCGGCAAGTTGCTTGATTTTCTTGAAGTCTTCAGCCATCCATTTCAGCACATAATATTCGTCTTGTTGGTATGCTTTTCTCTTTGGCTTTTGCGGTGTCAATCCCAATTTGTGCAGCAATCTCCCGACGGTGCTTACGTTCAGGCTGATGCCAAACTCTCTCTTAATCAACTCTTGCACCATGCCTCTGGTCCAGAGGGCAAACTCAAACTTCAGTTGCAGTGGATTCTCGCCGACTACAAGTCGGTATATTTTCTTCAGCTGCCGGCCATCAAGCTTTGGCTTTTTGCCGGGGGCTTTTTTCCGGCGAAGGGCTTCGATGCCGCCTTCCCGATATTTTGCCAGCCATTCATAAATTCGACCTCTTGTAAAACCGAGGGCTTTAATGACGACTTCAGGACTCTCGCCGGCCTCGACACGCAACACCGCCCTGATCCTCATTTCCTCAAGAGCCTCTCAGCTTATTTTTCGTCCGTCCATTTCATTCATGGACGCATTACAACATATGTCCGCTATTTAATGCACGCATTAATAAAAAGATAACATTTCATGAATTTCCCTTCAGTTGGACGTAGTCCGCATCGCTGAATATCCAGCTTATTTTGCAGAACTTTTATACTACAGTTATTTGGTCGCCATATTTTTCTCTGATCCCCTCAATAGGCGTTCTCTTAACCGTTCGTCAATGGGTTGAATTGGCCCCAGCCATATCCCAAAATACATATCGGCAAATTCTTTTGAGGTAACGGCCACTAATTCAGTGTCGTTCAGGGTCAATGTGGTCTGGCGTTTCAGCGCGTCATAGCAAAGATAGTAGCTGTCACCTTTCTGCACATCCCGGTAGGCACTATGCAACAGGTCAATTTGCTTCCGAAGTGCGGCAATTTCCTTCGGTGAATGCTGGCGTGCAAGAACAGTTTCAGCCCCGAGAGCGAAATCATTAACCGTAAGAGAAACATCATAGGTGAGTTTTAGGCAACGGGAGGTTTTTTCATCCATAACCACCTGGTCGCTAGTATCAGTATTAGCATATAAAGCAGCATCATAAACCTTGATGAAACCCATATATCTGACCTCCCCCTCACCCAACAGCTTCATTCCGGAAATTGAAGCATAACCTGACCCGGGCAGAAATATTAATAACATTAAGAATATCATTATTGCTCGAAACATAGCTCTACCTCGCTTTTTGTTGCCCGTCCTTACGAAATACAATGACAACTTCACCAACATGCAGACCAAATTTGCTCATGGTGGTTCGGTTAATGAGAACATTATCAGGTTGGAGAAACATCCAATCTTCGAAATCTATATGCCAGATAGTATTTTCTTTTTCCAAAGCCAAAACGTAGTTCCACCTCAGAACATTTCCGTAGGCAATCCCCTGGGCCTTATCAATTACATCCCAGGCGCGGCCAACATAGGAATGGTCACCCTCTTTGCTGATCCGCCAGGTCCGCTTTGATTTTTCACCATCGCTCCAATCGAAGTCTTCCTTCATTATCAGATCGCCTCCATTATCAACATGGCCGTCAATTGTCACCACAAATTGCCGAGTGAGCTTGCCGTTGCGATCCAGAACAATTCCCCACCCTGTGGAGGCTCCCTGGAAATACTGATAAAGGTCGAACTTTGGGGTATTCCTTTCGTACTGCCTAACATCGATTCCAGCACATCCGCATACAGCAAAAAAAATAATTGCTATAAACATTGAGCGCATTGTCTTACCTCCTGGCCGGGTCAACATTAAAAACCGTTTGTCTTTTCTTTTAAGATGTTCTTAAACGTATTATATCAAATAGTATAAGCATGAGCACATCGGGAGCAATAGGATGCTTATAGTAGAATAATTATAGTAAACACTATCATTTAACAATTATAAAGGCTCCCAACGATAAAGGAGTCGTAGCGACCTGCTAAGGGACTTGCAACATGTAGAGATGAGGTGATGATAGTTAGAGCATTCCCGTGTAGTCATGATGTTAGACATGCCATGGTATCAGACCCCGAGGAAGCAGACATCCCCTTGCCTTGAATGGCGATGTCCGTGTTGACTTCCACTCGTAACACAGTGTCGTCCTTCCCGATGTAATTACGAGGCTCATTCCCTTCAACCTTTCGGCTTACGGCCTATCTGCTTGCTGTCTTACGCTCAAAGCTCTATGTTACCATACAGCCTCCAAAGACTTGCTACCCGGTGGCTGGCTCACCTTCCGGGGCGGGCTTCACACCCACTGGATTACATTACCTTGCCCGGCCGCACGTTACGTATTTCAAAAGCTTAATTTGAAAATCAATACAGGGGAATCAGTTGCCTTACTGGGAAGATCCGGAAGCGGTAAATCAACAATTGCCGCACTGATCCAGAGGCTCTATGATCCTGATAATGGCATAATATTCATTGATAAAACAAATATAAAAAATCTATCTGCAAGCTGGTTCAGGCGCCAAATCGGTACAATTTCTCAGGAACATATTTTGATGTCTACCTCAATCCGGGAAAACATTGCCTATGGCAAACCTGATGCTCCCCTTGATGAAATAAAGCAAGCCGCTGAATTAGCCTTTGCCAGCAGTTTTATCGAAGAATTTCCTGAGATTTATGAGACTCTTGTCGTGGAACGAGGGGTTCAGCTTTCCGGAGGGCAAAAACAAAGAATTGCTATTGCCAGGGCTGTGCTGAAGGACCCGCGCATTTTGATTCTTGATGAAGCAACCAGTGCAGTTGACGCCTAAAGTGAAGATCTTGTGTAAAAAGCGTTGAATAATCTGATGAAAGGCAGAACAGTACTTATCATAGCTCATTGCCTGTCAACGTTTAAAGACAGCGATCGAGTCATTCTCCTTGAGCAAGGAGAGATAGTTGAAAATGGACATCATGACCAGTTGATTAAAAATAGAGATGGGATCTATTTCAAATTAGTTGAAAAACAATTGTCCTTGAAATAAGCCCTTAAACAGCGCAAAAATCCCGAACAGCCAGTGCCGATAACGTTAAGAATATTTTAAAAATAGAAGCAGCAGCAAACTATAGGAAGGGAATAAGCAGACAATTGGATAACAGCGATATTTTCTTTTATAGAGAGAGGTAATGTTCATTGCCAATGAGGAAGGATTAACAATTGACCAAACATTTTTATAATCGAATTGCAGAGAACTACGATAAAGACTGGAGCGGAATATACGCGAGCACACGCTCTATAAGCATCAGTCAGATCATAGAGCATTATAATGGCAGAACAGTTGAGTGTGCGCTTGACCTCGCTGTTGGCACCGGCAACAGTTTTTTTGATCTCGGCAAGCATCTTCATATCGGCAATCGAACAGGGAACGATATCTCTTCAGAAATGCTGAAACAGGCAGCCAATAAAGTTCAAGGCCCCATTGAGTTCATCTGCGATGATGCAAAAAATATCTTGAACCATATTCCTCCCAACTCTCAGGATCTTGTCCTGTGCCACTATCTTTTCAGCTATCTTGATATACATCAAGTCTTGAAAACAGTTTTTCAGCTGTTAAAGCCTGGTGGTCTGATTTCTGTGATGACAACAACAAAGGAAAATTTGCTGGAATTGTCAACCGGCCGCTTTCGTTTGACAGGAAGATTGTTTCGGGTAGGAAAACATCTTAGCCGGGTCGATACCCCGAAAGACCATAAGGCATGCATGGGTACATTGGCTGCGCACGAATTTAAGGTACTGCGAGACAACAACTATAGAAAAAAAGTTGTCTTCAAATCGTTTGATGATGTTACTGCATGGTGTGTCGATTCCGGCTGGGCTGCCCAGTATTTCGACTCCGGATTTAACCTCAAAGTTTCTTTGGGAAGAGCGATATTCGCAGGCGCAGCAGTTCTCATGCACCCACTCTACCCCATAACTGCCCATAGTGATATTTCCATAGTACTGGCTGAAAAATCAGTGTCCATGCCTTAAGCATAACTGGTAAACAGCTCGTCAATATTATAACAATTTTAGGAGAATGAAAAACCGGGGGAGGCTTTAAGGTACAATTGCCTCGTACATATATGGTGTTATAATTAGTGGCCGTTACCTCAAAAGAATTTGCCGATATGTATTTTGGGATATGGGTGGAGCCAATTCGAACCATTGACGAAGGGTTAAGAGGACTCCTAATGAGGCGTAACAGGGAAAAATATGGCGGCCAAATAACGGTCGTATACATGTTCTGCAAAATAAGCTGGATATTCAGCGATGCGGACTACGTCCAATTGAAGGGAAATTCATGAAATCTGCCATCTATGTTGGAGAGATTGCCCACCAGCGAAATATACCGAAGGTCCACCGTTTCTGTTATCCCTTCTTCAGGAGAAAATGTCGGGGTGGCCATTATCGTCAGTGATGAGCGGGGTGAAATATTTGAGGCACGTCTGCACCTGTTAAGACGACGGCTGGACAAAGCTACTGTCGTCCGCTTACTGCTCAAAAAACCGGTTATGACCTCTTTTATTGTCGGAGGTATTTATTATCAGGCTTTAAAAATTTATTTTAAAGGTATTCCGTACGTTCCTTATGAAAAGGAGGCAGTATGAACAACGAAGCCACCAGTGAGAGATGCTCCGTTGACACTAAGGCACCATCCATTCTTGACAGCTTGTCCCAAAAGATGATTTTCAGGTTGCTCGGTGCCATGCAGTTCGGACAAATTGTTGTGATAGACGGTGAAAACCGGTGGACTTTTGGCTCAGACGAAACTCTCACCGCTCAAGTAACCATTCGTGATCCGAGTTTTTATCACCAGGTAGTCTTCGGCGGATCTATTGGCGTAGGGGAAGCGTATATCGGTCATCTCTGGGATGTTGACGATCTTTCAGTACTGTCGAGGATAATGGTGCTGAACATGGACTTGCTGGATCGCATGGAACGTGGTCTGGGTTCGATTCTCCAGATTTTTCGCCTGCTTGGTCATGTCACCCGACACAATTCTCGAAAACGTTCCAAGCGAAATATTATTGCCCATTATGACCTTGGCAATACGCTGTATAAGTCTTTTCTCGACCCGACCATGATGTATTCAGCTGCGATCTATCCAAAGGAGTCAATCAGCGTCGTGCACATAGTGGCAAACCGTCCAAGAAACGCTGTTGATGGGGTGGGCGAGTGAATCCATTCATCAATATCGGGATTAACCAGGCAATCTGGTTTCTGTGTGTTCTCGGGGGCCATGCCGGGGCACTTTTTGCCCTGCCCTTCCTGGTTCTGAACATTCTTCTGTCTTCGAACCGGCGTGCTGATTTGCAGATGATTGCTCTTCTCCTGCCTCTAGGTGTGCTCATTGACTCCATTCTCCAGGCCATCGGTTTCTTCAGTTTCACCTGGACAGGCTTTCCCATCCCCTTCTGGTTAGCAGTGATCTGGGTAGCCCTGGCCTCCCTGCCACATCACAGTCTGGCGTGGATGAAAAAGCGACGACTGGTCTCGGCGCTCTTTGGCGCACTCGGTGGACCTCTCGCCTACTGGGCTGGAGTTCGACTTGGGGCTGCCACCTTTACCTGGCCTCTTTTTTCTTCACTGGCACTTCTTGCTGTGGTTTGGGCCCTTTTATGGACGGGGGTTATGGCTTTTGCCGAATGGCAAACGCTTCATACTTATGACGATATTCAATCATCGGATTGAGAATGGTGGTATCTCCCCGACCATCAAGTACCTGCTTTAAGCGGGCAAAGGCCATGTCCGGTGTATCTTGGAAAACCAGCGGCGTTATTCGGTGTGCCTCGTCCTCAGCCTGGCTCGACACACAATTTGGAGAACGGGGGCATGCTGTAAGTCGACCATCTGATACTCCGAGATGATTTGCGCTTTTCCCGGCGCAAGCCGTGAGGATTGTGGTGAAAATGCTCATAAATACGATCCTTCGCAGATGATGTTTCATTGTCTACCGTCCATTATTCATGGTATTCATCAATCGTATAACCGCCAACTCCTTTGCTTTTGCTTCAATATCGACGGTCATGACACGCTCCCGCCAACAGGCGGGGATATCATCTGGATTTATATAATCAGCATGAGGCTTGGGATTACCTTCCCCCCAGCCGCCCTTCGGCGACGACAGGTGGCAATATTGCTCCCTCCCCTGGTGGTGCCAGGTTGCCGCGGCCAGCTGTGTCGCCTCCTCTACTGACAAACCATCAGGTTTGCAGCGATGGTGATGAACATCATAGACCAGCGGAATGGCCAATGCATCACATACCGGCAGAAGGTCTGATACAGTATAGCTTACATCATCATTTTCCAGGGTCAAGCGGCTGCGCACATTCTCCGGAAGATCCGCAAAAACCCGGCGAAAACGCTGAAGAGCTGATAATTTATCGCCATAGACCCCACCGGCGTGCAGATTGATGACGCCCGCCCCAACTGCCTCCGCCAACATGGCCTGATACTCCAGCTCCCGGATGGAATTGTCAACAACCCGAGGATGCGGCGAGGAGAGGACAACAAACTGATCAGGGTGAAAGCTGAGGCGAATGTCATGCAGCTGAGCAAAAGATCGAACGACGCCGAGCAGGGTGCCAATTTTTTCTCCATCCGGGAGATCATCAAGACTGTAACCAACCTCGGGATGGGTCATCCGCGGAAACAGCGGCGACATGATGCGAAATGCCCCGATACCAAGACGATGGACGGTTTGCACTGCCTGCACGAGGCTTTGACTATTGTCGTAGCAGAGTCCGGACAACTTTTTCAGCTGTTCACCGCGCGGCATGGTGGAAAGTGCCCTGGCAGTGGTTGTCCGAAAGGCAATTTCCTCATCTTTAAAGTGACAACATAGACCAAAGCGCATGGGGTAACTTTCCTCACAAGCCATGTTATGATGCGTGATTGCAGTTATAACAGATCCTTATATCATAAGTCGGATTGTTTTTTATTCACGAATATTCTGTTCGGTTTGTCCCGGGGTACTTGAATATTAACCAGAAGTAGCCCCAAGTTCATGACCAGAGAACAGTTGACCCTTCTTCGGTAATGATTATCAAAGAGTAGAGGTTTTCGTCTTCCCATTATTTTGAAATTCCTTCTCGGAAAAGTGATTGTGACAACTTTTATGAGTCATACAAAGGGGCTTTGATCGAAGCAATCTTCTCCTCCATAACAAGGGAAACTTACTATGAGCTTGATTTTTTGGGTAAAACTTTATCTTCTGACCATTCCGGTATTCTTTGCCATTGACATGATCTGGCTGGGCTATGCCGCACGAAATTTCTACAAGACACAACTTCATCACCTGCTCAGTCCTGAGGTGAACTGGCCGGCGGCCTTTCTTTTTTATTTCGTTTATATTGTCGGGATTATCTTTTTTGCCGTCCGCCCCGGGCTTGAGGCCGGGTCCTTCGCCAGGACCTGTCTGCTTGGAGCACTTTTCGGCTTTTTCACCTATGCCACTTATGATCTCACCAACCTGGCCACACTGCGTAACTGGCCAATTGCGGTAGTCCTTGTCGACATTGCCTGGGGAACACTGCTCTGTACCCTGGTTGGCGGAGGTTCGTACCTGATAGGTTCCTGGCTTAAGTAGTACAAAAAGGAGAATCTGACCATGGCCGCCATCTTCCTCACTGCCGCTCTGCTGCTTGTTGGCTATATGTGCTGTATGTTTATTGTCGGCCTGAAGGCCCAAGACAACAGTCTGGTTGATATTGCATATGGCCCCGCGTTTCTTTTCGCCTGCTGGGGAACCTGGTTTTTCCGGGGTGAATTGATCCCCCATTTCCGGCCCCTGCTGCTCCTCACCCTCCTCACCATCTGGGGAATACGCCTTGGCCTGCATATCGGGCTGAGGCATCGCGGGAAAGGGGAAGATTTTCGTTATCGTAAATTTCGCAAGGATTGGGGCGACACCATAATCTGGCGCAGCTTTCTCCAGATTTATATGCTCCAGGGCGCGGTTGTTCTTGTGGTCGCTACTCCGATCCTGCTGACCATGGGCGCACCGGGTGGCGTCTTGGCGTGGAGTGATCTTCTTGGAATTCTACTCTTTTCTATCGGTTTTTTCTTTGAGGCGATCAGTGACTGGCAACTGACCGTCTTTAAGCGGGGCGGTGCGAACAAAGGAAAAATCATCATGCACGGGCTATGGCGCTACAGCCGCCATCCCAACTATTTTGGCGAGGCGACCCTGTGGTGGGGAATTTTTTTGGTCGGCCTGGTTGGGCCATATGGTTTGTATGGTTTGATTAGCCCACTGACCATCGCTTTTCTCCTCCTCAAGGTCTCGGGAATACCCATGCTTGAGGTAAAGTACCAGGGGAATCCGGAATTTGAAGCCTACAAGGCAAGAACCAATAGTTTTTTCCCATGGTTTGAGCGTAAAACTGATATCAAAGGGAGACGATTATGAAAGCCAATCTGTTATGTGGAAAAGAGACAATTCGTCTCGAACTACCGGATTCCGCCCTACTCATCGAAAACAAACCCGCAGCAGCGCTTGTCAACCCTGAAGTTGCGGTACTTGATGCTCTGCTCCACCCTATCGGAACACCACCGCTTCATGAAATCGCCAAAGGCCGCAAGAACGCCTGCATTGTCATTTCGGATATAACCAGACCTGTTCCCAATACAATTATCCTTCCCCCGTTACTGAAGACCCTTGAAGACGCAGGAATGGCCGCCGAAAATATCACCATTCTTATTGCCACGGGTATGCATCGGCCGAATCTTGGCGATGAGCTCCGTTCCATGGTTGGCAAAGAGATCATGGACAACTACAAAATCGTGAATCATTACTGCCAGAAAAAAGAGGATTTACGAGAAATTGCCAAAATTGATGGGGCATCCATTGAGGTCAACAGCCACTACCTCGACGCCGATCTTAAAATTCTTACCGGTTTGATCGAACCGCATTTCTACGCAGGTTTTTCAGGAAGTCGAAAATCTATTCTGCCTGGTATCTCCAGTTTTAAAACCATGAAGTTCATGCATTCCTTCAAGGTGATAGATCAACTGCAGCAGGCAAACTGCAGGCTGGAAAATAATCTCTTCCACCAGTACGCCATGGAGGTGACAGAGATTGCCGGAGTCGATTTTATTCTTAATGTAGTTATCAACAAAGAACGTCAGCTGGCAGGCGTGTTCGGCGGCCATTACGATCTTGCCCATCAGGCGGGGTGTAAACTCGTTGCCGAACACGCGGTGGCAAACCTGTCAGAAAAAATGGATCTGGTTGTCACTTCCGCGGGGGGCTACCCTCTTGATGCAACTTTTTACCAGGTTTCAAAATGTCTCATAGCCGCACGAGATATCCTCAAAGAAAACGGTACAATTCTTGTCACCTGTGGTTGTGAGGAGGGCCTGGGCAGTGAAGAGTTCTGCACTATTATGCGATCGAACCCAACCCCTGCTGACTTTAACCTCCATCACAGCGATCCGGACAATTTCGTCATTGACCAGTGGTGTGCGCAAAATATTTATCAGGCTCTGGCTCATGCCGGTAAACTATTTATTTATTCTCCTGGCCTTTCAGAAGATGATGTTGCTCGGTTCCAGGGAGTCAAAGTTATGGACTGCCAGGCAACCGTCGACGAGCTTGTGAAAACACACAAGAACGTTGCAGTAATTCCGGACGGCCCATATGTTGTGGGGAAAGTGGTTGGCAAGAAAGTCAATCCATAAAGGATTGCTTCTGCTCAAGGGAAATAAGCCTAACGGAGCTTTGAAAATTCACATGCATAACGCCATTACAGCAGCAGATCGCATTAGAGGTGCGCTTTTCGGCATGTTTATCGGCGACGCCCTGGCAATGCCGGTCCACTGGTATTATAACACCGAGGCCCTCGTAAACGATTATGGCAGGGTTGCCGATTACCTGCGCCCCCGCAATCCACACCCCGACTCCATTCTCTGGCGTTCATCCTTTACCCCACCACCTGGAACGGCTGATATCCGCCACGAGCAGGCACAATACTGGGGCAGAAGAGATATCCATTATCACCAGTTCCTTCGAGCCGGAGAAAACACCCTGAATCTTCAGCTGGCAAGAGAACTTCTGCTCCTG
Organism: uncultured delta proteobacterium; assembly: GCA_963804605.1. Classification (GTDB taxonomy): domain Bacteria; phylum Desulfobacterota; class Desulfobulbia; order Desulfobulbales; family Desulfocapsaceae; genus Desulforhopalus_A. Next base: position 128,050 of record CAWDRB010000012.1, read on the forward strand.
CTGGAGGCCGAGGGCAACTACTCTGCCGCATCGTGGCTGAACAGACTCATTGCCTTTATGACCACCCCCGGCAGCCATCAAGATACCTATATTGAAGAGTATCTCCGACATTTTTTCATCAACTACGGCAAAGGTAAAGTGCCTTCTTCTTGCGGCCGGATGGACGAAAAGCATATCGGCGGATTCAGTCTGATGCTTCCGTTGACCATTGCTTTTTCCATGGACCCTGCTGCTGCATGTGAAAGCTCCTTGCACCACCTTGGGTTAACCCATGGTGGCTCTGTCATGAAACAATGGGGTGAGCTGATTTGCGTCACCCTCCTCAACCTTCTGCAGGGACAATCACTCCACAACGCCATAGCAGCCGGGGCGAGCCAGTCAGCACTGGACCTTGACTCCCAGACCCTTCAGAACCTGACCGAATACCCGGATTCGATTGTTGTCGGCAAACATTTCTCATCAGCCTGTTATGTAGAGCAATCTGTACCGGCAACGCTCTATCTTGCCCTCAAATATCAAAATTCCCCAGAGGAGGGAATGATTGCCAACACTATGTGCGGCGGCGACAATGCCGGTCGCGGGGCAGTTTTGGGTGCTCTCCTGGGTGCTTTTAATGGACAGCAAGGCTGGCCCGCGCGGTGGATTGAAGGCTTGGTCCATCCTCCACCTGTGGTCCTGTTTGAACCATGACAATACAAGGAGAAAATCCAGTCTCATACTATACAGGAGGTAAGAAAATATGGAGTTTGATGTTGTTATCGTTGGTGCTGGAATCGCGGGATTGAGCTGTGCCCTTACGCTCCAGAAAAACAATCTCACTTTCGCTATCATCGAGTCTGGAGATACACCCGGTGGAAGAATTCAAACAGATGTTAAAGATGGATTCCGTCTTGACCATGGCTTCCAGGTGCTGCAGACCGGGTATCCCGAAGCTCAGGAAATTTTGGACTATAAGGATTTAAAACTGCAAAAATTCCCGGCCGGCGTAGCTGTACGATACAATGGGAATTTCCATATTATTGCCGACCCTCGACATCATCCGCGATATATTCTGTCAACTCTTGGATCACCGATAGGTACCCTGAAAGACCGTCTCTGCATGGTGCGCCTGGCTCGCGCAGTAGGTCAGGACAGCTTTGCCAAAATTTTTACTCTGCCGGAAGAAAAAGCCATTGATTTTCTGCATAACCAGGGGTTTTCAGAAGGGTTTATAAAAAGATTTTTCGTACCTTTTTTTGCCGGAGCCTGCCTTGACCCAGACATCCAGGCCTCCAGTCGTGTTCTGCAATATATATTTCGCATGTTTGCCAAAGGAGATGCCGCGCTCCCATCCCAGGGCATGGGCGATATTCCCAGGCAACTTGCAGCAAAGCTTCCCCAGACAGCCATTCGCCTGAACAGCACAGCAATAAATATCGACGGCGCTGTTGTCAGCCTCGCCGATGGTAGTAAACTTATCGGCCGAAAGATCGTTATTGCTACATCTCAACCAGCACTTGAGCATCTTTTGGGGCAGCCATCCTCTCACTCATCCATCGGCGAGTGCTGCCTGTATTTCGCTGGTCAATGGCGACCACCGTTCAATGATCCTTTTCTCGTTTTAAACGGTGATGGCAAAGGTCCAATTAACAACGTAGCCTTCCCGAGCCTGGTCGCACCAAGTTATTCTGCATCAGGTAAAACGCTGATTGCCGTCGTCGTCATAGGGAAAAAATATCTCGGCAAGGATGATCTGGAAGACCAGGTTCGCAGCCAGTGCCTTGACTGGTTTGGCGGTGCAGTCAAAGACTGGGATCATCTTCACACATACCATATACAACACGCCCTGCCGAACCAGGAACCTCCCACCCCAGACCCATACGTGCTTCCTGAACCAATCGGGGAAAATCTGCGAGCCTGCGGCGAACATCAAAGCCTGCCGGGAATTCAATGGTCACTGCTCTCAGGTCGCAAAACAGCAGAGGCGATTGTTAAAGAGTTATGCTAAAAGAATTGCAGGATGTATTCCACCAACCGGAGAAGAAAGGTGTTTTGGCAATATGATTCACCTGTTCTGGAATGCAATTCCCTCGCATCGGTGCTTAAGGCAAAAGATTAAAAGCGTACTTCAGATAATCAAAAGTGATGGAGAAATCAATGAAGGTTGTTGCGTTCTGTGGAAGTGGAAGAAAACAGGGAAATACATATCTGCTTCAGAAAGCCGTGCTTGAACCCCTTGCTGATGCCGGAGCAGAGACGGAAATTATTGAACTGGCTGGCAGTGAAATCAGGGGGTGTATGTCCTGCTATGTTTGTTTTATGGAAAAGAACGGTACCTGTGTTCTCAAAAAAGATATTGTCAATGATTGTATTGCCAAAATGGCCGCAGCTGATGCAATTCTCCTTGGTTCTCCAGCATATTTTGGTGATGTAACCAGTGAGATGAAAGCGCTTATCGATCGCTGCGGTATGGTCAGTCAGGCGAACGGCCATATATTCCAACGCAAAATCGGCGCAGCTGTGGTGGCTGTTCGCAGGTCTGGTGCAGTTCATACCCTGGACACCATGAACCATTTTTTCCTGCTGAGCAAGATGATCATCGTTGGTTCAGACTCGTGGAATGTCGGCATTGGTCCAGAAAAAGGTGAAGTGGCTGACGATGAGGAGGGTATGAAAAACATGCGTCTGCTGAGCAAAAATATAGTTTGGTTGTTGAAAAAACTCCAGGCATAGTGCTCTGCGACAGGTATGGCAAAGCAAGCAAATGTGCCTTCTGCAGATTATATTTACGCAATAATAAAGAAAATGCTTTGTAAGGCACTTAACTCGACCCGGGAGAAAGAATGTCCGCTTTAGAAAAGGAAATTCAGAAAAAAATAGCAGGGCTGCTCGGCAGTCAACAACTCGCAGTATTGTCCACCCAAAGAGACGGGCAGCCGTATTCCAGCTTAATGGCCTTTGCCTTTACACCTGAACTGGCAAACATCGTTGTTGCCACCGGCAAATCGACCCGAAAACATCAAAACCTTATACAAGAATCGAGAGTTTCCCTGCTCATCGATAACCGATCCAATAGCGAGAATGATTTCCACGCGGCCATGGCGGTCACCGTCATAGGAAAAGCACAACTTGTTGCGCAGTCAGAACGACCGGGATACGAGAAACTATATCTGCAGAGACATCCCTATCTTGAAAAATTTCTTGCCTCTCCAACAACAGCCTTCGTCAAGATAGCGGTCTCCCACTATGTATTGGTCTCCCGTTTTCAAGATGTCATGGAATACAGGCTAGGCGATGAAAGTGATTTATTTCCCTGATGCGCTGCAACCAACAAAAGGCGGTCCAGGCGCGGTCATCGGCGGAAAAGGCCAGGCTCTCTTCAAGCTCTATAACGCCGGCTTACCTGCCCCAAAACCCGCCTGCATCGGAACCAGTGGTTACAAGCTGTTTGTTGAAAGAAACCACCTGCGAGAAAAAATCAACCTTCTCCTGCACAGAAAGGACCTCAAGGAGATGCGTTGGGAAGAGATTTGGGATGTTTCTCTTCGTATCCAGAACCTGTTTCTTCATGGTGTTTATCCAGTAGAACTGCGTCTCGATATTCTCATGGTCGGACTTCCCCCAAGATAGGTTCACGACCTTCTGCCGTGCAACACTCCCACCAACCTGAGAAGCGGGTCAAAGCCCGGCAACTGCAAGGTCAGGCGGCCAGCAGTGGTATAGCGAGGGGAAAGGCCAGGGTTATTGCTCCAGGAGGGGAGCTGAAAGATTTCAAGAAAGGTGAAGTTCTGGTTATCGACTCAATTGACCCAACCATGACATTTCTGGCCCCTTTGGCTGCCGGGATTATCGAGAGACGGGGCGGAATGCTGATACACGGCGCCATTATCGCCAGGGAATATGGAATTCCCTGTATCACCGGAGTGGTTAATGCGACATCGGTTATCGACACTGGCGATTTTTTAACAGTTGATGGCTATCTTGGGATATGCACAGTACAAAGAAAAGCCCCCCCACGACACCTGCTTAGCCATTTAAGTCAGTCTTGCCTTGACAAAAATCAGCCCTTATTACTCATCGAGCAACAAGGGCTGTACGAAAACCATTCAATCATTAATGGCAAGGTGACTTCTACCAACTATCACCTAACACTAAGCTTAAATCAGTACATTTGGCTTTTTCTTCTTCGGTCAGATCTTCTTTCTTCTTGATGTTTTTGAGGTCATCAATATAACAGGCATATTCTTTTCCGTTTTTATCTTGGACCCATACCATTTTCTGAAATTCTTTCGAAATAGTTTCGCCTTTCATACTTCCTCCATTATCCAAAGATTAGCACCTTTAGAGCTGCTCAACAGGCATACTCTCACTTTTACTGCCCGCACATATCTCTTTGATTATCTCTTCAATTAGTGTTTCACACTGTAATGAGCTTAGAAGAAAAATCAAGCTCACATGGTGATTTTGATGCATGAGGCTATTTCTTCACTTACATCCAATTTCTTTATTCAATAGACATGTATCGTGATTAGCTTCTGGGTATGCACAACATAACTCTCTGTTACTCTACTCATCGGCCGGAAACACTGGCACTTACAACCAGGATAATGAAGAATCATGATGTCATTCTTCTTGAAGAACCTCTCCATCCTGATTTCCACAAGGCACTTGGCGGTACTGTCAACCTCGAAGACCATTTACTCGAATTCGATAGAGATTATCCGGCTTTTACCCTGGGCCAATATCGACTGCTCCAGCAATTCTTCCAGGCCGGAAAAGAGATAGTGCAGGTTGAACCATATTTTGACCATTTGCTGTGGATTCAATATTTTTTAGCTGAAGATCATCGGCCGGATGAGATTCCCTCCAACACGCCAGTCCATGCAGTCTATTGTGCCGAACGCGATGCAACAAAAAATCTGTTAGAGTACTATAATAATGTCCGTGGCCATGATTTCCCAAAAATACTGGCCGCCATGAACTCCTTTGCCATGGCTGATGCTTATCATAAAAGAAGAGATCCCCAGTGGTGATGGCGAATTTCCTCACACCCGCAATGAGATTCGATCGATAGCTGCGGTCAAAAAGCTCTCCATTGAAGAATGCAGAACCCTTTTCCAGCGAATCAGGCCTGTTACCTCCATTGAAGCAGCTGATATAACAGAAAAATATTTAAAAATGACAAGAGAGTGAGCCGGAAATGCTGCGCTTAACAAACAACAGGATATCGATCTGCAGGAACATGGCTGCACCGCCGGAGACCGTGTGGGATATCCTGACTGATAGCCAACTCTGGCCAATATGGGGGCCTTCTGTTTTTGCTGTCGACTGTCAGGATCGGCATATCCGACTCGGCAGCAAGGGCCGGGTACAGACACTGTTTTCTTTCTGGCTGCCCTTCACGGTTTCTGAATTCAGGGACCTGGATTTCTGGAGCTGGCGTATTGGCTCTTATAGCGCAACCGGTCATTCACTCATCCGGACAACCAATACGTCTTCGACGCTTTGCTTTGATATGCCATGGTGGGCGGCGGCCTACCTGCCTCTCTGTTGGCTGGCGTTGATTCGCATTGAAAAAATTGTTTCCCGGCATTGATTGTATTTTATCAGAGGACATTTTGCCCTAATAGGATTACTATTCTATTTGTCCAATAGAATAAACAGTCAGAAAGGAGCGTATCATGGTGAAACGAATTGTGATCTATGGCGGCTCAGGCGGGATCGGCTCGACAACCGCCAGGCTTTTACGGGCTTGTGGACACGAACTCCACCTCGTTGGCAGAAGCAAGGAAAAGCTTGCTCCACTCGCGGCTGAACTGGATGCCGGCTTCACAGTCGGAGATGTCTGCGAAGAATCCCTTTTCTCCCAGGTAACTGAGGATTTTGCAGCTCCCTGGGATGGACTTGTCTATAGCGTCGGAACCATTACCCTCGGCAGTATTCGACGACTTACCAGCACTGATTTTCTTCACGATTTTCAAGTGAATGCCATGGGCGCGGCGCTTGCTATAAAAGGAGGGTTGTCGGCCCTTAAAAAAAGTGCTGGTTCCCCCTCGGTGGTTCTCTTTTCCAGTGTTGCGGTTCTCCAGGGTTTCACTTTCCATAGCTCCATAGGGATGGCAAAGGGGGCTGTAAGTGGGCTGACACTGTCGCTTGCCGCAGAACTGGCGCCAAAAATTCGGATCAATGCCGTTGCACCCTCTTTAACGAAGACACCGCTGGCTCAGTCGATTTTGGCCAATGAACAGGTTACCTCGGCGCTAACAGAGCTTCACCCTTTAAAGAAACTTGGCACCAGTACAGATATTGCCAATCTTGTTGTCTTCCTGCTTTCTGATCAGGCAGGTTGGGTCACAGGGCAAATCATCAGCATAGACGGCGGGCGGTCTACTCTTCGGCCCACCGGTTAGACCGGGCATGCAATTCCATATAGCAGGCACCATGCCACAAACGTGAACGTTGGTTGATAATTCTGTTCGTTGCTTTTTGCAGACAGGAGGAAGCCTTATGGACGTCGTTTTGTTATCCCGCTTGCAGTTTGCCTTCACAATAATGTTTCATTACATTTTTCCACCTCTCACCATCGGTCTCGGGGTGATTCTCGCCTATCTTGAGACCAGGTTTTATCTGACGAAAAATCCTGTTTTCGCATCAGCATGCCAATTTTGGACAAAAATATTTGTCCTTAACTTTGCCATAGGGGTCTCCAGTGGCATAGTCATGGAGTTCCAGTTTGGCACCAACTGGGCTACCTACTCCCGGTTTGTTGGCGATGTTTTCGGCAGCGCGCTTGCTGCAGAAGGAATTTTTGCATTTTTCCTGGAATCCGGGTTTCTGGCGATAGTCGCATTCGGCAGATCAAAGGTCAGTGCCGGGCTCTACCTGTTCAGCATGTATATGGTGGCGCTGGGATCGATTTTTTCCTCAATATGGATTGTCGTTGCCAACAGCTGGCAGCAGACCCCCGCTGGCCACCACATTGTCGATATTCTCCGCCCTGGTTTTGCGGCAGACGGCTCCAGCGCAATGCTACCCTGGGTGGTCGAAGGAGTTACCCAGCGACGGGCGGAAATAGTCGATTTCATGGCGATGGTTTTTAATCCGACGAGCGTGCAGCGACTCAGTCATGTTCTTTTAGGCTGTCTGGCCGTTGGCGGGTTCTTTGTGCTGAGCGTTTCAGCCTATTATATCCTGAAAGACAAACATCATGATTTTGCCCGCCACTCTTTCAGGGGCGCTCTTTTTTTGAGCCTGGCCGCATCACTTGGTCTTGCAATCAACGGTCATACGCAGGCGCAAAATATTTACAAATACCAACCAGCCAAACTGGCCGCATTTGAAGGTCACTATACAACCGGCCGCGCCGACCTCAACCTGATTGGCTGGCCGAATGAGCAGGAAGAGCGCATCGATTATGAGGTGAGCATTCCTGGAGGTCTGAGTTTTATGGTGTTTGATGATTTTACTTTCAGTAAACCAGTCGTCGGACTGGACAGGTTTAGGCCTGAAGACAGACCGCCATTACTGATCCCGTTTTTCTCCTGGCGGGTGATGGTTGGCCTCGGCGCTTTGATGATCGGACTCTGCCTGCTCGGGATAGTCTTTGATCGAAAAGATCAACTGGCAAAAAACAGACCGCTTCTCTGGGCTTTTGTTTTTGCCATCGGTTTTGTCATGATTGCTAACCAGAGCGGCTGGGTTGCAGCAGAAGTCGGACGACAGCCGTGGACAGTTCATCCGCCGGTATTGTGGAATCAGGATGGAACAGACCTGTTGACGGCAGGTGACGGTCTCTACCAGTATGACGAAACTCTAGGTCTGCGAACAAGCAAGTCGTTCAGTCAGGCAGTCAGTGTGGATGAGGCGAAAACTTCCCTCGTTCTCTTTGCTCTCCTCTATGCTGCTCTGGCCGCAGTCTGGCTTATAGTTCTCGACAGGAAAATACGCACAGGCCCCGAACCTCTGCCGACTACATCCGGCTCTGGAGCTTCTGGTGTGCTGCAAGCTGCAGCCGACAGGCAGCATGCTCGGCTACAAGGAAAAGACAGTGACCAAGGAGGTGCATTATGAGCTCTGAACTTCTGTGCATTATCTGGTTTGTGATCCTCAACGTTCTCCTCATTGGCTATGCAATACTCGATGGTTTTGATCTTGGCGCTGGTATTCTGCATCCCTTTGTTGCAAAGACGGATAAGGAGAGGCGACTGGTGATGAACAGCATCGGTCCGCTCTGGGATGGCAACGAGGTCTGGCTGGTCACCTTCGGCGGGGCATTGTTTGCCATGTTTCCGAATGCCTACGCATCAATTTTCAGTGCGTTTTACTTGCCCTTTGTGCTTCTTCTCTTTGCCTTGATCTTTCGCGCAGTATCTTTAGAATTTCGTTCGAAGCGAAAAAGCTCCTTCTGGCGCAATTTCTGGGATATCCTGTTCTTTATCGGGTCCACCCTTGCCGCCTTGTTATTCGGGGTCGCGGTAGGTGCGGTGATGCAGGGCCTGGAGCTTTCGGAACTGGGCGACTATCAGGGTACCCTGCTTGATATGCTGTCCGGTTTCAGTATCAGTGTAGGTCTCTTCACCGTTGCCCTGCTCGCCATGCACGGAGCCATCTACCTCTATTTAAAGACCGAGGGTGAATTGCAGCAACGGCTGGTCGCCTGGATGAAGGGAACGTATTATCTCTTCCTTGTGCTGTTTGTTTTTGTTACCTGCTGGTCGGTCTTTTTTGTACCGGCCTCATTGCGCCATTTCGGCGAGTATCCGATTCTCTGGCTGGTGCCATTACTGAACGTTATTGCTCTTGTCAATATTCCAAGAGCCATAGCCAGAGCAGAGACCTTTTTATGCCTTTATAAGCAGTTGCTGTACCATTGCCGCCCTGGTCTTTTTATTCAGCGCCGCTCTTTTCCCCGACCTTCTGCCGGCAGCAAACAATACCGCATTCTCTGTTACCATCTTTAATGCGGCATCGAGCGTTTTGACCCAGAAGATTGGCCTTATCATTGTCGGCATTGGCATGCCGATGGTCCTCTCGTACACTGTCTTAATCTACTGGACTTTCCGAGGAAAAGTTGAATTAAGTGACAACAGCTATTAACCAAACACGACGACTATGACAAACACAATACATAAGGTAGTGATCATCGGTTCCGGACCAGCAGGCTATAACTGCTGCGGGAGCAGGGTTGCAAGCAGCCCTTGATGCCGGAAGATATCTCGAGCTCTTTAGTCTGTCTGGGTTCTAATACAATCATAAGCCCAATTGATGGAAGTAACTGGAATGACTTCGAGGAATTGGATAACCACTCTCTTTATCACACTTAGAAAGGAGGAAACGTATGGGTTCTAGAGGACGTGAAATTATCGGAATGAATGTAGACACCCTGGTCGACCTGCTATGTCGTGCCTATTGCGATGAGTGGCTGGCGTATTACCAGTACTGGCTGGGGGCGAAGCTAGTCAAAGGGCCGATGAAAGATGCTGTCGGTGCCGAATTACTGCTGCATTCCACCGAAGAGCTGATGCATGCAGATATGATCGCAGTCCGCATAATCCAGCTGGGCGGCACTCCTGTCACCAAACCGGAAGAGTGGTATGCATTAACCAATTGTGGTTACGATGCCCCGGATGATCCTTTTGTAAAGACCCTGCTTGAGCAGAATATCAAAGGCGAACAGTGCGCCATCAGCACATACAAAAAACTGATGGACATCACTAAAGATACCGATCCTGTGACCTACAATATTATTCTCACCATCATCAGTCAGGAAGTCGAGCATGAGGAGGACCTGCAATCCCTGCTGGAAGATTTTGAGTTGATGATGACAAGATAAGATTATGTGCAGCGCCTAACCGCAGACATTTATTGCTTCTCGCAAGACGCTGCACATACAACTCAAGCCATGCCTGGATCGGCAAACAACAGATGCAAAGGAGATTTATTCAGCTTCATTGAGTTCGGGAGGTCTTCTATCAGGTACTGCCTGCCTTGCAATCTTTCCGGTATACCAGTCTGGCGAAACATAGAGCGAGCATAAGCAGCTACCGTATTCTTGCACATCCGGTTCACGATATATACAGGGACAAATAATATCACGATCATTCTCTCGCACCCCTGAGGCGAGTCGACAGGGACAAGCCATATAGCCGTATCGCTTCTTGTTTATGAGAAGGCTGCGGAGAAGCTCGAAGGTTTTTTCCTTATCTCCATTCAAATAATAACCTTTTGGTTCATTGACTTTTTTGAGCATATCGTAAAGCTCGTCAACTTCTGTTCGAACACCTATCTTTTCTTTTATTTCCTGGACCTTATATCCAACGACAGTCTCATCCCCAATAACAACTGTGGGAAACGAACATTTTGGATTCACTTTCTTGAGCTCTTTCACAACTCTTTTCCTTTCTTTGTCAGGAAGTTCATCGGCCTGAATGCATTGAAAGGTGATTTCGAGATCATCAAGCATTTTCTTTATTGCCTGACAAAAAACGCAGGTTGTTAAACTGTATAAAATTATTTTTTTTGAAATCATTTGGTGTTTTTTGTTAATTTTTCTGTAAATAATTTACAAACTGCTGTTGTAGTTGTCACTCTTCCTTAGTGGAAGCATTTACAACGGTCCGGGCAAGATCATTAAAGACAAAATGATGCAGCGGCAATACCAGATACCAATACAGCCTGCCCAGAAGTCCCCGGGGCAGAAAATGGGCGGTCTGAACAAGTTGATCGGCTTGCACATCAAACTCAAGCCACGCCTGCCCCGGCAGTTTCATTTGAGCATAGAGAAGCAGCCTTTTGCCGGGTTTTATATCGGCAACCTTCCAAAAATCGAGGGCATCACCAACACGTAATTCCTTACTTAACCGCCGCCCTCGATTGAGTCCATATCCACCCATAAGCTTGTCCAGAATCCCGCGAATTCGCCAAAGGGCATTGTATTTAAACCAACCATTGGGACCGCCAACGGCACATGCAGATTGAAAGACCTTCTCCTGACGCTCTCCATTTGCATAGGGAATAATCCGAATATCCCGCAAGATCGCACCTTCAGGATTATCGAAATCCTTGATATCGCAAGCCTGCTGACCAGTGCTGTCACACCACCTGCTGAGGACCTGATTCTGCTCTAGTTCCTTCATTGCGCCAGCAACCGTTTGCTTAAAAAGAAGAGGGCGGATTGCCGGATACAACAGCGCCGCGTTATCATTTTGCAATACGGTTTCACTTTTGAGCCCCTCAACGAGAGCGGATGCAAGCTTATAGGGGATAGGGGTGAAGAGAATCAGCCAGTAGGATGAAAGACGAGGGGAGAGAACAGGAACGGGAAAGAGGTATCTTCTCAAGCCCATGACTTCGGCTGCCTGCTGCATCATTTGCTGAAAACTGAGCTCTTCACAGCCTATATCCACTACCAGATTTCCCTTATGTGCAAGATCGATTGACGCCTGCAGGTAAGAAAGAACATCATCGATGCCTATCGGTTGCGTGCGGCTCCTTACCCAGAGGGGAGTTATCATCGCCGGCAGCTTCTGACAGAGATTACGAATTATTTCAAAGCTGGAACTCCCAGAACCGATAATGACCCCGGCACGCAACCAGATCGTCTCAATACTCTCGGTTTTTTCCGAAAGAATTTCTCCTGTCTCGATGCGGCTTAAGAGATGCTCACTGGCACTCTCTTTCACGCCAAGTCCACCGAGATAAATAATTCGCTGCACCCCGGCTTCTATACAGGCGTCTCTAAAATTTTCGGCACTGACCCGGTCAAGGTTCCGGTAATCAGCTGTGGTTCCCATGGAATGGATGAGGTAAAAGGCAGTATCAACACCGGCCACAGCTGATGCCAGAGATTCTTTATCGAAAGTGGACCCCTCCTTTATCTCAACCAGGTCAGCAATGGAAACCTGGACCTTGTTCCTGTTGCGGACTAAAATGCGGACGTTCCAAGCAGATGTCTCAAGGAGGCGGTGAGTCAGACGTCTGCCGATATACCCGGTTGCTCCGGTTACCAGTATGGTTTTTCTATTCATCATCTCAGGCATGATTGCGAAGTTTTAACTCGGTTGGGTGAGGGTTAAGATAATGCTGTTGCTGAAGATATGGCTCCTGGTATTTACGAACATAATGATTCATAAGGGTAATGGGAACAATAAGCGGCACATAATTCTTTCGAAAACGTTCAATGACCTCAAGCAATTCCTGTTTTTCATCGCTACTCAGCATTCGTTTAAAATAACCCATCATGTGCATGAGAACATTTACGTGCTTTTTCACAGTTGGTTTCAGCTTCATGGCTGCCATCAGGTTCTCCTGATAGGAGTTAAAAAGTTCTTCAGTGGCCAATTTTACGGCTCTGGCAACAATGCGACCAAGCTCCCTGTAGTGTTTTTCACTGTGGGAGCGGAGTAGCAATTTATGTTCGGTATGAAAAACAACCAGACTGTGAACAGTAGAGGCTTTAACGGTATCACGCCAGCGCCTGTAGACAAAGACAGATTCGATAAAATTCTCGCGCAGAGGCAGGTCATGCATGCGGCCGTCCTCTTCTACTGGCAGGAGTGGAAAACGATTCATAAAGGCCTTGGCGAAAAGACCAACGCCAATGGTGTGGGGCATATTGTTCTTATCATACACCTTGACCCTTTCCATTCCCGAGGAAGGAGATTTGCTTTTAAAAATAAAGCCGCAAAGATCCTCTTGGGCCAATTGGTTCACCTTGTGGTCTGCCCATTCATTCATTCTATCAGTATGATCGACTCCTGTCTTGTTCGTCACCAGTCGGGGTGCTTCAGGGTCGCCAATAAGGCGCATTGCTTCACGGGGTATTGAGAGACCGCATTCCACTTCAGGGCAAACCGGTATAAATTCAAAATATTGTCCAAGCTGTCCGGTAATATATCGATCATGCTTGTGCCCACCATCATATCGAACCTTATTGCCAAGCAGGCAGGAACTGACACCTATTTGAATCATCTTGCTTTCATTATCGCCCATATACTTTTTCTCCAGTTAGGGAAAACACTTTAAGGTGCTCCAATACGACAATAATACGGAATCAGGAAGAGTAAACAAGAGCGGCTTTAATAGACCAATGCGTATTCTCAGCATTTATCAAAGCGAAACTATTAGCTCAATGCCTTGTATTTATAGGGAATCAAGCTGCATTTTGGCATCTGTTATGAAGTGTATCCGCCAAGGGTAGAGATCTTTATAATCTTCAGGTTTCTGGCTGGCCACCCACAGCAAATCTTTACGGGCGCTTTTAAGGTCTCCCGTGACCTGATGGAAATATTTTCCTTTGCCCCATGTCGGCAAAAGATACCCTTTGCCTTTGATAATCGATTTTTCCAGATAGGTTTTACCGAGATTGCTATCTCCGCCGAGCAAAGACGGCAAGGCCAAGTAGCAGATACTGTAGGCAAATTCTACGGCACCGTTGCCAAACTCAGGGGCAACCTGTTTGATTCGGTCAAGGAAGGTGATGCCGTGCTGCAGCCAGCCGACATTGATAATTTTCTCAGGCAGTGTCATCCCTTCCTTGAATTCGTATTGCAGAGCTGTTACCCAAAAAAGCATGGCCGGGGCATCTTCAGCCTGGAGCGCTTGGGATGCTTCCCAAGGCGCTTTGCCATCCTTGACTGCCTCTCGGAATTGCGGGTTGACGTACATTGATAACTCACAATATTTCATTGCCTGGCGAAAATGGGAGATTTTCTCCTCTTGATCGACCGTGTAGGCAGTACCGACGAGTATATGGAGGTTGCCAAGGTAGGCCAGTGCCTCTGGATGCGTGGGGTCAGCTGCCAATACCCGCTGCATCGACTCCATGCTTGCCATAATGCTCTTCAGATCTGCAGCTTGCTCGAGTTGTATACGGGCTTTTGCATACAGCAGTTCACCTTGAGTTGAACCTGTTGCCTGCCCCGCTTCCTGCCACGACGAATGCCAATTCTTTTTTCCGCAACTGGAGAGCATAAAAAGCGATAGCAACACCACCACAACCATTCTTTGAATCGGCATCGTATCCTTCCATGATTGGTTTGTTTTCATTCGTTTCAAAAACTTCTGAACGTTGTTGGGTTTCGCCGCATTGAGAAGCTCTGGTTCATCGTGTGAGAGAAACATCGACCGGAAAATTTGCAGCTTAAGAGCTGAGATACACATCTCGTTCTAGACAATTCAGCCAGAGAGCCTTGAAAGTCTCATAATCGTGTTCCCCGTCCCGACGGGAAATGTCGCTCTCCGGCAGGATCGTGGCAAGGAATCTCTGGGCTTTGACGTACCTATCATTTTTACCGTAGCCAAGATAAATTGGTGGAGTATTTTGTTCTGCCACCTTCACATTTATCCAATGCCAGAGCATTCGCTGCCAATCCTCATCGGGAGAATAATCCCCCGGCTGCCAATACTGCAAACCACCCTGCTCTTTGATTTCGTTAATTATTCCATTGTACCCAAGAAAAGGGGAGATGAGGTAGATGCCGTCGATATCCTCCGAATGTTCGCGGACACAAAGAAGTGCGTCAAGTCCGCCCATTGAAGGATCGACCAACCGGAGAACAACAGCACACTTCCTAACGAGATAAATTGAAAAAATCTGACAATAGAAGTCCTCGATGTAAGGTGGTTTGAAGCCCGCTCCTGCAAGCCAACTCCGAGGGATCTACCCTCATCTTTCATGCAGTATCAAGCACAATACCTTGCTCTCGTGGCACACTGTTTCCAGAAAATCAACCTGGTCGGCCCTAACTTCTTACCAGAGTATCATCTGGATACGAAGGAAGATGGCAATTTTCTTGCCTGTTTCATCCGAGCTGAGTTCAGCATCCATAACCTCACGGTGCCTTTGGACAGGGCGGAGGTGGCTGAAAAACCTTGTTTGAGACGACTTTATACCAGTGTGCCCAGCATTTCCTCTATTGGCGCATCCTCACCAGCCTCGCTGCTCTGAAAGTGGTAGCGAACTGAACCGTCTTGATCAATTATTACTGACCCACCAAGCTGCAATGCGCTCCCTTGGAGCAAACCAGGCGTAAACCCCTGGCGCAAGGAGGAAAGACCCTTGGCTAGAGTTTTCATTCCGAAAAATCCGCCGATATTGCTGGAGAAGCCGAGCAGTTCATAGGATTTACGTGAAGGGTCGGTCAGAAGAATCCCGGAATATCCGGTGATCTTTTTAAATTCAACAATATTCGTATAGGCTCCAGAGCCAATGACAGCGAGTTCACAATTTTTCTGGGAAAAGGAATCCTGATGTTTGGCCAATTCAGCAACCTGCTGACGGCAGAGGATTCACCCGAAATGTCGAATAAAAACCAGGGATACAGTACTGTTCTGCCAGAGCTCCGATAACTGGAGTGCATCACCATGCTGGTTAAAGACGGTAACTTTACCCAATTTTGCTACATCGATATTTGATTTGGCCATCAGATCCTCCTGATCTGTCTTTAAAGCCTAAAAGAACCTATTTCACAGCCTGTCCATACAGTAAACATTATTCAGCATGAAGTTATTAGAGAGAAAAAAGATAATCGAAATAACGCACTGTCTTGAGAACCAGGCTGAGTATCATTATGATGTTATGAGTTGTAGATTAAAGGGCAATCCTGTCTTGAGATGTACAGGCAACTTAACCTCAGTAGAGGAGGAGATACGGGAATAAAGATGGAGAAACTGTTTGCGTATTTTGACGCTATCGAGAAGCAAAATAATTGTTTTGCCGGAATGAAAAGGCTTTATCTGTATCCGGGTATGGAGTTTCGCAGCGAAATAAAATGGTGGCCGGATAAAGGTCTGAGACCTACTCCACATGAAGGCGTAGATATCTGTTATTACAGCAATTCAACTGGTGTAGAGTGTAGAGTTACACCTGAGTTAAGAGTACCAGTCATGGCAACAGGCAGAATATTGGCGATAAGTAAGGATTATCTGGGAGAGACTGTATTCCTGGACCACGAATATGAACAGCCTTCACGTTTTCTGTCAATATATGCGCACATTACACCCCTTCATCATTTAAAAACCGGCGATAAGGTTTGTGCTGGGGATGTTATCGGCACGGTTGCCGACACGACCGGAAAGAAAAACAGGATTCCTGCGCATCTGCACATTTCTCTGATGATTGTTGCCAGGACGGTGCCTGCTGAAAAATTTAACTGGCATATGATTTCTTTTCCCAAAAATGCGGAACTCATAGACCCACTCAGAATGCTCGATAATGAAAAGATTCAATTCCAGCTTAGGAATCACTGGAAGGAAATGTTTGGTCTTTGAAAGGGGTTGCTGCTGCGACTCATCTTCAAGCTGGCACGATATAGGCCTCAGGAAATTGCATAAATTTTCTACAGTCAGGCTCAACACCGGTCTCTTGCTAAGGAAATTACCTATCGCATAAAAGTGTGCCTCATATATATGCGGCCTCTTTCTTTATGGAGGGATACATGGTGTAATACATTAACCAGTGAGGTCGATCTAAACTGCTTCCAGATAATATTCTCTGTAAATTATCTCGGATTTCAAATTAGATTTATTTCGTTAGCGTGCTCTTTAGTTTCTAAAGGTCAATAATAGGTTTTATGAGGATAGGTTTTTGGGACATCTTTTTGAATAAATTTATAGTAGTAGCCTAAAGTTGAGGTAAAGTTTCAATATATTGATATTGGGTGTAGCAATCCCAACGCCGCCATCACCAGCGGGAATGGAACGCAGCGCAATTCCCGTTCGAGGGGATGACATAGTTAGCTCTAGGCGGTTTTTCTGTGGGGAATGACTTCTGTGACAGCACCTTCCTTTGTAAACATATCCTTGCGGTTCCACAAGACGACCAGGACTGCAACAACGATCAGCAGGAACGTGTCGTAGGGCTGAGCGTCCGGAAAGATCGGGTTCATGAGCGAGAAGTGGAAGAACGCCAACAGCAGAATGCTGCCACGCGACCTATTGAACAGTGCAGTTGCGATGACGCTTATCGCCAAGCAACCAGCAAAGAATGCCGTGAATGACCACTCGCTCTGCTGGGTTCCGCTCAAAAGAAAGGCCGGCAAGTGCCATAGCCCCCAAATAACTCCAAGAATCAACCCGGCCCAGATCGGAGCGAAATTCCTTTGCAGAAGAGGAAGTGCCAGGCCCCGCCAGCCGAACTCCTCGACCGGGCCTTTGATCGCAGCGAGGACTAGAGCCAAGCATAGCGACTGAAATGATTGAAATGGAAATGGTTCATCGAAAAAATTCCCCTTCAATATAGAGCCGGCGTAAAAAATTAGCGGAATTCCGATAATCAAAAAGATGTACCAGACCGGCGAGCATTGCCAGAGCAACAAGCGGGAAAAAAAACGAATTAAACCTTCACGTCCGCTATGGAATGCGACGACCACGAAAGCCGCGATCGCAGGTGCGTAAACACACAAGAAAAAGAGAGGATGTTGACCCGTCAATTTGCCAAACATACCGATCATCTGTTCTGGGAAAAAGATAAATAATCCAAGAACGCCCCATGCCAAACCGAACGTTATAAGCATAAATGGCGTCAAAGAGCAGAAAGGGATCTGATATCTCCGATGGGGTGATTGTCGCGTGGTCATGATTGTTCCTAATTTTTTTTCTGGACCGATTGTACCAAGTACAGTGTACGTGTGATATCAGCTAATTTGATATCATCCCCTATATGATTTTTTGAATGCTATTAACATTTTTACTGAGTATAAGGCCAACGCATGGGCTATGCGGCGGGCAAGCAGAAGATAAGGTTAAATCGAAGAACGGACGTGAATGGGAAAAAGTTTCCCCCTTTACTTCTCATTTGTCCTTCAAAAACAATTTCGCATGTTCTTGACTTTTGGTTTGTTCACGACTCCGGCGTATCGCAAGTAACGCTGCACCGGCGCGGGCAGTGGAAGAAGTTCTTCTTCAGTGAGCAGTTCCTCGGAAAGGGAACTGGTTCTACACAAATGCTCTCGCACATCATTTCGGAAACTGTTTTCAAAAAAAAACACCTCCCGAGCTCAATACAACAGCTATGAGAGTTGTGATGTTGGCAATAGTTCCGAATTTTGCATCCTGCCACGACATGACGATGAGCAGTTGCGACAGAATGAGTGCGGGAATCGCAATCATCCACCACCATTCTTTGCTGAGCAAAAAGACGATTCCCGTGGAGACGAAAAGTAACGCAGCAATCAGCCATGATGCAGCTGCGGGTTTAGAAATGTTCTGCGTCAGTTGGCTGACATCGGCAAACTCGAATCCCTTAATGAACCCTAACAAGTGAATAAGACCGTGAACAATGAGAATGAAGAAAAGAATGTACTTTAACATGAGGAACTGTTCCTTTCGTTAAAAGACTCGATCTGATTTCTGAACATGTCTCCTCCCGAACACTGATTTCGTTTAATAGATTCGTGAATAAGCTTCAATTGAGCTGCGAACGAGTTTCTGTTTGCTGGTGAGAAATAGTTTTTAAAAATATATTTATGGGAGACAAAATAGCCTTATTTCCCAGAAATGTGTTGGACAAGCCCAGCACTATGGACATATGACCAACCTCCACAAGCTCGATGTATTCAACATTGCCGCCACACGAATCAATTCTCCGACTGAGATCTTGAGAATTTTTGGCAACCACCACACTATCGTCCTCACCGTGAAAGAGCAGAAAAGGCGATACAGCCGAACAGGCAAAACTTACCGGTTTTACTTTGTCCACCGGTTTAACATCTGAAAAAATAGGGCGGGTGCTCCTGTATTTCCAGGGATCAAAGCCATATGGCCCTGCAAGGCCTATCATACCGCGGATGATGCTTTGTGGTTGCCCGACGTCTTCCAGATACTCTTTGTCAAGAGCAAGGAGTGCTGCAATGTTTGCTCCTGCTGAATGTCCAATGACAACCACACCGTTTTTAGCCTGACCAGTGTTTTCACGCAGCCATGAAATTGCCAAGGCTGCATCTTCAACAAAGGCTGGAAAAGTTACTTCAGGATAGAGACGATAATCTGGTATTACAGTTACATATCCTTTTCTGCCAAAGCTGTGGCCAACAAACCCATATTTTTCTCTTTCACCGCGCTTCCAACTCCCACCATAAAAAAAGGCAATAACAGGGGAGCCCTCTTCAATTTGCTCGGGCATATACATATCCAGCTGATGTCTTTCATGGCTGCCATAGCTTTGATGACTAACAGTAACTGAACTGTCCTCATCTGATAAGCTACTCAACAGGCGTAAAGGCGAGCAAGCAGATATCAGCAGTAATACAAAAGGATTAAACCACCAGAAACGAGGCAGCCTCTTTTGGGAAAATGCATGCATAGTCTTCAGTGATCTCCTTGTGGTGCTGGAGGAAAATCATTTTTCCACTAATCCCAGCTCTTCCTCCAACTCTTTGCTGATGAAACCAACTGATCTCTGTTCATGGAATGAGCCAGCCATCACCGCCTCTGATTCTTTGCGCCAGCAAATGGAGAATCTTCAATGGTTCCTGCACATCTGGAACTAAAGCTTTTAAGGTAATCTCGTCTTTCGGATCAAGGTTAAATTTCCATGCAAAAGGCCAGTTCCAGTACAAATGTGACCTTTGCGTTGCGGCTGGTATCTCGGTGAAACGCATATCAACAACTTTTGCAGAATGTGCGTCGCTTTTTATTACACACCACCACCCTTTTGAGAACCACTCCACCGCTTGAAAAGTCCGGCCGTCTTTTACCGGTTCAATAACATTTGCCTGCTTTGGTATATAATGAAATCGTATGTCTTTTTCGGATGCATCAAACACAGACCAGTAGGCCATCAAAAATCCATCAGGAGTTTCCGCCAGGTGTCGCCAGAGAAATGTTGTAAATGGTGCAGCGGTGGTCAGCTGTCTGGTAATCGCTATATCCAAAGTGGCTATACTTTTACTGAATTTTGCATCGGCGACTGCCTGAATGGAAATTGACCAGATCGAATAGAGGGAGGCAATTGCCAGGCCGATGATATTGAGTTTTCTACCCCAGTCCGATTTAAAGACAACTGCTCCTATTATTCCCAACAATAGAGCGAAGGTAAACAAAGGATCTATAATGAAGAAATTACCATAACCAAAACCTGTTCGCGAGACAGGGGCTAACAATTGCGTGCCATAAATAGTAAACAGATCTATGAGGATATGAGTGGCATATATAAGCAGTGCACCCAGAAAAGCTTTCTGTAGGTTGAGTTTTTTACTAATGCAGTAGCGCCGAAGAAGCAAACCTGTAGCAAGGCCTCCAAGAAGCACAAAGAATATTGAGTGCGACTCACCGCGGTGCCAATAGAGCCTCTGAACCTGATCAAGCAGTGGATAGGCAAGGATATCAAGATCTGGGATGGTTCCTATCACAGCCCCGGCGACAAGAGCCTTTGCCCCTATTTCCTTATTCCAGCAGAGATGTCCTACGGCAGCCCCAAGTGATGCCTGAGTAATCGAGTCCATTTGTATATTTAAAAAAGAATTCGTTGTAAAAGTTCATCCAGATAGGCAAAACTATAAGCTCGATTATAAAATTATCACCGCAAGGCATCTTTGCCATCTTGCTTTTGCATTTCTCTGTATAAAGATATGTGACAACAGGGAACAGTTCCATTTCCTTGGTGTTTTCCACCGATAATAGGGCAGTAATCGATCTAGGTATGTTGGGTGGAAAGTATAACCAATATTGCTTGAGTGCTCGATTTTACCTGTCATCACGATATTTAGATTGCTTGAGTATGTCTCTTTGCAGAAAAATATCCCATAACTTCTTCATGGTTTCTGGAGTGTGGCCCCCGGAGGTTGTTATGACCTGGTTGTATGGCAGGATATCACCCAAAATTCTTTGAGCTTCTGCATAGCTATCTTCGGTTCCGTAACCAAGAAATATTACAGGTTTCTGCCTCTGATTCTCGGGGTATTGTTTAAGCCAGTGCCAAATCATTCGTTGCCAATCATCATCAGGATTGTATTCACCCGGCTCCCATAGGCGGACGCCTCCTTGCGATTCGATTTCACTTATGATCTTGTCGTACCCCAGAAAAGGAGAAATAACAAAGACACCCTGCACATCCTCAGGATAGAAGCGGGAGTACATCAAAGCACCCAATCCCCCCATGGAAGCGCCAACAAGCCAAATTTTTTCATAACCTTTGGCTCTGGCCGGATTAATAATATCAGCTTTGAGGCGCTCAACCAGGGTTTCTCCAAAATAATATCCAAAATGCGCATTCGGAGCGATCATGTCATAGGGTAGCTTGGAGTCCTTGATGGCATCAACGAATCCTTTTTCCGCAAAATCTTCGTGACTTCCTCCCCGACCACGCAGAAAAACAATCAAGTTTCTTTGGGATCTTGACTCTTCAATATCATAATAGAGCGACTTAAGAGGAGCGTTGGTGGAACAGCCAGAAATGGTTAAAATTACCAGAATGAAAGAAAAAGTCAGGAAGGATTTCATGCAATTTCCTTTAATTTAAGGTCTCTAGGAGCTATTTGGAGTGCGGCCGCGATCAAAATCTACTATGGTTTTCATCCAGAACCGGCCTTGTTGAGATCAAGAATGCATGCCTGTCTCCAGCCGTTAAAAATCTTTTCAGAAATCCAAAACATTTCATCTGACGATTTTTGATAAATATACATTCAGACTCAATTTCCACAGCACAATTCTCATCTACATTAATCACCCTACTAATCACCAAGAACGCAATTGTCTGCACTTGCCCGGTTTTAATACCGTAGATCTTGCCTTTCTTCAAAGAACTTTTATTATTTGACTGGAGCATGGGAACCTTACCCTGATAAACATTGAGACATTGAATATAGCCAACTGGGGTTTGTTTTTTAACTATCGGAGGCACATATGAACAAGAAATTACTGGTTTTCCTTATTGTCGTCTTAAACGTCGCACTAATAATATGCACCCTGCACGCTGAGGTTCGTCCCTGGAAGATTGATGAAGAGCATACAAGCCTTTATTTCAGCGTCGATCATATTTATGCTAAAGTTCAAGGCCGCTTCACCGATTATAAGGGGACGCTTAGCTTTGATCCGGACAACCTCAAGGACAGTAAAATTTCCTTTGAGATCAAAGTAAAAAGTGTTGACACCGGTATAGGCAAGCGTGACAGGCATTTACGGTCAGCCGATTTCTTTGATGAGTCAAAGTATCCATTAATGACATTTACCAGCCATAGTATTACCAAGGCAGAGGAAAACATTTACAACGTTAGCGGTATATTGACCATAAAAGATGTCTCTAAAGAGCTGGTTCTGCCTCTTACTTTTGAGGGAATGAGAGAAAATCCTTTAGCACCTGACATGGAAGTGGCAGGGTTTAATGGTCGTTTGACCCTTGACCGACTGGCATATAACGTTGGGGATGGAAAATATTACAAAATGGGTGCAGTCGGCAAGGACGTCGATATTCTGGTAACGATCGAGGCACTGCGGAAAAAATAATACAGATGGTGAAAGACACTCTTGATCTTCATACTCTATCGACAAAGTCCAATTCCGGCAGGTGTTTTGGCTTGCTTTCCATATGACTGAGAATACCGATCCTTTTCCTGGAAATCGTTGATTGCCGCTCACAGGGGCAACAAATTTTCGCGACCTTGGCTGCTACCCGACTGCCGAATTTCGCCGGGTAAAGAAGGGACTTGTGTTTCGTTCGGATCACCTTTCCCGCCTAACTGCGGGAGATCATCAAATTCTGGAGGGTCTCCGTTTCAAGTTGGTTTGCGATCTGAGAACTGTGCGCGAGCAGCAGAAGGCTCCCGACCTCCTGCCTGTAAGCGACACAATGCGTCTGCTTTCTCTGCCCATAGAGGCTAAGGGCTTTGACCCGTCCACAGCCTTGGATCGACTGCGGAAAGGAGACGACAGCTGGCTGTCCATGGATTTTTTCATTGAACTCTACCGGCGATATCTTGACGATTTCGGACCTGTGTGGGGCAAAGTGCTCGGTCTTGCTGCCTCTTCCCCTAATCTGCCGCTGGTCTTTCACTGTAACGGCGGCAAGGATCGCACTGGGATCTGTGCGGCATTTCTGCTCAAAGCACTTGGCGTGCAAGAGGCTAGCATTTTCTTGGATTATGATCTGTCAAATACCTGTAATGCCGAACGGCTGCAATCAATTTATGCCAAGTTTGCTGCTTTGGGGGTAGGGCCTGAAAAAGCCGCACTTTATCTACAGGCACCGAACTAACTCTTGGTTGCCATGTTTGATCACCTTAAAAAAAACTACGGTACTATTGAAGACTATCTGATACGGAAAGCGGGACTGCAGGAGACAACGCTCATAGCCTTACGAGTAGGATTGTTGCAATGAAAAATCCGTCAGATACCAATGGAGAGCATACAGAAAAACTCATCTCCCAAAACGTGCAACGACAGGAGGCACTGTTACGATTGCGGCATCAATCGTGGTTTGCCGCAATGCTCCTTTTCTTTGCCTGGTTGTTGACCGTATTCCTTTGCTGGTCATTCCTTCAAGACGAACCGATCACCGCTCTGGCGCTTCTCCCCGGGCTGGTGGTAGCGATCTACTTGCAACAATATCTGTCAGGTCATCTGGCAAGCAACCATCGTTTTTTTGAAGAGGACCAGTTCTTTTCTACCCAGGGAACAGCCAACTGGATCACCCTGCTGCGTGCCATGGCTATTGTTGCGCTTGCCGGATTCCTGCCACTGGCCATCCAGAGTCAGGGACTGGAAATTTCGAATGGACTAACCTGGGCTCCGGGGCTAATGTACCTCGGCATTTCCCTGGCCGATCTGTGCGACGGTTTTATTGCCAGAAGGCAAGGCAAAGAGACAGAACTCGGCAAACGGCTGGATATTGAAACCGATGCCGCAGGCCTGTTGGTTGCCTCCTTGCTGGCTGTTGCTCTCGGTCAATTGCCGACTATCTACCTCCTGGTGGGGCTTGCCTATTACCCGTTTATCCTGGGTATCCGGCTGCGGCAAGAGAAGACTCTTCCCTTGGTCGTTCTAGGGTCGCGACCCTATTCGCGGATAATCGCCGGTTGCCAGATGGGTCTGGTAGGGATGGTTCTTTTGCCGATCTTTAATCCACCTTTCACCTTTGTTGCCGCCTATATTTTCATGACGCCACTGCTTCTCGGTTTCTTCCGAGACTGGCTGGTGGTTTCCTGCCGGATAAAAACTGATGCCTACCAGCAGGCAGGCCTGGACCTTTGGTTAAGGTCTTTGATGCTGAAAGTACCAATTGTCCTTCGACTGGCAATTCTGGTCGGCGGGATCTACTCCTTCATCGACTCCGGCGATTATCAACTCCCCCTGGCCTGGCAACTGGTTTTGAGCCTCTGCTTTATAGCAGCAATTGTTGGCTTTATGGGCCGCAGCGCATGTCTTTTTCTGGTCCTGCTGCTTGGCAGCACGCTATCGCCATTAGGAATATCCATTTTTTCAGCGACTCTTTTCGCCTCCGCTGCCTCACTGATGTTGAGTGGCACGGGAACCATGTCCCTCTGGGCCCCTGAAGACAGGGTACTCTATCGTCGTAACGAAAACGCAGTCATGAAGGCAAGTGAGGTCCTATGAACCTGCCTCCCAAATCAACAGCCGAGGGTTCATGTATATCTGCCACACTCAGGGGGGCGATGCCAGGGAGCAGGCGCTGGCTGTTCGGACTGCTCGGTTTGGCACTGGCCTGGTATGCGCTGCGGGATGTAGTCTGGGTCGAGGTATGGGAACTTTGATGGAAATCATTGTCAAGGGAGAGACTACGGCCGAATCTCTCTTTCGGGGAAACCGCCACCAATTTCTGTTTGCCAACCTGTTATCCCTGGTTCACTGGCTGGGTGTCTTTGCCGAATTCTGGTTGATGTCCGTCTTTCTTGGCTTTTCTTTGTCGTTCTGGCATCTGACCGCAGTGGTCGTAGTCGCACGCCTGGCCTTTTTCACGCCCTTACCGGCGGGTATCGGTGTTCTCAAGTCAGCTCTGCTCTGGGTGACCGGAGTCCTTGGGCTGGGGAGCACTTTTGGGCTGAGTCTCTGCCTGATCATTCGGTTCCGTGATCTTCTCTTTACTCTGGCTGGCATAGGGTTTGCTATGAATCATTTGACTTACCGCAGGATGGCCGTTATCATCAAGGCTACATTAGCTGAGCCAGTTTCAAACGATGCCCTGAAATAACCGCCGAATGGCTGAGCAACACAGCCGATTTAGCGGAAAGATTGAAAATCCTGTCAACAAGGTATTTGACGGACTACACCAAATACCTACAGCAACGCGGCACGGAAACAGATCGGATATTTTGCGTCGCCACTAAAGGATGCCTATGGATGATTGTCACCAGGAAGTCTGGCTTGACCAATTGCCAAGTCTGTCAAGGGAGTTTTTCAAACGTCACCACCGGCCGCTGGTCATTGTATCCTACGCCCAGAGTCTGGACGGCAGTATTGCCACCCGGAATCGAGAACCGCTTCGGTTGAGCTGCAACCAGGCCATGGTCCTGACCCATCGCATCCGTGCCGCCAGCGATGCCATTGTCATCGGGATCAATACCCTGGTGGTCGACAACCCCCAGCTGACCGTACGTCTTATCGAAGGATCAAACCCCCAACCAATCGTTCTCGACAGTACACTGCGCATCCCTTTGCAGGCACAGCTGCTTGAGCGCACCGACCTCCGTTGCTGGGTGGCCTGTGCCGATAGAAGCGATCCTGAGCGAATCCGGGTTGTCGAAAGTCGGGGCGCAGAGGTCATTCGCTGCAACGGTGATCTTCTGGGTAGAGTGGCGCTGCCGCATCTGCTGCATCAACTTGGCGAGAGAGGCATCAGAAGCATCATGGTGGAAGGCGGCAGCCAGGTAATTACCAGCTTCTTCGAGGCACGTCTGGTAGACCAGGTGATCATCACTATCGCCCCTCGCCTGGTGGGAGGCCTTACAGTATTGAGCCGGCATGTTGTCGGTGATGGCTCTCAGCTGCATCTCAATCCGGCGTCCTACCAATCCTGCGGCTCGGATGTCATCCTCTGGGGTAGGCCGCAGTGGCAGACGCAATGAGGCAGCATCGACTGGAGTTCACCGAGCCGGGCCCGATTGAAGTAAAGATGGGGCCGGCACCGAAACCCGCCGCCGATCAAGTTCTGGTGCAGACGTACTGTTCGGCCATCAGTCTCGGGACGGAGATGCTGGTTTACCGGGGGCAGTGGCCACCGGGAGTCTCGGTAGACAGCACCATTACCGCCCTTGGGGGAGCCTTTGCCTACCCTCTGGCCTATGGCTACTGTGCGGTCGGCCGGGTGATCGCCATGGGGACGACCGTATCAGCCGACTGCCTTGCCGCCTCTGGCGTCTTTTAGCAAACTACTCTTGTTGCTGGCGTTATCTTGTTGCAATAAGCCTTGACCGAAATTACAAGGTATCTATGAAGGATGTACTGAGAAAGGAAGGACCCCATCAGCTAACCATGGAAAGAGTTCCGGATCTTTTTATTGGCCAAAGGCTATCGAGATTCCAACTGGCAAGGTAACCGAATTATCTTCCATGGCTAGTTAAGATTCTTCCTGAAAGGGTAGTTCCGGTTAAGCACTGAGAATTGATTAGAAATGGAGCAACTGCAAAGTATATCCAAAGAACACCTCTCAAAAGTGCTGCAGTACTCAACATGAGATGTCCTGATAAGTTAACCCTATCTATAGAGTAAAATTTGGCCACCCGTTGCTTCCGAACAAAGTGCATACCGAAAAATTGCTACCATTTTTGAACGGTAATTATTGAGATAATATTCACATATCCACCGAACCCTCAGGCTTTAGCTACAGGACAATTCGCACTTCCTTGCCCGCATCCTCTTCTCCACTATTTATATCCCATCGTATACTGATCCTATTTTTTCCTTCCAGACAGGTCATCCCCATAGAAAAAAGAAGATAGAGGAACAGTGCTCTCAATCTTGGTAAATAATCTTAACCACGGCAAGATGACCTATGAAAATATTCAATCAAACAATATGCCGTAGCCCCCTTCTCCTCTTCATGCTTCTGACAAGCTGCGGCCCTGTTCTTAACCCCTACAATGAGGATTTCAAATGCCGGAAGAGAGACGATGCCGGGGAATGTATTGACACACCCACCGCCTATAAAAAGGCTCGTTATCCGGAGACAGCAACTCAAGAAAAAGCAGAACCGACAAATGGGTTGAAGCAAGAGATCAAGGATAACAGGTACAAGGTGCTTGCTGAATTACTGCAGGAGGAGAAAAAGGTTCCGAAGATGTTAGCCAGCGACACTTTACAGACTGGGATATCAGTATCGGCCAGCTTGCCGCAAGTCCGGCACAACTCTTCATTGTCGGATTCAAATCCGCAGAGGGGGCAAACTGCTATAGGAGGTGTCTTTTCTGTCATGATTCTTAGCATTCCTGTAATGGTTAGCATATCTGGCCAAAAAGGGCATCACGTCTCAATTTAAACGGCAAATCGGAAACCTAGCTTCAAGGATTACCATTCCTTGAAAATATGTCAAGAAACCCGCCAATACAGCTACGTTGACTTTTGAGATCTGAGTTAAAGTCATGACGGGATTTGGCACATTCAACCAACTTTCTCGGACTTCAGTTGTTATTAAAACAGTTGCTCACTCTCACTGTTGGCACCCTAACTCCACTGAAAGTGTGAACTCGCAGGGCATCGCCGCATCCTCTTTCCAAAGATTGCGGTCTAATGCGGCTGTACAGCCGAGATCCTCCAGAAGCCCTCGTTTCTTGTCTTCAGTACAGAGAAGAATAATTACATGTCTGTCTTGGGAGAGAGTATGAAGGGTGTAACCTTTGAAGGTATCAAGAAAGCCTGGGTCATTTTTCGTTGCAAGCTTGAGCAACTCCTCCTCTGTAGCGGTCGATGGTGGATTTCCGTAACGCACCAGAGCTTCAGTCTCTGAACTCAATTTAGTGAGTGCAGAAGCGAGAGGACGCATAGTTTCACTGGTGTTTGAGTTATAACAAGTACATCCAGAAATGAATAATGTCATGAGGATGAAAAAGAAAATAGCTTTAATCATTAGTCAGCTCCAGAATACAAGTTTTTCGTCTTGGCGGTTTCTTCCTGTATCCAGGTCCCATTCACCTATCTGCGTCAGATAACGGGTATCATTCGAGGTTATTCCGGATGCAACTATTTCCCATATTCCATGGACATTATTTATCGTCCTATCAAAAATTTCATCATAGCAAAGGAACTGAGGGAGGGCCACATCGTGTGAAATTTGCAGGCTATTGATATATTTTTTCTTGTTTATTTTTCCGGCTGCTGGATAGGTCAAACCCGTATCGACTGCCGCGTGTCTGGAAATTGGCAGCATGTGGTTTCCCTCTTCGGCAATTTTATCAACCACATGCATGAAAGAACGATGCCATTTCTTTATATCAGGTGTGTTATTTGTATACTGTTCAGGGTGGATCTTCTTGAGCAATTTCCCCCAAAAGGCAACTATAGCTGCGTCTAGGTTATGGCTATCACCCACCTCTCCGCACCTTGCGATCCCCGAATCGAGGTGTTCCGAAAGCCCAACCTCTCCTAGATTGAGGCGCTGAAAGATATACGCATCCTGATGCATCTCACATTCACGGTGAGCTCTCTTGTTTTCGGCGTATTTGCCAACTTTCAATTCGACAATCGGATGAATACTAACGTCCATTGCCACATGAGCTGCATAACCGAAAAGCCATGCCAATCCCTTCCGTTTTTCCTCGCCATCCATCGATTTCAAAATGTTCACACCGGCCTGAATCATCCCACCCGTGTTGGTATAGTGCATGGTATCAGCCCATTGTGCCGCCTCGCTATCGCCAATGGCGAGATAGGGATAGTCGGGACTGACAGCACCAAGTTCTGTAAATCGAAAATACTCCAAAATGGTTGAAATGATTTCGTTTGTGAAGGCGGGGTTAATTTCTAGCCGTTGAGGTTCCCGTAAAATGTTTACCAACGTCATGTGCGCATAAGCTCCAGGCATACTCACTCCGTTTTGTTTGTCTACATCAGATTAGAAAAGCTTTCCAAAAAATTATACTTTTGTCACCACTTTATATAGGAGCTATCCGCACTCCGACCGCTGTCAAGATCGAATATAGATATGCTGACTGTAATCAGCGGCGAGAAAACCAGCCGAAACCAACGAATAAAAACCAGCCAAAAATTCATTAGTACGCAGAAGTCCGCTTCAGAAGGTTCTAAAAGCAACACTTCCTCTTAGTTGTTCGATATTTTTTAAAAAAACGCTCTATGACTTTTTGCGATAACTTTTGCCCTCCAAAACAAGGATCTCCGAGTTGTAGACGAGTCGGTCGGCAATCGCTGTGGCAACAGTGGTGCTGTCAAAGATGTTCTTCGGGTGGCACTCACCGAGCTGACCTCCGGGAGTGTTGGCCAGATCATTGGCAAAGCCGACGAAAACCGTTTTATCAAACGACTGGAACAAGGCAAAGGCATCACGGCATGCTATGGCTGGCTTTGTTGTTGGCTATGATCGTTCTTATGATCCTGGTTTTCAGTAAGAAAAAGATAGCAAAAGAAATTCATCTTCATGAGCTGTCGAAGATCTGGACTAAAGAGTGCTCCAAGTCAATTCATATCTCGGAACTCTCACCTCTTTGGCGAAACCAGCAGAGTGTCCCTGGAAACGTTGAATTTCTTGAACTGCGCAGTCCAAGAGCCGTCGCATTTATGAAAAATATTCTGCATAAGCCTCTCTTTGAAAAATTCCCGCAGCAGAAAGCCGTTTGCGAGCGAATCCTTAAACTCCTGGATAAGGAGGGTAATTGTCCCTCAGTAGTCGATGTACATGGAGATGTGGAAGGCAACTGGGATGAAAACACCTACCGGTTGCTTGCCCAAACAACCTTGCTTGATCATTCGCTCAACGTAGCCGAACAGGTTGTGCAGATCCTCTCGGACAATAGAGCCTGGCACGTCATCCCTGATACAATGGTTGCCGCCTTAGCCCACGATCTCGGCAAGCTGCAATCGTTGAGAGGGTATCTCTATTCCCTGGGAGAACATCCCCTGGCGGCAGGCCGACCTTTGGCTGGAATTGCCGGTTTTAATGAACTACCTAAAAAAGATGAAATTCTGCGGGCGGTCAGGCTGCACCACAAGATGGTCCAGGGACTACTCGGCAAAACCTTGAAAAAGGCCGATCAGCTGGCCAGGCAAAAAGAACTGGAAGAGACCGTTCTGCAGGAAGACTTCAAAACGGAGGTAAATGAAAATATCCCGCCGGATATGGCGCAACCAGAGACAAGAAATGTAACGACAGCAGCTCGCCGTGCCCAGGCGGATATCCCCTATCTGGTCCTTCTAATCAATACCGCGATGTGCATTTATATCAGTCGCTACTATGTCGGCAACATTACCAGAAAGGCAATCAATTCACTGCTTCTGGGTCGGGCCATGTCCCTGCTGCTCAAGGCATTTCTCATATACGTCATTTATCTGCTACTCTATCGACTCAGTACACCTGAGAACGTCTGGAAGCTGGTCATCCATTTTGGGTCCATGGCTGAGAAAATATATTACGGGTTTATGGAGATAAAACCGCACCTGTTGCCGGTGGCCGTTAAAAGCTCCATGCTGATGGTCGTAGCCGCCATCTGCCCATATGGTTCAGTGTATCATCTGGATCTCTGGCATCGATATCGAATCAAAAGGAACGCAAAAATCATTTCCGCATAAAAAAGGTGATAATAATGGCCGAGACTAAAGAAACGAAACTAACCTGGCAGGAGATCCAGGAAAAAAAGATCAGCTTGGTCAAGGAACGGGGGTCACGGGTGTTGAAAATCAACTCTCCGCTCAGCTCGACCATGTTTAATATCCT
Organism: uncultured delta proteobacterium; assembly: GCA_963804605.1. Lineage (GTDB taxonomy): Bacteria > Desulfobacterota > Desulfobulbia > Desulfobulbales > Desulfocapsaceae > Desulforhopalus_A. The sequence continues at coordinate 158,858 of CAWDRB010000012.1, forward strand.
GCGCCAATTCGACATGGCGTATATCAATTTCAAGGCAAGACTTGGCGAATTCGATGGAATCTCGCACAAGGAAGGAGAACAGTTGATGGAGGAAGGTCGCGAGATTGTCATGGCCTTTTCCGACTATACCGAAAGGCTGAGCAAGAGGATACGGTTCCGATATTATACGCCCAGGGAAATCAGTGAATTCATGAAAAATGACCAGGAAATGGATTCAAAATAATCTTGCAAAACGCCGGAGAACCTACTTTTGAGCAATAAAAAGCACTCCCCCTCCATATCACTCCAACAAATCAACAAGGAAAGATTATGAACAAAGGCGATCTGATAGAAAACGTGGCGAAAGAATGTGGTTTGAGCAAGACTGCAAGCGATCAGGTGTTGAACAGCATCCTTAATGCAATCACAGGAGCCGTGACAACCGGCGACAAGGTCACGCTGATCGGTTTTGGTACATTTTCGGTGAGCGCACGGCCTGCTCGCGAAGGCCGTAACCCTCAGACGGGAGATACCATCCAGATTCCAGCCAGAAAGGTTGTTAAATTCAAGGCCGGCAGCAAGCTGAGTGATGCAGTGAAATAAATGGTGAAAACCTGGATCCAAATCTGACTGAATCTCTTTCTAGGTTTTTTGGTTCAAGTTATTTTACCTGCTCATTCTCACCACTATTCCAAATCGCCGAGTTTGTAGCGTATCCGAAGGACTCTGTCGTTCGACACAGGGGCAGAAATCGTAGTCGCATATTCGGCCAGTTTCGCGGAAATCACCCGGTCGACCTCTGCTTCTACTTCGTGGGCTTCGTCATCAGTCTCTTGCATTTCAATTCATATTGACAATGCGATTTCGAAATATTATTTTGTGGCAATATGCATCTTTTCGATGCTAACAACTACAAACTCAACGCACTATATTGAGGCATCCATGGGAACCCGATCTTTAAGAATCGACGAAAACTTGGTGAACCAGGCCAAACGACAAGCGAAGGTTCAACACAGGTCTATCAATGGTCAGATAGAATATTGGGCGACACTGGGTAAGGCTATTGCTTCAAAGATCAGCACAGCTGATGCCTTTGCAGTGACCCAGGGCCTTAAAGAAATTCGTTTGGAACCCGCCGAAAATATTTTCATTGATCCCGAAACTGTGCGGAACGAACTTGAGAAGGACAGGGCAAAAGGCTTCTCCGGGAAACCGGTCACATCTGCCCCCTTCTATTTTGAAACAAGTGTCAATCACCCCGGGTTTTTGGACAAGGTCGAAACTGTAACCGGAGCAAGGCAGACTGGGAAATTTCACAACGGTACTTTTGAGCCAATCTGATGTCCGGGAAAAAACAACTCTGGGTGCTGGCTGGTGGAAACGGTGCAGGTAAATCCACTTTTTACCATCAAAACTTGTCCCAATACGGTATCAAGTTCGTCAACGCTGATTTGATCGCCAGGGCAATGGATACGGATTATCCGGAAAGGTTAAGTTACGAGGCTGCGACCCTGGCCACGGAAATAAGAGAAAACATGATCGCCCGGGGTGAATCTTTTTGTTTCGAAACCGTCTTTTCCCATGCATCGAAAATTGATTTTATCGCAGTGGCTAAAGCCCACGGGTATATCGTCATACTGATCTATATCCACCTGAACGACCCAAGCCTGAACGAGGCCAGGGTATATCAGCGCACGCTGGAAGGCGGTCATGATGTACCCGCTGAAAAAATACAATCGCGTATTCCGAGAACCATGAAAAACATAAAGACGGCACTCCCTCTTGTGGATGAAGCGTGGATCCTTGACAACTCTTCGGGGCAAAACAGATTCCAACAGATCGCCATTATTAAGAGCGGCTACTGTGAGAAAAAGGTGAACCCTTTACCTGCCTGGGCAAAGGATCTACTTGCTTGAATTAAAATGTGCAGCGAGACATCTGTAACGCAAGAGGATTAAATAGTGGTAGCCATAACACAAAGGGTATACTGAGGGGTATATTTAAAAATATCGAACTCAACAATCCAACTCATCTAACCCTACAACGACACATGCGCCATGTTCATTGTTGCAATTTTTCTCTTCCGGTGCGACAAGTAGGAACGGTGATTTCGGCGCTGAATCCACCCCACCAGTTCAATAGCCATTTCTATATTAAACTCTCTCAGCGGTAGCACGGTTTCCAGCAGCAACCTAAGCTGCGACGGCGTAATAACTGGTGCTTTTTTTTCCCAATCTGATCTTGAGGTGCCAGAGAAAGTAATGACCAAGCATGCAGGTCAAAATATGGTGATGCCAGCCTGGAAATTTTCGCACCTCATATTGATCCATTCCCAGCTCGGTCTTTGTCTCTTCAAAGCATTGTTCCACTGACCAGCGGAGTCCGCTCAACCAAACCAAAGTTGGCAATCTGACACTTTACAGTGACATTGCCGACTTTATGAAACGCCATGACCACGGTGCTCCTAAAATCAAGACGGTTACAGAAATGGTTGACGAAAGAGCCATGAAGAAAAAGCGCCTGTACGATGAACTTTGCCATTATGCTGAAACTGGAAATATGAAAGCGTACCGTTCTTGTCGTAATGCTTATGGAAAATTGTAACAATGAGTAAAAAATCTGTGAGAAAAAGGATTGGTAATAACGTTATTACAGCAGATATATGCCTAAAAAACAAAGAGTTATTTAATGAAAAAGACAAGAAAATCTGTAGGATCAGGGCCACAAACTCGAAAAGAATGGTTCGAGGCACGCAACAAAAAGCTAGGAATACAGAAAACCAATAACCAATCTGTATTACAGGATGCAAAAATACAAAACCACAGGAAGAAATTCAAATGAGACTGATTAAGAAGTTGCCCTTCTGTCAATGTGGATGTGGTGGAAGAGTTTCAAAATCAACAAATAAATACATCCTCGGACACAACCAAAAGTCTCGTGACAAAACAGATAAATCTAATTCACAGTGGAAACCAGGACAATCAGGTAATCCTGCTGGATGTCCTACAGGCAGTCGCAGACGTAATTATATCAGTTGTGATATTATCCTTGAGCAAGCAGCACCAGAACTTGTTGAGCGATTAATTACCAATGCGCTGGCTGGTTCAAATCAAGCATTACGTGCTTGTGTAGAAAGGATTTTGCCAGTAGCTAAAAATCACAAAGTAGAGTTGAAAAACTTTCCAAGCGAGATTGATACAGTTGAACAAGCATCCGCTGCAAACAGCTATCTGTTGAACGCCGTCGCCAACTCAGAAATCAGTAGCCAAGATGCGGAATCAGTATCGAGATTGATTAGCCAGAAGATTTCAGCAGTTCAGGTTTCTTCGATAGAATTGGAGCTTAGAGAACTCAAAGAAAGATTACAAGAATAAGGTTCTTGAACCCCTTTTTCCAAACTAGTTCTACTTTGGCGAGCATGTCCGCTAGAGGCAACAGCCCGTCTTTCTGTTGTTTTCGGTAGGCAGCATCAATTGAGGCCTGCCTCTTTCTGTGTCTGACTTCGAGCTGTCTCAACACCTCATCTTCGGTGATATCCTTTCTCGGAAGAACCGATTTCAGCAGAGTTGCAACATCGGGACAGCTCAACAGGGGAACATCGGCCTGGTGTTGTAACCTTTGCTCCAGCATGAACAGCATAGCGAGCTGCACCATTGACATATGATGATGCCAAGCGAGCCAGCCGCGTACCTGGTATTGTCCCATTCCACATTGATTTTTGGCATCCTGGAATGGACGTTCCACCCAGTATCTTTGCGCCTGCATGAATGCCAACCTTGGTGTCGGAGTATCAAGGGAGGCATTGCTCAGACTGTATTTTATTTCTTCTGGAGAGTCTATTTCGCGTCGTACCACCAAATGCCATCTTCTGGCTTCTGCTTCCTTGCCGTCCCAAAGCCAAATAATTTTATGCAATAAATCGACAAAAATCTTTCCTTTGGAACTGTCCCGAATGGCGATGCGCTGCCAGGAACCAGGGGCCTGCTTTCGGACCCATGTATCAACCTGCATTGATCGCGTCTGAGCCTGAAGCTTTTTGGGTTGCTTCCCTCTCTCGGATGTTGGCAGCGGTACTATCGGCTTGGGATCTTCGTAATAGACCCAAGTGATCCTTGTGGATATCGCCAATAAATTCTTCACCATTATCGGCGAGTTGTCGAACAAAAGCGGGGTTGTCGCCATAAAAGCCGTCGAAACCTACCCATTTGAAGCGGACCCCATTTTTCCTCGCAAGAAAGACCATCTCAAGCGCTTGTTCATGTTTGGTCTTGAAGACGATCTGATCTGCAGGAATTTTAGCTTTCTCACAACGCTTTCTGTCCTTGATCCATTGCCTCCGGCAAATAGAGCCGGAAATCTATCGGTAGAGAGAAGCTCCCTCGGGCGATTGTAGCGAAAACCGCGACCTGGCAATTATCGACCTTTCCAAGCTGTCCGCACCACTGCCGAGCAACACCTACCGATTTCTTACCTTTCTTTGGAAGACCGGTCTCGTCGATAATCAGTGCGCTGTCGTTATACCCTCCAAGCAGCCTGTCACCATCTTTCGCGATCTGGTTATTCAAAGGTCGCCAGTCCCACTGTGAATCTGAAAGGCAATATTGCAGCAGATCATACACGGTCTCGATAACTCTCTCTTCCATTCGTTCCATGTTCTTTTTATCCGCCTGGAACAGGCCCTTCAGGTATTGGAATGCTTTCTCTGATAAATTTACTGTATGCCGTTGAAAAAACTTATGATATCTTCCATGAAAAGACAAAAACTGGCGGGACAGGCCCGCCAGCAAGTGGTGGAGTCTGACATGGGAATCTTCCTTTTGTGAAGTATAATTTTTTTTGGCAGCTGTAATGGGTATTTCAGCTGCCAGGTTGAACTAACCAACTTGATTAACTATACAATATTAGGAAGAATATTCAACGATTTCTGCTTCCCAAAGTAGGTAAGATGAGAAGGTTGATTCTCCCGAGCTATGATGTAAAATCATGCTCACACCCTAATAACGCAGTTTGGATACTGCAAAGACTAGAGGAGAATCAACCATGAATACTGTAACAATTGGCATGGATCTTGGCGATAAAAATCATGTAATCTATGTTTTACAGGGTGATAGCGAGAAGGGTACTATCCATACAATAGAGAATGAGAGAAAGAAGTTGATTGAATTTTTCAAGAAATATCCTAATGCAGCAGTAGTATTTGAAGCAGGGACTCATTCGCCATGGATCAGCAGGCAGCTCAGTGTGCTTGGTTGCAATGTGCTGATTGGAAATCCAAGAAAATTACGCGTTATCTGGGATAGTGATGATAAAAATGATTTACGTGATGCCGAGATGCTCGCCCGAGTAGCTCGCTTTGATCCTGCGTTGCTATACCCAATTCAACACCGTGGAGAACAGGCGCAGATGGACTTGGAATTACTCAAAGCCAGGGACATATTGGTCAAAAGCCGTGCAAGTTTGATAAATCATGTTCGAGGTGCAGTCAAAGCTATTGGTGCGCGTCTACCTTCATGCAGTACATCCAGTTTCCACACCCAAGTTATTGATAAAATTCCTACCGGAATGGAAGAGGCTTTGCAACCCCTTATAAGCACAATAGGTGATCTAACCAAGAGGATCAATGAATATGACCGTAAGATAGCTCTAATTAGTCAGGAGAGCTATCCTGAAACATTACATCTTCGCGAAATATCTGGTGTTGGGCCCCTCACTGCATTGGCGTATTTACTGATACTCGAAGACCACAATCGTTTTAACAATAGCCGCCAGGTTGGAAAGTTCCTCGGCTTAACTCCCCAGAAGGATCAGTCTGGAGAGACTGACAAGCAGCTAAGGATAACAAAAGCCGGGAGTGTTTATTTACGTAAGCTTTTGGTGCAGGCCTCTCATTATGTTCTTGGCCCCTTTGACCCTCCATGCAATTTACGAAGTTTCGGCTTGCGACTTGCTGAACGTGGTGGAAAAAATGCAAAACGCCGAGCTGTTGTCGCGGTTGCCAGAAAACTGGCTGTATTAATGCATCGCATATGGAGAACCGGTGATGTATATGATCCCTTCTATAAACCAAAAGCGGCCGCTCTAAAAGCAGCTTAAACAGAATAGAACAGGTTGAAATTAAAAAAGAATGCTTGGGCAAGAATGGAAGCATGATGTTACGGGTGCAAAGAAAAGAGTGGTTCACCACGTTGAACTTTCTTGACATACCTTCTCATGGAAGAAATAAAAAGGAGCAGCGATGCAAGGCAAAACCATCGACGAGCTGGAACTTGGGCAGAGCGCCCGGTTCAGCAAAACTATATCAGAGTCTGATGTCTATCTTTATGCCGGGATAACCGGGGATTTTAATCCGGCTCACATCAATCAAGCCTATGCCGAAAAGACTGGATTTAAAACCCGCATCGCCCACGGCATGCTGACAGCCGGTTTTATCTCCAACTTGTTGGGCACCCAGCTGCCCGGACCAGGCACCATCTACCTGCAGCAGACTCTCAACTTCAAGGCCCCTGTGGTCATCGGCGATACCGTCACGGCCACGGTGGAAGTGATTGAAATCCTGGTCGAGAAAAAGCGCGTGCGCTTGAAAACCATCTGCACCAACCAGGAAGGCACAGTGGTGCTGGACGGCGAAGCTCTCATCAGTCCGCCGCGCAAAATGTAAGTTTGGGTGCAATCGGCCAGATTTGCGTCTTAGTGTTATTTATAGTTATGCCCTTGCCGCAGTTTTGTTCAGATATGGCCAATGAGAACATAGCTGCGTTTTCACCCCGTAGGTGTAGCGATCAGCAATGTTAAACGCCCGGACCCGCATTAAGTGATGCTTGCCAGGGGACACCTCTCCGCACTGAACCAATCGCCGTTTTATCTTGGTCTGTTGCGGGGAGAAGGGCAAACACGCGGGCCACCAACCTCTCTAAGCAAAGGTTTAGAAACAGTTGTCGTACTTTTCACCTAACCAGCCAAATTCGGTGGTCGGTGTGGATGGGCGTTGTCAGCTGGCAGAACCAACGCCGCCCTTCCACGAGTTATCTCTACTCGGGCCGGAAGATGGTATTCCAGTCCTGCTTCATGTCCACAACAAGCCAACCGCGCCTGGGGGCCTCCTTGAGGGCTTCGACAAGCCTGCCGGTGAATTTCGTCTCAGCGTCATAGGCATATTCGCGTTCACTATCGGTATGGTGAACGATGAGGCCAAAACTAGGACGCGGGTTGTTGATCGTGGTGTACTGCAGCATCGCGTGGTCGCCGTCACTGTTCCCGCAACATATAGTAGGTCGCCGGCCGATAAACTGATGGATGCCAACTGGTTTTCCCTCGTTGTCGTTGACGAATAAATAGTCGAGCGTTTTTGTCAGCACCGGTCCGCTGTCGCGTAGCTCGAATATCGTCCGCGCTGTCGAGCCGACAACCTGCTCCGGTGGTATGCCGTAAACGCGCTCCACCCAGACGCGCATGAAGTCCGCGCCGCCCCCGGAAACGATGAAGTTCTTGAAGTCATTTGCCTGCAGATAGCGCAGGAGTTCCTGCATGGGTTGGTAGGTAAGGTCGTCGTAGGGCCTGCCAAATCGCGGATGTTTAGCCGATGTGAGCCAGGTCTCCACGGCGTCCCGAAACTCGTCGATTGTCATCCCTGCATGGGTGAGCGCCAAGACCTGCATCAGGCCATCGAAGTGTTCACCTTCCAGGAGTTTTGCAAATTCACCAGCCAGGGCGGCTTGCACCATGGGATCCGAGGCGAGCCTGGGCTCAGTGACGATGCGTTGGTTCAGTTCGTCGATGGCAAAAGCTGCCTGAAACGGCATCGATTTTTCCGGCCAGAGAGTGCCGTCGTTGTCGTACACGGCAATGCGTTCTGCCAGTGGTAAGAAGTCTGGTGATCCTTCTTTTGTCACCTTGTCGATGAATGCGAGGATACCCTGTTTGGCGGGGCCATCGTTCCAGGAGGGAAGCGGATCAGCAGCGGTGGAGAGGTCATAGAGCTTTCTCTGTGCGACACCGTAATCCCCCACTTGGTAGAGGCTCACGGATGCCGCCCGGACAGCGAAGGTCTCGAATGGCTCCGCTTTCAGAGCGTCCACAAAGTCACGGGTGCCTATACCAACGGTCAGATGAGGGTGGTAGTTCATGCCGGTGCGGGGTCCGACGAAGTTGTTTACGTAGTCCTCTGTGGGCTGGCCGATTGCCTCGCCTGTCCCCTGCTCCACAGCGAACGGGGCGACGGCATCGATGATCCTTTGTTGAAGTCGACGCAGATCCGGGGTCGGTTCGATGACGATTCCCACCAAGCCGAGATTCTTGTGGGCCAGATCATAATAGCCGGTCGCCTTGCTTTCCCATTTCATAAACTGCTTTGTACGCAGCACTTGGGTCACGGCTTTCGCTACCTCGTCGAGGTCCACCGTGCGCACAAACCGCTGGAGAATGGTGATGTGCGGCGCGTGGTTGGCATCGAGGGCGAAACCGTCCGGAAAATCCTCTCGTAGCCGAGCGTTCACCGCCTGTGCCTTCTCAACCGTGGCAGCATCTGGATCCAGCAACACGTTAATCGCGATCAAGGCCATATGGTTTCTCCTTTCCTGACGAATTAAGGTTTGACGTGATGGTCAGAGCCAATGCCGAAACTCGGTCTAATCCGCCGCCACATCAAACCGAGTTGAGCTAGGCCGTCTTTGGAAAAGCACCTAACCATCTAGATTTAACACACATAAGGTCGGTATTCAACAGTGGATACCAAAGCTCAAGTCCATTTTTTTAACCCGGAAGGTATTTGTGGTGGTGGAAGTTAATTCAGGTTCAAGTTGTACGGTTAATGTTGACAGGTCGTCCTGCGATTACGCTCAGTTGTAAGGATTCAACAAGAGGAGTATCAATGTGGAGTGTCATCGTATATCCATAAGTAGTTCATTATATAGAAACTGTATAATCCGCAGAGATAGTGATCATACAGTGGTCTCGATAATTGTACTTAGTAATCCGTCAAAAATTTTCCATCCACACCCAATCACGCAGTTACAACCGAATTTTCTTCCCCATATTTATTAAGAACGTAGCTGTCTGCCAAGACGTCATTAACCCAGGTATTCCCGTCAAGCACATAGCGGAATTGATAGGAATTTCCGGCCTGCAAAGAAAGGGTTGCTGAAAAGCTTCCATCTTTCAGTTTTTTCATAGGGTTTTCTTGCAGTGACCATTTATTGAATTCTCCGACAAGTACAGCATTTTTAGAACTCTCAGAATTATCGTATTTGAAGGTAACACGACAAATCTTACCTGATTTTGAGTAATTTTTTTTAAGCATGATTTTTCTCTTAATTATGTTTTTTGGACCTGAGCCCGTAATTTTTGGTTGGAACCAATATACCCCTTTGCCATTTCACTCCAGAAGAAACCCTGGAAGATTCATCACCTGCAAATGGGGTAGCGCATCATTTGCAGATGCCGGCATGAAGATATTCATTGCTTTATGCCTGGCTTCATGTCAGGTTATGGCATCTGGAGCTGTTCGCCCGGTCGAAAGCTTTATTCCTGCAATCTGATCAGCTAGGCGTACGCAACCGTCAAGTAATGGATGGGGCCGTTCCATCTGCAACCACTGCAATAGATCTGCCATAGATTAATCGACAGTAAAGATTCATCAAATGTTTGATCGGGAAGAGTAATCAACTCGTTGCTGTCGCTCATATGAAAAACAATTTTATCGCCATTGAGTGCTGAAAAAAAAACAGTTGCTTCCACAAGACGGACAAATACGGTACTGCACAATTGCACCTCGATACGTAAAGAGTGGCTTGGATTCAAGCCGATAATTTGAACATTATGGTTGAAAGCGGTGGTAATACCAGCGATAACGACTGGGGATGCCCGTGCATTGGTATCAAGTCGGTGGCCTGGCCCCCATCATTGCCCACATTACTTCCCCAATAACAGTCAGAATCACTGTTGAAAAGTTCACGATAATACCCTGGCTTTGGCACGCCGATCCGGTAACCATGCCAGGGAACCGGTGTAAAGTTGGAGACAATGAGCAGGAACTCATCGCTAGATTTTGCTTTGCGAATAAACGACAGCACGTTGTTGTCTGTGTCGCTCGCGTCTATCCACCCAAAACCACTTGCTTCAAAGTCGTTTTCATAGAGAGCTGGTTCCTTTTTGTAGAGTTGATTCAAATCCCGGACAGTTCTTTGTAAACCTCGATGATTTGGAGCATCGAGTGCCGTCCATTCCAGACTCGTGTCGAAGTTCCACTCCTGCCACTGGCCGAACTCACAGCCCATGAATAATAATTTTTTACCTGGATGGGCCCACATAAAGCCATAGTAGGCCCGTAAGTTGGCAAATTTTTGCCATTCATCCCCAGGCATCCTGGTCAGCAGCGAGCCTTTGCCGTGTACCACCTCGTCGTGGGACAAGGGTAAGATGAAGTTTTCGTTAAAGGCATAGAGCAGACCAAAGGTCATGTCATTCTGATGATATTTGCGATGGATCGGATCTTTGCTCATATAGCCGAGGGTATCATGCATCCAGCCCATATTCCATTTGAGGCTGAACCCGAGACCGCCGGTGTAGGTCGGCCTGGATACCATCGGCCACGCGGTTGACTCCTCTGCCATGGTCAACACTCCAGGAAAAATACCGTGAACAACCTCGTTCATCTTGCGTAAAAAGCTTATCGCCTCCAGATTTTCCCGCCCCCCATACTTGTTTGGCAGCCATTGCCCATCTTCCCGGGAGTAATCGAGATAGAGCATCGAGGCCACAGCATCAACCCGTAAACCATCAAAGTGATACTTTTCTATCCAGAACAAGGCGTTGGATATCAGAAATGCCCGGACCTCGTTTCGCCCGTAGTTAAAGATCATCGTCCCCCAGTCCTGATGTTCCCCCTGCCTTGGATCTGTGTGGGCATAGAGATGGGTGCCGTCAAAAAAATTGAGGCCGGCACCATCCTTGGGGAAGTGGGCGGGGACCCAATCCAGAATAACTCCCAGCTGATTCTGGTGGCACCTGTCAATGAAATACATCAGATCCTCCGGGGTACCGAAACGACTGGTGGGGGCGTAAAAGCCCATCACCTGGTACCCCCAGGAAGCATCAAAAGGATACTCAGCTATGGGCAGCAATTCGAGATGCGTGTAGCCCATTTCCACGACGTAGGGAATCAGTTCATCGGCCAGTTCACGGTAGCTCAGATAGCGAGAGCCCCACTTTTCATCAGCCACCTTGCGCCAGGAGCTTAAGTGCACTTCATAGATGGCTATGGGGCAGTCCAGTCCCTGCTGCTGCCCTCGACGATTAATCCAGTCTTTGTCAGACCATTGATAGCGGTCCAGATCGGTTACCACTGATGCCGTTCTCGGCCGCTGTTCCATAGCAAAACCATAAGGATCGGCCTTATCGAAACTTTCTCCAGTGGCACTCACAACCCGATATTTATAGACTGAATTTTCGGTCAAGCCCGGCACAAACAGGGTCCAGACGCCGCTGTCGCTGGAGGCGAGCGGGTGGCTTTCCCCATGCCACTGGTTAAAATCACCGATGAGGTTGACCTGGCGGGCATTGGGAGCCCACACGGCAAAATGCACTCCCTTTTCACCGTTCAGTTCAACCAGGTGTGCCCCCATTTTCTCGTAGGTTCGCTCATGGCTTCCTTCGCCCATCAGGTAGTGATCAAAATCAGTTAAAATGGTTGTGGTCTTCAAGACTCCCTCCTTGTAGTATCGCGCTCTAAAAACTCCGTCACGCAGTTCACGTTGACGGAGTTAGTGCCGACACGAAATTGTTCCCTTTCGATACGCATCGTGCAGCACCATCAGTTCATCAATACGTTGCTGAGTTTCTCCACCCAAATCCGTATCCTTGATACGAATCCGGAAGTTCCGGTGTTCAATAATCTCAGTCGTGCAATCGATGTCATGGATGCCTGACTCAGTTGCAGAGTTTGTCTCACCCCGCTGGTGCGTGGCCAGCAACAGCCCCCATGAGTTAAAAACCAGGGTGTAACCGGCGATACCTGTCTTTTGCTGGTAAGCCCGAGCAAAACCGCCATCAATGACGATCAGTTTACCACCCGCTTTCAGTGGACTTTCTTTTTTTTTGACGATCACCGGTACATGCCCGTTGATCACATGCCCTACATCCGGGGCTAAGCCAAATGTTTCCAGAATTCGTCGGACCGTCGCTTCGTCGTCCCGCAGCGTATAATAGATATTACGTGGTTCTTTGTGGGTGGCTTTATCTGCAAGAAAATATTGTTCAAAAGTCGTCATCTTTTCCTTGCCGAAAAGGGGCGAACAGGGGCCGCACCACAAGTACCACATAGCGTCCAATCCTTGCTGTTTCTGCATGGATTCATCAGCGCTGAAGAAACACTGCCGTGCCAGGCGAGTGAAGGTATCCATCAACTCCCTGCCGGCAGAAGCTGCATGGCCCATCGTTAATGATTTAAACGAACCGTCATCATTCATTGGCAGGCAACCATGGTACAGCAGGTTGCCATTGCAGGTTTTATAAATGCTGCCTTTGGCAAAGAGAAAACGCGCATGCTGCTGCAATTTCTCACTGTTGGAAAACGCCACTTGCAACCGATCGACCACATGTTGCTCAGCAGGGGTCAACGCATAAGGATCTTGAGGCATGACGGTCGGAAAACTTTGGTCAAGCAGCGGATAGATGCGTTGATCTCTCTCTATGGTTCCCTGCTTAAAGTCAATTTTATCAAGCAGCAAGCGATCCTCAAGCTGGTATTCCGGCCTGCGCATGATAATCTGAGCTTCCAGCTTGAATTGAATAACTGTGATGGCTTTATGCATCCTGGCCATCAGCATCCGTTCCCCCTCCGAATCATCCTGCTGATTGAACCTCTGCGGCGTAAACATTGCACAGGGGTCATTACCGTAGCAATCGATGGCAAAAGAGGCCAGCGGCAAGAGGCTCACCGCATAACCGTTTTCCAAAGTCTCCATATTGGCATGACGCAGGGAGATCCGAATGACATTGGCGATACAGGCCTCGCTGCCGCCTGCCGCCCCCATCCATAAGATATCGTGGTTTCCCCATTGAATATCGACACTGTGATAGTCCATCAGGCGATCCACAATGAGATGTGCCCCGGGACCGCGATCATAGATATCACCGACAACATGGAGGTGATCGATGGCCAGGCACTGAATGGCTTTAGCCATCACAACAATACATGCTTTGGCGTGACCGGTGGAAACAATTGTATCAATCAAGCCTTGATAGTATTCGCACTTATCCGTCAGCTTTTCATCTTCATAGAGCAGCTCTTCTACGAGTCTCTCAAATCGCCCTTCGATCAATCGACGGACTTTCGATCGAGGATATTTCGATGAAACTGCCCGCAAAACATGGATAAGTTGCAACAACGTTTCCTGGTACCACTGCTTCTCTGCATCAGCACCAGGCAAAAGGATCCCCAGGACCGTTTCAGGTTGATAAATCAGGCTCCCCAACCTGATTTTCCCGTCATCAGACAGAGTGTTTTTAAAAATCTCATCAATCTTGCGCTTTATTGCCCCTGAGGCATGACTTACGACTTTACAAAAAGCCTCGTATTCCCCATGAATATCCGAGATAAAATGTTCGGTGCCTTTAGGTAACAGAAGCTGCGCCTGCATACTGATAATAGACTCAGCAACAGCTTCCCGGGACGGAAACTCCCTGGCCAGGTAGTTCAGATAGCGCACTTGATCCGGAAATGATTCCATTGCTTCCCTTCCTTTACAACGCCATACATCAGATCACCGTATTATCGGCAATGACTGCACTCTTAGGGACAACTACCAAGCCATCCCGGACAACCCAGTTTTCATTATCGGCATCAGGCCGGTCAGGCAGGCTGCGAATATGGACATTCCGACCAATCCGGGCTTTCGAGTCAAGAATTGCACTCTCGATTGTAGAGCCGTTGCCAACCCCGATATCAGGACGGCCTAACTGTTTGTTTTCTGCGCGCTGTTCGTCGGTTTCATAATAATCTGCCCCCATTATGACCGTGTCGCGAATAACCACTTCCGAACCAATGACGCTGCGGATACCCACTACCGAGTTGCTGATCTCAGCTCTGCCGATATTGCACCCTTCTGCCAGGAGAACCTGAGAGAGCGTCGCTCCCTGGAGTTCAGTGGGAGGCAGAAAGCGAGCATTGGTGTAAATGGGCTGGGAAGGATTATTCAGCTCAAAGGGCCGGGTGGTAGCCAGCTCCAGACTTACCTCGTAGAAGCGGCGAATAGTACCAATATCGGCCCAATAATCATCGAACACATATCCCTTGACCCGGTGTTTCAGCATGGCTTCGGGGATGATATCGTTGCCGAAATCATCGCCCGGCGCAGACAATAACTCAGAGAGCAGATCGGTGGAAAACACATAGATCCCCATCGAAGCCATGAAAGGTTTATCTGAATCGGGTCTGCTTGCCAGCTCACCCAGGATATCAGGCGCCGGTTTTTCAGTAAAGCTGACGATGTCGCCGTCTTGACTCCGCTTGAGAATACCAAAAGATGAAGCATCCCTGGCATCTACCGGTTGAACTGCCAGGGTAATATCTGCTTTTGTGTCAATGTGGTATTGGACAAATTTACTATAGTCCATCCTGTACAGATGGTCGCCTGCCAGGATAAGTACATATTTAGTACCTGAGCTTTTTATCTCCACCAGCTGCTGCCGAACCGCATCGGCGGTTCCCTGATACCAGCCGGTACTTTTCGGGGTTTGTTCAGCAGCCCATATCTGGACCCAGCCATCCGTAAACATATCTCGCCGATAGGTCCGGAAAATATGTCGATGTAACGAGACGGAATTGAACTGCGTCAGAATGGCAATCTTATCGATGCCGGAATGCATACAGTTGCTGATGGGGACATCAATCAACCGATATTTGCCCGCAAACGGCACCGCCGGTTTCGACCGTTTCTGGGTGAGAGGAAAGAGTCGGGTTCCTCGCCCCCCTCCCATAATTAATCCCAAGACATTTTTCATCATCATCGCCACCTCTATCCCTATAAATTGATGCATTAACGCTTATTTCATTAAACGGCCCATATGGTCTAATGTTCTGATCAATTGACTGACATAGCTCATTTCATTGTCATACCAGGCGACAACTCTCACCTCGTAAATATTAGTGCCGCAACGTTGCGCAAGGGTTTGGGTGGCATCAAAAAGTGAACCGTAGCTCATACCAATGGTGTCGCTTGACACCAGCTCTTCGTCAGAATATCCAAAGGATTCATCGGCAGCCTTTTTCATTACTTCATTGATCCCCTCAACAGATACAGAGTCGGTCTCATCCTTTAACGTCGCATCAAGAATAGTGATGGAACCGGAAGGAACCGGTACGCGTTGTGCCGATCCGATCAGCTTTCCGGCAAGTTCAGGAATGACCAGACCGATCGCTTTCGCAGCACCGGTTGAATTAGGTACAATGTTGATTGCACCGGCTCTTGCACGCCGTAAATCACCTTTACGGTGTGGTCCATCAATAATCATCTGGTCGCCCGTATAGGCATGAATCGTCGTCATGAAGCCTGTTCTCAACTCACGATAATCATTCAACACCTTGGCCATAGGAGCAAGGCAATTGGTTGTGCAGGATGCACCAGAGACAATGAGAGCATCCTTTTTCAGGGTATGATGATTGACGCCATAAACAATGGTTGGCAGGTCATTGCCTGCAGGGGCTGATATAAGAACCCGCTTTGCACCTGCATCAATATGCGCCTGGCTTTTGTCTTTTGAGCAGAAAAATCCGGTACATTCTAAAACAATGTCCACCCCAAGGCTGCCCCAGGGCAGATTCTTTGGGTCCGGGTCCTTGTAAACTCTGATTTTCTTGCCGTCAATAATGAGAGAATCCTCATCACTCTTAACAGTATGGCCTGAAAAATGACCCTGTACACTGTCATACTTCAGAAGATGAGCAAGCATCCTTGGCTCGGTTAAATCGTTAATTGCCACAACTTCAAAACGATCATCGCCAAAAATCTTTCGGAATGAAAGTTTTCCTATTCTGCCAAAACCATTTATTGCTATACGGATTGTCATTTTCTTTCTCCTAAGACATCTATTCTTATTGCATTTTGAATCGCTTCAAGCTTTTCCGGCGCTGCGCAGCACATTCATGTTTTTGTCTTTTATCAGGCTGATTAACGGTTATACTTCTCTCAGGTGAACCTGTGCCAACAACTCGGTAACCTGCTCATGGGTACCAACCGTTGTGCCTTTTTGACTGGCAGTTGCCGCACCGCAGGCAATTCCTTTGCACAGGGCATCCTGCATGCTGTCCCCCTGGCTGAGTCCCCACACAACTCCGGCTACCATAGAATCACCTGCGCCAATCGGGTTGGCCGCAACTATTTTGGGACTGGCAGCCAGCCACGCCTTATCGCTATCGACCAGGATGGCGCCCTCTTTGCCAAGAGAGATAATTACGCTGCCAGGGCCCATGGCAGCGATTGCCTTACCAACTGCAGCTATCTCTGCAGGCGTGCTGACCGGCAGCCCGGTCAACGACTGCGCTTCTTCGTCATTTGGCTTAACCAGCTGGGGTTTGGCCGCGCAGTTCTGCCGCAGGGCCTCGTCACTGGTGTCTAAGAACACCTTTGCCCCGGCTGACTGGATGATCTCAATGAGCTCTGTGTAGTAGATTGGCGGCACCCCGGGAGGCAGGCTGCCGGCAAGCACCCACCAGTCCCCGGCTTTAACTCGGTCACCTATCTTGTTAGCCAACTGCGCGAGGTCTGCCTCAGTGATGTTTGGGCCTGGCTCATTGACTTTCACATACCGCCCATTTTCACTACTTACAATGGACACATTGGTGCGGGTTTCTCCCTCGACCCAGACAAACTCGGTCTCTATGCCGAGCGTCTTGAGCTTATCGTCCAACATTTCCCCACTTTTACCGGCAGCAAAGCCCATCGCCACACTTGAAATGCCAAGCGATTTAAGCATACGGGCAACATTGAAGCCTTTGCCACCGCAGTCTACCCGCCAATCCGAGGCTCGCAGCACAGTATCAAAAACGATCTCATCAACTGTTAACTCCCGGTCAACTGCAGGGTTTAGTGTCACAGTAAATATCATTTCTTAGCCCTTATAATATTTTTCAAACAACGCTTCTTCCGCTTCAATGGTCCACATGTTGCCCGGTTCAAGTTTCTCGGCAATATCAGGATGAATCTTGTGTAAATCATCAAGCCCTATAAGCGGCAGGTCTGGGAATTGTGGGAAAATAATAATCTTGCCCGCATAGCGACCATCAATCATCGCCTGAATTCCCTCTCTGGCAGCATTCATTCCACCGATGGCCCCGACACTGCGACCGGGATTGAGGCTTCCTCTTGCGGCCTGGCTCAGCACCTGAGATTGATCGCTCAGGGTGAGACCAGAGGTTCCGGTATATTGAGCATTATGCATATACACGGTGGAGAGGTTCAAATGGGCCATGGTTCCGTTGGGGACACCTGCAAAAAAGACCAGCATGCCATCCTTATGCATCAAGGTATCCGCCTCGGCCATGACTGCAGCGATAGGTACACTGACAACAACATCATCCGCTCCCTTGCCATCTGTAATATCCATGACAAATTCATGAATTGACTTGTCACTGGTTTGAGGATTGTAGGTGAACAGTTCACAGTTATTACGTTTAGCCAATGGTCCAAAACGTTCCTGGATGGCAGCAAGCCTCATATCGCTGACCTCTGTCGCGATAACCTTACCTGGTCCATTCGGCAGTTCTATTGCCCGCTGAACATGCATTTGCCCCATGGGGCCCCCGGCACCTACAAAAACGGTTGTGCCACCGGCTTTCAGTTCACAACGGTTTCGCTCTTCACCATAAGATGTGCCGATGTCAGGACCCTGGTTACCGAGAAAGGCGATATAATCATAGTGAAGACGGCCGACATCAGCGTTAACCAGGCCGTCCAGTGGTGTCTGACCTACCAGATTTAAGGTACCTCTCCGAATGATAAAGGCTGCAACATCGCTTACAAGAGCAGCCGAACGAGGGTCAAGCATGACGATATCGTCAAAACCTGCCCCACCTGTAAACTCTTTGGCAAGATCACTATATTGGTCTGGACCGATATCGTTGCGCACCACTACTTTTGCCGAGGTTTTTTCTGCAAACTTTGCAACACTTTGCGGAATGTCGGTGAGTATAATGGTTCCAGGCGAGTCAAGGCCTGTGGAGAACGTATACTCCCGATCGTCTCCCTGCCTGCCAAGAATCCACATAACGCCGCCATCTTTAGGTTCAAGACGTCTTCTCTGGGTGTAGGATGCGATAACACAGCCCCAAGGCTCAAGGAGAGACGCCTCGGCATAACCCATGTCGCCGGTAACCGGCAGCAGACAGGCACCTTCATCTGTTTCCAGCATCTCAGGACCGATCAGGTGATACTGGATAAGGCCGCCGGGGATGGTATAACCGTAGGCTGTACTTTTACCGTTCTGGTAGATATCTGGCTGTACCGCAACGCGCTGGCCCGGAGTATATTTTCCTTTAAGTTCCTCGCCCACCTCAATGATGGTGAGGGACGCTTCATGGCCGAGCCTTGTCGGCTCTTTGGTCAGATCCCGATTGTACAGTTTTGGATGATCTTTGCCCATCCGGATCAGTTTTACATCGGAAAAACACAAGCCTACGCTGTCGACTCGTACCAGCATCTGGTTTGGTCCCGGCTTCGGTACCGGTAGAAGTTCAGGCTTGCCGTCTTTGCCTATATTTTCTTCACCGGCGCCGTACATATTCCATACCCAGGTTTTTTTGGGTGGACTAATTTTATCGGATTGGTATTTCTTATATTGTGATGTCATGGCTACCTCTCAGGAGTATTTAAATGCAGATTTTACAACAGATCGTCGTTAGTTTTATACAACGCCATAACGGCTTCTGAGCTATCCAGTTGTAAGGCTTTTTGGGCTTTTTCTTGTAATTTACTGTAGTTTACTGCGCGGATAATATTTTTCACCGCCGCCACATTGGCTGGGCTGACTGACAGTTCCGTCACCCCCAGGCCCACCAGCAGTGTAGCCAGACTAGGCGTCGCTGCTGCATTGCCACACACACCAACCCACTTACCGTGCGCCTGTGCGGCTTTTACCGTCATCTCGATCATTTTCAGCAACGCTGGATGGTAACTGTCGGCTTCACTACAAAGATCAGGATGCAGGCGATCTATGGCCAGGGTGTACTGCGTTAAGTCATTGGAACCGATAGAAAAGAAATCCACTTCTTTTGCCAGATGTTCGGCCACCATCACTGCGGATGGCACCTCAATCATCATGCCCAGCGGCAATTTGGGAGCATTGAGCTGCGAGCGTACACGCTCGGCCAAATCCCGCGCTTTCTTCCACTCCGACATTTTCCCGATCATGGGAAACATAATGTGCAGCCCGGTTGATCCGGTTGTCTCTTGCTGCCAGACTGCTGTCTGGTAGATGGCTTCCAGTTGGCGCCTGAACATGTCTTCATATTTGAACGACAGGCGGATGCCTCGAAGACCCAGGAAAGGATTGTCTTCATGGGGGATATGCATCCAGGATACAGGCTTATCTCCACCGATATCCGCTGTACGTACAATTAACTGGCGACTGCCAAGTTCCTTGATGATAGCTTTTAAGCTCTCGCATTGCTCTTCTGCTGTGGGTTCTGAAACAGAAGATTCAAAAAGAAACTCCGTTCGCAACAAGCCCACACCCTCGCCACCATTTTCCAATACAAGTTTGGCGTCTTCGGGGTTGGCGATGTTGCATACAACATCGATATGGTGACCATCCAGAGTTTCTGCTGCTTTATGCCTTTGTGCATCTTCTTCCTTGCGAATCTGCTCCCACTGCGCTTTCCACTTAATCGCACGTTTCTGTGTTGCTTCATCCGGCGCAACGTAGATGGAAGATGCCTGGGGGTCGACAATAATTAATTCGCCATCCTCAATGTTGGCAAGGCTTCCGTCGCCCAGACCAACGATTGCCGGCAGCCCCAGGGCTCTGGCAAGGATCGCCATATGACTGTTGGGACCGCCAAGCTCCGTACAGATGCCGCGAACCCTCAGGCCATGTAACCCGGCTGTTTGTGAGGGTGTGAGGTCTTTTGCCATCAAAACGAAATCGGTCCCGGGATATTCAACGGATGAAACAGCGGGCATCATCAGGGCCAGTACCCGGTCACGCACATCGATCAAATCAGCAATCCTGGCCCTCAAACGCTCATTATCAACCGTTTTCAAGGAACCGACCTGCTTTTCAATGGCTTGGTGGAAAGACCAGGCGGCGGTCTTACCATTGACAATGAACTTTTCACTGTCGGTCAGGACAAGTTCATCCTGTAGCAATTGTTTCTGGGCATGCAAAATAGCGGCTTCTTTTGGTGCCCTGCTTTGCAGATTGGCTTGCAGCTCATCGAGCTGCTGGGCGGCCTCGGTCAAGGCGGTGCTGAAAAGTTTGGCCTCCCCTTTAGGGTCTTTTCCTTCCTCCTCAAACCTCATCTTTCTTGCATGCAATCGAAACGCCGGTGCCATGGTAATACCAGGTGAAGCAGCGGAACCGCTTATGGTCTTACGACACTGGACATAGGCCAAAGCGGGGAGTACGGTCAGAGGATTATACGAGGCGTTATCCTGTGCCTCATCATCGTCGAGGCCTTCACAAATCATTGCAGCCAGGAATTGAACAGCCTTTTCTGCTTCAGGTCCTTGTGCTGAAATGTTCAGCGCATCGCCAAGATTTGCGCCCATGGACAAAAGTGATGCCATGGACTTGGCATTGGCCGTCTTCTGATCGTTGCGAATACGAATATCCGTTCCTGAAAATTTAGAGGCGCTCTCTGCAATCATGCTGGCGGGGCGGGCATGCATCCCCTGAGCATCAACAACTTTCGCCTCTGCTGTAACAGCGAAATCTTCGAGTTGTTCAGGTGCACTTTGCTTTTCAGCGTTGAGCGCATCCAGAATTTCGTTTTTATTGGTTGTTGTGGCCAATTGGCCGGCTACGGCCTCATCCATGACCACACCTGTCAAACGCTCAAGCAGTTTCAAATGATCCTTGCCTTTGGCCGCAATGCCGACGATCAAACGAGCCACGTCTCCCTTGTCATTCCAGACGACACCCTCAGGTGCCTGTACGATAAAAACACCGGTCCTGATCACCTGATCTTTTGCTTCATTTACGCCATGGGGGATTGCCACACCATTAATTAAATAGGTGCTGACTTTTTCTTCACGTCCGGTAAGCGCATCCAAATAGTCACCATCGACGAGACCCAAAGAGAACAAGTTTTCTGAAATCAGTTTAAGTACATCATCTTTGGTCGTTACCTGAGCATTTAATAAAACCTGATCAGAACTGACCGTCAGAGTATCTTCTACGGCAGCAGTGCTCTCTTGCTTTGCTTCTGCCTGGACAACTTTTTCTGGCTCTTTGGGCTTCTCTGTGATCGCAGGTTTATCTTGACCACCGAGCAATTTTTTAAAAAAAGACATAACAATCTCCTTTAAAACTGAGTCGATCTTCGAACAGGATTTCCGCCTGCGCCTTCAAACTTACAGCATTGTCAACTGCTAGAAGAGAACCATCAAAAATTAAGTAATCTTTCATGGTTCCCGTAGGTCAAACCAGAGCCCTTATACCAGCTTAGCTACCAGGTCATCATAGAAGCTTGCGTCCATGAAGTTATCGATACTGAAATGTTGTGCATTAGGTAATTTAGCACGAGCACGCGCAGTCAATTCGTTCTGGGTAATGACGATATCCGCATCTTTCAGATCATTAATAGCTTGATTGGTCACCTCAATATCTAAGCCCGCAGCTTTCACTTTGCCACGCAACACCGTTGCTCCCATGGCTGAAGAACCCATACCTGCATCACAAGCCACAACAATTAATCGAACACTTCCTTTCGCGACAGGAGTCGCCTGCTCAGAGGACACCTGTCCTTTTGCGGCAGACTTGCTTTCGGCAACAGCAGCTGTGGCGGCTTCCAGATCATCAGTTTCTGAAGCGTCCGTACGAATGAGTACTGTTGCAATGATAAACGAAGTGAGAGCTGACACAGCAATGGAACTGAGGGTGAGGACGATCCCCATTCCTTTTGTTGACATCAGGGTCAGCGCAAACACGGAACCCGGAGATGGAGGACCAACCAGGGCATTACCTGTGACCATATTAAAACCAACACCTGTCATACCACCCACGATCACGGCTAGGATCAATCTTGGCTTCATTAAAATATAAGGGAAATAAATTTCGTGAATACCACCAAAGAAATGAATGATTGATGCTCCATAGGCTGACTTCTGTGCCGTACCTTTGCCCATCACCATATAAGCCAGAAGGATACCCAAACCAGGACCTGGATTGGTTTCAATTAAATAGTATATGGAAGATCCGACCTTAGCCGCCTGTTCCGCGCCTAAAGGTGTAAAGACGCCATGGTTTATGGCATTATTTAAGAATAGAATTTTTGCAGGCTCAACAATGATTGATACCAGGGGCAAGAGGGACATGTTAACAATCCAACCCACACCAGATGCCAGTGCCTTGGTAATGACAGAGACGACCGGGCCAACGACGAGGTAGGCAATTAGGGCTGCCAACATGGCGATGATACCGAGAGAGAAATTGTTGACCAGCATCTCAAACCCGGGTTTGATTTTACCGTGCACCTTCTGGTCAAATCTGATTACCGCCAGGCCTCCGAGTGGGCCGGCAATCATGGCCCCCATGAACATCGGAATATCACTCCCGACAATGACCCCCATCGTTGTAACAGCCCCTGCCACCGCACCACGATCACCACCGACAATCTTACCACCGGTATAACCAATCAAAAGCGGCAGCAAGTACGTAATCATAGGGCCAACCATTGATGCTAATTTTTCATTAGGCAACCAACCGGTTGGTATAAATAACGCAGTAATCAACCCCCAAGCGATAAATGCACCAATGTTGGGCATGACCATACCACTTAAGAACCTGCCAAATGACTGGACACCAATTTTCAAAGTATTTCCGGACATAAACATCCCTCCCCGTTACATGGTTATTAAGATATCCGCAATCAAACCTCAGACGACAAAAGCACCAATGCTAGAGGGGAAATTATCCCGACCAGAAGCCGCCAATTCCTTGAATTGTTTTTTTCATTTCAGGGCCTCCTTGTTGAATGGGTTAGTGTGGGTTGACCAAGTGCTTTGCCTGCTGAAGGTAATTTAAAACCGCCTCTTTCGATTTAAACACTGAGGTACTGCACTCATGAAACAAATGTAATCGTTTACAAATTATGTGTCAAATGTTTTTTCATCCTTGGATGAGAAAATTCCCATATAAACAAAATAAATTACTTATCATATTGTTATTATAATTTAATATAATATAAATATTTTTCAATTCACTTAAAGATTCTTGTCAAAAATCCGTCTTTTTGCCATTTTTTACGGTAAACGTTTACATGGTACATTGTAAGAGGTAACTCAAAAAAAGAGAGAGTTAGGAAACATGAGCATATATTTGTCTGCAAAGCTTAGATGGATCTTTTCCCGATAGGCCGATCCTGCCATAATTATATTTATGTTTATATTTACATATATTATCTATAGGATTGATATATACTGTCGACCTTTTAAAATAGAGATAAACAAAAAATGACGGTTGGATAGTGGGGAAATAACATATTTTTCTTTGCCATAACAACTGTTGCAAAAATGTAATTGACTAAAATTGTGTAAACGTTTACATTGCATAGATAAACGTTGCTACCAGCCAAACAAGGGAAATGATAGTCACATGGTTAAAATTAAAGATGTTGCCAAAGCTGCGGGTGTATCAACAGCTACAGTATCACGAGTCTTGGCGAACAAACCACACGTTCGGCCTGAAGTGCATGAACATGTATTGAGAGTAGTGCAAAAGCTGAATTATCGGCCAAACCGGGTTGCACAAAACCTGAGATCCAATACATCAAAAATAATAGCGTTAGTTGTTTCCGATATTGAAAACCCATTTTTTCAACGCGTCAGCCGTGCTGTTGATGATGCGGCCTATGAACAGGGCTATATTGTGATGCTCTGTAATACGGATGAGAATCCGGTAAGAGAAGAATCATGTCTGAATCTTCTTCGCGATGAAAATGTCGCCGGGATTATTTTGTCACCTACACGACATACAATTGAAAATTTTACCGAGACATCTGCTCTCAATATGCCGGTAGTCATAATTGACCGCCAGGTGAACAATTTGGACGTTGATAATGTCCTCATTGATAATGTTCAGGCAGCCCACACGTTGACAAGCCATTTGATTGAGCACGGTTTTCAAAGGATAGGTGGGGTCTTTGGTGCGGGGAGTTCCACTGGAAGTCTGCGGCACGAAGGTTTTATTCGTGCGTTAAAAGATCACAACATTAAGCCGGCGACCGACTTGATAAAGTTTGCCAATCCTCGAGAGGAAGACGGCTTTAACACGACCATGAAACTGCTGGAGATGCAAGATCGGCCTGACGCCATCCTTACCAGTAACAGTTTGTTAGCCGCAGGCGTTCTTCTGGCGATCCGTGAAAGCAAATTGGCGATTCCCGATGATATTGCTTTTGCCAGTTTCGATGATACGACCTGTGCTCAATTACTTGAACCAGCGCTTACAGTTATTGAACAGCCCACCTATGAAATCGGCCGAACTGCCACTGAACTTCTCATTAAAAGGATTCAGGACCCGACGCGTTCAAATCGTGAGGTTATTTTGAAAACAAAACTCATTATTCGTCAGTCTTGTGGTTGTCAAAAATAATAAGAAAAATAATCATCAGTCAGCATAACTGCACCTAGACTGACACTCTTCTCAATATTCTCAACCTGATCAATTTCGACAAAGCGGCCAGATAGTTTTTTTGGTCAGGTTGATCATGGTATTTATAGATTTTACCCCAAGCAGGATTTCACCAGCAAAATTTACAGTGGCAAGATTAAGCCGCGGCATCGCAATGTGGTTTAACATTAGTTCCTGATCAGTTTAAATTCGTTCTATACTCAAAAATACGTCAGAAATGGACCATTTTCCTACGTGGTTAAATCAGAGACTATTTTCCAAAAAGTAGCGGAAAATGGAGCATCTTGAAACTCTAGATTTTTCCAGAATCTCTTTTTTTTGATGCTCTGGAAAATAGGTCCACGGGGCCAAACAGCTTTTACTCGTAACTACCCAAAAGATGTGGGTAGGCCTCTTGGAACCGGATTTCTGGGCCTATAAGGGGCTTGGCCTCCTACTTAACACCTGTGATCGGCCTCATCTGGGTATCACACACCCCGCCTACTTTGACTGTTTTCGATACTTTTCCTCCCTGGCAAGTTTCCCCCTGATCAGCAACGCGACATCTCAGTTCCAGCGGTTTACCGGCATTCATCCAGGAAGGTGTTTTTCGATATCGTCCGATCTCGCTGAACCTACAGCCACTCGGAATCCCATAAGGAGCACACCGGGACGGTGCCTTCAATGTGACCCGTCTCCCATCCACGACGAATCCTGGATAGTTGTCAACAACTGTAATTACATCCCTGGCCAGGTCTTCCCGTACGAGGAAGTTACGAAAGAAATACCCGCCTTCCGTCTTTTGATCCACCCGAATCCGGGTATCAGCTATCAGCGCGAAATTGTTTCCCCTGCGGGCCACCGCCCCTGACATGTATTCGACCCGATCGTCATTGGGAAAGCATTTTCCCATCGCCGGGGCATGATAATAATGTTTAAGGTTTTTCAGAGTCCGACAGTGAATTATTCGGGAAAATCGCCACGAGGTCTTGATCGTTGCCGAATAAGATGCGTTGTACATCATCCAGGTTCTGCGCGTACATGTTTTGCAGCTTGCTGTAATCTCGGTCACCGGCCAAATCGTCGCGCAGGAAGCAGGAGGTCAATCCGGAAATCTGCGTCAGATATTCATCCCAGATGTTGTACTGAGAGACGCTCGATGAAACGCCCTGAAAATCTCCAGGAGCCTCGCATCCCTGACGGCTTACACACGACTCGAGGCCGCGGTTACGAATCGAGAGGGCAATAATATTACGTTCACAGGCGCCATAGGCGTTACAACCACGTTCCAGATGTCCTTCGAAAATCGCGGTGCGCATGGTGTAATCCAGATGCTTGGCACGCTCCAGGGATCTATTTGACCAGCGATTTTGCTGATCACGGATGAAGCGGTCCCAGGCCCCCTGTAAAGCGTCGCGACGCCCGGTCAGATGCCGATTGGTGCTGTCGCAATAGGTCGAGTTGTGAAAGGTTCGAATGATCTGATCCAACTCGCCGCGTGGCGGCGTGGCGGCAGTTCTGACTTTGGTTCGGGGAGGGGGATCGAAAAAAGGCGCTTTGGTCATCGCATACAGGCTTCGGACATCCAGAACATATTGGACACCACCTTCGCAATGGTGATTGGCGACGGTCATTGCCTGCCGCTGCTTAACGGCGTTTCTATAACGTTCCACCGAAGCCGGCGTCGCTGTGCGGGAATCCATAATCACCTGAAAGCCCACATAAGGAACGCCTTTGCTATCGGTTAACGGGTGCCCGTCGTCCACAACTATACAGGGCACGACCGCCGAACCTTGAGCGAGCGTACCCACCGGCGCTGATGGCCCCGTCTCGCGAAAGTTTTTGATGCTGTAATAGGGAACTTCGAGCGCGCTGTTAAAACGGTAAAGGGTCATGACCGGTGTGGCTGGCATACCCGCCCAGGCAGTCGACGAAATAAAGAGTGTGAGCAGCAGTAACAATCTTTTCATACCATGCATTCCTGTGAAAATTGGGCAGAAACTTGGGCGCATTACATGTACCTCAGCGACACTTTAGAGACGGCACAAAATTTTTCCATCACCAGTTCAACTTCTGGCAGTGCTTTTGATAATGAAGAAGTCGGCAAATTACATTTACCCCAAGACCAATACAATTTTACTGTAAATACACCGATGGCCAATATTAGAGATACCTGGATGGATTTCTCCGTGATCCTCAATTCATTAAATGGCAGCATGGGTTTGGATGATGCCTATCCGTTTGTGTCAACACAATCGGTACGCACAAAGTTGTCGTTTATTCATCATGCCAGTCATGATAGATTAAATCAGTTACCGGTATTGGTGGTAGAAACGAAAAGTGTGGGCCCAGAAGTAGCTGTATCTTCGGTTGAAAAGCACACCTCATACGTTAAGCCTCCTTAGTCTTTCTTCACAACTACTTCATTGTTTAGTAAATCTCAATGAGATACTTTTTATCATCACTACTTAGTGCCCGGCAGAAAACCCCCAATTTTCAAAAACACGTATCAGCGCAGACACGATTACTGCGGATGGCTTTCTTTCCGGCAGTTATTTTTTTGTCTTCACAGCCTCTTGGGTGAAAATTGTTCTCACCTTTTGCACTGGCTGGGCATAGCTCTGCTATCGACTCTGCAGCCGGATCAGCCTGTTTTTCTCAGGCCGCTTTCTTGTAAGATCCGCGTTTTCGTTGAGCAGCCTCTTGTTCCTGCTGACGCAACACCGCACCCAGACGCTGTATGTTACGTGCCACCACCGCCATGGCGATGTAGCGCTTAAATCCGTTGATACCGTGATGGGGACATTTGTCCAGCCCGTGGACTTCAAGGGCGTTGATGGCCGACTCCACCGCCGAGTGTTGTTTGCGCAGATTGACAAATTCAGGCTCGCTTTCGCGCACTTTGTCGGCTTGCGAAAGCCTCCCCTTTTTTGGCAGCACCACACAATCAACACGCGATTTCAGTACTTCCTGATTGGCTGGGCTATGGAAACCTTTATCCATGCTCACCGCACGTAACGTGGGGAACTTCTGCTTGGTTTCGCCCACCATCGCAAAGGCTACCTGGTCATCAGTGCTTTTTACCATCACTCGGTAATGCAGAATGAAGCGGTCTCGGTCCTCCATAATACACACCCGCAAACCCAACTCCACCGGAACCCCGGCCTTCCCTTTGCTGATTCATTCGGTACGCGGTTGGAATAGAGAAAATACCTTCTCATTGTGAGGAATACGTTCTCCTCGGAGCACCCGCCGGTCAATTTGGTCGATCTGTCGTCGAGCATGTTGGCTGAAGTCATTCAATACGCTGAGCCAAACCACGGAGAGAGGGTCGTGCGGGTTGACTTGTTGGCGGGTCTGGCCTGCTCGTTTCAGATACCCCTCTGCCAGGTCCAGGTAGGCACGATGGGCATCTTTAATCTCCTGCGCTTTTTGCTGTTGTTTGTTTTCGTCTTTGGACGTGGAGTGTTTGAGACGCTGTACTTTGCGGTACTGCCTTTTAAATTGACGCTGGTGGCAGTGGTGTTGCCGCCATCCCGGCAGTTTGTAGGTAAAGGACAGTTCAGCACTGATTTCGATGATCTTGCGGATGGCGTCCAATAGGAGGTTGATATCTGTGGGAAAAGGGACGTCAGTCTCCACCACAAAGGAATCACAACGGCCTACGACCCCTTCTTCCGGCTTTTTTTTAATGCCCGGTGTCCCGCTTCGACTATTACCCGGTTGAGCCGATCCATAATTTCCGAAGTAAACAGCCGCAGATTATCTTTGAGAGTCTGCAGATTATAATACTTCTCGTCCGCCCAATCACTGTGACCGAGCATTTGCCGAAGGGTCTTATGTTCGTTGGCCAACTCCTGGATACGGTCATAATCGGCGTTGAGCCCCAATCTGAGCACCCCCAGCACCAGAATCTGCCATTGTGTCATGCCGGGACGACCGTTGTTGGGGTCCGCCTTGACGGTCTTTCCTTCGATTTGTCGCTCAGGCAACACCTCTTCCAGAATGGCAAATATCGGTCCTCGCAGTTCAGGTGTGATGTATATATGTTGGAGTCCGCGCAGGATTTGCGAGATATCATCGCGCGATTTAGGGTTCAGCTTTATGTCGGCGATAGCAATTTCACCCAACTTCATTTGTGGTACGATCACTTTACGCATGAGTTTTTCACCCGACGAAGATTTGGCGGTAGCAGTCGTTTTTTCCGTTCGGGGGTCCTGCTAAATGGTTTTGCTGAAATGTATATACCATAATAATCAATATGTTACATCATTGCTCAACATCCGTCGCTATCTACGCTCTCATTTTCTTCGTTTTTGGGTTGTTGTGGCATCGCCTTGATTTTTTAAGTATTTTGGGGTTTTCTTCCAGGCACTGATTTCACCATCACGACCTTCATCGGCGATTGCAATTGAAATTGAGTTTTTGTGGACATCTAAACCGATTTTCTTTATTGTTCTTTCCATGACCTGCCTCCTTGATTTTGGCTCTGAGTTGTTGGTTCATGCTTTCAACTTAACCCACGTTTGCAAGGTTGGCAGGTCTGTTTTTGCTTATGTGTTAACCATCATATCTAATTATCCCAATACGGTATCAAGTTCCTCAACGCTGATTTGATCGCCAGGGCAATGGATACGGATCATCCGGAAAGGTTGAGTTACGAGGCTGCGCCCCTGGCCACGGAAATGAGTTGAAAACATGATCGCCCAGGGAGAATCCTTTGGTT
Organism: uncultured delta proteobacterium; assembly: GCA_963804605.1. Classification (GTDB taxonomy): domain Bacteria; phylum Desulfobacterota; class Desulfobulbia; order Desulfobulbales; family Desulfocapsaceae; genus Desulforhopalus_A. The sequence goes on from CAWDRB010000012.1 coordinate 188,385, forward strand.
TTGAAACCGTCTTTTCCCATGCATCGAAAATCGATATTATCGCAGCGGCTAAAGCCCGTTGATATACCGTCATACTAATCTATATCCACCTGAACGACCCAAGCCTAAACGAGGCCAGGGTATATCAGCGCACACTGGAAGGCGGTCATGATGTACCCGCTGAAAAATACAATCGCGTATTCCAAGAACTATGAAAAACATTAAGACGGCACTCCCTCTTGTAGATGAAGCGTGGATTCTTGACAACTCTTCGGGACAAAACAGATTCCAACAGATCGCCATTATTAAGAACGGCTACTGTGAGAAAAAGGTGAACCCTTTACACCTGCCTGGGCAAAGGATCTACTTGCTTGAATTAAAATGTGCAGCGAGACATCTGCAACGCTGGAGGATTAAATAGTTGTAGCCACAACACAAAGGGTGTACTAAGGGGGAATATTTCAAAAAAATCGAACTCAACAATCCCATTCATCTCATTGTAATGTAATGCAAAATGAATGTAGTTTTGCTCTCGCTCTAGCAATGATCAAGTTCCCCATCGTGCATATGAATCCAACCATCATTTCTGCCCGGTTAACTTGACAATTTCCTCCTCAATCTCCTCGGTAATCCGTTCCAGGATAAAGGAATTCATGCTGTATGGGGTGCGAGAGGCAATATACTTTAATTTTAAATAAAGTGGTTCCGAGAGCCTGAGCGGCAGGCTTTTCATGACATCTTCCCGGACATGGGGCTCATCCCAGGGATACAGTTCTTCTTTTTTGGCACCATACCTTCCGGCGCCGGCAGCAAACTTGTCGAGGTCGACATCTTTTCTAATCGCTGGTGTAGAACGAAGGGGAGTTTTCTTTTTATCAACCACCATACACCTCTTTAAAAAAATGGTTCATTTCCTCAGTTGCCTTTTTATCCTGCTTCCATTCAACCACCGACAATCCGTCTCGGGCTGACTTGCGAAACGCGATACGATCACGGAGCACCGAATCGATAAGGCCCAGATGTTGGAACTCTTCTTCTCTGAAAAAAGCAAGAGTTTCCTGCTCCTCCCGAACAACAGGATTTGTCGATACCCGATTCAGAACAATAAAGGCCTGGAGCTTATCGTTTAATCCCTGGGCAACTTCAACCAGCTCATCCATCTGCTTGAGCGTCCAGATATCAAACTGGAAAGGTTGGATTGGGATGTAGGCACGGTCGCAGACACCGAACGCATAGCGCAGTTCCATGGAATCCCGACCTCCCGCATCGATGACGATCTCATCATAACGGGCAGCCAGATCTCGAATCTGTGATGCCAGTCCTTTGCCGAATTTCTGCACGCAGGCGATTCTTGGCTCGATCTCGGTCTCCTCCCGGACAGTTGCCCAGAACGATGCTGTGCCCTGGCGATCCGTGTCCAGCAACAGCACATCTTTCCCCTGCATCGCCAACATGGCAGACAGGTTCGTGGCCAAGGTGGTTTTACCGGTACCGCCCTTCTCTCCACCGATTAACACGACACTCATGTAATCATCCCATATTGAGTTATATTGTTACAAATCATTTCATTCTGGATGATATGATATCATATATTTCTAACTTTACAATATTAATACAGTAAGAAAGCTGAGGTACTGTTTAGCAATGCTGACACGAAGAAATATGCGAGCGACATTCTTATGAGGGAACCAAGGTGGGTATGGATCATCTGGCTATCTATAATGGCTATCATGATATGAAAAATCAGCTCGTACTCATGTCTTAGCCCTGTTTCGTGTGAGGAGATGGGTCGATACTGTGACTGGCCCGTCTTGGCTCCCACAGCGAACTGTTTGGTTGAAGAATTTCCTCGTGGACTACCTCGCCGCAATCAACAATCAGTCTTCAGACGCCCTTCAACCACCTTGCATTCTTTTTGCGCCGCCAGATCTCGGAATATCTCTTCCAGGTATTTCCTGAGTTTTTCAAATATAGTCTTTTTATGATGCTTCGGAATCCATACGATGTGATACTTGCATTCTCACTTCGTGTGGCTTAAACTTTGTGCGTCGTTCATGGAAAGTCTCCTTTTCTTGAACTTTGAACGGTTCAGAATGGTGAGACTTCCCTTTTACTCCCGTAACTGTCAAACTTTACGAGTCCACCGGCAGAGCCGGTGGTATACCTGTTGTTTATTAATCATTCGAGAGTCTTGTGGTTGTCAGAAATCATGAAGAATAAAATCATTCACCTCCTGATCTCCTTATCTGTTCTGGTGAGCTGTATGCCTGATGTAAATGTATGCGCGGCGGCACCGGAAGACCGTTTTTTTCTTATGGGGAGCGGCGTGCTGCACCTGGAAAACCTGCGCAATAATCAAGAAGCGAAAGTCGAACTGCTGACCGGAGACGGCCAGATCAACGAAAGCGCCTTGGACACGGTTGACCGGGTGTTCGGTTTTCCAACGGTTGCCAAGGGCGAGCACATTTCTCCTCGACTGCTGTTTATGCTCAGCCATATTTCCGATCTGATCGCTCCGGGGCAGAAGATTTATATCGAGTCCGCCTACCGCAGTCCTAAATACAACGAGCAGATCCGAAAAAAGGGGGCCAACGCGGCCAGAACCAGCACCCATATGGATGGCATGGCCCTCGATTTCTGGATTGAGGGGGTGAACGGCAAAAAACTCTGGGAAACCATCCGGACGATGAACTGCTGCGGGGTCGGGCATTACGGCGGCAGGACTATTCACCTTGATGACAGCCGGCCACGCTTCTGGGAAGCAGCTACTTCCGGCACCAAAACTGCCGAGCCGGATTACAATCGGCATATCTATCTGAGCACCCTTTATGATCGCTATGCCCCTCAAGAAAATCTCAGACTGTCGCTGTCGGGAATCAGCACTTTTGGCTTTGGCGTACGCAGCACGGCTGAGCTATTTCCGGCGGGCAATCCCACCGCGACCCCGATCCAGCTGCCCCTGCAGGCCGGCATCGGGGAGGCGCCATGTATGCCGCTTGACAACCGTAAGGCCACCCGCTTTCTCTCCACCTCGCTACCGGCAACCCTGCCGACAGGACTCTACCAGGTACAGCTGGAATTCTGCCAAAAGCCTTTCCCGCAGATGCCTGACCGGGCGATCTCCCGGGAGATCGAGATAATCCGCTGAGTCGAAGGGTTTCTGAACATAAAGCAATCCATAGACCCAACTTTCTGCGCATCGACAACCAACCCCAGAAGAACACGTTTGCTCTTTTATTGGCGTATGTACTGCTGTTATGGCAACAAACTGGAACTAATCCAGGTCTTCAATCTTTATACGGCTGGAAACGCAACCATGGCATGAACCAGAACGGCTGCGGGCAGCATCCGAGAGAGAAAGAACACCAACGAGGGTGTTGGTGTTCTCTTCATGGACGAACAATCTGTGGATATCTTCGACAATCATCTTCTTTATTGCTTCCTCCAGCAATAAATCGGCAGCACATGTATGAACGGGCACACTCATAATTTTCTCTGCAGGTTCATTTTGACTGATGCCATGTTTATAGGCAAGGGCCAGATCGGTTTTGGAAATGACTCCATGGGGCCGATCGTTAGTATCAGTTATCAGCATGGCCCCAAATCTATGGGCAGCAAGAGCTTCCATGACTGCATTGAGTGATTCATCCATGGAAAGGCTTTTAACGCCAATGTTCATAAGTTCTCGGACTTTGAAGCGATCGACACCATTATTCTTTTGACTCTGTCTTCCGCGGTTTAAATTGCTGTAATCACACTGGCGGCAATATTGGTAAAGAAGCCCGACAATATCAGGATAAGCTAAAGCGCCAACGAGCTCCCCTGACTGGTCATCAGTGACATAAAGACGGTATACCCTGTTGGTGCGCATTTGCTCCAATGCTGCTTCCAGAGAAATTCCAGCCTTGCAGAATAGGGGTGGAGATACCATGATATGTTCAAGGGGAGAATCGATGGGCAAACCGGCATAATATGCGCCCATGATATCGGTTTTCGATACTACGCCAACAGGCTGCTGTGTAGCATCGACAATAAGAAGAGCGTTGACTTTATACTTGATGATAAGATTGATGCCGTGACTGATGGTTGCACTCTGATCAAGACAAGTGGTCTGCCGACGCATGGCCCGGCTGACGCTGAGATTGCGAAGGGTGTTCACCTGTGCCATAGTATTCTCCTCGTACCTGCCCGCTGTGTGGTATTCAATATGCGACTATGTTTCAAACCGGGTCTCTGTGGATCGATTAATCCTGTTCAGTCGCCTATTCGCTCCAGTAAGTGATTGAACAGGTCGGAAATATAGACCAACCCGACAATGCGCTGGTCCTCCACCACCGGAAGCCTGCGGACATGTTTTTTAATCATGATATCAAGAACCATCAGCAGATCAACTTGAGGTTCGACGGTAATCACATCAGGGGTCATGAGATCCCCGACCAAGATCGATTTCAGCCGACCGCCGGCGGCATCGATCAGGCCGGCAACATCAATATCATCCATGGTACCCCAAACCTGAATGTGTTTTGGTCGTATATACAGCAGGATATCGTACATCGAAAGCATTCCGACCAAACGTCGATTTTTATCGGTGACAATTATCCCGAATAACCGCCGACCGGATTGCCGGGATGACTCCCGAAATACACGTATTGCATCGGTGAGTGGTGTTTCCGGCAGCAGGCTGGGAAAGTCTGTGGTCATGATGTCGGCAGCTGTAGTTTTCATTCCCTCTCTCCCCGGGTGACAAAAGAAAAATAAATAGTTGGTTTTCCGCTATGAAAGAATATGTCGAGAATGGTATTCAATCCATACTGTCGTTGCAACAAATACTATCACTTCAGTTGGTGTCAAGTATGGGGTTGCCGGCGGTGAAGGAGCATATTTCTTCGAAATGCTTACAATAAGAATTGATCAAAAAATTGTTTAACCCCGGCCCCGCCAGTCCATGGGAAATCTTGTCTTACGTGGAGATGTGAAGCAAAATACACCAGCATAGGAAAGAGTATGACCGCCTCAAATCAGGACAGCTCGATAATTAAAGATATACAGCATAACTGCAATATCTCAGACGCCAGGGACCATGGCATCTATACCATGTGCACCATGGTGTTAAAGCTTCGCAATCTCTACAAGTGGGAAAATGATTTAGACCCGTGGCAGGAGCCGGAGCCTGCTCATCTGCTGGATTGGATAGAAACCAAGGAAAATTACTGGAAAACCATAACAGAAGAACCATATCGTCATCTGAAGGTAAATGGTTGTATATACTTACCTGATGATTCTGCTGCTATTAATAGATACTTCGGTGATCAACGGATGGTATACGGTGCCGGTTACGGCAGATCGATGAAGGCTGTTTTTTTTCTTGCCGAGCAAATAGAACAACGCACAGTAGCCGGACTCCCGGTTTTGATTTTGGGAAAAGAACGAGCAAAGGAGATGGCCAATCCCTTTGCTATGGCACAGGATGGTGTGATCTACATCCGGAAAGAATCGCTTCGGTTTTTTTTATGGGATTATATTCAGGAGTTGCGTTCTTCCTGTCGCAGCTCCATTCGTCACGCGCTGCATCTGTATGGGTTGTTGCAGGATGGGCAGTTGCATCAGCAAAAATTTCGGGATACTCTCGACAAAATGGTTGATATGGAGCTTGATCTTTTTGTCTATCATGAAGTTGGTGAAGTGCTGCAAACAACCTTTGACAGTTCGACACTGCACAAAATTATTGCCCGGTTCCCTGGGTCGGTGTATGAGCTCGTCAGTCGATCCATTAAAGACGTCCTGGCCGATACCCACCCTGAGGGGTTGCTTGCGCATCTCATCAGCGAAAAACTGGAGACTTCGCTGAGCTTTTACGTTGGTTTCCTTGACGGTTTGCGTAAAGAGCTTTTTCCTGAAATAATTGCTGCCCAGCAAAAATTTCAGGATGACCGGGATTGGCAGGGAATCGAAAAGGCCAGAAGAATATGCCGGGACAATACCCTGAAGTATGCCGAAAAAATACAAACTATTTCACAATATATTGGCCATACCCCCGATGATCATGTACAAGACCTTTTTAATCGTCAGATATTATTGCCGTTAGGGCTTGATATTCCAGAGCTTTCGTTGCATGATGTAGCAAGTAAAGAGGTACCCATTGACCGGGAATAGTAAAATGCTGGCAATCCCAAAAGCCTGTAAACGTTTATCAGTACTCCAGAGGCGTGCAAGCAGGCTGACGGGGAAATTTATACTTGAGAGGATGGCAGCATATGGAAAAATACCAGGGGGTGAAATTTCAGTATCGGCAAACCCAAAACACCTTCTCCTATGACCAGCACTTAACGGATCTCAATCGCTGGGCATTTTTGTTTTCTCAGCTGGGCCTGGCTCCCGTGCATGCAGATGGCGCTTACGGCAATCACTCCTACAGGACCGGTGACACCTCCTTTGTCATTACCAAATCGGCGATGATACCGAAAGAGACACTGCAACCGGAAGATTTCTGCCATGTCGTCGGCCTGGACGAAGTCACCGCCACTTTTTTCACGGAAGGAGTATTCGCTCCTTCCTCGGAAACCTACCTGCATTATGTCCTCTACCAAACCCTCCCCCATATCAAGGCCATTTTACATGGCCATTGTTCTCTGCTCAACATCCACGCAGAAGCCCTGCATATTCCGATAACGAAAAAATTCCATGCTTATGGGACACCGGAGCTGGCTCAATCCGCTCTTGATATCGTCGACCATTCGACCTCTTTTTTTATATTAAAAGACCACGGATTTGTTGCTCTGGGAGAAAATATCGACGCTGCGGGAAAACTGACATTGGACTATTTCTCTCAACTTATCAACATATTGCGGATTATTTAACCCACCTCTTGTACTCTGTTATTCTTTCCCATTTACTCTTTTCCAAATTCCTTTATAATGGGGTACAATAAAATTATTCCAGTATTTATTTCCAAGCAGTGAGGAGAGTGTGGTATGTCAGACGAATCCAACAACTTGAGAAAATATAACAAAAAGGTGTTGCAGCCAGCGGAAAAGATTATCGACATAAAACCACCACCACGCCAAAAATCGGCGAATCGGATCCGTTTTATAATTACTAAAAACAAGAATAATTCCTGGGTTGATGATCTTCATGCCCAGGAACAAATCAATCTGGTGAAGCGGGTCTATCACTGAAACTCCATTGTCAATGTACTGATATTAGTCCTCGCCTTCCTGCTGTTCTTGTCACGACCCCTATTCGGCGGAGATAAATTGTTAATTACCGACTCGAACTGGTCTCATGGTAAATTTTTCCCTGCGCTCCGTCCTTATTTTTCCCTATGTTGCACTCGTTATAGCTTTAGCTGTAGCCATTGGAATCCTCTCATATTTTACCGGCGGACATGCCGTTTTGACAGTCTCCGAACACCTCTTGAAAGAGACCGTCGGCCGCATCAGTCAGGCCGTTGACCGCCATGTTGTCGGCTCTATGGCCACCCTGGAAGCTGCCTTTCCCAATGGTATGCTCGCTCCAGCGTCGATTGAGTCTGATTTCAAGAATATGCGGACTCGTTTCTGGATTGCCACCTCGCTGCATATCGACCCAAACAATTACGTCTACTACGGCAACAGGGCCGGCCAGGGTATCGGGCTTTTTCGTCATTCTCTTAACGAAGGTGAATTACGCGTCAAATATACCGCCGAGGAACATCGCAGTATCTATCAAATCGATGGCATAAATGGTGAACCCCACTCCCGTAAAATTGAGGAAAAACTGTTCGATCCCCGGCAGCGCCCCTGGTATCAGGCCGCACAAACCGCCAGTCATGACACCTGGACATCGGTATACATTGATTTTGGCACCTATGATCTGGTGGCGACGAGATCCCGGCAGGTTTTGAACAGCATGCAGGAAATTGATGGAGTTGTGGCGACGGATATGCCTCTGCGGGCTCTGAACGATTTTGTGAGCAATCTGGAGATATCGCCTAATGGGGTCGCCTTCATTATCGAACCTGACGGCAACCTCATCGCGTCATCCTGCAGCCCGAATATTAAGCAAAATGATGCGGGTGAAAATATCAGGGTCAATGCCGGCGACAGTGGTCATCCTCTATTAACCGAAATTTACCGAAACCTTCAGTCGTATCTTTCACCGGACACGGAAAGTCTTGAACCTAGAACTTTTTTCTTCCAAAATAATGAAAAAAAGAAAATCCATGTGGCCTTTAATAAATTCGAAGATGGTGCAGGGCTGAAGTGGATAAACGTTGTGGCACTGCCTAGCGAGGATTTCATGGAAGGTATTGAAAAGAATGTCCTGCGCACCCTGCTGCTCGGCATCGTTGCCACCATCATCGTTATCCTCGTCGGACTGCGTATCCTGCACTGGGTGACCACAGACCTGAAAGTTTTATCAGTTGCGGTGAACCGAGTTGACAGCGGATTTGTCGAAAAGCCCATCGATATTCAGAGAAAAGATGAGATTGGCGATCTGGCCAAGAGTTTTTCCGCCATGCAACGCCGCCTCCGAACAGATTATTTAACCGGATTGCCCAACAGGTATGCACTTGAACAGTATCTACAGGCGGCAATAGAACACTATCAGGCACAGGAGCACGGCACGCCTTTTGCTCTGCTGTTCATTGATCTCAATGAATTTAAATTAATTAATGATCGCTTTGGCCATGACGCCGGAGATCAGGCATTGATTGAAGTATCCCAGAGGTTAAGAAATCATATCCGGAAAAATGATTTTGTCGCCCGCTACGCCGGAGATGAATTTGTCATCGCTCTCAATGATGTGCAGTCGAAAAAGGATATCGCCCCAATCAGAAATAATATTGAACAAGCCTTAGCTGCACCGCTAGAAACCTTCGATTCCGCTCCTCTCACCCTTGCCGGAGCAATCGGTGAAGCACACTTTCCCGATGATGCGGACAACACTACTGACCTGCTGATTGTTGCCGACCGCAATATGTATACCCACAAGGCAGCGATAAAGAGCCGGTTTGCCCTTTAGCACCTTAAAAGAGAATTTGCTGAGCCGTCTTGTCGTTCGCCAGGTTGAGTTTACGCTTTATCGTTCTGCAGCGATTTTGCCAGCTCCCGGCCTGCCTCAAAGGCATCTTTGAGGTAATCGGCATGGCTTTCGATCTCTCCTTTGCGATCCACGCCCCGACAGAGCACCGTCTTCCATAAGCTGGCACTCAAGACGTCAAAGAAATATTTAACTGTGAGCAACGCGCCGTCAAAGAGTTTTTTGCCGCCGGTAGCCCCGACGGAAATAAACAAACCTTTTCGAGTCGTGGGTGCATCGCCAAACGACTGTTTTTCAATCCAGTACTTCCGCACCCAAAGAGACTGACATCGGTCCATAAATATTTTTGTGTGCGCGCTCACCGAATAAAAGAAGATCGGCGAGGCCAGCATAATCCCCGCGCTGGATTCAAGCTTTGCCAGAATTTTGGGAAAATCATCACGAATTGCACATTCTCCGGTTTTTATGCAGGCGTAAATTTCCATACACGGCGAAATTTTATAGTCCCGGAGAACCACTTCCTCCACTTCGGCACCTTCCTGTCTGGCACCCGCCACTGCCTGCTTCAGCAGGGTTGAACTATTTCCATCTCGTCTGGGGCTTCCATAAATAGCGATAATTTTAATCATGCATCCTCCGGACCGGAATTCATTTTCACGATAATTCTTTTATTACACTTCTAGCCTTGGCGGCAAGGAGACAGGTTGTCGTGATCCTCCTTGCAGTTGAACAGTTGCTGAAGTTACAGTCAGGTGAACCTGACGTCTTTTGTACCATATTAAGTACTTGTTTCATTTTGTGCCAGAACCATCAATCACTAACTGCATACGAGTTGGTGCGGCAGAAATCTAACAATCATACTACTCGATTGAAGTTTTTATCATACAAATTCTGCATCTCGGCCAAGAGTTCAACACTTTCACAACAGCCCATGACCAAAGAATTGAAACTTACAACAAAATCAGGTAGATTATATTTCTAATTGGTCTACAAAAAATACATTTGCAGCAATGCGGTTATTCCCGATACCTAAACCTCAACGACAGAGATGGAGAGCCACTATGAATATACTGCGCATCAAGTTTTCTTTTTCGCTCCTTTTAGTCCTTATGTTTACGGGAATATCTTTTGCGGCAAATAGCGTCCCGGTGTCGATGGGCATGGTTACGGGGGGCCCCAAAGGGACCTATTACCAGTTTGGCTTGAACCTTGCCGAATTGGTTAAATCAGAGGGTATTCTGCTAAAGGTCGCCAACTCGAATGGTTCGGTGGAAAATGTCTTTGCAGTGTACAAAAGACCTGATACCCAAATGGGGATTGTCCAGTCCGACGTGCTGGCCTTTGTCGCCAAAGTTCAGACCGACCCAGTACTCAAAAAAATCGCCCAGAAGATTAAAATGGTCTATCCTCTTTATAACGAAGAAGTCCATCTGTTGGGCACAAACAATATTGCCGACTTCGATCAACTGGAAGGGAAAAAGGTCGCCATTGGCCAGGAAGGCAGCGGCACCTATCTGACGGCCAAGCTTTTATTTGAAGTTTCCGGCATCAAGCCCGCGGCAATGATTGAGATCGCACCCGACGAGGCTCTCCCGCAATTGAAAGCTGGAGAGATCGATGCCTTTTTTTATGTCGCTGGTTATCCGGTCAAGCTTTTCAGCGAACAGGTAACCGGTGAGGATAATCTTGCCCTTATTCCTATTCTTAATAAAGGTATTACTGAATTTTATCCCAAGTCTGAAATCCCATCAAACACCTATACATGGCAGACCAAATCCATTGCAACCGTCGCTGTCAAGGCAGTACTGGTTTCCTATGATTTCAAGATGGGCAATTGCCGGAATGTTGGGAAATTCGCCGATATCCTAGTCAACAATATCGATTGGCTGAAAGAAAATGGACATCCAAAGTGGAAATCAGTCGATCTACAATACCCCTTGAAAGGCTGGGAACAATATGGGTGTGTTAAAAATTTCCGAGGTACGCCAAATAAACAGCCAGCCCAGAGCAAATCTAAGGAGATGAATCCAATTCTTGAAGCGATCAAAGGAGTATTATAGGAGCTTATGCCGGATAGCAATTCTTTTCCCCGCAATCCTCGACTGGCGCGTTTTGTGCGAAAAAAATCTTAAAGGCTGGATCAAACATGTATCTTTCCTTTTATGGGCTCAAAATAAAGCCATTTCAGATTAACACCAGTCCGAGTTTTTTCTGGCTAGGGGAAAAGCAGAACGAAGCGCTTACCATCTTTAAATACGGACTTTCCAAGATGCCCGGTATTCTGCTGCTTACGGGAGATGCTGGATCCGGCAAAACTACCTTGATCAATGTGTTTCTCAAAAACCTGGGCGACGAATTCATCATAGTTAAAATTCCAGATCCGGACCTGGAAGTTATCGACTTCATGAATTCTATAGCCGATGCACTCGATTTTAAAACAAAGTTTTCCAATAAAGACACCTTTTTTGACCATTTCAGGCATTTCCTCGTTACATCCTTTGCCCTTGGCAAAAAAGTCATGCTGGTCATTGACGAGTGCCAGCGTTTAAGCCCTTATCTCCTGATAGAGATTGTTAACCTGGCCAATATAGAAAGTGAAGAGACGAAGTTGCTGAAGGTTTTGTTGATCGGTCAAAACGAATTTGACACTGTGTTGCGGAAAAACAGCAGCAGGACCCTGCATCAACTCATTGCCATCAACTATGCAACCGCCCCTTTAGACCAGCATGAAACAGGTGAATTTATCCGGCATCGCCTAAAATTAGCCGGTGCCAGCAGAGATATTTTCAGCCCTGATGCGATCAGTACCATTTACGGATTTTCAAACGGGATTCCACTCCGAATAAATATTATATGCGATCATGCTTTGCTGCTTGGATTTGAACGTGAAAATAAAACCATCAATGGTGAATTGATCAGGGAATGTGCGAACGATCTTCGTCCACGAGAATTTTTTAATACGCCGCAAAACGATTCTCCACCACCCAGTGCCGGTGGCAATAACAGAAATTTATGGCATCCTGTTCCAGGGTCGCCAAAGAAAGACCCCGTACTTCATCGAGGGAGAACCATCAGCATAGGTATCCTGTTTATAATACCGGCATTTTTAATCACATATTTTATCGATCCCAGGACTTTTTATAAAAATCCCGACAAAGCGCAAACACCTCATCATTTACCGTCTTCCGACTCCGCCCTGCATGAAATATCAAGCGGAGATACCGATCCTGGAACTATCACCTCGGTTCCAATACCCAAGGTTACAATAGAAGATGAGATAGAGACATCACCTGAGAAAGAAGCGGCAGGTGAAAATATCCTTCCTGTAGTCAAGCAACAGCAAAAAGACATCGTCGAGGACACTGTGTTGAAGGTTGCCAACAAGCCGAACCCGGTGGGTGATCTTCCCGCTATTGCTCCAATTGCCCCAACGCGTACTGCAGAAACCTCTTCAAGCGCCCAGGTAGTTTCCCTGCCTGCCACCGATTTATCAACCATAAAAGATGAGAGTGGTAGTACAGATGATAGTGAGATTCCCACAGACACTGAGGAAAAACTCGAAGCGCCAACTGAACCAGGCCAGATAGAAGCCCCAAGAATACAAAACGTTATACCGCTTGAAGAGGAGGTACCGCATCCCGCAGAGGCGCAACACTCCGATATTGTTCCTGTTGCAAAAGAAATCACCGACACGCCACCAGTCCCTCCTGAAAATACGGTATTAAAAAATGACGGAACAGAGAGTAAAGATATTCTCGACAAACAGGGTGAAACCAAACAGACTGAAACAAAAGTAGATGAGGCAACTGACGAAGAGACCCAACAGAAAACGCAGGGCGATCTGGTTGATAAATTGAGCAAGCCCAACGAAGCAGAAGAAACTCGAGACGTTTTTGAGGAGCCCCAGGAAGACCTCGATCCAGGCGCAGTCATAGACTGGGTGCTGAAGAAACGACTCAAATAAAAAGTCACTTCAGAAGAAACAATCCTTTACGGCCACATCAATCACTCTTCGTTCTTGCTTAGCAAATTCTTCAGAGCGGCAAAAGGCGTATGCATTGCCGTTACGCCGCCTTTATCGGCATCCGGATTTTCCGTCGGCAACCACTCGGCATCAAGCAACCTGGAATGCTCGTTGTCGTGGCAGTATATGCACAACAACTCCCAGTTGCTCCCATCCGGTGGATTATTCTTATAATTATGGTCTTTGTGATGCACGGTCAACTCTTTCAGTTTCTTTCCGGTAAAATCGCGACCACAGTTGGCACAGACCCATGGAAGGATTTTCAACGCCTGTTCTCGATATTCAATTTTTTTCATGATATTCTTCTGCTCCAAAAAAGAGTGATGTAACCCGATTTTACTTTGGCATCATCAAAGAGTTTACCAAAAAAGTTGTCGCAGGGCGAAATAGGCCAAGGGAAGGAAAATTGCCGGGAGTAAATTTCCCACCCGAATGGCCGTTACTTTAAGCATGTTAAAACCTATAGCCATTATGAGCAAGCCGCCAACGGACGTCATCTGCTCAATTGTTGCCGGAACCAGGAAACTTTTCATAAAAACCGCGGTGATGGTAATTACCCCCTGATATACGAACACCGCAATACTCGAAAACATTACCCCCAACCCCATCGCCGAGGCAAAAATGATCGAGGTAACCCCATCGAGCACCGACTTGGCAAAAAGAGTCTGATGATTGCCAGTCAGCCCACTCTCTAGGGAGCCGACTATTGCCATGGAGCCTACACAAAATACCAGGCTGGCGGTGACAAATCCCCTGGCGAACGACTTTGAATCATCAGATTTAGCTGCAACTTTGCTCTCCAGAAAGGCACCGAGGCTTTCCAGCTTTTTTTCGATCTGCAACCATTCACCAAGCAATGCACCGACAATGACCGAGAAAATAATTACCATCAAATTGTCGGAGACGAGGGCGCTTCTGATACCAATCAGAACCACAGAAAGACCTACACCGCTGAGAATGATTTCTTTATAATTGTCGGGGATGCCTTTGCTGAAGAGAAGCCCCAGCAGACTGCCTGCTATAATGGCTAAGGCATTGACTATTGTACCCAGCATATTCGTTTTCCAGGAAGTGATAAAAAGTCCGAGATATCATGGCGGACGACATTGGATGCAGCTATTGCACGAAACGGCAGTTATACCACTCTGAGGAAATTTTGAAACTTTTCTTTTAAGAGGTATTGAGATCAACAGGCAAAAATTATCAATATATTCTGTTCTTGAGTTCTGCCGTAAAAAGCGGGATAATCAAGCATCTGCAAACCACCAAACAACAACTTTATAATTCCCTGATGATACAAGATATAACGTCAAAACTCTATTCAGATATTCCTCAAGAGCCTCTGTACCATTATACCAGTTTTACAGGTCTTTTGGGAATCGTTGCAAGTAGTGCACTCTGGGCGAGTGACATCAGATACATGAATGATTCAGCCGAACTCAAGCATACGGCTGATCTTATCCGCACCGAAATCAACCAGAGGATAGGAGCCGGCCATGCAAGACCGAATCTGCTCAACCAATTTCTTGACTGGGTAACGCATCGTATAACTAACGGCCATATGCTTTTTGCCTCTTCTTTCCGATCAAACGGCAATCTGCTCAGCCAGTGGCGCGGATACAGCCGGCTTGGCAAAGGGGTGAGTCTCGGCTTTGATCCCGACTATATTCTACACTGTGCACAGCAACAGTCTTTCCAGATCGGCAAATGTATCTACAGCTCTAAGAGTCAGCAGCGTTTGATCAGCCAGGTAATCGATGCAGTGGAAGGTCTCGCTGAAGGCCATCACCCGGCACTGGACAATCAAGGACAAACCGGCGACCACTCATATCACTCCATCTTTCATCTGCTGGAAAGTGACCTGCTGAGAATTGCCGCAATCCTCAAACATCCGTCATTTGCCGAAGAAGAGGAATGGCGGATAGTCTCTCCGGTCATTACCAACTATGTTAATGCACCGGTCCTGTTCCGCGAGGGTACATCCATGTTGGTCCCATATATTCAATTTAATTTCAGTGCCGCAAACGACGCGCCTATTGCCCTTGAACATCTATTTCTAGGGCCCACTCCTAATATCACGATCTCGATGAACTCTTTGACCATGTTTTTATCAAAGAACGGGATTCGACCTGACAGAGGTATCTCTTACTGCCAGATTCCTTTCCGGGCCAGATAGAATAATTTTTTCATACCGCAATATGGGTATAAAAAAAGGACTTATAGCAAACGCTATAAATCCTTTAAGGTAACCTGGAGCCAGCAAGCGGAATCGAACCGCTGGCCTGCGCTTTACGAGACGGGAAACCCGATTATATATCAATATTTATAGACTATGATATATACATATATTACAGTATTTTACATGACACTTCACCGGGTGAATTATTTATAAAAATTACTCAATATATATAGAAATATACTCGTTTCATACCCCCGGCATACCCCGGCAAGGAATTATATGGGCACACAAAAATTCAAATTCTCAAAGGCGACTCTCGACAAATTGAAAAACTCTACCGGGACCAGGGAACAATATTTCGACACAATTCAGCATGGATTGTGTATCCGAGTTACACCCGCTGGTACAAAAACATTCAGAGTCGATCTCTGGGATTCTATTCGAAAAAAACCAACCCGAGAGACTATAGGAAAATACCCAGGTATCGATATTGCCACAGCATGAGAATTCGCGACCAGTCGCCTGGCAGATATTTCCAAAGGAATAGATATAAACGAACGAAACCGCCAAG
The DNA here is from genome assembly GCA_963804605.1 of uncultured delta proteobacterium. Taxonomy (GTDB): domain Bacteria; phylum Desulfobacterota; class Desulfobulbia; order Desulfobulbales; family Desulfocapsaceae; genus Desulforhopalus_A. The sequence continues at coordinate 204,159 of CAWDRB010000012.1, forward strand.
CGCGTGAAGAGCAGACGCTTGATGAGGTATACAATGACTGACTTGAAGATTATGCTAAAGAAAATAATAAAAGATGGAAACAGGACAAGAGCAGGTATGAGCTTTACATCCAACCACATTTTGGCAATAAAAAAATATCTGCCATCACTTCAGACAGCATTGTTGTCTGGAGAAGAAAACTCTTAAAACAAAAGAAACAGCGCGGAGATGGGCTTTTGACAAAATCAACAGTCCAAAGAGCTGTTGTTGTCTTGTCGTCTATCTACAGCAACTCAGCAAAGCAGGTACCAAATCCATGCAGTGATATCAGTCATTATAAACCAAAACGCCGCAATCTTTTCTTGAAAACTGATGACCTATCCCGGTTTTTCAAGGCACTAGACTCTGAAGAGACACCGGAGTACCTCCGGGATTATTTGTTGCTGTCTCTTTACACAGCTGCAAGAAAATCAAACGTCCTCTCCATGAAGTGGAGTCATGTTGATTTGAACCTGAAATTATTGATTATCCCTGGCTACGAAACTAAAAATGAAGAGCCTATGTTGGTTCCGTTGCTCGATCAAGCAGTGGAAGTCTTGACGTGGAAAAAAGGAAGGATATCTATCTTTGTTTTCCCTTCTCCAAGAAAAAGTAAAACGGGCCACTACTCAGAGCCGAAGAAAGGCTGGAAAAACTTACTAGAAAGGGCCAACTTGTCGCCTGACTACCGGCTACATGACATCAGGCGAACCATGGGGAGCTGGCAGGCAATAACTGGATCAAGTACAAAGATCATAGGGGCCAGCCTCGGCCACTAATCTGAACAAGCAACTGCCCATTATGCTCATTTAACGATTGATCCGGTCAGAAAGAGTATGGAGCGCGCGGCAGCCGCAATGAATGAAGCGAGAAACGCACCAGACAAGGTAGTTAAAATTAGAAAAAATTGACATTTATAAATCGAGACTCTTCTTGCTGAATTGTATCGAGCGAAGTGTTAGGTCAACTCAACTGTTAACGACAAATCTTGCTCATCCAAGATGATCCATTATGGACAGTCCTCTGCAGCATGTTCAAGTTCACCCCTCTCAGGAACATGTTAACTTTTCATAGCACACATTTTCCTTTCGTTTGGCAATAGAAAGGTTATAGGTATGAATAATCTGTAGTGAGTATCTGTATTGATCCACTTGAGAGTACCCTATGAAGATACCTAGTCGAAATATGATCAATCGATATTAGACTGTTTTCAAATCAAGTGACCTATGGAATGCCGAGCACCCTCCTGGTTGAAAGAAATAAAAAAGATTGCGGTAATTATTGCGATAGTCCTTGCACTTGCCAGCTGCAGCTCCACAAAATTTGCTTACCGATACGCCGACCGGGGTATTGTCTGGTGGGTTGATGACTACATCTCGATGACTGATGAGCAGGAAAATCAGCTTAAGCGAGACATCCTCGCTCTGCGGGATTGGCACTGTAGGACAGAGCTGCCCCGCTATTCGCAATGGCTGGCAGAGCTGAAGCAGGACGTTAGGTCCGGCAATCTGCAAAAGGCCAGAGTTTCCTATCATCAGAAACAATTGTTATCCTTTTCTCTGCCGCTGACAGATCGGGCAAAACCAGCAGCAAAACGTCTGTTGTCCAGCCTTTCCGACGAACAGGTTAGAGAGCTTGCAGACAACATGGCCGAAAGCCAAGCAGAATTGGAGAAAGAGTTTCTGGCGGAAAATCCGGAACAAACCCGGCAGGCCCGGACAGAGCGAACAAAGCTGAGGATTGAACGTTGGTTGGGCACCCTGAATGAGACCCAGACCCGCACCTTGAAGCAGTGGTCCTACAACCGTGGCCGCCAGACCAAAATCTGGCTGGAAGGCCGCCGGGCCTGGCAACGGAAACTAATTGAAGCTTTAGAGCAGAGGAAAGAAGCGGGCTTTGACCGTGCAATCGACTATCTGATCGATAACAATGAAGAGTTGCGAGGACCGGAGTATCAGCAGATGATGGCAGAGAGCCTGGCTTCGATGACAGACCTGTTGACAGACCTGCTTGAGGAAGCAGAACAGCAGCAACTTGATTTTTTGTTGGACAGAGCCGCCACCCTGAGAGGCGATTTCAATAACCTCGCCTGCACCGGAGAAGATGCTCTTGGGACAGAATAGTTGACAACGAATATTAAGATATCATTCTATTACTCCTCTGCGCCCCGTTATCTGTTCAAATCACCCAGACACAAGTTGTGTATGATTTTTCTGTTGTAGAGCATTGAGAAAAGGAAAATCGGGTCAAATTCTCCAAATTCCAGCGCTATACTGAAAATGGGTTAGAGAAGAGTCAGGGGGGGACTCAGGAGCTGGTTGCGAGGATGCTGAGAACAATAAATTCTGCAATCTCTCGCATAGAAAATCATGCCGAAGATATTCGGTTGTCTACAATCGAGGGATTCGCTGATACTGTGGGGAGAAAAATTGAATTGAATACCATTTAGGTCAAATTTGGAAAATGGCTTCTGCCAACTAAAAGTAGTGACAATTCCCGCTGAAGGTTGGGATTTAATATTTTATAGCTCTTCAAAATTGGTACACAGGTCGAGCTACTGTCAGGAATAAGCTCAGCTATGCTCTCTCCCGGCTGATGTAAAGGTGTTCATGGACTAATCTCTAATCTGAATTTGCATTTTTGTTGTTAGGTTTTGAAGACAGCACGATTTCGGATGAACGGTAGTAGTATAAAGTCGTGGCGATGGTAAAATATTCAGATCTTCGATATGGCTATCTTAACGCTTCGGTTCAGCGGCGGCACGCCAGCATCATCCGCTGAACCGGTTGTTAGGCGGCCAGACCTATTGTAACCGCTTTATCGGCGGCGCGATCCACTTGCCTTCCAGCACCTCCGCTTTCGGCCAGTAAAGCCGCAAGACCACCCAGAAAGGTCCCTTCGGCGAGGGCAGCCAGTTGGTTTCCTTGTCCTTGCCGGGTGATTCGTTCTGGACATAAAGCGTCAGGCTGCCATCATCATCCATCTTGAATTGCGACAGCATGGTCGAGTTCAACAGATAGCGATTGATTGGATTGGCGACGAGCAGGCTGGCTGGCTGATCGTACATGGTTAGCGACCAGAAAGAGTTCACGGGCGGCAACTGGCCTTTCGCAAAGCGCAGGGTGTAACGGTTTGCGCCGTCCAACTTCTGTCCGTCCCCGTCCACGAAGTAGGTGGGATAAATCGCCTCTTCCTTCGAGAGACCGTAAATGCCGATAACCGCGGCGGCCAGACGGTAGAGGTAATTGTTCTTGAGATATTCACGGGTACCGAAGGCGTCACCTGACGTCACTTCCCCTTTGTTGATCCGTCCCACCAAGTCTTTAAATTCGGCCCAGGCGTCGGCCATGCCGGCCTCGATCGCCTTCTTCGTTTCCAGTGAAAGCTTGCTGGTATCGAAAGTCTGACCCGCGCCAACATCGATTTTGGCAAATCGATCCATGAGAGCCTTCTCTGATGGATGGGTCGGGCAGAACTGTAGGTAAAAGTTCAACAGCGTGAAAAACTCGAGCGAGGTCTTCTGGGTGACTGGTGTGAGCGGCTTGGGAAAGTCGATTGCAGGGGCCGTTTTGGGGGCCTGTTGGCCAAGGAAGGCTGATAATGGCTTAACGATATACTGCGTTTGGATCTTTTTGACGTTGTCGAGGTCGGCGGGATTGAAGAGCTGCGTCCGAAACTGCGCCGAAGCAATTTCAGTCTCGCAACGGATCACCTTCGTGATACCTTGGGGTTTCTCCCCGTGCCACTTGGGTCCGGCGATGAGAAAACTGCCGCCATCGTTGCCTGTCGTGCGACTGCCGGGAATGTCGAAGTTGTGCGTGTAGAGGTCGATCAGTTGCAGGCTCCAGTAACGCTCCCGGGCGATGGGCGGCACGATGAACACGATCGGTTCCGCACGTAAATCTATGCCAATCCACGAGTAGGGGGTGTCCGAGTTGGGGGTCTGGATCGCCTTGTCGTCCGGCGTGAACACGCGGGGGATGTTGAAGAGGGTGTTGTAAGGCGCTTTGTAGTCCGGATCCTTCTTGTCAGTGAAGTAGGCGTATTGCACCCGCATGTTATCCACCATCGGGAAGCCGTAGATGTAGGCTTCCTTCGCGATGGCGCGGGCTTCGGCGGAAGTCATGTTCATGATATTCCTCCATTCAGGTTATTTGCAGGGGACGGCATCCGGCAGCTTGTAGCTGCCGTTCAGGACGGACTGACCGGGGCGATAAACGCGCATTATGAAATTCCAGCCTTGGCTCACGTCCAGCCGGTTGGGAGCATCGCGGCAGGCCTCCTTCGGGCCGAAGTGCACGGTGAAGGTGCCGTCGTCGTTAAATTTCACGTTCCGGTTGTTGACAATTGAATTGTCGTGCCTCATGTAACCGTCCTTGCCGTAGACGGTGATCGACCAGAAAGCGTTGTTCTCGGGGACCTTATAGGTTGCGCAGAAGCACTTCCTGTGGTCGTGGCCGCCACTGTAGTTGATGTAGACGGCGTCCCACTCGGGAAACAGTCCCCAGGCGCCGGCGGCCGCGAGGTGCCTCGTCTTTTCATTGACCTTGCCGCGGGGGCCCTGCCAGTCGGCCTCGTATTGCGCGTAACTCTGGAACTCCTTTTCGTATTCGGCACGGAGCGCATCAAGCGATGCCTTGTCCCACTTGGGTTCGGGGAAAGGATCGGCGCTGTGGGCCTTGATGACGAACTGGTCCTGCAACTTGTTGATCAGCGCCAGTTCCTCCGGGTCGTCGGCCTTCAACAACTGAATCCGCACCCCGACGCCGAGATACTTGGTGTCCGCGGGCAACTTGGTGCGTTCCAGATTCGTATATCACCTCGGACACATAGTGATCGTTGTCGACGAGGTAAACCGAGAAGTATCGATCTTTCGGCATCTCCGGTACGGTGACCGTGGCGCCCCCGGACCGTATCGACGACCCCCATCGAGTAGAGCGTGTCCAGGTTCATGCGAATGACCGTCTGTTTGTCCAGCGGCGTGGGCGTCCGGAAGTGGTACAGTCTGTTTACGCCGCCGGCCTGCCGCGCTGTGCCGTAGAACATCCGATCGGTCTCTGCGCGGATGAAGGTTTCAGGTGTGACCCGTGTGTTTGTCATCGGTTTTCTCCTATTGTGGTTATTCTATTCCTAATTTGCCGGGCCGGAAGATGGCATTCCAGTCCTGCTTCATGTCCACCACGAGCCAGCCGCGCCTGGGGGCCTCTTTGAGGGCTTCGACCAGCTTGCCGGTGCTCTTCGTCCTGGCGTCATAGGCATATTCGCGTTCACTGTCGGTATGGTGGACGATGAGGCCGAAACTCGGGCGCGGGTTGTTGATCGTGGTGTACTGCAACATCGCGTGGTCGCCGTCACTGTTCCCACAACAAACTACAGGTCGCCGACCGATAAACTGATGAATGCCGACAGGCTTGCCCTCCTTGTCGTTCACGAATAAATAGTCGAGTGTTTTTGTCAGCACCGGTCCGGTGTCGCACAGCTCGAATGTCGTCCGTGCTGTCGAGCCGACAACCTGCTCCGGTGGTATGCCGTAAACGCGCTCCACCCAGACGCGCATGAAGTCCGCGCCGCCACCGGAAACGATGAAGTTCTTGAAGCCATTTGCCCGCAGAAGGCGCAGAAGTTCCTGCATGGGTTGGTAGGTGAGTTCGTCATAGGGCCTGCCATATCGCGGATGTTTGGCCGATGTGAGCCATGCCTCCACGGCGTCACGAAACTCGTCGGTCGTCATCCCGGCATGGGTGAGCGCCAGGACCTGCATCAGGCCATCGAAGTGTTCGCCTTCCAGGAGTTTTGCAAAGTCGCCCGCCAAAGCTGCTTGCACCATGGGATCCGAAGCGAGTTCGGGCTCAGTGAGGATGCGTCGGTTCAGTTCGTCGATGGCAAAGGCTGCCTGAAACGGCATCGGATTCTCCGGCCAGAGACAGCCGTCGTTATCGAACACGGCGATGCGTTCTGCGAGCGGCAGGAAGTCGGGGGATCCATCCTTTGTCACCTTGGCGACAAAGGCGAGGATCCCCTGTTTGGCGGAGCCATCGTTCCAGGAGGGCAGCGGATCAGCAGCGTTGGAGAGGTCATAGAGCTTTTTCTGTGCGACACCGTAATCCCCCACCTGGTAGAGGCTCACGGATACGGCCCGGAAGGTGAAGGCCTCGAATGGCTCCGCTTTCAGAGCGTCCACAAAGTCACGGGTACCTATGCCGACGGTCAGATGAGGGTTGTAGTTCGTGCCGGTGCGAGGTCCGACGAAGTGGTTCACGTAATCCACGGTCGGCTGGCTGATCGCCCCGCCGTCGGGGCGGGGCGCAAAGGCTTCGCCGGTCCCCTGCTCCACCGTGAACGGGGCGACAGCGTCGATGACCCGTTGCTGAAGTCGGCGCAGATCCTCGGTCGGCTCGATGACGATGCCCACCAACCGGAGATCTTTGTCGGCCAAGGCATAGTAGCCGATCGCATTGCTCTCCCATTTCATCGACTGCTCTGTTCGCAGCACTTCGGCCACAGCCTTCGCGATCTCGTCGAGGTCCGCCGTTCGTACAAACCGCTGAAGAATGGTGATGTGAGGCGCGTGGTTGGCATCGAGGGCAAAACCGTCCGGATAGCTCTCTCGCAGCCGTGCGTTCACCGCCTGGGCTTTTTCAACCGTGGCAGCATCTGGATTCAGTAGGACATTAATCGCGATCATGGTCATATTTCTTTTCCTTTCCTCTGGTTGATGAGGTTGTTCTCTTCACCCGCTCGATCTCGCCGGGCCGCCAGGTTTTGTCGAACCAAGGTTCGAGCGCGCCGTAGAGGCGCAGGATGGTGAACCAGCCCTTGCCAGGCGTGGTCTGCACCCAGTTGCTTTCCTTGCCCGCTGGCGCTTTCGGTCCGAAGTAGATGTCCACCGAGCCATCGGGGTTGGATTCCACCGTGCCCGAGTTGCTGGTCAGGGCGGTGTCGCGCTGGTCGGTCTGCAGGACCGAGCGGGTCTGCGTGTCGTAGGGAATAATCGACCAGAAGTTGTTGATGGGGACATTGGGCGGCAGGTTCAGCCGGTAGTTGTTCCCGCCGTCCAGGTAATTGCCATCAGCGTCGAACGTGGCCCCCGCGTATTGCGATCCAGCGCCGATGATCTTCACGCTCATGGCTGGGGTGATCCCCGTGGCCATGTAGAAGAACACGGTCCGCGCGTCGAGCAGGCGGACGTTGTTCTGAATGAACTCGTGGCTGCCACCGACGAATGGCGTGAACCAGGACTTGCCCAGGTAAAAATACATCTGCTCATCACGAGATTTGAACGACAGGGCACGCGCCGTGGCGTTGCCAATGGCCACTGCGTCGGTAAGGATCTTCTTCATCCGCGCGTCGGGTGCGAAAGGCTTGCCTTTCACGATGCCGATGGCGGCAAGCTGACCGAGAATCTCAGGGTCGGCTGAATCCGCCGGCTCTTCCTGAATCACCTTGTTGACCTCCTCGTAGAAGGTGAAGTCCGTTGCGTGGATGGTGTTGAAATAGAGGCCGGAACCGTTGATGAACTTCATCTTCGGAGGATTTGTCGCCTCCGCCAACGGATAGACCTTCCATTGATCCTTGAAGGCTTTGACGGCCGGGCCGGTGCCACCTTTGTCCGAAAAGCCACGGGCAACAAGCCAGACTTTATACGTGCCCGGTTTCGCCACAAAATAGCCTTCCGGCACGGAACCGGTATAGCCCGGAGGCAGAAAGAGATACCTGCCGCCCTTGCCTTTGTCTGGACCGACCAGGCCCAGGTCGATGATGTATCGCATCCACGCATCATCGGCCAAACCGAGCACGCCGGGCGGGAGCTCAACCACCAGCGGCCCGTCCTTCAAGTCCATGAACGACCAGAGGGTGGCCGTCTGCGTATTCGGCGTCAGCAACAGCGTCTTGGCATCCACGCGATCTTCGTGGATCACAGCGGCATAATTGTCACAGCCCACGCTCTTCAGACCCTCGATGTTGGCGAGGAGGGAAGCCGGCGCCAGCGTGTTCAGGAATACATCGACGCCACGCATGCGGTCGAGGTTGTCAAAAACCTTCTGGACGGTGTCCTGGTCCGGCAGGCCATCGAAGAACTTCAGGGTGCCGAGACTGGTCTCGACCGAATCCGGCGTGGTGATCTCCGGCGGAATCTTGGTGGTCATTTTCATAGTTGTTTTCTTTGAGTTACAAATTGGGCTGTTCACTTCACCAGTTCGATGTCGGGCATCTTGAAGGTCTTCTTCCAGAACGGTTCATCCGGTCCGTATAGCCGCAGCCAGATGACGGGCTTCTTGTCCATGCTCGGAATCCAGTTGGATTCCAGGCCGTCGGGAGCCTTCGGCCCTACGTAGACGTCCACACTCCCGTCGTCGTTCACCGTCATCTTGTCCTTGTCGAACATCCCCAATCCGGATCGATCCTGCGGGTTGACGATGAAGCCCCAGGTGGCCTTGTCGTACACGGTGATCGACCAGAACTGTTTGGCCGGGGTGTCCTTGGGGATCCGGATGCGGTAGAGCTTGCCCGCTTCCACGGCATTCCCGTCTTTGTCGGCAATCGGCGACACGTACACCGTTGCGGCGTTTTCATTGAACTTGGGAGGGAGGAAAATGGCGGGGAACCATATCGCGGCACGCTTGTCGATCTCGACAGCCCGATCCGTGATGAACTCGAACCCGCCGCTTTCGTCCGGAACCAGGACCATGGCCCAATGCCGATCGGGCCACCACAGGTTCTCCTGCAGCAACTTCAGGGTCAGTTCCTGCATGTAGTGGTAGGCATCGACGACACCCCGCTCCATCGCCGCCTGTATCTTCGGCGACGGGTTGAACGGCTTGCCCTTCTCGATGCCGATGGCGGCGAGCATTCCGATCATGACCTTGTCGCGCTCTTGCACCGGCTCGACGCTGACAAAGTCATGGATGTCCTGCAGCGTGCGTATGTCGTAGTACGGGAGCGTTTCGATCGCCAGGGGAAAGCCGTCCACAAATCGGGTGGGCTGCGGGCTGTCGGCTTCCGAAAGAGGATACATCTTCAACGTCTTCGTGTAGGCGTAGGCGTCGGCCTGGCTGGCGCCCTTGCCCGGGACGGACCGGAACGCCAAGGCGAGCCGGTAACTCGTGGAGCGGATCGGGAAGTAACCTTCCGGAATTGCGTCCTGGTAACCGGGTGGGATGAACAGGTACTTGCCGCCAGCTCCCTTGTCCGGCCCCGAGGGGCCGACGCCGGCGATGGTGACCTGCCAGGCATCAACCACCTGCCCGTACAGGCTCGCCTTCTCGGTGGCTGCGGGCACTTCGACGACTACCGGACCTCTTCGCAGATCGGTGAACGCTGCGATGTACGGGAGTGCCGTGTTGGCGGTGATGACTTCATGCCGCGCTTTCAAAGTCCCTGAAAAGGCGATGACGACATTGTCCTCGACGTCGGGAACCTCATACAGTCCTTGGCGAAAACGGTGGATGGCCGATGCGGGCATCGCCCACACCACGGCCTCGAAGGCGCGGTGGTAAGCCACCTGTTCTTCGAGATCTGGAACGGATTGTTTGGTGCCGGGGAGCGGCTGACCGGCGGTCATCTTGGTGGTCATTTTCATACACTCTCCTTTGAGTTATCAATTGCGGATTCAACCGCGAAGTGCAAGAAGTGGTCGAACGCGTTAATTCATCTTCACGACATCACCGGGTTTCCAGGTCTTCGTGAGCGCCGGTTCGGTCGGCCCGTAGAGCCGCAGAATGGCGAAGTATCCTCTTTTGGGAACCGTGGCGAGCCAGTTCTCCTCTTTGCCCTCCGGGGCTTTCGGCCCGAGGTAGAGATCGGTGCCGCCGTCGGCGTTCTGGACCGGCTTGTCGCGCGAGCCGAGCGACGGGAAGGGCTGCCCGTTGGCAAGGCCCGAGGCGTTCTCGGCCTCATACAGTGTCACGGACCAGAAGTTCGCGGCCGGCACGTCCTTCGGCAGCGTCAGCCTGTAGTTCGTTCCGCCAGTCAACGGCACGCCATCGCTGTCGGTGAAGGCTATGACGTAAAACGCTCCCTTGCCGGGAATCTGCGAGAGCATGCCGGGGCTGACCGAGTAGTAGTTCGAGAAGAACCAGGGGCGGCAATCGACATCGAGAGTCCCGCCGCGATCCACCCGCCGCCAACTCAGGTCGAGCTTGCCGCTCGGGTTTTCCGCGGTCGCATCGGCCATCGGATTGACCCAGCGGCGGTCGGGGTACATGCGGAACGACCGACCGGACACCACCTCATCGAAGGCAAGCACACGGCTCATCTGGTACGCCGACTTCGCCGCGCGGTCGAGGATGCCCCGCATGCGATCGTCCGGAGCAAACGGTTCTCCTTTCGCGATGCCGAGTCCGGCGAGCATGCCCATCCAGTCCGGGTCGGCAAGGTGCGGCCCTTCGGTGTCCACCAGCTTCTTCAGCTGGTCGAAGACCGTGGCGTCGCTGATCGGCAGCATGTTCACCGGCACGCCCGAAGCATCAGGGAACTTCATTGGTTTGGCCTCGCCCTTCAACGGGTAGATTTTCGTTTTCTCGACCAGATCGACCGGAGGTTGCAGGTTGCTCGCATCGGCATAGAAGGCCCGGAGAAACACGAACACGTTGTTCGTGCCCGAGCGGCAGACGAAGTAGCCCTCCGGGACTTCGCCGTTGTAGCCCGGCGGCAGGAGCAGGAACTTGCCGCCCTTTCCCTGATCCGGGCCGAAGAAGCCGAAGTCGCCCGCGTACTTGCCGCCATCGACGGGGATCGGCCGTTGCCAGAAATCCAACAGGATGCCCTGCAACATGGGCGGGGCGTCGAACACGAGTGGGCCGTCCTTGCCGAGATCGACGTAGCTCATCGCATAGATCACGTCCGAGTTCGGTGTGGTCACGAGCGTCTTGGCGTCGAGGCGTTTCTTCCACACTGGCAGAACGTTGTATCCTTCACCGAATGCTTTCTCGGATCCGCGCTGCATGCCGAGCGTATTGATGAGCGGCATCGCCCAGAGGTAGGTTTGCGTGGCGCGGTGGTAGAGCAACTCATCGCGGAGGGTCTCCGCGGTTTCCGCCGTGGCCCGGTTTTCCACGATAGGAAGGTTGGCGATCTTCGCCTGGTGCTGAATGGATTCTGTTTCCGTGGTGTTCATTGTCGCTCCGATGTTGTTGGGGGTGTGAAGGTACGTTCCGTGACCGGCTGAGCTCTCGATCTCCGCCCTCCCGGCGCGCGGCGCTTCAGTCGATCATTGCAAAATCGGCCAGGCTGAACGTCTTGTCGAAAAAGGCCTGCAGCGGGGCATAGAGGCGGAAATAGACGAACCAGCCGTCCTCGCCCACCGTCTTCATGAAGTTGCTCTCGAACCCCGCGGGTGCCTTCGCCCCGATGAAGAGGTCGACGCTGCCATCGGCATTGTAAATCAGCTCAGGCGTTTTGCTGTCGAGGCTCGTGCTGCTGATGTCGGTACCGCCGTTGTCATACGGCCGGCGGGTATTCTCGCTGTAGAGCGTCAATGACCAGAATTGGGCGACGGGGACGTCCTTCGGGACGTGGACCTTGTAGGTCTTGTCGGCGCGGAACGTGTTGCCCTTCGAGTCGCGCTTGGTGGTCATGTAGACCTGCCCGGCACCGACCACCGGATTGACCATACCCTCGGTGCTGGTGACGGCCTCGTAGAACCATGTGGCGCGCTCGTCGAGCTCGACACGGGTCTCGGTCTCCTGCGGGATGGTGAAATCGAAACACTTGTACCAGGAAGTGTTCTTCCAGTACGGCTCGGCGAACCGCGGGTTGACCTGCAGGTTGCGCGTCATCAGTTCGCCCATCGCCGCCCCCTTCAGCAGGATGGCCTTCTGCCGCGCGTCGGGCTGGAAGAGCTTCCCCGGCGCGATGCCCAAGGGCAGCAGCATCGCCATCCAGGCCTTGTCGATCCTGCGCACCGGCTCCTCCTGGAGGATGCTGGCCAGCTTGTGCCAGTAGTCGAGACCGCGCGGGGCGGTCGCGTCCCACTCGATGTCCTTCCCCACGATGAAGCGGCACGCCCGCGCGGGCTCGCCCACGCGGGCCATCGTGAACTGCTGTGTCACGGTCTCGAAGAAGCCCGGCGTGCGATCGATGATCCGCAGGCCGACGAGGAGGTTGTTGGTCTCGCTCTGGAAGACGTGGATACCTTCGCGACGGTGCGCGGCAGGGTCGTGTTCGGGGCCGACAATGATGTAGGTCCCGCCCTTCCCCCGGTCCGGTCCGGTCAGGCCCATGTCGCAGACCGGTCGTTGCCAGAAGTCGAGCACGCCGCCGGCCGTCTGCCCAGCCGGATAGGCGATCTCCAGCGGGCCGCCGGCCAGGCTGATGAAGTTGAGGATGTAGGGGGTACTCAGGTTCGCCGTGACGATCCCGCGCTTCTCCTTCAGCGAGTCGAAGACGACGAAATCCGTCTCGCCGGTCACCCCGTAGCCGGTCGTCTGCACGTCCCGCCACCCCGTGATGCTGACCAGCGGCGTGCTCCAGACGTAGGCCTGGCAGGCGCGCTGGAAGTCCATCTCGTCGAACAGCCTGCGGGAGGCGTCGTCGTCGAAGTAGCTGTGGCGCAGTTCAATGTCGCCGATGGGTGTGCTGATGAGTTCGTCGCCTACGAGGGTGGCGTTATCGAGGGATTTCTTCGGGGTGGTCATGTTCATGACCTCATCTTGAATTGATTGGAATGGCCGAGGATTACAAGCCAAGAAATTAAATTATGAGTCAGTAGAACCATTTCGTAAAGCTGAATAGTTTTTGGGTGTACTGATTTTCTCGCCTTTCCAGGTTTGGCTGGCAAACATGAAGCGGCCGCCCTTGGGGCCGCGTGTCCGCTTGCCAAAGAGGCTGGTGGTATAGTGCCCCATGTCCATGGTGTGGAGCAACCAGTAGCGGTCGTCATCGTGGTCGGGCACGGAGACGATCACTGGTTCGGCGGCAACATCCAGCCAGCCAATGAGGTGCAGGTTGTCGTTGTTGATGGTCGGGTGCACCGTGTATTTGTCGTCGGCAAGGTGACGGATGATTTTAAAGCGGTTGGCCGGATAATCCGGTTCCACCATCGTCTTGTAGAGATGTTTATAAGCCTCGTCGATGCCGTAGGCATACAGGTAGGCGCGGTCGGAGATGGCCTGGAGTTCGGGTGATACTTTGTGAGTTTGCATGTATGATTCCTCCCTGAGGATGGGTGGGTGGTTTAGCTTGGTGGCTCCCAAAAAACCTCCTTCCAACGAATAGGCATCGAATATAATACTTCTCAACTAACCATTTTCAAGGCAACCTTTAGCAATTATTTCTACGCTGAATCCAACAGCTGGCATTGGACCAAGCTCATCAAGACCTTTTGCTGCAAAAACATTGCATCTATCATCGTAATCTGGCGACAGTATCAACACCTCAAAATTCCGCTTGCGGCCGCCATGACTCATCTTCGAACGATAAATCACTGTCCCAGTCTCCTCAATATAACTCAGCTTGTTCAGCGAAAAAGGTATTGCGGATGATGTACTGGGCGATATTCTCGATACCCTTGGCGCCTCCCCTTTATCCAGAGGAAGAGATGTTTTTTGGAAATGTAAATCAAATGCTCGATACGGTCGGTTGAGCATAATTCCTGACAAGTTAGACCTGCCTATTCCAATGGAATTGTTCAGAAATGGAGTAACTGCAAACGAGAGCTTACCAAAGATAAGGTTTAAGGAACGCCAGTAGGTAATGCCATTTATCATTATCACCTGATGTTTCTGTAAAAGTTCATGGATAAGCACTATTGGTACCTTCCAGGGTGGCGGTAGCGCCTATTGAGATACCGGCAGAGGTCGGGTACCAACTTTCCCCTCCCTGAATTCTGTCCACCAATAATCTTAGAGTGTCCAGTGGTGCATCAATGTCCGGCAATACTGAGAGAAGAGACTTCTCCTGTGGAGTCTGCAGATCAAACCTCCAGGCAAAGGGCCAGTCCCACTCCCGGTGCGATTGACCATGGGCCGATGGAAATGCACCAAATCTGAGGTCAACTACCCTGACCAAATTTTCTCCATCTTCAACAGCGTACCACCAGCCCTGAGAAAACCACTCCACAACCTTAAAGGTCCTGGTTTCAGATATTTTCTCAATCAACTCAGGTTGGCGAGGAATATGATAAAATTCAATGGTCTTACTTGGGCTATCAAATACTGACCAGTAGGCAAGAAGAAAACCGTCGTCTGTTTCCGCAACGTGACGCCATAGGAAGGTGGTAAAAGGTCCTGCAGTTGTTCTCTGTCTGGCGATGTTAGCATTTTCTTTTGCGAGTGCCAGACGAAAGGTATTATCAGCAATGGTCTGGGCCGAAAACGACCAGAACATATAGCAGGTGGCGAGGGTTAAACCTGCCACGTTGGCTTTGGCACCAAGAGGTGGCTTTGAGACTGCTGCTATAATGCATCCCAATAGGAGGGGGAGAGTAAACAGCGGATCTATGATAAAGAAATTGCCAAGAGCATAGGCGGTACGGGAAAGTGGCGCGAGAAGTTGCGTGCCATAGACTGTAAAGTAGTCAATGAGGATATGCGTTCCGTAAATCAGCAATGCTCCCAAAACGGCAGAAGGAAGAGATAATTTCCCCTTTATGTAATATCTGCTGAGCAGCCAGCCTGTCACCAAGGAACCGAAAAGCACAAACCAGATAGAGTGCGACTCTCCCCGGTGCCACTGGAGCCTCTGGATGTCGTCAAGAAAGGGGTAGAGAATAATATCCAGATCGGGGATTGTGCCGCCAAGTGCCCCAAGGAGCAATGCCTTGTTGTTACCGATTTTTTTATGCCAGCAGAGGTGACCAACAGCTGCACCGAGTGTTGCCTGGGTAAGTGAGTCCATGGTGAATTACTCAAATAAAATTATTGCTTCAATGTGGATGATTTATTCATGCAGAAAGCATAAATCTCATATATATAAAATCCTTTGAGGCTGGTTATTTCAAAGTAATGGTACCTCCTATAACTCAGAATTGTCACCATAAGAGATAATTTTGAAACTATCTTCTTTAACAGTGGCTAGAGAGTATTTCTGAAGGTCTCTAAACAAAAAAAATCCCTGTTGAATTACATTAACAGGGATTTTCTATTGCAGAGTAGGATACTCCCGATCATGGTTGGCAGATCGGGTGCACCCCACTCAAATCTACCAGCTATCACCAAGAACTTGACTTAAATCCGTACATTTTTCTCTTTCATTCTCTGTGAGTTCTTCACCTCTTTTAAAATTCTTCACATCACCTGTATAACACGCATATTCTTTGCCATTTTTATAGTGTACGAAGACCATATTTTGATATTCTTTCGAAATTATTTCACCTTTCATACTCATAACATCACCTCTAAGTTCTGTTGAATGCTTGATTTAACCAGGGTCAACACTCAATTGGGTTCTAAACAGTTGCCATCCATGATTTCATTTCTCGTTAACCTGATACTACTATATGGCCTCTAATGGTATTCGCAACAGGTAAGAAAAAGTAGATAAATGATAGTAAAAACTACTGTTGAGAGCAGACGATAATTGGCAAGATGCTTTGGATGTCCTGAGGATTTCACTTTTTATAGCCGGAATCTTTTGTGTCCTAGTCCTATGACCACAACGTTAACATTGCCACAGTGAAGTTCTGAATATCCTACCAGTCTCTCTACTTGAACTTAATCCTTACAGGGTAGGACCGGCTAAACACAGAAAATTGGTCAAAAATGTAGTTCTTGTAAAATAGAGATTTCCAAAGATAAGGTATCGATCTTCTCCTTCGTCCTGCTCTTGATCTTCCTGTTTATATCCGGCCATTCATTAATAATCCGGCCCTTGACCTACCACCTTGTGGTGTTAAGAGTATTATTTCTGGTAGATGCAATTTCTATGGCCTCTACAGACATAAATGATTCATTATCACTATAAAGAAGTTATCAAAATGACTACGGTAATCGCAGTACATGAAGTGGATGATGTCGCTCACTGGCTGAGTTCGCCAAAGCGAGTAGATTTTTTTGGTGCGCACGGGATGACCGTGAAGACGTTTGTCAGTCCCGGCGGGGGGCGCTGAGTGGCTCTTATCATAGAGAAAGTGCCTAGTCTCGAAGCCCTTCAGGGGGCTGATGCGGCCGAGGCAATGAAGCAAGATGGGGTGATTCCAGACACTGTGGAGCTCTTCGTAGCGTCGTAGCCAGCAAAAATGCCTAACGTTTCACACCAGGGGATGGCCTGCAGCAAGTGAAGTTGATTGCAGGGCACTCCCTGAACTTCGCCGTTAGGATTACAATGATGTTTTTTCCTCTCAAGCTTTTCAAATATGGCTGTTCCTGTTTATCTTCATCCAGACAGACAATCAACCTGGCAGCATTATAAAATTTGAGATTTGGAGGGGCAACCTTTCAATATTGGAACTTGGATGGGTTGAGGATTATTCCTGAGAGGGTAGGAGCACCTACATCTGTGGAATTGCCGAGAAATGGAGCAACAGCAAGCGAAAGCTACACCAAAGAGAAGGTATCGATCTTATTTTACGTGTAGTTCATACTTGACCTGACAGTCACCTCCGAAAAACAGGTAAACTTCAGGTCAAGTCTGAACCACTACAGCTATACCTTGATGAATGGTTTTTATTGATTGCATATACGTCGCGAACACGGTTCATCGAGTGGCATTAATGCAGATTTGCATGCTTATCAAGTCAAAAACTTTGTGCATACCCAGGTGTTCGAAAAAGCGTGTCGATCCGTAAATTATATTCCAATGAGTTCTATCTATATCAAAATGGGCTTCCAAAGTTAAAGAGTTACTCTCAGTTTGATTCGCAGTCATATCAAAATTGAGAGAAGCAGTAATTCCCCGCAACGTCAATTCTCCCTTTACATGAAAATTGGGTGCTGTCTGCCATAGAGGCTCTATGGGAGTTACTTCTGTTAAAGTAAGAACAGCCGTTGGAAACATACTGGTAAAGAAAAAATCATCCGATTTCAGGTGTGCCTCTAGTACTGGCTGTAACTCATCACCTTCCAAATTAATATTGTGAATTGAGTTCATATCGACTTCAATCTTTCCGCTCATCTTCCCGTTGCTAATGCTTAAATTACCTTCAGAGATCTCTACAGTTCCAAAGTGACTGGTACTGGGGTTACGCCCTTCCCATTTAATAGTGCTCAGATCATTATCAATGATAAAATTGCCATCAGAAAGTGATAATGTAGTTTGTGGATCATCTGTCTGATCAATGGCATTTCCTTCACAAACATTCCCTGCCGCACGCCAGGCTTCAATTCCTCCTTTAAGCTCGTAGACTTCCAGATATCCTGCTCTGGTCATTTTCTCTATAGCGATTTTTGCATCATGACTCCGTTCGCTAGAGCCATACAACACAACTCGCTGCTTTTTATCTGAGATAATCATGGCCAAATCATCCAAAAAAGATACAAAGAAAACACACGCGTTTTTTGCACCAGGAATATGTACATTTTCAAAATGGTCAGGAGGCAGCACATCGACCAAGTGAGTGTTGGAATCCTCTATATCCATTGATCTTAAATCTGCGACTGAAACAGATTGTAGTATATTTGGGGTTGTCATATCAAAGTCCTCTCTATTTATTGAAACCTCACAAGTTAAAACCGCAACGAGCTTAGTCATTTCACGACATGCGGATTTGCCGCATTTTGAGGTGCTTTATGAACCATCGTATAGGCGTAGTCAATACCATCACCATAAGCTCCGCCGTGTTGCCGAAAAATATTGAGAACGGCATCATAGTGTTCTTTGTTGGCCCAATCCCGTTGAAATTCAAGTACGGTGGCAACACTCGTCATGGGCACGGCACCTGCCTGTACTGTCCTCCGCAAGGCGGCATCGTGGGCTGCGACTGAAGTGGCACCGCAAGCATCCTCAACAACATAAACATTGTAACCCTCATTTAAGAGATTAAGAGTCGGCCAAGCAACACAGACCTCTGTCCATAGACCAGCTATCACAATATTCTTCTTACCTGTAGCACGAATGGCTTCTCTGAATTTTTCATCATCCCAGGAGTTCATGCTGCTTCGTTCAATAGGTTGCTGTCCTGGAAAAACATCCATTAGTTCAGGCCATATGTATCCACTGAACGACTCAGTTTCTACAGCTGTGAGGATTACAGGCACGCCGTATTCTTTTGCTCCTTTTGCCAACATTACAACATTGTTCACCAACAATTGTCGGTCAATGTTTGATACTCCAAAGGTCATTTGTGGCTGATGGTCTATAAAAACAACAGCACAATTTTCTTTTGTCAGCAATCCACCGTCTGTATTTGAAAGTATATTTGCCATGATATTTATCCTCTTTTTATTGATAGGTATCTAATTATGAAAGAATACTGTGGGCCCAGACCTGTAACGCCCGCAATTGCTCAGCTATAAGTTCTTGAATCTTTGTGTCCACTAGATTCCCATCTTCATCAAAGCTACCGCTGAAAGCATTGCTAAAAACTTCTGGTTTATTTAACGGGTGGAGGTCTAGAAATACGCAGACTTGTCTGAGATGATATTGAGACCTTGCTGAACCCATACCACCTCCCGATCCGAGTATGGCTACCGGTTTGCCTGCGAGCAGATGATTTTCTGGTGCACGAGAGGCCCAATCGAGTGCATTTTTGAGTGCAGGTGCCAGTGAGTAGTTATATTCAGGACAAGCAAGGAGTAATGCATCCGCTCTCCCAATACTCTCATTGAGTTTCTGCACAGGAGGAGGAATCTCCTTTAGATCTGCATTGTAAAAAGGAACATCTTGTAAATCTGCCAACTCTATTTCGAGCCCGGACGGGACATTGTTTTTTGCGTACCTAAGCAAACCGAAATTGGTTGATTGTTGCCGCAGGCTGCCGCAAATTCCCAGAACGTGTAGTGGTTTCATCATTGGTTCTCCTCTTATATAAAAATTAGTTCATAGTTACTTGGGCATTAATCTGTCAAGGGAACTTCAATTGCCAGGAGTTGAGTATTGGTTTCCGCTATAACAGAATATATTTCACCCTCTTCCAGTCCAAGCCCATCACGCCGATGAACAACATTACCGTCTGCAGTGGCATCACCTTCTATAACAAAGAAGTAAACACCATTTTTTTCATTCTTTTTCTCGTAGACTATCTGTTGTCCTGCATCGATATCGGCTAGTGAAAACCAGGCATCTTGATTGATCCAGACAGTTTCTTCGGAGACTTGCGGCGAAACAACAAACTGAAACCTGTTCTTTCTATCACCGGCATCAAAGATTTTCTGGTCATACCTCGGAGTGATGTTTCTCTCTTTTGGCAGCACCCAAATTTGAAGAAAGTTCACATCCTCAGAAGAGGAGTTGTTGTACTCCGAATGCGTTAGGCCCTTGCCAGCCGACATTATCTGGACCTCACCGGTGGATATAATATGTTTGTTACCCATATTGTCCTGATGCCGTAGCGAGCCGGATAGAGGTATAGAAATTATCTCCATGTTGTCGTGCGGGTGAGTAGCAAATCCCATTGTTGGCTCGACGATGTCGTCATTCAGTACTCTCAACAATCCGAAATTTATCCTTTTGGGGTCGTAATAATTGGCAAAACTAAAAGTGTGTCTGCTTAAAAGCCAACCGTGATCGGCCAGTCCCCTTGATTCGTTTTCATGATACGTGACATTCATTATGCTCTCCTGTGCGGTAATTATTTCGATATCGAAATAAATGGATAAAAAAATGTTCCCTTATTTGAACTTCCTTAATAGCTTTTCCAAAGCATCTTTCTCTTTGTCAGTAAGAAATCCTAACTCTCTCGTCACAACTTTCGCGTGGCGAGGAAACACTTTTGCAATTAACTCTCTACCAAGTTCTGTTAGATAAACCATCACCGTACGTCTATCTTGATCTGAGCGTTTTCTCTCCACCAACTTCTTTTTTTCAAGACTATCAACCACTGTCGTAAGATTTGCATTACTCTTTAAGATTTTTTCACCCAGCTCGCTCTGGGAGAGTGGGCCTAGGTGATAGAGAGCCTCAATTACCCCAAATTGGCTTACAGTCAGATTATCTTCTTTCAAATGCTCGTGAATTTTACTTGTTGCCGTATTGGTAGCGCGCATGAGCTTGACATAAACGTTCAGTGCGTGGCGTTGGTTGTCAGGTAGTTTATTAAATTTCATAGTTTATCACTCCATATGTTTTGATATCTAATTATATGATATATAAATATACATCTAAATTCCAAGGTCAAGTGATAAAATGCAAAGTCTTATGATTTGATCGTAAGGAAGAATTGTAAGGATAAATTACAAGCGAGGCCAACACGATAATGGACACTGCTCCCCGTCGCACCCCGATCAACTCATGATCAATACCGGAGTTGGTCCCATCCTTGCAAATACAGCGATGGAAGGTTTCGTCTGCCCTAAGCAGCTCGTAGGTATGGGCCAGTTGCAGAGCGTCGATGTTCCCGTCTTTCGTGGCCACCCCTCGGGCCGTTCACTAATAATTGCAATACCAATAAATCGAACGTTACCCCGATAATGCCATTGGCAAGGTTAACCATTTAAACAAATCTGAAACTTTGGATTTTCTTGATAAGTTAGATTTGCCTACTCCCATGAAATTGTTCAGAAATGGAGTAACTACAGACTGTAGCTTACCAAAGAACACCTCTCATAAGTGCAACAGAACCCCAACTCGAGATGTTTACTGTGAACAGGTCAAGTATCGATTTCTATAATTGGCGACATGCACAAGCGGACTTTGACTCCGCTTATCAAGGTTCGAGTTCTTGTCCATCAGCCATCTATATTCAAGCACTTATCGAGTGAACCGATAAGTGCTTTATTTTTCTACCCTGTCTGTCCCGCTCCTGTCCCGCTTTTTTTCATAATACTAGTTAAGAAATAACTGCAAAACAGAGGCTATCCGCTGTGTGAGGTATGGGAGATGTGGCTATTTGAATAATCTGCGGAAAGGCTACAATTACAACACTCCCCTCCTCGAAGTATAGCCGAGCAAACAAATGAGAATGAGCTATGTATCTGTCTGCTTTTGAGTTGTTGTCGTCTACCTATTCGCTTTAGACGCGCTTTAATAGCATCAATTCTTATCCCCTTTGGGGTATATAGAACCAGAAAAAAAGCTATTCAAACAAACAATCTGCTCGAACTATTTGAAGTAAAACAAAAAATCATTAGCTTGATGCAACTCCGCAAAGCCAAGATACCTCATACCCCCGGCATACCCCCACGCAAAACGGCCACTTAGAGACTTTTCTCTAAGTGGCCGTTATTACTGGAGCCAGCAAGCGGAATCGAACCGCTGGCCTGCGCTTTACGAGAGCGCCGCTCTACCAACTGAGCTATGCTGGCCTTTATTTAACCACAAACAAGGACCTATTTAGCAATATCCCTGTCTTATATCAGTACGCCTATATATCAGGTAATCATTGAAAATTCAACTATTATGCAATATAAGAAATCCATACCTTTGATGGACATTGAAAATTCTTCATCAGCGTCATTGTTACGATTTTTCTATCTTACAGAGAGAACATGCCCAGAGCATTTTGCCTTATATTTCTTCTTGTTATTCTCTCAGGCTGTACAGATAAAGACGCAACAGAAAAAAGTTGCCATAAAGCAATGCACTGACTGTCACGAAGTGCACACGGATATCCAACCATCAACTTTCCTGCACCAGCTGCCATAAAGGCAACAATCAGGCATCTGATAAAACCAGTGCCCATCTTGGCTACGTCCCCTTCCCCGCTCACCCGAACCATTTTACTGATTCATGCGGCGGCTGCCATGCACAAGTTGTCAAGAAAATCGTCAGTACAGACCATTTTACTCTTGCCAACAGTACCAATATGTTCCGAGAAATATTTGGGGCAAAAAACAAACTGAGCAGTTTTCGGCAAACGCCCAAAAAAAACGATCCGAAAAACGTCTTGGAACTAGCCGACGATCTGCTGCGCCGCCGATGCTTTCGCTGTCATCTCTACAGCCCCGGCGACAACTACCCTGCCGTTGTTCATGGCACCGGCTGCGCGGCCTGCCATATGGCCTTTGTTGACGGCAAACCGGCATCGCACAGCTGGCAGAGGCCGGGTGATGAGCAGTGTCTGTCATGTCATTACGGCAATTACGTCGGCTTTGATTATTATGGCCGGTTTGAACACGATTTCAATGTTGAATACCGCACGCCTTATACCACAACAGAAAAACATTCTCGACCCTATGGTGTTGAGTATCACCAGCTGAAAGCGGATATTCATCAATTGCGGGGCATGCTGTGCATTGACTGCCACACCGGCCGGGAACTGATGGAAGCGGGAGGAGAAAAACCTTCCTGTAAAAGATGTCACCAACTAGAGGAGTTGCAACGCTCTTTACCTGCCCTGGTTGTTATTCAACAAGACTTTTTTATTCTCCATGGCCGTAACGGAAAGGACCACACCATCCCTGTCATGCAGCATCCCGCCCACAAGGAGCAAGGAGGTAATATCAATTGCCAGGTATGCCATGCCCAGTGGACATTTAATGATTTTGGCAACCATTTTCTTAGATCGGATACTGATGATGCTGACATATGGGCCAATCTGTCCGTTCAGGGTAATTTCGAGGTTGAAAAAATTATTGACAACAATAACGATTTTAATAAAACTGAACTTCCTGTGGAGATGACCGACAAAATAACCGATGAGCCAGAAGTTGGTCTCTGGCATAAGGGATTTACCATGCGGCGCTGGGAAACCGTGCTGCTCGGCAGGGACAACGAAGGAAATATTGCCACCATGCGTCCAATTCTCGACTATAAGCTTTCGTGGATAGATGAAGACGAAAACGTTCGATTTGATTCCATTTCATCAAAAGCCCCCAACATGGGGTTTCGCTCCTACGTTCCACATACTACCGGACCTGCGGGGTTATTTTACCAAGAGCGTATAGCACAATTTCTGGCAACAGAACGTGCTGCTCAAATAATCCCTGGTACACCTGAAAGTTCGTCCAACTGATTACGCTATGACAGATAATATTCTTCTTCGATTGCTGTGCTGCCTTCTTCTAATGAGCAGCTGTTCCGTTAGTTCCGTTCCCAAATCCAAGGTGCCCGACAGTAAATCACCCGCTACCCAAAAATCTTATGTGATCAACAATATACGGTATTATCCAATTTCTTCCGCCGAGGGCTATAGCGAAAACGGCATCGCCTCATGGTATGGCGGCAAGTTTCATGGCAGAAAGACCTCGAACGGGGAGACCTATGACATGAATGCGATGACGGCAGCTCATAAGACCCTGCCGATGAATACCATGCTCTTGATCAAAAACCTTGATAACGGCAAAAGCACGGTGGTCCGAATCAATGATCGCGGACCCTTTGTGCAGGGAAGAATAGTTGATCTAAGTTTCAAAGCCGCTAAGTCGCTGGGCATTAGCCAAAAAGGGATTGCCAGAGTACAGGCGGTTGCACTCGGAGAAGAAGCTGTCACTGGACCTGGAGAACTGCCAATCCTGGTTCACCAGGATCTATCAGCCGGTGAATTTTATGTCCAGATTGGCGCCTTCACCGAAGAAGGCAATGCGGTAAAACTACAGAAACGGTTCACCGATTCCGGGCATCCGGCCATCATTCTAAAAGATCCTGAAGGAGAAGCAAAGGTTCACATGGTGCAGGTATATGTCGGCAAAACCATCCAACATGCCAAGCTAGCGGAAAAAGCACTGGTTGAACGTGGCTGGGTCGGCGCATTTGTTGTCGCCAGATGAACTGCGGTTAGTCACGTAACTTTTTAGACGGTCGCTGCTTGATAAACCAGCCGCAGCAACTCTTGCAGGCGGGCGTGATCTTTTACTCCCGGTTGCGACTCCACGCCGGAGTTGATGTCTAGTGCAAAGGGATGCACCTCGGCGATGGCATCGAGCACATTTTCAGGCGACAGCCCACCGGCCAGGATGACTGGTCGCTGCAGCTGTAGTCGCTCAATTATCGACCAGTCAAACACCTTGCCTGTACCGCCGCGTGCCCCCATGACATAAGTATCCAGAAGAAATGCATCAACACAGTCATTATATGGAGTGAAATCATCGGCGCGACTCTCTTCCCCGACCCGAAAGGCCTTGATGATGCCAAGAGCAGGCAACTTTTGTCGTATTTCTCTGCAGTATTGCGCCGATTCGGTGCCATGGAACTGCACGTAAGAAAACCCAAGACCTGCTGTACTGAGCACCTCGGCAGTCGAACCGTTGACAAAGACCGCAACTCGGTCGACAAAAGGGGGAAGTTGCTCTATTATGCGGGCCGCTGCGTCAGAGTTGATGCAACGCGGGCTTTTCGTATAAAAAATAAAACCCAAGGCATCAACACCATAGTACACTGCAGCCAGGGCATCTGCCATGCGTGTCGTGCCGCACATTTTTACCCGCGTTCTCTGCATCATTCTATTTGCCAAACGAAAACCTTATTCGCGAAGAGACTGCAGCAGAGCACTGTCAGCTCCGGCCCGCATCAATGCCTCACCAACAAGAGCTGCAGCTATTCCTTCATCTCTTAACCGCCTGAAATCATCCGCTGTTTTAAGGCCTGATTCACTCACTACCGGAATGTCTGTCGGGATATGTTTCTTTAATCTGAAGGTGGTTGCAATATCCATTGAGAAGTCCTTGAGATTCCTATTATTAATGCCAATGAGAGTACTGCCTGCTTCCAAGGCACGTTCGGTTTCCCATTCGTCATGCACCTCAACCAGTACATCCATCCCGTGTCCTGCAGCAAAGGCCTGATAATCGCGCAGCTGCGATAGATCAAGGATAGCTGCGATCAACAAGACAGCGTCAGCGCCATGCTGGTGGGCTTCTTTAATCTGCAATTCATCAATGATAAAATCTTTTCGCAGCACCGGCAGCGATACTGCCTCTCTCACCTGCATCATATAGAGCAGCGCGCCCTGGAAAAAATTCACATCGGTCAGAACGGAAATCGCCTGGGCACCATTTTTTTGATAGTTGGCGGCTATGTCCACCGGTCGAAAATCGGCGCAAATTATGCCTTTTGAGGGCGATGCTTTTTTCACCTCGGCAATTATAGCAACTTCCGGGTATTGGGTCAGAGCGCGGGTGAATCCACGCGGCGGATCGATAATTTTTTCCTGGAAATCCGGTGGCAGGCATATCCCCCTTTGACGTAATGCGGCAACCTCTATTTTCTTTTGGGCGACAATAGTATCAAGAATCATGGCCATATATCAATTTGCTTTTAGGGCCTTGCCGGCCAGACTGGAAAAATTGACCAACTGATCAAGCTTTTTCAATGCTGCTCCCGATTTAATAATCTCTCTTGCCTGGGTAATGCCCGCTTTTATACTCTCGGCCTTGCCTGCTGCCAGAAGTGATGCTCCGGCATTCAACAGCACCATATCGAGTTTGCCACCCGGTTCACCCTGCAATACTGATCGGACCAGCTGCGCAGCTTCTAGAGCGGTCGCACCACCTTTAATATCGACAATCGATGCCCGCGTCAAACCGACATCCTCAGGCTCAATGGTGTAGCTTGTCACCTTGCCCTCGAAACCATCTGCTATATACGAGGTGCCGGTAACAGTCAACTCGTCCATATTCCCCTCACCCCAAACGACAAGCGTTCTTTTCATGCCTAATCGCACCAGTACCTCGGCGAGGATCGTGGTCAATTCTTTGGCAAAAACTCCGGTCAGTTGCACATTTGCCCCCGCCGGATTGGTCATTGGGCCAAGGATATTGAAAATAGATCGAATACCGATTTCCCGGCGCGGCCCGATGGCATATTTCATCGCGCCATGAAGCATGGGTGCAAAAAGAAAACCAATTCCAACCGATCGCACACATAACGAGACGGCCTCGGCAGACAGGCTTAAATCGACACCGAGTGCCTCAAGAACGTCAGCACTGCCACACTTGGAGGAAACCGCCCTATTGCCGTGTTTGGCCACCGGAATCCCGGCAGCAGCCACAACAAAAGCGGTCGTTGTCGATACATTAAAAGTGCCGGAGCCATCGCCGCCGGTGCCGACAATATCCATCAGCACCGCGCCGCCGGCCGTATCGACACCGGAATCGACAAAGGTTGCTTTAGCCCGCATCACCCGGACAGCGCCGACAATCTCGTCGATCGTTTCGCCCTTCATCCGGAGCGCGGTGATAAAGGAGCCTATCTGGGCATCGGTTGCATTACCGTCCATAATATCATGCATTACCGCAACCATTTCCGGCTCCGTCAGGTTCTGGCTGGTAACAATTTTGCCGATTGCTTCTTTGATATTCATGACTTTTTCTAAGAGTTGTATTTTTAAGCAATCGCCTTATGGTCGCAAAAGCTGCAGATAATCGGTTGCTAAAAAATTTTTAAGAAGGGTTATCCCGGCTGGAGTCATGATCGACTCCGGATGAAACTGAACGCCTTCGATAGGCAGACTTCTATGACGCAGCCCCATCAATTCATTTTGATCGGACCGGCAGCTGACCTCCAGACAATCGGGAAAGTCACTTTCCTGGACCACCAGTGAATGATATCGCATGCCGTCGAATGGATGTGGCAGTCCGGTAAAAACACCTCGACCGTCATGCTCCATCGGGCTGGTTTTGCCGTGCATAATCCGCGACGCCCGAATCACCGTACCGCCGAAGGCTTCACCTATCGCCTGATGGCCAAGGCAGACACCGAGAATCGGTAGTTTACCGGCAAAATATTTAATCGCCTCAATGGAAATCCCAGCCTCACGTGGAGTGCAGGGGCCGGGGGAGATCAACAATCGATCCGGCTGCAGGGCTTCAATTTCCTGAACGGTGATTTTATCATTGCGAAAAACCCGGATATCCTCGGGTCGTCCTTCTTGCAGTCCATTGGCGGCCACTGTCTGGACGATGTTATAGGTGAAAGAATCATAATTATCTATTATAACAAGCATTTTTCTAAAATCCCTTCTCGGCAAGTTCAACAGCGCGGCGTAAACCCAATGATTTATTGACTGTTTCCTCAAACTCTTTTTCCGGCACAGAGTCAGCCACAATCCCTGCTCCAGCTTGAATATACAAATCTTTGCCTTTCATGACAAAGGTTCTGATGGTAATGCAGAAATCCATATTACCGGAGAAACCAAAATAGCCGACAGCCCCGGCATATGGTCCTCGCTTGTCCTTTTCCAATTCATCGATAATCTGCATCGCCCTGATCTTCGGAGCGCCGCTGACTGTCCCTGCCGGGAAACAGGCAGCCATGACATCGAACTGATCCTTGTCCTCGGCAAGCTCGCCATGAACGCCGGAGACAATATGCATAACGTGGCTGTATCGCTCGATAACCAGCAGATCCTGGACCTTGACATGACCACCTTTGGCTACTCGGCCGACATCGTTGCGGCCAAGATCAACGAGCATCAGATGTTCCGCGGTCTCTTTGGGGTCAGCCAGAAGTTCTTGCTCCAGAGCCAGGTCTTTCTCGGGAGTCGAGCCACGTTTTCTGGTGCCGGCGATTGGACGCAGTTCAATATTTGAGCCTTCTTTTCGCACCAGAATCTCCGGGGAAGAGCCGATCTGGATAACCTCGCCCAATTGCAGAAAAAAGAGATAAGGGCTTGGATTTATATGCCTCAGCGCCCGATAGAGAACCATGGGGGTCAGTTCAGTTCTGGTGTGAAACCTCTGGGAAAGAACAACTTGAATAATATCTCCGGCGATAATGTATTCTTTGGCTTTTTCCACCATGGCCTCAAACTGGTCTTGAGCCATATTGGAAGAAAAATCGTGCGAGACTGAGCCGTCGTTGCGGCTCGCCGCAAAAAATTCGGCAGAGACCGGCCGTTTGACTTTGCTGATAACTCCATTAATCAGCTGAACCGCCTCATCGTACAACGCATTTCCATCACAATTATCTTCGATCTGCATCCAGCAGACAATGGTCACTGTCTGTTTAAAGCTGTCATGAACCAGGACGATTTTCGGCACCATAAAGGAGGAATCAGGAAACTCCGTAGCCGGACGATTGTCGGGGAGATCCTCCATAAATCGGACCATGTCGTAACCGAGAAATCCGACAGCACCGCCACAGAACCTGGGAAGGTGCGCATATTCCGCGGCAGCAAGCTCTTCGATCATCGATTTCAGCGCCTGCAGTGGGTCGGAAGAGAAGCTACGGCTTGTTCTGATACCGCTTTGCAATGCATCCAGCTGGATAGAATCAGCTTTAGAAGTAAACGTTACCAGTGGATCGTAGCCGATAAAAGAAAATCGACCCCATTTTTCGCCACCCTCCATACTTTCAAAGAGAAAAACATGGCTGTGCCCCTCGGCAATCTTGGCAAAAAGAGTCAGCGGGTTATCGAGATCGGCAACTATTTCCGTACACACCGGGATTAACCGGGCATTGGCCATATCACGAGTAAATTGCTGTCTGTCCGGTAAAAACATGCTTGTCGGCTCGATCAAAGGAAAGTTGAAAGAATTGTTGACGTATAAGATGGAATGCAACATACCAGTTGCCTGGCAGTCTTGTCCAGCCTCTTAGGCGTAAAAAGAACAAAAAAAAGAGCCATGAAATCGTACGATTCCATGGCTCTTTACACTCTGTGTCAACCGTTGTCAGGCAACGGCGACAAAAATAACTTATGCAGCAGGAGTCATTTTATTTACCCGCTTGGTAAGGCGAGAAATTTTTCGTGATGCATTCCGCTTATGAATGGTGCCCTTGCTCGCTGTTCTGGCGATTACTGAGGTGGCTTCCTTCAGAACATCTTTTGCTGCATCTGCTGTTCCGGCATCCACAGCTGCATCAAGTTTGCGAATGATGGTCTTCATTTTGGTTTTATTCATCTTGTTGCGCAAACGGCTGGCTTGAGCTTGTCGGTTTCTTTTTTCAGCGGATTTATGATTTGCCACGTACTTCCTCCTGTAATTATCCTATCTCTTCGATGAGACGAGTTAAATATATTTTTATACGTCAGTGACCGAAATCGCGGAAATACGCGCCGATCCTGAAAATTTCATATTGTGAAGCCAGCAATTTATAATGCAAGAAAATGACATTGTCAACAGATATCATCAGGCAATCATCGTCATTTTGTTGCCGATATATTTCACCGTCGGTTTGACACACTGCCGGAACATGCGATATGCTTTGAAAGCAACACTGTTGATAGAATTACTCGTCTGGCTTGACCAGAACAACTACGCACAATGAAGGCCGGTTGCCATGGGATTCCCCAAATTATCATTCAAAATCGTTGAAAATCACAGTTGTCCCATTTACACATTCAATGATAGTTTTGCGCTCTCGGGGATCGCCATCCCCCTGATCAGCAACAGCGAGAATAGTTTTATCACGACCTCGATCATTACCTATCCTGCTGGGAAAAAAATATGCAAAACCCTTAACGCCGACCTCTCCAAGCTGGTCATCCAGTATGAAAAAGGTGACAAAATTCCTGTCTGCATGATCAATTGCAGCGGATGTAGCGGCTCTATAAGGCTCGAACACAGCAAGGACGACCATCTCCAGAAACTTGGCCAGGATACCCTCTCTGACGAACTCGGTTCTATTGTCCACCTGCTGAGCAGTTTTCCGTTTTTTAAAAATATCGACCAAAAAAATCTTGATGCGGTTATCAGCTATTTCAAGCTGAACAGATATCAACCTGGCGATATTGTTATCAGCAAGGGCGATCCCGGTGGCAGGTTTTATATAATAGTATCTGGATCCGTCAATGTCTTGAATCATGCCGGAATTATCATCTCAACCCTCGATATCGGCGAAGTTTTTGGCGAGATGAGTCTTATCTGCAACGATAACGTCAACGCAACCATCCAGATCAAGGAACCCAGTTCAATCCTGTATATCGATCAGCCTAATTTTCATAAAATACTGGACATATATCCGGAAATACAGCGTTATTTTTCAAGACTCATGGCCGAGAGATTGAACAAGTCCAATAGAATCCGCGCCGAAGATCTCAGTTCAGGGATTACCGGTAACCTCGCGGAAATTCCGCCGGAGGCCCTGTTCCAAACATTAAACATGAACAACAAAACCGGCATCCTGACGCTCTCCAACCTGAGCAAGGGTACCGCCCGGTTCTCCTTTAGACAAGGTGCTCTGATCAAGGCAAAATATGACGAACATGCTGGAGATATGGCTTTCTATCAAATACTTAAAGAGAAATCGGGCCGGTTCCGATTCACTCCCGGTATCGCCCAGGAAGATTTTCGAACCCCGGAAATAGGCTTTTTCATGAAACTGCTGATGGAAGGAATGCGCAGGTTGGATGAAGGGAAAAGCCAGAAGACAAATTAATGACTTTTGGGTTCCCATGTGCCACATGGGAACCGTTGTCACAATTATTCCAATTTGCCGAGATAATTAAAGGTCGACAGTTTGCCATATCGACCGGTATTACGTAACCGGTCTTCCAACTCCTGCAGTTCCCGCTTCGAATTGGTGCCGCCGGAAATATCGACGACCACATACTTGACCCCCATCTCCTTGAGTTCATCCAGATACGGCAACAGCGAAAACGGTTTTTCTGGAAAAGTCTGGGTGTAGCCTTCTTTTTTCCTGATTACATAGGGCTCGTCTCTTGGGCTGAGGATCTGTTTCTCGTAAGGAAAGTGGTCCGGAGCAAGCCTGGATGTGTACAAGGCTGGAGCACCATACACCATGACGCCAAGGGGTATATTCTTGCCTCCATTGCCTGGAATTCCCCCAGTCGCACTGCAGCCATTGAACAATGCCTGCAGTGCTGCACGATCCATCTCAATGCCGGCCAGGGCAGCGGCAATCCCGAGTTCGGAAGCCATGGCAACCGCCTGGTTATTGAACATATTTGCGGTGTAGTCGGTAAAGAGATGGGCCTTTTCGCCCTTAAAGAATAATTTCTGGCTGAGATGGCCAAGCTGAAAACTGCGAAAACCGGTGCGAAGAAGCAACTGAATCTGTTTCTGGACTCTGGGCAGATCATTTTCCATGATCACCGGAGGAAGCGTCCAGGTCAACATCCTGGCTTTTTTGCCAAGCGCTCCTTTCATCTTGCCGGCCTGACTGACCGTCTGCTTATTAAAACTGAGGAGATAGCGATCCGGTGTGAACGGTAAATCACCCAGGATAAGCTTTAGCGAGTCGGTTTTCAGCCACCAGTCCATCGGTAATTTTTTTCGTACCGGTTGCGGGCGATGCGGCCTTCTTGCCGTGGCACCTTGTATCTTTATTTCCGACTGCTCATCCTTATCTATCGGCCGATCCGCAGCACAGACCAGGCTGACAATCCGCTGTACAGTTGCCGCCAGGTGCTTTTTTTTCACTGCCAGTTCCCGGCCAACCTGTGCCGCCCGCGGCCCAACATCATAGCCGGAACCGGCTCGTGATCCGCCATCGATTTTATACACCTCGACATGGCCTTTGTCATCAGCCTGAAAATCGCCCGGCAGTTCAATCGAGACCTTGCTGCCGGCTTCGGCGTTTTGCTGCTGTTCCCCCAGAACAAACAAAGATTTCAAACGAAAGGCAGTTCTCTCTCCTGAGGGTTCAGTATGTAAACGCAACCTGTCGCCCACAGCCAGGCCGGCCTTGGTGACAAACCGGCAGGTAAGCCGATCGCCAACCATTCGGATCGCCGTGAAACGACCCATATGCATGCCCATATTCCCTGAATGCTGGGGAGATATCGCTTCAGCCGGCTGCGGCGAGAAAAAATAGCCACTGGTGGTCTTGCGACTCATCGCCTCATCGGCGAGAACCCTGGCTGCAGCCAATGCTTCGTCCTGATGCTGGAGGTCGGCATCGAGAACCTTTCTATACGCTGCAACAATAGAATAGACATAATGGGCCGAACGCAACCGGCCCTCTATTTTCAGGGAAGAAATGCCAAGTTCTCGTAACACCGGCACCGCTTCCAGGCCGGACAGATCATTCATGGAAAAGAGATAGCGTCCTGCATCACCTTTTTTTCCGGCAGTCTGGGTACTTTTTTTACCGGAAATCCTGCCGCCGACACTATAGGCGCGACGGCACGGCTGCACACAGCGTCCCCGCAAGCCACTTTTACCACCAAGATAGGTCGAAAAAAGACAGAGTCCGGAGTAGGAAAAACACATAGCTCCATGGATAAAAATCTCCAGCTCAGTCCGACCTCTTCGAGCGGCGATTGCCTCGATTTCCTTGAGCGTCAGTTCTCTCGCCAAAACGACTCTTTCGCAACCCAGGTCAGCCTGGTATCGCACCCCATCCGAATTATGCACCGTCGTCAGGGTTGAGCCATGCAGTTTCAACTCCGGGAAATAACGGCGCACCAGGCGAATCAGGCCAAGATCCTGGACAATGAGCGCATCCGGCTTCAGTTCCTGCAACAGGGCCAGATTTTCGATTACGAGGGGTAATTCTTTTTCAAGGATCAGGCTATTGGCGGCGATATAGAATTTTTTATCGAGGCTATGACAATGAGCGATCATGGCGCCTATCTCTTCAAGAGACAGGTCTTTTGCCAGGTTGCGGGCGTTAAATCCGGGGGCCCCGACATAAACGGCATCGGCGCCACCGGCCAGGGCAGCGCCGAAGGTTTCGACGGTACCAACGGGGGCAAGCAGTTCCATGGCTGCCACAGTCACATTCCTACCCTTTTCCAGAAGAAATCTATTCCCCGCTCATCAACCCGGTTAATCGCCTCCGGAAAGGCCTCGCATTCGATGGCAAAAACCTTGTCGGCGATGGTATCGGCATCGTCTTCATAGTCGAGTTCGACGCACTTTTGCAGAATAATAGGGCCTTCATCGAATTCTTCATTGGCAAAATGGACAGTACAGCCACTAACGGTGCATCCTCGTGCCTTAATTGCCTCGTGCACATGGTGGCCATAAAATCCAGCGCCACAAAAGCTCGGGATAAGCGAAGGGTGGATATTGATGACTGCCCGGGCAAGCTCCGGCGGCGGTGTGTAAAGTTTCAGGTAACCGGCGAGACAGACGATATCAATATCGTAGTTTTTCAGGACCTCGTTCGTGGCAGTATTATCAGGACAATGCTGGGCAGGATAGCCATATTTCACGGCCTTTTTAAGCCCGAGCACCCCGGCAACATTGGCGATGACCACCTCAATTTTCCCGGCAAGGCTGCCATTTTCAATACGCTCATGAAAATTATCAAGGGTACGTCCGCTGCCGGAGAGTAAAACCGCCATTTTAAGCATCGTCTATTCTCCGGAAAAATAACTATTGGTGTCTAAATCAACTTTTTCCAACCACTCGGAGATCGCCGTATCATAAACGGAGGTAAGGGCAAAGACCTTACGCATTAGTTGGAACCGTGTCTTAAGCGTCGTGTTGCCGGACGCTTTAATTTCTTGAATTACTTGCGGATAATCTGCAGGGTCGACGATGACGGTCACGTCGTGGAAATTCTTTGCTGCCGCCCGCAACATGGTGGGGCCGCCGATATCAATATTTTCAATGGCATCAGCCAGGCTGCAGTTGGGATCAGCGACGGTCTTGGTAAAGGCATAGAGATTTACGGCAATAAGATCGATGTTTTTCAGGCCATGAGCGGCGCACTGCTGCTGGTGATCGCTGTTGGCCCGCTGGTTCAAAATACCGCCGTGCACCTTGGGATGCAGGGTTTTTACCCGACCATCAAGCATCTCCGGAAACCCAGTGAATTCGGACACATCCATCGCCTTCAGACCTGCATCACGCAATTTTTTAGCGGTGCCGCCGGTGGAGAGCAACTCGACTCCCAAGTTGGCCAATTGGCCGGCAAAGCCTTCAATACCGGCTTTATCAGTCAGGCTTATCAGTGCTCTTTCAATTTTTTGCATAGCTTACTCCTGTTCATCTTTTCGAGTAAAAGATTTAATTTTTCGTCGATCGCGTTTGCTCGGTTTTTTCGCCGGTCCTGCAAAACCGGCATTGGCCATCCTCCGCAGTTCCTGCTGCTCATGCCGAGTCTTAATACTTTCCTCCGATTCAACATAGAGGAGGCACGCCTCCTTAGCAGGACGCCGGAACTTGGCCAGAGCCATTACGGTGATATTGAACTCCATGCTGCCAATTGTGATCCGCATCCGGTCGCCCGGCAGGACACTGCGGGCTGCTTTGGCCCGATTGCCATTGACATGCACCTTACCACCGCTTATCGCCTGGGCCGCCATGGACCGGGTTTTGAAGAAACGAGCGGCCCATAACCATTTATCCAGTCTGATGGCTGTGCTAGGAGTGTCCATGTCTCACAATACCTGAAGAGAGCAATGCGCCAAGGTCGAAACGGCGGAGAAAACGTGTAGAATACACCGATTCTTGCAGAAGCGCATGAAAAATAAGAATCGCCGGCAACCTGCTAGAAAAAGAATATTGTCGAAGAGAGTCAAAAAGGGTAAGTAACAGTCGTCTTCGTGCAGTAATATTTGCATGGAGAAAGGCAGCGTGGTTCAAAATCTATGACCATATGTCCTTTAAATTAATTTCATAGCATCAAGATTGAGCAAGCCTATGCATATCCAGACGGTTGGCCTGAAAGGTCTTAAAACTCCAGTCCGAGTAAAGGAGAAAACCGGTAAGCTGCAAAACACTATTGCCACCATTTCCATGCGGGCAAGACTTTCTGAGACCAACAGGGATAATTGTGTTGAAACATTCACCTCTGTCTTAAGCGAATATCTCGGCGAACTTTCCGTCACCAGTTTCCGATCGATTTTGCAACGATTGCAGAAAGATCTGCAGGCCAGAAGCGTTCGGCTGGAAATGACCTTTCCCTATTTCATCGACAAAAAAGCGCCGGTAAGCAACACCCACAGTCTTATGGAATATGCCTGCAGTTTTTCAGGGGGCATCGGCGACGATGAAGGATTCATTCTTTCGGTAACCGTTCCGGTAACCACGCTCTGCCCGTGTTCCAAAGAGATCAGTACCGGTGGTGCCCATAACCAGCGAGCAGAGGTCTCTCTCAATGTCAAATTCAACAACTTCATCTGGGCAGAAGATTTAATAGCGATGGTCGAGCAATCAGCCTCCTGCGAATTATATGCCCTGCTCAAACGACCGGACGAAAAATACGTTACCGAAAAAGCCTTCAACAATCCTATGTTCGTAGAAGATGTCGTCCGAAAGGTTGCCGTGCTCGCCCACGCTGATCCGAACATAACCTGGTTCTCCGCCGGGGTGGAGAGTTTTGAATCAATCCACAAACACAGTGCCTACGCCTATGTGGACAGCGACGAAATCTGATGGACCCGTAAAAAGCCCGATCTGCTTCGTTGCAGGTCCTGATACGACGCTTTGCTGTACTGCATGTGCTACCAAATCGCCGTAGCAGACAGTACGCCTCGGTCTACCGAGATTTTGTCAGTGTCCCTCCAGAGGGCTGAGATCGAGTTTTTACTACTCCATCATTTTCTGGTATTGCCAAATCCGCTAAAACGTTGACGAAAGGTGCCGGATTCTTTTTCTCCATCGAGCATCCGGCGCAGCATCTCCCAGTTCTTTCTCGGCAAGCTTCAATTCCTGAACCAGCAAATCTCTTTCACCCCGTGGTGCGCTGTCGATTTTTTTTTTGCAATGCGGTTACGTTTTGCTGGGCCTTGTAGAGTTCCCGCGCTAAAGACCGGATAGACATGTCTTACTCCAAACCTGCGTTATTCATTTTTCGCATCATTTCCTGCTTATCAACCGCCGCTTTTACAATACGAAATACTTCCCGGTTGTGATTGTGGAGCCGGGTTTTGACATATTGAAAGACTGTCCTGCGCAGATCACCCTCGTCCGTCGGATATAGTTTCACAAAAGAGTTAATTTCTTCTCCCTGCCAGTCCGGTTCCCAGACCATTCCCTGCTGCAGGCATGCTTGTTGTGAATTGATGGCCTCATTGATAAGCACATCCCGCAACCGTTCAATTTCCCGATGCAGCTTGGTTTCTTTGGCTTTTGAGCCCTTTCGCTCGGCCAGAAAATCGAAGTTCATCGACTGAATCTTCACGCATAACCTTGGCCAGATATTTGATCTGTCGCTTCAAGGCCCCACCCTTCTGGCCTCTGCAGCGGATAATCTCGTCTGTTAACGTCTGGCTGACGGCCAGCTTTTTCAGGTCTTTATCGGTCAGCAGTGCC
>CAWDRB010000013.1:0-171635 GCA_963804605.1 uncultured delta proteobacterium
GGGACGCCAAGTAAAAAAGGCCTTGAACGACAACACCGTTCAAGGCCTTTTTTGTTTTTATCGCTCCTTCTCATCTCCCGTCAAAGAACAATCCGCCGCACGATTATGTTGCCGACGGAATAGCCGGCGCCAAAAGAACAAATGACTCCGAGATCATGTTCTTTTAAGTCTTCATGGTTCTTGTGAAAGCAGATAATTGAGCCGGCGGAGGCGGTATTGGCATAGGTGTCAAGGATGGTTGGGGTGACGTCGTCGGTTATTTCCATGCCAAGTAATTTTTTACAGATGAGCTGGTTCATATTGAGATTCGCCTGGTGCAGCCATACCCTCTTGAGATCAGCCGGGACAATATTGTGCTTGGCCAGATGGTTGCGAATGATCTCTGTGGCAAAGGGCACCACCTCTTTAAAAACCTTTCTCCCCTCCTGGACGAACAGACGCTCGTGTTCAGGTCGTTCGCCTGGCTCGGTTCGATTGAGAAACCCGAAGCTGTTATAGATATTGGTCGAATATTTGGTTGCCAGTTTGGTGCCGATAATCTCAAAGACATCCTTTTTGGCGCAAGACTCCTCCTGTTCGATAATCATTGCCGTGCACACATCACCGAAGATGAAATGACTGTCCCGATCGCGAAAGTTGAGATGGGCGGAGCAGATCTCCGGATTGACCATGAGTATGGTCCTGGCGTTGCCCCGGAAAATGGAATCGACCGCCGTCTGGATACCGAAAGTGGCCGATGAGCAGGCGATATTCATATCAAAGGCAAACCCGGTAATGCCCAGAGCCTGCTGCACCTCAACACCAATTGCCGGATAGGGACGTTCCATGTTGGAGCAGGAGACGATAACGGCATCGATATCCTCGGCTTTTTTTCCGGCTGTATCTATCGCCTCTCTCGCGGCCGCCACACTCATTTCGCACTGCAGAGATTCTTCCTCTTTGGCTCGTCTTGGTAGCTGCGGACACATAACTTCGGGATTCAGCACCCCAGCACGGTCCATGACAAAACGGCTTTTTATGCCCGAGGCCTTTTCAATAAACTCGGCGCTGGATTCAGCCAATGCCTGACATGTCCCGGCGGCAATCTCCTGTTGATGCTGGGTGTTAAAATCTCGGACAAAGGTATTGAAGGAGAGAACAAGTTCGTCGTTTGCAATAGAAAATGGTGGCGTAAATACTCCGGTGCCGCTGATGACAATTCTGGCCATAACACTCCTTGTTGTTATAAATTCCGCAGCTTCTGCTCCAGGACATTCTGGCCAACAGCTCCGGCAATCTGGTCGATGAGACTGCCGTTTTTGAAAAACATAAAGGTCGGCACGCCGCGGATATTAAAAAATGAAGCAATCTGCTGGTTTTTGCTGGTGTCGACTTTGGCGACGATATACTTGCGGACATGCTCTTTTGCCATGGCATCAACAATCGGCAGCATCGTCCGGCAGGGACCGCAGGTCGGGGAAAAGAAATCGACCATGACGGGTAAAGGAGCCTGTTTGACAAAATCATGGAAATCATGATCGCCAAGTTCAACCGGTACACCTTGTCGGGCCAGATTAAGGATTGCTCCGCAATGGCCGCATTTGGGTCGCAGATATTGTTTACTGGCTGGAATCCTGTTTTTCTTGCCGCATGCGGCACAGGCAACAATCAGATTATTCACGCAATCGCCTCCAGTCTAAGTATTGATCTCCCAAAATCACCTGAAAAGATACGGCACATAATAAGTTGCCGAGGGAATCAGGGCAAGGTGTGGTCTGTGTTTCCGCACCATTGTTCGATGCGGTCAAAAGCCTCATTGATCTCTGCGGTTTCGCCACCATAAGATAAACGCAAATGGCCCTCTCCGCCCCTACCAAAAGCACCGCCGGGGATGGTTATTACCTTGGCCTCCTGCAACAGACGGGTGGCCACTTCCTGGGACGAGGTAGCCGGAAACAGGTACCTGGCCATAACATAAAAAGCGCCCTTGGGCGGTACATAGGAAAAATACTTGTGCAGCCCATCGAGTCTCTTACAGCACAATGTCCGGCGCTTGACCAGCTCTTCGCGCATCGCTGCAACACAGCGCTGGTCGCCGTCAAGGGCGGCAAGGGCGGCAAACTGCGAGGGCGTCGGAGCACAGATGGCTGTTGCGTCGTGGACTTTCATGATCTGTTCCATCCACTTCCCGGCTGCGGCAACCCAGCCGACCCGCCAGCCGGTGAGGGCATATTTTTTGGACAGCGAGGCAACGGCAATGACATTATCGCGAAAAACGTCGATGCTGAGCGGGTTCACCGGCATTGAACCGTCATACACCATATAATCATAGGCTTCATCGGTGATTATGACAAAATTATGGGTCACCGCCAGCTCACAAAGGGCGATGGTTTGTGCATCAGAAAAAACCGTCCCGGTCGGGTTGCCGGGATTACAGAGCATTATAGCCCTGGTTTTAGCGCTAATGGCTTTACCAATCGCCGCCAGATCCAGTCCCCAGGTATCGGTCAGGGGAACGAACACCGGAATGCCGCCGGCAAGTAGAATCTGTTCAATATACGAGGCATAGGTGGGTGAAGGCAGGATGACTTCATCGCCCGTATCGACCACGGTCATAACCGTGGCCAATAAGGCCTCCATGCCGCCGACCGTGACGCAGATTTCACTTTCCGGATCAAGCTCTACATTTTTTTCCCGATGCATATACGTAGCTATCCTTCGCCTCAGCGCGGGCATACCGGTCTGCAGGGAATATTTGCCGCTGCCGGGGTTGTCGCGCAAGGCCCTGACCACGGCCTCGACAATATGCGGCGGGGTGGCAAAAGAAGGCACCCCCTGGCCTAAGGAAACACAGCCGTCGATGTCGGCGGCAAGAAGCGCCATCTGCTTGGTGGCGGACGGTGAAATGTTGCGCACTCTTCTGCTAAGGCGCGCCGGAGAATTGTTGTGCCGAGAATGTGTCATAGGATCAATGACCGTGGCTTAGACTTGCGGAAATATTTTTCCGGGGTTCAGGATCAGATTGGGATCAAACAGCTTTTTAATGCCTCTTTGCAGCGCGATACTGTCATGCGACAGTTCCATCGACAGAAATGGCGCCTTGGCCAGGCCAATGCCATGTTCGCCGGAAATGGTCCCTCCCAGCCGTAAAGTCAACTCAAGTAAGGCCCTGGTACCCTCGTAAGCCAAAGCTGCACCAGCAAGATCCTGGGTGGTTATATTGAGATGGATATTGCCATCCCCCGCATGACCAAAGGCAAAAACCTCGATACCGTATTTCTCTTCATACGCAGGCAAAACATCAACCAGTTCGGCAATGGCGGTAAGGGGAACGACAATATCCTCCGGGATATACAGCTGGGCATAGTCATGGATGCGCAGGCTCACCTGACGCCGCACCGCCCAGATTCTCTCCCGTTCCTCGGCGTTGTCGGCTTTAATCAAGTCAACAGCCGCTTGCCCCCGGGCAATGGCGCAGATAGCTTCCATTTCAGCCACAACCTGA
Organism: uncultured delta proteobacterium; assembly: GCA_963804605.1. Taxonomy (GTDB): domain Bacteria; phylum Desulfobacterota; class Desulfobulbia; order Desulfobulbales; family Desulfocapsaceae; genus Desulforhopalus_A. The sequence goes on from CAWDRB010000013.1 coordinate 3,485, forward strand.
CTCTCCGGTCCATCGACCTCGATGATAAGGATTGATGATTTGCCGGCGGGCAGGGAAAAAGGCAGCAGCTCACCGATAAGAGACAGACACCGGTGATCAAGAAACTCTATGGCACTGGGCAGATACCCTGCACTCATGATTGCCGCGACACAGTTCATCGCCGCCACCATATCGGTAAAAACCGCCATCATCCCCCGGGTGGCTGCGGGTCTGGCCAGAAGTTTTAAAGTCAGCGACGTAATTATCGCCAGCGTCCCCTCACTGCCGACCAGCAGATTGGTCAGGTCATAGCCGACCACCCCTTTTCTGGTCTTAACCCCGGTGCTGATCAACTTACCGCTGGGCAATACCGCCGTAAGACCGAGGATATAATCGCGGGTGGTGCCGTATTTGACACAGGCCGGACCGCCGGCGTCGGTTGCCGCATTACCGCCGATGGTGCTGAGCTCCATGCCAGCCGGATCAGGGGGATAAAACATACCAGCCGCCGCCGCTGCCTGGCGCACATGCTGACTGATAACCCCCGGCTCAACTTGCATAATAAAATTCTTACTATCAATCGCCAAAATCCGGTTGAGATCTCCGGTAAGAAGGACCACGCCGCCAAGAGAGGCCAGGCAGGCCCCGGCAAGTCCGGATCCGCCGCCGCGCGGGGTTACCGGAAAATGATGGATATTGGCTAATTCGAGTACGGCCTGAATGTCACCGACGCTTTTGGCCCTCACCACCAGCTCGGGGATGTGTTTCAGGGTCGAGGCATCGCCGGAATATTCCGCCAGTTGTTCCGGAGCACTAATAATTGACTCAGGGTCGATTCTTTGCCGAATGGCCGCTTTAATCGTGTCGGTAACAGGGGAATAGTGCACCATGGTAGAATAAGCGAGAAGGCTGCGACAGAATCTCAATTATGGCCAAAACCGGGAACAAAGAGACGCTGTTCTATTTTTTTGAGGATAAGGATGGCGAGAGAAACCAAGCCAAGGTAATAGAGGCCGATAATACCAAAAACCTCAGTAAAACGAAAGTACTCGGTGGCTATCGTCTTCCCCTCCCCGGTTAACTCGATGCAGGTGACGATAAAGGCAAGGGAAGAGTACTTGATCAGATAGATGATCTCGTTGCCGCAGCCATGAATTGCCCGGCGCACCGCCTGGGGTATAATGATCCAGACAATCGTCTGCAAAGTGGTCATGCCAAGAGCCTGGCCGCCAAGGTACTGGCCGCTTTTAATCGACAGCAGCGCCCCGCGCACATATTCCGACTGGTAGGCACCGCTGCACAAAGTAAAACCAAGCACAGCGGCAATATAGGGTGAGAGGTAAATGCCGATATTGGGCAGACCGAAATAGAGAACAAACAGCTGGATGACCAGCGGTGTCCCGCGAAAAACCGCCGCATACACATCGCCAATCGTTCGGATCACCCGGTTGCCGTAGGTGCGGATGGCACCAGCGAAGATGCCGATCAACACCCCGCCCACCGCCGAAGGTACGATCAGGGCAATGGACATCACCAGCCCGCGGTTGAGACTGGTGAACAGATCCTGATAAAAAGGCGACAGTTCCACCATTAGCCTTCCACCTCGGACAGTTCGTTGAGCCGATCACAGAACCCCTGGGATTTACTCTTGTTGCCAGCTGCCAGCAGCGCCGCCGGCGGACCCTGTTCGACGATTCTGCCGTTCTCCATAAACAGTATTTCATCGGCCAGGTTGTAGATCAGGCTGATCTGGTGGGTGGCCATGATCATGGTCATCCCCTTAACGGCCAGCCCCTTGATGACGCTGATCACTTCGCCGATCAAGGTGGGATCGAGGGCGGAAGTCGGTTCATCAAGTAGCAAAATCTTCGGGTCCATGGCCAGGGCCCTGGCAATAGCCACCCGCTGTTTCTGGCCCCCGGAAAGTTGCGCCGGATACAGGGTTTCTTTGTCGCCCAGCCCAACCTGCTCCAGTTCCACTCGGGCCCGCTGTTCGGCCTCTTTTTTGTTCATCTTCTTCACCTTGCGCAGGGCAATGGTGATATTATCCAGAGCCGTCAGGTGGTCAAAGAGGTTGAAATCCTGGAAGATCATGCCTACCTGCTGGCGCAGGCGATAAATGTCCTGTTTGCGGTTGAAATGGATGGGCGCATTGTCCAGCTCGATTTCTCCCGCATCCGGCACTACCAGGCAGTTAATGCATTGCAGCAAGGTACTTTTGCCGCCCCCGGAAGGGCCGATCAGGACCTTAATCTCCCCTTTTGCCAGCTCGATGCTGACCGAGTTGAGTATGGTGCTGTCGCCAAAAGACTTGGTGATATTGTGCACCCGAAGAATAGGTTTTTTATCTTGCGTCATTGATTTCCCTGGGGTGAATAGCCCGGAATACGTACATGCTGTTCCAGTTTTCTCAAGGCAATAACCCCGGCCCAGGTAAGCAGAAAATAGATAATTGCAGCGGTAATGTACAGAGACAGGTGTTGATAGGTGCGCGAGGCGACAAACTGGGTCCGGGCCATAATCTCCGGTGCGCCGATGACAAAAGCCAGCGCCGAATCTTTGAGAATAATGGAATATTCATTGGACCAGGCCGGAATGGACATGCGCAGTATCTGGGGCAGCACGATGCTCTTGATCGCCTGCACATCACTCATGCCGAGGCCGCTGGCCGCCTTGAACTGGCCGTGGGGCAGGACAGAATGGCTCCTCTGAAAATATTCGCCTGGTAGGCACCGGTGGTCATGCCCAGGACTATGGAAACCGTGGTAAAAGCACTGAAGGAAAGACCCAGATAGGAAAACAGGCCGAAATAAAAAAGAAAAAGCAACACGACCACCGGCACGCCGCGAAAAATCCAGACATAGGCAGTGAGGATATACCTGACAACCCGGTTGCCGTACACCAGGCCAACCGCCATAAAAATGCCGATAAAAAGACCAAGAAACATGGCGAAAACCACTATCCCGACAGTAAGAAATGATCCCTGCAGGAGATACGGCAGGGAATCAATGAGCACTGATAAGGCATTTTCCATCGATTTTCCTGGATAATAAAGGTGACAAGCGTTGCCATACCGACGGGGTACAAAACCCCGTAACGACAAAAGACGGACCCACCTTTTCCGTCTGCGGTGAGTCCGTCTTTATTATTTTTTCCGCCTATTTGTTTAAATCGTACTTCTCGATCAGTTTGTTCCACTCAGCAGAAGCCATGAGTTTGGTGAGGGCCTGGTTCACTTTTTCCAGCAACTCTTTCTCATCTTTACGCACGGCGTAACCAAATTTCTCGTCATGCATGCCGAAAGTGCCAACGATCTGCACGTCTTTTTTGGAGACGGCATCCTTGGCCGGAGCATCATCCATTGCTGCGGCATCGATTCTGCCGTTCAGCACATCTTCTACCGCCAGCGGTGAAGAATTATAGTACCGCAGTTCGAAATTCCAGCCGTTTTTAGCCGCCTCTTCTTTCAGCCATTTGGCTTCGGAAGTCCCCTGCTGCACGCCGATGGTTTTTTTGCCGGTCAAGATCTGGTCAACGGTCAGGGGGCTGCTCTTCTTGGTGACAAAGACCTGCTTGATCACCCAATATGGAATGGTGAAGTCGACCTGCTTGGCCCGTTCTTCGGTAATACTCATTCCTGATGCGATGATATCAATTTTTTTAGTAAGCAGACTGGTGATGATGCCGTCCCATTCGATGGGCTGATGGGTCACTTCAACCCCGATCTCTTTGGCAATCCAGTTCATGGCTTCGACATCAAAGCCACTGGGGTTACCGGTTTTGTCGATAAATGCAAATGGCGGGAAGTTGGCATCTATCCCGTTGACCAGTTTATCGGCACCAAAAGAGTTCCCTGCAAAAACCAGAATCAGCAAACTGCACAGTAACAAATAAATTTTTTATCCGCATTTTTCCCTTCCTTTTGTAGGTGTTTTTGAATTTTGCCCAAGAGCACCTCCCAGGCGCTATCTTGATGGTTTTGCTGCAAACCCTCAATCTTTGTTTCAGGGATTTTTAACATATCTAGTTTTGTTAATCTCGTAAAAACTCAAAATCCCAACCCGTTAACAAGCTTCCCTGGCAAGGCGTACGCACTTTCTTTTTTGGTTACGATGGGGAAGCGAGGAAGGATATATTGAAGAGTAGTTATTCAACTGGCACTCTGATCTTTTACTGTTATTTCAAAGAACGTTTCACCGCTCTCTCTCTTTCTGTAGATTATTTGTCCGCCGTGTTCTTCGACAATCTCCTTGGCAATTGCCAGGCTGAGTCCAGTTCCCTGGTGATGATGCAAAAGATCAGACGTAAAAAGACCATCAAATGACTCTTCGGTCATAGGCGAATCCAGGAAGGGGCTCTCGTCGCCGATCTGAATTATAAGATCTGCTGCCTTTTGCCGGCAATAAACTGGAAGAACTTCTGTTTCAGGGAGTGTTTTCAACGCATTGTCAATGAGATAGGAAATTGCCTCTGTCAAAAGGTCCCAGTCGGCAACCAACTCTATGTTTTCTTCGCAACGTACTTTCACCCGACCAACAGACTCAACATCACTCTAAATTATTGATTATACTATTAATAATTAAATTTGGGTCTTTTTTTGAAGGGTTGAGAGTTATGCCATCCTTAATCAAATAATATCTGGAAATTTTCTCTACCAATTCCTGGATTTTCCAACCGGACTGGCGCATTAATTCTGCATAAGCTTTAGCTTTATCTGAAAGATCTTCCAAGTTCAGGAGCAGATCACTGCCTAAAATTATGCCATTTAACGGGGTGCGGGTTTCATGCCGTAATATGTTTAATGCCGTTGTTTTCAGCGTATCCACTTCCTCAATTCTATTGAGTTTGGAATAAACCTCAAGTTTAGCGATAAGCTCACCTTCCACAAAGGGTTTGGTAAGATAATCATCAGCTCCGGCTTCATATCCTTTCAAACGGTCATCAATAAGCGACATGCCCGAAATCATAATTATTTTTGAAAATCTATGCTGAGCCAGGGCTCTTATTCGCCTACTCAACTCATAGCCATCTATCCCGGACATTTTAACATCAAGTAGAATTAGCTCGGGACAATATGTCCTAAGAATAGTCAGCGCCGCTTCCCCGGAGAGTGCCCACCTGCATTCATATTGAGGATAAAAACGCAATATTTCCAGCACTATCTCAATATTTAGTATCTCATCATCCACTATGAGTACTTTGATATTTTTTTTCATATCGATCCTCTGGGAAAGCATTTTACCTAATCATACGGCCCCTTATCGACTGCCGGATAATCGAGAATATAATGTAGGCCTTTTGATTCTTTTCTAGCCAATGATGCCTCAATTATCAAGGATGCAACAAGAGATATATTTCTCAATTCGAGCATATTCGGGCTAATTTGAAATTTAGCAACAATCTCATCTATCTCTTTTCTTACCTCGGCTATTCTTTGTTGGGCAATCATGAGTCGTGACTCTTTTCTGACAATGCCAACATAATTCCACATTACTCTTCGAATCACATCCCAGTTATGATTAATCAAAATTTCTTCGTCTATTTTCTCTTTGATATCATTTTTATATTGATACGTCTTGTCATTTTTTAGCTTTACGATAGATCCCCAGTTTTCCTCACAACATCTATACACATTTTCAGCATAGACAACCGCTTCTAGAAGACTATTGCTCGCCAGTCTATTTCCACCATGTAACCCCGTGCACGAAGTCTCACCCAACGCAAAAAGACCGTTAATGTTGGTTCGGCCCTGCATATCCGTCTTTACTCCACCACATAAATAATGCGCTGCGGGCACTACCGGGATCGGTCTTCTTGAAATATCTATCCCAAGGGATAAACATTTTTCATAAATAGTGGGAAACCTCTCCTGTAAAAACTCCTTGCTCTTATGGCTTATATCAAGATAAACGCAGTCGGCACCGGTTCTTTTCATTTCTGTGTCTATAGCTCTGGCCACTTTATCTCGTGTCGCCAATTCCATCTGGCCGGGTTCATACTTTTCCATAAACCTCTGATCATTCTGGTCTAAAAGTATGGCACCCTCCCCTCTGACTGCTTCAGATATGAGAAAATTTTTGGCCTGATGATGATAGAGGCACGTGGGGTGGAACTGAACGAATTCCATATTACCAGTTTCCGCACCTGCGCGATGGGCTATGGCCACACCATCACCAGTGGCAATATCCGGATTACTGGTATAGAGGTATACTTTTCCTGCCCCACCGGTACATAAAACGATCACCTTTGCTAAAAAAGCTTCTACTTGTCCCGAATCATCTATTACGAATGCCCCAACACATTTTGTGGACCCCGTTTCGCCATTGATATCCTTGCCGGGCTCAACAATCAGGTCAACACACATATGGTTTTCGTAAAGAGAAATACCGGTATTATTGCCCACGCTTTCAATCAAGGCCCGTTCAATCTCCCGACCAGTCAAATCGTAGGCATGGGCCACCCTGCGTCGAGAGTGCCCTCCTTCTCGCCCCAAACTAAGATTTCCGTTTTTTTCTTTTACAAATTTAACGCCTAATTCCATTAATTCCCTGACACGTGCTGGGCCATTTTCGACAACCATACGCACAACTTTTTCATCGCACAGACCATCACCAGCCAAAAGAGTATCTCGGATGTGATCGGCAAAGCTATCTTCACTATTTAATACCGCAGCAATACCACCTTGAGCAAGATTTGTTGCTGTATCAACCTCCTTTTTTTTAGTAATAACCGTCACCGACCCCAACCTCGAGGTTTTCAAGGCAAGGGACAAGCCAGCAATTCCACTTCCAATAATTAGAAAATCCGACTCCATTTAAAGCAACCCCCTTACGAAAATGTTTCACGTGAAACATAGGAACAAATCAAAAACGCTATGAAACCTAAAAGGGTTTTAAAAAAAATAGCAAGGTCTTGTTTGTTTTACGGGAAAAAAGATAGTGGAAATCAAAATGTTTTAGTTTTATCGAGATATTTTTTTCATGAACGATTATTTTGCGCAGACTAAAACTTTTCCAGAAAGGAATAATGATGAAAACATCTGCTAAAATCATCGCTGTTGCAAACCAAAAGGGTGGGGTGGGAAAAACTACCACTTCAATAAATTTCTCTGCCGCGCTGGCAAAAAAAAGAAAAAAGGTACTTCTTGTTGATTCAGACCCCCAAGGTAACGCCTCCAGTGGAGTCGGTGTCAATATGAAAAAAGTGAAAGCACACCTTTATCATGCATATTCCGGAGGATACTCGAGCGCCGATATTATCAGAGCGAGTGGGGTTGCAAATCTCGATATCATTCCATCAAGCATTGACCTGGTTGCGGCAGAAATCGAGATGATATCTGTGGAAAATCGCGAAATAAGGCTTCGGCTCCTTTTGGAACCTCTGCTGGAGCTGTACGACTATATAATCATAGATTGTCCTCCATCGTTGGGACTTTTAACCGTAAACGCTTTGACTTCAGCCACTTCGGTCCTCATTCCGATGCAATGTGAGTATTTTGCAATGGAAGGGCTTGCCCAGCTTGTCAATACAATACGATCTGTAAAAAAATCCTACAACACATCTCTATTTATCGAAGGCTTAGTCTTAACTATGTTTGATAAGCGCAACCGGCTTACTCATCAAGTCGCCGCAGAGATTAAAACCCACTTTAAGGATCAACTGTATAAAACCGTCATCCCAAGAAATGTCAGACTCAGCGAATGTCCCAGCCATGGACAAAACATTATTGATTACGATAAGTCATCCACCGGCGCGGTGTCCTATATCAACCTCGCTAAAGAGTTCCTGACCAAGCAGAGGAAATATAATGAGTAAAAAAACTGGACTAGGACAAGGAGTTGGGCTCCTTTTTGGTGAAGAGCAGGAAAAATACTTTGAATGTAATATTAATAAAATTAAGCCGAACAAGCATCAACCACGCACTCACTTCAATCATGAAGATCTCCAGGAACTTGCTGACTCGATACGTGAAAAAGGTGTTATACAACCTCTGATCGTTACATCTGGAGTAAGCGGTGATTTTGAACTCATCGCTGGTGAAAGAAGGCTACGGGCTTCCAAACTGGCAGGGTTATCGCATGTCCCGGTAATCCTCGTCGAGGTAGAAAACGATGATAGTTTACTCGAATTGGCGCTCATAGAAAATGTACAAAGGACAGACCTTAACCCCATAGAAGAAGCACAAGCCTATAAAAAACTTATCGAAAATTTTGGGTACACTCAGGAGGAAACAGCAAAAAGAGTGGGGAAACAGCGCTCAACAGTAACTAACATGCTGAGATTACTAAAACTTCCAGAGGTTATACAAAGAGACATAACCGATGGTCTGTTAACCGAGGGTCATGGTCGTGCCTTGATAAAGCTGGCAGATGAGCCCTTGAAAATTCAGGAGATCAGAAACGTTATTATTAAAAATGGTCTTTCGGTACGCCAGACAGAAAAAATAATCAAGAAAGCAACTCTCATTCAATTACGACCTAAAAGAACAATCCAGGTTCCAGTTGAAGAAATTCCTCTCTCCTATAAGACTTCTCTAGTGACACAACTCACTAATCGCTTAAATTCGAAAGTGGCGATTACCCAAACCGGCAATCGGGGAAAAATAGAAATTGAATATTATTCTCTGGACGATCTTTATCGTGTGGCTGAGTTATTGCTTGGTGAAGAGTAACCCGACAGACACGCCAGGAAATAAACACCATGAAATCAAAGTATTACCCAACGTACAACCGAAAACTTTCGATAGTATTGTTTTGTTCCATCTTTTTCCTGACTGTTCTTCTGAATCATACGGCATTTGGCGAGATGTTAAGTGTCAATGGGGAAGGAGTAAATCTGAGAACCGGTCCAGGTAAACAATACCAGGTTAAATGCGCATACGGATCGGGTTTTCCGGTTGAAATTCTTGAGCGCAGTGGTGAATGGCTTAAAGTCATAGATTTTGAGGATGATACAGGTTGGCTGCACAAGTCTGTCCTTGCCAAAAATAGACAGGCCATTGTTAAAGCCAACAAAAATACGGACGGAAAAATCAATATTCGTCAAGGGCCGGGCTCTGAGACTAAAATTGTCGGTAAAGCGTACTATGGAGTCGTTTTTAAGATAGTAGGGCGCCAGGCTGATTGGATCAGGGTGCAGCATGACTCAGGACTTACAGGCTGGGTGTATTCTAATCTTCTCTGGGGATTATAAGCAAAAAAGGGGACATGATAGCAGGTATCTATCATGTCCCTTTTTATATCATGGCGGAGAGGGAGGGATTCGAACCCTCGGTGGAGTTTTACCCCCACACTCGCTTAGCAGGCGAGCACCATCGGCCTCTCGGTCACCTCTCCACACAATATTTTTTTTGGCGGAGGAAGTAGGATTCGAACCCACGGTACTTTCGTACAACGGTTTTCAAGACCGCCGCCTTAAACCACTCGGCCATTCCTCCGTGCAGGACTTTGTACCACTTGAAAATATTTATGTCAACAATATGCATCCTAAAAGACATCCTCTAGTTATATTTTTCACATTTTTGTAATAAATGTTCGATAAATTGACATTGTTTTGTTATTATCCTGCCAAAACAGTTGTAAACTTACTCCTCTACCAGAATTTTTGTGCATCGATATGGCTCCTCACAGTGATATTTCCAGGCAGTTAGAAGACCTGACTGCTCTCTACGAAATTACCAAACAGCTTGCTTCTTCGCTGGAACTTCGCGATTGTCTCGAAAAAACAATGCAGATTCTTTCCGAAATGAAATTAATGGAAAACGGAACTGTAACCATAGTTAATCCAACCACGGGAAAACTTGAAATAGAGGTGGCCCACGGCTTGACGGCCGAAGGCCGTAAGCGGGGAAAATATAAGATAGGCGAGGGGATAACCGGTCGTGTTGTTTCCACGGGACAACCGATCATCGTGCCGCAAATTTCTGAAGAACCCCTTTTCTTGAACAGGACTAGAGCTCGGGGAAATGTGTCGGAACAAAAACGTTCTTTTTTGTGTGTACCGATCAAAGATGGTCATAACGTAATAGGCGCCCTCAGTATTGATCGATTTTATGAAGATGGGATAGGTGAACAGGCAAATACTGATTTGCAATATTTGACGGTTCTTTCCAGTATCATTGCGCAGACTGTTGTTCGAATCCAAAAGGTAAATAGAGAAACTGAAGAACTGTATACGGAAAACCTGAAGCTGAAAAGAGAGCTGTCCGAAAAAAATAAAATTAACGATATCATTGGCAACTCCAGCAGAATGCAGGATGTTTATGAAATGATCCACCGGGTAGTTGATTCCAATGCGACAGTCCTGCTTCGCGGAGAATCTGGTACCGGCAAGACCCTGGTCGCCAAGGCCTTACATTATAACGGCAAAAGAAGAGCGAAACCGTTTGTGGTTGTCAACTGTTCAGCGCTCCCCGAAACGCTGCTGGAATCAGAGCTTTTTGGCCATGAGAGAGGAGCTTTTACCGGGGCAACTGATCGAAAAATCGGCCGGTTCGAACAGGCGGAAGGCGGAACTCTTTTTCTTGACGAGATAGGTGAGATCAGCAATTCAGTGCAGGTTAAATTGCTCAATGTTGTCCAGGAAAGAACTTTTCAACGACTGGGCTCAACAAAACAACTTACCTGTGATGTCCGTCTTGTTGCCGCGACCAACAGGGACCTTGAGAATGCCGTTGCCGACAAAATCTTTCGTGAAGACCTGTATTACCGACTCAACGTTTTTCCTGTCTATATGCCCCCGCTTCGTGAACGACGGACCGACGTTCTGCTCATTGCCGAGTTTTTTCTTGATAAATATGCCCGGGAAAATAATAAAAATATCCGCAGGATATCGACGTCCGCGATCGATATGCTCATTCAGTATCATTGGCCCGGCAATGTCCGGGAACTACAGAATTGCATTGAACGTGCGGTCATAATCTGTGATGGAGACACAATCAAGGGAATCCATCTGCCGCCAACCTTGCAGACGGCTGAATCATCGAAGAGAGAAAATCCATATTCTTTATCCGTAGCTGTTGAAAATTTTGAAAAAGAGCTCATCGTTGAAGGGTTGAAGCGAAACAACGGCAATCAAACGAAGACGGCTAAAGATCTCGACACCAGTCTACGTATCATCAACTATAAAATTCACCAATACAATATTGACCCCAAAAATTATAAAATTTAAAGCCAATGCGTGTTTTACTCCATGTCTGTTGCGGTCCCTGCACTATTTATCCCCTGAGTCTGTTAAGGGAGGAGGGTGCTTCGGTTACCGGACATTTTTATAATCCAAACATCCATCCATTCAAGGAATTTCGACGCCGACTGACAACCCTGCGGGACTATGCCGAAGAGACCAAACTCCCGGTCATTGTCGAGGAGAAATACGGCCTCACCGAATTTGTTAGAAAAGTTGCTTTCTATGAACAAGAGCGCTGTACCATCTGCTATAGAATGCGCCTCGAACAAACGGCTGCACTGGCTAAAGAAAAGGGGTTTGACGCGTTCACCACGACCTTGCTTTATAGTAAATACCAAGGCCATTCCCAATTAAGATCTTTATGTGAACAATTGTCGGCGCAATATGGTGTTCTGTTTTATTATAAGGATTTTAGAGAAGGATGGCAGTATGGTATCGACATATCAAAAGAACGCGAGATGTATCGCCAACCATACTGTGGCTGTATTTACAGTGAACAGGAACGATACGACAAAAGCCTGCGCAAGGCCTGATTTTACTTTTCCGTTTATGAGGTACCCTTTATGCTTTCCATGTTGGTTATAGCAACACGTAATAAAAATAAACTTCGTGAATTTCGCGAAATCCTCAAAGATCTTCAGATTGAAATACGTTCTCTCGATGATTTTGGTCCAACCCCTGAAGCTGTTGAAGATGGCCTCTCTTTTGATGAAAATGCCTATAAAAAAGCCATACATACAGCGAAGGTGCTTGGTCTTCCTGCTATTGCCGACGATTCCGGTCTGGTAGTCGATGCCTTAAACGGGGAACCGGGTGTTTATTCGGCAAGGTATGCCGGAGAGAATGCCACTGACGATGAGAACTGCGAAAAACTACTTCAGGCCTTGCAGGGAGTGGAAAACCGGCGCGCTCATTTCCAATGTGTTCTTTCCATCGCCGTACCATCCGGTCCTGCTTTAACGTATGAGGGAAGCTGTGATGGAATAATCATTGACGAGAAGAGGGGAGACAACGGTTTTGGCTATGACCCGCTTTTTTATTTTGAGAACTTAGGGAAAACGTTTGCTGAATTATCCATGGCTGAAAAGAACAGGATAAGCCACAGGGGCAAAGCACTGGCCGAGGTCAAAGCCGAGGCAGGCATGATCAAAAAATGGCTGGAACAGCGCTTACGGGAAGAAAAGCCGCCTAAACCGGATCATAGCCAGTTTGAACATAAAGACTGGTCCGATGAGATGTAACGTCACTCAACTTTTAATTCTCTTGCCAAAAGGTCTTGTACAGCCTCTGAACAGTTTTTTCCCTGGTAGAGTATGTTATAGACCTGCTCGAGAATTGGCATGTCTACATGCATTCTCCGCGCGAGATGATATGCTGATTGGGTAGTTTTTATCCCTTCGGCGACCATATTCATTTCGCTGTTAATCTGATCCAGCTTCTTGCCCTTACCGAGTTTTAAACCGACTGTTCTGTTTCTGCTGAGATCACCGGTACAGGTGAGCACCAGATCACCAAGCCCGCTTAAGCCGGCAAAGGTAGCCGCTTCGGCATGCATTGCTGCTCCGAGTCTTTGTATTTCAGCAAGCCCCCGGGTAATAAGCGCTGCCCGCGTGTTCAACCCGTAGCCAAGCCCGTCACATACGCCGGTGGCTATGGCGATTATGTTTTTTAAGGCTGCACTTATCTCAAGACCAATAACATCACAACTGGCGTAGACTCGAAAAAAATTGGTGACAAAAACCTGTTGAATTTCTTTTGCTACCGATAAATCAGCAAAACCAATGGTTACTGCTGTCGGTACTTTTGCCGCTACTTCCTTTGCAAAAGAGGGCCCGGAGATAACACCCAGTTGGATATTTTTTTCCGCCAGGTTATGTTCGGCCAGGATATCCGCCATGACCTGGGTCATGGTCATAAGTGTGGTATTTTCAATACCTTTTACGGCAGAAACAATTCGACAATTTTGCCGGAGAAACGGTATCATCGCCACAAAAACCCGGCGGTATGCGTGAGAGGGTACCGCCATGACAACGATTGGGGCGTTCTCTGTTGCCTCAGACAGTTGGTGTACCGGCTGAAGATTTACTGGAAAAGTGCTGCCGGGAAGGTATTTTTTATTTTCCCGGTCGGCAAACAGTCCGGACATGTGCTCGCGGTTATGGCCCCATAAATAAACGTCATAGCCTTTTCCGGCCAGCAGCAGCGCCAGCGCAGTTCCCCAGGATCCCGCCCCTATAACCGCAATTTTACCGCCATCAAGGTTGTTCTTCATCGGTACCGGGTTCTTGTTTTTCTACCTGGCTGGAGACATCGTTGTTTTCATCATCGATGAAATCTTCATCGTCATCACTGCTGGTATCTTTAGCGACACTGTCGAGACTGACAACCCTTTCATTATCATCAAGATTGATCAGTTTTACCCCTTGGGTGCTTCTGCCAATGACCCTGATTGTGCTCAGATCCATGCGGATCATTTTGCCGGAGTCAGCGATGAGAATGACCTCTTCCTCATCGTCGACCTGCTTGGCAGCAATAACATCGCCATTTCGAACACTTCTTTTTATTCCTCTAACTCCCTTGCCGCCGCGTTTTTGCAATCGATATTCTTCTATGGGGCTTCTTTTTCCATAGCCATTTTCAGTGGCTATCAACACCGAGTTATTGGAATTAATGACAATCGCACTTACCACAACATCATCAGCGCCAAGGCTTATCCCCCTAACCCCGGCTGCAGTTCTGCCCATTGTCCGTATATCGGATTCGGCAAAGTGAATACACATACCCTTTCTGGTAACGAGCAAGATAGTGTCGTCACCATGAAGGACATGGGCCGCTATTATTTCATCCCCTTCATTAATGGTCAGGGCCCGTTTACCTTTGCGCAGCGGCCGGCTGAATTCTTGCAGGCTGGTCTTTTTAATCCGGCCGGATTTGGTGACCATAAGGATGGTCTTTTCATTTGATTCATCATCAAAGCTGACAATAGGCAGGATGGCGGCAAGTTTTTCATCCTCCGCCAGATTGAGCAGGTTGACGATCGCCTTGCCCCGGGCGGTTCTGCCGGCAGACGGCAACATATATACCTTGCGCCAGAAGACCTTACCCTGATTGGTAAAAAACAGAAAAATATCCAGGGTTGAGGCAACATAAAGATCGGAAACAAAATCCTCTTCAATATTTTTAACAGCGGTCACCCCTTTACCGCCTCTGTTCTGCGAACGATAGAGTGAGACCGGATTTCGTTTGATATACCCTGAGTGGGTTATAGTAACCGCCATGTCTTCAGGGACAATCATATCTTCAGGAAGAATTTCATCGGTAGCGTCGATGATTTCCGTCCGTCGATCATCACCATATTGTTCCTTTAATTCGGTAAATTCATCTTTGATGATCTGCAGGACCAACTTTTCATCAGCAAGAATTCCGGTTAATTTTTTAATCTCCTGCATGATTTCTTCATAATCCCGGACTATTTTTTCTCTTTCCAGTCCGGTCAACCGTTGCAGGCGCATATCGAGAATCGTCTGCGCCTGGATCTCACTCAGTGTGTATCGACGAATTAACTCATCTTTAGCCTCCTGCGGACTGTTCGAAGCCCTGATTAAAGCAACCACATCGTCAAGATTGTCCAGGGCTATCTTCAGTCCTTCCAGGATATGGGCTTTTTCTTCCGCTTTTCTCAGCTCAAAAGCGGTCCGGCGATAGATTATAACCTTTCGATGGACGATAAAATGTTCGAGTATCTGTTTGAGGTTGAGTATTTCCGGTTTGTTATTGACAATGGCCAGCAAAATAATGCCGAATGACTTCTGCATCTGAGTCATTGAGTTAAGCTGGTTGATGACTATATCGGCAATCTCATCCTTTTTCAGTTCAATGACAACGCGCAGCCCGTGTCGGTCTGACTCATCACGAACTTCAGAAATGGAATTTATTTTTTTATCCTTGACCAGCTCGGCAATTTTTTCGACTAGGCTGGCTTTGTTCACCTGGTAGGGTACTTCCGTGATGATTATGGCCTCTCTTTTGCCCTCTTTTATTTTTTCGATATGGGTGAGTGCCCGGATAACAACGACTCCTTTTCCAGTTTCATAAGCCTCTCTGATGCCAGCCCTGCCGCAAATCTGACCACCGGTGGGAAAATCAGGACCTGTGATAATGGACATGATCTGATGAACCGTAATATTCGGATCGTCAACCATGGTTATGAGGGCATCTAAAACCTCGGTAAGATTATGCGGTGGAATATTTGTCGCCATGCCCACGGCGATACCCGATGACCCGTTAATTAACAAATTAGGGATCTTGCTCGGCATGACCGATGGTTCATTCAGGGAGTTGTCATAATTGGGAACCCAGTCGACAGTCTCTTTGTCAAGATCGTTGACTATCTCACGGTCTATTCTGGTCATCCTCGCTTCGGTATATCGCATAGCCGCCGGAGAATCGCCATCCATCGAACCGAAGTTGCCTTGTCCATCAACAAGGGGGTACCTGAGAGAAAAATTCTGGGCCATGCGGACAATCGTGTCATATGCGGCGGTATCACCATGGGGATGGTATTTACCTATCACATCACCGACAATTCTGGCTGATTTGACATAGGGGCGATTATAATGCACCCCGAGTTCACGCATGGCAAAAAGAGCTCGTCTATGCACTGGTTTTAAACCATCGCGAACGTCGGGCAAGGCACGGCCGACGATAACACTCATGGCATATTCGAGATAGGATTTCTGGAGCTCTTTTTCTATGGAAATTGTCGGAAACTGCTCACTGCTTTTTTCTGTATCTTCGCTCATAATAGGTAAATATCTGCCTGGTATTTAAAATGACCTCATAAAAAATCCTTCTCTACACAAGAAATTTTATATTGGACCATCCTATATTTTTTTAATTATTAAAAAAATTGATGAGGTTTACGACGCCATCATATATCCAGATCGGTTACTTCCAGTGCATGGGTCTGGATAAATTCCCGTCTTGGTTCGACCTTATCACCCATCAAGGTGGTAAAAATGTCGTCAGCTTGTTCGGCATCATCAATTGTCACCTGCATGAGTGTTCTGTTTTCGGGGTTCATAGTGGTATCCCAGAGTTGTTCCGGGTTCATTTCACCAAGGCCTTTATAACGCTGAAGATGACTTCCTTTAAATGACTCATCTCGTACTACTTTCAACATCTCACTCCAGTTAGCAGCCGTAATTTCTTTTTCCTGCTTGCTTGCACCGGTGTAAATAATTTTAAAACCGGTTTGAAGATACGGATGAATAGTCGGAAAAAGATTCAGCGCTGTCCTATATTCATTGATAAGAGGTATCTGTGGACCAAGGGTTGTCATGATCTGAACCTTGCCACGCACGGCTATATCGAATTCATAACAGTCAGGTCGCCATCGACAGGAACGGATATTGCCGAGAATAAGTTTATCTTCAGGAAGTTTTGCTTTCATATCCCTGACAAAAGATTCATCTTTAAACTGATCTGCCGATCGTATTCCGTTGTCGAGGAGAAAAAATAACATTTCCTCCCATATATTCATACGATTCATGAATAGCGTAATCCGTTGGTAAACCGACAATTTTTCAAGCAATTCTATGAATAAAGAACCTTCAACCGTGGTCTTTTCCGGGTTGGACAACTCAATTTTTAAATTTTCGCTGGCCTGGGTAAAAAGATGAATGTTGAGATTATTCTCATCGAGAAAATATTGTTCTTTCTTGCCTTTTCCCAAACGGTACAGTGGAGGCTGGCCAATATAAACAAAACCGCCTTCGACCAGAGGAGCCATCTGTCGATATAAAAATGTCAGCAGGAGGGTACGGATATGGGCACCATCAACATCAGCATCCGTCATGATGATAATTTTATGATAACGCAGTTTTTCCAGGGCAAATTCATCTTTACCTATACCACAACCTAGAGCGCCGATAAGATGTTTTATTTCTTCACTGCCGAGAATACGATCAAAGCGAGCTTTTTCCACATTGAGAATCTTACCCCGAAGCGGCAAAATAGCCTGGTTAGACCGGTCTCGGCCTTGTTTCGCCGAACCACCGGCCGAATCACCTTCGACGATGAATATTTCTCGTTTTGCCGGATCTTTTTCCTGACATTCAGCAAGCTTGCCTGCCATCATCAGACTTGTTGATCCTTTTTTCCGGGACAGATCCCTGGCTCTTTTGGCAGCTTCCCTGGCTCTTGCCGCATCCACAACTTTGGATAGTATTTTTTTAGCTACTCCAGGGTTTTGTTCCAAAAACAGAGTTAATTTCTCGGTACAAACCGATTCAACAATAGACTTTACTTCACTGTTACCAAGCTTGGTTTTGGTCTGTCCCTCAAATTGTGGGTTAGGTACCCGAACGGAAATAACACAGGTAAGGCCTTCCCGCACATCGTCGCCACCCATTTTTTCCCGCATATTCTTCGGGATCATATCGTCGTTGGCGTACTTGTTGATACACCTGGTTAAAGCCGCTCTAAATCCGGCTACATGACTACCACCTTCACGGGTATTAATGTTATTGACAAAAGAATAAAGTCTCTCCGAGTATCCATCATAATGTTGTAGAGAAATTTCTACCTCTACGTTGTCCTTAGCGGCTGAAATGAAAATGGGCGGATCAAAAACCGGGGTTCTTTTACGGTTGAGATATTCCACATAGGAGACAATGCCACCGGATGCGTGAAATTTGTCCTCTTCTCCGCTTCTTTCATCTTTTAAGTAGATACGCAGGCCTTTATTTAAAAAACTAAGTTCACGTAATCTACTTTTTACAGTTTCATAGTTGTAAGCGGTTGTTTCGGTGAAAATCTCAGGATCAGCAGTAAAGGTTATTCTGGTACCCGTTTTTTCGCTCTCACCGATAACCAGTAGCTCTCCGGTTCTCTCTCCATACCTGTAGGATTGTTGATATATTTTTCCATTGCGACGTATTTCCGCTATAGTCTCAACAGAAAGAGCGTTGACTACAGAGACACCTACCCCATGAAGACCACCGGAAACTTTATAGCTTGAATGATCAAATTTGCCACCGGCGTGCAGGGTAGTCATGACCAGTTCAAGCGCCGTCATATTCTCGGTTGGGTGCTTATCCACAGGAATACCACGGCCGTCATCTTCAACCGAAACAGAATTATTTTCGTGGATAGTCACCCGTATTCGACTGCAATAACCAGCTAAAGCTTCATCAATACTATTGTCGACAATTTCCCAGATAAGATGATGAAGCCCCTCTTCGCTAGTATTACCGATATACATGGATGGTCTTTTACGCACTGCCTCAAGACCATCCAGAACCTGTATTTGTTGGGCATCGTAATTATTTGTTGTTTCTGTCACACTTTTTCCTTTTTTAATGGCGTCATGATAAAACTTTATCCGAAGTCTGCGCTTATCAGCCTCCTTCGCATAAAAGACGTTTTACCTAGCCATTCATTTTTTTAGTTTCTTACGAGTTTTTATCTTAGATAAGAACTCAATATACGAGTTAAAATTATAATTGCATGGGCATGATAATACTAATAAACCCTTTATCTTCTTCTGATTTCATAAGACAGGGGCTGCTATTTGAGTTTATATATGCCACGACGGTCTCACATTCCATAACCTGCAGGGTTTCAATAAAGTATCGACAGTTAAAACCAAGAGTGAGCGGTTCACCGCTGTAGACTATAGTCTGTTCGTCCTTGGCATTACCAAGATCAGCATTTTGCGACGACAATATCATCTTATTCAAATCGATTTTAAGCTGGATAGTATGGAAAATATCTTCCGTGAAAAGATTTATCCTTTTAAGGGAATCAAGGAAAGGAATTCTATTTATTTTCAAACAATTAGTTAGTTGAATGGCATCAACTATTGCGGAATATTGAGGAAATTCGCCATTTTTTAATCTAATGATCATTACTGCCTGGTTATCGCGAAGCACCAGCTGTTTTGGTTCAAAGGAAACTTCAATAGTATCCCTTCCTTCACAGAATTTTTTCCATTCCTGTATCCCTTTTTTAGGGATAAGGGTAACCTCATTGAGGTGCAGTTTTTCAAGATCAACGGCCACATCTTTTTTCATAATGGAAAGTCGATGTCCATCAGACGAGACCATTTTAAGGTAATTAATATCGTCAATTTTTTCTTTTTCAAAGAGAACAGAGGTAAGGGAATAGATGTTTTCCTGTTCATTGGCGATTGAATAGATAACTTTTTCTATCAGTTCGAGAAAAATGTAACTTTCAAAGGAGAGAAAGGTATCATCTTCATAATCTGGAAATTCGGGAAATTCGTCATTAGGCATGCCGGCCAAATTATAGGTGCTCAATCCGGCCTTGATTACAACCCAACTATTTTCGGTCTCTTCAATGCTTATGGTATCAGATCCTGATTCTCTGACGATTTCGAAAATTTTCTTGGAAGGCAAAGTCAAGGAACCTTCGTCATGGATTTCCGCTGGGACAAACAGCCGCAAACCAACTTCAAGATCTGTACCGGTTAGGCTGAGACCACCATTAACAGTACTGATGAGAACGTTGGATAAAATAGCTAATGTTCCTTTTTTATTGGTTATATTTTGTAGACTATTGAGACCTTCAAGTAGATCGTTTTTGTTTACTGTACAGTTGAGTGACATTAAGGAACTCCTTTTGGCATATCCTTAGTATATTTATATTTTTATTATTATTAAGATATCCAAGATGTTGATATAGTATCTAACAGACTGAAATATAAACAATATATTTAAACAACGCGCAGGTTGTTTGCTCATTGTTTTTGTTGATAATTAGTTATGAACAGTATTGTAAACACTTTATCCAGAGACTATGAACAACAGCCTGTTTAATGTCTGTTGAAAACTGTGTTAAAAGGATAAACGTGTCTTTAGTCGAAGATCAAATTTTAACGAAATAATAAAGATTTGATAGCCTATTCTGCGGTCTGTAATCTAGTAAAAATAGCTAAAAAATTCAATAAAATAATATAAATAAGTAATGGAAAAAAGAACCGCTGATCATAGACATGAAAAAATAGATATGCTTCTTGGATATGCCCTGAAAAAACAAGTTTTTTCGGCATGTTCCATTGGTTATTTTAGAATAACAAAAAATGGCAGAGAAGGGGATATCCTGCACTATGGTCGGTCTGGGGAGGGGAGGCACACATTCCCGGTCGATGACCAGACTGTTTTTGATCTCGCTTCCCTTACGAAGCCTTTAGTTGTTTCCCTCAGTATGCTTGCTCTGATAGAAGAAAAAAAAGTTATTCTTGATGAAAGAATTGATAAATTTTTTAAAATTCACGTGCCTGGACATGCAAAGATAACCCTTTTTCATCTTTTGAATCATTGTTCCGGCTTACCGGCACATCGCCCATTTTATAAAAAAATGATGTCTGTTTCCTGCATTAAAAAAAGGAAACATCTTACCGATTGGATTCTGGACGAAGAGCTCTTGTATGACCCAGGTACTGCCAACATTTACAGCGATCTCGGTTTTATGCTTCTTGGTATGATAATAGAAAAAATTTCCGGGGATTCGCTGGATGAGTATTGGCGAAAAAAAATTGTCCTTCCTCTAGGACTCGACAAGGACCTGTTTTTTGCGAGTACACAAAAAAAAAGAACAAGGGTGTATGCAGCCACAGGGGTGTGTGACTGGTCAAAGAAAAGGCTTTATGGCGAGGTTCATGATGATAATTGCCGGGCCTTGGGGGGAGTGGCCGGCCATGCCGGACTTTTTGGCACGGCAAAAGCGGTTGTGGCATTATGTGAAAATATAGTGTTGCAATATCAAGGTCGGCAGCACCATCCATCCTATAGTTCACAGATTCTTAGAAAGGCATTGGACGATAAAAAGGGAAACTGGATATTTGGTTTTGACACCCCATCGGATATTTTATCCAGCAGCGGCCGTTATTTCTCCAACCAGAGCATAGGTCATCTTGGTTTTACTGGAACATCTTTCTGGATTGATCTGCAACGAGCCATAGGTATAGTCTTTTTAACCAACCGGGTCCTCTCTGGCGATGATCTGGCGGCCATTAAAAAACTCAGACCGCTGCTGCATGATATTATTATGGAGGATTTAATCAAAAAATCCGGTTGAACGTTATATTCAACCGGATTTTGTAACAATTTCTTTTATAAGAGAAATTACCACCAGCAGATGGTCTGATCAGCGGCAAAAATTTTATCGACCAGTACATCGTAATCGGGATTTTCGGTGTTGAGATTAAAGGTGTCGGAATCTCTGTCACGAGTGACTATATCCACCAGCTTCTTAACGGTTGCATCCGGCTCGGATCTATAGACGTTTAATATTTTCATAGAATAACTCCAGGCAAGGTTATTTTATACCGTACGGGACGATATGCGTCATTTCGCGAAGTTTCTCACCCAATTCTTCTATGGTAATAGGCTCAAAACCATTAATCTCTACATTAGCCGGAACTGTAGAAAAGACTTCTCCCTCCATGTCACGCAACATCTCGATGCTTTCCTGATTAAGTTCATCAAGCTTTGGTATTTCATTATCCATGACAACGCCATAGGCGTACATATTTTCAACAGCAAGGCCGAGCGCTGATCGAATTCCGTCAACGGCGTAATCCTTGTGCCGGTACATCAAACATACTTTTTTATATTCCATGCCAATATCTCCTTACAGACTAAGATAACAGTCATAATCTTCGATCATAATGCCATGTTGCGCCTGTGTTGCCATTTTCTTGGGGGTCAGACCGGCAGGAACATCATCAACATTAAAACCCTGCTTTACATAGCTGTCCACACAGATAGAAACATCGTCAGCTATCTCGCAAAGTCCTCTGAAAGCAGGATCTTTGGACAGGGTAGTCGCTTTCCAGGTGAAAAAAACTTTAACTTTCGATCCTTTTGCCTTGGCTGCTTTGGTAACACCAATCGCATGCTTCAGGCTGTCAGGAGAAGTTACAAATATACCTAAACTTTTTGCCATGTTAACTTCCTCCAGAAAATAATGGTGGCTGTATTTTATGATTTTGAACCGTCAAAAAAAAGACTGTAGATACCAGCTAATCAGAATGATTGCTCGTATCTACAGTGGATTATTTCTTTTGCTGACTAGCAAACAGTGGAAAAGTTAACCCTTTTTTAATAAAAAAACTAATAAAACCGGACCCTTCTTTCTCACCCAGATATTCATGACCGGAACGCTCGCACCAGCCCGGAATATCGTTTCTGGACCCTGGATCGGTGCCATCAACCTGGAGAATCTCGCCGGCGGCAAGTTTTCCTATTTCTTTTTTGGTGCGAAGAAGAGGCATTGGACAACTTAAGCCTTTAGCATCGAGGACACTTTTGGGTTGAATATCAGCAGGGGCTACTTTCTGATCACTCATTGTTGTTCTCCTGAATTAAAATTAAATGGTTAATGGGCACAAGACCTCAATATATAACCTGTATTTTTCTTATCAAGCAATTATTACAAAACTGACCTATACCGTAGCAGCGCAATTCTGTCAAGAAATGAAAACTCTGCATTTGTAACTACTTAGAAAGATACAACAAAACAAAACAAACACATTATGGTTGTTGTTGGCGCCTCCGTAGTTGGTCTTGACAAAAAAATAAGGGCTGTGTAAAAATTTCACGTATTATTGATGGGTGTCTTGTTATTTTTATTCAACCGGGAGAAATGAGTCATGAGTGAAGAATCTGTTTTTAAAAACAAGGTCAAGGAGCTCTACGTTCTATTGTGCGCAAAAGAATGGAATCCTTATGTGACCGGTGTTATTGTTGCTTTTTTCTCAGTTCTGATGATGGCCTGGTGGAGACCCTGGGGAGCGGTTGGCGCCATTCGTAACTGGGGGGATTGGTTCATGTATGGTACAGCCAGCCTGTTGGGAACAGATGCCGGCGTTTTCCAGTATTTTGATGAAGCCCCTCGATCCATTTTTGTAGATTCTGGATCGGTTATAGGAATAGGTTTTGTTTTGGGGGCTTTTATCTCTGCCTGCCTTGGTAAAGATTTTGCGCTCAGGGTACCGCCTTATCGAGAAATGGTTAAAGCCGTCATTGCCGGTATCCTCATGGGGATTGGCGCGACGCTGGCCGGAGGTTGTAATGTCGGTGGTTTCTACAATGCCATCGGTAATCTCGCTGCTAACGGGTTTACCATGATGTTTGGTCTTGTATTCGGCGTCATACTCGGTCTAAAACTCCTCTACCTCGAGATGGAACATATAACCTGGGGTGACGGTGGGTCAAAGACAATTTCCTTGCCTACAGCGTACATATATGGACTTGGAGTGGCCGCGATTATAGGTATTGTCGTGGCGTCATATGTTTATGCGGCCAATGAAGACAGTGATTATATCGCCTCTCTGGGTGGTGTCATACTTATTGCAGCCTGTCTTGGATATACCATGCAGCGTGGACGCTGGTGCATGGTACAGGGTTTTCGTGAACCGCATATGACCGGTGACTGTACCCTGGCAAAATCGGTGATGTTGTCAATTGTTATTGTGGCCATAGGTGCGGCAGTGCTGAAATATGCTGTACCGGTTCGGGCAGAAGGGGAGGCCGTACTGGCTGCCGGGAACTACGTGCGCGGAACTTTTGGCTGGGGCGGGGTCGTTGGTGGTTTTATCTTTGGTCTTGGGGCCATGTTTGCCGGGGGCTGCGGCTCCGGGACGCTTTGGCGGGTAGGTGAAGGACAGGTAAAACTGATGATGGTTGTACCTTTTTTCTCTATCACTTCATCTATAATGACGGCATGGTTCAAAGATCAGGAATTTGAAGCTGACGGGGTTCTCGGTTCATATGTGTATATGCCTGATGCGCTTGGCTATGGACCTACCCTTCTGATGATAGGCGTTGCCATGATACTCTGGTACCTGGTTGTCACCTGGAATGAAGAAACGAACAAGTTGATAGTTCCGATGTGACCGGTACTTTTTAAACAGTTCAAAAACGCAATTTCATCACTATGGAATTGCGTTTTTGTTTTTTTAGTAATGATGGAATTTGCAAAAAGCGGCTGAAAGCTGTAGATTCGGGGAATCACCCAGTTTTTCAGGGGAGATAAAGAGAGAGTTTTGAAAAAAAGACCAACTAAAATACTCATCGCAGACGATGACAGCATGGTGCGTTCAACGGTATCGCGTATACTCGAACTGTTCGGCCATCATGTTGATACTGTCTCTGATGGTCAGGATGTTGTTGGACAGGTCGACGACAGCTATGATGTAATCATCCTCGATATCAACATGCCGCATATGGATGGTTTTGCCACAATGGGTGCGTTGAATACGTTGAGTTATGATATTCCAGTTCTGTTCCTCACTGGCGCCGGCTCGATGGATTATGCGGTAAAGGCAATAAACCTGGGTGTTTACGACTTTCTTACCAAGCCCATTGAAGATCTGGATCTTTTTAATGCTAAAATTAACCGGGCTATTGAAAAGCGAAGTTATGTCCTTCAGGAGCGACAATACAAAGCGGCCTTAGAAGACGACATCCAGACGAAGGCAATTCAGCTTGAAGACCAGAATAAACTGCTGCTCTCCTACAGCAACAGTCTGGAAAAAGCTACAGTTCAGCTGATGACCAGTCTGCAGAATGCCATGGAGGAAAAGGATTATTATACCGCTGGCCATACCATGCGGGTGACGGAATATGCGCTGATGCTCGGCATGGCTATGGAGTTACCGGAAAATGAGCTCCTTGTCCTTAGAAGAGCAGCGCTGTTTCATGATATAGGTAAACTGGTCATCGATCTGTCCTGTATTCAAAAACCCGGTAAGCTCAACGAGGAAGAATGGGTGTTAATCCGAAAACATCCCAGCGTCGGGGCGAACATTATTCAACCACTACGGTTTATGGAAAGGGAACTGTTTATAATCCGTCACCATCATGAGAGGGTGGACGGCACGGGTTATCCCGATGGGCTGACTGTGGAGCAGTTGGATGATCTGACCAAGATACTCATGGTTGTCGATAGCTATGACGCTATGACCTCCAGAAGAAATTACCGGAAAAACATGACCATGCAAGAAGCTGTAGCGGAGCTGCACAGGTGCAGTGCAACGCAGTTTGACACGAATATCGTCGAAAATTTTGCCGGCACAATCGTTGATTATACTCCGAACAAGGATGTGTTTAACCAGCAATACCTGGAAAATCTGGAAAATATCTATTCAAATAACAAGTAAAATTTTTAATATATCAGGATCAATGAAAATAACCCGAAAAGAAGTCGAGCATGTCGCCCACCTGGCAAGACTTACTCTAAGCGAGACGGAGCTGAAAAAAATGACCGGGCAGCTCGACAACATTTTGTCTTATGTTGCGAAGCTGGACGAGTTGGATACCAGCCAGGTTACTGCAACTTCTCATGTTTTCTCGGTCAGTAACGCCTTTCGTGAGGATGTGGAGAAAGAATCTCTCTCCCAGGATGAGGCCTTGCAAAACAGCCCGCAACACGATGATCAAATGTTTCTGGTCCCTAAAATTATCTAAACCAACCCCTTTTTAACAACGGGTTGCGTTTTATTTCCAACATCGGGGAAGGCCAGTAAACTGTCCCCTTTTTTTGAGGTTGCGATGAAGCCGTACGAGTTGACTATAAGTCAGGCCCTTGCCGGGATGGAGCAGGGCAATCTTTCCGCTGTAGAATTGACCGGAAGTTGTCTTGATAGAATAACTGCCGTTGAAAAAGATGTGACAGCTTTTATTACCATTGACCGGGATGGCGCTCTGGCCCAGGCGGAAAATGCCGACCGGCAGAGAAAAGCAGGCAAAGCAGGCAAATTGTGCGGCATTCCTCTTTCCGTAAAAGATTTGCTGTGTACGAAAGGTTTGCGGACCACTTGTGGCTCAAAAATGCTCGCTAATTTCATTCCGCCCTATGATGCCACGGTGGTTGAAAAATTAAAGAAAGCTGGTTCGGTGATTGTGGGCAAGACAACTATGGATGAATTTGCCATGGGATCCACCTCGGAGAGCTGTGCCTTTGGTGTCCCCGAAAACCCATGGAAAAAGGGCTATGTCGCCGGAGGGTCTTCCGGAGGGTCGGCGGCATCGGTGGCCGCCCTTGAGTGTCTGGGCTCGTTGGGATCCGACACTGGAGGCTCGATCCGGCAACCGGCATCGCTGTGCGGCATTGTCGGGATGAAACCAACCTACGGCAGAGTCTCCCGTTATGGTTTGACGGCCTTTGCCTCTTCTCTTGACCAGGTAGGCCCGTTGGCTCGAAATGTAGCCGATTGCGCCCTGCTGCTCGATGTTATCAGCGGCTATGATCAGATGGATTCCACCTCTGTTAAACGTGAAGTACCGTCTTATGTATCATCCTTGACTGACGGATTGACAGGATTAACCGTTGGTGTTCCTCGGGAATATTTTACCGAGGGTCTTGATGGTGAAGTAAAACAAATAATTCTCAACAGTATTGAGGTGCTGCAGAAAAAAGGAGCAAAAATCGTTGGAGTTTCTTTACCCCACACAGAGTACTGCGTGGCGGTTTATTACCTGATTGCTCCTTCAGAGGCGAGTTCCAACCTGGCCCGGTATGATGGTGCCCTGTATGGTTACAGGGATATGGAGGCTGACACTTTGTTGGACATGTATAAACAGACGCGGTCAAAAGGCTTCGGGGCTGAAGTTAAAAGGCGCATTTTGATCGGCACTTATGCTCTGTCTTCGGGATACTATGATGCCTATTATAAAAAAGCCTCACAGGTGCGGACCCTTATTTTAGATGATTTTAACAAGGCGTTTGGTGCCTGTGATGTCCTCATTTCTCCTGTAACTCCAACCCCTGCTTGGAAAAAGGGGGAAAACACTGAAGATCCACTGGCTGTATATATGTCTGATATTTTAACGCTTTCTGCAAACCTGGCCGGTATTCCCGGTATGTCTGTGCCTGGTGGTTTCACCAACGATGGTTTGCCGGTAGGAGTTCAACTTCAAGCGGCCCATTTTAAGGAAGAAACATTATTGAAAACAGCTTTCAATCTTGAGCAGGGCCTTGGACTGGAGCATAGAAAACCAGTTCTCTAAACATTAGAAGAATCCAGGATACGCAGCACTCTGTTGGCTAAAATTTCGTGTTACGGTGAGACCTTGAAAATTAAAATTCCCGCACCTATCGCAGCAATAACGCCGTACCCTCCAGGAAAACCGCTTGACGAGCTGGAGCGAGAATATGGCATTAAAAATTCCATCAAACTCGCCTCAAACGAAAACGCCTGGGGACCATCACCGTATGCGATAAATGCCTTGCGCACCGAACTGTTGAACCTGCACCGTTATCCGGATGGATCGTGTTATTATCTGGTCCATGCCCTCGCCGAGAAGCTGGGCATTGACGACTCCGAGATTGTGATGGGAAATGGCTCGAACGAGGTGATCGAATTCCTGGTCAAGGCCTTTGTCCAGCAAGGGGACGAGGTTATAACCAGTCATCCATCTTTTCTGATGTACCAGAAAATTGTCCAGGTCAGGGGTGGGGTGAATCATGTCCTGCCACTACAGGATATGCGTCATGATCTCGCAGCGATTCAAAAAAAGGTCACTGAAAAAACCCGGCTTATTTTTTTGGATAATCCGAACAACCCTACAGGAACGGCGATTCCCCCGGTGGAGTTGTATCAGTTTCTAAGTGATATACCGGAGTCGGTCATCGTTGTCCTCGATGAAGCGTATGTCGATTTCATGGATAAAAATCTACAGGTCGATTTCTATTCTTTGATCAGAAATGTTACCAATCGGTGTCCGGTAGTCTTCTTACGAACTTTTTCCAAAGCATACGGGCTTGCCGGCCTGCGCATTGGGTATGGGCTGATGCCTCGGGAAATCGCCGAATGTCTGCATAAGGTGCGGCAGCCTTTCAATATCAATCAAATGGCTCAGGTAGGGGCTCTGGCGGCGCTCGCAGATGAGCAATATTATCAGAGCACCCTTGAACGTACCGCCGCGGGAATCGCCTATTTGTGCAAGGAAGTAGATAGACTGGGTTGTCGCAGTTACCCTTCGCAGACCAATTTTTTTCTCATCGATGTGCAGGGTAATGCCGATAAACTCTATCAGGCGATGCTGTATAAGGGAGTGATTGTTCGCTCCATGAGCGCCTATGGCTTTGCCGACTTTATCAGGGTGACTGTTGGTACGGAGGAGGAAAACAACCGCTTTCTGACCAGTCTGGCCACTTGCCTGAAAGAACTCGGCTATGTCTGAGTATAAGATGGCAGAAAAACAGAATATCATCACCATAGACGGTCCCTCCGGGGTAGGCAAGTCGTCGGTAAGTAGAAAAATAGCTGCTGCGACAGGATTCACCTATCTTGATACTGGCGCCATGTACCGGGGTGTTGGCTGGTACTTTCTGCACCACAACGTTTCTTTTGACGATACGAAGACCATGGCCGTAAGGCTGGCGGAAATGAAACTGGAGCTGCTGCCGGCAGCCGATGAAGAGAGTGATGTCGGCGTGCTGGTCAATGGGGAAAATATCAGTGCGGCGATCCGGACCCAGGAGATGGCCATGGTGGCCTCCAGGGTATCGGCGATTCCCATCGTTCGGCAAATATTGACCGACATCCAGCGCAGTTACGGAGAAAAAGGAAGGATCGTTGCTGAAGGCAGAGACACCGGCACCGTGGTTTTTCCACAAGCAGCCCATAAATTTTTTCTTGACGCGCGACCAGAGGAGCGAGCCAAGAGAAGGTGTTTGCAATTGCAGGCAAGAGGCGTGGCGGTTGACTTTACGCAAGTCTTGTCGATGACCCTGGAACGGGATAAAAACGACAGTGAGCGGGCTGTTGCCCCTTTATTGAAAGCGCCGGATGCGCATAATATAGATACCACCGGGATAGCGGTTGACCAGGTGGTTGAGAAGATACTGCAGATTATTGCCGGGGAAAAGCAGGTGAAGTGACAGGGAGCGTCCGCTCCCGCCATAACGGCAGGAGCGGATTCGCACTCATGAGTATTTTATGACTGATCACCTATTGGGCGACAAAATCGACTCTTCTGTTCATGCTGTAGGCGTCTTCATCCTGACCTAAAAAAAGCGGCCTTTCTTCGCCATAAGACAGGGTTCGCATCCTGTCTCCGGCAATACCGAGATTAATCAGATATTGCCGGGAATTGATGGCTCTTCTTTCGCCCAGGGCAAGGTTGTATTCGTTGGTGCCTCTTTCATCGCTATTGCCCTCGATGGTCACCATTGCCCCCGGCACCGACTTCAGGTACTCGGCATTGGCAGCAAGCACTTCGGTCATGTTGGGGCGAACGCCGGCCTGGTCAAAATCAAAGTAGATAGGGGAAAGGTTTTCTGAGCATCTTCCGTGTATTCTCTTATATTCATCAGACTGCTGGTCCGCATCGGACATCATGCCGCCGGCGGCCTGACCGGCAGATTTTTGATCATCGAGCGTACCTTCCGTTGGCAGGCTGTCCTCAGAATAGCCGCTCCCTCCTGCCTTGGGATAATTGATGTCCGTCCCCCCGGACATTTCGGTTCCTCCACCATCGGGTGGAAGAACCGTTTTTTTGCTGCAGCCGGCACCAAAAAGAAGAAATGATCCCACAAGAGCTGAAAGAGCGGAAAGTGCAAGAGTTCTACTGAGCCTTTTCTTCATATAATACCTCTATTGTGAATAATATTTTCTAAGACGTATAAACTGTATGATTATCTTAAGATAACGTAAAAATCTAACAATATAAATATTCACTTTAGTCGTATTGCAAAAGAGGTCAAGAATAAATTGTCAGATACCCACACTTCATTAGCTGTTGCCCGCCAAAAGCTATAATGGTAATCGGTAGAAGGTGGCTGGGGCTCACAACAAAACAATACAAATGATGGCAGGGAAAAACAGGAGATGATGAAAGAGTATACATTGATTGCCGGCTGCGCCAGTGGTCTGGAGGGCTTGGTTGCAGAAGAGGTCGCATTTTTTGGCGGACTGGAGGTGTGTTCTGCAAACGGCGTTGTCACCTGGAAGGGTTCCCTGGAATCCGGGTATCGCTGCTGTTTATGGTCACGTTTCGCTTCTCGGGTCTATCTCCAGCTGGCTCAGTTTCCTATCGACGATGAAGAGACCGTCTATCAGCGTTGTCTGGAGATTGCATGGCATGACCATCTCACAGAAGAAACGAGTTTTGCAGTGAGCTGTACTTTAGCCGGAAAATCGCCGATCACTCATAATCGGTATGCAGCTCTCAAGGTAAAAGATGGTCTGGTTGACTCCATGAGAAACCGGACCGGTAAACGACCATCGGTACAAACAACGCGACCGGCGGTGCAGATTCATTTGCATGTGGATGGAAAAACCGCATCTCTTTCAGTTGATCTCTCCGGAGAGAGCCTGCATCGACGGGGCTATCGGGGTGCAGCAGTGAAGGCACCCCTCAAGGAGACTCTCGGGGCGGCGATTGTTGCCTTGAGCGGCTGGTCGGCCGATCCAGGGACATTAATCGATCCCATGTGCGGCACTGGAACGTTGCTGATTGAAGCAGCGTTGATGTTTGGCGACTCAGCCCCGGGCCTGTCGCGCAGTTATTTTGGCTTTTTCGGCTGGCAGGGTCATGATGCTGGGCTTTGGGACCGTTTGGTGGCGGAAGCTTTGGAACGTGAAGAAAGGGGGCTGGCTCAAAGCTGGCCAATTATTCTTGGCTATGATGCTGATCCGGTGGCGGTCAGTGCCGCCCGAAAAAACATTGAAAAAGCCGGCCTTGAAGATCATATTCAGATAAAGCAGGCGGAGCTGGCTACCCTTCGTTCCCCGTCTAAAAACGGGATGTTGCTCGTAAATTTACCGTATGGAGAACGGCTGTCTGAGACGGAACAGGTGGGCCGCCTGTACAGGGCCTATGGGCGTATTGTCAAAGAGCGATTTTCCGGCTGGAAAACGGGGGTGTTTATCTCCAACCCGAATTTGACCGACAGTTTTACCTTGGGGTGGGAGAATAAATACAAATTATTCAATGGATCCATTCCGTGCCGATTGCTGAGCTGCACCGTGAGTGGGCAGGAAAACGATTTTGTCTGGTCGCCGGTGGAGCCAGGCGGCGAAGATCAGGACAATGAATTTGCCAACAGGTTGCGAAAAAACCTCAAAAAAATTCTGAAATGGGCCACGAGGGAAAACACAACGTGCTTCAGGGTGTATGACCGTGACTTGCCGGATTATAATCTCAGCGTAGATCTCTTTGGCAAATGGGTGCATATTCACGAATATGCGCCTCCTAAAACTATTGACCCGCAACTGGCCGCATCGAGGATGGCAACTGCTTTAAAGGCGATCAGGGATATCCTTGGTGTTCGGTCAAATCGAATTTTTGTTAAATCCCGCGAACGCCAGAAGGGCCGCAAGCAATACCAGAAAAAAGGTGATAGCGGTAAAATGTTTGAGGTAAAGGAGGGTGAGTGCTTTTTTCTGGTAAATTTCACTGATTATCTCGATCCCGGATTGTTTCTCGATCATCGACCGATTCGCCGGAAAATATTTCGCGAGGCGAAGGGAAAAAGGTTTCTCAACCTCTATGGCTATACCGGGACGGCTTCGGTTCAGGCGGCGATGGGGGGTGCGGCCAGTACCACAACCGTTGATCTTTCGGCGACCTATCTGCATTGGGCACAAATGAATCTTGCCCTAAACGGTTTGACCGAGCTAAAAAATAAGGTAGAAAAAGCAGATTGCCTGCAATGGCTTGAAAGCTCCACCGGGACGTTCGATTTGATCTTTATCGATCCGCCAACTTTTTCCAATACCAAAAAAGACAACCGGATTTTTGATGTGCAAAAAGATCATGCCCGGTTAATTGAACTGGCGATGGCACATCTGGAAAAAGACGGTCTGCTTATCTTTTCAACAAATTTTCGACGCTTTATACTTGAAGAGAGGCTGCTTTCACTCTATGACATAAAAGATATCTCTCAGGAATCGGTGCCGTTTGATTTTGCCAGAAACGAAAAAATTCATCGCTGCTGGGAAATAAGAAAGCGTGAGCGAATGGAACAGAGCAAAAAATGGCCGGAAGCGGGTCCCTGGCAATAGAGATGCGGGTGCACAGCAACAGAATCGTGCAATTATAAGCTTTTACCTGTACAATATACCGGTACAATAGAGCAGGTAATGCCAGAGTCAGTAGTGAAGAAGACTGCAACACCAATCGGAGGGGGAATGGTGGCTGAAACAGATCGTCTGCAAAAACAGGTGAAAAATCTTCAAGAGCAGTTGGTAAAAGAAAAAAAGACCAACCAGCTATTAAAAAAAAGGGCCCTGCAAGCAATCGTTAACGGCAATGGTGCGCGCCGAAGGCAGGTGGACAGCAATGGCTGCGAGCTCGATCTGGCGCGGGCCAACATGTCCGGCCGGGTAAAAAGCATTTTTTTGGAAAATGTCAGCCATGAGATCCGTTCTTCCATGAATGGCATTATAGGCATGACTGATCTGGTTCTGGAAACCGACCTGACTGCCGAACAAAGGCAGTACCTGGAGATGGTCGGTTCATCCGTTGATCGCCTGCTGGTGGTGGTCAATGAGGTGCTTGATTTTTCCAGAATAGAAACGGGAGAACTCGAACTTGAGCCGGAAGATTTCAATCTCAAGGAGAACCTGGATCACGATCTCTATGTCCTTAATCTTTCTGCCAGGAAAAAAAACCTGGAGCTGGTCTGTTCCATAGAGCCAGATGTCCCCGCGCATGTGCATGGCGATGCAGCCCGACTGGTGCAGATTGTTACCAATCTTATCAACAATGCAATCAAATTTACGGCGACGGGCGGGGTATACATCACCATTGAAAATAGCGGATACGATCCGGATAATAATATTCTGCTTCGCTTTAGTATTCGTGATACGGGATGTGGGATCACGTCGGATAAACTTGAATTGATAAACCATTATTTCAAAGAAAAAGTGCAACGCAGCGTTGCCCTGCCATTAACCATCGGGACTACAGGACTGGGTCTTACCGTCACTTCGCAGCTGGTCAAGCTGATGGGCGGTGAAATTGGTGCAGAAAGCAGTCAAGGGCAGACAAGATTCTGGTTTACTCTGCCGTTTAGAGAAGTTGCCGATCTTGTGGGCATTGAAGAAAAAGCCAACGCAACTTTTGAGGGTATCGAAGAGGATGTTGCCTATGCACTAAGGGGGGCAAAGGTCCTTCTTGCTGAAGATGAGTATATTAACAGGGTGCTCATCGAGACGATCCTTACCCAACTTGGGGTGGAAGTTACATCCGTTACTACCGGCAGGCAGGCGGTTACCGAGGCCTGCACCGGCGCATATCAATTGGTCCTTATGGATGTGCAGATGGATGATCTGGATGGGCTGGAGGCTACCAGGAGGATTAGAAATTATGAGAGTAAACATGGTGGTCATATTGCCATTATTGCCCTTACAGCTCTGGCAATGTCCGGTGACCGGGAGAAATGTCTCCGGGCCGGGATGGATGATTACCTGCCAAAACCAGTGCAGAGAAATGGTTTAGTCTCTGTTTTAGCCGAATTTTTAACGAGCCGGGTGCTGGTGGTGGATGATGATCCGGCCAGCCAGCAGGTTTTTGTCCGCACCCTGGTTGAGAAAGGATGGCAGGTCACTCTTGCCGAAACCAAAAGATCGGCGATGTACGAGGCCTCTTTATCGCATTTTGATCTTATTCTTTTTGATCTTTCCACTCCGCAGCTTGACGGTGTTGAGGCGGTAAAAATAATCAGGCGGCTCGAGGAGTATTCGGGGCAGCGAACCCAGATCATTGGTTTTGGAGACGAGAAGAGCGAGGGGAAGCTGATGCAGGGTGTTAACGGGTATATGCAGAGACCAGTGACCAAAGACAAAATCCTGCAGCAGCTGGAGGTTTTGGATGCGAATAGACGTTCGAACTGATGTCGTCGTTTTGCTGCCGAAAAATAAGCAAGGCTTATGATACAGTACTCTCATGTCTGTTTAGACACCTTTGGTTATGTATTGCCGCCGAGAGTTCTGTCTTCTGAAGATATAGAAGACAGATTGTCCCCAGTGTATAAGCGGTTGCGCCTGCCGCCCGGCCGATTGGAACTGATGAGCGGTATCCGTGAGCGGCGCCTCTGGCCTGCAGGAACTCGACCAAGCACAGCGGGTACCCTCGCCGGGCGGAGGGTGCTGGAAACGGCAAATATCGATGCGAAAAGTATTCAGTGTCTTATTTTCACCTCAGTTTCCCGGGATATGATGGAACCGGCGACGGCCTCTTTTGTCCACGATAAACTTGGTTTATCTTCTTCCGCCCTGATTTTTGATATTTCCAATGCCTGTCTCGGGTTTCTCGACGGGATGGTAATGCTGGCCAATATGATCGAACTTGGCCAAGTTGAAAACGGGCTGATAGTATCCGGAGAGACCGCCGAGGAGCTGTTGGAATCAACACTGGTAGGCTTGTTAAAAGATACAACACTGACGAGAAAGAGCATAAAACCGGCCTTTGCCTCACTTACCATCGGCTCCGGTTCTATTGCCCTTTTCATGCGAAAAGCCAGAGACAATGAAGACAGGCCGCGACTGGTACACGGCGCTTGGCAGGCGAACACCGAACATTCCGACCTTTGCCATGGCGGCCAGAACGGGGCAAATACCGTCCTGATGGCGACCAACTCGGAAGAGCTTCTGCACCGGGGAGTAGAGACGGCTCAGATGACCTGGGATAAGTTTTCGGCTGAGCCCGGCTGGCGGGCGGAAAATATCGATCGTTTTTTCTGTCATCAAGTTGGTTCGGCTCATGCCAAGCTGCTCTTTGAAAGACTTGGCCTTGATGCCGGAAAGAATTATGAGACCCTAGCGATTCTTGGCAATGTCGGTTCCGTTTCAGCCCCGATTACCATGGCTATGGCCATGGAACAGGATATTTTTCAGCCGGGGCAAAAGGGGGCACTTTTGGGCATCGGCAGTGGCATTAATTGTTTAATGCTGGGTGTTGAGTGGTGATGGATGAGTGAACTATTAACAGATCAACAGGGTCGGTTGCTGCTTGAATTGGCCCGGAAGACTCTCTGCTATAAAATGGGTGAAGGGACTGCCCCGGCGCGCCCCGACGATCCTGCTCTGTCGGTCCAGGCTGCCACATTTGTCACTTTGAAAATAGCCGGACAACTGCGGGGCTGCATCGGCAATCTCGAACCGGTTGGTCCGCTCTGGCAGGGAATCCGCGATAACGCCATCAATGCGGCCTTCAATGATTATCGGTTTTCGCCCTTGACGGAAAAAGAATTGCCGGCTGTGCATCTTGATATTTCCATACTTTCGCCAGCCCAGCCTCTGGCGTATCGGGATCCGGATGAGCTGCCTGTGAAGCTGCGACCCGGGATCGATGGCGTAATTCTGCGCGATGACCACCGAAGCGCCACCTTTCTTCCCCAGGTCTGGCAACAGCTCGTCACTCCGGAACAGTTTCTCGAACATCTCTGCCTGAAAGCCGGTTTGCCCCGGGATATTTGGCAGCAGAAAAAGCTGGAAATATTTACCTATCAGGTCCAGTGTTTTGAAGAGGAGAAGCAGTGAAAGAAATTATCCTGACAGCTGCGCAGCTCGAGGTACTCGAAGAGATCTACGACAAGCTGCAGCAGGAGTATGAAAGGGTGGCTCAGGCGCTGGGGTTTTCCTGCACAGGCTGCCCGGATAACTGCTGCGACTCTTATTTTCAACATCATACCTATGCCGAATGGGCCTATCTCTGGCTGGGGATCAGGCAGCTTGACCATGATCAGCGGCAAACGCTGATAGTCCGAGCCGGGTTGTATCTTGAACAATGCAAACAGGCCTCGGCTGCCGGGGAGCGGCCGCAGATCATGTGCCCCCTGAACGATAATGGACGCTGCGTCGTCTACCAACATCGTCTTTTGGTCTGTCGGACCCATGGCGTCCCGGCGACGCTCACCAGACCTGATGGCCGGACTTTTCGCTTTCCGGGTTGCTTTCGCTGTCAGGAAATTGTTGATACCCGGGATAAAAATGGCCTGCCGCGTCCTGTGGAACGAACCTTGCTCCTGAAAAAGCTGGCGCTCCTGGAAAATGAACTTCTCGACAACAAACGCCACCTTCTTCCCAAAGTCAAAATCACTATTGCCGAGATGCTGGTGCAAGGGCCTCCGGTAATTCCCTGATCTGCTGCCTCTGTCCCCAAATAGCAAAACCTGATTTCATTAGGAGATAAATCGCATGCGAGTAAACATCACCAAAAAGCAACCTAACTCAAAGATGTGTTTTGTCTGCGGGCTGAGCAACAGTTTTGGGTTGAAGAGCCGGTTTTACGAACTGGAAGACGGCCAGCTTATGGCTGTTTTCCAACCTGCCGATCAGCATCAGGGGTATCCTGGCCGCCTGCATGGCGGTATTGCCGCGACAATCCTTGATGAAACTATTGGCCGGGCGATAATGCTCGCTCATTCCGGCAATATCTGGGGGGTAACGATTGATTTTTCCATGAAGCTCCGAAAACCCGTGCCAATCGACGGGGAAATCCGGGTGCTGGCCAGAATTGTTTCGGAAGGCAAACGCTCTTTTCAGGGCGAAGGGGAGATCATTCTAGCAGATGGTCAGGTCGCGGTAGCAGGAAGTGGTAAGTATCTCAAGATGGATATTGACAAAATCGCCGACTTTGACCATGAGGGGGATGACTGGTTTGTTGTCGATTCGCCGGATGACCCGGAATTTATCGAGTTACACGACAAAGGGTAACAGCCGCCATGGGCAGGATAAAGAGAACCCCTTTTGATGCATCAATTTCTGCTATCGGTCTTGGCTGCTGGGGAATGTCCGATGCCTACGGCCGTGCTGATCGCGCTGAGTCCATCGCCACCATTCAACAGGCTGTCGACATGGGCATCACCCTGCTCGACACGGCAGATGTATATGGCAGCGGAGATAACGAAAATTTAGTGGGCAAAGCCATAAAGAGCCGCAGGGCGCAGGTCGTGCTGGCCACCAAATTCGGTTTTGTCGGGGATGAGCACGGCAAGTTGATGGTTTGCGGCAGACCCGAATATGTCAAAGAAGCCTGTGCCGCCAGTCTGAAAAGACTGCAAACCGACGTCATCGATATTTTCCATCTCCACCGCCTTGATCCGATGGTTCCCGTTGAAGAAACCGTAGGTGCCATGGCCGAATTGATTCAGGAAGGGAAAGTGCGTACGCTTGGTTTATCCGAAGTCTCCGCGGCAACACTGCAACGAGCTGAAAAAGTGCATCATATCGCTTTTTTGCAGTCAGAATATTCTCTTTTTACCAAAGATATTGAACAGGATATTCTCCCCGCCTGCAGAAAAACAGGGACCGCTCTTCTTGCCTTCAGCCCTTTGGGCAGGGGCTTTCTGACAGGTGGAATTGTTTCTGAAACACAACTGGAAAAAGGAGATTATCGCACCAACCTGCCAAGATTTCAGACAGAAAACCTGGCAAAAAACCTGGCGGTCCTGACAAAAATTCAAGCTCTGGCCGCAGACAAAAATATCACCTCCAGCCAATTGGCCCTGGCCTGGCTTCTGCACCAAGGCACCGATATTATCCCTCTGCCCGGTATGAAACGACGTAAATATCTCCCCGAAAACTGGCATGCTCGGGAGATCAGCCTGACACCGTCGGAGATAGAATTTCTGCGGGATATAACGCAGGATATTTACGGAAGCAGGCATAACGAGGGCAATCTGCAATTTATCGACCGGTAAACAACAGATACTGACTGTGGCACCTACAACGCGTCGATGGATGCTGTGATTCGAACATTGCGGGCCTGTAAGTCCGGGGCATCAAACAGGGCCCGTTGGGTTCCTGCTGCTACCTGTCCGGGTTGATGCAGCCGGACGACGCGGGAGTTGGAAAAGGGCTGAAGATATTCTGTGCTGGTCTTCCGGGTGGGCGATGGCGGGCGCGGTAATATCAAAGTCCCCCGGCCCGTTCATGCAGTTTGGGAAAATCGATAAGATCAGCAAGAATGAAATAGCCGTCAAAGAGCATGAAAGGACTGAGATTTAAGGTAAGATAGAGAATCCAGCCGGTCATCGTCAGACAGAGCGCGACCTGCCGCATCGGCCCGTCATCGAGCTGTGCTCAGTTCAGGCCTTATGAAAAAAATCAATTTATTTATATGAGCTTGCAGAGAAAATCAGCGACCTTATCGGCACCGTTTTCTCTGAACGCGACAGGTTTGGGGCGAAGCAGGAACTGAGCAGAATGTGCTATCCAATCGCCGCGTTGATACATTTCCGAGGTGATTGCAATCCCGGCCAGTTGGTCTTCTAGGTATCTTTGCAGGGGCGCGGACTCGGCAAAGTCGTCTCTGCCGACGGAGATTACCCTGGCTCCCGCCTGGCAGCATTCGGCAATCGTTGAGTATCCAGCCTTGCATACCACGACATCGGCAGCATTGAGTAAATCCGGATTATAAACACCGCTCTCCTGGGCCAGCAGGGCAATGTTCTCCCCGATCTGTTTTGTCTCTTTTTGGCCGGTTAAAAGAAAATAGATATCGGGGTATTCTGCCATGTTTTGATGCGCGGGAATCTCTTGAAAAACCCCACCCATCGACACAACGACCAGTTTTTTATCGCCACAGCCAAGTTGCTCTTGAAGAACGGTCTTGCTCCTTTTTATGCGCCGAAAAATTGGTCCGCAGTAGAGGTCCCGGTCGGTCTCCGCACACAAAGGTTCGGTCTGGATGCGGTAATTGGCGTGGGAGAAAAGGTTTGCCATATACTGCGCGTGAGGCAGGAGCCCGGGATATCGTGTTACATATGGATGGTAAATCCAGTCCCAGGTAAAGCTCTCCACCAGCACCGACGGCAGCCCGGCATATTTGGCGACGGCAATGCCAAGTGGAGCAATATCGCAGAGGACCAGGGCACATTGGGCGCACCGGGCGGCAAGGTCTTTAATCAGGTCGTCGTCAAAGGGCAGCAGTCTGTCCAGTTGACAGATGGTGGCGGGAATATCGGCTTCCAGAGCCGAGCTTTGCACCATTCCGACATCGACCATCACCGGATGATGGGTGAATTCGGTGAGCGTTTGGGCAAAGAGATACCGGGGAACGGTGGTAAAAAAATGGGTGTGAAAATCCGGCCGGCTGCGCCGGCAGGCTTCGATAACCGCTATTGCCCTGGTGGCATGACCAAAACCATGCGGACTGATAAAACAGGCAATTTCTGTCACTAGAGCGGATCGTGCTGATGCGGATGGTCGCCGGCGACATGCAGATGGCGGTGGACATGGACATGGTCTTCTTCACACCGATGAATATGGCCATGATCGATCTTGTACAAAATCGAGGTCGTATGGCTG
Organism: uncultured delta proteobacterium; assembly: GCA_963804605.1. Taxonomy (GTDB): domain Bacteria; phylum Desulfobacterota; class Desulfobulbia; order Desulfobulbales; family Desulfocapsaceae; genus Desulforhopalus_A. The sequence goes on from CAWDRB010000013.1 coordinate 42,939, forward strand.
AGAAAATCCCAGTCGTGGGAGATGATGACCTGGTAGAGATCGAGGCCTTTAAGGATATCGACAAGATGGCTGCGGGTCTTGGGATCAAGATTGTTGGTCGGTTCGTCGAGCAGGAGAAGTTTCGGCCGCATGGCCAGGATGGTGGCAAGCGCAACCAGTTTTTTCTCTCCGCCGGAGAGCCGGTGGGTGATGCGCTCCTCAAAACCGGCAAGGCCTAGCTCGGCCAGGGTTTTCATGGCGATATCCCGTGCTTCCTTGGGGGGAAAACCAAGATTTAAAGGGCCGAAGGCGACATCCTCGATGACGGTGGGCGAAAACAGCTGATCGTCGGAACTCTGGAATAAAAACCCGACTTCTTTTCGCAGGGCGCGTAAATCTTCTTTGGTGACAATCGGTTTGCCGTGAAAAAGCAGCTTCCCGGTATCCGGCTGCAACAGGCCGACCATAAGATGGAAAAGAGTGGTCTTGCCGCAGCCGTTGGGCCCGATAATGCCGATTCGTTTATCCTGTACGGCAAAAGAAAGGTGGTGCAGCACCGGAGTTTTCGCCTGGGGAAAAGCATAGCTGACGTCGCGAAGCTCGATCATTTGTTTTTATACCTTGAATCGGATATTCAAAATGTCGCCGTCGGTGACGATATAGTCCTTGCCCTGCAGATACATCTTGCCGGCTTTTTTCAGTTCCGCCTCGCTGCCGTATTCCATCAACTCCTCGTATTTCATGACCTCGGCCCGGATAAAGCCGCGCTGCAGATCGGAATGAATGACGCCTGCGGCAACCGGGGCGGGGGAGTCTTTGCGCACCAGCCACTGCCTGACCTCATCTTTGCCGACGGTGAAAAAAGAAACAAGCCCCAGCGCTTTCAAGCAAAGCCGGGTCATGATGCCAAGAGCCGGTTCATCAATACCCAGATCCTGCAGGAATTCAGCTTTTTCTTCATCGCTATCAAGCAACACGATCTCTGACTCTACCTGGGCGCAGACGAGCATCGTCTCTATTTTGTTTTGTCGGCACTGCTCGGCGGTTTTTTCCAGCAGGGTCGTATCGTCAAGTCGGTCTTCCGCCACATTGAAGGCGAGAATCAATTCTTTTCGGGTAATAAGGGGATAGCTGCGAATAAGCAGTTCTTCGTCTTCATTGAATTCCATCAGGCGAAGTGGTTTTTCCTCCTCGAGATGGGTCAGCAGCCGGCGCATCAACTCCAGCTCGACAACCTGCTTGTCGTCCTTGATCTTTTTCAGGGCGGTCTCGATGCGGGCTATGCGTTTTTCGACAAAGATCTGATCATGCATGATCAATTCGCCATTGACCATCTCCGCGTCGCGCACCGGATCGACCGAACCTTCCGCGTGATACACCGCATCATCTTCAAAGGCGCGGATCACATGGCACAGGGCGTCGACATCGGCGATCTCTTTGAAGATGTCACCCTTGGCGATATTTTCCTGTTCCATTTTCGGCAAGAGCATCAGCTCGATGCGCGCTCGTGCCTCTTTCTTTGGGGCGTACATGGCGACCAGCCGGTCAAACCGCGGGTCAAGTATTTCAGCGGTGCCGGGAACAGGTTTGGCCGGTCCGGCCTGTTCTCTGAGTTCACTGCCGGTCAGCACCTGGAACAGGGTTTTTTTACCTGTCTGGGGCAGGCCGATGAGTCCAATCTTCATGGGAATTCCTATTATTTAAAGAGAGAGTGTGTTTACAGGATTGGACAAATACCACAGGAGGCAACCAATCAGCAAGCTAATAGACAGGAAATCTACATGAGATAAATGGAATCGAGGCTACGGCGGCAGTAATGAGCAGGCCGATGATCAGAAAAATGATATCATTTCTGCCGACCGCCTGCTGCTCAAGGGGAATCAATCGTCCATTGAAGCCCCGCAGCAACATGGCCTGATGGACCCGGGTGGCACGGTTCCAGCTTCTGACCAGGGTCATGCCAAACAGATAGCCATAGGTGCGGTAGGTGTGCAGCGTGGTTGCCGGAACAAAGCAACGCATTCCGGCAGCCCGGTTTAATTTCTGGTATTCCTGGTGAATAACAAAGATATAACGATAGGAAAAAAGCAACAGAAAGCAGAGGCGTCGGGAAAGGTGCAGCCCTTCCAGGGCGTGGCCAAGGCTGGCTATGCGCGAGGTGCCGAGCAGGGTGATCAGGCTGAGCACGATGCAGTTGGTTTTCAGGCTGATGAGGGTGGCAAGCCGTATGCCTTCGGTGCTGAGCGTGATGGGACCAAGACGGGTCAGTTCTTCCCCACCGTAGGTGAGCGGCAGGGTGAGCCAGAGAAAAAGGGTAAAGGCGTTGGCCGCTAGAAGACGTTTGCCGATCTGGCCTAGTTCCAGTCGGGCAATAAGCAACAGCAGAAAGGCCAAGGTAAGGGCCAGAGTGACGACCGTAAAACTATTGGATATGGCGGCAACAGTTATAAATGCGGCGGCGACTATGACCTTTACCTTGGGATCTCTTCTATGCAACAGGGACTTCCCCATCGCAAAACGTTCATCCATCATCGACTATTTCCGCGCCTCCGGCAGTTCATCCAGGTAAAGCCACAGTACGGCGCCAAGTTCAACGCCTTTCTCTTTGCCTTCCGGGTTTTTCAGAGTGTAATCCGCCTCATTCAGTGCGGCGAATCCCCACCAACCGACGAGAGGGCAGCTGAAGTTGAAGATGCCGTTGCCGTCGGCTTTTATCACTTGGGTGATGTGGTAATCACTTTTCGGCTGGAGTTTATTGCCCTGATTGTAAAATTCGACTTCCACTTCGGCCCCGGCAACAGGTTGGCCTTTAAGCAGCACCTGCCCGGAAAAACTATTGCCGACATAGTTGCCAAACGGTCGAAGCAGCGGAACTATCTCGGTTGGCAGACCAACGGGCGCATCCCAGCCGGTATCATCGCCAAAGGCGGGAATAATTGTTTTTGTATAGTGGATAATACTCAAATCTTCGGCCGGTTCCCAATACGGAGCAGGTTCCATGACAAACTGATAGACGCCCGGGCGGGTGAAATTATAGGTGCTCTGCCAGGCTTTATGGTCCATAACGGTGGCCGGCGTAAGGGTTGCCAGCAGGTCAGTGCTTTTGCCGCCCACTGTGACCGTAAACTTTTTCGGCTGCGCGAGATCCATGCCGACGTTTTCAAAGGGATGGGAAAAGGAAAGAGTCAGGGTTGTCTGTTTTTTATCCTGGTCGATAATATGCTGATCCGGAATAACCATGCCGAAATGGGCCGACGCCTGTCCGGCAAAAATGACGAGTGCTGTTGCGAGAAAACTGACGGTGACAAACTTTTTCACGATCTTCCTCCTTGTTGTTTGCGTGCTTGCACATAGGCTGCTATTCCGGCCAGTCCCAGTATATAGCCGATACCACCAAGGATATCCTGCAGAGACGGGCTTTTTTCTGAATTTTCGGCAAGGGTTCTCTTAATTGGGGCGAGCTTTTTATCAAGCGCGGTATCAATGATTCGGGTGAGTTCCAAGGCGTTGACGCAAGCAGGTGCCGCCTGCACCGGGGCCTGCCCGGTGGTTTTGCTGTCAGGGGCAATGACAGGATTGGTTGGGGCGGCAGACGTCGAATTAGAGGAGGAATTTTCCAGGGTATAGGTCCAGCTGTTTTTATGACCGTCTCCTGCCTCAACAATGATCTCCAATTCCTTGGCGGCGGTTTTTGGTATGGGAAAGCGGAAGAGTCCTTCCGTATCGGTCGTTCCAGAGAGCAGTGTTGTGCCGGTTGTTATGTCGATAACCGAAATCGTGGCATTTTGCGCAGCTCTTCCGCCGCTGAACTTTGCTTCGGTGGCGATATTGTCACCATCCTGCCAGGCAAATATCCGCACTTTATGTGCAAAACAGGGGCGGCATAGAGCCGGTACCAAGAGAAGAACCAAGAGCAATTGGTAGAGAGTTAAACGGTGCATTATTTTCCCATCCTCAAAAATTCCGGTTGAACTTTGGCCAGAAAGGACACGGTAAACATGGTAATAAGCCCCTCGATAATCATCAGGGGGATATGGGCGGCAATCACCAGTTGCGCCGCATGCATAAAACCGGTATTTGTTGACCAGAGTGCCAGCGCCATGAGAATCGAAGATAAAAGAATCGAGAAAAAACCGGCGGCAAAGGCACCAATTTTTCTTTTATAGCTGTTTGCTTCAACCCATGGCCGAAAAATATAAAAACAGATCAGGGCGGGCAGGGCCATGGTCGTGGTGTTCACGGCCAAAACCAGCAAGCCGCCAAAGTTGAAAAAAAGACTCTGCAGCAAAAGCGCCACCAGGATGGCCGGAAAACAACTCCAGCCGAGGACGATGCCCATCAATCCGCCAAGTATGAGATGGACATTGCCGGGTCCGATCGGCACGTGGATCAGCGAAGCGACAAAAAAAGTGGCGGTCAATAGGGAGACCGTCATGATGTGGTCATAATCGAGTTTTTTCAAGCCTATTGCGGTGCCTACGGTGGTTACTGCGGCACCAGCCAAAAGGACCGGGGGGCTGAGGACGCCTTCCGAAATATGCATATGGTGTGGTTCTCCTGCAGTAAAAGCTGGTCGTGATCGGCAGTAAAACGTAACACGAAGTGTTTATTTGTGTTACAAAATACCGAAGTCGAAACAGCATGTCAAGAATTTAGTGATACAAAATAATATTTAGTGTTATCGGGAGGACTGCCGGATTATAGGATGCAAAAAAAATTTGATATTACCCCCATAGGAGTTATTCATTCCTGTTTCACCGAGAAATTTGGCATCCCCCGGCAGCCGGGCATGGTTGCCTCGGCGACTGCCCGCCTGGAGCTTTTTCCGCCATTTAACAGACAGGAGATGGTGCGCGGCCTGGAGCAGTTTTCCCATATCTGGGTCCATTTTCAATTTCATGAGACACTGGCCGAGGGATGGAAACCAACCGTTCGTCCGCCCTGGCTGGGCGGCCGGAAAAGAGTCGGGGTTTTTGCCACCCGGAGCCCGCACCGGCCCAACCATCTCGGCCTGTCGGCGGTGAAGCTTGAAGCGGTAGTCTGGGAGCAGGGCCGGCTTTTTCTTGAGCTTTCCGGGGTTGATTTTCTCGATCAAACCCCGGTTTTTGATATCAAGCCCTATATCCCCTACAGCGATTGTATCGGCTCGGCAGCCTGTGGCTACGCGCTCGGCGAACAGCCGGCAGTGGATATTGTCTTCAGTCCCGCGGCCGATCTCTTCTGCACCGACTACCAGGTCCAAACCGGCCGAAATATACGCTGCTTGATAGAAGAGTTGATCCGTCACGACCCGCGACCGGCCAGCCAGAAAAAAAACCGCAAAAATTTCGGCATGCTGCTATGGAATATCAATATCCGCTGGACAGTCGATGGAACCAGCTTTTATATCAAAAGCTGCGAAGAGCTAGGATAATCTCGCAAAAACAGCCAATCTACGATGGCTAAGTAAAAAACTTCAGATGCGAGGCGCGCAAAATTTCAATGATTTCATCGTACTAGAGTACGTTGAAATCATTGAAATTTTGCAGCAACGAAGCAGGTGAAGATTTTTTACAACGCCATCATTAGGGTTGGATGAAGCCGTTGATAATACTGTGGACCCGTTTGCCGATCACATAAGTGCCGCTGGCAATATCATAATCCAGGCTGCCGCCGTTTATTTCAATATTTTTACCCTCCAGCCGTATTTTATCAGGACAGGTGACGGTACGCTGTTCGCTGTCGTAAATCAATAGGTCGGTATAGAGGAATTGTTGGTCCTGGGTCTTGTTGATAACCACATCATTGGTCAAGGTCAGGACTTTAGTGGTCGTATTATATTGACCGGTTTTGGCGATGATTTTGGTGATATTGTCATTGACATCTAAGAGATCGGCATCGACAACCTCCATGACCAGGACGTTTGGATCTTCGCCGGTATGGGCTTTGTTCGCGCGTATCAGGGCGGTTTTCCTGCCTTTCTGGTTTTGCAGAATCTGCACCGTGTCCATATTGAAATTTTGCGTGTCGGGCTGCTGGTGGTTTGGACCGGGATCGAAACTGCCGCGCGGGCTGAGAAAATTGCCGACCGGAACGGACCAGAGGGGGAAGCTGACAATGAAGAGCAGAGGGACGAGCCAGATGGTGTTGCGATGGAATTTCATCTATTTTTATATTTTTGCAGCAGCTCCACAGCGAGATTTTTCGCCTCGATGATTAGGTCGCAGGCATCGCGAACGGCTCCGGCACCGCCGCCTCGTTCGGTGATGAAATGGGCGATCTCCTGCACTTCCGCGACACCGTTGGCGGGGGTGATTGCCAGGCCCACCTGCTGCAGCAGCACCAGATCAAGCCAGTCATCGCCCATATAGGCGATCTGGAAAGGCTTGAGACCAGAGGTCCGCATTATTTCCTGGAAGGCGTCTTTTTTATTGCCGACCGCCTGGTAGACATAGCGCATATTGAGTTCTTTGGCGCGCCTGGCCACGACCTCGGACTGTCTGGCGGTGATGACTCCCACATCAATGCCCGCCTCGCCAAGCAGGCGAAGGCCAAAACCGTCCTGGGTGTTGAACGACTTGCTTTCCTCGCCGCTGCCGGTATAGAGAAGATTGCCGTCGGTCAACACCCCATCAACGTCGAGCAGCAGCAGCTTGATTTCCTTGGCTCTCGCCAGGGCAAGGACTCGTTGTGGATCATTTTTTTGACTGTTTTTCTCCCGGACCCTGGTCCGGTATCCTTCAAGAATTTCACAATCGGACGGGTAGCCGGTTGGGGATGGTGGGCAGTTATCAACCATAATTACGACACTGCATTGCGAACCCTGATCAGCTGCACCAGCAGTTGTTCGACCCTGTCAAGGGGAATGGAATTGGGACCGTCGCAAAGAGCCTTGTCCGGGTCGGGATGGATTTCCATAAACAGGCCGTCAATGCCGGCGGCAACGGCAGCTCTGCTGAGGGTACCGATGAATTCCCGCTGCCCGCTGGAAGAACCACCGGCGCCTCCCGGGAGCTGCACCGAATGGGTGGCGTCAAAGATGACCGGACAGCCAAAAGAGCGCATCACCGGCAGGCTGCGCATGTCGACGACTAAATTGTTATAGCCAAAGCTGGCCCCTCGTTCAACCAGCATGATTTTTCTGCCGCCGACCCCGCGCATTTTATTGACTGCGTTGGCCATATCCCAGGGTGAGACAAACTGCCCCTTTTTAACATTAACGACTTTGCCGGTTTTGGCGGCAGCGGTCAAGAGATCGGTCTGGCGGCAGAGAAACGCGGGAATCTGCAGAATATCAAGCACTTCTGCTGCGGGCGCGACCTGGCTGACATCATGCACATCGGAAATGACCGGGACACCAAGCTCCCGGCGGATTTTACCAAGCGTCGCCAGGCCTTCAACGAGGCCGGGACCGCGATAGGAATCGAGCGAGGTCCGGTTGGCCTTATCAAAAGAAGCCTTGAATACGTAGTGGATACCCAGCCGGTCGCAGATTTCCTGCATGGTTTTTGCCACGGTTCGGGCCATCTCTTCGGACTCGAGCGCGCAGGGACCGCCGATAAGCAGGAGCGGTTGGCCAGTGCCGACCATAAGCGGTGACCCGGACGGGGTATCGATGGCTACCGAAATATCAGTCACCGGTGGTTTCCTTGACTTTTTTCTGCTGTGCTTGCTGCTTATGGGCCAGCGCTGCGCTGATAAAATCACTGAACAACGGATGCGGCTTCATCGGCTTGGATTTGAACTCGGGATGAAACTGACAGCCGAGGAACCAGGGATGGTCTTTAATCTCGACAATTTCAACCAGGTTGTTGTCCGGCGATGTTCCCGATACCACCAGGCCGTTGTCTTCCAGTTTCTGACGATAGGCATTGTTAAATTCGAAACGGTGGCGATGCCGCTCGGAAATTTCCGGCTGAGCGTAGGCCCGATAGGCATTGAGTGTCTTCCTTCAGCACGCAGGGGTAGGCACCAAGGCGCAGGGTGCCGCCAAGGTCCGACTCTTCGTCGCGTATCTGCGTCTGGTTGGTTCGATAATCAAACCATTCCTTGATCAGGTAGATGACCGGGTCCGGGGTGGCTTCGTCCAGTTCGGTGGAGTTGGCCAGGGACAGCCCGAGCACGTCGCGGGCAAATTCCACCACCGCCAGCTGCATGCCGAGGCAGATGCCGAAAAACGGGATTTTGTTCTTGCGGGCGTAATTGATAGCTTTAATTTTGCCTTCGACGCCGCGCTTGCCGAACCCGCCGGGAACGAGGATGCCGTCGCAGCTATCAAGCAGACTGGCGACATTTTTCGATTCAAGGCATTCGGCGCTGATATATTCCAGGTTGACCTTGGTACCGTTGGCCAGACCACCATGCACCAGGGCTTCGTGGAGACTTTTATACGACTCGGTCAGATCGACATACTTGCCGGTGATGGCGATGGTAACCGTGTTGCGTGGATTCTGGATATTGTGGACCAGATCTTCCCACGGTTTGATGTTCGGCTGGCCGGTCCAGATATTGAGCAGCTCGAGGATTTTATTGTCAAGACCCTCTTTATGCAGATGCAGCGGCAGTTCGTAAATGGTATCGACATCGATCGCCGTGATAACTGCGTCCTGGGGAACATTGCAGAACAGGGCAATTTTCGCCTTCAGGCTGTCTTCCAGGGGAATTTCGGTACGGCAGAGCAGGATGTCCGGCTGGATGCCGTCGGCCCGCAGCTCGCGCACCGAATGCTGGGTCGGCTTGGTTTTCACCTCCCCGGCCGATTTAATATAAGGCACCAGGGTCAAATGGATAAATAGAGTATACTCCCGGCCCAGATCGCCGCGCAGTTGCCGAATGGCTTCGATGAACGGCAAACCTTCAATGTCGCCGACGGTGCCGCCGATCTCGATGATCGCCACATCGACGCTGCCGTCAAGCTGGCGTACCGCCGCCTTGATTTCATCGGTGATATGCGGAATGACCTGGACGGTGCCGCCTAAGTATTCCCCGCGCCGCTCTTTGGTGATGACCGAATAGTAAATGCGCCCGGAGGTGTAATTGTTTTTCTGGGCCATGACCGCGCTGGTATACCGTTCATAATGGCCCATGTCCAGATCGGTCTCGGCCCCGTCGTCGGTGACATAGACCTCGCCGTGCTGGAAAGGGTTCATGGTGCCGGGATCGACGTTGATGTACGGGTCCAGCTTCTGGAAGGTTACCGTCAGCCCACGACTTTCGAGCAGTGCCCCAATGGCCGCGGAGGCCAGCCCTTTTCCCAGGGAGGAAAGGACGCCGCCGGTGACAAAAATAAACTTGGTCCGTTTGGTATTATTTGGCTTTTTCATGGTGGGCACTATAGCAATCGAACCTTCTTTTTGGAATAGAAAACTTGCTGTAAAAGGTAAAAACCGGCAACAGGCTGGATAATTTCATAACATTTTAATGGTGCTGCGAGCCAGAATGTTGCAGCAGTCTTGATCATGACCGGGCCAGTGCCTATGGTGTCTGGTGGGCAGCATATTTTAACAAGGAGAAAACTATGCAATATTTGATACCGTTGCAGTACCTGCTACTTCCGGCAGCAGTCTTTATCCTGGCAACGACCGTTTTTGCCAGCGGAGAACAACCTGTTCCCGCCCAGAAAACCGCGATCTTCGGCGGTGGCTGTTTCTGGTGCATGGAACCTCCCTTTGAACAACTCAAAGGGGTCATTGAGGTGAGCGCCGGATATAGCGGCGGCGATGAAATAAGTCCGACCTATGAGCAGGTTTCAAGCGGCCGAACCGGACATATCGAATCGGTCCGGGTGGTCTATGACCCGGAAAAAATTTCTTTCAAGGAATTGCTTGATACCTTCTGGCGTTATGTCGATCCCACCGATCCGGGCGGCCAGTTTGCCGATCGCGGCGATCATTATAAAACGGCCATCTTTTACAGCAACGAGGAGGAAAAAAAGATTGCCGAACTGTCCCGGGACGAACTGGCGGCATCAGGTGTGTTTGACCGGCCGATTGCCACAGCTATTCGCCCGGTAAAACCGTTTTATCCGGCCGAGGAATACCACCAGGATTATTACAAGAAAAATGTCGCCCATTATGAGGCATATAAAGTCGGATCCGGGCGGGCGGGTTTTCTTGAAAGAACCTGGAAAGATCACCCGGCAGGTAAAAAATTCATCAAGCCTGCCGATGCGGAATTGAAGGCCAGCCTGACACCACTCCAATATGAGGTGACGCAAAAGGACGGGACGGAGCGGCCTTTTGACAACGAGTACAATGACAATAAGAAGGCCGGGATATATGTCGATATCGTCTCCGGGGAACCGCTTTTCAGCTCCCTGGACAAATTTGATTCGGGAACCGGCTGGCCGAGTTTTACCAAACCATTGGTTACGGACAACGTGGTCGAGAAAAAAGACGTGAAGCTCTTCATGGTGCGCACCGAGGTGCGCAGCGCCGGGGCAAATTCCCATCTCGGCCATGTCTTTGATGATGGCCCGGCACCGACCGGTCTGCGCTATTGTCTGAATTCAGCCGCGCTTAAATTTATTCCGGTGGATGAGCTTGAGGCCCAAGGCTATGGTGAGTTTTTGCCCTTATTCAAATAAGTAGCCTATCTGCCGTTGAGAATATCTTCCACTCTTTTTCCTTCAACCTCGGCGTCGAAGATGCGGTGCAGAAGGGGCGATACGGTATCCGTATGCTCCTTACTGATAAGGAAGCCAGGCAGGGGTTGGGCGGTGAGGGTCTGCATCCGTGCCTGGATTATCTGGGTGGTGCTGAGGTGTTCGGCTATCTCTTTGAATTCACTGATGTCGAGCAGGGCAGGGAGGACATCGAGCATGTTGCCCCAGTATTCCTTCTGGCCAAGATGCTCGATGACCTGGGTTACCGCCGTTGCCGCTTCAAGGTAAAAATCGTCAACCAGGGCGGGATGCATTGAGGAACACGTTTGCCGGGAAATAAAGAGCCGGCAGCTGAAGGGGCGTACGGGATAGATGCCGCACAGGTTCTTTTCAAGAAATGGGCAGACCGCCGAACTATGCAGGGTATCGGGTGCAACATCCCGCCCCTCGAGGCAGGCGGCGGCAAATTGATTGGTTGTCATTGTTGGTGCCTGGTGCATTCGGGGAGAGTTCAGTTTCTCTGCCAGCCACAGGGTCATGTCGTTTGCTAAAACAAAGCGCAGTATCGCCTCGCCTTCCACCGCGGTAATGGTCACATTTTGGGTGCAGCAGCCGCTGCAGCCTCTATCGCAGGCCTTATCGAGGCTCTTGTTCCACTGGTCGAAAATATCGTATATAGTAAATAAAATTTGCCGCTTCATTATCGCTTAGCCTCCTGTGCCTTGTTGTGCGAGAAGAGCAAGAATAGCATATCGAAAAAATTTGCCAACAAAAACCAGAATTGAAAAACGAAGGAAGTGCGTCCGGAAGACTCCGGCAACAAGACATAAAGGGTCGCCGACCACCGGTAGCCAGCTCAAAAGAAGAGACCAGGTGCCATATTGGGCATACATCTTTTGCGCCCGCAGCAACTGTGCATCATTGATGCGGAGGATGGTCCGGATGATATAGTTTGCCCCGATGCTGCCGAGCAGGTAGGTGGAACAGGCCCCTAAGTAATTGCCGATTGTTGCGGTGAAAACTACGTTGGTCAAGGGGAATTTTTGGATAATCATGACAATGAGCAGCCACTCGGAACCGATCGGCAGAACGGTTGCCGCCAGAAAGCTGAGGACAAAGAGAATCGGCAGGGAAGGGGTGGTGATAAGGGAAGGCAAAAGATCCATGGCAAAATGGTATTCGAAACGAATTGTTTTGCAAAGAGATAAAAAGAAAGACGCAGAGGGTACATATGAAATTTCGGCTGAAACCGGTGTTGTTTTTTGCAATGGTGTTTTTGTGTAGTTTGCTCAGCTTGCCTGCTCAGGCCGGCGAAGATAAAGATTTCGAGCAATGGATCGCCGGTTTTTACTCCGAGGCGCAGCAGCAGGGGATAAGCCGGGCAACCTGGACCTCGGCCTTTGCCGGGGTGACGGAACCCAATCCGGAAGTCCTTGCCAAGGCAAGTTATCAACCTGAATTTACCACCGAGATCTGGGACTATCTGGATGCCCGGGTAAACCCGCTCTCTATTGCCAAAGGCGAAGAAAAGCAGACTTTTTATGCCGGGACGTTCAACGATGTGGAAAAAAAATTCGGGGTCGAAAAATCGGTTCTGCTGGCCATCTGGTCAATGGAATCGAACTACGGCGCTGTCCTTGAAAAACCCGAGCGCCTCTATTATGTGCCGCTTGCCCTTGCCACCCTGGCCTATGGCGATCCGAAAAGACAAAATTTTGCCCGCACCCAGTTGATTGCCGCACTCCAGATCCTCCAGGCCGGGGATGTCGCCAAAGAACAATTGACCGGCTCCTGGGCTGGTGCCATGGGCCATACCCAGTTCATTCCCACCAGCTATCTGGCCTATGGTGTTGATATGGATGGCAACGGCCGTCGCGATATCTGGACGTCTATTCCCGATGCCTTAGCCACCGCCGCCAACCTGCTGCACAAAAACGGCTGGCGCACCGGCAAAACCTGGGGCTATGAAGTTATTCTGCCGGCATCCGGAGAACAATTTACCGAACAGACGAAAACCCTGGCTGAGTGGCAAAAGCTTGGTTTTACCAGACCGGGCGGCAAAGAGTATGCCGATGCTGCTGACAATGCGGTGCTGAAGCTGCTCGCCGGACCGCAAGGGCCGGCCTTTCTGATGATGAAGAATTTTTATGTGCTGAAGCGCTACAACAACTCCGATTATTACGCGCTTGCCGTAGGGCTTCTGGCCGACCGGCTGGCGGGAGGTGGCGGATTAGTCGGTTCCTGGCCGAGACCTCCCGGATCGCTTGACGCCTACGACAAGATAGAGCTGCAGAAAAAGCTGCAGGAAAAGGGCTACTATACCGGGGAAATTGATGGCAACCTGGGGGACGGTACCAAAGCTGCCATCAGGCAGTTTCAGAATCAGGCAGGCCTGCTGGAAGATGGTATCCCGTCGCAGGACCTTCTTAAGGCCTTGTACCAGAAATAGCAGTCCCCTATGCCGCTATGGAGCAGGCGGAAGAGAAAAATATTTTGCATTTTGATAGTCTTGTGTTTTTTAGCCAGGTCGGCTTGTATTTTACTAGTATTTTGGCTACAATTCTATGATGATGAACCGTTATCGCGCCTGTCCTGCTGTTCTTGCCTCGGCAAGCATTTTACACAAGAGCTAATATAAAACTATGCGAATCACCAAGAAGGTGTTCTACGACCTGGCCATTTGGATGGTGATCTTTGGCTTGTGCATTGGAACGGTCTTCCCCTTTTTCGTGATGCTGCTCGGGGTGCCGGCAGAGATCGCGCTGAGGTCTAAATTTTTTGCGGCTTGTCTTGGCGCCGGTGCCCTGGCCGGAATTCTCAACTATAGCCTTGCCCGGTGGATTGTCGGGATTCGCCTGAAGGTCCTGGCGAGCAGCATGAGCCATGTCGAGCAGAATCTCAACGAGATGACTTTCAGCGGCGATACCTCGAAGTGTACTCCCGAAAATTGCAAGATTCCCGTCGACTCGTCAGATGAACTCGGCGAAAGTGCCGAGGCATTCAATCGACTGGTGGAATCCCTGGCCATATCGATTCAGACCCAGGCGGCGGTTCGCTCTTTTTCGCATATGCTGACCAGTCAACTGAAAGTTGAGGACCTGGCGGAAAAAGCCCTGGTCCACTTCTTTGACTATACCGGTGCTGCTGGCGGGCTGATCCTGTATGAATGTCATGGAGAAATGACGGTCGCGGCCTCACGCGGCATCAAAGATCCCCATCTGTTGATTGACAGTGGTCGGGTTCGAGACGCAGTCCGGACCGGGCAGAAACAGATCATCGCCATACCTGTCGACGTTTTGATCGAGTCCATCGTGGTCGATTTTCGGCCCGGAGAAATCATTGTCCTGCCGGTCATCCATAAGGATGTACCGATCGGCGCGGTCATTCTGGCGACAGGACAAAAGTTTGACGCCAACCATCTCGGTCGAATCGACCTGTTTATTCAAGGCTTGGGACTCGCTTTGAATAACGCCAAGACCCATGGTCATTTACAGCATCTGGCGGCAATCGATCCGCTCACCGGTATCTTTAACCGTCGTTTTGGCATGCGGCGCCTGCAGGAAGAGTTCAGCAAGGCGGTACGCAGCGCGGGATCCTTCGGTATTCTAATCCTTGATATCGATCACTTTAAAGTGATCAACGATACCTACGGTCATCTCGTCGGCGACCGCACCTTGAAGTCCGTCTGTGCCATTGCCCGGGCCTCGCTACGGGACAGTGATATCTTTTTCCGCTACGGCGGCGAAGAATTCGTCGCTGTTTTACCTGCATCTTCGGTGGAGGATCTGTGGACCAGCGGCGAACGACTGCGTCATGCCATCGAGGAAAAAATAATCTCGGCTGACGACAGGACGGTACGAGTTACCGTGTGCATCGGCGGCGCTTCTTTTCCCGATCAGCCCGTTGAAAATGTCGATCACCTGATCCAGTTGGCTGACGAGGCTCTCTATCTGGCCAAGAATTCCGGCAGGAATAAGGTGCAGATAGCCCGGAACACTTCAATTGTTGCCGAGTGATCTTTTTTGATTAGGCTTAGCCTCCTTCAGCAAAGTGCAAATTTGGTACTTCCACCTCCCTGCTGTTCGCAAGAATTTACCCAAGCCTCCTGTTGATAATCTTGTTGTATTTTTAGAACGCAAAATTTAAGTGGAGCAGGTGACGAACGCAACCGAGTGCCTGGTTGCGTTCGTCATGTGCGTCATTTCATTACTGTATGCGGTTTGCGATCAAACACGATGAATCTGTTTCTCATTCTCCAGAATGTACCTTGTGATAGGCAAGTACAAAAGAAGATGCTAAAATTCTTAATAGACACTTTGTGGCACTTTATTTGCTTTGTAATTCCTACATTGTGGTGTATGTCCAAGGGGAGCCTGAAGGTAAATAAAGTGGCTTCACTAACTAAAAACCCTGGAGAATGGTATGAAACACGTTGTTATTGCGGTAAGTTTGGGTATCTTGATGAGCAGCAGTTGTTATGCTGCTCATCGGCATATCGAAATGTCGGTAAATCCGGTGCAACCGGTGCTGGGTGAGACAGTACAATTGCAGTGTACCGGGGATGGCGAATGGCGAGCCCCTCTGGTATCTGCCCAAATTGTCGTGCAAAACGCCCGGGGCAGGACACTCGTCGAGCGAGCCGGGATGAAGATTGACGGCATGACTGCCAGTTACGATTATGAAATCCCGAAAGACGAACGGGCTGGAAATTGGAAATTCAATTGTGTCATTAAAGACCGTTCGGAGCGCGTGAGAAGGACCTCCGCGTTTTCTGTTGTCGATAAGTCGGTAATTGATCCGCCTCCGGTGGTAATTAACCCTCCGCCCGTCGATCCACCGCCAGTAGTGATTGATCCACCACCGGTTGTCGATCCACCGCCTGTTGTGGTAGATCCACCACCAGTTAATCCACCACCGGATGTCCTGGTCGAGAGTGCAATTCCTGCGCACAATACCATTACCGCCTACAATGGTCCGGCCACCTGCATTACCTGTCATCAGAAAGAGGCGACAGAGATGCTTGACAGCCTGCATATGCAGTGGTCAGGCCCGACTCCCGATCTCACCAACACCAACGGGGAGTCACTGGGCAAAGGAAAAGCAGGTATCAACACCTTCTGCACCTATGCCATGTCGTCAAAAGGTGCCTGCTTCTCCTGTCATGTTCGCGGGGACGGCAATGCTCCGGATGCACCAAAACCTGAGGATGTTGACTGTTTGATGTGTCATAGCGATACCTACCAGCGAAAATTTGTTGCCGATCCGAACAACACCGAAACGGTCGCCAATGTTCTTGGGCAACTGAAAACCTATGTCTTCGGCAAGGTAGACGACCAGGGCAACTATACCACAGTCCCGGATTTTGACAAAATGGCCCCTGGCACCAATATGGTCAATGTCGCCAGAACCGTGCATCTGCCGACCAATGCCTCGTGCCTGCGTTGCCATGCCACTGCCGGCGGCGGTGACTGGACCAAGCGCGGCGATATGGGCCTGAATTCGGCCCATGCGACAATCGACCAGGATGTCCACCTCGCCAAAGACGGTGCCAATCTCTCCTGTGTCAGCTGTCACTCTGCGCTCAATCATAAGATCAGCGGCCGTGGTATCGACCTGCGGGCAACTGAGGCTGCGGCCCCTACCTGCCAGTCGTGCCATACTGAGACACCGCATGCAAGTGCTACCCTTAACCGACATGCCCAGGGACAGCTCAGTTGCCAGGTCTGCCATATCCGGGAATACGCCAAGGGTGGCGCGACGGAAATGTCCAGAGACTGGAGTAACCCGGTCTGGAATGCTGCTTTTTGTTCCGGTCAGGGCGGCTTTGTCGGCGAGGAAGTAAAAGCCGCCAATGTTAAGCCGGAATATACCTGGTTCGATGGAACGTCCTATGTCTACAATGTCGGTGAAACCATCGCTGCCGATGCATCAGGTATTTATCATATGGCCAAGGCCAATGGCCAGCCCTTTGACGGCAAATCGTATATTGTACCCATCAAGCGGCATTTTAGCTCGATGCCCCTGCATGAGAGCGGGAAGATCATCCCGCCGGTAATCATGTGGATGTTCATGACCGGCGATTTTGATGTTGCTGTGCAAAAGGGCATGGAAGAACAAGGCATGTCCGGCAATTATTCTATCGTCAAAGCCGATGCCGAGATGCTCATCACCCATGGGGTCGAACCAAAAGAAAGAGCGCCTTCCTGTGTTGAATGTCATAGTGGCACGGGATCTACTCCCGATGGCGCTGGCATGGTGCCTTTTACAGCGCTGGGATACCACAGTGTACCGGCAGCGGTTCGCTCCTGCAATCTCTGCCATGAGAAGAAAAGCATGGGCTGGGAAAGCATGCATTCTTATCATGAAGGTAGAAAACTTTCCTGTAGCAGCTGTCACACTTCTGAGCCAAAAGGATTGGTCAAGGCACAGAATGTCCTGTGCAGCAGTTGCCATGAAAGAAAATCATGGAATAGCGAAGGACATAAAAAGCATCTGGAGAAAGGTTTGGCCTGCACCAAGTGCCATACCTTTACATGATGGCGTAATGTTCCTGTAAAGGATAAAAAGGTGCACCGTTATGGTGCACCTTTTTTATTGGTGATCGGCCGCATCGAACAACCTGCCTTACCGGGCGTTGGATATACATGAACAGAAAAAATTTTAAGTTGGAGAATAAGGAAAACAGTGCTTACTTTTGCATTGGTTCTCGCTATGTAGACGAGAAAAAGTAAAAACCAGGCAGCAGATGGATGTTGCAGTTAATCTACGAATGAATAATGGGAGGGAAGACCATGGCTGGATCAGTAGTAATCGATCAGGATGAATGTATTGGTTGTGAAGCGTGTGTTGAGGCATGTCCGGAGGTGTTCACCTTTGATAGCGATACGGAAAAAGCCCATGTTATCGAGGGGGCCGATGCGGATGCGGCCTGTGTTGATGAAGCGATTGCTTCATGTCCTGCCGCATGTATCAGCCGAGAATAAAAGGATCTCTTCTCTGCTATGACACAAGGCTGGTCGGGTTCACTTTCCGTTCTTGTTGAATGACCAGAAATCTGGGCAGAACATCGCCAGAAAGGGGATCAGTTCCAGCCGACCAACCAGCATATCAACTATAAAGATTACCTTCGTTACCGGATGCAGCAAACCAAATGAGCCCATTGGGCCTATCTTGCCAAAACCCGGTCCCACATTGCCTAATGTCGCCGCCGTTCCGGCAAGGCCGATCGCCGCGTCTTGTTCAATCAAGGTCACCACAAGGCCGGAAAAAATCATCAGCACCAGGTAGAACAGCAGAAAACTGAGCATCTGCCTCTGGATATCATCCTGTACGGTCACCCCGCCCAATTTTATCGGCAGAATCGCTTTGGGATGAACGATCTGATCAAGTTCGCGCTTGAGAAATTTGCCGGCAAAGAGAACTCTGACGACCTTGATTCCGCCGCCTGCCGAGCCCGCACATCCACCGATAAGCATCATGGCAAAGAGTGTCGCCTGCGCCGGAACAACCCAGAGGGCGAAATCGGCGGATGAGAAACCGGTGGTGGTTAGGATGGACAGAATCTGGAAGACACTGTCCCGCAGGCTGGTGGACAAGGGGTTGCTCTGCCTGCTATACAGAAAAAAGCCAAGGAGCAGGGAGGCGAAGAAGATGATAACCAGGTAAAACTGGAATTCATCATTGAACAGCAGCGATCGGAATTTTCCCTTGATAAAACATTTATACTGCAGGGCAAAGTTCGCACCGGCCAGCAGCATGAACAGGCTGATTATCCAGGTAATCGTTGGACTCTGATAGCCCATGATCGATAGCGGGTGGGGCGAAAATCCACCGGCGGCCATGGTTGCAAAGGAGTTGCAGATCGCATCGAAGACAGGCATGCCGGCAAGGCTTAATAAAACTATCTGGAGACAGGTCAGCAGCAGATAAATGAGCCAGAGGGCCTTGGCTGTATGGGCAATGCGCGGGGTAATTTTGTCCTCACTGGGGCCGGGTGCCTCAGCGAAAAAAATCTGCCGGCCGGCAACCCCGAACTGCGGCAGGATAGCGACAAACAAAACAATGATCCCCATGCCGCCCAACCATTGCGTCAGGGCCCGCCAGAAAAAAAACGCCCTCGGATACAGAGAGAAATCGGTGAGGATCGTCGCCCCGGTGGTGGTAAAGCCGGAGACAGACTCAAAATAGGCATCGACAGGATGCAGGCCAAAAAACAGGTAGGGAATTGCACCGATAGCCGCGGCAATGACCCAGGTCAGAGTGACAATCAGCAGCCCCTCAGTGCGGCGGAGGACATCAAAATTTCGGGCGAAACGGCCATACCAACGGCAGAGCAAGCCCAGGGCAAAAGAGCAGATCGAGGCGGCCATAAAGGGGATGACCTCGAAATATTCGTGATCTATCCCGGCAAATGCCACGGGTAGAAGGAGGATGCCGCCGAAGGCAAGGAGAATTATGCCAAGAGCACTGGCGATCAGTGGGAGTTTCATCGGAAAAAGAAACCCTTGAGTTTTTCGGAATCTTCTTTCATGGTAAAAATTTTAAGCCGGTCTTTTGGCTGTAGAAATGTTTCGCCATTGGGGATGAGCACCTTATGCCCTCTGATGATGACCCCGATAATGGCGTTGGCCGTGAGTTTGAGATCTTTTATCTGCACTTCCTTGAACGTATCGGGCAAGGTCAGTCTCAAGACCTCACCTTTGCCACCTTCTAAAATGGCCAGGACGTTTACGTCACGTATCTGTACCCGGTTCAGTACCTCGGTCAGTGCCGATGTCTTCGGCGAGACTACTACATCGATGCCAACGTGTTCAAACAGTTCGTAATTCTGGATATTGCCGACTCTGGTTACGATTCTTTTCGACCCGAGTTGTTTAATGAGCAGAGAACAGAGAAGGTTTTTCTCATCGTTGTTGGTGGTGCAGATGCAGGCATCTGCCGCAGCAATCGACTCGCTTTCGAGGAGTTCCAGATCGGTGCCGTTGCCTTGCAGGACCAGGGTTTTTTTTAATGAATTGGCCAGAAATTCACATCGTTCAGGATTCATCTCGATTATTTTTACTTTTTTATTGGTCCGCTCAAGCTTTTCCGCCAGCATGAAACCAACGCTGCCGCCGCCGATAATCGAAACGGTTTTAACTTTTTTATCATGTTTGAAGAAATCAACCGCCAGAGTATCAAGTGCCGTGTCGAAACCAATAAAAAATACCTTGTCGTCATACAGGATGGTGGTGTTCCCTTGGGGAATGAACAGTTTGCCATCCCTGGTGATTCCGGGGATGAGCACGTCTTTAGGAAAATTACAGTTCATGATGGGGGTATTGATAAGGGCGGAGCCTTCCTTGATCCGATACTCGAAGAGTTTGGCTTTGCCCCCGGCCAGATATTCAACATCCAGCGCCTCGGGTACTGAAATAATACGGAATATATCCTGAGTCAGCAATTTTTCCGGCCAGATAATAGTGTCTATATCATAGCGGACATGGTAGCGATTGTGGGTTGGCGAAGAGAAATTTTTGTAGAGTGAAGCCTTGCCGATAAAACAGATTGTTTCGGTATCGACAATTTTCTTGATTGTCCAGCAGGCGACAATATTTGCTTCATCAAGGGCAGAGCAGGCAATAAAGAGGTCTGTTTTATGGGTCTCAATCTTCTCCAGAACGGCAAGGTCTCCACCACTTCCCTCGACGATCCGGATATCCAGATTGGCAAATTTCTCACTCAGTTCCCCCGGATCATGGAGAAGCGTGATGTTATGCTCCTGATGCAACCGCGAGGCTACCATGTAACTCATTTCGGTAGTTCCGTAAATCAGTATATCCATATCGGTTTTTCACATGGTGAATTGGATCCGGCAGCAGCCTGCTTATCCATCTGATCCCTGACGAATGTCAGCAAAAGTTGCTGTAGTGAGAGTGGCAAGGTCGGCGGGCCTCAGTTCTATTTCCAAACCTCTGCGCCCGGCGCTGACAAAGATTGTCGGCAAAGCTTTAGCAGAACTGTCGATCACTGTCACCAATCTTTTTTTCTGGCCCAGCGGACTGACCCCGCCAAGAACGTAACCGGTCGTTCTTTCCACCTGTTCTTTATCAGCCATTGCGGCCTTTTTACTCCCTGCGGCTTTGGCGATCAGTTTCATGCTGAGCATTGATGCAACCGGGACAACAGCCACCGCCAGAGGGCCGCTGTCAAGCTGGACGATCAGGGTTTTATAAACTCGTTCTTCGGCAAGTCCCAGCTTTTCCGCCGCTTCTTTGCCGTAAGAATCATGCCCTGGATCATGGTCGTATTGATGCACCGTGTAGGCAATTTTTCTCTTTTTGGCGGCATTGATGGCTGGGGTCATGATTTTTGTTCCGGTTGGTCTTTTTGTTCCGGTTCGACTTCATCGAGGACTATGCCGGTGCCGCAGCAGTCCGGGCAATCTTCATAAGTGAGCATGAACCTGCTGGCTCCGGCAAAAAAAGAGCTCTGGCCGGAGCCGCCGCAGCCGGGGCAGGGACTGTTTTTCCTGTCGATGTTGTTGTTGCTTTTTATCATCATACCGATCAACTATACCATGCCAATTTTTTTCCAACCAGCAGTGTGACTCGATTGGTGAAGATTTTTGCAAACTTTCACCAGCACCGCATATGCGTACAATCAGACCGCCAAGCATGGGCCAACTATGGCTTATCGGCCTGCTTCTAAACCTCTGGAGCATTGACAAATGTTTACAGTTTCGGATTACGCCGGCATTTTGCTTTTCCCGGGAAACCATTACAGGATTTTTGCAGCAAAGGAGACTTATGCTTATGGTGCAGTCAATGCTCCATTGCTAATCAATAGCGTCATTCTGCTCAAGTTGGAGGTGATAGCCGATGTTATGGAAAACGGGTCGAAGAAGCAGTAACGTGGAAGACAGGCGAGGTGTCCGGTTGACCGGCGGAAAAATGAAAGGCGGTGGTATCGGCATCCTGCTGCTTGCTCTGGTCGGCATGTATTTTGGCATCGATCCTTCAGTGATTCTCAACTCGGGTCTGGTTGATGGAGGAGGGCAGGTGCAGCAGTCGTCGGTGCAGAGCAGCCCGGAACAAGATCGCCTGGCTGATTTTGTCTCGGTTGTACTTGCCGATACGGAAGATACCTGGGATGCAATTTTCCGTGAAGCCGGCAGTGCCTACGAAAAGCCTAAACTCGTCCTTTTTACCGGGGCCGTGCAGTCGGCCTGCGGTTTTGCCCAGGCAGCCACCGGACCCTTTTACTGTCCGGCCGACAGAAAAGTCTATATTGATCTGGGATTTTATAGTGAGTTGAAGAATAAACTCCATGCGCCCGGGGATTTTGCCCAGGCCTATGTAGTTTCCCACGAAATTGGCCATCATGTCCAGAATTTATTGGGGATCAGCGATAAAGTACAAGCGCAGCGTGCCCGTCTTTCTCCGGCCGATTACAATAAACTTTCGGTGAAGGTGGAGTTGCAGGCCGACTGCTTTGCCGGGGTCTGGGCAAATCATGCCAACCGGGTGCGCCATATCCTGGAACCGGGTGATGTCGAGGAGGCGCTTAACGCCGCCAGCATGATCGGTGACGACGCCCTGCAGAAAAAATCCAGGGGCTATGTCGTACCCGATTCCTTCACCCACGGAACGTCCGCGCAGCGGGTGCAGTGGTTTCGCACCGGGTTGAACAGCGGCGATATGCGCCAGTGCAATACTTTTAACTGATGGCGTCGTAAAAACTCTTCACCAGCTTCGTTGCCACAAAATTTTAATCATTACGACGTACTCTAGTACGCCGAAATGATTAAAATTTTGCGCGTCTCGCATCTGAAGCTTTTTACTTAGCCATCCTAATATTAAGGTTTTGCCCTTGTTCAGAATGGGTCCCATGGGAACAAAATGCCCATTAAAACGGCCATATCAATGGAATCAACAGGGTGGAAGTGACGACCACGAAAATATTCAGTGGCACACCAAGCTTCATATAGTCCATGAAGCTGTAGCCGCCCGGGCCGTAGACCATCAGGTTGGTCTGATAACCCATCGGTGTGGCGAAACAGGCACTGGCGCCAAAACAGATGCCGATAATAAATGGTTTCGGGTCAACACCAATGCCCAGCGCCGTGGAGATGGCAATTGGCAGCAGCAGCACCGCTGTCGCGTTGTTGCTCAGGATCTGCGTGCAGATACTGGTCAGGAGGATGACCGCACCGAGCACGATAATGGGTGAATATCCGGCAAAGAGGCTGAGAAAACTCTCGGCATAAAGCTGACTGGCCCCCGTTTTCTGCATGGCGGTGCCAAGCGCGATCGTTCCGGCAATAAGCAGCAGCACATCTCCCTGCAGTGCCCGGTAGGCATCACGCATCTGCAGGCAGCCGGTGATGATCATCAGAAAGGCTGCGGTGAGCGCACAGGTCATAATATCGGCCAGACCGAGGGTGGCGGTGCCGATCATGCAGATAAAATTGATGATCGACCACCAGGCCTTGCGATGGTGCACCAGTTCCTGGTAGACATCCTCAATCACAATATATTCGGTGCTGCTGCGGATCTGCTCAAGTTTGCTTTCCGGACACCAGACCAGCAGGATATCGCCGGTCTGCAGACGAACGTCGTGAATCTGCCTCTCAGAGAGATGCAGGTTAGTCCGTTTCACGGCAATGATATTGACATCCGGGTCGCGGGCCAGATCGGTTTTCAGCAGCTGCTGGCCACGCAGGCTTGAGTGGGGTGAAATAATCAGCTCGACCACTATGGGGGCGTCTTTCTGGGCACCCAGGACCAACCCTTTTTCCGAGGTCGGCAGTTCCACCTCCTCATTGTGCAGTATGGCCACCAGATCGTTGAGCGATCCCTTGACCAGCAGGATATCTTCGGCGGTGACAGCCATTTTATTGCGATCCGGATGGTAAATATAGGATTTTTTGATCAGTTCAATGACCTTGATGCTGGGGTATTTTTCCCCGAAGAGCGTATCCGGATTGTGGCCGATCAGGTTGCTCTTTGCAGGGATCTTCAGCTCCGCCAGATACTGGCGATGGTTGCTGTCCTGTAACTGGCAAATGGGGTTGGCCAGAGCGGGAAGAACCTTCGGGGCGGCAAAATAAAGAAAGACTATGCCGACCGCGGCCAGGGGTACCCCCAGGGTGCTGAGCTCGAACATGGACAGGCCGGTGTAGCCGAAACTGACGCTCAGATCGCTGATGATGATATTTGTTGAGGTGCCGATCAGGGTACAGGTCCCGGCCAGAATCGAAGCATAGGATACCGGAATAAGAAACTTTGACGGACTGAGGCCGAATTCGCAGCACATGGTCATCACCACCGGGATAAACAGGATGACCACCGGGGTGTTATTGATAAAGGCACTGGCAATGGCGACGGACAGCAGGATAATGATCAGGGCAAGCTTATAATTGCCCCGGGCGCTGCTGATGATCTTTCGGCCCAGGAACTCGACCCCGCCGGTGCGCATCATCCCTTTTGACACAACAAACATGGCCCCGACAGTGATCACCGCCGGGTTGGCAAAGCCGCCAATCGCCTCGTGGGGGGTCAGGATCCGGCTGACGACCAACAGAACCATGATGCCGATAGCCGTCAGGTCCACGGATATTTTTTCCGTTATGAGCAGATAAACTGCCAAAACGAGTATCGCTGAAATTATCCAGATATCCATAGGCAAAAGGAAAAATTAAAGGCTCGGGTGCTTGGTAAACCGTTACAGTACCTTAAGCATTGCCAGCGCTCTGTCCAAGTCGTCGGTTAAATCCTGGATATCTTCAATGCCGCTGGAATAACGGATGAGACTCTCGGGAATCCCCATGGCCCGGCGCTCTTCTTTACTGCATTCGACATGGCTGGTGGTCGCCGGCGGGCCGACAATGGTCTCAACAGCGCCAAGATTGGCCGCCGCGTGGGCATACTTGAAGCCGGAAATAACTTTGCCGACGGCCGCTAAACTCCCTTCTTTTAAGGTGAAGCTGAGCATAGCACCAAAACCCTTCATCTGCTTTTTGGCAATCGCATGGCCCTGATGGTTTTCCAGGCCAGGGTAGAAGACCTCTTTGACCAGGGGGTGTGCTTGAAGATGCCTGGCGATGGCAAAGGCATTCTGGTTTTGTCTTTCTATGCGCAGTGCCAGGGTCTTCATCCCTCGTAACAGCAGGTAGGCAGACATCGGGTCGAGGGTTGCGCCGTTTATTTCTCTAAAGTGATAAATCTGCTCAATCAACTCTTTTTTGCCGCAGATGACGCCGCCCAGGGCATCGGCATGGCCGCCGAGAAATTTGGTGGCGGAATGAAGAACCAGATCGGCCCCCAGCTCCAGAGGTGCCTGATTGATCGGGGTGGCAAAGGTATTATCAACGACGACAGTTGCCCCGACTTTTTTCCCGGCTGCGGCCAGGCGCGCCAGGTCAATTATCTTGATTGTCGGGTTGGTCGGTGTCTCGAGATACAGCACATCGCACCCCTTGGCTATCTCGCTTTCGATGGCTTCATGATCGGTAGTGTCGCAGAGAGTGACCTTGACATTATAGCGCGGCAGGAATTCAATAAAGATCTTATTGGTTCCGCCATAGGTGTCTTTGACCGAGACCACCCGTTTGCCAGGGGCGAGCAGGGCAAACAGGGTGCTGCTGATAATGCCCATACCGGTTGCGGCACTGGTGGCTGCCTCCGCTCCTTCCAGTTGACATATTTTTTTCTCAAAAACCTCAACGGTTGGATTGGTATTTCGGCCGTAGATATGGCCCTTTTTCTTACCCAGGGCAACATCCTGCCACTCCGCAATATCTTTATAGCCAAAGGAAACACTGTGAACTACCGGAACCTGGGTGGCGTTTTGCATCAGGTATTCGTCTTCCCCTGCCCACACTGAGCAGGTACTTTTGCCTAATGTCCGTTCTTTCATTGTCCAACCTCTCATAATTGCTCAGTTTGTGTCTGCGAAAATACCTAAAAAAACTTCATATTCCATGCGTGTGAATTTTACAAAAATTACGGCTTACTCGAGTACGTCGTAATGATAATTGTATCCCAAGGGCATTTCCTGTGGGCGCGCAACGAAGAAAATGAAGAGTTTTTACGATACCATCATCTTTTATTCCCAACTATAGAGGGTAAATCAAATAAGCACAAAACAAAAAATATTATGATTTTAATGATTTGATAACTTCAGTATCAAGTTGCAAAGGCTGTGCCGCCAAAAAGGGAATGGATTCAGGGTTTGGGGCTGTCAAACCATGTACAACCTGTAAAAATTGCAGTCAAGACAGGGATGAAGTCTTGAAATAGCAAGAGAGCCGTGCTACTGAATAGTCATGATATAATCGGATAATCGGGCCAAAGACACCAGTGACCAATATGCCTCAAACAAGAGTCTTCCTCCTGCTTCTTATGATGTGTCTCGTCCTCTTTTCCTGTCGGGACCAAGAGGAGCCGATTAAGGTGTCTCTCGATAAACGTCAGGAGATTACCTTTCGACCGCAATTACCAGCTATTACTTATGCGTATCTGCCGCAATACTCGCATACCGAGTCTTTTCAGCGGCATAATCGGTTGGTGGAATATCTCTCCGAACAGACCGGCTTACCGATGCGACAGGTGTTTCCTGACACCTTTGACAATTATATCAGCATGTTCGGCCAGGGGAAAATTGATATTTCATTTTCCAATCCGTTTATTTACGTCAAGTTGGCCAACCGATACGGCGCCAGAGCCATGGCCAGAATCGTCGAGGCCGATGGGCGGGCGGAGTTCCGGGGGCAGATCATCGCCAGAAAAGACAACAAGGACATAGAGACCCTGGAAGACTGCCGCGGAAAATCGTGGGTAGCGGTTGATCCCTCCTCGGCGGGAGGATATCTGTTTGCCCTTGGTCACTTTGTCGATCACGGTATTGCCTTAACAGATTTTAAGGAAGTTGTCTTTGCCGGCGGTCGCCAGGAAAATGTCATCCTCGGAGTATATGCCGGCTTACACGATATCGGCTCGATCCGCGAGGGATCGCTCAGTGTGGTGCAGGACAAAATCGATATCAATCAGATAAAGGTGGTGGACAGTTCCAGGCGATATCCGGGATGGGTCTATGCATACAGTCCAAGACTTTCCGAGGATGTGGTTGACAGGATACAAAAGGCCATGCTGCAGCTCGATTACGACCATAATCCCCAGCATCGGCTTATTCTTGATGCAGCGAAATTTATTGGTTTTATGCCTTCTGATGACCGGGATTTTGAGCCAATCCGGGAACTGAGCAAAAAAGTGGGGTTGAATCTTGATTAATTATCTTTCAAGATTTCTGCATCATCTGCGATTCAGAACCAAGATTACCCTGGGGATGACCTTGATGCTGGTCTTCTGCGGCATCGGTGTTGGGCTGATTCTTTCCTCCATGTCGTCGAATGCCCTGCTTGAGGAAGGACGAAAAAGAGGGATGGCGGTCACCTCCAGCCTGGCATTTCGTATGGCTGAACCCATTCTGGCCATGGATTTTCTGCAGATGAAGAACCTTATCGATAATGTCGACAACCAATATGACGACGTTATCTATATTTTTCTTACTGACACCGGCGCAAATATTCTCTCTCACACCTTTTCCGGCGGGTTCCCTACAGATCTTCTTCATGTCAACGCAGACGGCAAGAAAAAGCAGCCGGTTCTCCTGTCCACCGAGCAGGGACTGGTCTATGACTTTAACGTCAGGGTGGGCCTGGGAGAAAAAAATCTTGGCTCCGTCAGGCTGGGCCTCTCCAGAAAAGAGATCGACGCCCAAATCCATCGTCAGAGACTGACCAGTCTTTTCAGTACAATGGGCGTGGTCGGTCTGGGGATCATCCTCGCCCTCTGGTTTGCCCGTTCGGTGACCTTTCGCCTTAATCGACTGAGAGAATCAGTAGAGGAAGTTGTCCGGGGTAATCTCGATGTGCATGCCGGATTCTCGTTGGAAAAATACTGCTGGCAGCTCATGGACTGCGATCGCACAGAGTGCCCGGCCTATGGTGATGTTCAGCGACGCTGTTGGTATCTGGCAGGAACGCTCTGTCCGAATTGCGGCGACAAGGAGTATCCCTTCAAGATGGAGAATTGTCGGCAATGTTCTGTTTTCAAGAGTAATTTCGGCGATGAAATCCAGGACCTTGCCGAGGCGTTTGATGCCATGGCCGTTACGGTGAAAAAACATATCGAAGAGCTTACCGAGCAGGGAAAAACCATCGCCAGGCAGCAGGGCTTGCTCAAGACCATTATGAGTGTCACCCCGGACTTCATAACCTTGCAGGATAGGGATTTGCATTATACTTTCGCCGGTAAAGCATTTTGCGACTATTTCAACATGGACGAGGCGGATATTGTCGGCAAGACCGATGCCGACATTTTTACTAAGCACCAGGCTGAAATCAATGTATCGGAGAGCAGGCATATTCTGGAAACCGGGCATCCCCTGGCTAAGGAAATTACCTTTAAGCGGGCCAAGGATCAGAAATGGTTTCACGTCCTCAAGGTGCCTGTCTATGATCAGGACGGCAGTATTATTGGTCTTCTGCTTACCGCAAGAGATATCTCCATGCTCAAAAAATTCCAGGAGCAGCTTATCCAGTCGCAGAAAATGGAAGATCTGGGGCGCCTGGCCGGAGGTGTGGCCCATGAAATCAATACACCCTTAGGCATTATTCTCGGTTACACTCAATTGATGATGGACGATATCGAAGATGAAGAGATCCTTGAAGGGATGCAAATCATCGAAAAGCAGACCAAGGTGTGTCGAAAAATTGTCGCGGATTTACTTGGTTTTTCGAGAAATTCTCAAGCCGTCAATGAAACAGTCGATATCAATGAATCAATTTGCCAGGTTATCAGGCTGGTTGAGCATGCATTTTTTATGAACCGGATTAAAATTATCTGTGCTCTGGATGAAAAAATTCCACCTCTTTCCGGTGACCAGGAGAGGCTGAAGCAGGTCTGGCTCAACCTGCTCAACAACGCGGCAGATGTCATCGGCCAGGATGGCGCGATACATGTTCAATCCAGGTTCTTAGCCGAAGAACGAAAGCTGGAGGTCAGTATTGCCGATACCGGCAAAGGCATTGCCCCGGAACACCTGGGGAAAATTTTTGATCCGTTCTTTACCACCAAGCAGGTGGGTAAGGGCACCGGACTGGGGCTTTCCGTCTCGTTTGGCATCATCAAGGATCATGGCGGTAAAATATCGGCCCTCAGTCCTATTCCGGATAGATATTTAACCGAGGATTTTGTCAGAGGCGAGCAATTTGGTCCCGGAGCAGTCTTTGTCGTCGAGTTGCCTCTCGATGGACCAAAAGATAAAAACGGCCAGGACGATAAAGACGAGACGATTCTTCAGTAGCTCAAACAACAGCACCTTTGGCAATTTCTACCGTGTACAGGAGGAAACTATGCCCGAATCAAAAAACGGTGGTAGCAACAGCCAGCCTGACGACCGCAAGACCGTAGAAAAACTGAAGCGCGGCTTTGCCTATAAGCTCTTCTACCAACAGGGAGTGTGGACCCAGAACGCATCGCTGAACGACTATTATCTTGCGGTCAGCTATACCGTGCGGGATCGTATGCAGCAGCTGTTTATCAATTCGATTCGGGCGCTTCAGGAAAAGGAAAGCAAGATAGTCAGTTACCTGTCCGCTGAGTTTTTAATGGGGCCCCATCTGCACAATAATCTGATTAATCTGGGCATGTATGATCAAATAGCCCAGGCGGCTATGGAATCAGGGCTTGACCTGCAGCAGGTCATCGACCATGAGGAGGAACCTGGTCTTGGCAACGGTGGCCTGGGCAGGCTTGCGGCCTGTTATCTGGATTCGCTGTCCAGCCTGCAGATCCCCGCCATCGGTTATGGTATCCGCTATGAATTCGGTATGTTCGACCAGGACTTCGAGAACGGCTGGCAAAAAGAGCTCAGTGATCGCTGGCTGCAGCCCGGCAACCCCTGGGAGTTTAAGAAAGCGGACATGGCAGTGGAAGTTGGTTCCGGTGGACACACCGAACGCTACACCGACGATGAGGGCAGATCGCGGGTCCGCTGGGTCCAGGGACGACTGGTCAAGGGAATTCCCTATGACACACCGGTTCCCGGTTACCGGGTCAACACCGTCAACCTGCTCAGGTTGTGGAGTGCCGAGGCGCCAAAGAGCTTTGATTTTACCGAATTTAATACCGGTGACTATTTTGGCGCGGTGCATGAAAAGATGCAGGCCGAAAACATCACCAAGGTCCTTTATCCCAACGACGATCAGTTCAAGGGTAAGGTGCTCCGCCTGCGCCAGCAGTATTTCTTCGTCTGCTGTTCGATGCAGGATATGATCCGTATCCACCTGTATCAGTATGAAAACCTGGATGACTTTCCCGACAATTTTGCCGTCCAGCTTAACGATACCCACCCAGCTATCGCCGTGCCCGAGTTTATGCGGTTATTGGTCGATGTCCACCACTATGACTGGGATCGGGCGTGGGATATAGTCACCCGCACCTTTGCCTATACCAACCACACCCTGCTGCCTGAGGCCCTGGAAAAATGGTCGGTGGCGATGCTGGGCCGGCTGCTTCCCCGGCACCTGGAGATCATTTATGAAATCAACAGCCGGTTTCTCGATTTGGTCCGTCTCGAATATCCCGGCGACGAGGACGTGGTGCGGCGGATGTCGATTATCGATGAAACGGGGGAGCGCTTCGTGCGTATGGCCAATCTCGCCTGTGTCGGGAGCCATGCGATTAACGGCGTAGCCGAACTGCACACCAGACTGCTCAAAGAACACACCCTGGCCGATTTTAACCGTTTGTGGCCGGATAAGCTGATCAATATCACCAACGGGGTCACGCCACGCCGCTGGATGGTGGTCAGCAATCCACGTCTGACTGAATTGATCAGTTCCGCTATCGGTGAGGGATGGATTACCGATCTGAATAAGCTGCGGGAACTGGAGCCGCTGGTCGACGATGCTGCTTTTCGGGAGAAATGGCAGCAAGTCAAGTTCGACAATAAGCAGGATATCTGCACCATGTTCACTTGTCACCAGCAGGTACTATTCAACCCCCATGCACTCTTTGACGTTCAGGTCAAACGTATCCATGAGTATAAACGCCAGCATCTTAACCTGCTGCATATTGTAACCCTCTATCACCGGCTGAAAAACCAGCCGGATCTTGCCATCCCGCCCCGATTCTTCGTCTTTGGCGGCAAGGCCGCGCCAGGATATGCTATGGCCAAGCTCATCATAAAGCTGATCAACTCGGTGGCCGAGGTGGTCAATGGCGATCCCGACGTCAACGAGCGTCTCCAGGTCCTGTTTATCCCCAACTTCAACGTGCAGATTGGTCATATGGTTTATCCCATGGCCGATCTGAGCGAACAGATTTCGCTGGCCGGCAAGGAGGCCTCCGGCACCGGCAATATGAAGTTTTCCATGAACGGCGCCCTGACCATCGGTACCCTGGACGGGGCGAACGTGGAGATCCGTGAGGAGGTCGGATCGGAAAATTTCTTTTTGTTTGGTATGAACGTGCAGGAAGTTGAGGCCAGAAAAGCGGCCGGCTACAATCCACAGGCAATCTATAGCCAGAACGAGGAACTAAAAGCCGCCATCAACCTGATTGCCACGGGCCATTTCTCCCATGGCGATCGGGAGCTGTTCCGGCCGGTTGTCAATTCGCTGATCTATGACGACCCCTATATGGTGCTAGCTGATTACCAGGCTTACATCGATTGTCAGCAGCAGGTGGGCGAAGTCTTCCAGGAACCGGAGCGATGGACCAGAATGGCCATCCTCAATGCGGCTCGGATGGGCAAATTCTCATCGGATCGCGCTATTGCCGAGTATTGCAGGAAAATCTGGCACGTTAAACCTTTTCCGGTGAACCTTAAACTCCAGCGGTTGCCTGACAACGGTATCAAATTCCCTAAGCGCAATAGAATTGTGCGTACCTGATTAGGCTATGAATCGTTTAATAAAGAAGATCTTCATCCGTCAAAAATTCACACCGGAAATGAGAGGAGACGCACTGGTGGGCGTCATTTTTCTGGTTCTGTCTTTTTTCGGCGGCAGTTATCCGGCTTGGGCGCAGGAACGGGTCACGCTTCGTCCTTATGCCCGGCAGATTGCTTTTAGCGGAATTACCCGGCCGGTTCAGGAGCTGACTATCGCCGCTGAAGTCAGCGGCAAATTTACGGCTGTGCCGGTTGACGTGGGGGATGTGGTTGGCGGTAGTGGCGTGGTGGCCGAGATTGACGCCACTTTTGTGAAGCTAGCCTTGGAGAAAAACAAAATCGCCCAGCAACAGACTGGCCTTCAGCTGGTTCTGGCCAAAAAAAACCTGGCTCGCTTCCAAAACCTGATCAATCAAAAATCCACTGCCCAGGCGACTTATGACGAGACGGTTTTGAGCGCTCAGGTTCTCGAGCTGACTCTTGAAAATTTAAAAAATGAGCAGGAGACTTTAACTGAACAGCTGCTGAGACATACCCTTCGCGCTCCGATTGGCTGGTCAGTCATGCAGCGTCATGTCGAACCCGGTCAATATATCCGGCAAGGTGAGCCAATTCTTAGGCTGGGCAATTTTCAGAGTCTCCGCATCCCTTTTCTTTTTACCTACGAGGAGCTGGTTCTGGTGCGGAACATGGCCAGGCTCAAGGTTGCTCTGCCTGATCTAGGGAGCGAGGCAGAGGCTGAGTTATACCGGGTTGCTCCGGATTTTGATGAAAAGAGCAGAAAAATCGCTGTAGATCTACGAATTATCGAAAAGGAAGTTGCTGCCAATCCTGCCCTGCGAGGGGGTGTTCGCGGCCAACTCACTGTCGAAGGAAAAACGGAACAGCATTCTTTCCTCATTGATGCTGCTGCCCTTGTCAGCCGCTTTGAGGCGCACTGGCTTGTTGACCCCGAGGGGAAACAGCGCAAAGTAGTCCTTCTTGGCGAGACCAAAGACGGCAAAGACGCGATTGTCAACGGCAGTGAGTTGATACCGGGCGATCAATTTATGGCGAATCCCAGTTCGTCCATGAAAAACTGACGTACAAACGAAAAACATCCCCGCCTGATAAGACCATCCGGCCTGACAAAGATCAGGTCTTCTTGAAGGAACGTATTAATATAATGATACAAATTGTTCTTTTCTCCCTCAGGCAGAAGGTTGTCCTGAACCTGCTATTTGTTTTGCTCATGGTCGTTGGCGCCTTTACTCTTCTACGGATGCCGGTAGAGCGTTATCCCAACATCCAGTTCGGCAAAATGTATATCAATACTTTTTTGCCGGGGGCCTCTGCTAAGGATGTCGAAACCCTGGTCACCAAGGAGATTGAAAAGGGCCTTGAGGACCTGGAAGAGGTTGAGTATATCCGCTCCACCAGCTATGGCGAACGTTCGAATATCGTCATTAAATTTGTCGACGACAGTGATTATGAAAAACGTTTTGACGATGTCCGCCTGAAAGTACTGTCTATTGTCGGCGACCTGCCGGACAGAGCCGAACCGCCGATCTTTAATTTTCTCGACGTCAATGACTGGTTTCCCACCATAAGTGTCAATGTTGCCGGCAAGCATGCCAATACCTCCCTGACGGAGATCGCCGAGACGGTAAAAATCCCTCTTGCCCAGATAAACGGCGTCAAAGAAGTGACAGTTTCCGGCGATTATACCAGGGAGTTTCACCTGATTTTGTCACGGGACAAACTGCGCATATACGGGATGACTTTTCTTGATGTCGCCACCGTGTTGGCCAAAGGCAATGTGAGCTTTCCGGCCGGCTATGCGGCTACTGATAAGGGTGAGTTCGTTGTCAGGGTCGATGAACAGTTCAGCAGCAGAGAGGATCTGCTGACGGCGGTCATGCGGCGGGACGGCGATGGTTCTTTTGTTCGTCTGCAGGATGTCGTTGAAGCAGCGTATTTCTCCTATCAGGACCCTTTTCTCATGACATCGCTTAATGGTGAGGATTGTGTCACGCTGCATATCTTAAAGCATCGGGACGGCAACGCCCTTTTCATTGCTGAAAATGTGCGAAAGATACTGCAAGAAATGCAGCCTGCCTACGCTGAAATGGGCGTGTCTCTAACAGCAACGCAGGATTCCAGTACCAAAATTGAGGATTCCATTAGGGTACTTGGCATTAACCTGCTGCTTGGTATCCTCCTGGTCTGCTCGATTATCTGGCTGTTTATGGGCTTTAGAAATGCCGCGCTGATAACCATCGGTATACCATTTTCCTTTCTGGTCACGCTGGTGCTGATGTATATGACCGGCAATTCAATAAACGAGGTGTCGCTCTTTGCCTTTGTGCTGGTTTCGGGAATTATCGTCGATGATGCCATTGTGGTGGTGGAGAATATATACCGCCATCACCAGACCGGAAAAGCCCTGATAGATTCGATAACAGAAGGCACCGCCGAGGTTTTTATGCCGGTATTTGCAGCGACATTGACAACGGTTGTCGCTTTTTTACCCATGTTGATCATGACCGGGATGGTCGGGGACTTTTTTGCCATAATACCTAAAACAATTGCTTTTGCCCTGCTCGCATCCTTGTTTGAATGTCTGGTCATTCTTCCCTGCCATTATCTCGATTTCGGTCCCCGTAAGATAGATGTCGCAACAGTAGCTGGGTCTGCCGAACCGGCCATTTTTGCCTTGCCGAGTGAAGGGCGGATAATGGGTGTTACCCGGCTGGTGTTTACTACCTTAATTTTACTGGTGCTCCGCTTTCGCGTTACCTGCCTGGTGCTGTTAGCCGCTGTTTTTACTTTGGCAATAGTCATATTTGTCGGTTCGATCCAGGGCAAAACGAGTCTGGTTCGCATTAAATTTTTTCCGGAAAAGTATTCTCTTTATTTCGTCGAGATTACCGGACCGCAAGGGACATCGCTGCAGCAGACCAATGAGCTGGTAAAAAAAGTTGCCTCTCGTCTTGCCGCTAGGGGAAATGCGCAGGTTGAATCCGCTCTGGGTTATGCCGGATATTATATCAACGAAGATTTCAGCCCGCAATATGGCCGTAATCTTGGCTATGTCGCGGTAACGCTGCCGTCTCCGGCGGCAAGGCGATTTGCTGATTATCCGAAAAATGATGTGGTGGCCCATCTCGAAGCCGTGCGACAAGAAATGAAACTGCTCCTGCCTGCAGGATTTTCCCTGTCTGTTCGCCCGGAAAAAGAGGGTCCTCCCTCCGGTGAGGATTTGAATATCAGAATACTTGGCCAGGATTCAAAAAATGTCGCTGCGCTCGCTGAAGATATCGGCCGGTTCCTGCGCGAGGACAATACCATTGCCCCATGGTTAGTCGATTTGAAAGATGATCAGGGGAGCGATGCCAGGGTTTTTCGCATGAAAGTCGATCGGGAAAGGGCTGCAGAGTTCGGATTTACAGTGGATGAAGTTGCAGCTCTTGCGGCATCGGTGATGGACGGGCGGATAATCGGCGAGATGAAGCGAGCCGATGAATCCATTGATATCAGGCTGAAAGTGGATAACAGCCCTGACATGGCCATGTCCTCAGTCATGGACATGGAAGTTGCCCATTCCCCGACGGGAGCCATACGCCTTCGCGATCTCTGCCAACCAATTTTCAGCCTGGAACCGAGCACTCTCAATCGTTTTCAGAGACAGCGGGCGATAACATTTACCGCCAACTTAAAAGCCGGGGCACCGATTACCAGCCCGGTCGTGGTCAACAGCGTAGATACATACTATGCGGGTATTCGGGCGAATTATTCCGGAGCCTCGCTTATCTTTGCCGGAGAACATGAATCGACTCAGAAATCGTTTCTTTCACTGGCTTATGCCTTTGTCATAGCCATTGTTGCCGTGTATCTCATCCTTGCCGCCCAATTCAACTCATATGTCCAACCGTTGATAGTTATTGCTGCCGTTGTCTTTGCCCTTACCGGTATTATCCTGGGGGCGGTCTTCTCCAGAACAATTTTTACCATTAACAGCTTTGTCGCAGTGATCGGAGTAACCGGGGTTGTGGTCAATGATTCCCTCGTGCTCGTTGAATTTATCAATAAATGCTATGCCAGGGGGCTGAAGAGGCGTGACGCCCTGCTGCTGGCAACAAGTATCCGGCTGCGTCCGATATTACTTACCACCCTGACGACAACGCTCGGTCTTCTGCCCATGGCTCTAGGTATTCCAGAGTTTTCAGTGATCTGGGGGAGCATGGCGATGACTTTTGTCACTGGACTGTGCACCGCCACTTTTTTGACGATTATTATCATCCCCCTGTTATGGGATATGGTGACTGCGCGGAGTGCTCGCCGGGATGGAAAAAACTCTTTGGGGCATGCCCATTCCAGCACTTGAATAAGAGTGTAAAATGTTTGCTACGAGAAGCTCAGAGCATAAATGAAATATGAACAGGCGGCGGCTGAAAATACCCGAGAAATTGGCATAAAGCCGGGACCTTTCAATCGGGAAGGTGGAGGATGCGCTTGGCGTTGGCGGTAGTGTAGTTCGCTGTAAGCTCACTCGGCTCTCCGCGCAGAGTTGCAAGAGTTTCCAGTACTTCAGGCAGAAATTGTGGATGGTTGTTTTGCCCTCGATGGTTAGCCAGGGGGATGTCGGGGGCGTCGGTTTCCAAGACGAGTGATTCCGAGGGCAGTTGCAGGGCAACTTTGCGAATCCGTAAAGCCCGATCATAGGTGATCGTGCCGCAGATACCGATACCAAAACCTAGCGTAATATAGGCACAGGCCTGCTGATAGCTGCCGCTGAAGGCATGGACAATCCCACCCTGGGAGAAATGCTTTCTGCGCAGCGTCGCCAGGACCTGGTCATGGGCCTTGCGAACGTGGAGAAGAATCGGCAGCCGAGTGGTTGCGGCTATTTGTAGCTGCTGTTCAAACAGTTGCTGCTGGGCGTGGCGGTCAACGCTTTCTGGATAGTAATCAAGACCGATTTCGCCAATCGCTATTGGTCGGTCGAATTCACTTCCACTGAGTAGCTCTTCCAACTCCTGCAAGTGGTGCGGCTGGTGATGTCCCAGATAGAGGGGATGCATACCGGGAGCACCAAATACCCCTTGCTTGCGGCTGCAGAGCTGCAGCAGCCGTTTCCAGCAATTCTGCGTCACTCCCGGCAAAATTACTCTGTTTACTCCCGCAGCATGTGCTGCGGTGAGCGCCGCGTCGAAGTCTGGAAAATGTTCCTTGAGATCAAGGTGACAGTGGGTATCGATTAATTCCATGTGTCTTACTGCTGTATTTATACTATCAGGAGGATATTAGATGCAACCCGGCTATAGAGGAGTGTTGACGATTATACCGTGATCATACCAAAGCGCACATTATTTTGATAGCAGCGACTGATTGGAGGAGCTAGCCATTTGTGAACTGATACGAGCTATAAAATCAGCCATAAGCTGTAATACAACCGCTTGAGCTTCTATATGCGGCACATGGGCACAGGTGTCTACTATCTCCATATGCGCATATCCTGAGGTTTTTGAAGCGATGCACGCTGCATGATCTGGCGAGGCGTACTGGTCGTCAGCCCCCTGAATGACCAGCAGCGGTGCCTCGATACTTGGCAGAAGATATTCAATGTTCCAGGATTTAAACCAGTCCGACAGCCATGTCTGCGACCATGCGTGGTAGAGAGTCACCGTTTTATCACCATGATATTTCGATAAGCCTCTGAGCTTGCCCCTGGCCCATGCATCATTTGCCACTTTAATTCCGGCAAGAGTTTGCTCTTCGACAAAAATATGAGCCGCCTCGGTGATGATACCCTGCAGCAAAGGAGGCCGCTCGGCGCTGAAGATGAGACCGATACTGCCGCCATCGGAATGGCCGATCAATATGTAGGGAGTATCCGGCAGGAGTTTTTCCAGCAGCTCCGGCAGCTCGTAAAGGGCGTAGCCGTGCAGATAATGAATTGTCCGGGTATGCTTGAGGGGAGAAGATTTTCCGTAGCCAAGTCGATCGTAGACCAGACCGGAACAACCGGTCGTGGCACATAATTTTGCGGGGAAATCGCCCCACATTGCACTGCATCCCAGTCCCTCATGCAAAAATACCAGGCATGGCAACGCGGTGCTGCCTGGAATCAATTGGTAGTAAAGCTTGTGGGACGTCTCTGCTGTCAGCGCATCTCTTTCCAGATATGGCAATTATATACCCCCGAAGACAACGTAATTGATCATTTTCAATCACCAAAAAAATAACCAAATTTGTAGACAAAAAACAAGCAATACAATAGATTCATGGGGCTACAGGAAAGGGTTGTCAAATTGTTTGGGAAATTTGACCTGCCTTATAACATGATACAATCGTAAGAAGTCTTTTATGATGAACTCGTAAAGATCCCCAATAATAGGATGGCTAAGTAAAAAGATTCATATGCGAGGCGTGTGAATTTCATTATCATTACGACGTACTAGAGTACGTTGTAATGATAATGAAATTCGCAACAACGAAGCAGATGAAGACTTTTTTACGACGCCATATCAGGCAGGGAGTGCAATGGGTTGTAACAAATATGGTGAGGAGTCTCACCCTCAAATCAATGAAGATGAATGCAAAGGCTGCGGCAGGTGTATTGACGCCTGCCCCAAGGATTGTCTGCGCTTTGCAACGAAGATGAACGGCAAGGGATACATCCCTGCGGAATATATCGGAGAAGGATGTACCGGCTGCGGTATATGCTTCTATAATTGTCCGGAGCCCTACGCCATCGCGGTGTACAAAAAGGACAAGGAGTAATCGCTGATGAGAAAATTCATTAAAGGAAACGAGGCCGTCACCGTCGGCGCCCTCTATGCGGGATGCGAGATTTATTTCGGCTATCCAATCACCCCGGCAAGTGAAATTGCCCACTCCGCCGCTCTACTTTTCCCGCAGAGAGGCAAGGTGTTTTTGCAGGCAGAGTGCGAGACGGGCGCTATAAATATGATTTACGGCTCGGCCAGCAGCGGCAGAATGTCGATGACCGCCTCTTCCGGGCCGGGGATGAGTCTGATGTGTGAAGGCATCTCCTATCTTGCCGGCGCGCAACTGCCGGCGGTGATTGTCGATGTGCAGAGGGCCGGTCCGGGTCTCGGCAATATCGGCCCGGAGCAGGGCGATTATAATCAGGCAGTGAAAGGGGGCGGGCATGGCAATTACAAGGCTATAGTTCTTGCGCCCTCTTCGGTTCAGGAGATGTGCGATCTGACTATCAAGGCCTTTGAACTCGCCTATAAATATCGCAACCCGGCTATTGTCCTGACTGATGCGGTTCTTGGCCAGGTGATGGAATCTCTGGAAATTCCCGAGCATCCCTTCACCCCTCCCGATGTCAGTGAGTGGGCGGTTCAGGCTGATAAAAAGACCAGGAAAAATCTTATCTCGTCAATCTATCTGCAAAACGATCTGCAGGAAAAACACAATTGGCTGCTCGATGCCAAATATACCTCAATGAGTGTCGATGCGGCTTGGAAAAATTATCGTACTGATGATGCCGAGATAATCCTCACCGGCTACGGCTCCTGTGCGCGGATTGCCCGTTCAGCAGTCGACGCCCTAAGGGCTGAAGGAATTAAGGCCGGTTTGTTCAGACCGCTGACACTTTTTCCATTTCCTGAGGAGGAGCTGCGCAAAATCGCCAAAGGCAGAAAAATTTTGGTGGTCGAGCTGAGTAATGGTCAATACCGGGATGATGTGCTGCTGCATCTCGATAGAAAAGAATTTGTGCCGGTCGAGCTGGTCAACCGCATGGGCGGGATGCTGGTGACGACGCAGGAAGTTGTGGCAGCGGCTAGAAAAATGATGGAGGCAGGCGAATGTTAAAAAAAGCGGAAGGGTTTTACGAGCACTTCGAGCGAAAAGACGGCAGCAAGACCAAGGCCACGCATTATTGTGCCGGTTGCGGCCATGGCATCATTCATAAACTTATTGCCGAGGCGGTGGCCGACTTTGGCCTGCAGGATGACACGGTTTTTGTTTCTCCGGTCGGCTGCGGCGCTTTTTGCTACTACTACTTTGACTGCGGCAATGTCGCCGCACCGCACGGCAGGGCTTCGGCGGTGGCGACCGGGTTGTCGAGATCGCTCCCCGGCAAGGTGGTTATTGCCTATCAAGGGGATGGTGATCTGGGGGCAATCGGTTTCAACAACGCCTTTCAGGCGGCCAATCGAGGCGAAAAATTTGTCTGCTTCTTTGTTAATAATGCAATTTATGGTATGACCGGCGGCCAGATGGCCCCCACCACCCTGCCTGGACAGAAGACGGCTACTTCGCCCGCCGGCCGGGATGTGACGAAAGACGGGTATCCGCTGAAGGTCTGTGAGGTCTTTAACCAGCTTGAGGCTCCGGTCTTTATTGAACGGGTCTCAGTTGCCGATACCAAAAGAATTCTCAAAGCCAAAAAAGCGATCCGTAAAGCCATTGAGATCCAGAAAGAAGGCAAAGGCTATGCCTTTGTCGAGATCCTTTCGCCCTGTCCAACCAATATGAAAGTCAACGCAGTTGCCGCAGCCCAGTTTACTATTGATGCTATGGAAAAAACGTATCCGCTGGGCAATTTCCGTGACCGGAGTAAGGAAGCAGCACCAGCCGCGCGTCATACTCCGGTAAAGAAGCTGGCTGAGCTGGTAGTTGCTACGAGTTCTGATCAGGCGGATGCGACTGGTTTTACCGAAAAAGAATTCAAGTTTTGCGGCTTTGGCGGCCAGGGTATCCTCAGCCTCGGCCTGGTGCTGGCCCACGCCGGCAATGATACCGGCAAGAATGTCTCCTGGTTTCCAAGCTATGGCCCGGAACAGCGGGGCGGCACCGCCTCCTGCTCGGTCGTCCTGAGCGGCGGAGAAATCGGCTCACCCACGGTCGATAAGCCGGACGTACTGGTGGCGATGAACCAGCCGTCGCTGGAAAAATTTGCTCCAACCGTTAAAGATGGCGGAGTCATCATCTATGATGCCCAAATACCGGTAGAGTTCGAACTTCCTAAAAATGTTGCCGTATATGCCTTCCCCGCCGCGGAAATAGCCACTTCGAAGGGAGTGCCCAAGGCGGCTAATACCGCGCTTTTAGGTGCCCTGATCGCTCTTGATCTGATTGGCCTCCCGGAAGACGCCGTGCTGACAGCCTTAAAAGACAGTTTTGCTGAAAAACCTAAATTAATTCCCAAAAACATGGAAATAGTGGACGCGGCAAAAGGTTGGATGAAGGCGCATCTATAATAGAAAAAACGAGATTCTCAACAGAGAAAAGTGGGAGCAGAAAACATGAGCGATGCAGCAAAAATAGGCAAGAGGATCCAGACATTCAGAGCAAAACTGGATATGAGTGTCGAGGATCTGGCAGCAAGAACCAGCCTGCCGGTAAGCCTTATTGAAGATATCGAGGGCGGCAGTGTTTCTCCTGCACTGGGCGTCATGGTCAAACTGGCTCGCGCCCTGGGCCAGCGGGTCGGCACCTTTATGGATGACCAGCTGGCCAAAGATCCGGTTATCACCAGATCGGCCGAGCGGGAAGAGGGCGTTGCCACGCATAAGGGCAAAGCCCAGGGACATTATCGTTATCATGCGCTGGGCGCCGGGAAAGCCGATCGCCATATGGAACCGTTCTTCATTAAAATTTCCCCATCAGAAGACCGGGAGAAGTCTTCTCATGAAGGGGAAGAGTTCGTCGTGGTCGTCGCCGGGAAAATTGAGCTGCAATACGGCAACGATACCCATGTGTTGCATGCAGGTGATACGATGTACTATAATTCTCTCGTCCCCCACTGTGTGAGCGCGATTGATGGTGATGCACAAATATATGCTGTAATTTTTACACTTTAGTGGGTGATGATTATGCCAAGAAATGAGATTGTCAGGGAGGTAACCCTTGGTCAGATTTTAAAAGAGACAGTCGACAAGTATCCCGATGAGGATGCCGTTGCCTACGTCGATAGAGAATATAAACAGACGTGGCGAGAATTTTCCGACACCGTCGATACCATGGCCAAAGGCTTGATGGCCATGGGTATCAAGAAGGGCGAAAAAGTGGCGATATGGGCAACGAATGTGCCGCATTGGGTCGCGCTTCAGTTTGCCACCGCCCGCATCGGCGCGATACTCTTGACCATCAACACTAACTATCGCTCTTCGGAAATTGATTATGTGCTGCGCCAGTCCGACTGTGAAAATATATTTATTATCAACGGGCTGCGAGATGCAAATTATCTGGAAATTCTCTATGACCTGATCCCTGAGTTGAAAACCCATCCGCGGGGAGACCTCCATTCAAGCAAGTATCCTTTTTTGAAAAGGGTCTTCTTCCTTGGGCCGGAAAAGCATCGAGGCCTCTACTCGATGGCGGAAGTGATGTCCCTGGCTGTTGCCACAAGTGATAGAGAGTACCAGGAGCGCCAGGACTCTCTTGACCCCCATGATGTCATTAATATGCAATACACCTCGGGAACCACCGGCTTTCCAAAAGGGGTAATGCTCACCCATGTGAATATCGGCAACAACGGCTACTGGCTTGGTGCCGGGCAGAATTTCAGTCATGCCGACCGGATTTGCATCCCGGTGCCGCTTTTTCACTGCTTTGGTTGTGTACTCGGGGTGTTGGCCTGTGTCAATCACGGGGCAACGATGGTCTTTGTCGAGGTCTATGATCCGGTCGATGTGATGATGTCGATCGAGATGGAGAAATGTACCGGGGTGTACGGAGTACCGACTATGTTTATTGCCATGATGGACCATAAACTGTTCAAGAAGTTTGAGTTCTCTTCTTTGCGCACCGGGATCATGGCCGGCTCCCCTTGTCCGGTAAAAAGCATGAACGACTGCATCGAAAAGATGAACATGAGCGAAGTGACCATCGTTTTTGGATTGACCGAAGCCTCCCCCGGAATGACCCAGACCATGTACAACGAGCCGTCGATCAAGAAGAAGTGCGAGACGGTTGGTAGGGCCATGCCCGGCATCGAGGTAAAGATCGTCGATCCCAAGACGGGTCAAGACCTACCGCCGGGACAGCATGGCGAAGTGGTTTGCCGCGGTTACAATATAATGAAGGGCTATTATAAAATGGAAGAGGCCACCGCTGAGGCAATAGACAAGGATGGCTTTCTGCATTCCGGTGACATCGGCATAATGGACGAGGATGGTTATTTTGCGATTACCGGGCGGATCAAGGATATGATTATCCGCGGCGGAGAAAATATTTATCCGAAGGAGATAGAGGACTTCCTGCATCATATGGAAGGAGTGCAGGATGTCCAGGTGGTTGGCGTACCCAGTAAAAAGTACGGGGAACAGCCGGGTGCTTTTGTCATCCCATATGCCGATGCCGATATTTCACCACAGGATGTTATTGATTTCTGCCAGGGTAAAATAGCCTGGTTCAAGACCCCGAAATTTGTCCATTTCCTCAAGGCATTCCCGTTGACCGCAAGCGGGAAGGTAATGAAAATCAAGCTCCGCGAACAATCGGCCGAACTTTGGCCGGACGTTTAGGAGACACTCCCAAAGGAGAAAGAATATGCCAGGTAAAGACATGAAGATTGGAGAACGGATCAGGGCGCTGAGAAAAGCAAAAGGATTGTCATTAGCCGGACTTGCCGAGCAGTCGGGAATAGCCGAAGAAACCCTGTACAGCATTGAAGGCCATCTGGTTACTCCCCCGCTCGGCAATCTTGTCAGTCTGGCAAGGGTTTTCGACATTTCGATGGGTGATTTTTTTAGTGATAATGGCGAGGCATCCTCCTGCATCGTCAGAAAAGGGGATAGAAAAACCGTATCCCGCTTTAATTCAACCGACGGCAAAGGGGGAGGATACAGCTATGAGTCCCTGGGCCACCATAAAAAAAACCGGCATATGGAGCCGTTTCTGGTCACTCTGACTCCCTCGGAATCAGGCCACGCTGAGCCAAATCAACATATCGGCGAGGAAATACTTTTTGTCCTGGAAGGGCAGGTGGAAGTCAAGTTGCTGGACAAGACAGAGATCCTCGGCCCCGGCGATTCAATCTACTATGATTCGACCATGCCGCATGTCGTCTCCTGCCATGGCAAAGAGCCGGCAACGATGCTTGCCGTCATCTATGCTAAAAATGAAATAGTAATTTTGTAACGATCGGAATATTCTTTTTGACTGTAGCGGGCCTCTCAGCCTTGAGAGAAGCCCGCTTTTTTGTTGGTCTTCTATTTTATCGGCATGACCCATTTGAAAGTGTCTTCTACTTTACCGTATTGGATGTCCATCAAGTTTTTGAAGAGTTTTGCCGAAAGCGGTCCAACACTGCCATCGCCAATGGTGATTTCCTGGCCATTGAATTTGATGTTGCCGACCGGGGAGATGACGGCGGCGGTGCCGGACCCGAAAACCTCCTTGAGAGCCCCTGCCGCATGTGCTGCATAGATTTCATCGATACTGATTTTTCTTTCAACAACCTTGGTACCCCAGGATCTGGCCAATTTTATCACCGAATCCCGTGTTACTCCGGCTAGAATGCTTCTATTGAGTTGGGGGGTAATAAGTTCGTCGCCGATAACAAAGAAAATGTTCATGGAACCAACTTCTTCGATATATTTCAGCTCAACCCCGTCAAGCCACAATACTTGAGTATACCCGTCTTTATTGGCCAGTTGTGTTGCATACAGGCTCGCGGCGTAGTTGCCTGCTGTTTTTGCTTCACCGACGCCGCCTCGCACCGCACGAACATACTCTGTAGTAACCCATATTTTTACCGGGTTGAATCCTTCCGGATAATATGCGCCAACAGGAGATAAGATGATAAAAAATCGGTAGGTATTCGATGATCGAAGGCCGATGTAGGGGTCGGTGGCAATGATCGTCGGGCGAATATAGATAGAGGTTCCCGCCGCGCTTGGGACCCAGTCTTTTTCAATTTTTAACAGTTTGATGAGCGCCTCAAGAATAAATGCTTCGTCGAGTTCGGGCATACACAGCCGATGGCCTGATTTATTGAGACGGTGCAAATTATCCTTGGGCCGGAAAAGTTGAATCTCACCCGAATCGGTTCGGTATGCCTTTAAGCCTTCAAAAATTGCCTGTCCATAGTGTAGAACCATGGTTGCAGGATCCATGGCAATCGGTCCGTATGGCTCAATACGAGGGTTATGCCAGCCGGCTTCGGGGCTGTAGTCCATGTTAAACATGTAATCGGTAAATATTGTGCCAAAGCCCAAGGCGGAATCCTTGGGGTGATTTTTCAATGTCTCGGCTTTTTTAAAGGAGATGTCCACGGTGCCCTCGATAAGTTAGGTTTTTATATGAAGTGCC
Organism: uncultured delta proteobacterium; assembly: GCA_963804605.1. Classification (GTDB taxonomy): domain Bacteria; phylum Desulfobacterota; class Desulfobulbia; order Desulfobulbales; family Desulfocapsaceae; genus Desulforhopalus_A. The sequence continues at coordinate 87,718 of CAWDRB010000013.1, forward strand.
TGTCCATAGATCAGTGTGAAGAGACGGACTTCCAACAGGTAATTTTGCTCGACGAAGTATACTCTTAGTTTTCAAGTTTTATCAACGTCTTTAACCGATTAATAACGTTGATATCAATAACATCGTTAGTTTTTGAATTCCTGGCCCGTTTCTTGACAACTCAACAGGGTTTTGCGATACTTATTAAAGTGAGAAAAAATCTCAGTAGATAGAGATCAGGCATTGATTTATTTCACACACTCCGGCTCACTTGAACTGACTTTTTGTAAGAATGAGAAGACAATAAACAAGGAGAAAGGTTTATGTTAATGGTGCGGCCTATGGCCAGTCTCATGAGTACCTCTGAGATCATTGTCTTGTTTTCACCCCTTCAGGGGGGATTGGAAAAAGCAATAAAAAACTATTTTAAGATACTTTTTCTGTTTATCGGGATTGGTCTTTCATATCTGCTTTCGGTAACTGCATATGCCGGAGATCTCCAGGATGTTCGGCATCAGGGTGTCTTGCGGCACCTTGGCATACCGTATGCTCATTTTGTTGAAGAGACTTCGGCGGGACTGGATGGGTTGGATGTTGAACTCATGCAACTTTTCGCCAAGGCTCTTAATGTTCGCTATGAATTGATCGAGACCTCGTGGGGTGAAGTTTTTGGCGATCTTACCGGTGATCTTCTCCAGTCCGGCAATGGTGGGTTGAAAGTAATCGGCAAGACACAAATCAAGGGCGATATTATTGCCAACGGCTTGACCATTTTGCCTGAACGACAGAAGATCGTGAACTATTCCATTCCTACGTTCCCCACCGGAGTATGGCTTGTGGCAAGGGCCGACTCGCCAATCAAACCGATTACGCCGACCGGAAGTATTGATAAAGACATTGACCAGGTCAAAAATCTCCTTGCCGGGCGCTCCGTGCTGAGTATGAAAAACACCTGCCTGGACCCGGACCTCTATGGACTCGCCCAGACCGGAGCAATGATCCGCTATCACACTGCCAGTCAGCACCTGGGCGATATCGCACCGGCGATTCTTGCTGGAGCGGCTGAAACAACTCTACTGGATATTCCCGATGCACTCATTGCTTTGCAAAGATGGCCTGGTGAAATTAAAATTATTGGCCCGGTATCGCAACAGCAGTATATGGGAGTTGGCTTCGCCAAAGATGCTCCCGAATTGCTTCGTGAATTTAATATGTTCTTTCAGACCATCTGGACGGATGGGACCTACAAAAAACTCGTTGAAAAATATTATCCATCTATTTTTGTGTATTTAAGTGATTTTTTTGAAAAAGACCAGGGCCAGGGGGAATAATGCACTTATTTGTTGCCGGTGGAGTAAAGAATCACAAGAGCAGGATAAGAAAGAATAGCTTGAGTCAAGACAACAATTCAGCGATTAAGAGCCTGGCAATTTTCATCTCGGTGCTGGTGTTGACCCTGACCGCTGGACATAGTCGAAGCGGCGATCTGGATGAGATTTTGCAAAAAGGAACCCTGCGGCATCTGGGTATTGTTTATGGCAACTTCATCACCGAAGATAAAATGGGTCTGGATGTCGAATTAATGCAACAGTTCGCTGCTCACCTCGGAGTGAAGTACCAATTTATCGAAACCAATTGGCAGAATATTCTCACCGATCTTACCGGTACGATCATCAAACCCAAAGGAGATGATATTGAAATTAACGGAGAGGGCGCAATTCGCGGTGATATCATTGCCACCGGCTTTACTGTTCTCGAATGGCGGAAAAAAGCAGTCGATTTTTCACCAATGACCTTTCCCACTGGTGTATGGTTGATTGCGCGGCCGGACACAGCGCTACAGCCCATTGTGCCGACCGACTCCATTGCCCAGGACATAGAAATGGTCAAGGCCAATTTAAAAGGTGTCAGCGTGTTGGGATTGAAAGACAGCTGTCTCGACCCGGATCTCTACCATCTGGACAAGACGGGTGCGGTGATTAAGCTTTTTCCGAGGGACCGCAATCTGGAGGAAATGATTCCTTCGATCATGTCTAAAGCCGCTGACACCACGCTGATTGATTTCCCGATTTCTTTAATTGCTCTTGAAAAATGGCCTGGTCAAATCAAAGTAATCGGCCCGGTTTCAGAACAGCAGACCATGGCCTGTGCCTTTCCCAAAACATCGCCAAAACTTCGCGCGGCTTTCGAAGAATTTTTTAACGGTATTGTTGTCAATGGAATCTATAAGGCCCTGGTACGCAAGTACTATCCATCTCTTTTTCAATATTATCCCAATGCCTTCTAGGCAAAGGATGCATAGTTTTCTCTGAAACATAATGCCTTCTCTAAGAACAATACGGACACTCATTGCCCGCCAACAGGCCCTGGCCATTGTGGCTGCATGCCTCCTCCTGACTGTGTTCATAGGTGTTCTTACTGCATCCAACTACCGAAGCCAGGCAGCACTTCAGGACTCAGCTTTGCAACAGTTTCGGCTGGATGGGGAAAAACGTGCAGCCTCTCTAGGCTACTTTTTTTCGGAGCGGAAGTTCGATCTCCGTTCAATGGTTACCTCTCAGGAAATACAGAGTTATTTCCAAAACGTCGCACTGGGCATGTCGCAGCAGTATGGACTGAAAATCAACCTGTTTGTAATTGACAGGCTCTTTACCACCAACCTCACCAGCAAGCTTGTCCAGGATGGCACGATATATAAACGATTTCTCTTGATAGATGGCAATGGCAATCCCCTGGTAGACAGCGATCCGGTCCAAGCGGAAAAACAGGGCCTTGCCTCGCTCAATCTGGCGGTGCCCCCTGCTGAAGAGGGCGCTATCTCCTTTACCGTCGTCGACAAAACCTTGCAGATTGTAATCAGATCTCCCTGTATCTATAAGAATCATGTTGTGGGAGAATTGATTGCCTGGATAGATCCGGACACGCTCTTTGGCAATTTCATCGATAATGCAACAGATCAGACAAACAAGGGTTTTTTTATGGCAGCGAATTCCGGGCAGGTGTTTCCATCCCTGACCAGTGAAAAATTTTTTTCTCCTCTGGCCATATCCTCAAAAGTTATTGCCGGAATACCCTCCAGGGATTTTTTGCAGCTGGCTTTACCGGTTAACGGTTCCACCGAGGAAGAAGTATTGTTGAGCCGTCTTCCTATCCATAATATGCCGATATTTTTGCTTGCCTGGGTCAGGAATACCGCCTATCTGGGTTCACCGATGTCATGGCATCTGCTGTTGGGGACCGGAGCCCTGGCAATTCTTATTCTTCTCGGTATAGGTTTGCTGATGCGCTTTAACAGCCAGAACCTCAGCCTGCACCACCAATACAAGAACTCAGAGCGGCAAAAGCTGCTCCTGGCATTGCGTAACCAGCAACTTAAAGATGAAATAAAGAAACGCCATGAAGCTGAAATTCAGTTGGAAAAACAGCAGTCAATGCGAATGCGCTCAGACCGTTTACGTTCACTGGGTGAAATGGCCGCCGGTATCGCCCATGAGTTAAATCAACCCCTGGTCGGGGTACGTGGATTGGCTGAATTGCTGCTGGTTAAAATGGACAACAAGATATCTGTTTTGCCGGATGACCTGCATAGCAATGTCACGCGCATTGTCGAGCAGTCCGATCGTATGGTGCACATTATCAACCATGTGCGTCTTTTTGCCAGGGAAGCAGGCAGTGTCGATACCTCGGCCGTCAATCTCAATGATGTCGTTTTGTCGGCTATCGGTTTGTTGACGGCACAGTTTAAATCCCATGGCTTGACGCTGGCCATCAATTGCTCCACAGAACCGCTGATTGCCTTGATTAATCCTTATTCTGTTGAAGAGGTACTGTTAAATCTCCTCAGTAACGCCCGTGACGCATTGCTGAATTCCGGCGGTCATGGTGCTGATTTTGTTCCCTCCGTGGAGATTAGCACGGGCATGCGACAGGAGACGAGAGAGACCCTTTGGGTGCGGGTCAGGGATAATGGTTGTGGTATTGCAAAAGACATCATGGAGCATATTTTCGATCCGTTTTTTACCACAAAAGACCCGGACAAGGGGACGGGGCTGGGCCTGTCTATTTGCAAATCCATTGTCGAAGGGTTTAACGGGACCATCGTGTGCACATCTACCCCTGGTGAAGGATCGAGCTTTACCGTTTCTTTTCCTGTCCATCTCTATGAAGAGGAGATCTGCTGTGTCCTCAACTGAGTCATTATCGTTGCTGCTTATCGACGACGAAGAGATCGTCCGTTATACCTTACGTGAATTTCTTCTCTTTATGGGCCACAAAATTGATGAGGCCGAAGATGGCCTCGCGGGGATACAGATGTTGGAGAAAAAACAGTATGATGCCGCTTTCGTCGATATGCGCATGCCCAAACTCGACGGGTTAGGATTCTTACGACAGTGCCGGGAAAAATGGCCTGAATTACCGGTGTTTTTGGTTTCGGGACATGCCACGGAAACAACCTGCAAGGAGGCATTTGAGGCGGGGGCACGGGGTTTTTTGAATAAACCTTTTGCCTTTGGCGAAATTCGTCAACTCTTGGCGACGATTGATTAAGACGTATTGCAAGATCATCACTCCTCTTCCCAGAGTCCGGCGACGGTATACGGTGAACCGGGAGACTGGAAAAAAGAGCCGTCGACAAAGCGGTAGCCTTGTTCGAGTCCATCTATTGCCTGCAGGTCGGCAGCCTCAAGTTCGAGGTCGGCGGCCAGGAAATTCTCTTGCAGTCGCGCCGGGTTGGTCGATTTGGGAATGACCACGGTTCCCCGAAAAAGAGCCCAGGCGAGCAGCACCTGCCCTGGCGACATATTCCGTTTTGCCGCGATATCGACAATAATCGGTTGGGTCAGCAGCGATGGTTCCAGGTCTTTTTTCAGAGCAGCAGGTCGGTCGCCTGAGCCGAGTGGCGAGTAGGCCGTGAGCAGGAGGCCGTTCTTTTTACAGTATTCAACCATTTTTTCCTGCTGGAGGTAGGGATGCAGTTCGATCTGATTCATGACCGGCTGAAGAGTTGCCTGCTGCTTGAGTTTAATCAGTCGAGGCAGGTTAAAATTGCAGACCCCGATAAACCGGCATAATCCCTTTTGGACCATCTTTTCCATGGCCTGCCAGGTCTCTATTATCGGGATGTCCTCCGGCGCAAGAAATTCTTCCGGCCGTTTGGGGAAAACAATATTTGCCTGGAAATTGATCGGCCAGTGGATCAGGAACAGATCCAGATAGTCAAGCTGCAGATCGACAAGCGTTCTTTCCAGCGCCGGCTGCACATGTTTTTTGGCATGGGCATTGTTCCACAGCTTGGAGGTTATCCACAGTTTTTCTCTCTTTACCTGCTTTGTGTTAAGTGCATCGGCGAGAGCCGTGCCGATCTCCTTCTGGTTCTGATATATGGAGGCGCAATCGATATGGCGATAGCCGATTTTAATGGCTGTGGCAACCGCTTGGCCTACTTCTCCAGGACTTGATTTCCAGGTTCCAAGGCCAAGGGCGGGAATGGTGTCGGTAGTGGTGATGGAAAGATATTTCATGGGAACCTCCAAGGTTGCAAATGATAGGTTTCTAATACATCTTCGGATGATAACAGGCAACCATGCAACCGTCAATCTCGCTGAGCTCGGGAGGTTTGCCGCGGCAGATCTCCGTCATCGAGGGGCAGCGTGGATGGAAGGTACATCCGGCCGGCGGTGCAATCGGCGAAGGCAATTCTCCCTTTAATACTATACGTTCCTTGGTTCGAAAAGGATCGGCCACCGGTGTGGCGGACAAGAGAGCCCTGGTGTAGGGATGATGCGGTTTGCTGAACAAGGTGTCCCGGTTTCCCGACTCAATGGGCTTACCTAAGTACATAACCATAACCTCATCGGCGATATGTTTGACGACCGACAGGTCATGGCTGATGAACATATAGGCCAGATCAAACTGCTCCTGCAGCGTTGCGATGAGATTGAGAATCTGGGCTTGAATTGAGACATCGAGCGCCGAGACGGGTTCATCGAGCACCACGATTTCCGGATTAAGCATCAATGCCCTGGCCACGGCAATTCGCTGCCGCTGCCCTCCGGAAAACATATGCGGATAGCGATCGTAGTATTCCGGCCGGAGACCGACGAGATCGATCATATGCAAGGCGGCTTCCCGGCGCTCCTTTTTGCTCATTGTCGTGTTGACCAGCAGGGGTTCCTCAAGGGCATGGCCAATTTTCTGGCGTGGGTTGAGGGAACCGTAGGGGTCTTGAAAGACAATCTGCACTTTTTTGTGAAGTTTACTGCGGGTGTTTTTATTGGCAGTAATAACATTGGTTCCAGTGATTTTCAACTCACCGGATGTTGGCTTTTCTATCATCGTAATCAGCCGGGCCAGGGTGGATTTGCCGCAACCGGATTCACCAACTACCGCCAGGGTCTTCCCTTTAAGGAGGGTAAAACTGGCACCGTCCAAGGCTTTCAAGATTGCCGGCTTTTTCAGGCTTCCCCGGTCAACCTTGTAATGTCGGGTGAGGTTTTTCGCCTCCAGAACAACTTCTCCTTTCATGCGCTTATCTCCTCGGGATAGTTGGTCGGGACGCCTTCGGCCAGGGGATAGTGGCAGAGGGCGCGGCCAAATGCAGGCGATGCGGCAACCGGCGGGGTCGTCCGGCACAGCTCAGTGGCATACCGGCAGCGAGGAGAAAAGAGGCAGCCGACCGGCTTATCGAACTGGCCGGGAACGACACCGGCTATGGACGGCAGTATCTTTGAATTTGACCGCTCCGGTAAAGAGTTGAGCAGTGCCTGGGTGTAAGGGTGGTGCGGGTTGGCAAACAAGCCCTTGACCGGCTGTTTTTCCACCTGCTGGCCGGCATACTGCACGGCAACTCTTTCGGCGGTCTCGGCAACAACACCCATATCATGGGTAATCAGCACTAGCGACATACCTTGTTCTTTTTGCAGCTTGAGCAATAAATCAAGAATCTGGGCCTGGATGGTGACATCAAGGGCTGTCGTTGGTTCATCGGCAATCAGCAACCTGGGGTTGCAGGAGATGGCCATGGCGATCATCACCCGCTGGTTCATCCCGCCTGAAAGCTGGTGAGGGAAGGCAGACAGCCGTTTTTGCGGTTCCGGGATGCCGACCAGATCGAGCAGTTCAATGGCCCGTTTTTTTCGTTCGGTCCGGTTCATGCCGAGGTGAATCTTCAGGGTTTCAGTTAACTGAAAACCGACAGTAAAACACGGGTTGAGGCTGGTCATCGGTTCCTGGAAGATCATCGCCATCTGCGATCCGATGATCTTGCGGAGGTCGCTCCTGTTGATGGTTTTCAGGTCCGCACCGGCAAAACGAAGACTATCGGCGGTGATGGTCGCGGTCCAGGGCAGCAAACCCATCAAGGCCAGCATCGATACGGATTTGCCGGAGCCGGATTCGCCGACGATGGAGACGATTTCGCCGGGTTCGATATTCAGCGAGACCCGGTCAACCGCGGTGAACTCACCACCGGCAGTTTTGAAGGTCACACTGAGATTGTCAATTTCAAGTAATGGCATGGTGCTGTTATGATCGTTTGAGTTTCGGATCGAGGGCATCGCGCAGGCCGTCGCCCATCAGGTTGATGGCCAACACTGTAGTCAAAATGGCTACGCCGGGGAAGGTGACCACCCACCAGGCCCGGAGAATAAATTCCCGTGCTTCGGCCAGCATAGTGCCCCATTCCGGGGTCGGTGGCTGAGCACCCATGCCGAGAAAGCCGAGGGCGGCGGCATCAAGGATGGCAGTGGAAAAACTGAGCGCTGCCTGCACAATCAGCGGTGCCATACAGTTGGGCAGGATGGTGATAAACATCAGCCGCAGGGAGCGTACACCGATAACCTGCGCCGCGGTCACATAGTCCTTGGTCATCTCCGTCATCACCGCGGCCCGTGTCAGCCGGACATAATGCGGCTGCTGGACAATGGCAATGGCGATCATGGCGTTGATCAGACTCGGTCCGAGGATGGCCACCAGCACCAGCGCCAGGAGCAGACTGGGAAAGGCGAGGACAACATCCATGATGCGCATGATGAAGGTGTCCACCCGGCCCCGGAAAAAACCGGCCATCAGGCCAAGGATTACCCCCACCGCCAGTGAAATTGACACCACGATGCAGCCGATAAAAAGGGAGTAGCGGGAACCGTGAATGAGCCGCGACAGCATATCCCGGCCGATGGCATCGGTGCCGAGCAAAAACTTGGTATCTGCCGCCGCTCTGCCAGAATGGTGGCTGTAGAAGAGCATCCCGGAATTGCTGATTGGGTAAATGGGGAGCGATGAAGATCGGCAAAGACGGCGATCAGAATAACGCCGATGAAAAAAAACAGTCCCATGACGGCGCCGCGATTTTCACTGAAATAGGACCAGAATTCAGCGAGCTGGGCGCTGAATCCTGTCGGGCGATCATCTATTGTCTCAATTATTTCCACTGCTTCCTGCATGGTTGTTTCGGTCATGGTCATTTCATAGAAACATAAAATGTTGGATCGATTAATCCGTATGGCGTATCTGCGGGTTAATCAGGCCATAGAGCAGATCAACCCCCAGATTGACCAGCATGACGATTGCCGCGATCAGCAGCAGTCCCCCCTGGACCGCCGAATAGTCTCGTCGGAAAATCGAGTCGACCATCCATTTGCCGATTCCCGGCCAGGAAAAAATGGTCTCGGTCAGGATTGCCCCGGCAAATAGCACACCGACCTGTAAGCCGATAACGGTTATCACCGGAATCATGGCATTGCGCAGCGCATGCAAGCCGATGACCCGATGCGGGCCAAGCCCCTTGGCACGGGCGGTGCGGACGTAATCTTCGCTCAGCACCTCCAGCATGGCAGAACGGGTCTGCCTGGCAATGACCGCTAAAGGGATGGTGCCGAGGACGATGGCCGGAAGAATGAGGTGGGAGATCGCCGATGAAAAAGCACCCTCCTGGCCGGAAAGCAGACTGTCGATGAGCATAAAACCGGTGACCGGCTCGAAATAGTAGAGAAAGGAAATACGCCCGGAGACCGGCGTCCAGCCAAGAATGCCGGAGAAAAAGATAATTAGCAGCAAGCCCCACCAGAAAATCGGCATGGAATAGCCGACCAGGGCACTGGTCATCACTGTATGGTCAAAAAATGACCCTCGACGGGTAGCGGCAATCATCCCCGCCGGAAGCCCGAAGAAAATAGCAATGATCATCGCAAATAAAGACAGTTCCGCTGTCGCTGGAAACAGGGTCATGAATTCGTCAAGTACCGGCTTTCTGGTGATAATTGAGGTGCCGAAATCGCCGCTTACCAGTTGTTTCAGATAGTGGCCATATTGCAGGATGATTGGTTTATCGTAGCCGAACTGGGTCATCAGCTCGGCGTGTCTTTCCTCGCTCATTCCCCGTTCACCGGCCATCAGCAGCACCGGGTCACCCGGCAGGGTACGAATAAATATAAACGCCACCAGGGTGACGCCAAAGAAAGTGGGGAGTATTACACCCAATTTTCTGATAAAATAAAGAAACATAGAGTGGTTCTCTGGATTGAAATCGGCATGGAAAAGGCCGGGCAGATTCATCTGCCCGGCCGGCGAGGATATCGCTTTACTTCAGGTCAACACCGTAGAAAACATTGCCGCCGAAAGGATCGATACGAAAATCGACGACTTCCTTGCGTACCGGCTGAAAGACCACCGAATGGGCAATGGTTGCCCAGGGAGCCTGCTCTTTGAAGATGAGCTGCGCCTCTTTGTAGAGCTTGGTACGTTCGCCGATATCGGAGACAATCTTCGCCTTCTGAATCAAATCTTCAAATGGCTTATAACACCACTGGGCACGGTTTGCCCCGCCCACACCGTCACACCCGAGCAGTACTGCCAGGAAGTTGTCCGGGTCACCATTGTCGCCGGTCCATCCGAGGAGGACAGCTCCGTCGCGGTTTTCATCTTTAGAACGTTTAAGATACTCACCCCATTCGTAGGAGACGATTTCAACCTTTACGCCAACCTTGGCAAAATCAGCCTGGAGCAGTTCGGCCATACGTCTGGCATTAGGGTTGTAAGGTCGTTGAACAGGCATTGCCCAGATGTTCATCTTCAGATCGGTGACACCTGCATCGGCCAGCGCTTTTTTGGCAGCGGCTGGATCATAAGGATCGTCGACGACAGCATCGTTATAGGACCAGATAGTCGGTGGGATCGGATTCTTGGCCGCTTTGCCTGCGCCCTGGAAGACTGCATCAAGGATAGCCTGCTTGTTAATCGCCATATTCAGGGCCTTGCGAACCTTGGGGTTATCAAAAGGAGCCATTTTGGTGTTATAGGCCATATAACCAACGTTCAGACCTTCTTTTTCCAGCAGGTTGATATCGGCATCTTTTTTCATCGCCTCCAGGTCTGCTGGATTAGGATAGGGCATAACATGACATTCGCCGGCTTTCAGTTTCTGATAGCGGACAGAAGCATCGGGAGTGATGGCAAAAACCAGATTATCAATGGCGGCTTTGCCGGCCCAGTAGTCCGGATGGGCTTTATAACGGATAACTGCGTCTTTCTGATATGCCACCAACTGGAAAGGACCGGTGCCGACCGGTTCAAAATCAATCACTTCCGGGGTACCGGCTTTCATCATCTTGTCGGCATATTCCGCGGAGAAAATTGAGGCGAAATCCATACCCAGGTTGGCAATTAACGGGGCTTCTGGCCGGTTGAGGACGAATTTTACGGTGTAGTCATCGACCTTAACTACTTCTTTTAGCAGATCAGGCATGGACATACTGTTGAAATATTCATAGGAAGCGTTGCCGACTTTATAAAAGGGGTGATTTTTATCAAATTGACGCATGAAGCGAGAAAACGACGTCATCGGCATTAAAATCACGAGTCGGGGTGAAATTTTTGGTGGTATGAAATTTTACACCCTTACGGAGATGAAAGATATATTCTTTGCCGTCAGCGGAAATATCCCATGTAGTCGCAAGACCTGGTCCGATCTCGGTAGTTCCTCTTTTGAATTCGGCGAGTTTGTTGAAAATCTGCCGGGATGAGGCGTCAAAGGTGGTCCCTGCAGTATAAAAGGTGGGGTTGAAACCCTCGGGACTTCCCTCGGAACAGAAAACCAGGGTTTTTTCTGCTGCCCCGACATGCATTGAAGCCAGCAATAATGTCGCTCCACAGAAAGCAGCAATCAGATTTTTCGTTTTTCTCATCTTTTTGATCTCCTCTTTTATTTACGGAAACAGACCTGTTTTATTTGGTCTGCGCTTGCAGGCTCCACCAACCAGTAGCAATATCAAGAAACGAGTAATATTGTATACTATATTGGCTTTGACTGCATGGTTTATGTGCTTTTTGGTTCGTCTGACCAGTTGGAAAACGGGTTTGTGACCAGATTGGCATTGTAATATCTGCTGTCGTCGGTAACTTCCCGGCCAATCCATGCAGGTTTGGCAAAGCTTTGTCCTTCGTATTCCAGCTCAATTTCGGCAAAGAGCAGACCTTCGTTTTCACCTTTAAATTCATCTACTTCCCAGATAAACCCATCATAAGAGATCGTGTACCTGGTTTTTTCAATCAGCGGTTTACGGCAGAGCTCAAGCAGCATCTCCCGGGCATCCTCAAAAGGAATATCGTATTCGTATTCAAGCCTTGTTGCGCCGATATTAGGCCCCTTGATGGTCAGAATTCCACGATTATTGATGGTTCTCACCCGCACCGTTCTGCCTTTCTCCGAATTCAGATAGCCCTGGCAGTATGGTTCGCCTGTACCAAGCCGCCGCCAGTCTTCGCCGGTTATCAGAAATTTTTTTTCAATTTCCTTGCCCATGAAAATCTCCAGGTTTATTGATGAATGAAGGTTTTCCGGCAAGTTCGATGGCCGAAAAATTCAAGGTGGTGTGGACGGTAAGCAGCGGGAAAAGAAGAGCAATGGCAAAGATGTTGACGAGAGGGATCATGCTGACCAGGGCGGGAAGAACCCCCAGCCTAAAGGCGGGACTGCTATGGGTGCGCAACCAGTGCAATTTTCTGCCAAGGGACCAGCGACGACGCGAGGCTGGATAATCGACAAAAAGCAGCGCTGAATAATAGGTGTAGAGGAGAAAGACGACTGCCTGACCTATGACCGGGATAAAATTGACAAAGAGGGCGGCAATGGTCACTAGAATACCGAAAAAGGCAATTTTTATTCCCTCGAAGATATCACCAAAGAAGCCGGCTACAGAAAAATTGGCTTCGGCGTCGAAATTCTTTCCGGCATACATCTTTTCGGCAGCGGTACTGAGAAAAACATAGCCGGGAGTTGACAGGCTGTAAGCCAGGAGAAAGGCGAGATAAAAGGCGACTATTCTGGAGACAATGAGAAACAACCAGCTGCTCACCAGCCAGCCGCTATATTTGATCCAACCCAGGATGCTGCCGGTTGCCGGAGCAGCTGCAGTAAAATTTCCGGTGAGTTGATCGATGAAATCGACAGTGACAAGGTAGCCGATCCAGGTGAGGGTGATAGTTATCAGAAAAAGGACAAAGCTCCAGCCAAAAAGCCTTTTACGGCTGAATATGAGAACCAGGGAACGCGACAAAGGAATCCAATCAGCAGCAGAGGAGTGGGGAACATGAAGTTGCTTTTGCATTGTTATAAGCTGGTATAACATGTAAGGTTGATGGTGTCGTAAAACCTCTTCATCTTCTTCGTTGTTGCGAATTTTGCTATCATTACGACGTACTGTAGTACGCCAAAATAATAGCAAAATTCACACGCCTCGAAGATGAAGCTTTTTACTTAACCATCGTAAATTTGAGGTCTTTACGAAATTGTCAAGGTTGATGGTGTGGTAAAAATATAGCTCCTTTTTACCGGCTGTAAAGGCTGAAGACTACTTTTGTCTGACTAATAACCTTGTAGCCAATATTCTTGTGTTATGAATGTAAAGAGCAAAAAACAGCCTCGCCCGGTTTTCGTCTGCAGCCAGTGCGGCCATCAGAGTGGCAAATGGCTGGGGCGATGCCCTGATTGTGGTGAGTGGGAAAGTCTGGTTGAGGAAATAATTCACGTCCGGACTCCTACCGGCGGCACCGTATCGCAACCGCAGCCACTCTATCTGGCTCCCGAGGGCGACGAAGAAAGAATCAGCACCCGCATCGATGAGCTGGACCGGGTACTGGGCGGAGGGATTGTGCCGGGTTCCGTCGTTCTTATTGGCGGCGAGCCGGGAATTGGTAAATCGACCCTTCTGCTGCATCTTCTCGCGTCGATTGCCGAAGATGGCAGGAAGGTTCTCTATGTCTCCGGCGAGGAATCTGCGCGGCAGATAAAAATGCGCGCCAGGCGTCTTGGCGCCATCCATCCGGACGAATTCCTGGCTACGGAAAGCGTGGTCGAGCATATCATCGCCATGACCTGCGCCATGCGTCCCAGTCTGCTGGCGGTAGATTCCATTCAGACCCTGACCTGTGCCGATGTCTCCTCTTCGCCCGGTTCGGTTACCCAGGTGCGGGAATCGGCATATAGATTGCTTGGTATGGCCAAGAAAGAGAATATTCCGGTTGTCCTGGTCGGCCATGTCACTAAGGATGGGGCTATCGCCGGGCCGAAGGTGCTCGAACATATGGTTGATACGGTGCTCTACTTTGAAGGGGACCGAAGCCATGCGTTTCGTATCCTGCGCACAGTGAAGAACCGTTTTGGTTCCACCAACGAGATCGGCGTCTTTGAGATGAAGGAAGAAGGGCTGGTGCAGGTGAGCAACCCCTCCGAAATTCTACTGGCTGAGCGCCCGTTAAACGAACCCGGTTCTGTTGTCCTGCCGAGCGTTGAAGGAACGAGACCGATTCTGGTCGAGGTGCAGGCCCTGGTCAGTCCGACGAACCTTGGTACGGCCAGGCGTACGGCGATTGGCGCCGATCAGCAGCGGTTGTCCCTGCTCTGTGCGGTGCTGGAGAAAAAAGGTGGCCTGGATATGTACGGCCATGATATTTTTCTTAATATCGCCGGAGGGATGCGTATTGATGAACCGGCTCTCGATCTGGGCGTCATCTGCGCTTTGGCATCCAGTCTGCTGGAAAAACCCATACCTTCCACCACGGTGGTCTGCGGCGAAGTCGGCCTGGCCGGCGAAGTTCGTGCCATAGGCCATGTTGACGTGCGGATTCGCGAGGCGCAACGGTTGGGGTTCAGCCGTTTTGTGCTGCCGAAAAGCAACAAGGAGCGGATTACCTGGAAGCCGGCCATTGAATTAATTGGTGTTGCTCACTTGCAAGAGCTTATGAATGTTGTATTCGGTTGAATAACCTGATAAAATCACAATAATTAAAATTCATTTAGGAGCCAAATTATGTCTGATTCCCATCATCATGAGCACCAGGAAGATAACTCCGTCAATGTAAAAGTTGCCTTGTTTTTTGTTGCTGCCCTCGTGTCGATTATCTTTATTAGTTGGATTAATTGACCAGACGGGAACACTGCCTTGAGCTGATATGGTGTAAATATCATCAGGATGAAATGTAAGATGTCGGTAACCATTGCGAAGAACAGCCCGGAAAGGGAAGTCGTTATTCTGATGACCGATATGGTCGGTTATTCAAGAACATCATCAGGGATGACTCCTGAGGAAATCCGTGATTTTCTCATCGATTACCATGGCAGTATCCATGATATCATTCACCGGGATGAAAGTATCCCGTTTGAAATCGAACCTTCTGCCGGTGACGGTTGCCTGGTGATTTTTGATAAACGACCGGGGGAAAATCGCGCCGGAATCTGCAGCCGGGCCCTGGCCACGGCAATCCGGATGGCCGAAGCGATCGCCGACGGCAGTTTGGCTCCGACGAGAATGGGCATCCTGCTCGGGCCGATCACCGAAGCGCAGCTAGGCAACCGGATGGCTAAATTCGGCGCAAGTTTTGCCGTGGCCAATCGACTTGAGGAATTATGCGGCCATTTTGGCACCGATCTGTTGATGGATCGGGAAGTTGCCAGGTATCAAAAGGGCTTTGAAAAGCACCTGGTTACTATTGCCAAGATCAGTTTGACCAGTGTGCTGCATCCAATGAATATTTTCACCCTCTATAAACCAGGTCTGCACAATTGTCCGGCAGATACGGACGAAAATGGCTTGCAACATTTTATCCGGATGAAAAATGAGGCCATGGAGTTCTTCAGCGGTAACCTGCTGCTTGGTGTTGAACCTGATTTTCCAAGGGTTCGCGAGGAACTGCTGCTGGCCCAGAAGTATTTCCAGGAGTTGACCGGCACAGAAGATGTGGCAACGGAGCGAATTCTCGAATATATCCGTGAAACCCCTTTCCCGGCCGACGATTTTGACCAGCGAGGGATGAAATTACTGGAAAAGAAACGGGACTCTCTTGGCGAGCGCTTGTTTCATCTGTCAAAAGAGCTGCTTCGGGCCATGAACCCCAGTTTTTATCACGCGCTGGTGGTCGATACCGAATGGGAACGATATTTTAAGTTGGAATGGTGCAAAAAAGGTGACATCATAATCAAAATAGACAGTATCCCTGATGGCATCTATTATCTGGACAGCGGGGCAGCACTCGCTTTTAACGGCGAGGGAGAGCTGCTTACCACCATGGCTGCGGGAGCCATCTTTGGCGAGATGGCCTATTTTGGTAAAGAGCAGAAACGTACTGCCACCGTTACGGCCAAAACGGATGTGGTGTTGCGAAGGATATCTACTGAGGATTTTAAGAAACTTCCGGTGATTATAGAGATATTCGAACGCATAGCCAGAGCCCGGCAGCGGGAGATTGCCGAGAGTCTCGATCATCCACAGGACATGGCCGTATCCTCCGCCTGACTCGTCCGGTGCGACGGACACCGGCGGAGGACACGGGTTGGCTGAAAAGATTATTGATTGGTCAGCACCACGTAGGTGGAGTAATTTCCGGCACGGACTCGCAAGAGGACCTTATTGTCGGATTTTGACTGTTTTATGACCGCATCGAGATCTTTCATACTGCTTACCCGTTGCCGGTTCACCTCTTCCACCAGTTGACCGGGTTTCAGACCTGCCGCTTCTGCTGAGCTGCCATCAGCAACATCACTGATGATCAGTCCGCTATGGATTCCATATTCGAATTTCCTGGCCAGTTCAGGGGTCAATTCCTGCAGGGTGAGCCCATACTGCTCGAGGGAACCATCGCTATTTGAGCCTGATCCGCCTTTGCTGAAGTCGGAAGGCTGTTCGCCAATGGAGACCTGGATCTTCTTTTCCCTGCCATCACGCATGATGTCCAGTATGGCCTTGCTCTTGGGCTGGAGCATCGCCACCCGATTACGCAGATCGGAGACATCTTTTAATTCAACCCCGTCGAGGCGGAGGATGACATCTCCCTGCTGCAGTCCGGCGGCACTGGCCGGTGAATCTTGTTGCACTTCACTGATCAGGATACCACCGGTCTGTTTTAAGCCAAAGGATTCAGCCAGCTCTTTGGTCACATTCTGAATTGCCACACCAAGCCATCCACGAGTTACCTTACCCTGTTTCTGCAGCTGTCCTTCAACTGATTTGACCATATTGATAGGGATGGCAAAGCCGATTCCCATATAGCCGCCGGTCCTCGAGAAAAGAGCGGTATTAATGCCAACCGCCTCTCCCCGGCCGTTGATCAAAGGTCCGCCGCTATTACCGGGATTGATGGCCGCATCGGTCTGGATAAAGTTTTCATACTCGCTGATCCCAACACTGGATCTTCCGGTTGCACTGACAACACCGACCGTTACCGTTTGGCTCAGGCCAAAGGGGTTGCCGATGGCAATAACCCATTCACCGGCTTCGAGGTTGGATGAATCACCGAGGGGCAGCACTGGCAGGTTTTCCGGATCGGAAATCTTGATGAGCGCCACATCGGTCTGGGGATCAGTGCCGATAACCTTGGCGTCAAAATCCCGGTTGTCGGAAAGGGTGACTTTGATGCTGTCGGCCCCATCCACCACATGATTATTGGTCAGGATAAAACCGTCTTTGCTGATGATAAAGCCGGATCCCTGGCCCTGCTGCCTGTATTCCTGAGGTTGCTGCCGACGGGACTGGGGCCCGAAAAATTGTTCGAAAAACGGATTGTTAAACATATCTTCTGGTCCTAGTCCACCAGGAGAGCCACTCTTGGTGGTTTTTTCTACTTTGATATTAACCACCGCCGGTTTGGCCTGCTTCACCACATTGACAAATGCTTTGGATGATTTGTCCAGAATAGCAAGATCCTCGTTGCTGTAGGTCTGGGCTCTACTCTTTGTGGCGATCAATACCATGCAGATCATCAGGATGGTGAGCATCCTAATGGGTGGAAAAACCATTGTTTTACTGTTCATATACTTTCTCCTTAAAGTAAAGACTCTGAAACGAGTGGTTATGGAAGAATCCGTCCGCCATACTGAAAAAAGAGGTACGGGGAGACGAATTATTTCTTTGCCTGTCAGAGAGTATTGTAAACGTGAAGAATAGACCGTCAAGAAAGATTACTGAAATGTAATCATGACGGCGTTGCTAGCAGCGTAGCCTGAAGCTGGCTCCCATGTGGCGCATGGGAACCAGATGAAGGGTGAGGTGCGGGTGCTTGTCCGTCAGCTGCGGATCATATCGGCGATCTGGAAAGCGACCTCGAGACTTTGTTCCGCATTGAGCCGGGGATCACAGCTGGTCATATAGTTGTCGGCGAGTTCTTCATCGATGATGTTATGTGCTCCCCCGGTGCATTCCGTAACGTTGTTGCCGGTCATCTCCAGATGGACGCCGCCGGGAATAGTGCCTTCAGACCAGTGGGTCTCGAAAAAGCAGGTGATCTCGGAAAGGATATCGTTAAAATTCCTGGTTTTATGTCCCGACTTGGCTGTATAGGTGTTGGCATGCATGGGGTCGCAGCTCCAGACAATATTAAAACCCTCTTTTTTCATTTCCCGCAGCAGCGGCGGCAGGGCTTTTTCAACTTTTTTCATACCAAGGCGGGTGATAATTGTCAGTCTTCCCGGATCGTTGTCAGGATTCAACACTTCGATAATTCGCTTGACGTCATCGATATCATAGGTTGGGCCGAGTTTCAGGCCGATCGGGTTATGAACGCCGCGCAGGAATTCGATATGGGCACCATCGACCTGTCGGGTGCGCTCGCCGATCCACAGCATATGAGCGGAACAATCGTACCAGTCACCGGTGATGCTATCCATGCGGGTTAGCGCTTCTTCGTACTGGAGGAGCAGCGCTTCATGGGAGGTGAACAGCTCTGTCTGGTTAATCTGCGGGGCTTCTGAGGAAATACCGATGGTCTCCATGAATCTGATGGCGTGACTGATCTGTTTCGCTAAGCGATCATAGGACCTGCCCATAGGCGATTGGGCGACGAATTCCTGGTTCCATGCCTGCACCCTCTGCAAAGAGCCAAAACCACCACGGGTGAAGGCGCGCAGAAGATTAAGGGTCGAAGCCGCCATATTGTACCCCTTCAGCATGTACTTGGGGTTGGGGCTGCGGGATTCCGGGGTAAATTCAGCGGTATTGACCATATCGCCCCGGTAAGACGGCAACTCCACCCCGTCGATAATCTCGGTGTCGGAGGAACGGGGTTTGGCAAACTGTCCGGCAATCCTGCCTACCTTGACAACCGGTTTACCACCGGCGTAGGTGAGTACAACGGCCATCTGCAGCAATACTTTCAGGGTTTCGCGGATGTTTGGCGCGGTGACCTGGGCAAAGTTTTCCGAGCAGTCGCCGCCCTGGAGCAGAAAAGCATCGCCGGATACCGCTTTAGCCAGCATCTGTTTGAGGGAACGAATCTCACCGGCAAAGACGAGAGGCGGCAGCAGGGATAAATTGGCGAGAACCTTATCTACAGCCTTCTGTTCCGGCCAGGTGGGCTGTTGCAGCGCTGAAAATTTTTGCCAGCTTGATTTCGTCCAGTTTTTATGCTCGGTTGGCGTCATGTTTTCCTCGGGTTTCTGATTATATTGTATTTTTGTGGTTGGCGATTGGGGGGATACATATCTTGTTAATCTCGTCTCGCCAGACAGCTTTGCGGGACTCTTTTTAATACCCCATTGAGGGGTGTAAATTCTTTCACGAAATTCTCTATATCGCATGGGTGGCCAATGCTTGATCGAAGATCTCATCCCGCCAAGAAGCGTCGCGGGATAAATTCCGTTACGAATTTTTTTCTTGAACAGCAGAAAAAAATTCTACGTCATTTACATACAGCACCGTTCAACATCAAAGGCATTGAGAATACGTAATTCCTGCTCTCGGCGTTTGCTTTCGGGTGGCGGCGGGAACACCAGTTGGCCCGCCATTTCTTCAAGAGTCTTCCGATCGGGGATGGAGTCTAATCCATAACCAAGAATCTTGCCAGTTCTAGTCTCTAAAAGTTCGGCATCCTGGCCGTTGGTAACAACAGCAAGGGGCAGACAATACTCGTGGTTAATAACTCTGGCCGCCGCTATTGCCGCCCGCTCTCTGCTGACCAGTGAGCCTGGGCCATAGCGAATGATCATATATTGTTTATTGGCAAGGGAGACGGTCAGTTCGATGGTCGAGACGACAAAACATCTGGAGAAAAGGGTTTCAATCTTCAATCTTGGCTGCAGTTGTTCCCGGTCATAGCCCTTCTCTTCCACCATTAAACGACTCAAATCCTGGCGAATTCGTTCGTCGTCGGTATCGGTCAACTCCTCGTCGGTCAAGTAGTCCCTGAGGGTTCCGTAGATGAGGTGATGGGGTTTGGGAACAGGCATTTGTGCACCGGTTATAATAGAGATGGCCTTGTAAAAATGCTTCTTAACTGTAAAGATTAATAATCTCCGCCGATTTTACAAGTGAGGCCGGTTACTCGTCACTTCGTTTCGGAAAAATATGGTGCCTTTTTCTGTTCGAGCACCACTATATTCGGGTTCCAGTCCAGCCACTCCTGCTCCGGTTTATCGTGAAGGGTGAAATGGTGGCCGGCTACCTTCGCCGAGCCTGTTTGGCCATTATCCGGAGTGGCGAGAGCAATGCCTCCCCGCATGACCGCTTCCAGGGAGGCTGTGGAGACAGTGACGCCGGAGAACAGATCGCCTTCGAGTTTGGCGCCGCTGACATTCCAGAACCTGGTATTTTTCCAGATAATCGCACTGTATTGTTTGCTGATGGAAACAAATACCAGCACCTTCTGAAAACTGGGCGAGAGCTCATAGCCGGTAACCTGCCCTACCTGGACCTGCCGGTAATAAACCGGTGAGCCGACACTGAGGGAACCAAGATGTTTTGTTTCCAGCACGATACCGAGTCCGTCACGTGCGGCGATCTCTGTTTGTGGCGGCTTTGCCAGCGCAGTGAAAGTACGGGCGAGGGGCCCGTTGCCTTGGAGGATATTCAGGTACGAACCAAAAATGATGCTTTGGATATTTTTAACCCCGGACAGGCTGACCTCCGCCTGCTCCACCCATATAAGGGTGCCGGAGCGAAACAACGGCACGGCATTTTTGTTGATGCGGATTGTACCGGTAATAGTTTGTAGATTATCGGTAAGGGTGAGTTCGGTTATCTGGCCAATTTCAACGCCCTTATGTTTCACCGGTGCACCTACTTTCAGCCCGTAATTATCTTTGAGCATCACTGTCAGCTGCACCTTGTCTGCCAGCATGGCTTCCTGCTGGTTGGCATACAGCGGGTAGGGTTTGGCGGAGTTGAGTGGAGTGCCATCAGCAACATTAATGCAGCCAATGCCGCCTGCCAGCATCGACTGGAGCGATCCGGTCTGCAGATTGAGGCCGGTCAGCCCGCCTGAGAGCTGGACTCCGCTGGTATTAAAGAATCTGGTTTTTTCGTGGATAATGTCTTTATAATGGTTATCAACAAAACATTCGATCAGGACCCCCTGTTGGTCGGGAGTCAATCGAAAATCTTCAATCTCACCTATCTTTATATTTTTATGCAGTATCGGCGCACCGATGGACAGGGATTGGGCATCCTCGGAGAGAAGCTGAAAACGCTTGCCGGCGGGCTGCAGCTCGGGAGTTCTGGCAACAGCATCCTTGCGACTCTGATAGAGCGGAAATTGAAAACCCTCTTCCGGGGGTATTTCTTGTTGTTTTTTCTGCTTTTCCGGGGTAATGAAGCTCACTCCGCCGCTGAGCAGGTTGGCCAGAGACCCGGTTGAAACCTGTAGCCCCTGGTCGATACTGGCGTCTATCTGCATGCCGGAGTGAAGCCAGAAAATACTCCTTTTACTGAGCAGGTCCAGGTACTCCTGGTAGATAAACAGGGTCGTTTGAATGCTGCCGGCGGATTTTTCCAGATCAATGGCAACAACTTCCCCAACCTTGATGTTTTTGAAATAGACGGGAGATTTAACCGAAAGGTCGACGGGCTCCCTGGAGACAAGCACGAAAGAACGGCCTTTTCTTAAGGGTGTCTGCGGAGGTGGTTCGGGCAGGATATCAAATTTGTCTCTAAATGGTCCGTCTCCCGGTTGAAAGGTGATATGTGCTCCGGAGAAAAACGAAGTGAGATTATCAATTCCCGAGGCGGAAATATTCGGTTTTACCAGCCAGAACTGGGTGTTTTTCCGGAGGATAATTTCTGCTCTCGGGTCAAGCAGAATATGTGCCGTGACTGTCCTCTGGCTATCGTTGTTGATTTGAATATCCTGGACGAATCCGGCTTCCAGGCCGCGATACATGACTTTGGTGGATTTTTCGACGATGTCTTCCCCGGAGGAGAGGGTCAAGGTCATCGGGATGCCGTAATTGGCCGATTCGAGATCGGGGTACAGGGAAAAAACCTGGCCGTTTTGCGCTATCGGGGTATCCTGGAGTTGTTCCGGGGTGTACAGCAGTATGCCGCCTCGCACCAGTGACGCCAGGGATTCCACTTGTATTTTCACATTGGGCAGTTTACCGCTGATCTGGATGCC
Organism: uncultured delta proteobacterium; assembly: GCA_963804605.1. Lineage (GTDB taxonomy): Bacteria > Desulfobacterota > Desulfobulbia > Desulfobulbales > Desulfocapsaceae > Desulforhopalus_A. The sequence continues at coordinate 109,567 of CAWDRB010000013.1, forward strand.
GCTGGCGTTGCAGAAACGACTGCCTTCCCGCACCAGGTGGGCAAAATCAGGCTGTATGAACAGGGAGATCAGGACACTTTCATCCTCGATCAGCCGATAGGTCTGGACTTTGCCGATCTCGATGTTTCGGTAATAGACACCGGTTCCCGTCTGTATCGAACCGAGCATGTCGGTTCGCAGCTTTACGTGCAGCCCGGGGGTCTCCGGGGAGACCGGAGGGGGGGAACCAAGACCCTGGAATTCTCGTCTCGCTTTGGTTGAGGTGCCGATCTGGATACCTATATAGCTTCCCGAGAGAATGGTATCGAGACCTTGGACCGAACTTGCCGACAGCTGTGGTCGAACAATCCAGAACAGGGTATCATGAACAAGATGACTCACCACATCCTGGTCCATCTTCGCTATGGCTTTGACCTGCTGGTTGTCCAGGTCGGGAAGGACTTGCATGACCAGACCAACCGGAATGCCCCTGGCCATAATCTGGGTTTTTCCGGGGACGATGCCGGTTGCATCCTTAAAAAAAATGGTTATGTCCACCCCGGCATCTTTATAACTGTTATAAATGAGCCAGCCGCAGATACATAAGGCAATGAGGGGTAAAGTCCAGATTATTGAAATACCGCGATTCTTTACAACAACAGATTTGGTTGTCATGGGCTTTTTCCAGAAATTATTCGAGAGTGCTTATTGCCGGCCTTATGGGGCGGGCAACATCTATCCCATAAGATTCTCGGATCAAAAGTGATGACCGCAAACATGGTAGATGCGACGACAATGCAGAAATAGGTGGCTGCCGGTGCGACATGGATGGACGTGAAAAAGCCAAAATTGACCAGTACGGAAAGGAGAGCGATAACAAAAATATCCAGCATTGACCATCTGCCGATAAAAGTGATAAACCGATACATTCTTGTCCTCTGCCTGAGCAGCCTGATGCTGCTTGGTCGAGTGGAAAGCAGCAGAATGCTGAGGCCGACTATCTTAAAGACGGGCACCAGAACAGACGCGGTAAAAATAATCAGGCCGATAAAATAGGCGCCATGTTGAAAAAAATAGATGATCCCGTCCATGATTGTTGATCGACTGGGTACACCCAGAAAATCGACCCGCATTATCGGTAGCAGATTGGCCGGCGCCAGAAAAATTGCCGAGGTGAGCACCAGGGCCCAAGTCTTTGAGATGCTGGATGGATGCCTCATGTGCAGGGTTTCCCCGCAGCGTGGACATCCCTGGCCTTCCAGACCGGCCGGCGAAAGTTTATGGCAGATATGGCATTGACTCAAACCCTGCATGGCGGCCGTGACCACGGCATCACCGTTCTTTGCCACATGAAGATGATTCTGCGCAGGCGATGGGTTTTCGGGTTTCTGCCCTTTGGCTTCAATGGTCTGCCAGAAGAAATCATGATCGACGGTGGCGGCGATGGCAATAGTGAGGAGAACCAGGCCACTGAAACAGAAAATCCCGGTATTGAATGAAACGTCGGTACTGCTCTCCATTTTGATGACGGTGACCATGATACCAAGCAGGTACACCTCGACCATTGCCCATTCCTCAAGATGCAGATAGGCTCTATAGAGTTTGGTTAGATACCACGGATATTTTTGCCGATAGAGCTGGAGGGCGATAATAAAAATGGAACTCAGCAACACCAGTGGGAAGATGACGGCCGAGAGCAAGACCATGAATGAAACCAGATAGTAGCCGCTTTTATAGAAATTGACGATTGAGTCAATGATGTTGGCCGAGTCACTGAAACCAAATGATTCCATGGTCATAAGCGGCAGAAGTATTGCAGGCAGATACATGAGCAGGCCGGCAATACTCAGGGCCAGCGCTTTGACGATTGAATCGGTGCTTCCCCTGCTTATAGTCTTGCCGCAACGGGGACAGATAATGGAATACCCGGCAGGTGCATCTGCCTTTTGCAGCAGGAGATCGCAATCAGGACAGGCGGTAAGATGGTCAAAGTTTTTTGAAGAAGGATGCACTGCAGACCTTTTATAAGCCAAAATGAATAAATTTGTTATTTAGTTTCCTATTGGGCAGCGAGGCCTTTTGTTCTCAATTAAGGTGTTCCAAAAATTTAACCGCAGTCATATAATTGATATTCCGAGGATTAAATTTTGAGAACAACGAAAAATTAGGGCAAAAGGGCTGTTTCAGGAGGGAAACTCTGGCGTATAGTAATGTGAAATCCAGCATTTGTCATATGAAAAACTACAATAACCCGTGATTTAAGGGTAACAGGCGAGGTGAGGAAATTGATGCGGGACATGGGCGGGCAGACCAACGGAAATAAATGGCTGAAAATAACAGTTCAGACTGATCCACTGTTGGTGGAATCAATCGCTGATTACCTGGTTGGTGTGCTGGAAGCGGGGGTGGAGACTGGTGCCAGAGACGAACCTCACTATGGGACGGTGAACGGTTATATCCAAAAGGCCAATCTTCAGCAGGCTGAGGTGGCTGATATCCTCAGCCGGGTGTCATCGTATCTTGATGAGCTGGCCGTAATTTTCAAGGTGGCAAAACCAGTCCTTTCCTCCTCCATGGTCGAAGAAGAGGATTGGGGGAAAAGCTGGAAAGAACATTTTAAGCCGTTTGCCATCGTGCCTGGCCTGGTCATTGCCCCTACCTGGGAAGAGTACCATCCCGCCGCCGGAGAGGCCGTTATCGTCATGGATCCGGGCATGGCTTTTGGCACCGGTCATCATGCGACTACGAGTCTTTGCGTGAATTTTATCCGACAGACCCTGGAAGAACGTGCTGGACAGCGACTCCTTGATGTGGGGACGGGCACAGGTATTCTCGGTATGGCGGCACTGCTGTTTGGCGCGGGAGATGTCTTAGGGATAGACAACGACGCCGAGGCGGTTGCAGCGGCAGATCAGAATGTACGGTATAATTGCCTGCAGGATCGTATGCAGGTAAGTCAAGCTCCCCTTTCTTCGCTGCACGAACCCTTTGCCATGGTGGTTGCCAATATTGTCCACGATGTCCTGATCGACATGGCCGACGACCTGGCCCGCTTAACTGCTGAGGGGGGCACCTTGATTCTTGCGGGGATCCTTGCAGGTGAACAGGCTGACAATATAATCGACGTTTTTTCCGCACATGGATTGCGTCCGACGGGCCGTGACAGCCGCCTGGAGTGGGTAGCGCTTTGCTTTAACAAAGGCTGAGAATCTTATTGAGTGGCGCCAGGCGTCTGCATCGGAGTCAACTGGTAATCGGTATCGAAAATGATCCCCACCCCGTCCAATTCCTGGCGGATGACGACACCCTGCGCGACGACCCAAATTTTCTGGTCGGTAAGTTGGCGGAGACTTTCCATGGAGAGGATAAAGCGCAGTCTTTTCAGATCGGTAAGGCTGACATAAAACTCGACTTTAACCTTGGCTGCCATGGGAAATTTATGGGCAGTTTGAATAAATGCCCCGCCGGCACTGATATTTGCCGCAACCGTATCAATCACCATCGATTGATCTTCGAGGTGGCGGTAGGAAATTTTGGCTTGAAGGCTGAGAGAAAATCTTTGCTGTTCTCTTCGTTCAATGGACATAGAGTATTTCCTTGGTGCCGGGGGTGCATGATATAATCGAGTACGGTATTATCTCTTCAAACTTACGAGATGCATGAGAATTTGTCAATTTCAACAGTAGGGTAAAAAGGATAACATTCGATGCGACGTTTTTTTTTCGATCCGACTTTACGGGACGGTGACCGAGTTTTTCTCTCGGAAATGGAATCGCACCATATCGCGAAAGTTTTGCGCCTGAAGTCTGGCGATATCATCGAGGTTTTAGATGGTCTTGGTGCCGTTTTTCGTGCAGTTATTACCACTGTCGGTCGGCAGGTTGAGGCCCAGATCGAAGAAATTATGACCCGGGAGGTGAGCGATGGTAAACCGGTCTGGGTATGGCAGGCTATCCTGAAGGGGGAGAAGATGGACACCGTGGTCCAAAAATGTACCGAGTTGGGAGTGACCGGGTTGATTCCCTATCAGAGTTCCAGATGTCAGGGGAAATTTGATCAGATACAGGGTCGAAAAAAATATCAACGGTGGCAGCGAATCGGTCTTGAGGCCTGCAAACAGTGCCGGCGCCTGCATACCATACAGATCGACGCGCCGACAAGCTACGCTGAGTCGCTTGGAAAGAATCCCATTGACGATGGGGTATTGCGGTTGCTGTTCTGGGAAGAGGAAAAAACTACCCATCTTGATGACATTCCGGATATTGCTCAGACCGCCGCAATTGCGCTCATGCTTGGGCCGGAAGGTGGCTTCACCGGAGAAGAAATTGAACTGGCGCGACTATTGGGCTGGCGTACCGTTAGTCTTGGTGGCAGGATACTCCGGGCGGAAACGGCAACGCTCAGCGCCGTCTCCATAGTCCAGTATCTTGCAGGCAACTTATAATGAAAAGAAATTTGTCCCGTGCGGCTATCCTAGGAGCATCAGCCGGACCGATCCACCTCGTGGACGCCAAAGCAGGAGGCCTTCAGATAATCGATGTTCGTTCTGCTGGCGAATATCTGGCTGGAACGATTCCTGGAGCGATCAATATCCCGCTGTTTGATGAAGATGAGCGCAGCGTTATCGGTACTATTTATAAGCATGGCGGGCATGAACAGGCGGTAGAACAGGGTTTTTCCTATGTTGAAAAAAAAGTAGCCGAGTTGCTTACCGCTTTTCAACCCTTTCAAGCAAAAAAAATAGCCGTTTTCTGTGCCAGAGGCGGAATGCGCTCATTGTCGGTGGTCAATTTGCTGGTGCAATCCGGTTATAATGCTTTCCAGCTTGCAGGAGGCTATAAAAAATACCGCCAGGATGTCCTCGATTGTCTACACAATTTTCAGCCAAAGCTGATCGTTATCCACGGCCTGACCGGAACGGGAAAAACCCGCATTCTGCAAAAACTGGCCCCGGCCATCGACCTGGAAGATCTGGCCGGCCATCGCAGCTCACTTTTTGGCGGTCTTACCCAGCAGCCAAGTAACCAGAGAACCTTTGAAAGCAGGCTGGCGCAGGTAATAGCTTCGCTTAATCAAGAGCCTTATTTCATCGAAGGAGAGAGCCGCAAGATTGGTCGAGTCTTTATCCCCCAGCCACTGGCTTCAGCGATGCAAGATGCTGTTTTAGTGAAAGTTGATTGTCGCCTGGAAACCAGAATCAGAAGAATTATTGAAGATTATCCCGTGACCGATGAGGCGATGCGTCGACAGATTGAGACCATCCTGAAATCTTTAAAACAGAAAATGGGCACCGCACGGGTGGATGAAATGTGCCAGCTCCTCAGGATGGGAGATTTGGCCGCGCTGGTACGTATTCTCCTTGTTGATTACTATGATAAACGATATAGCAAGAGCATGAGCAGCTACCGCTATGAGTTGGAGCTTTCATCTGAAAATATTGCCGAAGCGGCAGCCGAGCTTACCGAATTTCGGCGCACTCTCCTCTAGAACTCGTCCGAATAAGCCCTTTTTTCCCTGAGTATTTATTGTTGCCTGTCGGTTGGACTTTTGTTTGTAACTTTGATACAAATTAAAAAAGGCGAAAACCTACTGTAGTTTCAATTCATAGAGGATATGTGCATGAAAATTAGAGCTTCAATCAGCAGTAAAATAAACGGCCTGGTGATTTGCAGCCTGTTATTGCTTGGTATGGTGTTTATGGTCCTTTCTTCCTATGCCCTGATACATCGAGGCGATGCTGAAATTGAAGCATATCGTGAAGCCATCATGGCCGAAAAAAAGGCAATGCTGACAGCTTTGGTTGGAACAGCTACTACTATTGCACAACACAATTATGAGGAATCACTAAAATCACCGGATTCGACTGCGGACTTGAAAGCCAGGACTTTGTCAACAATCAATGCTCTTCGCTACGGTAAAGACGGCACGGATTATTTTTATACCATGGATACGGTTTCAAGAACCATGCTGCAGCATCCCAAGGAAAGTCTTGTCGGTAAACCCGACACCTTTTTTAAAGACCCTGACGATAAGCTGCTGATTGTTTCTCAGATGGATATTGCGCTCAATAAAGGGGAAGGTTTTGATACGTACAAATGGCCGAAGCTCGGGGAAAAGGAACCGCAGCCGAAGCTAGCGTATGTTAAGTATTTCAAAGAATGGAATATGGCCATGACCAGCGGCATTTACATAGATGATATAGATAAAGTGATTGCCGCCAAGCAAGCGCAGATCAATGGTGCCATTCGTGCGCAGATTTATTGGCAGGGTGGAGTCCTTGTCGCAGTTCTTCTGCTGTCAATTGCCTTAGCATATCTAATAGTATCAATAGGAATAGTCAGACCAATCCGGAAAATAATCACCATGTTGAAAGATATTGCTAAGGGAGAGGGAGATTTGACCAGGCGGATAGTTGATAACTCTGGCGATGAGACTGAAGAAATGGCTAACTGGTTCAACCAGTTTGTCGAGAAAGTGCAGAATATTATAAAAGATGTTGCCGGAAAATCAGTAGTTCTTTACGAATCTTCCCAGTCGCTCACGGGGATTAGTAAACAGATGACAACGAATGCAGCACATACCTCCGACACAGCGAACACGGTTGCCGCGGCAAGTGAGGAAATGAGCGCGAATATGCACTCAGTTGCCGCAGCCATGGAAGAGGCCACAACAAATGTCGGTATGGTCGCTTCAGCAACTGAAGAGATGTCGTCGACAATTAATGAAATTTCTGAAAATACTGAAAAAGCACGGCATATAACGGCTTCTGCAGTGAGCAAGACTGTCAGCGCGTCCTCGCAGGTGGGTGAGTTGGGTCGGGCCGCCCGGGAAATAGGCAAGGTGGTTGAGACCATTACAGAAATTTCCAGCCAGGTCGATCTGCTGGCGCTGAATGCAACTATTGAAGCTGCACGAGCAGGAGATGCTGGCAAAGGATTTGCCGTTGTCGCTGGTGAAATTAAAGAGCTTGCCAGGCAGACAGCAGCGGCATCGGGCGAGATCAAAAACCGGGTTGAGGGAATTCAGACCAATACCGAAGGAACGGTCAATGAGATAAACGATGTCTCCGAGGTGGTGAATGAAATAAATATAATCGTCGCCACGATTGCCTCAGCAGTTGAGGAACAGTCGGCGACCACCCGGGAGATTGTCAACAATGTCTCCCAGGCTTCTGCCGGGTTGATGGAGGTCAATGAGAATGTGGCGCAGAGTTCCCAGGTCTCGAGTGAAATTGCCCGTGACATAAGTGATGTGACAAGGTCCTCAAATGATATATCAAACAGCTGTGCAGAGGTGAATACAAATGCAGGAGAGCTGGCCGGGTTGGCAGAACAACTCAATCAGATGGTAAAAAAGTTTAAAGTCTAAAGCTTGATGGCGTCGTAAAAACCTCGAATTTGAGATGGCTAAGTAAAAAAGCTTCAAATTCGAGGCGTGGGAATTTCGGTATTTTTTAGAAATCGGAAGGAGTCGATGTGTAGAGCGGTTCAATGCGTGAGGAGTCGATCCAGCCCTGCCGATCCATTTCATCGGTAACATAACTAAAAGTGCCATGTTTTTTTTGTAGATAGACCAGCCGGCCTTCCGGCAGGGTTCCAATCGGGGCCGACGATGCAAACGGGGAGAGAAGTATTTTCGCATCCGCGGTGACCACCACCGAAGGGTTGAAGGTTTGCAAGCGAAAGAATATTCCAGCAGTTCCTAGAGTTAGGAGTAAAACACAAAAAATACCCATGCCTATATTGCGCTGTCTGGGAAATCGATATTTCATCGAGGCAAGCAGATATGAGGTAAAAAGAACAAGGGCAAGTGGAATCAGCGTGGTCCACTGGTTGAGGCTCAGAATTTGGAAAAACTGCTCCGCGGTCGATGGTTCCGGTGGAAAAAGGCCATTTTCTTTTTGTATCAGCTCCAGGTTGCCGATGATATCGGAGTCGGCTGGGGAGAGGCGCAGGGCTCTTTCGTAATTCAAAATGGCCTTCCCAGGCTTTCCTGACAGGGCGTAGCTGTTGGCGAGGTTGTAGAGCACGCCTGGCGCGTATCCTTTTGTTGCCGTTATCAGTTCATATTTTCCGATAGCCTGATCATAATCGCCGCGGCTGTATGCCTCATTTGCCTCATGGAAGAGATTGTCCAGCTCCGTACCGGCAAGAGCTGCTGCGGACCAAATCAGGAGGATCAACAGCGTTGAAATCAAGTAGCGCAAGCCCGCACCCTTCATAATAACTCCTCCAGCTCTGTTTTCAGGGTAAGGAAATACTCCTGCATTTTTTTATCCGTGAGTGACGCACCGCCATAGGCAGCCTCATCCGCCGCCTGGAAAATTTCGAGAAGATGACCATTGTCGCGCAGTCGATTCTTGATATCAGCCAGGCTGAGAGCCGCCGGTTCAATATGCCACAACATGCCGAGTTGGTTCTGGATGGCTGTTTTACACAACGAAAGAAAGGAACGGCCATCTCCTGCCGCCTGAGCCTGTTCAATCTTTTTCAGGTCATTTTCCAGCAGCAGTCTCTTCTGCTTCTGCTGTTTAATTTCGGGGTGTTTTTCGAGATTCTGTCGGCGAATCATCAGCCCAAAAAGCGCAAGCAAGATACATAGACAAACCACACAGAATGATAAAAACCAGGTAGTTTTGAAAAGGGGTACGATTTGCTCATGATAGGTTCCGGTCTCTAAATGGATCGGGGCCAGCCCGCCGATACGGAGGGCGGGGGAAGTCGGTGTGGCCGGCTGAGATTGCGCTGACGGCACAGGAGAAACCGGTTGTGCGGCTGAAGCGATGGTTGGAGTGGCCGGTTTTTTGATATGGATAGCTGGCGTTTCGCTTGTTTTGGTGATATAGCGCTTTTGCTGCGGATCGAAATAACTGAAAGAGAGTGGTGGAATTCCCGTCACTGCTGCACTCTTGGCCACAATCGCCTGCTCGAAAATCTTGGTTCCGGTATAACTCCTTCCCTGTTCGGTGAATTTTGAGCTGGGAGAATAGGTCTTCCACTCGGAATTTTCCTGGAAAGCAGGTGCCTCCAGCCGATCAAAATTTCCCGAGCCGGAGATTTCCATAGTCAGGGTTATTGGTTCGCCGACTTCCACATCGACCGGAGTCGCCCTGACCTTCAAGTCAAAATTGCCGATGGCACCGGTGAAGTTTTCCGGTTGAGCTTCCGTCGGCAGGGGCAGCACGGTAAAAATAACCTCGGGACTGACCGAAACAATCGGCTTTTGTTCCGTTCTGCCGAAGAAGCTGTCTAGAGCACTGTCATTGAAAAATGAATCGTCAAAAAAGCCGCTGCCGCCAAAAGAAGAACGTGCACGTCTTTTCTGGGGGATGAGCAGAGTCGCATCGAGGGAAAAACTGATGGGATGTTCGCCTGCCTTTACTCCGGAGAGGCTGGTTTCCCAGGTGAGAACATGGTACATCCGTCCTTTTACAGATTCTTCGGTCTGCTGTGGTTTATCCGGCAGTTGGGACATGACGACGCCGTCACCGCGAAGGATCGGCAGCGAGTTGATGTCGGCCCGATAGGCCTGATTGAAATATGCCTTGATGGTAAATGGAACAATCTCTCCGGGATAGTGACTGCCGGTTGCCGAAATGCGGATGAAGGCTACCTCGCCTGCTGCGCTGCTGTCTGGCGTGGAATAGCCGCTGGGTTGCTGTCCCCCCTTGGTAACCTCGAAATGTATTGGCTGGGTTGCGTAGGATTCTCCCCCGGCGCTGACTTGAAGAGAGGGGATGGTGTATTTTCCAGGTTTGTCGGCCTGAACAAGATACCTATGGGAAACGGTGGATGAAAAATTTCCATTCACCACGCTGATCTGGCTCGATGTCCCCTGATTGCGCAGTTGGATATTATCGATTTCCGGCATCGTGATATCGGCTGAGCGGCTGGTTCCGGTTACCGTGATGGTCAGCCTTGCCGCTAGGTCCTGGGGGAAGGAGAGTGGGCTGAGCGAGGCGTCGACAGTTACCTCGGCAGAGGCCCCTGGGGTGCCGGGACCAAAGAGGCAGAGGCCGAGGATGACCAGGCAGGTGAGAGTGTGCCGAAATATGAATCGTTGTCGTTGTTGCATTACCAGTCTTTGTTTACATCGTTTTCAGTAGATTGGCGGTCGGAGGGAACAAAATTCAAGGCACCTTCCTCGTTTTTCAGGGCGTTCAGCAAACTTATCGCTTCGTTTTTGGTCATCTTGCCCGGTTGCTGCTGTGCCGAACCCTGTTCAGCCTGTTCAGCTGTATTGTTTTTTTCTTCCGGAGTTTGGTTTATTGGTTCAGGTTTACCGTCTTTGCCATTCTCTTCGGGTGGTTGAGGGGAGTGCTGCTCCTGTTCGCCTTTATTTTCTTTTGCTTCCGGGGAACCATTTTTTTCCTCTGACTGCTTATCTCCGGCTTGTTGTTTGTCTGTATCAGGCTGCTGATTTTTGTCCTGCTGCGCCGAATCATCTTTTTGCTGATCCTGCGAATCTTTGCCTTGCTGCTGGTTCTGCTGATCCTTGTCTTTTTGCTGCTGCTTTTTCAGCTCTTCCAGTTGTTTCTCAATGACCTGATGGTTGTGCCTGGCGTCGGCGTCCTTGGGATTGAGTTTCAGGGCCGAATCAAGGGAAGCGAGGGCTTCCTGCCATTGGCTGATGGTCGCTTTGGGATCAGCCTGCCGTGCCTCTGCACCTTTTTGGTAATAGCTGTTGCCTCGATTGTAGTAGGCTTTTTTTTGCAGTTCTATGTCATCACTTTTCAGAGCCTTGGTAAATGCCTCAATGGCTTCGTCGTACATATTGTTTTTAAAGGCAGCCGTGCCATAATTATAGTGCAGTTCCGGATCATGAGGCGATTTTTCCAGTTTTTGCCGGTAATATTCCGATGCCTGCAGATAATCTTTTTGTGCGTAAGCCTCTTCCCCTTTGGAACAATATGCCCTGGGGGCAAGACTCAGGCTCAACAGCAGGATAAGCACAGTTGCTTCGCCCATTTTCTTTCTTCTCTTCAACCAGTCAACTATCGTTTTCATAAAAGAAAAGGGGCGGACAGAACGGGCCTTTTTTCTTTCGCCGATCAGCAGCTCAAGGATCAGGAAAAAAAGTGCTCCGGCGAGCGGCCATTCGAATCTTTCCAGTGGTACCTTATGCCTGCGCTCAGCCAGTTCATCTTTCGGGATAAGGGCCAGTTTCTTTTGATAGATGGTCTCCAGTCCTTCACCGGCTGTACCGAGGGGAACATACAGCCCGCCACTTTTTTCGGCAAGAGCCGAGAGGGTTGTTTCATCGAGTCGGGAGGTGACAAAATTACCTGACTGATCTTTGACAAAACCCTTGCCGTTCTCTGCCGAAACCGGGATGAGTTCACCATGGCTGGTACCCACGCCGACAGTATAAATCGTCAGCCCCGCTTTGGCGGCATTTTCTGCAGCGTTGATGGCGTCACCCTCCAGGTTTTCGCCGTCGGTTACAATAATCAGAATTTTATGATTCGCCGCATTATTCAAGGTCTCGGCTGCCATGTCGATAACCGAGGCAATGTTGGTTCCGCCCCGGGGAATAATGTCGGTTGTCACCGTGGCCAGGGAGTCGGAAAAAGCCTCGTAGTCAAGGGTCAGAGGACACATGAGATAGGCTGAACCGGCAAAAGGAATGAGGCCCACCCGGTCACCCTCCAGCTGTTGCACAAAATCGAGTATAGCCAGATGTGCCCGCTTCAAACGGTTTGGTTTAACATCCTCGGCCAGCATACTTTTTGAGGTATCAAGGGCAAAGAGAAGGTCGATGCCTTTACGCTTTACGTCTACCCACTGAAAACCGTATTGCGGTCGGGCCAGAGCTGCAAAAGTGAAAAAGACTGCCAGGAGCAGCAGGATATTTTTATATCGTCTCTTGCGTCTTGAGATATTCTGGGTCAGCCGGCCAATGAGCTGATGGGCGGCAAATTTTTCCAGGGCAGCCTGCCGCTTTTTTTGCATAAAATAGAAGAAAAAGATGAGGCCAAGGCCAGCAAAAAGACCGATGAGTAACCAGTGTGGTTGGGCAAAGTCCATAAATTTTTTCTCTTAAGGCAACTTTTTTCGCGACTGAAAAATTTCCAGACTGAGCAGAGCCAGGGCAGCGACGACCAGATACCAAAACAGCTCCCGATACGATTCAAATTTTTTAATGGTTCTTGTCGTTGTCTCCATCTTGTTGATTTCGTCATAGATTTTGGCAAGAGACGCCGTATCGGTAGCTCTAAAGTAGATAGCCCCGGTTTTTTCGGCAACCTTGGTCAGGGTATCTTCATCGATGTCTACCTTTACCTGGAGCAGTCGGCGACGGCCGAAATTATCGGTGACCGGCATTGGTGCCTCCCCGCGGGTGCCGGCACCGATAGTATACGTTTTGATATTCATGGCTTGTGCAGCTTCAGCGGCAACGAGTGGGGGAATCCGCCCCGCATTATTCATCCCGTCGGTGAGCAGGATTAAGATGCGTGATTTGGAATTTCTGTCGCGCAGCCGATTGGTGCCGCTTCCGATTGCCGAACCGAGAGCTGTTCCGTCTTCGATCATGCCAATCTGCAATGATTCAAGCCTCTTTTGCAACCAGTTATGGTCAAGGGTTAATGGGCTGACCAGGTAGGGACGACCGGCAAAGGCCAGAAGACCGATCCGGTCATTGGGTCTTTGGTCAATGAATTCATCGACCACTTTTTTAACGACCTCGAGCCGGTTGGCGGGTCTGCCGCCGAGGGTGAAATCCATCGCCTCCATGGAACCGGAGACATCTACCGCCAGGAGGATGTCGATGCCGCTGGCCTCAATCTCGGTGGTGCTGCTGCCAAGCTGCGGACGGGCAACGGCCATGATGAGTAGAAAAAGCACGACCAGGCGCAGAAGGAGGAGGAGCGTACCTGGTCGTGTTTTTCTAGCCCCGGCAAGAGACGAGGCGAGGGAGGTGGATGAAAACAACAGCGCCGGGGCCCCGCCGGCCCGGCCATAGAGATAGGCCAGCAGGGGGAGCAGGGCAAGCAGCCAGAGCAGTTCGGGGTGGAGAAATCTCATGAACTGGCTTCGCTTGGATTTTTTTGACGGTTTCCCATGTTTTATCGGTTTTGTTGGCTCCTGTGGTTCGGTTTTTCTGATAAAATCGATCACTGCTTCCCCTATCTTCTCCAGGCTGTGAATATCCTGGGTATGGTGGGCGAATTTGGCCATATCTGCCTGTTCCAGGCAGGTTTGCAGTTCAGTTTTATGCATCTGCAGGGGAGAGCTGCCGCCGATTTTCGCCAGTCCCCGGAGAAACTCCCGGGTGGTCTGTCGGGTGGATTTGATGGCAAACCGGGATTCGATATAGCTGCGCAGAATCTGGCTGACCCGGTCCATGTAGAGAAGGGCCCGTTCCGGACTGAGCAGTCTCTTGGCCTCGGCAAGGTCCTGCAGCGCTTTTTCCCAGGGAGGAACTGCAGGAGGAGCCGGCCTGGTTCTTTTTTTCATAAACCAGTAGAGTGCCGCGGCTGCCGCTAAAATGACCAGGATTATACCGGTCAGCAGCAGATAGGGCGGTTGTTCGCTTATCGGAACAGGTCCGTGGATATCGTGCAACTGGCTGTCTTCTTGGGTTATGTTGGGGTTTGGTGCCGTCTGATTGCTCTTGCCGGGTTGCTGAAGAAGAGTTAAAGGCGCCTCCTTGCTGTCATTTGTGTCGGCAAAAGAGACAGCGGGCAGGGTAAAAAGCACCAGCAAGAAAAAGATTAAAATTTTTCTCATCATGAAACCCTCCCTTTTCGAGCCCTGAAAAAACTGAGGAGGGTGGGCAGATAGGGAGTATCTGTACAGAGATCAAGAAGGTCGATGCCGGCTGAACGTAGGGCCTTTTGCACCGTTTTTTGCCTGGCTTGGGCCATTTCCCGATACCGGTTCCGAACCGTCGTGTCGGAGGTGTTCAGATCAACCTGGTCACCGCTTTCAGCGTCTTCCAGAGTTATCCAGCCGATATCCGGCAGCTCGAATTCCCGGGGGTCGGAGACGATCAACGCGATAAGGTCATGACGTCGGTTGCTGATCTGCAGTTTTGGCTGCAACTCCTTTAAAGTCTCATCGAAGGTATCTGGCAGGCAGAAATCAGAGATCAGAAAGGCGACACATTTTCTTTTTATTACCCTGTTGGTAAAATCGAGAGGGATTTTCAGATCGGTTTTTCGTCCTTTGGGCTCGAAAAAAAGAATTTCCCGGATGATCCGCAGAATATGGCCGCGTCCTTTTTTAGGTGGAATATAGAGTTCAACTGAATCGGTGAAGAGCACCAGGCCAACCTTGTCGTTGTTGCGAACTGCTGAAAAAGCCAACACAGAACCGACTTCCGCCATCATCTCCCGCTTGGAGTTGCTTACCGAACCAAAATCGCCGGAGCCGCTGATATCGATCATCAACATGATGGTAAGCTCCCGCTCTTCGGTGAATTTTTTAATATGCGGGATGCCGGTCCGGGCAGTGACATTCCAGTCGATGGTTCGGATATCGTCCCCGGGGACATATTCACGGACTTCGTCAAAGTTCATGCCGCGGCCCTTGAATACCGATTGGTAGCTGCCGGCCAGGCTCTCGTTGACCAAACGGTTGGTCCTTACCTCGATCTGCCGGACTTTTTTAAGGATCTCCCTGGTAAGTAATGTCTCCATGGTAGCTTAAAGATACTGTTTTACTTAGGGTACGGGGACCGTATCGAGTATTTTTCTGATGATATCCTCGCTGCTGATTCCTTCGGCCTCCGCTTCGTAGCTGATCCGCAGCCGGTGGCGCATGACGTCCATTACCGAGGACTTGACATCATCCGGTGTGACATAGCCCCGGCCGGCAAGATATGCGAGACAGCGTGAGACGGCCTTGAGATTGATGGTGGCTCTGGGCGAGGCGCCGGTCTCGATATATTCCTGCAGCTCCAGTTGAAAGCTCTGTGGCTCACGGGTGGCATAGACCAGGGAAACAATATAGTCCTTGATCTTGTCATCCATATAGATGGTATTGATGATTTTTCTGGCGGCCAGAATATCGCCGGGATCGACGACCGGAGTGACCACCACTGCCGAGTCGGTGTGGTCGAAACGATCGAGGATTGCTCTTTCTTCAGCCCGGCTCGGGTAGTCGACGACCACTTTCAACATGAAACGGTCGATCTGCGCCTCAGGCAGCGGGTAGGTACCTTCCTGTTCTATTGGATTCTGGGTGGCCAGAACCAGGAAGAGTTCGGGCAGCAGAAAACTCTGCTCGCCAATAGTGACCTGTTTTTCCTGCATTGCCTCGAGCAGTGCCGATTGGACCTTGGCCGGTGCGCGATTGATTTCATCGGCCAGGATGAGCGATGAGAAGATTGGCCCCTGTTTCACCTCAAAAGTGGTTTGCTGCGGGTTGTATATCTGGGTACCGATAATATCAGCAGGCAGCATATCCGGGGTGAATTGGATGCGCTTGAATTCGGTCTGGATCGTTTTGGCCAGGGTTTTAACGGCCAGGGTTTTGGCAAGGCCAGGCAGTCCTTCCAGCAGGAGATGTCCCCCGGAGAGGAGTCCAATCAACAGTCTTTCGATAAGATGTTCCTGACCAATGATAACCTTGGACAGTTCATACTTGAGTGGGGCGATCCAACTCGAACTTGTTTTGACCGCCTCGTTGATTCTCTGAATGGAACTGTAGACATCAGTGGTTTGGCCAATTACCGTCGAATCTATTGATGTCGAGGCGGGAATGAACTGTGGTGATTTTTCCAACATGGTTATCTCTCAAATCTGCTGAATGGTAAGTTTGATGGCGTCGTAAAAACTCTTCATCCGAAGTCTGCGCTTATCTACTTAGCCATCGAAAATTTTAGGTTTTTACGAGATTATAGACTCGTAAAAACTTATTGGAATTGCCGGGAAGGACTCTGGAAAAAGTTCGATATGCTAGGCGTAGTATCTGAAACGGCGATTCGGCAGTACATGTAGTACGGCGAATCGTCGTTTCAGATCTACAACGACGTAGATCGGGCTTTTTACGAGTCCATCAAACTATAGCCACCCAACATTACCTCTATCTTGCACGAACATTACAATGTGGTAATGTTGGGTGGCTACTGCCACCAGGGCCTTGGTTATATCGGTAAATTCTTGTTTTTCCGATAGACCATGCCGTTAAACCTGGCGACGACCTCATCTTTCTCATCGGTGATGAGGACATCGTAGGCACCGAGTCGTTTTGGTTCGCCCACTTCTGTTGCGGTCGCGTAGAGGATACCTGACGTTTTACTGGTTAAAAAAGAGATGTTGACATTGATCGCCAGGGCCAGTTGACCGTGACTGTTTGAGGCTACAGCAAAAGCCAGATCGGCCAGGGTAAACAGTGCACCGCCCTGGATGACATTGGCTGCATTGAGATGTTTATCCTCAATAGTCAGACGAGTCCGGCAATATCCTCTCCGGGCCTCGACTATCTCAATGCCGGTAAGGGCAGCGTAGCGATCTTTCGCAAAAAATGTTCTGGCAATCTCAGTATTCATGGTACTCCATTGTATGTATTTAGTAATAGTTCCTATTTATATATTGACAAAATAATAAATATTGAACATTCTAGGTCCTGTAAATTATTTGCAGTCCTTGTTTTATAAATCATCAGGGTTTTATCTTAGCCCAAGCGTAGGATCTCGGCACAAGTTTATTGTACCGGTAGAGTTCTCAATCACCCAATACACTTCAAGGAGCTTACATGAAAAAAGTACTAGTTGCCTATTCCAGTCGTACGAAAAAAACCGAAACAATGGCCAATTACATTGCCGAAGGTCTGCGCATGGCTGCCTGCCAGGTCGATGTAAAACCTATTTCTGCTATCGAAGACGAAGAGGGGCTTGGCGGATATGACTGCTATCTCTTTGGCTGCCCAACCTATCACAAAGATATGACCGGTGGCATGAAACAGTTTCTTTTCAAAGCTGAACAAGCCAATTTAGTCGGCAAATTCGGTGGTGCTTTTGGGTCCCACACCCATAGCGGGGAAAGTGCGCCGATGATTTACGATACCATGCTGCATGTTTTCAAAATGGATATGACGGATCTCGGTCCGCTCAACCTGACTGAGGCCAAGGTATTAAGTGATGAGGGGATGAAAGCTTGCCAGGCTTACGGTAAGGCAATCGGCGAAAAAATGTAATTGATTTCCAGCAGCAACGATTCCGGCAACATTATTGAGTCATAGCGTTGCCGGAATATTTTTGGAATTGAAACCGGTCTTGCCGCCGATTTTTTTGCAGCATACTGGTAACGGCACTGAAGAAACCCGCAGGCGTTAGTAAAATCGACGCACTTATCAGCAGCAAGGGCGTTGAAAATTCAGAAACATCCTGCACCCTCCCCTGACTCTGAAAAAGAGAAACGATACCCACCCAATACCAGGCCCGATTTAGGCTTCTTCCTGGATAAGCTCAATGTTGCCCAGGTAGATCAAAGAAAGCAGGATGGTATAACCGATCGGAAGGTTCTGGATTGATATTTCGTTATTCCCAAATTTTTTAATTTGATCTTTCTTTTAGCTGCGACCATGGATATATTTTGACCAGATTTGTTTTTGCCTGTTCATAACGATCCCTTTCCCTGGTTATTTCCTCCCCACGATTCCCTGCTCGCAATATTTAATTCTCTATGATAAACCGGCATCGCGAGATTTCAAAATATCTCATTTATGGACAGGCACCAACAAGTAACTTTAGGCTTTCTTCATTTTGCTCTGTTAGCCTGATGCGCTGAAATTGAATCGAGAGAAGGCAGAAATTTGTGCCTTATGCCCAATTAAGATGGCAGATCTAGCAATAAGAAAAGAATTTTCAATAGGAGAAATACATGCAGGTGATTAGCCAGAGTATGCACAGATGGATTGACCGGATCGCTGTTTTATCCACTTTTTTCTATCGTTTGCGCAGAACGGTCAGCCAGATGTTGCAGAATTCCCGCTTTATCCTGCATACCAGCGGCAAATTGCGGCGTTTGAGGCTGGTTCATTTTCAAAAGAAATATGTTCACCGACAAATTGCCGCGCGCCGGGGGGCCTGCCGCCAATGCGGCACATGCTGCAACCTGCTGTTCACCTGCCCCATGTTGACAAAACAAGGTCACTGCCTTGTTTATGGAGCCTGCCGGCCGCAATCCTGCAAGGTTTTTCCAATAGATCAGCGAGATATAGACGAGGTAAAACTGTGCAACAGTCAATGTGGGTTTCATTTTAATAGGGACGATGCAGACAAAGTTCGAACAATAGGGAGATGCTGACATGTTTCATCAATTTGTCATGTGGCTGGCGGATATTGTTGGCCAGTTGGGCTATCCCGGTATTGTGCTGCTCATGGCCCTGGAATCTTCCTTCTTTCCTTTTCCAAGTGAGGTGGTCATCCCGCCGGCAGCGTATCTTGCCGCCGGCGGTCAGATGAACATCGGCCTGGTTGTATTGTGCGGTACAGGGGGAAGTTTGCTGGGGGCCGTTTTCAACTACTGGATTGCCGTGAAATTCGGCAGGCCTTTTTTTGAAAAATATGGCCGGTACCTGCTGGTCAGCTCCACGTCGCTGGAAAAAGCAGACCGTTTTTTTGAGCAGCACGGGCATATCAGCACTTTTGTCGGGCGTTTGTTGCCGGGCATTCGCCAGTATATCTCTCTTCCGGCCGGTTTGGCCCGAATGAATATTATTGTTTTCTGCGCAGCAACTGTTCTCGGTGCAGGCATATGGGTAGTGGTGCTGGCAGCCATGGGCTACTGGTTCGGCCGCAATGAGCAACTGTTTATGGAGAACCTGAACTGGATTACCTTGGCCCTGGTGATTGGCTGCGGTATCTTGAGTTTCTTCTACTGGCGCAGATGGAAGAGTCGTTTATTAGGGGATACCGCAAAGTAATCCCGATCAGGGAGACCTTGAGCAGGTTTTCAAGAAAGGAGGAGTATCTCCGAATGAAGGGATTTGCCAATCTTTATCCAGAGAAAATAAAAAATTTACGTACAATATAGTTGAGCATCACTGCGGTAAATATATTGGCACTAAAGGCATAGGTGGTGAGGATGCCGAACCGTTTGAAAAACCGTACGGCATGGTCTCTTGCCTGAAGCGCCGGAAAAATCTTCCAGGCTATGAGGTGAAAGACGATGATGTGGGTGAGCGTGGCAAATGCGCCGGCAAGTGCGTACCTGATGAATTGGATGAAAGTGGCGGAATCAATATGCATGAGGTGCTATCAAGAATATTGGATGAACCGGTCAATCCGCCGGTTGCGCCAGCCATTGCTGATAGCCTGCAGCAAAATCTTTCGCTGAACGAAAAATCAGCCATCCGTTACTGTACTGCCTGGCTGTCCCGGGACCTTTAAGTTGTTCATAAGCCTTGCTTTTGGTGAAAATCAAGACAGGATCCTTGCGGATTATCGGCGGCCCATGCAGCTAGATCAGCCATTGTCCTGCTGCGGCATAAGCGGGGTTTGCAGTCTTGCCGAGAATTGAAATTGATCGGCCAGCTCAGGCGGAAAAACGGCCACCGGTTTGTTCTGCCGCTGGACCTGGTTGATCTTGTCACCAATCGCCTTCTGGTTGTAGATTGCATGCAAAGGAGCCGCCAGTGCAAGTTGTAGTAAAACGACCAGCAGTAACATGGTGGTAGATACTATCTTGATGGATTTGAGCATCGAATCAGGACGAAACAGGTATAAAAGGACGGCGGCGGAAAATGGCACAACGGCAATCCATTTCGGGATATACCGGAGCATTTCCCGGTCACCGCCGTGCAATGGCAGTTGCGGCACAACCACGAGTGCCAGCGACAGCAACAGAAAAATGAGCAGCAACGGCAGGTGATCAAAGTGTGTTCGCCTCGGTACAGTTGTCACCGCGTGGGCGATGAGCAGTGCAACAACAGGAAGCAAAGGCAGAACATAGTGGATTTGCTTGCCGCTCACACTGGAGAGCAGAAAGAAGGTCGGAAGCACTGCGCATAAACAAAAACGGGTCGCACCATCAAAATAATTTTTCTTCCAGCCACGCCATGCCGGCAACCAGAAAAACCAGGGAAGAAAGAGCAGTGGCAAGAGCAGTGCATACCAGTAAAAGGACCGGCCATGGGCAAAGGCCTTGACCATGCGTCCGGCGGTTTGACTAAAAAGTATCGCCTGCCGATACTCTTCACCTCCGGCCAGGGCGGCTGGAATTGCCCAGCAAAGCGCAACTCCAATACCGCCAATGAGCGCCAAAAGAGACAAGCCGTACCATTTTTTCCAGGACATGGTGTTTCTTTGGCTCCACAAAGGGGCGAGCAGTAAGGGCGGCAGGACGTATAGCAGAATGATAGGCCCCTTGGCGAGTATTCCCAGGCCAATGGTCAAGCCGAGGCCGAGCCATGGGAAGACGCTGGTGCTGCGCTGTGTTGCAAGAAGACAGAGCAGAGCAAGCAGCGAGATAAAAGTCAACAGCGTATCAAACATGGTCAGGGTGCTGTACAAGCTCCAGATGAAAGTCCCCAGCAGAATAAACGGCGCAGCTAAACGGACCCCTCTGTTTGCCGGCCATAAGATTTTTCCCAGTCGAACCGTCAGGATTATAGAGCCAAAACCAAATAAGGGCCCAACCAGTCTGGCCGACCATTCACCGACGCCAAAGACCAGCCAAGAAAGATGGATGAGCCAGAATAAGAGCGGCGGTTTGTGGCTGTATGGGTGCCCGTTGATATGGGGAACCAGGAAATTGTGGCTGTGCCACATTTCCCAGGCAACGGACAGGTATCTTGTCTCGTCGATCGGAATGAGCGGTCTGGAATAGACGCTCGCCAGGATCAGGACCAGACATAATCCAGTCCATTGCCAGTTTTCTGCCAATTTTTGTCGCAACATGGTGGGCCTGTAATATTTTTTTTCTGATTGCCTCTAATGTTCAGCTACTGAACCAGGGTGTGGGCTGTTCGTTTCCCGGGACGCCGTAAACCCATCCCTGGGGGCTTCGCTGCAGCCGTCCATGGCTGCAGAGACCCGTAAAACGAACAGCCCACACCCTTCCATTCCGACAGGCTGAGCTTGAGTAATCATTTTTTATTCTTGGCGTATTCATTGACGGCCAATTATTATTCAATTTGCTGGCAGATTGCACGTTTTTCGCATCATTGGATGCTGGAAATCATGACAGCAAGAGAGTCAAAACCATCGAGCTTCAATACCATGGAGTAAAACTGGTTGGAGTAATCATCAAAAATGCCATTTACGGGGACATTGAAAACATACTCCACCCTGAGGTCAATTTTACGATCGAGCTCCGGGTATCTTTGCATCAATACGCTGGTCAGGGCACCCAGGTTGACTCCCTCCTATGGTGGCACCTGCTGCAATGACTGAATTTTGCGACTCCTCGGCTGCAGCAATGGCAATATGAGAGCAGCTAAATAGGATTAATCCCACCAGGATTGATTGTTTTTTCATGACGTGTGTCTTCTTCTCCAATAACCAATCCATTAACCGTTTGCACGAAGAGGCAGGTGGTTGAAAAATATCCTGGAGATCTTATAGATTACAAATGGCAACAGGCAATTTGCGTTTATACAGGCCTTGGAAATGACACTTTGGCTATGGGGGTATTCGTTGAAACGTTTTAAAAACATATTGTACATTATCGATTCAGACATCTCTCTTGAGCCCTATGTCGCCAACAAAGTTATAGAGTTGGCGAGGCTCAATGACGCTGCAGTGACGGTTGTTTACCTTCTTGAAGACGGTCTTTTTGAACAGTTCAGTCATTTATTCTTGAATAATGGGGAGAAAATCGCCAGCAAATTGGCATCTCAACTGAAAGAGGAGGTTCATACCTTTGTCTCCGGTGAAATTTGGAAGGGCATCCAGGTGTCCAGTGAAATTCTTCAAGGCAGAGGGTTTATCTCAATCATTCAAAAAGTTTTGACAGACAGCCATGACCTGGTCATCAAACGCGCATCGGCAACAAAAGGGATGGATCAACTGACGATGCGTCTTATTCGTAAATGTCCTTGTCCTATCTGGGTGATCCAGGGCAAGACTTCCGGTGATCTCCGACGAATACTGGCTGCTGTTGATGCAACATCGGAGAACGAAGAGACTCAACTCCTCAACAAAAAGATAGTGGAATTGGCTCATTCACTCGCGCAGCGTGAAAAGGGGGAGTCTCATTACCTCAACGCATGGTATCTTCAGGCAGAATCGATGCTGCGTGGTCCTCGATTTAAAATTGCCGATTCTGAGATCCAACAAATGAAACAACAATTAGCAATGGAAGGTCAGGAGAAACTATTGCAACTTCTTCAATCAGCGCATGTTAAAGCTCAACCTGAACAAGTGCATGTTCTGGAGGGAAAAACCGACAGGGTGATTGAAAATATGCTTCAGGCTTTGCAGATTGAGGTCTTGGTTTTAGGCACTATTGGTCGTTCCGGCATTCCGGGACTTTTGATTGGCAACACGGTGGAAAAACTCCTGGCTAAAGTTGATTGCAGTGTGCTCGCCGTCAAACCGGAAGGATTCGTATCACCAGTTAAGATCTAAAAAAACACGTAAAATTATGAAAAAAGTTGATAGAGTTAATGATCCCTTTCTCTGGTTTTTAAAAAAGATTATTCACTATAGCCTGAAAACCCTTGGTGCCTTGATGATTTTAGTCATTGTGTTTGGGGTTATTGATGTCGCATGGACCCTGTATCAACGTCTTCTTGCACCGCCGCGTTTTATTCTGACCATGGGTGATGTCCTGACGACTTTCGGAGCTTTTATGGTGGTTCTCATCGCCATTGAAATCTTTCAGAACATCATCCTTTACCTTCGTGATGATGTCATTCATGTTAAGATAGTTCTTGCTACTGCGCTTATGGCGGTGGCCCGGAAAGTGATAATTTTAGATTACGAGAACACCGATTCATTGTATGTCTTTGCTACAGGTGTGGTGCTTATCGCAACGGGTATTGTCTACTATTTTGTTCACAAGATACCAGAGAATGCGCAGAGTGATAGCTGATATCGTTAGATAAGAGTTGTCTCTGCAGCAGGAGCCGCGACTTTTCCGGTGCGCCAAATTGGCGCTGCATGTCACTTCATCTTTTTTTAAAGCGCATGAAGGGCAGGCCGGCCAGCATGATTGCCAGAGTCAGCATGAAGAAATAGATGAACATATCTTTCTGAATGGCTCCCCAGATTATATACATTGAGCCGACACCTGCAAGTATTGGCGCCACAAACCTGCTGATTGGGCCATGCTCGCAGAATGTTTTCATGACCCAGATATACAGCGCGATATAGATCACATAGAGAAAAGCAATCGGCAGTTCGGAAATATCCATGAATTTGCCAAACCATCCGGCAAAATTGCCATACCAGACCAGCAACCAGAAAGCAGAAAGTATGCAGCCGAGGATCGCTGAGTTTTTTGTACTGTTGGTTCTGGGATCAACAGCACGAAAAAAATCCGCCTGCGGTCCCAGCCCTCGGGAAGCGATGCAGAACATGCCGCGTGAGGCCCCCATAATCAGACCGTTCAGGGTGCCAAGACAGGAAATAATAACAAAAACAGTCAGCAGAGTTCCACCCATTCGGCCAAAAATCAGGGAAATAACCTGGACCGGTGCATCATTGCCCGCGGCAAGTACCTGCTCGTTGGAAAGCACTCCGGAAATTCCCAGATAATAGAGCATGTAAATAATGACCACGGCCGTCGATCCGAAAAAAAGGGCTTTTGGCAGGGTCTTCTTGGCATCTTTCAGTTCAGCGTTAATCGAGGTGGCGATGATCCATCCTTCATAGGCAAAGGCGGTGGCCAGGGTGGCAACAGCCAGACCACCGCCACTGGAAACAGTCTTGGCCGCCTTGGCAAAACTGGACATTGTCTGGCCATTCGATAAACCGGTAAAAAGCCCGACAACGGCAACGAGACCAAGGGGGATCAATTTTATGACAGTGGCAGAGACCTGCCATTTTCCGGCTAAAACCGGGGAATAACAATTCAGCAGGAAAAAAAAGACCAGGTAGATCGAAGATATCAGCCAGACACCTTGTGTGAGGCCGAGTAAACCCGTGGTGTAGTTGGCTGACACCCAGGCGAGGACTGCGACCAGGGTGGGATAATAGATAAAGGTCATAAACCAGGCAACCAGATAACCGGCACGCCAGCCATAGGCTTCCTCAAAGTAATCCACCACGCCGTTTACCTTCTCAATCCGGGTGGCGATTTTGGAAAAAACAAAGGCGGTGACCACCATAATCGCCCCACCGATAAGCCAGGCGAGCAAGGCTATCGGCAGGCTTCCACCGGAGGCAGCCAGAACATCGTCCGCCTTGAAAAAAACGCCGGACCCGATGACGATCCCGATAACCATCGCGATTGCCGTCCAAATCCCATATTTCTTTTGTAATCCGTGCACTTAAAACCTCTACGCTGACTATTAGACCAGGCGTTGATCTGGTATTTTACTTTCGATAAAGTCGACTTGATTACATCATTTTTTCTTAAATGCCGAGATAATAATTTTTCAGCAAGAAAGTTTACATCCCATCCAGACAGCACTGTAAATGAAGAATTTGTTCTTGAAAACCGTTAACAGAATTGGTACAGATAGCGCTTTCTCTTTTCCTTTGAGCCCATACCATTCCATGAATCCAATCAGTCCAGCCACGAGTACAAAAAAATCGGTTTTTGAATTAAAAGGCAGCGTAATGACCATATTAGTGCTGCACATCAGAGAAACCGATGCCGATCGTCTCTATGCGCAGCTTGAAAAAAAAATGAGTCAGGCGCGATCCTTTTTCAACAGTGCGCCGGTGTTGATAGACCTGAGCGCGGTGGACGAGGAAGGGCAGGCGACTCTGGATTTCATATTTCTGGCGCAAACACTGCGCAGGCTGGGGATGGTTCCAGTAGGTATTCGCGGCAGTGCGGCATGCCACAACGATCGAGTGCTGCAGGCTGGACTGGGTCTGCTGCCAAGCGTCAAGACCGAAAAAACAGTTGAAGCTCCCGCTGATGCGCAATCTTCAGAGTCGGTTGCAACGACAGAAAAGCAGCAGCCCGAGTTAACCGACAAAGTGGCAAACCCGGCAGTAAAAGTTGCCTCGACCAAGATAATAACCCTGCCGGTTCGATCAGGCCAGCAGGTGTTTGCCCCCGAGGGGGATCTGGTTATTCTCTCTTCAGTCAATGCCGGCTCAGAGGTCCTTGCTGCGGGGAACATTCATATCTACGGCGCTTTGCGTGGTCGGGCCATGGCCGGTATAGATGGCGATACTAATGCCCGAATATTCAGCCTGCAGTGCAATCCGGAACTGGTTGCCGTCGCTGGAGAATATATCGTAAACGATCTGCTGGACGAGAGGTTTCTCAATCAAACTGTGATGATTTCTCTCAAGGACGGCAGCTTAAAATTCGATGTTGTCGGCTCGTTCAATCCTGCTCCGTGAATGAGCTTTATTAATAGTTTAACCCCTTGTCGTCTCTCATTAATATGATGGAACAAATTCTTACCGAAAAACCAGAACAGAAATTAGCCAAAGTAGTCGTCGTTACCTCCGGCAAAGGCGGAGTCGGCAAAACAACCACCAGTGCCGCCTTTGCCGCAGGATTGGCTGTCCGCGGCTATAAGACAGTTGTCATTGATTTTGATGTCGGTTTACGTAACCTCGACTTGATTATGGGCTGCGAGCGCAGGGTGGTTTATGATCTGCTCAATGTCATTCATGGTGAAGGTTCGCTTAACCAGGCATTGATCAAGGACAAACGGGTAGCCAACCTTTTTATCCTGCCGGCCTCGCAGACCCGCGACAAAGATGCCCTGTCAATGGAGGGTGTCGGAGAAGTCATCGCGACACTCCAGCAGAATTTTGACTACATCATTTGTGATTCTCCTGCAGGCATTGAAAAGGGTGCGATGACCGCTATGTATTTTGCCGATGAGGCCCTGGTCGTTACTAATCCTGAAATATCCTCGGTCCGGGATTCCGATCGAATCATTGGCATGTTGGCGAGCAAAACCCGTCGAGCCGAGCAGGACCTTGCCCCGGTAAAAGAGCACCTGGTAATCACCCGCTATGATCCTTTACGGGTTAATAAGGGCGATATGCTGAGCGCAGGCGATATAGAAGAAATTCTCGCCATATCTTTTCTAGGCGTTGTTCCCGAGTCCAAATCAGTACTTGCCGCATCCAATTCAGGAGTACCGGTCACCCTGACCGATGAAAGCGATGCAGGTGAAGCCTATTTCGATATGGTAGACCGGTTCCTTGGACAGGATAGACCGTTCCGTTTCCAGGATGTCCCCAAAAGAAGTATTTTCTCCCGCTTATTTAGAACTCAATGATATGAAATTTTTTGATTTTTTATTCCGACCTAAACGGCCAAATTCCGCCTCAATAGCTAAAGAACGCCTCCAAATTATCGTTTCCCACGAACGGAGGCGTCCGTCTACTCCGGATTTCCTGCCACGACTCCAGAAAGATATCCTCGAGGTGGTGCGAAAATATATTCATGTCAATGAAGACCAGATAAGACTCTCGGTGGATCGAAAAGATAACTGTGAGGTACTCGAGCTTAATATTTCTCTTGCCGATCCCGCAATAGCGCAGCCACTGGGGCAAACCGGGGTGCAATAAACTCGCCCTGGATACGCCCCTAAAAATTAAGATGGGCTGACAACAGAACTGGGTTAATTCCGGGATTTTTCAGATGTCGTTGCTGACTTGCGCAGGACATCAATCCAGTCGTCAACAATGCAGCAGAGATCATGAAAGACTTCTTCATCGCTGTCGCCATGGCAACAGGCGCCAATCCAGCCGGGGACAGAGGCATAGCATTTATCCCCTTCAGACCACTCGACAATTTTCAAATAACGATCCCTCTCTTTCATCATTAAACCTCCTTCAGCTTCTGTCTAAGCAACTTTTCCTGATACGGTTTTACATCTTCGCCAGGCTTACCCGAATGAATGAGAGCAATGCCGCTTTCATGTAAATAATTCCGCTGACTGCCTTGGCCGCCGCGGTTGACAAAACCGGCCTTTTCCAGATGGTTGATGAGTATGGGCCATTCCCGAATCGCCAGGACCCCGAACAACATGAGCTAGAGCTGCCTGATAAAAAATAGCCTTTGATGGGCAATGTTGAAAATCTTGCGGGAGATACGTGAACATGATAGCTTAGTCACTTCTCTCTTAAACAACGAAAAGTTGAATATCAAACAGCAATTAGCCGTCATCATGTCTGCCAATGGTACAGCTCTACCTCAATGAATATGTAAAAAATCTGGTCGGTCGAACGGTTTGTATCGCCTGTCGGGAGGGAATTCTGCGTACACATTTCAATGAGATCGTCGCCGACATCAAATTTTTAGTGAGAAAAGGGGTTCATACCACCCTGTTTCACAACCTGCCAAATCGATTTGCCAATCAGAAGTTGATGAAAAATATGGAAATGCGGCTGCCCGAAACCAGCCTTATCAGGATTGCTCCGGAAGTTGATTTTTACCACGCGGTTGTCGAGCATCCAGATAGCGTTTATAAACTTATTTTTCTCGAACGCCGTTATCTTATTGACAATAAAGGCAATAAAATCAATACGCTTACTACAGGAAGGGTACGGGAGGCAATGGCTGATGGTGCTGATTTTGGTGACTCTATTGCCAATGTGAATTTCAAAGATACCATTAATCGCCTGTGCGAAAAGATAGAAGCAGGTTATTGCGAGCGTATTCACATCCTGCCCGCCGGAAAAAACACCATCAAGCACGAACTGTTTACTATCGAAGGAACCGGAACGATGATCGCCGATAACTTCACTGAGGAGTTTCGTCAGGTGCAAACCGACGAAGAGGTGGCAATTGTGCATCGTATCCTGACCATGTATAAACGTTCAGGCTATTTGAAACCGAGAAGCAAGCAGTATTTGAGTGAAAACCGGCATCGTTTTTTCGTGACGGCCATTGACGGCATCGTGGTTGGCTGTCTGGAACAAAAGATAATAGATACAAGGACCGTGGAATTGGGAGCATTGGCAATATCCACGCGCTTTCGCAATCAACGGGTTGGCGTCTTTACGGTCAATGCCTTTATAGAAAAAATGGCCGCCCAGGGTTACAGCCGTTTTATTTCTTTAACCAGAAATCCCCGACTGCAGGCTCTTTTCCTGCAATTGGGTTTCATCGAGAAGAGTCCGCTGGAATACTCACGCCGCCAGAGTGAGAGCCCCGATGTACAGATGTTTTTTAAAGACGGCACCAATCTTTAACATTGTCGACGTGCCTGGACCTGGTGTTTTTTTTTCTACAACTGCCTGTTTTGCTCCCTGGTCAAAAGTACCATTATAACTGAAATAGCTGAACAAACCACAAACCACAGAAAGGCGGATGCATAGGCCGAACTGTTGAACACCCTGCTGCCCTCGATCAAAACACCATCCCAGTGCGAATCGAGAATCTTGCCCAATACGGGCTGCATGATTGCGGCGATGCCGAGAACCGACATATTAACCACTCCGCCCACTGCCCCGGAAGCGCCGGGATGATTTACTTCTCTGGCAAAGGCAAAGCCGATAATGAGCCCTCCGGAGGTAAAACCAACAGCAGCCAGCAGCGGATAAAGCAATAGAGAAGGCAGATCGACAAACAGAAAAATGGCCCAGAACAGAGTGGTAAGAATGGTACTCATGAGATAGGGGAGCCTACGTAAACCGATCCTATCGGAAAAAGCGCCGAGAACAGGACCGCCGATTGCCCAGGCAATGAGCATCGTCGAGGTGATGGTTGCCGCCTGGGTTCTGGCCAGGCCGTAAATCTGGGTGAGATAGGGGACACCCCAGAGCCCGGCAAAAACGAGAACGGGCGCGGCGGAAAGACCGCCGGCAAAAAACAACAGCCAGGTATCCTTCCGGCAGACAACGGACTTAAAGGCAACGCGCGAAGGTAAATTCCCCTGCTTGAGCACTGAAGCATGGGCATAGCTGGTAAAACCATATTCCCCGGGATCATCGCGAACAACCAGCCATATGATGACTGCGGTCACCAGGGTAATTGCTCCACTTACCGCCATTGCCGTACGCCAACCGACTCCGGCAACGGCTTCTGACAGCGGTACACCGGCCAAAACTCCACCGATATTGCCAAACAACAGCGCCACACCGGTAACCGTGGCAAAACGGTTGGTTGGAAACCAGTGGCCGGCGAGTTTCATACAGGTGACAAAGGCGACTGCCACCGATCCGCCAATAAGAAGTCTGCCGCAATAGACATACCAGAGGCTTGGGCCCCAGGCGAAAATAAAAATCCCGATGGCAGTGATGACACATGCGTAGGTGCTGAGTCGCCTGGGTCCTATGCGATCGACCAGAAGACCGCTGGGAATCTGCATTGCCGCGTAGGAATAAAAATATGCTGCGGAAAGATTGCCGAGCATGGCCCCGCTGATGTCGAAATCGCGCATCAGCTCATCGACCATAACTGCAGGCGCCATACGTTGAAAAAAACCAAGGAGATAGAGCATGCCCACCAGGCCCCACATCAGCCAGGCCATCCATACGGGAGCGTAACTTTTCATAGCACTCAATTGTTAGTTTATTTGAAGAAAGCAACCGAAAACAAGCGACATTTTAAGATAATAGAATGAATTAGCTCTTTTAAAAAGGCAATTCAACGAGTTTGAAAACATTTACACCATGTAAATTATCCTGACACCACGATATGCTGTATTGTCGCGGTGCGTTTGATTTCAGGCAGTGATCGTTTTTTTTAAAGCATAGAGTTTATGTTTTTTCAAATAGATATCGAATAGGAAAATTGTTTGCAAAATCCGCAAAGAGAAACCTTGCTGTGGCATAGTCTGTGCATGATTAATATAGTATTAGGCGATGGAAAAAACTTTGACAAGGGAGGCCAACATGAGACCAGTCAAGCGAGTTGTTGTTCCCGTAGATTTTGCGTACCATACCGACAAACTTGTTGATTATGCCGCGTATCTGGCCGGAGAATTCTCTGCTCTTACCTATTTCATTCATGTTGTCGAATTCTATCCGGGGAATTCGATGACGCCTCTTTCGTATGTGCAGGATTACGAAGAAAAACTGCTGGCTGATGTGCGGGTCAGAATGGATAAACTTCTCGAAGACAACCGGGAGAGGTGCAAAGGCTGTACCGGCAAGATAATTGTCGGTGATCCGGTTGACAGCATAATCGAATATGCCGAGTCAAAGGATGCAGACTTGATTATCATGGGGACTCATGGTGTGAAAGGGTTGGAAAAAATCCTGCTCGGCAGCGTGGCGGAACGTGTCCTGAAAGCGGCTCATTGTCCGGTACTGATTATGAATCCTTTCAGAAAATAGTCAGAGCGAGATGTTTGATTTTTGTTTCTCTACCGGGTGTGAGGTAAACTCTCAGTATATGAAAACAAGTACTATAAATCGGGTAAACCAGAGGCTCAAAAGGATGGTCTTCCCCTTTCTCCTGTGCTGCGTCTTAACATTATCACAAGTGTATGCTGCGGAAAAAAAAATTAAAATCGGGGTATTGGCTGTTCGTGGACCGGAGCAATGTCTCAAAAACTGGTCGCCTACAGCGGATTATCTCACCAGGCAGATACCGGGGTATACCTTTGTCATTGTCCCTTTGACCCATGATCAGATAACCCCCAGCATTGGCAATGCCGAGGTGGATTTCATTCTGACCAATTCTTCGTATTATGTGGAACTGGAACAGGGATTTGGGGTCAACAGGATCGCGACCTTGAAAGAGATGCGCCTCGGCCGGGTTTATTCACAATACGGCAGTGTTATCTTCAGCCGTGCCGATCGGACGGATATCAGAAAGTTGGCGGATCTCAAGGGCAAATCGTTTATAGGGGTCTCCGAGAACTCCCTTGGCGGCTGGCTGATGGCCTGGCGGGAACTAAAAGAAAACGGTATCGATCCCTACAAAGATTTCAAAGAGTTACTTCATAAAGAGACCCATGATGAGGTCGTTTTTGCGGTGCGGGACGGGGTTGCTGATGTCGGCACCGTCCGCACCAATACGCTGGAGGCACTGAGTGCCGAGGGGAAAATTAACCTCAATGATTTCTTTGTTTTTCCCCGCCTGCACGATCCACAGGTGCAGACCCCGTATCTCTGCACCACCAGAGAGTATCCCGACTGGCCGATGGCAAAGGCTAAAGAGACACCGGATGAGCTGGCCGAGAAAGTTTCTGTGGCATTGCTGCAGATGAAAGCCGATTCACCGGCCGCTCAGGCGGCAGGGTGTGCCGGTTGGACGATCCCGATGAATTACCAGCCGGTCATGGAGTGCATGATGGCTTTGCAGGTTGGTCCGTATAAGGATCTGGGCAAGGTTACCATAGATAACATTTTGCGTGATTACTGGCCTTGGCTGCTCTTTTCCTTTATCGTTATCTGCTCGCATATCGCCTTCACCGGACTGGTCCTGAAACTTAATCGCAAAATAAAGGCATCCCATTTTTCCTTGACCAAGGAGATTGAACTACATAAAAAAATGGACAAGGAGCTGGAACTGGCCAAGGAGCAGGCCGAGGCGGCAACCCTTGCCAAGAGCCAGTTCCTTGCCAATATGAGCCATGAGATCCGCACGCCGATGAACGGCATAATCGGCGCTACCGATCTGGCCCTGGCGGAGACCGTATCGACGGAAGTAGAACATTATCTGCACATTGTGCAGAACTCTTCCTATTCCCTGTTGGGGATCATTAACGACATCCTCGACTACTCCAAGATTGAGGCCGGCCAGCTGGAACTGAAGGATCGGGTTTTTCGGCTCGATGAAATGTTTGACCGGGTGATGGATGTTTTTATTAATCAGGTGGCGGAAAAGGGCATTGAACTGCTGGTCGATATCGAAAAAGATACGCCTCGGATTCTGCATGGCGATTCTCTTCGCCTGCAGCAGATCCTCACCAATTTGATAAGTAACTCCATTAAGTTTACCGGCCAGGACGGCATCATTTTGGTAAGCACCTGGGATGTGAGTGGTGAAACCGAGGGGTTGACCGACGACCAGGTGATGCTCGCTTTTTCCGTCAAGGATACCGGCACCGGGATATCGCCTGATTATCTGCCGTCACTCTTTGAGCCGTTTACCCAAGGGGATTCTTCGTCGACCAGGAAATACGAAGGGACCGGCCTGGGCCTCAGCATCTGCAAAAGATTTGTGACGATGATGCATGGTGACATCGGGGTGGTCAGCACCTTTGGTGAGGGAAGTACCTTTACCTTTACTGTGCGGCTGGTCAGGGCGGCAACGCCGATTGGTTCGATGTTTGATATTCCGCCTGATCTTCGAGGAATAAACGTCCTGGTGGTCGATGATTGTGCCGACAGCCGAGATATAATGGCCAAGATCCTCGCATCTCTTGACTTCAAGGTGGAAACGCTGGCCAGTGGGACGGATGCACTTGAGCGCCTGCAGGTCGATGCCGCGGCAATAGACCCGGTGGATCTGGTGCTGATGGACTGGAAAATGCCGGGGATCGATGGAATCGAGACATCGAAAAAAATTCGTCAAGAACTGCATCTCACCATGCCTATTATCATGATGACCGCTTTTGCCAAAGAGGTGCATAGATCCGAGGCGGAGGAGGCCGGAGCCAACGGTTTTCTGACCAAACCTATTTTTCAGTCAACACTGTTTGATGCAATCATGGATGCCTTTGGCAAGCAGGGTCAGCAGAAAAAAGGGACAAAAAGCGATTTTACCACCAGGGCATCCATGTATAAAAAGCGGTTGAAAGGGTGCAGAATACTGGTTGCGGAGGACAATTTTACCAACCAGGAGGTGGCTAAAGCTATTCTCGGTGGTGCCGGGGTCTTCGTCACTATCGTTGTCAATGGGGAAGAGGCGGTCGAGGCAGTCAAAACCGGGCTCTACGATGCGGTGCTGATGGATGTGCAGATGCCGAGAATGAATGGGTATCAGGCGACGAAACGGATACGTAAACTGCCCGGCGGCGAGGATTTGCCGATTGTGGCGATGACTGCTCATGCAATGAAGGGGGATGAAGAAAAATGCCTGGAAGCCGGCATGGACGCATATGTCGCCAAACCCATTAACCAGGATCGTTTTTTTTACACCCTGTGGCGAGTGTTGAAAAACCGGAAAAGGGTTGACAGCCCGGTGGACGAGGATTCTGCCGAATTGGATGAAGCAGAGATCGCCTTTGCGGAAGAAACCGAGATACCTGACAGCATTGGTAGTGAATCACTGCAGCAGGAAAGGGTTGCCGAGATCCAGCTGCTCCTGCCGGCGATTGATGTCGCGGCGGTTTTGCAATCCACTGGTTTGCAGTGGCCGATCCTGCAAAAAATTTTGGTGGGATTCTATCAAGATAATACGCAAACGATCAGTAAAATTGAGGATGCGGTGACCAACAATGACCAGTCGGCTCTTTTGAGCCTGGGTCATAAACTCAAAGGCAGCGCTGCCAATATAGGTGCCAACGGGGTGCAGCGATCGGCAGATGCCCTGGAAACGGCGTGCAGCAAGGAAACATCTGCGGAGAACATTACCGGTTTGACAAAGACGCTGGTAAAGGAATTGGCAAATCTACTTGAGCAATTGAAGCCATTGACCGAGACTGGTGATAACGTTGCCGCAGAGATCTTGGCAAATGAGCCGGACAGTGATCCTGGACTGCTTTTACAAACGCTGATCGAGGCCATTGAACAGGCCGATCCGCAAAAAATAGAGGGTATTTCTGCGGTTGTTACCAGGCAGTTTGCCGGTCGGAAGGATGTAGAACCATCGCTTTTAAAGATCCTGGAAATCCAAATTCGTCGTTATGATTACGACCAGGCCCAGAAAACATTAGCTCAGATGAAACACTCTCTGGAGGCAAATTGATGAAAGGGCATCGGCCGCTGGTCCTCATTGTCGATGATAATGCAACCAATATCGATTTACTGGTCAGTACCCTGAAAGAAGAATATCGCCTGGGCATTGCCAAAAGAGGCGTCTCTGCCCTTGAATACGCTGAAAAATATCAACCTAATCTTATTCTGCTCGATATCATGATGCCGGAGATGGATGGCTATGAGGTCTGCACCAGGCTGAAGGACAATCCGCAAACACAGTCGATTCCACTGATTTTTATTACGGCGAAAAGCGAAACCATCGATAAGACCAAGGCCTTTGCCATGGGGGCTGTCGATTATATCACCAAACCGTTTCATACTTCGGAGGTCAAGGCCAGAGTCAAGACCCATATTGCCATGGAGGAGATGAAATCCCAGCTGCTCTCCCAGAACGCCCAGCTGGAAAAGATGGTCCAGAAAAAAACCGTCGAAATCCAGGAGATGCTCCATGGCAGTATTTCCAGCATGGCCTTGATGGCGGAAATCCGTGACCCGTATACCGCTGGACATCAGCAGCGGGTGGCCCAGCTGGCCTGTGCAATTGCGGCAAGGATGGGTTTTTCCGACTGGTTGATTGAGGGGATTCGCATCGCCGGGCTGCTCCATGATGTTGGCAAAATCCGCATCCCGGTGTCAATACTGAATCGAATGGGACAGCTGCTTGATGCCGAGCTGGAGGTCATTAAAATCCATCCTCAGATCAGTTTTGAGATCTTGAAAAACATTCCCTTTCCCTGGCCCTGCGCGCAAATGGTCTTTCAGCATCATGAGCGGTTGGATGGGTCCGGCTATCCCCTGGGGCTTCGCGGCGATGAGATGCTTATTGAATCAAAGATCCTGGCCGTAGCCGACGTCACCGAGGCAACAAGTTCATTCAGGCCTTATCGCCCGGCCAAGGGAATGGAGGCCGCTCTCGCCCAGCTGAGGGAACGCCGGGGGATCTCACTTGATGCCGAAGCGGTCGATGCCTGTCTGGAACTTTTTGACAGCGGCACCTTTACCTTTGACTACGATCTCCAGAAGCCTTCGCCGATACTCTGTGTTGCCTCACCCGAAATGCTCAATTCAACTATGCCGTCTCGTCCGAATCGTTAAGGAGAGATTGCTTTTTCGGTTGTCTTCATGCCTTGAGATTGATATCTTTTGCAGGAAAGGAATGTGCAGTGGTCGCTGCATGTTGGTCAGTGAAGATCTTTTCTGATATGAGGTGGCATTATTAAAATTATTCATTTAGTGCAGGATATGCAGGCTCGGGCCGATCAATTGCGCTGTTCCGGCAAGAAGACGGCGTTAGTCCCTACCATGGGCTATCTGCATGAAGGGCATTTATCACTGCTGCGTATCGGCAGACAAAAGGGTGATGATCTGGTTTTAAGCATTTTTGTCAACCCGGCTCAATTCGGACCTAACGAAGATCTGAGTTCTTATCCCCGCTCCCTGGAACGTGATCTGGAGCTGGCTGAAAAAGAAGGCGTCGACGCGGTATTTGTCCCGACTGACAAGGCGCTTTATCAGGATGGCTATCAGACCTACGTTGAGCTGGAAAAACTGCCGCATCACCTGTGCGGTCTGTCGAGGCCGGTTTTTTTTAAAGGTGTCACCACGGTGGTGACCCAGCTGTTTCATATTGTCAAACCCCATGTCGCTATTTTTGGCGAGAAGGATTTTCAGCAGCTGGCCATTATCCGGCAGATGGTGATGGATCTCAAGTTTGATATAGAGATTGTCGGCGGCCCCATTATCCGCGAAGCCGACGGCCTGGCCATGAGCTCCAGAAATGCATATTTAAAAGATCATATGCGACCGGCCGCCCTGAGTTTATCCCGGGCGCTGGAAAATTCCCGAAAAATGGTGCAGAGCGGCATTTATGACGTCCAGGCGATTGTCGGACAGGCAACCGGGATACTCTCAGAGTTTCCTGCAATTACAATTGATTATATCTCTATCTGCGATCCAGTGACTTTGGATGGTGTCGCCTTGATCGAAGGAAGAACGCTTATGGCGGTTGCCGTGGCTCTTGAAAAAATAAGATTAATAGACAATACAATTCTGCAGCCCTGACGGAGGAGAAAAAGCTCAATCTTCATGGAAATGGGTCCCATGCGGCGCATGGGACCCAGCACCAGGTGCAGACCATCGTTTACCAGTAAAGGATATATTTTGCAAATTCATGAGATCACCAGAGTTCTTGTTTCGGAAGAAGAAATACACAATACCGTGCAGCGGCTGGGAGCCGAAATAACCGCGCATTATGGGCAGCTTGAGCGGGAGCTTGTTGTTGTTGGTCTGCTGCGGGGATCGTTTATCTTTATGGCTGATCTGGTGCGGCAGATCAAGACTCCCCTGGTAGTTGATTTCATGACCCTGGCCAGTTACGGCGATGGGACTGTCAGCAGCGGCGACGTCAAGGTTGTTATGGATCTGGACTCGTCGATCGAAGATCGGGACGTGTTGCTGGTGGAAGATATTGTTGATACCGGCAGAACCTTCAGCAAGGTGATTCGGATGATGCGTAACCGCAATCCCCGATCCCTGAAAATTTGTGCTTTTCTTAACAAACCCTCGGCTCGGATAGTCGATATCAACATCGATTTCTGCGGGGTGGATATTCCCAACGCGTTTGCCGTAGGGTACGGCCTCGATTATGGCCAATGCTACCGGCAGCTTCCCTATATCGGGGTTCTCGACCCTGACTCAACGGAATAAATTTTATCCGAGCGCTTGTATCAGAACCATGCTAAGCCATGGAAAATAGGTGATAATCAGCAGGGTAACGAGCAGCAGCCCGAGAAAGGGCAAAGTGGCACGATACAATTCGGTTACCGGCCGCTCAAAACGGTAGGAGGCGAGGAAGAGGTTCAGGCCTACCGGCGGGGTGCAGTAGCCGATCTGCAGGTTGGTAAGAAAAATAATGCCAAGATGGATGGGATCAACGCCATAGCCCACGGCAATCGGCAGGATTATCGGCACGATCAGCACCAGAGCGGAGAAGATGTCCAGCATTGCGCCGACGATAAGTAGAAAGACGTTGAGCAGCAGTAAAAAAGTGTATTTGCTGTCGATATAGTTTTGGATAAAATCAAATAACCGGGTCGGTATCTGCTGATCGATCAGGTAATTGGTTGAGGCCATTGAGGCGGCCAGGATTACCAGTATTCCGCCAAACAGCACCATGGACTTGCCCATGACTCCAGGCAGCTGCCGCAGTGATATGTCCCGATGGATACCCACCTCGACTATCAGCACATAGAAGGCGGTGACCGCAGCCGCTTCTCCCGGCACGAAAATCCCGCCATAGATGCCGCCGAGCAGAATAACCGGCAGGGGCAGCTCCCAGCCGACTTCCCGCAGTCCCTGCAAGATTTCGCCGGCGCTATAGGCTGGTCTTGCCTGCCGGGATGGGCTTTTAGCCAGCGCGTAGCCCATCAGCAGCAGGAGCATGAGAATGCCCGGCAGGATGCCTGCCAGAAAGAGATGATCAATTCTTGATTCGGCGATAACCCCGTAGATGATGAGCGGCAGGCTGGGCGGAAAAAGCAGGCCCAGACTGCCTGAAGAGGTGATGAGGCCCATGGAAAACTTATCGCCGTACCCGTCTTTCAGCAATGCAGGCAGCAGCAGACCACCCAGCGCAAAAATTGTTACCCCGGAAGCACCGGTAAAAGCTGTGAAAATGGCACAGACACAGAGAGTGATGACCGCCAGGCCGCCCGGCAGCCAACCGAGAAAAATCTGGGAAAAATTGAGCATTCTGCTCGGAGCCCTGCTTTCCGAGAGCAGAATCCCGGCAAAAATAAACAGCGGCAGGGACACCAGCAGCGGGGTATCGGCCAGCCGGGCCATCTCGATGATCACCACCGAGATATCGATATCCGCCGAGGCAAAAGAGAGCAGGGCAAGAGCGCCAATGACCAGAAAAAGTGGTGACCTGAAGAGGGCCAGAAAGAGGATCAGGATTTTCAGGATGTTCATGAAGAGCCGCCTGCCTCTTGACTGGGGCGGAAAACTAGTTTTCAACTGATAGACAAGCAGCAGAAGATATTTCAGAGCAATAAGACCAAAGGCCATGGGAAAGATACCGTTCCAGAACCAGAGTGGCAAGGAGAGAGGACCGGCCCCGCCAAACTGGATCTCGCCGGCGAGAAATCGCCAGCCGGCCCAGGTCAGCCCGCCGGCGGCAAGGGTAGAGAACAGGCAGGTTATGAGGGTTAGCCAGGAATCAATTTTGGGAGGAAGCGAGTTGCCGAGAAGGTCCAAAGCGATATGCTTACCCTGGCCGGTTGCGGCAATCGCTCCGATAAGACCGCACCAGAGCACGAGATAACGGATGAGAGGATCTGCCCAGAGCAGGCCGCCGGCAAAAAAGGTTCGCAGCAGAATCTGCACACAGGCGAGTATGATCATGGCAGTGAGCAGCAGGCAGAGCACCAGATTTTCTGCCTTGTCGATTAGACGCAGAATCGGATGAGTTTGAAAGATGGTGTCTTTTTGCCTGTCAATCAATTGGCACTCTCCGCTCCTGTTGATTTGCGGAACTTTTTAAGCAACTCGACTGTCTGCTCATAGATATCTTCTGCCATTGAATCCGGTATCAGCAATTTTACGGTTTCTTCACTTTTTTCCCGCAGTATCCTGCTCGTTTCTTTATCAATTTTGAGGAATTCACTCCCTCGCTTTTCCAGGACCTGACGGGAATCATTGTTGCTTTCCCTGGTTTTTTGCAACAGGACAGGAAAATGATTCTGCGCCGCTTCTTCAATAGCTTTCTGGTGCGTCTCCGGCAGTTTGGCAAAGCTCTTCCTGTCCAGAGCAAAAACCCCGTAAGCATATCCGTAGGGAATGTCGGCGATATAGCGGGCCTTGGTGAACCACTGCAAGACAATTGAGCCGTAAAAGGAGTTATAGACCGTCTCGACCAAACCGCTTTGCAGCGAGGTGAGGACATCGGGGATGGACAGCTGTACCGGAACAATACCGAGAGTGGCAAGGTATTTCTCCGATATAACATCGCCGGAAGGGCTCCAGTTTTTTGAATTTTTCAGGGCATCAAACGTGGAAATGGGCTGTGTTGACATGGCGTAGATAAAGCCAACCTCGGTCATGGCAATGTATTCCAGTCCTTTGTCGCGGAACCGTTTCTTGAAGGTGGGCGTCAATCCTTTGATGACAAAGTCGATCTCGGCATAGGAATTAAAGAGAAAAGGTATTGACAGGACATTGAAGTCGGGGACGACCGTTGATATGCCGGTCATGGTAAACCCACCGCCGTGCAATTGGCCGACGCGCATCTTGCGATACATGGACTGGTCGTCGCCCATCACGCCACCGGGGTACATGCGAAAACCCACTTCCCCGCCAGTTTTATCGGCTATTTCTTTGGCAAAATTATCGAACTGTTCGATCCAGACGGAACCAGCTGGAGCGAGCGTGGCGATTTTAAAGAGATATCGAGGCGCAGCCTGAAGCTGGCTGCAAGTCAATAGCAGAAGAAAAAAAAGCGACAGGATGGTGGTTGCGCAACGTTGCATGGGTTCTCCCTGGACAACGGGTTGAAGAAGACATGTTATAGAATTTTTTGTTCCCATGGGCTGCATGGGAACCATATCGCCGCCTATTCGAAATAGTTATCCTTGAGCAGGCGCTTGGCCCTGTTGACAGCGATCTGGTTGCTGAATCCGTATTCCGGGGCACTGTCAAGGGGGAATGCCAGCACCTCGTTAAGCAGCCGGTCGTGCAGCTCCTGGTCAAGAGTCGCCCTGGCCAGAGTTTCGGCATAGGTCGTCTGGGTCAGGAGAAAACGGCGTTTGGCTAAGAGCAGGGCTCTTTCGAAATGGAGTTTGCTGAAATCCGGTCTGCCCCCCAGCATCTCCGGCTTGGCGGCGTAATAGGTGCCGAAGAACAGATGAATGGCGCCTGCCTGGTACGATTCGTCGAGTGCAAGCAGGCGGGTCATAATCTTTTCAATCTCCACCATATCGGCAATGGCTTCCGGCGAGCCCTGCTGCTCCTTTACCCAGGTCAGCCACCCAAACGTGGACCAGAAAACGTCGGGAACATCGCTCCGGTCAATTTTTGTCAGTGCCTGGTCCAGCAAAGTTCTGTCTTGTCCGGCGTCCAGCGGCAGATAGTGACCGAGCAAGCGCAGTCCATAAAGTTTTGCTTTATCGGCAATGGGTACAATTCTCGGATCGTCGGTGCCACCACACTCCCGCAGAGCCGTTGTATAGGCACTGAAGGACTGTACCCCGCTCAGCAGCAAGTCACGATTGTCGGGAGAAGAGACCAGCATGCTGTCGAGCATCAGCAGATAGGCAGGTGTCCCGGCACAGACCAGATCAATATTGGTCTGCTGCTGCAGGTTGCCGATCGCCGGTCGTATTGCCGTTGTTACCAGACTCGAGCAGGAGGACAAGCAGATACAAAACCAGATCAGAACAAGAAGAGATAATCGTGAAACAAGTCGTATAAACATGATCACCGATCCGGTTAAACCAGAGTGAAAAAGGCCCATAGCGTCTGCTTGCAGAGGCTATGGGCTCAAGTGCTCGAATTTTTGAGTTTTTACGACACCATCATTGGTGATAACTTCATAAAAACCTAAGATTTTCAATGGTTAAGTAAAAAGCTTCATATTCGAGGCGTGTGAATTCCACTATTATTTCGGCGTACTAGAGTACGTCGTAATGATCGTGGAATTTGCAATAACGAAGAAGATGAAGAATTTTTACGACACCATCATTGGTGTGCAGGTGCTGCTTTCTTAACCGGCGGCGTTTCCCCTGCCGGCTTCTTGCTGGCCTTCAGAACTTCCTGGGTGGCGATGACCAGTTGTCTTGTTGCCAGAACCATATCATTGGTCGTCTGCACTATTTTCTGCAGGGCAGCCTCGAGTTCTTGCTCGGTACCTGCAGCGGCAGCCGTATCGATTGTCTCAGGGGTGTGCATTTTAAGACAGGGGGGAGCGTTTGCCGCAATATCCGCCCGGTTCATCGCCCGGCCGCAAGGCAGAACCACCTGCTCTGGTTCAGTCACTGGTGCCGCCTTTTGTTCGATGACGACAGGCTGCTCCATGATCACCGCCGGGGCCTCGATATTCGGCTGTACTTTTTTTGCCTCTTGTTGTACCGCTTGCTCAGGTTGCTGGTGTTCTATCGCAGCGACTGCTTTCTTGCTTTCATGAGAATCTTTGACAGCAGTCTGGGCTGCTGGTTCATGAGTTTTTTTAGCTTTTTCAGAGCTATCGGGGCTGCAGCCATAAATAATGAGATATAATGCGATTAATGCGATAAAAGCGTATTTCATTGATGTATTCTCCCATGTGAAAGTTGATGTCGAAAATATTTAAGTTTTTCCTAAAATAACAGTAAGTAACATCTATTCCATGTTACCAGTGCCATTGAGTGAACAGGACCAAATACTAACACAGTTTCTCTGTCGTTTTCACTCTTTTCCATGCTGTCATGGTCATTTTTCAAGAATGGCTGTTATTTCAGGAAGATCAGATACGATCATCGGTGGGCTGCTGTCGGTAGTTTTCGGCCATGGCAATAATTTCATGATGCAGCCGACAAACCAGTTCGGGCGGGGAGAGGACCCGGGCCATGGCTCCGTATTGGAGGATTTTCATCACCAGCTCGCGATCGTCGCTGACCGGCAATCGCAACAGCACACCTTTTTCGACTGGAATAGTTTCCTGGTTTTTATGCCAGCGCTGGTTTATCACCAGCTCGGCGGCCGTAGAGGTGAAAAGAATTTCCGCTGTATAGCGGGGCGGTCCTTGAAAGATGCCAAATGACTGGCCGAGTGCGCTTCGATCAAGAGAGATATCGTCGGGGATATTCTGCCCGGTAAGTTTGGCGCTGCGGATCCGGCCGATATGAAAAAGGCGGTTTTCCTGGCGAAGTGTGCAAAAAGCATAGCAGTACCAGCGACCCTGATAATTGATGATTTGCAACGGGGCCACGGTTCGAGTGGTCGCTGCTCCACCGATCGATCGGTATTGCAGGACAAGGAGCTGCCGTTTGACGACGGCCTCGATGGTGATTTCGAAAATTTGATGATCAATCGATTCGATCTCAATCCACAGACAATGAAGCGAGTCGATAACAGTGCCGTAATCGGGGGAGATCATGGTCGACAGCCGTTTTTCCAGTTGCCTGACTTCCTCCAGTTCCCCTAAGCCCGCCTCATCGGCGAGTTTACTGAGCATGGCCAGCAGGAAAATGATCCTGGGGCTTTCTTCAAAAGGCAGATGAAAGCCTTCTTTATAACAAAAGCCGTTTTTCTGTGGATTGAAGCGGAGCGGGGCACCCAATCTGTCGCGAAGATAGTTGATGTCGCGTTTCGATGTTGCAGTTGATATCTCGAAGTGATCAGCGAGGGTTCTTGAGTTCGGATACTTCCCCTTGAGAATTTCCCGATGGAAATAGAACACGCGTTCGAGGACACTCATGTCAGGCTTATTGGGCGTGGCGGCGGTGTTTTACAGGGAGAATTTTCAGTTGTTCACGGTATTTGGCTACTGTTCGTCGGGCAATTTTGATATTTCGTTCAGCGAGTTTTTCCGAGATGGTATTGTCGCTGAGAGGAGCGTCTCTATCTTCCTCCTGGATCATTTTTCTGATAATGGTCTTAATCGACTCAGATGCCATGGCATCCTGGCCTTCTCTCGGGATAGCCGTTGAAAAGAAGTATTTCAGTTCATAAATCCCGAGCGGCGTATGGACATACTTATTGGAAGTGACCCGGCTGACCGTCGATTCATGCATCTCGATATCATCGGCGACGTCCTTTAAAATGAGCGGTTTGAGGTACTGCGCTCCCCGCTCGAAAAAATCATACTGGAAACGAAGAATCGACTCCATAACTTTAATGATGGTTCGCTGCCGCTGGTACAGGGATTTTATAAACCAGTCGGCATTTTTCAGCTTCTCGTTAATATACTGGCGTGACTCTTTTTCAAGAGTCTTATCGTTCTTTAAGAGATCCTGGTAGAGCGATGACAGTTTCAAATGCGGCAGGTCATCGTCATTGAGTCGAATAACATATTCACCGTCAAATTTGCGGACATAGACATCAGGGACGATATAATTCGTCTCTTCCGTTGCATACGACAGGCCGGGGTATGGGGTCAATTCGGCGACAATATAGTTGATCGCCCGTTCCAGTTCCGGTTTTTTTCGGCCGGTGGCTCGAGAAAGCGCTTTATAGTTCCGGGTTTCTAAGAGAGGCAGATGGTCGCGGACTATTTGGGCGGCAAGTGAATCAGCCTTGCCGAGTCGCTCAAGCTGGAGATAGAGTGATTCACTGACGTTTCGTGCGGCGATGCCGGGGGGATCAAGCTCCTGGATCACCTCGAGGATATACTCGGCATCGTCCTGGGTGCACCCGGTTTCCTCAATAACCTTGGCAAGCTCCACTTCAAGAAAACCATATCTGTTCAGGTTGCCAATGATAAATCGGGCGATTTCCAACTCTTTTTCGTCGAGTTCACTGTGCGCCAGCTGCCATTGCAGATAGGCCGTCAAACCTGGTTTTTCGGAGATGAACTCAAATTGGGACGGGGCATCGGCGGCAGGTGTTTCGTGGGAAAAGGAAAAATTAGAGTCGAAATTGTTGGCGTAGTCTTCCCAGTTGGTGTCGGCCAGGTTGTCACCGACCTTGATGTTTTCAGTTATATCCGGCTCTGTCCGGGGGCCGGATTCTTCGTGAGTTGACGACAGGGACATGGGGTTATCGACACTCTCCGGCGCAGAAAAATCTTCTTCGAGGGCAGGATTCTGCTCAATTTCCGCCTGCAGAGCATCGGAGAGTTCAAGCCTGTTCAATTGCAGGAGTTTAATGGCCTGGCGCAGTTGCTGCGTCATGACCAATTTTTGACTAAGCTTGAGTTGTTGTCTAAGTTCTAAGGCCATAAGGGATTACATGTGAAAGTTTTCACCGAGATACATTTTTCTTGCGACTTCGCTCTCAATAATATCATCAGCGACGCCGCTTGTGAGTACTTGACCTACGTTCATTATATAGGCAAAATCACAGACCTGTAAAGTTTCTCTTACATTATGGTCGGAAATGAGAATTCCCAGGCCTTTCGCCTTCAGATTAACAATTATTTCCTGCAGGTCATGAACTGCCAGTGGATCAATACCGGCAAAAGGCTCATCGAGTAAGATGAGTTTGGGCCGGGTGGACAGAGCCCGCATGATTTCCACGCGTCGACGCTCCCCGCCGGAGAGGGCATACCCTTTATTTTGCCGGAGGTATTCAATGTTCAGATCAGTCATCAATTCATCGATACGGTTGTTGATTTCGTTTCTTGGAAGTCCCAAAGGCTCGAGAATGATCCGGACGTTCTCTTCCACCGTCAGTTTTTTAAATACCGAAGGCTCCTGGGCCAGGTAGGAGATGCCTTTTCTGGCCCTTTTATGGATGGGCAGATTGGTGATCACCTCTCCATCAAATATAATATCACCTTTATCCGGGCGAATAAAACCGGCGATCGAATAAAATGTGGTGGTTTTGCCGGCACCGTTTGGCCCGAGTAAACCGACAACAGCGCCGGACTGTACCTGCAGGCTGACGCCATCGACGACCGTTCGAGCACCGTAGCGTTTAACAATATTTTGGGTTTCCAGTATTGACATTATTGGCGTTTATTGGCGGATGGTCATATTAACCCGTGAAGGTTTCTTCTCACTTGGTGAGGTTTTGCCGCCTACGGTGGTCGAGGTGTCGCCGATAACCTCTGACCGGCCTTCATCCAGGTAATAGATGATCTTATCGCCGCTCACCATATTCTGGTTCTGCCATGCTTTGGCATCATCGGTAAGTATAACCTGTCTCTCTTTGGAGAGATAGGTCATTTTTTTTGCGGTCCCCAGCCATTCTCCCCTGGTAATCTCCACATTACCGACGCACACAAGTTTCTCGACCTGCTGAGAAACCGATTCTCCACCCGTCGCGGTTTTTTTAGCTTGGTCTTGCGGAGTGTAATAAACGGTCATTTCATCGGAACGGATTCTTACATCTGCCTGCCTGGCATCGACTTCTCCGATAAAAACCACTGAGTTGGTGCGCTCAGTCGAGGTCATGCTGTCTGCTTCAATAT
Source organism: uncultured delta proteobacterium (assembly GCA_963804605.1). Taxonomy (GTDB): domain Bacteria; phylum Desulfobacterota; class Desulfobulbia; order Desulfobulbales; family Desulfocapsaceae; genus Desulforhopalus_A. The sequence continues at coordinate 154,508 of CAWDRB010000013.1, forward strand.
GGATGGGGGCGTTGCTTGCGTAAGAGATCACCGGGCCGAAAAAGAAAAGGGCCAAAATATAAAAAATGCTGCTTATGACAGATGGACGATTGATCAATTTCATCAGAACTAACCATGGTTATAAAATGTACAAGGACCCATAAATTGTACCGAGCCCATCGTAGCGTAAAGGTCTTTAAATGTAAAGCACATGGTGTGAAGGGCTGATAACAAAGAGTGCTTTACTTACATAATATGAACAATTACAATAGCACCTTGTCGCGACAGCCTGGTTCGGCAGTTTAGCTCATTGATTTTATGTAATAATATAAGGATCGATCACAGGATCGGATAGAGTGCTATGGTAAAAACTGTTGAAGAGAGTATCGCCAAGGCGAAAGTGCTTGTCGAAGCCCTTCCCTATATGCAGGAATTCCGGCATAAAACCATTGTCATTAAGTATGGTGGTCATGCCATGGTGGACGAACACCTGAAGAAACAGTTCGCCCTGAATGTCATTTTGCTCAAACAGATCGGTATCAACCCGGTTATTGTGCACGGCGGCGGTCCCCAGATTAACCGCCTGCTCGACCGTCTGGGCATCAAACCCAGTTATGTGCAGGGGATGCGGGTGACCGATGGTGAAACCATGGATGTGGTGGAGATGGTTCTGGTGGGCAAGGTAAACAAAGAGATTGTCGGTCTTATTAACCATTGCGGCGGCAAGGCCGTTGGGCTTTCCGGCCGTGACGGGGATCTGGTCTGTGCGGAAAAGCTTAAAGTGAGCAGTAATAAATCAGACGAGCCCCTGCAGGACGCACCCCCGGAGCTCATCGACCTCGGCCGTGTCGGCCAGGTCACCAGGATAAACACCAGTGTTCTGGAAAGCCTCTACCTGAAAGATTTTATACCGGTCATAGCCCCGGTCGGGGTGGGTGATGACGGCCAGGCTTTCAACATCAACGCGGACCTTGTTGCCGGAGCCATTGCCGGTGCCCTCTCCGCGGAAAAACTGATGCTGCTCACCGATGTGCCGGGGGTAAAAAACAAAGGTGGTGATTTAATCACTACCCTGCCGCACCAGCAGCTGGAAGGGCTGATCGCTGACGGCACGATTGCCGGAGGGATGATCCCTAAGGTCCGCTGCTGTGAAGAGGCCCTGCGCCGCGGTGTCGGTAAAACGTATATAATTGATGGGCGGGTAGAGCATGCGATCCTGCTGGAGATGTTTACCAAAGAAGGCGTTGGTACGGAGATATTTTAATTATGAACAGTAATGAACAGCTGAAAGAACGGGGTGATCACGTATTCATCGGCACCTACGCCAGGTACCCCGCGGCGATGGTGCATGGCTCCGGTTGCCGGCTGACGGATGCCGAAGGCAAACAGTACTTGGATTTTATGGCCGGTATTGCCGTCTGCGCTCTCGGTCATTGTCATCCAAAAATAACTGAGGCTATCTGCCATCAGGCAGGTGAGCTGGTCCATGTCTCCAATCTTTATTATACCAGACCGCAGATCGAGCTGGCTGAGATGATCATCGCTCACTCCTTCGGGGAGAAGCTCTTTTTATGCAACAGCGGAGCTGAGGCCAATGAGGCAGCAATAAAACTGGCCCGGATCCACTCTGGGAAAGGACGCTATAAAATCATCAGTCTTTCCGGATCGTTTCATGGCCGGACTCTTGCTACGGTGGCGGCGACCGGGCAGCCTAAGTTCCATAAAGGATTTGAGCCGCTGCCTGAGGGTTTTATGCATGCCCCGTTTGGCGACCTGGAGGCTCTTGCGCAGCTGATCGACAGTTCCACCTGTGCCATTCTCTGCGAACCTTTGCAGGGTGAGGGTGGGGTCCGGCCACTGGCGAAAGAATATCTGCAAGGTATTAAAACACTCTGTGAAAAACATCGACTGCTGCTTATTTTTGATGAAATCCAGACCGGGATGGGCCGGACGGGAAGCTTCTTTGCCTACGAACAGTTGGGAATTCAGCCGGATATCCTGACGATGGCCAAAGCGCTGGCCAACGGGTTGCCAATCGGCGGCATGCTGACCAGCGAGAAGATTGCCGCATCTTTTGTCCCCGGCACCCATGCCTCCACCTTCGGCGGCAACCCGGTGGCATGTGCTGCCGCCGTCGCCACGCTGAAGCTTATCCTGGCCGATGGTTTTCTGGCCGATGTCAGACAGAAGGGAGACTATTTCCAGGCAGAGCTGCAAAAGCTTGCCGAACGGTTCCCGGCCATGCTCAACTCGGTTCGGGGGATGGGACTGCTGGTGGGCGCCGTCCTCACGGATAAGGGGGTAACCCATGGCACCGAGATCGTCAATAAAATGTTCGATCGTGGTTTTCTGATGAACTTTGCCGGCAATGTGGCGCTGAGATTTGTACCTCCTTTGATTGTGACAAGGCAGGAGATTGATCAGGTGGTGACCGCGCTTGCCGGGGTTCTCGGGGAGTTTTGATGTTATAAAGTCGTAAAAAACAGAGTGGATGTTCGATAGGGGGAAATGTTTTGCAAATCACCCATCTTTTATGTAATGATACCTCTTTTCTCCCCCCCCAATTACCCCGGTAAATAGGGCGTAAGGGGAAACAAGTATCTTAAGAGGGGAAATAAATGTGGATGTGTGGGCTTCCATGGGCAAGGAAGGTGAACAGGAAGAAAGGCTGCGCGGCTTTGCCAAATATCAGTTGAATAGTGAACTGCTGGCCAAAGCCCCGGCTGACTGTATTGTTTTGCACTGTCTTCCCGCTCACCGGGAGGAGGAAATAACCGACGAGGTTCTGGAATCGGTACAGTGCGTGGCATTTGATCAGGCGGAAAATAAAATGCATCTGCATAAGGCGATCCTGGAACGGTTGATCGGATCTTGAGCAGGTGTTTCAATGGCAATAATTGCGTAAAAATATAAAAACTAGGATGTGATATGAGTGTCAACAAGATAGTCCTCGCCTACTCGGGTGGTCTCGATACCTCGGTTATTCTGAAATGGCTGGCCGAGGAGTATAAATGTTCGGTGATTGCCTATTCCGCCGATATCGGCCAGGAAGAAGACTGGGAGGCGGTGAAGAAAAAAGGCCTCGCCACCGGTGCGGAAAAGGTGATTGTTTCCGATTTGAAAAAAGAGTTTGTCGAAGAGTATATCTTTCCGGCTTTTCGGGCAAATGCCATCTATGAGGGCTCGTATCTGCTTGGTACGTCATTGGCCAGACCTCTGATCGCCAAGGAACAGGTACGCATCGCACTGGCCGAAAACGCTGACGCGGTAAGCCATGGGGCGACCGGTAAAGGCAATGATCAGGTCCGTTTTGAACTGGGCTATATAGGACTGGCGCCGAACCTTAAGATCATTGCCCCCTGGAGAACCTGGAACCTCAATTCACGACAGAAGCTGGTGGAATTCGCTCAAGATCACAACATCCCGATTCCGGTAACCAAGAAAAACCCCTACAGCTGTGACGAAAATCTGCTGCATATCAGCTATGAAGGCGGCATCCTGGAAGATCCATGGAACGAGCCGGATGAGGACATGTTCAAATTCACCGTCTCGCCGGAGAAGGCGCCCGATGTCGCCACCTATCTGGAGATTGAATTTGCCGGTGGCGACCCGGTAGCTCTTAACGGCGAAAAAATGGCCCCGCTGGCCCTTTTTACCAGACTGAATAAACTGGGTGGTGCCAACGGAATTGGCCGGCTTAATCTGGTGGAAAATCGGTTTGTCGGCATGAAATCCCACGGGGTGTACGAGACCCCGGGTGGCACCATTTTACGTACGGCCCACCGCGATCTGGAAACCATTTGTCTTGACCGGGAGGTCATGCGTATTCGTGATTCCCTGGTGCCGAAATATGCCGAGCTTATCTACAACGGCTTCTGGTTCTCCCCGGAACGTGAATTATTGCAAGTGACCATGGACGCAAGCCAGAAAACGGTCAATGGCACGGTGAGGTTGAAACTCTATAAAGGAAACTGCATCCCGGTCGGTCGCAAATCGGACCAGTCTTTATATCAGGAATCCTTTGCAACCTTTGAAGAAGACCAGGTCTACGATCAGGGCGATGCGACCGGATTTATCAGGCTCAATGGGCTCAGGTTGAAAATAAATGCGTTGCAGAATCGATTTAATAAATAGGTAACTGAGACATGACTGAGCCGAAAAAAAGCGGATCGGGAAAAATGTGGGGCGGGCGTTTCAGTGCAGGGACTGCCGCCTCGGTAGAGGCCTTTTCCGCCTCCATCCATTATGACTCCAGGCTTTATAAATATGACATCGCCGGCAGTAAGGCGCATGCCGAAATGCTGGCCGATCATGGGATTTTGACCAGGGATGAGCTGGCCGCAATAACCGCAGGGCTGACGACAATTGAAAAAGAAATAGACCAGGGAACATTTCAATTTAGACGCGAACTGGAAGATATTCATATGAATATCGAGAAATCCCTGGTGGAGCGGATAGGGCCGGCGGGGGCCAAGCTGCATAGCGCCAGGTCGAGAAATGACCAGGTCGCCCTCGATTTCAAAATGTATCTGCGTGACCAGTGCGATACGCTGATGGAATTGCTCCAGAACATCCGCAAGGCCTTTGTGCTGCTGGCCAGAAAATATCTCGGCCAGATCATGCCCGGCTATACCCATATGCAAAGGGCCCAGCCGGTACAGATCGCCCACCATCTGCTGGCCTACTACGAGATGTTCGGCCGGGACCACCAGCGGATGGCTGATTGCCGTAAACGGCTCAATCTGTCGCCGCTCGGCTGTGCGGCCATGGCCGGCACCGGCTTGCCGATCGATCGTGAACAGGTGGCAGCCGCTCTTGGTTTTGCCGGAATTACCGCCAACTCGATGGACACCTCCGGCGACCGGGATTATGCTATTGAGTTCACCAGTACCTGCACCATGATCCAGCTCCATCTCTCCAGGTTGTCCGAAGAGCTGGTACTCTGGTCAAGTCAGGAGTTTAATTTTGTCAATATCTCCGATACTTTCTGTACCGGCTCCTCGATTATGCCGCAAAAGAAAAATCCGGATATTCCCGAGTTGATCCGGGGCAAGAGCGGTCGTGTCGTCGGCAGTCTTATGACCCTTATTACTCTCGTGAAAGGATTGCCGCTGACCTATAATCGAGATCTGCAGGAAGATAAGGAACCGGTTTTTGATACTGTTGACACCGTTTCGGCCTCTCTGGCGATCATGGCTGAACTCCTCAGCAATCTCACTTTTAATACCGAGCGGATGGCCGAGGCGACCAGGACCGGCTGTATGACGGCCACTGACCTCGCCGATTACCTGGTATTGAAAAACGTGCCGTTCCGGGAGGCCCACGGAATTGTTGGCAGGGCTGTGGCCTATTGCCTTGAAAAAGGCTGTGAATTGCCGGATCTGTCACTGGCGGAGCTTACTGGTTTTTCAGCGGTGATCGACAAGGATGTCTATGAAGTTTTGAGTGTTGAAGGTTCGGTCAACAGCAGGATATCTCTTGGCGGCACCGGCCTGGTCCGGGTGGAGGAGGCGGTTGTCGCAGCGGAGAAAAAGTTGGGGCTCGGTCAATGAAATGCTGTTTCCCGGCCCGGCTTGTACAGCTTTTATCGCTGGGACTTTTCCTGCTCCTGTGCAGTGGCTGTGGTTTCAAGAATGCACCGATACCACCGCAGAATGTGGTTCCGACGCCAATTACCGATCTGCTCTATCAGACCAATGACAAGGGTGTCCGGCTCAACTGGTCGTATCCACTGAAGACAATCAGCGGTTCGGCTCTGGAAGATATCGCATCGTTTGAATTGTATCTGGCGGAGGTCCCGTTGGAAGACTATTGCGGTACCTGCCCTATTCCGTTTGGTGAACCAATAGAAATTGACGGCGGTTCTCCGGTTGACGGCAAGATCAGAAAGAAAGCCAGCTACGAATTATCGCTGCTGCGACCCGGTTATAAGTATTTCGTCAAGGTTCGATCCCGCACCAGCTGGTGGGCCGACAGTGGTGATTCTAATATTGTCAGTTTTGTCTGGTATCAGCCGGCAGCAGCGCCGCAGGGAGTGACGGCCACACCGGGGGATGGACAGGTTAGCCTCACCTGGCAACCGGTTATTCCACCTACCGATGAAAGCGGTGTGACAATGGGTATGCAGTACCTGGTGTTGCGCAGCGCCGACGGGAAGGATTTCCAACCGCTGGGCCAACCGGTGGCGACAACGGAGTATGTCGATCGTCAAGTACGCAATGGCGTGCAGTATTTTTATGCCATCCAGAGTATGATGGTTTACCAAGGCGAATTGATCAACGGCGGGATCAGCGAGGTTGTCGCGGCAACGCCAATCGATCTTGATCCCCCTGTCTCCCCCTTGGCGGTAACGGTGGTGCAAACCGGTGTTGGGATCAAGGTTTTCTGGGAGAGGAATCCCGCCGCCGATATTGGTGGCTACCGGATCTATCGGCGCGCCGCCGACGCGGACAACTATGAACAGATTGGTGCGGTCAGCGCGGAATATACGCTTTTTCTCGATACGAACGCAAAGGAAGATGTACGCTACTATTATGCCATTACGGCCATAGATCAGGCCACGCCGCCAAACGAGAGCAAGAAATCGCCGGAAGCGACGCTCAGGCACTAACCGAGAAATCAGGTTGTCCGTGGCGTAGAAAGGTGCCCTCTAATCGTAATGGCAGCGGTTGGAGGGTTTTCTGTCTTTCCATACCTGATGGACTCGTAAAAACCTGAAATTTGCGATGGCTAAGTAAAAAACTAACCTGTCTTAAAAATATAAGGAGGCCAGTGATGACAATCACCTTGCCAATTGCCTTTGAAAAGATGAGCGGTGCCGGCAATGATTTTGTGATCATCGATAACCGGTCCCTGAGAATCCCTCGTAATGAACAGCCGGAGCTGGCGAGGAAAATATGCCGGCGGATGTTTTCTGTCGGGGCGGATGGTCTTATTTTTATTGAAGAATCAACAAAAGCCGATTTTGGCTGGAATTTCTATAATGCCGACGGTTCGGTGGCCGAGATGTGCGGCAACGGTTCTCGATGTGCAGCGCGGTTTGCCTATCGCCATAAAATTGCCGGCAAAAAAATGACTCTTGATACTCTGGCCGGTGTTGTCGAAGCTGAAATTTGTGAGGAGGAGGATGTTGTCCGGGTAAAAATGACTCAACCTTTTGATTTTCGCCTCGATATTTCCCTGGAGCTCGGCGATGAGGAACATGCAGCAGCTTACGTCAATACCGGGGTGCCGCATGTGGTAATCTTTGTTAAGGAAGGGGATGTTCCGGTAAAAATATGGGGCAGAAAAGTGCGCTTTCATGAATTGTTTGAGCCAAAGGGAACGAACGTCAACTTCGTTAAGTTGTTACCCGACGGCAAACTCAAGGTGCGCACCTATGAACGTGGCGTCGAGAATGAGACCATGGCCTGCGGCACCGGAGCGGTGGCTTCCGCCCTTTTTGCCTCTATGCTGAAGGGCATGGACTCACCGGTTACGGTTATAACTTCCGGTGGAGAAATGCTGACAATACTGTTTGATTTACACGATGGGCCGGTGGCTGAGAACGTTTTTCTGCAGGGATCCACCAGGCTGATCTGTACCGGAAGTCTGACCGCTGAAGCGCTGCTCTGATAACTTGTGCAGTAAAACAATGAGTTGTAAACACGAGGAGGAGTTATGGAAAAATATAACGGAGCGCTTGTTGCACTGGTAACCCCCTTTATCGACGGGCAATTGGATGAACAGGGGTTTATCGATCTTATCGAATTTCAGATTGACAGCGGCACCCATGGAATCGTGCCGTGTGGAACGACCGGTGAATCGGCGACGATCAGTTTTGCCGAGCACAAGCGGGTCATTGATCTCACCGTCAAAACGGTTGACGGCCGTGTTCCCGTAGTTGCCGGGACCGGCGGCAACAATACCCTTGAGGCGATCGAATTGACCGAAAGCGCCAAAGACAGTGGAGCCGATGCGGTCCTGTCGGTGGTGCCCTACTACAACAAGCCAAACCAGGAGGGCATGTATCTGCACTTTAAGGAGATCGCCGAAAAAGTAGATATCCCGATGTTTCTTTATAATGTGCCGGGACGCACCGTCGTCAATATGCTGCCGGAAACCGTCGCCAGGCTGGCGGCAATCGATAATATTATCGGCATTAAGGAAGCCTGCGGCAGTCTTGAGCAGGCAACTGATGTCATCCGCCGTTGTCCGGACGATTTTATTGTTTTATCCGGCGATGATTTTACCGCCATGCCTACGGTGCTTATCGGCGGTCGTGGTGTTATTTCCGTAATTTCCAATGTTTATCCTAAAGGGATGGCTGAAATGATAGAGGCTGCACTGGCTGGGGATCTCAAAAAAGCCAACGAGCTGCATTACCGGATGTTCGAGCTGATGAAGCTGATGTTCTGCAATCCCAATCCGGTCCCGGCTAAAAAAGCACTGGAGCTGATGGGCAGGATTCAGAGCGGTTTGCCCCGGTTGCCGCTGGCACCTATCGATACGGCGAGTCTTGAAAAACTGAAAGCAGGTATGGCTGAGCTCAACCTTATATAAAATAGCAGACGTTGTAAACTGAGGGAGCGCACAATGATAAAGGTAATAATCGCCGGAGCGGCCGGCAGGATGGGCCAGCGGGTTGGGTATATGGTCAATGCTCACCCGAGGCTGGAATACGCCGCTGCCTTCGAGGCGCCGGGCAGCCCGGCTATTGGCAAGGACGCCGGGACCTTAGCCCTGGGCAGGGAAAACGGGGTAATTATCGGTGAAGGGCTTGAATCGGTAATCGACAAGGGCGATGTGATTATCGACTTCACCTTTCACCAGGCGACTATGGAATTTGCCCGGTTGGCGGCCAGATATAAAAAAGCGATGGTCATCGGCACCACGGGTCTTTCGTCCGAAAATCTGGCCGAGTTGCGAGAGCTAACCAAAAAATTTCCCTGTGTCCAGGCTCCTAATATGTCGATCTGCGTCAATGTCCTGTTCAAGCTGGTCAAGAAGACGGCGGCAATTTTAGGCGATGACTACGATATTGAAATTATCGAGGCTCATCACAATAAAAAGAAAGATGCCCCGAGCGGAACAGCGCTCAAGCTTGCGGAAATGGCCGCCGAAGGGGTTCATCGTAACCTTGACGATGTGGTAGTGCTTGAGCGCAGCGGCATAATCGGTGAACGAAAACCCAAGGAAATCGGCATTCAAACCATCAGGGCTGCAGATATTGTCGGCGAGCATACCGTCTACTTTGCCGGGCCGGGAGAACGAATCGAGCTGGTGCACCGGGCGCACAGCCGCGATCATTTCGCCAAGGGTGCCACGACCGCGGCTGCCTGGGTCGTCAACCAGGAGTGCGGCGTCTATTCCATGTTTGACGTACTGGGTTTACACGATATTTAAGGATTGATACATTCGTAAAAAGTGCAATTTCAGGAGGGTTAAGCATCGGTTTGTTACAGGATACAGCAGTTAAAGCGTTTATCGGCATGGGTTCCAATCTCGGCGACAGCAAAACGCTGCTGCAGGAGGCCTGGCAGGCCCTCGGAAAGGTTGATGGCATTGTTCTAGATGGATTGTCGAGTCCCTATATGACTGCACCGGTCGATATGACCAGTCAGCACTGGTTTACCAACGCAGTTGGTCGCATTCAGGTGAACCTTCCCCCCCTTGCGCTTCTCCAGGTCCTGCTTGCTATAGAGGCTTCATTTGGTCGAACGAGGAGTGAGAAGAAATTTGGTTATCAGGACCGGAGTCTGGATCTTGACCTGCTCTACTATGGCGACATCGTCATGGACAGCCCGGAACTGACTCTGCCCCATCCCCGTATTTGTGACCGCATGTTCGTCCTGGTCCCTTTGGCCGAACTGGAACCAGAATTCAGAGACAGTCTCAGCAAAGAGCCTGTTACCGCTATAGAAGCCCGTCTGCGCAAGCAAATAGAGTCGACTATGAACAAAAAACAGGAAATTTTTCATGGCCTGTGGAATGAATAACCGACCTTGCAAAGCGACAAAAAAGATGAGATGCTTATATAAGCGAACGGTTCTGAACGGGCCCCGGTATACAGGTAAAAGATTCTAAGGCACTTGAGAGAACATTGAGCCCACTACGCATAATTATAATTGCCATCCTGATCTATATTGCCTTCCGGCTGATTACAGGAGGGAGGACGCCATCGGTTACGCGTGGTCGGAAGAAAAGCTCAGCTAAGGAAATGCCGGTAAGTGATACCCTGGAAGAGGACCCGGTCTGCAAAAAACTGGTGCCCCGGCAGCAGGCCGTACTCTACGAACACCAGGGTAAAAAGCATTATTTTTGCAGCAAAGAGTGCTGCAATACATTCAGAACCACACAAGGAGAACACAAATGAAGTTTTTTATTGATACCGCCAATCTCGATGAGATTAAAAAAGGCCTTGAGATGGGCATGGTCGACGGCGTTACTACCAACCCTTCGCTGATTGCCAAAGAGAGTCTGCCGTTTACGGAGATTATCACCGAAATCTGTCGACTGGTTGATGGACCGGTCAGCGCTGAAGTGGTCAGTCTCGAGGCCGACGGGATGTTGGCTGAGGCAAAGGAACTGGCCAAGATCGCCGATAATATCGTCATCAAGATCCCGATGATTGTTGAAGGGCTGAAAGCGGTAAAAAAACTTGCCGCCGAAGGGATCAAGACCAATGTAACGCTGGTTTTTTCCGCGGCCCAGGCGCTTTTGGCCGCAAAAGCCGGGGCATCTTTTGTCAGCCCCTTTGTCGGGCGTCTGGATGATATCGGTTCTCCAAGCATGGAGTTGATCAGCGATATTGCCACGATCTATGACAACTACGGATATCAGAGCGAGATTATCGTGGCCAGTGTCAGAAGTCCGCAGCATGTTTTGGATGCAGCGCTTATCGGTGCGGATATCGCCACCATTCCCTTGAAGGTTATCAGCCAGCTGGCCAAACATCCGCTGACTGATATAGGCATGGAACAATTTCTGGCAGATTGGGAAAAACGTACCAAGTAAACGGCAGGATCCTTGAATTTTTTCTTATCAAAAAGAAGACCTCCTCCTGGCCGGTCGTTTGTATCCTGGCACGAAGGTGTTGTCCATTTCCTTCCTGCCAGGTTGTATCCGGCCTGCCTGATAATTGGGGTGTATGCCGTTCTGGCGCTGGTGTTGGTTATTTCCGACAGCAGCATCCTGCAGGCACAGATGTATCTCTGCCGCGATGAATCTGGGTCGACCAATTTTACCAATGTCGCAAATGGCTCAGACTGCACAGCAATTGAGTTAAAGAAAAAGATCAACCTGGCAAAATTCCCCTCCCGCAGCTACAGTTCCGATAGTTCTAATCCGGCAAGATTTGACCGGGAAATCCGGCGAATCGGTCGACTCTATAATGTTGACCCGCCGCTGATAAAAGCCATAATCCATGCCGAATCCTATTTTGACCATGCAGCAGTCTCTCGGTGCGGTGCCCAGGGGCTGATGCAGCTCATGCCGGATACGGCAATGGAATTACAGGTGGCCAATCCCTTTAATCCACTGGAAAACATCGACGGCGGCACCCGCTATTTCCGCAGTCTCCTCGATAATTATAATGAAGACCTTATCCTCTCCCTGGCAGCTTATAACGCCGGTCCTGGACTGGTGACCCGCACGGGAGGCGTCCCCAGAATCCCTGAAACCCTGCACTATATTAATAAAGTGTTGAAGATGTACAAGGTGTATAAAGCAAGCTGGTAATTTCAGCATCTCCATTTCTGCTCTTTTTCTCATCACTTCAGTAAAATTGCATAAGACTCACATTTTAGGGGGATTTTTCTCCTGACGCCTCCATGTAATTGAAAACGATAATTACTCCTGAAATTAATTTGCCTTCACACAAATAAGCAGTAACAAATAAGCAGTATGTTTACAACTGGTAAACAGATACATTTCGGCATCGATTTCACAGCCGAAAACAATGATACCAATTATCAATCAGGAACACAGGCCTTCTATTTTGGCTTGAATGCGGTAATATGGGGCTATCCTGCCGTTAAATTTGAACAATTGATGCGGGGCAGAACCAAGCCGGATATTGTCAAAATGGGTAATCCCCAGGCTGTCGTCAATCAGTTTGGCCTGGTGCGCGAACTGCGGGGTCCGGAGTTCAAACATCGTCAATAACCGTTTAAGAATAAAAGATAAATATAAGTAGAGTCGGATATGAACTTGAGGACTGCATGGCGTGTTGGACTGCTGTCCGCTCTGTGTGTTCTACCCGCATTATCTGCCGTGTACGCAGAAGATTCGGCACCTGGTGGCCAGTCCTTGGACCAGGCGGCGAATGATCCGACGGCGTCACTGATGAACATCCAGATTCAGAATGTCTATACCGGTAATTACCACAATCTCGAAGACGAGTCAGGCAATACCATTCTCCTGCGCTCGGCGGTGCCTTTTCAACCGGGCCTCTGAATCATATCGCCCGGTTTACCCTGCCTATCGTCACCGATAGCCCGTCGGGGGCTGATGGGCTTGGCGATCTGGCCTTGTTTGACCTGATCGTCTTTGATAAACCGTTGGGGCGCTGGGGGGTTGGCCCGGTATTTTTGCTGCCTACTGCTTCAGATGATGCCTTGGGGGCCGATAAATGGGCGGTTGGCCCCGCTGTGGGTTTTATTGCGCGAAAACAAAAATTGCTTTGGGGCGTCTTTAACCAGAATCTTTTCTCCTATGCCGGAGACGATGATCGTGAGGACGTCAATGTCAGTGTCATTCAGCCGATTATCAGCTATTCTCTGCCCGATAAATGGTCGCTTGGCACCTCGGAGATGAATATCACTTACGATTGGGAAAAGAGCGACTGGACCGCCTTGCCGCTTGGGGTCAAGCTGGCCAAGATGGTAAAATTCGGCAGCTTACCCGTACAGTTTTCCGGTGCCTATGAATACAACTTTGCCGATGATTATGTGGCACCTGAATGGACCGTTAATTTCACCGCAAAATTCTTATTTCCACTATGATTTTATATAGTTGTGTTGTCTTGCATCTTTCATCGAATAGAAAACAATCGGGGGCCTGACTATGAAAATAAACAAAGTCTTTCTCTGTGCATACATTGCCCTGTTTCTGTCGGCTTCGCCTGCGCTCCCATTTGAAAAAACATCGGCGCTCAGTGATGCGGTACGGACTAAAGAAAATATGGAACCGACGATTCCCCGTCCGGACCAGGATGCAGCGGCGGCTAAAAAACTGGCTGACCTGCAGGCTAAAACCGGCAAACGCCCCAATATCGTATGGCTGGTCGTAGACGATATGGGCTATGGCGATCCGGGGGTGTATGGGGGTGGTGCCGCTATCGGTGCGGCAACGCCGAATATAGACCGGCTGGCAAACCAGGGTCTGAAACTCACTTCGGTCTATTCGCAGCCAACCTGCACGCCGACCCGCTCGGCGATGATGATCGGCCGCCTGCCAGCCCGGACCGGCCTTACCCGACCTATTCTGGCCGGCGATGTGGTCAGCAAAAATCCATGGGAGGATGAGATGAGCGTGGCGAAAATTCTCTCCGACTCCGGCTATCATTCCGTGTTGACTGGCAAATGGCATACCGGGGAACTCCCCGGTATGCGTCCTTTTGAGGTCGGTTTTGATGAGTTCCAGGGGTATTACGCTTCCCAGAAGGAACTCACACAACAGTTCGATGCCCGCCGCTATCCCGATCTCGTCCTTGATCCTGTCCGGGCGGAAAAGTTCAAAGAGGCAAGCGGTAAAATCGATATGTACTATGGTCGTAAAGGCGAAGAGGAAAAGATAGTTGAGAAGACCACCTCCATGGAACAATTTGCCGAGGCTGATCATGTCCTCGCCGCTTTTACCATTGATAAGATCAAGGAATTGGCCAAAGGCGACAAGCCTTTTTTTATTGCCCATAACTTTATGAGGGTCCACGCCGACAACCATCCGTCAAACGAGTTTACCGGGAAATCTGCATCGAAATATCAGTACAAAGATAATATCGTCGAGGTAGACGCCCTTACCGGTCGTATTGTTGCAGCGCTTGAAGAGGCTGGCGTCGCAGAAAATACCTTAGTGTTTTTCACATCGGACAATGGACCGCAGAATGACTCCTGGCCCGATGGCGGCTATACCCCTTTTCGCGGTGCCAAAAATACCCCCTGGGAAGGCGGGGTGAGAGTCCCCGGTATCGCCTACTGGCCGGGAATGATCAGCCCGAACCGGGAAAGTGCCGAACTGTTTGACTTGATGGATCTTTTCAACACCACGGTAGCTCTGGCCGGCGCCAGCGACAAGATCCCTACCGATCGCTATATCGATGGCATCGAACCAGACCTCATTTCTCGTCAATGACGAGGGCAAATCCATGCGGGAAAAAGTCTTTATCTGGGCCCAGTACACCCCGGTTGCCATGCGCATGAATGAATACAAGTTGATGGTCAAAGTTATGGAAACCAAAGCCCAATGGCTCGATATCGATATGGCCACCATGACCGATGTCGGTCTTGCCCCCTGGTTGTTCAATCTCTATATCGATCCCAAGGAGCAGTACCCGGTCGGCCACCGCCTGAACCCCTGGCTGGCATCGCTTGGCGTCGAATTCAGGACCCATGCGGCAACCTTTAAAAAGTATCCGCCAAAAAATATTGGTCTGAAACAGTAGAAGAACTTGGGAATGCAGCTGGTTCCCATGGGCCCCATGGGAACCAAACGTACCACCAAGCTGCGATTACAAAGAAGTTCATGTACCTCCAGTGAAAACTACAAGATAGTAGGGTGCTTAGCACTTTTTACCCTTGACGGTAAACGGGAGAGTGGGGTATAAACGAACACTTAAGCCGGAGTGGTGAAACTGGTAGACGCACTGGACTCAAAATCCAGCGAGGGCAACTTCGTGTCGGTTCGATTCCGACCTCCGGCACCAATGCCAAGTACAAAGACGTTTGTTAAAGTCTCTTAAACCCGCAATCAGAAATGATTTGCGGGTTTTTTGTTTTCAGGGAAGTCCAATACTGTTTGTTGACAACCAGTGACTATTGTGTGTATAGATGTGTGTATACGCATCGGGAACCAAATACACACTCTAGTATGGAGTCACAAATGTCGAAGCTCACAGCTATCCAGATTAGAAACTTAAAACCCAAGGACAAACCGTTCACTCTTGCAGATGGCGGGGGGTTGTCTGTTCACGTAACCCCTTCTGGTGTTGTCTCTTGGAGGTATCGTTACAGGTATAATGGAAAGGCTACCACACAGGTCTTGGGTAACTTTCCTGAAATGACTCTTGCTGAAGCAAGGAGTTCGCATCAAAGGTCAAGATCCTTACTCCGCGATGGTGTAAATCCCACTGCTGAAAAGAAACTAAAGAAGTTGGAAGAAGAGAAAGAAATCCAGCAACAAACAATCAAATCGAAAAACACTTTTCAAGCTGTTGCAGAAGATTGGATCGAGCAGCAAGGGGATAAGTGGGGTACCAACCATACAAAAGCTGTGTTAAAAACACTCGAGCGTGACGCCTTCCCATCGATCGGAGATACTCGCATTGATACGCTGACACCACCCCAAATATTAACGGTCATCCGTACTATTGAAGCGAGAGGATCTTATGAAATTGCTTCAAAAGTTCTACAGCGCATTGCAGCTGTCTGTCGTTATGCTGTGCAAACAGGAATGGCAATGTATAATCCGGCAGCAGATATGCGAGGGGTGTTAAAGACACGAAGGGTTGTACATAGAGCGGCATTGCAGGAAAATGAGCTCTCTGCATTTTTACAAAGACTTCATTTATCGAATGAGCATGTAATAACAAAAGCTGCTTTGTTATTTACAATACATACTGCCGCACGAACTGGCGAAGTACGTTTTGCTATCTGGAAAGAAATAGATATTTCTTCAAGAGAGTGGCGTATACCTGCAGAACGCATGAAAATGAAGCTGCCACACACAGTTCCTTTGACAGATCAGACTGTGATTATTCTAGAAGCAATGAGGGCACATTCTGTAAATGGTGACGAAGGGTTAATTTTTCCCGGTATTAAAACACCATATAAGCCTCTTTCAGAGAACACAATGCTCTATGCTATGTACCGACTTGGTTATCACTCACGCGCAACTGTGCATGGTTTCAGGGCTGTTTTTTCAACTATTGCTAATGAGTCAGGGCTCTTTGATAAAGATGCTATTGAGCGACAATTGGCTCACCAGGAAGGAAACAAGGTAAGGGCGGCTTATCATAGGTCAGAATATTTGACAGAGCGAAGAAAGATGATGCAATGGTGGAGTGCTTATTTGGAAGGGTTGAGAAAGTATTAACTTTGTAAAACTGGAGCTGCCCCGATGATTTTGTCCAGATTTACGCCCCTGATTTTGGCCTAAAAGTAGAGCGCTGGTTACATCTATAAGGTTTTCCTTGATGTATAAATATTAATATAGGGTGATTAACCATGTCGTTGTCCTGGAGATTGTTTTTTCTGTTATCAGAATTGGCTGAGAAGTGGTGTACAACAAAAAATGAGCTTTTACACTGGGGTGTGAATGGGCGGATGAAAATATCTGTTTGTTTGGATATTTTAGATAAAGAATTGGACCATCTAGAATTTTTCGAAGCAGAACAATTCCGAAAACAAATGTTTGTAACTATCAAGCCCAAACATCTGCTTAAATTTGCGCTTGGTAATGATACAATCACGGCTAGCTCATTTTATGATGAGAAAGGGGATATCATTAGGAACTACAAAAGGGATGTTTTTTCATCTTACCATCTGGTTTCAGATATCGATATACATCGCGATGCCCTTCATGTGATGACTGAAGAGGTAGTCCGAATGGAGGCGGAACATCCTGAACTTTTGGCCGGTAGGACTATAGCCGAAGATTTAACTTATGTGGGGGCTGGCCATGGTGATACTCGATTATTAACCTCGAAGGTTAAAGATGCAGTTCCAGCAAAGACAAACGACAAGGTTTCGCGAAAAGTAGGAGGAAGGCCGAAAGACCAGCTTGCAGAAGCCGTTGAAATAGCATACCTCCACTTTCATTCCAAAGGCAATGTAGATATTCTTAAACGAGGAAATGTTCGAATTTTTTTGAAAAGTCTTAGCAATTTGGTAAATCGAAATTCCGTTATCCGAGTTTGGGAATCAGAATGTTACTGATAGTATCGCTGAACGTA
>CAWDRB010000014.1:0-18512 GCA_963804605.1 uncultured delta proteobacterium
CCAACCGGATTTGAACCGGTGTTGTCGGCGTGAAAGGCCGATGTCCTGGACCTGACTAGACGATGGGGACAAAATTCTTTGGTGGGTCGTGCGCGATTCGAACGCGCGACTCTCTGATTAAAAGTCAGATACTCTACCGGCTGAGTTAACGACCCATGGAGGAAGTGTTTATACATGGTCGGCTGATTTGTGTCAATAGGTTTTTTGTTCTTTTATTTATTTTTATCATTTGTTGCGTCATGCGTCAAGGAGATGGGCATCATTTGCCGAGATCAGTGTGCGTTCAATATAAAAAAGTTGAGACACTGAGCAAGGAATGCTATATGAGAGAGCTGAGTATACGATTTCAATGTTGAGTGGACAGCCTGTTGGCTTTCGCATGGAACACATTTAGCGCATGAAGGCATCTGCTGCCTGATATTTCAAACTAAATTATTCCAACATATTGTTTAACCATTCGGTTTTATATGGGTTTATTGAAAGGTTCTGCAAGTTTCGTGAGGTTTTCCGTTTTGGGTGAGTTACCGGAAAACACCTTGGACTTTATCGCAGACAGGATAATCGCCTTTTCCTTCCAGGATATTGACGATACGTATGATGAATATTCAATAGGCTGGGTATCTATTCTTAATATGTTCGATTCCCAGTTTCAGTATGCATCATATGCTGCCGGTGATTATATCACCCTGACTCTGCGCATTGACGAGAGAAAGGTCTCTCCGGCAATCCTGAAAAAGGTTGTGCAGAAGGAAGAGGAAAGGGTTCGGCTGGAGCGGCAGTTGCCGAAGTTGAGCAGGTCTATGAAAGTTGAAGTTAAAGAACGGGTTCGTGTCGATCTTATGCGCAAAGCGATACCGATTCCGTCAATCTTTGAGCTTTGCTGGAGTCTGTCCGATTCGACACTGCTCTTTTTCTCAACCAACAAAAAAGTGCATGCCATCCTTGAAGATTTTTTTAAAGAGAGTTTCGGCCTGCTTATTCGGCAGCAGATTCCCTATACAACTGCAGAACATCTGATCGACGAAGAGCAAATGGCAGTGTTGGAAAGGATATCTCCCGATATATTTGTCTGAAAAAAAAAGATAAAAAATTTTCCGAGCAAGACATACGGTAAGGTGGTAATAGCGTGATGGATTTAGTTGATCTCATAGTTGAAAAACGATTTCTCGGACAGGAATTTCTGACCTGGCTGTGGTATAAAAGTGAAGAGCGTGGCGGCAGTGTCGAGCTTCCGGGTGAAGGTGATATAACAGTTGTCTTTGAAAAACATATGCTGCTTGAATCCGGAGAAGGCGAGTCGATGGAAAAAATTGTCTGTACCGGGCTGCAGGCTGAGTTGCAGGAAGCTCGAACCGGTCTGCGGATGGGTAAAAAACTTGAGCAGGCACGTATTATAATCGGACACAGAGACTACGAATACAGCTTTACCCTGGCTGCGGCCCTGATGGAATTTAGAAATGTGCGCCTGCCTAAGACGGAAACTACGGAAAATGATAAAAGTGATAATCCGGAAGAAATCGAGGGCATGACTCTGGAACGCATCTATCTTTTTGAAGAACTTATCAAGCTGGTCAATGGGCTGTTCAGAATGTTTCTTAACGTTCGCTTGAGTGCGGAGTGGCGGGAAGAGCTGCAAAAAATCAGGGTATGGGTCGCAAAATCAACGGTAGTCGATACAGAATAATAAACGGTAAAGTGAGTATTCAGGAAAGCCATGGAGTTTGAAACAGTAATAGGGCTGGAGATTCATGCCCAGCTCAAGACAGCAACGAAGATTTTTTGCGGGTGTTCAACAAAATTTGGTGCGCCGCCAAACAGCAATACCTGTCCGATTTGCCTGGGCATGCCCGGGGTTTTGCCGGTGCTCAATAAAAAGGTGGTTGAGTTCGCGATAAAACTAGGCCTGGCCACTCATGCACAAATTAATCGGTTTCAGTCAGTTTGCCCGGAAAAATTACTTTTATCCAGATCTGCCCAAAGGGTATCAGACGTCCCAGTTTGATCTGCCGATTATTGGCCGGGGGGAGATCGAAATTGAAGTTGAGGGACAGAAAAAGACGATCGGTATAACCCGTATTCATATGGAAGAAGATGCGGGAAAACTGATCCATGATGAAGTCGAACCTGTCTCCCATGTCGATCTGAACCGCACCGGCACGCCGCTGTTGGAAATCGTCTCTGAGCCGGATATCCGTTCTCCTGCAGGAGGCTGCCGCCTACCTGAAAAAAATCCATGCTATTCTTCGCTATCTGGATATCTGTGACGGCAATATGCAGGAAGGGAGCTTTCGCTGTGATGCCAATATTTCCCTTCGTCCTGTCGATCAGGACGAATTGGGCACCAGGACGGAATTGAAAAACATGAACTCCTTTAGAAACGTTCAGAGTGCTCTGGAATATGAGGTTCGCCGGCAAAGGGATATACTTCTCGATGGCGGCAATATCATCCAGGAGACCCTGCTGTGGAATCCCGACAAAAACTGCTCGGAATCAATGCGGGGCAAGGAAGATGCCCATGATTACCGCTATTTTCCCTGCCCGGACCTGGTGCCGATTGAAATCAGCGACGAATGGATTGAAGAAGTTCGTCGCTCGCTGCCGGAACTTCCCGATCAACGAAAGCCAGATTTCTCGAACAGTATGATCTGCCGGAGTACGATGCCGTACTCTTGACTGCTGATCGTGAAGTTGCTGAATATTTTGAAGAAACGGTCAAAGGCGGAGCGCAGGCCAAAAAAGTCTCCAACTGGATTATGACCGAACTGATGCGGGAGCTGAAAGGTGAGGAGATTTCCTCTTGTAAGGTGAGCGCGGCACAGCTGGCAGCTTTGTTGCTGATGGTCGAGAAAAATACCATCAGTGGTAAAATTGCCAAGACTGTTTTTAGTGATATGATGGCAAGCGGCAAGGATCCGGAAACAATTGTCAAAGAGAAAAACCTGGGTCAGGTGTCTGATGTGGGAGAACTCTTGACGCTGGTCAAAGAGATTGTTGCCGCCAACCCGGCCAGGCTGAAGATTTTCGGGCCGGTAAAACGAAGCTGATGGGCTTTTTTGTCGGCCAGCTTATGCAGAAGACCAAGGGGCAGGCCAATCCGCAACTGGCCAATGAACTTTTTGCCAAAGAACTTGGCGGCTAAAAAGGTAGGCGGTGGATAAGGAACTCTGGCAGAAAAAGGGAGAGGGACATCGGGCTCGCTTGCGTGATCGATTTCTGGCCAGAGGCCTTGACGGGTTCAGTGATGCAGAGATCTTGGAACTGCTGCTATCCTTTGGCACACCACGCACCGACTGCAAAGAACCGGCTCGCTTGCTGCTGGCCAAATACGGCTCCTTTGCCAAGGTCTTTGAAGCACCGATCGCATCTCTTCAGGAAATCAAGGGGATCGGGCCAAAGAACGGTTTTGCCCTCCATTTTGTCCATGCCGTGGCCAGTTGTTATCTTAAAGAGCGACTGCATGGCAAGCGCTTTCTCCATTCTTCCCAGGAAGTCGCCGACTATCTGATTCATTCAATGCGAGGCCTGAAAAAAGAAGTTTTCACCGTTATCTTTCTCGACTCTTCCCATGCCATAATCGATTCGGAGATTGTCGCTGAAGGCACCCTGAATGTTAACACCGTCTATCCCAGGGAGATTATCAAGCGGGCCCTTGAATTTCATGCGGCGGCCTTGATCATCGCCCATAATCATCCCTCCGGCAGTCTGGAGCCATCTGCCCAGGATATCAAACTGACCAAGACCCTGGCCCTGCTCTGCCGATATATGCAGCTGCAGCTTCTGGATCACCTGATTATCGGTGATGGATCGTATAGTTTTGCCGACAATGGATTGATGGACTCGGTGCGAGTGGAGTGTCAGACTGCCATGGATTCCTTTGGTCGGTAATGTCGGCACTCTATCTGCATATTCCTTTTTGCCTCAGTAAGTGCCACTATTGTTCCTTTAGTTCTTGTGCCGGAGCTCAGGATCTCTATGAACCTTATGTTGACGCTCTGATCATGGAACTGACCATATTGCTGAACAAGGTGGAGCAACAAGCGCGCTTGGCCTGAATACCCTTTTTATTGGCGGAGGAACGCCAACCTGCCTGCCGAGTGGTCTGTTGCAAAGAATTATCCATTCTGCGTTGATCTTTTTGGCGTAGCTCCTGGTGCGGAGATCAGTGTTGAGGCCAACCCCGGTACGGTGGACGTTCGGTATCTGGAATCGCTTGTTACAGCCGGAGTAAACCGGCTCTCTCTTGGGGTACAGTCCTTTGATAACCGTGAACTTGCTCTGATCGGCCGGATCCATACCGGGCAAGAGGCGTGCTCGGCAATTAAGGCTGCCAGGCTTGCCGGTTTTACCAATATCAATCTGGATTTGATGTATGGGTTACCAGGCCAAAGCCCTTCTTCTTGGCAACACTCGCTGGAAAAAGGACTTTCATTGAAGCCGCAACATCTTTCTTTATATCAGTTGACGATTGAACCCGATACGCCATTTCACGCTCTGCTGCACAACAACACCATCAGTCTTCCGGCGGAAGATGATATCCTGGCGATGGATGCAATCACTGATCTGTTGAGCAGTGCGGCTGGATTGCACCAGTATGAGATATCAAATTATGCAACCGGGGGGTATCAGTGTCGGCATAATATCAACTATTGGCAAAACGACGATTACCTGGCCGCCGGGGCTTCGGCGGTAAGCTGCTTGCTGGGGGTACGGGAACGACGGATTAGTGATCCCGGCGCGTATATCCGCCGGATAAACCGACAGGAATCGGTAGTGATTGAAGAGGAACAATTATCCCGAGAAGATTCCTTTCGCGAAACAGTGATTATGGGCCTGCGCATGGTTAAGGGTGTCACGCCGCCTTGTATGAAAGGTATGGCTGGACCTGAAGGAGTATTATGGCCCGGTTTAACTCTAAAAAAGTTACTTGATTTGGGCTTTCTGGAATTGACCGATACCCATCTCCGCATTACCAAAAAGGGATGGCCTCTCTCCAATCGGATCATGGCCGATCTGGTTTGATACGGCGAAAAATATGCAAAAAACTCTTTTTTACAGGCTCTCGGTATCCAGCAGGGAGATGTGGTTAGTTTGATCGGGGCAGGCGGGAAGACCTCACTTATGTTTCGTCTGGCCGAGAGGCCAAAAAGCGCGGTCTCAAGGTCCTGGTGACCACGACTACCAAAATCTTTATTCCGGATGCCAACCAGTATGATACGCTCGACCTAAGCGGGCGGCTGTTTTCCATGGTTTTACTGCCTTCGGCCGGTATCTTTGTCGGTGGTCTGCCAAGTACTGGTGCCGGCAAAATTAGTGGCGTGGACATGGACCTGCTTGCGGTGCAGCGAAAGCTCTTTGATCTGGTATTGATTGAAGGGGATGGTGCGGCCAGAAAAGCACTCAAAGGCTGGAACGCCACAGAACCGGTTGTCCCGGAGTTTACCGATAAGACTATTGGCATTGTCGATATTCAGACTATCGGCTGTATTATCTGCGAGGCTCCTGGTCCATCGGCTGGAGCTTTTTGTCGGCTCACTGGGGGCAAAATTGGTGAACGCGTTACAACGGACCATCTGTACCGGGTTGTTGTCCATGCTAACGGCCTGTTTTTTCAGGCACAGGGTGAGCAGATACTCTATATCAATAAGGTGGAGTCGCCAAGATCGTGGCCATGTTGATATTTTGCGAGGACAGTTCCCCATCTGAAAATTGTCGCGGGAAGCGTCCGGCACGGGACGATCTATGCCTAAGGTCGATGCCATTATAATGGCATCCGGTCTGTCAAGACGGATGGGGTGCAATAAACTGCTTTTGCCGCTTGGAGATTCGACGGTTGTCGAACAGTTTTTAGGCCGTTTTCCCTATGCCCTGTTTCAGAAGGTAATTGTGGTTTACGGTGATCGGCAGGTTGCGGCAATTGCATAGATATCCGGTGCTTCTCTGCCAAAATCAAGATCCCAAAGCCGGCAAAAGCCATTCTATTCAACTGGGCGTTATCGATGAGTACTGCAGAAGACGGTATGATGTTTGTCGTGGCTGATCAGCCGCTGTTGACCAAGAACTCCATCCGGACGCTGGTCGAGATGTTTTACCGACAGGATTCCAAAAAAATTGTCGTACCGGAGGTGGCTGGTCGACCGGCAAATCCGGTGATTTTTCCGGCTGTTTGTCGCAGTGAATTTGCAGAACTACAGGGCGATGCAGGCGGGCGGCAGCTGATTATCAAACAGCCAGAACGGGTCTGCTTGTACCTTTTGCAGCCAGAGGATTTCGTGATGTCGATACTCCGGACAACTATCAACACGTTGTGCGGTTATGGTATGTATGGAACAACTACAGAGAAAGATAATCGTCCGGCAATCGTCCGGCCGAATCAAGCCCACTGATGGCGCTGTCGATATGTTCTTGCACCGCTGCGCAGGCCCGGTCAGGATCGTGGTCGGCAATGGCGGCGACAATAGTCTCATGTTCTTTGGTGGGGCAGTATTCAATTTTATAGAAAGGATCGTAGAGGATAAGGAAGATCCTGGTCCGGTCGAGAAGGTCATTGATATAAGAATAGAGGACACGGTTACCGGAAAATTCGGCAATTTTCAGGTGTAACGCATCGTTTGCTGCGTAGTATTCGTCCAGATTGTTTTTATCAAAGACAGTCGTCTCGATCTGCATCAGGTCGCGGAGTTCCTGGATTTGTTTCGGAGTGATGGTGGCTATGGTGAGCTTGGCCGCCATCTTTTCCAGCTGGGCGCGGACCAGAAAGGTTTCTTCAATTTCCCTCTGAGTCGGGGTGATAACAAAGGCACCCCGGTTCGGGATGCTGTTGACCAACCCTTCCGCTTCAAGTCGTTTGATGGCACTTCTTACCGGAGTGCGGCTTACGCCCAGTTGTTGGGCGAGCGCAACTTCCACCAGCTGACTTCCTTGTCGTATGTATCTTTTTCTGATTGCTGTTTTAAGTTTCCGGTAAACAGAATCCTCAGAATTTATTTTTTTTGTTTGTTTCATTTCTTTCCTGTTCTGCCTTATTTTTTTCCCAAGACGCAAAAGTAAACTATTTCTTCAATTTACACAAAAATAGTTGCACGTATGCGGAGAATATCGTAAAAATATTTTGTGTGCATATATTGTATACAATTTCTCTTCTGAATACTACATTTTGTTTTATTAAGATGCTGGAAATACCATAATTAATACTCTGGATGGGGTTGATATGTTTAATCAAATGATTGCCGGGCTACTTCCACATATGCCTAAAAAATTAGTGTGGATATTTTCCAAAGAATACATAGCCGGCGAGACACTGGCTGAAGCAATTGTCAATGCCAAAAAATTGAATGCAGAAGGCATTCAAACCACCATCGATGTCCTGGGTGAGTTTATTACCACTCTGGAAGAAGCCAAAGCCAATAAGGAAGAATATCTCGAGGTTATTGAAGAAGCAGAAAAAGCCGGGGTGGATGGCAATTATTCCCTTAAACCAACCTTCTTTGGTTTGCTGTTAGATAAGGAAGTGGCTTATCAGCATATCCGGGAAGTTGTTG
Organism: uncultured delta proteobacterium; assembly: GCA_963804605.1. Lineage (GTDB taxonomy): Bacteria > Desulfobacterota > Desulfobulbia > Desulfobulbales > Desulfocapsaceae > Desulforhopalus_A. The sequence goes on from CAWDRB010000014.1 coordinate 7,539, forward strand.
CCAAGGCCGCTTCGTACGATAATTTTGTCAGGATTGATATGGAGGATTCGCCTTGTACCGACATGGAGATTGACCTCTACCGGAAACTGAAAAAAGAGTTTCCGGCCAACGTTGGTCTTGTTGTCCAGGCCTACTTGAAACGGACCCGTCGGGATATTGAAAACCTGAAGGATATTAACAGCCCTGAACATCCTGTTAATTTGCGGGTTTGCAAGGGAATTTATATTGAGCCGGAAGCAATAGTGTATAAAAAGTATCATGACATCAATACCCATTTCCTGGATGATATCGAATATATGTTTCAGGAGGGGATGTATCCGGCTATTGCCACACACGATCAGCCGGTTGTAGAAGGTGCCTATAAACTCATCGAGAAATATAAAGTAGCTCAAGACAAATATGAATTTCAGATGCTCTATGGCGTAACCCCGGCCCTGAGAAAGTCGATTCTCGAGAAAGGACATCGTATGCGGGTGTACGTACCGTTTGGCAAACAGTGGTTCGGCTACAGCACCAGAAGGTTGAAGGAGAATCCAAAGATGGCCGGAGTGATTATTAAAGCCCTATTTAGAAAGGGATAATGAGACGGAGATAAATTATGAACCTTATGAATAATGCAGTAATCAATACCCCAAAACCGATCAATGAACCGATTTTAAACTATGCGCCGGGAAGCCGGGAAAAAGCGGCTTTAAAGCAGGCTCTGGCGGAGATGTCGGCAAAGCAGCTGGAGATTCCTCTTATAATCGGTGGCAAAGAGATAAAAACCGGCAACCTTGGCAAGGTTGTTATGCCCCACGATCACCAGCATGTGCTGGCCACGTATCATAAAGCAGGACCTGTCGAGGTGCAGCAGGCCATCGATGCAGCTGTCGCCGCTCAGCCGATGTGGCAGTCTTTTCGCTGGGAAGAGCGCTGTGCAATCTTCCTGAAAGTGGCTGAGTTGTTAGCGGTAAAATATCGGGCACTGATCAACAGCGGTTCCATGCTTGCCGGCGGCAAAACCGTCTATCAGGCTGAGATTGATGCAGCATGTGAGCTGATTGATTTTCTGCGTTTCAATGTACGCTACGCACAGGAAGTATATCAAAAACAGCCGGAGTCGTCTCCCGGCGTGTGGAACTTTGTCCAGCACCGGCCACTGGAAGGTTTTGTCTTTGCCGTAACCCCTTTTAATTTTACCGCCATTGCCGGAAATCTGCCAACTGCTCCGGCCATCATGGGCAATACAGTGGTCTGGAAGCCGGCGTCTTCGTTGGTTTATACCCCGTATCTGCTTATGCAGATCTTTGAAGAGGCCGGATTGCCTCCGGGGGTAATTAACTTCGTACCTGGTTCCGGTGCCAGTGTCGGCGATATCTGTCTGGCCGATCCGAATCTGTCCGGGATTCATTTTACCGGTTCCACCAGGGTTTTCCAGCAGATGTGGCAGACCATCGGAGAAAATATCAGCACGTATAAAGCGTATCCGAGAATAGTCGGGGAAACCGGTGGGAAGGATTTTGTTTTTGCGCACAACAGCGCCGAAATAAAACCGCTGGTGACAGGTCTGGTCAGAGGAGCCTTTGAATACCAGGGTCAGAAATGTTCCGCAGCCAGTCGTGCCTATATTCCCCGTTCTCTCTGGCCGGCAGTGGAAGCTGAATTAAAGACGCAAATAGGCGCGATCAAAATGGGTCCGCCCACCGATTTCCGCAATTTTTGCGGCGCAGTCATTGATAAAGCAGCCTTTGATTCTATCGCCGGCTATATCGATTATGCCAAGAAAAATGAAGGCGGGGAGATTCTTATTGGTGGGAAGTGTGATGACAGCGTCGGTTATTTTGTTGAGCCTACCGTCATTTTGGCTGCCGATCCTCATTTCAAGACGATGGTTGAAGAAATCTTCGGACCGGTCCTGACCATCTATGTCTATGATGATGAAAAATATGAAGAGACCCTGGAACTTTGCAACAGCTCGTCAATGTACGCGCTTACCGGAGCAATTTTCGGCAGAGACCGGGCGGCGGTGAGTATGGCAATAACCAGGCTTGAGCATGCCGCAGGTAATTTTTATATCAACGATAAACCAACCGGAGCGGTTGTCGGCCAGCAACCTTTTGGTGGCGGTAGAGCCTCGGGAACAAATGATAAAGCTGGTTCACAGGCAAATCTTATGCGCTGGATTTCTACCCGGACTATCAAAGAAACATTTGTACCTGCTACTGATTTTAGGTATCCTTTCATGGATGAAGAGTAGGGGCGGGTGGAATGACGAGTAGTGACTGGTAAAGGGTACGATGCTCCCGGCAAGAGGTTACTGCAAACAGTAAAAAGTTGATTGCCTCGACAATCAACAGTCAAGAGGACGTAATGGCCAAGAAGAAACTAAAAGAAATTGTCATCAACCGGGACTGGTGCAAAGGGTGCGGGATCTGCATCAAGTTTTGTCCGACCAAGGTGTTGGAGCTGGACGAACGGGATAAATCCACCGTCGTTCGACCGGAAGATTGCATTTGCTGTAGGATGTGCGAATTACGATGTCCGGATCTCGCAATCGAGGTGTTGATCAGAGGAAGGTGACAAAGATGAGTAAAAATATTCGATTTGTTCAGGGAAATGAGGCCTGTGTCGAAGGGGCGATCTATGCCGGCATCGATTTCTTTGCCGGTTATCCGATCACCCCGTCAACCGAAATTGCCGAACTGCTGTCCCAGCGTCTGCCGGAAAGTGGCGGCAAATTCATCCAGATGGAAGACGAGATCGCCTCGATGTGCGCCATTATCGGCGCCTCGCTGACCGGCAACAAAGTCATGACCGCCACCAGCGGCCCGGGTTTTTCCTTAAAGCAGGAGGCGATCGGCTATGCCTGCATGGCCGAGATCCCCTGCGTTATCGCCAATGTCCAGCGCGGCGGTCCATCGACCGGCAACCCGACCCATGTCAGCCAGGGCGATGTCAACCAGGCACGCTGGGGCACCCATGGCGACCACTCGATCATTGCCCTGACCGCCTCCAACCATCAGGATGTCTTTAAAATGACCGTCGATGCCTTCAATATGGCCGAGACCTACCGCACTCCGGTGGTGCTGCTTGTTTGACGAGGTTATCGGCCATATGCGGGAGAAACTGGTCATCCCCGAGCAAGGAGAGCTGGAGATTGTCGACCGGCTGCGGACCTCGCTGGGCAAAGGGGTCGATTATCATCCCTATCTGCCACGAGAAGACGGCCGGCTGCCGATGTCCGATTTCGGCGGCGAACATCGCTATAATGTGACCGGCCTGTTCCACGACATGTGGGGTTTTCCCTCCAACAACCCGAAGGTGGTCAACGAACTGCTGCGGCATCTGATCGACAAGATCGAAAACAATGTCCACGCCATCACCCGCTATAAGGAACATTTTATGGAGGGCGCCGAGTATGTGCTGGTTTCCTATGGCTCTTCGGCCAGATCGGCCATCCATCTGGCCAAGAGCGGCGGGCCAAGGGGGAGAAGATCGGCGTTCTGGAGCTGCAGTCGATCTGGCCTTTTCCGACCGAGCTTGTCCGGGAGAAATGCGACCACGCCAAGGCTGTCCTGGTGGTGGAGATGAATATGGGCCAGGTCATGGCCCAGGTGAAAGCCGCGGTGAGAAAACCCAATCGGGTGTTTCTGGCCAACCGGATCGACGGCCAGCTTATCACACCTTCGACGATATCAAAAAACTCCTTCGGGTCATCCAGGGGAGGGGAGTATAATATGGCAGTTAAAGATTATTTACGCGAGCGGTTTTTCCCGCATATGTGGTGCCCCGGCTGCGGTCACGGCACCATTCTCAATGCGCTCATCCAGGCGGTTGAAGAGCTGCAGCTGAATAAAAACGAGATCGTCATGACCTCGGGTATCGGCTGTTCGGCCCGGATCTCCGGCTATGTCGATTTTCACTCCCTGCATACCCTGCACGGCCGGGCTCTGGCCTTTGCCACCGGGGTCAAACTCAGCAGGCCGAACCTGAATGTCATCGTGCCGATGGGCGACGGCGACGCCCTGGCCATCGGCGGCAATCACTTCATCCATGCGGCCAGGCGCAATATCGATATCACCGCCATCGTCATGAACAACCGGATCTACGGCATGACCGGCGGCCAGTTCTCGCCCCTGTCCGGGCCGGGAGTAAAGGCCACCACCGCGCCCTATCTGACCATCGACAGCAATTTCGATGTGGTCGAGCTGGCCAAGGCGGCCGGAGCCACCTTTGTTGCCCGGTCCACGGCCTACCATGTCAAGGAGAGCACCGAGCTGCTGAAAAAGGCCATCCTGCACAAGGGTTTTTCCGTGGTGGAGATCCTGTCCCAGTGCCCGACCCATTACGGCCGGAAAAACAAGGAAGGCGATGCGGTCAGCATGCTCGAGCTGCATAAGACCAATACCGCGAATGCTCGGCGCAAAAGCCCTGGAAGAAAATCCCAATCTTATTCCCCGCGGCATCTTTGTCGAAAAAGAGAGGCCGGAATACTGCGCGGAGTACGACAAGATAATCGCCTATGCAACAAAGGAGAAGGCAGTATGAACAGAGTACGACTGGTATTTTCCGGCTCCGGCGGCCAGGGAGTGATCACGGCGGCCATCATCCTGGCCGAGGCGGCGGTTATCTACGAGGGGATGAATGCCACCCAGTCCCAGAGCTATGGGGCCGCGGCCCGGGGTGGTTCGACCAGAAGCGATATCATCATCTCCGACAATGAGATCGATTTTCCGGAGGTGACCCAGCCCAATATCCTGGTCTGTTTGACCCAGGACGCCTATAACAGCTATTCCTCGATCATCCGGCCCGGCGGCATCCTCTTGACCGACAGCCGCTATGTGCAGATAATCCGCAAGGTCGATGCCAAGCAGGTCGAGCTGCCGATGTATGACAGCGTCATGGAGAAAATCGGCAAGCCGGTGGTCTTCAACATCTGCGTGCTCGGGGCATTGATCGGCATCACCGAGGTGATCAAACCAAAATCGGTCATGCAGGCAGTGGCCGACCGGGTACCCAAGGATTTTGTTACTTTGAACAACCGGGCCTTTGATCTTGGCCTAGTGCTGGGCGCCCAATATAGCTGGCAGTGATTTAATGGTTTTTTATAGCTCCCTGGTGGCTTTTTGCCATCAGGGAGTTTTTTTATTTGGAATCCTTTACTAAGAGACAGAGGCGGACGAGAAACGTTATGGATACTTTTCCCAGCAGCTATTCTTCGATAACCAGAGGTGAAGACATCATTGCCAAAGCCGAGAGTGTCGGCCTTGATCCACGGGTTCTGTACGAGGCGGTCATCGACCTTTCCTCGGAGGGCCTGCTCACCGCCAATTGCATCAATATGGCCGCAGGGATTCTGTTAAAAGATATCGGCCTGCCCCGCTATTTTTTTGAAAATATCCGTAAAGCCGCGCTGGCACATCTTCTTGAGTCGATCGCCACTTCCATCAAGGTAGTTGACGGCAAGGTGATTCTCTATGGCCGGGTCGCCCAGATCGACTTTGACGCCACCCAGGCGAGTGTTGCCCAGCGGGTCAGGATTGCCACCGAAGAGACCCGCGATAATATGGAAGCGGTGCTGGAGGGGCTGATAGCCGGGCATCGCCGCGAATATTATTACAGCCCGGCCAGCAGGTATTATACCTATATTATTCGGCCGGAAACTGTCAACGATTATCCGCGGGAGACCTTCAAAGACTCCCGCTTTCTGTTTACCCTGGCCGGGGATTATTCGGCAACCCCCGAGCCGACCCGAAGACGTTATGAAAAGGTCTTAAAAGAGTGCGAGGAATCGACCATACCCCTTATTGCCGTGTTCAATCTTCCCGAGACGGGTGAGACACGGTTGATGTTCAACTCTGATTTTGAGTCGCCGCAGATCCCGGTACTGCGCAAAATTCTCGCCGACCACGACTTGACTCTGGTGCGCGCCTACTGGGAACCTTATTTGGGGCAGTCGTCGGTTCCGTCGTCGATCTGCACGCTGTATGTCAATGGGGAACTGACCAGAAATCAGGAAGATGGGGTGGTGACCGACCTGCGTTCCTATCTCTCTTTTTCAGTGAGTGACATCAAGGAGCTGTACCTGGACGACCGGATTAGCTTTCAGGAAATGCTCTTTGCCGGCAACGCCATCGACTTTACCCATTTATTCATTTTTAAAGAGAGCGAGAACGTCACTGATCGGGAAATTCTCGACAGCCTGGCCAGCAAGGACCAACGGGAATCGTTTGCCAAACGGATCCAGAGCTCGAATAAGTCGACCTACGCGGCTCCGGTCATAATGGAAACGGTAACCCGCTATCCCGATCTCATTAAATTTCTCCATGCCCTTTTTAAGCAGCGCTTTGCCCCCGTACAGATCAAAGGGGGAGGAGGGATTTCCGAACAGGAACTGCAGCATAAATTACAGGAATTCGAGAAAATCATTGCCGCCAGGTTTATCGATTATCCATTGGGCTATGAGATTTTCAAGTTCATGTTCAAGATCATCACCTGCACCCTGAAAACCAACTTTTATAAGCCGGAAAAACGATCGTTTTCCTTTCGCTTCGACAATAGTATTCTTGATCCCCTGGTGTTCAGCAGGTTTGTCTTCGGGGTCTTTTTTGTCAACGGCCATTATTCCTGCGGTACCCATCTGCGGGCGGCGGATATAGCTCGCGGCGGGCTGCGGCTGATCCGGGTGTCCCGCTCCAACCATGACAGTGAACTGGACAACGCCGTGCTGCTCAACTATGCGCTCGGTCCTAAAGCCCAGCGGTTAAAGCACAAAGATATCTGTGAAAGCGGCTCCAAGGGCGTGGTTATCCCGCTGCCGCAATATGCCGGCTATAAAAAAGAGGCCTTGAATGACTACACCGAAGGCATTATGGATTTGATGCTGCCGGACAACTCCATTGTCGACTACTACGGCAAAGCGGAGATGGTATTTTTCGGGCCGGATGAAGGCACCGCGCCGCTGATGGACGATGTCGCCTACCACGCCCGGAACAGGGGGTATCAGTACTGGCGGACGATCACGACCGGTAAAAGTTTTGGTATTCCCCACGACACCTATGGCTTGCTGCAAAGTGGCGAGACCTTCGGCCTCTATGATCAACAAGAACAAGGCGTTGAACTGCAGGTTGATGGCCGTTCCGTTGTTTTGACGGGCGACATGGAAAAAATCTACGCCGAAGTTGGCGGCAACATCGCCGTCTCCGGCATGACCACGACCTCGATCATGGGCACCTTCAGGACCTTGATCGACCATTACCATGCCAAGGAAGAAGAGCTGAACCTGATGATTACCGGCGGGCCGGATGGCGACCTCGGCGCCAATCAGATGCAATGTTATAAGGGCAGAATCTGCCTGATTGTTGACGGTGGTTCCGTCCTCTTTGATCCAGAGGGGCTCGATAAAAAAGAGCTGATGAAACTGGCCTTTATGCGCAACTCCTCACCACGGGCCAATTCCCTGCAGTTTCCGGTGAATAAGCTGAGTGCAAAAGGCTTTATGGTGCCGATCAGTGCCACCAATGTCACCCTGCCGGATGGGACCATGGTCGAAGATGGGGCCCTGTTCCACCGCAATTTTCTCAGCAGTCCGGCAAACCGCAAATATATCAGCGAGGCCGGTATCAAGGCATTTATCCCCTGCGGCGGCTTTAAGGATACCATCAATCAGGGTAATATCCGCCGCTTTCTCGAGCTCTTTGGCGAGCTGCAGTTTATTGTCGAGGGGGCCAATGTCTTCTTTGACGATGCGGCCAGACGCTATATCGCCACCCAGACGAACATTAAACAGATCAAGGACTCTACTGCCAATAAAGGCGGCGTTTTCAGCAGCTCGATTGCCGAAGTCCTCACCGCCTTTCTGCTGCAGGAGGACTATGAGGCTAAACTGCTCAATGACAGCGCGACCCGCTGGGCCCTGACCAGGGATATCCTCCAGATGGTTGATCGCTATGCCCGCCTGGAAACGAGTCTGCTGCTCCGTTTATATGATGCCGATCCTGCGGTGCCGCTTTTTGAGCTGTCGGAGATAACCAGTGAGGAAATTTTTGCGCTGCAGGATGAGCTGGAACTGAAGCTCCCCGAGATCCTGGCCGACGAAAAACTGGTCTGGCAGGTGATGGACCACTACATCCCGGCAGTGCTCCGTGAAAAGCTGGGTAAAAAGCCGATCATGGCAATTCTTAATGCGGGGCAGTTGCAACCCTACCGCAACGCCATTGTCACCAAGAAACTGGCGTCTATGGCCTTCTATCGTTTTGGTGAACATTGGTCGGACTATCTGGCCGAGATGGAAAGCGAATTATTGCCATCGCTGCATAAGATTTTTATCGATTAACAGGAACAGGAGGACAGCCTACCGGCTGTCCTCCTGTTCCTGTTTCATGCGTCGATATTCGTCATCGGCGACGATACGCAGCGGCATAACATCGCTGCCGCCTCGTATGACCAGCGAGGGATCGACTCGCACACAGGCTCCGGCAAATGAACCGGCAACTGCAAACGAACAGACCTGTACATTCATCGAATCTATCTGCGGAAGACGAAATAAGCTCTGGAATATCCGTTGGCGATTGCCAAAACGGCCCTCAGTACTGTCAATAATATCATCGGTGTGGGTGATGATGATATTTTCGCCGCTGCGACCGACGATCGGTTTCTCGACATAGCCGCTTTGCAGCAGACTTTCTGTCAGTTCGAATTGCGAGTTGAGCAGGTAGGGATGATCTGGGAAGAGCGTCCATATCACCGGCAGGATCGCTTTGTTGCTTGGAATCACTGTCCAGAGAGGCTCATTAACCATAACGTCAGGACGCAGCAATACATCAACCAGGCGAGGAGGAGATGATGCCTCCACCGCGTTTTTCGCCGGTTGGTGATCTTCCATCTCGTGTCTAATCTGGTCCAGTGCGGTCTCCCAGGCCCAAGTCTTCCACACCCTTTTTATGGGAATGTTGTCAGCATCAACAATACTCTCGTTGCGCCAGTGAAGATCCGCTACTCCATGCAAAATTTTTACGACAATTCCTGCCTCTTCCATAGCCGATTTCATAAACAGGGCATGGTAGGTTTCCTCGTCATCAAAATCCTGCATTATGTGTAGAATATCTTTAATATCCCGCGCTTTCCAGGCCTGGACCAGAGAGGCAAAGAGTTTTTCGCCGGGACTGCTGCCAATGGTGCATCCGAAATGATTTGCCCACTCAGTTTGCAGGCGGGCCGCTTCAAAATAACACGAGGCGGAGTCGGCGTTGTATTCATATACCTTGAGGCCGTTTTCCGAGATGCTGAAATCGAACCGACCGGTGATCATGGAATTTTTTCGGTTATTCCATGAACTGCGGATTCGGGGCCAGAGGGTGGTCGGGATATTGAAATGCTGCAGTAATTGGTCATCTTTTAAGACATATTCCGTTGCCCGCATAAAAAAATGGTGCAGTTCATTGGTGGCCCGCTGCAGCTCGCTATACGCCGTTTCCGACAGACAAAAGTATTTATGAGCGTTACCGGCATGGCTCACCAGCGTATGCCCGGAACTTGCTGCATAGGCGGCACCGGCGGGGTCACTGGTATCTATCCAGGCAGCATCGGCTTGTCCGTTATCCGGCACGGAGTCCATGAGCGGCCGAAAAATTTTCTTATCGAGTTCATTGATTTCTTCCGCATCCGTGGGGTCGTCGGTCTGTATCACCCAACCAAGGATGGACACATTGTTCGGTTCGGCTTCAATGCGATACCTTCCATCTTCGGTGAGTGTTGCCTTAAGCTGCCGGGAATAGTCCTGCCCTTCGGGCCAGACCTGGTTTTCGTCATTCTGGTCGGCAAAGCGCAGGTACTCGTCATGGACTTCGGTGACGATCGCCACATGCCCGGTGATGGCAAATTCGCCAACCGGCTCCCAGATTAACAGGCAGCCCGGCTCCGGTCGGCGGCGCGATCCATTTTTAAAGGAATACAGGGGAAGCAGGGTGTTGTCGCTGAGTTTTTTGACGGTGCGCAGCCGGAAGATATCATAGGCCATGGGGATATCGTCAAAGACATATTGCTTATTGATGTAGAGCCAGCGCCTGACGAACTCGACACACTGCCATTTATAGCCCATAAAGATGCCGTCGACAAACGATCGGTATGCCTGGCGATTGGGAAATTCATTGGCATCGGCTGTGGCATAGTCTGAGGAATATACCGGCACACCGCCAGGTGCCAGGCCAAGTACGGTGCCAAATTTAGGTGCCTGCATAGTACGCCTTTTCTGTATTGAGGTTTTTCGATTGCAACAACGATAGGCACTGGCAGTTTTTTTACCAGAATCAGGAGGGTAATTTCTTCATATGCCTTAATTTTTCAGTCATTTGTCGGGCTTTTATCGGTAAGTTGCTTGAGGAAATTGGCTGCATCATCGACTTTTGCCTGCTCCCGAGCCAGCTTGCGCGTGGATTTCCCAATCTCTGCGGCAATTTCGGCCAGCTCCTTGTGTAGTCTTGTATCGACCGTTTCCCCGTCCGTTTTTGCAAGCGATGCCAGTTTTTCCTCTATGGCGGTCAGCATCGACTGCCTGATCCGAAACGGCAGAAAGACCAGATCGGTGCACCTGATTGGCCAATCACCGTTTCCGGCCGCATATCGACAACGAGCAGCGGGGTTGCCGCGATCCTTGCGTCATCGAGCTGCTGTTCGACAAGCGCTATTTTTTCGCTCAGATCGGTAGAATCGCCGACGGCCAACAGGCGGATAGTTGCTTTGGTCCAGAGAGCACTGCGGGTCGTCAGATAGGCGAAAAGCAGCATGAGTCTGCTGCTGGCATCATTGTTCCACCAGACATCGATGATGCCGAGGATAGTCAGGATGCTTGGCGTAAAAACTCCGGCAAAAGTACCGAGTTTACCGTGAGATTCCTGGTCCAGTTGGGCTGTCGTATTCATTGGTTCTCCTGTCTTACCTGTGCGTATTCAATTGTCTCCGCCAGGTAAATACTAATCGCGCTTCTTCCGTTTT
>CAWDRB010000015.1:0-31164 GCA_963804605.1 uncultured delta proteobacterium
GTTTGGGAACATTGGGTTAAAATCAGTTGATCTTGGGAAATTCTTTAATATTAGAAGTAATTTGTGATATCCTTTTTGATATGCAATCATTTACCAGAAGGTTCACAAATTGGCCATGCCTGCTCCAAATAAGCAACAGAAAAAGCCCGGTATTCAAAAAGCTTCACCAGAGGTCATCGATCTCCTAGCGATCACTCCATCGGGAATCCCCTTTACTGCGCGAGTCCAGGATCTCGCCCTCAGTCCGTCCCTTGAGGAGAAAGTTTTACAACAAGAAAGTGGACTCCCGGCCGCCCGTCATGCTTTACCAAAAAGCTGCCTTCACCTCACAGTTGCGGATGAAAAAGAACTGGCAACTGAAATGCTCCTCCTCCGTCACCAATTTACGGAACTCGTCTTCAACTCACGCATATTCAGACAGGCAGCATTATCGATCATTCAAAATATCTATCTGTTTCAAAACAGGAAGATATTTTTCGGGACTGCCAATTCAGTTTCTTCTGAGGAAGAACGGCAGCAGGCACTGCACTTCTTCAGCACCAGCAGACCTAGAGGATCGCTCACTTTGGCCAAGACCTTCCAGCATCTTATTCTTGCACGGGTTTGGAATCGTATTCTCAGCCATGCTACAAACGGTGATCTAAAAGATCACCAATTTATCGAATTGCAGGCGATTGTCGAGAAACTCAATACCGTTAGAAACATCTACATCCTGCTGACAACTGGCCTGGTGAAAAAACTTGCGGCCAGAATCAATGATATCTACAAAGAATCCGTCACCTTCGAGGATGCTGTCCAAATCGGCAGTATCGGTATCGCTCGAGCTGCATATCGGTATCATCAATCATCTGGCATTCGTTTTTCTACCTATGCTGCGAACTGGGTATTCAAAGAGATTCAACGCCAATCTTTAGACGGTCGCCTGATCAGACTCTCCACCAATACCGTTGAACAATACAGCAGAGCCGCTAAAAATAAAGAGACGGCAGATATCAATAAATTTCTATCCCAAATTGAACTGGCAACGACTAGCGGTGGGGATCATCTCCCAGAGGATGTATCCATATCTTCTTATGAATCTGCCGCAGATTTCTCAAAACTTGCAAGAGACCTTGAATCACAGGAGCTTTATGAACAATTACTGCAAGCCATTGAAATTCTGCTGTCAGATAAATGCGGTGATATCATCAAGCGCAGATATGGCTTCCCGCCATATCACAACCAGGAACAATCGGTTATTGCCATCAGCCGAATATATGGGGTAACGAGAGGAAGCATATACCAACTTGAACAATCGGCTTTTAAAAAGCTTCATCATCATCTTCAGGCGGCAAATATTTAATCTCGGTAAACGACAGGAAAGCCGACAGTATTACACCATTTTATTGAGTACGCTCGAGACCTTATCTTCCATAGTCTGCGATCGATCTATCCTGGTTCCCAGTTTTAATGTAGTGGTGATGCGTGGTGCGCCCATCTCATGCACTTTTTCATGACAGGCTTTTACTGCGGCCATAACCACATCCCAATCTCCCTCAACATTGGTCCCATAGGCATGTAATTGTGTTGTTAAACCAGCTTTTTTGAAAATTTTGTGACATTCAACCACATAATCCGAGACAGAGACTCCTACTCCCATGGGTATTAAGCACACATCCATTATTACTTTCATGCATCTCTCCAGATTGATAGCGTCGTTGCCATCTTGAAATTGTATTTTTTGTAAATTAATCCTGTCCACCAAGCCTTCGATTTCTTTTGGTTTACACTACCATAATATAGCACCATCTTTTTTAAAATCATCACTTCCTGTAACAACGGCTTGACACTTAGTAGTCCGACTGTAACTATAGCGGCACAAAACAGGACCAAAACCTATGAAAATCTGAGCTCATCAAGGAAAACACCATGAATTCAAAGAATCCTACTATTGCTATCTTCTGGGACCTGTTTTTGCTTACCCTGGGCGCACTGGTCTATGCAATAGGGGCCGAGGCCATCCTGGTCCATCATAAGTTTATCATCGGGGGAATTTACGGTACAGCACTGCTCATCTACTATAAAACAAACCTTCTTTCTCCGGCTATCTGGTATCTCCTTTTGAACGTTCCGCTGTTTATCCTCGGCTGGATTTTTCTGAGCCGACGGTTCTTTTTCTACAGCGTCTATGGAGTGATCGCCTTGACGATTTTTGCGGAAACTTTAACTCTGGATTTCGCGATTCAAGATCAAATGTATGCAGCAATAGCGGGAGGAGCGATATGCGGAGCAGGTGCGGGAATCAATCTCCGCTCAAGGGGTTCAGGGGGCGGGTTGGATATTGTTGCCATCATCCTCAACCAGAAATTCAATTTTGGCGTGGGCAAGTTCTTTATGCTGTACAATGTTGCCCTCTTCACCTTCGTTTTCAGTCAGTACCAGCCGGATATCGTTATTGCCTCGATTATCCTGACTTTTATTTCCTCAATTACCGTAGATCACGTGCTCTCGTTGTTCAACCAGAGAAAGATCGTCTACATTTTGAGTAATGACCACGAAAACCTTGTTGATAAGATCACCCATGAAATGCATCAGGGTGTAACCCTCATTGAGGCAAAAGGGGCCTATTCTGGCCAACACAAAAAAATGTTGATGACCATAACCAACAATCTTCAGCTAAAACGTCTGGAAGAAAAAGTGTTTGCTGTAGACCCACATGCTCTATTCATTGTTGAGAATAGTTTCAATGTCATTGGATCAAATTTTGGGAAACGAAAGATGTATTAAAGCTCTAGAAATACTGTGCGAAAGTGCCTCTCCCGGGAAACGGGATGCACTGCAGACAATAGAAGAAGATAACAAGAACACCCGCGCAACACCATCGATGCAGTTGCCGGCAGGCTCCAAAATTTACCAAGAAGCCACCACCACTATCAGAGCAAATGGTGCTCTTTTTTCAGCTCTTCATAAACCAACGTTGAGACCTCTCTAATGACCCGACTGCGTGAATTCGCCCATTGTCCATAATTACGTGCCTTCGAACGTCTTTCGATGATACCGACAATCGCATAAGGGAATTGACCACCCTTCTCAGTTCTTGGTACAAGTATCCCCATATCGCCGATGAGGTGGGCTGTAGATCCGGTTTTATTATATACCAGCGTTCCTTTGGGGAGAGATGTTCCGTGATACAGGCGATCCCGTCCCGGTAAAGCCATCAGGCGCCGAATCTCTTTGCCCTGCGGCAAATCACTATTCCATAGCGCGGTCAAAAAACGGACATAATCAGATGGAGGTGCACTGTTAAGGTAGGTCCGTCCTCCCGCAGGGATATATTCTCTAATTTCAGTCTTTTTGAAAATTTTCCCATAATATTTTTTCAGAATAGCATCACATTGTGCCGGTCCACCTGCCTGTCGCATCACCCAGTTGGTCGCTGAATTATTGCTCCGCTGGATCATGGCTTCCATTTTTTTACGGCTTTGTCCGCCATATTTTAGTTTTCCGGCATTGACCTGATGAAAGTACGCCAGTGCTACGAAGGGTTTAATCATACTCGCTGCCTGAAATTCCTGATCAGCATTGATATCTATGACACTTTGATTCTTTTCCAGATCATAAACCATCCAACCAGTGGATTCATCGTTGGCTATCCTCCCTTCTTTTCGCAGAGTATCGATATATTGTTGAACAGTCTTTTCGAATCTCGAAAAATTCGACGCTACCACAACCGGCGTCTTCGATGTCAGGGTTTTTATTACTTTTGGGGTGGCAACAATTTTCCCCGGGATGATCTTCTTACTATCAACCACAGGAAGAGCACAAACCAGAGGTTTATTCGGACCGACATCATCAATCAGACTGGATTCACCATATACCACCATATTGTTATTTTCTGGAGTAATGGAAGTTTTTATCTTCTTTGCTCGCAATATTCTGGCGTGTTTTTTGGCAATCTCGGTCGTTGAAGCCTTGTCTCCACGGTTACGATAAATCAGAGCGAAATTTCCATAGTCGGTCTTTTCAATGAAGAGATTGTTTTTCACATCCTCTCCCAGACAACCATAAATCTGTTCGTATTTCTTTTGCAGCGGTTCCTGATTCGGACCCATTCCATACGAGACGTTGTAAAGACTGTGAAAATTCTGCTCCTTGGTTGCATATGGTTCATCAAAACCAGCCTTATTTAACAGCTCTGCGTGTTTTATAAGGGTACGGGTAACGGTTCCGGCAGAATCGTTGCCGTCATAGATTAAGGCGTACTCGTTGCCTCGCCCCACTACCTTCATTTTTTGAACGACCTTTTCATCAAAGACCGTCTCCAACTCGGCTTTATAATCGAGAACCCTCTCCAGATCCTTATTCATAAGGTAAATTATATCGTACTTATCCTTCTTTGCAGCCCGTGCATCGGTGGACATTATGCAGTTTGTTGCAACAACCAGCAGAAGAAGCAATACGAGCGGCAAATTTAAAAAAGGGGTATCTGGAAACTTCATAATGTAATCGGTACCTTCCATGCTTTGAAAATTAAGTCTAAAAATCTACTTCCAACTCACTGTACGAATCTCATTGTAACTCAGCTTGAATAAAAATTGCAAGGCTGACTTCATATAACAAGTCTAAAATACATCATTTTTTCGTAAATCCGCCGGCGATTTTTCCGCCGCTCAAAATTATGCCTGCAAATTGCCGACAAAAATAAACCATAAATGTTGCAACAATGTGTTATGCATTCTATATTATGGCAATTGACAACAGCTGAAAAGAACAATACCGATAACAGAATATCCAACAAATCAGAGAAACAACGACGGATCTTCCACAATTAAACGGAAAAACAGAGGCCATGACTTTTTTTGATAATTTCCACACATTTCGTCTTATTGCCGCCCACAGAGGGTTCCGGGCATATCACCCGGAAAATACATTATCTGCATTTAAGGCAAGTGTCGGGCGTTGTCACTTCATTGAATTAGATATCCAGATGAGCAAAGACTTTGTTCCTGTGGTCTTTCATGATTCAACCCTGGACAGGACAAGCAATGCAAAAGAGCAATGCCCATATCTCGGGTTGCAATCCCTGAATATCTGTGATTGGACACTCAGCCAGCTAAAAACACTTGATATCAGCTCGTGGTTTTTCAATACTGATCCATTTGGTACGCTCCAGAAAACTCCAAAACAACTCTTATCAGAGAGACATCAGACAGTGATGACCCTCGAGGAAGTGCTGCGTCATCCAGCGTTACGGAAGATGCCAATTAATATTGAAATCAAAGACCATCGCGGCAAACCGCAAAATAAACAGGTGACAGAATATGTTCTGGATGTGATAGGCAGAACATACTGTGCAGAAAGAGTTCTTATTTCATCTTTCAACCACGACTATCTTGTCATAGCCAAAGATATTGCCCCATCAATATCAACAGCTGCCCTCCAACACCGCTCTCATCCGAAAAATCTTGTCGAATATTTAAAATCCCTGGGAGTCGCTGCCTATCATCCGTCCGACGATATCACCGATGTATCCCTTATCAAAAAACTTCGTGCCGCCGGATTGGGAGTCAATGTCTATACAGTCAATTCCACCAAACGGCAGCAGGAACTTTTTGCCATGGGGGCTACTGCCGTGATCACTGACTTTCCTGAACTGCCATAAACCGGCTTTTCCGCCTCATTTCCCTCATTCTGCATGGCGTCAGGAAGCTTTTCCGTCTTTTTCACTCTATACCACTTTCTTCTGTTCAATTACTTTTGATTTTATTATAGTTGTTGCCTCACTGATGCCAGAGACGCATAACTATTCCGGCAATGATGGTACGCAATGGCTTAATGACAGCTGAGCCGCAAGGAGAAAAAATGGAAAGTGTTAAGGACCTAGATCCGGAAATCTACAGGCTGATCAAGCAGGAAGAACGGCGTCAAACCGACAAGATTCGACTCATAGCCTCAGAAAACTATGTTTCCCGGGCAGTTCTTGAAACTACCGGATCTATTCTTACCAATAAATATTCCGAAGGCTATGCCGGCAAACGGTATTACGAAGGTCAACAGATCATAGATCAAGTCGAACAACTGGCAATCAGTCGGGCAATGGACTTATTCGGCGCGGAGCATGCTAACGTCCAGCCCTATTCAGGATCCCCTGCCAATATTGCCACCTACCTTGCCTTCCTCAACCCTGGAGACACCATCCTCGGCATGGCCCTGCCTCATGGCGGTCATCTGACCCATGGCGCCAAAGTAAGCATTTCCGGACGCTACTTTGACGCACAATCCTACGAACTTGATGCTGCAACTGGATTACTCAATTACGATACCATCCGTTTGAAGGCCTTAGCTGTACGACCAAAAATTATTATTGCCGGTCATTCTGCCTATCCACGAATACTCGATTTTAAGAGGTTCAGGGAAATAGCCGACGAAGTAAACGCCATTCTCATGGTGGACATGGCCCATTTTGCCGGCCTTGTTGCCGGGGGGGTCCATCCGTCACCAATCCCTTATGCCGATGTGGTCACGACAACAACCCATAAATCTCTCAGAGGGCCAAGAGGCGCAATGATCCTCTGTAAAGAAAAACATGCCCAGGCGATAGATAAAGCCGTTTTTCCAGGGGTGCAGGGTGGGCCCCACGACAATACCACGGCAGCTATTGCTGTTGCCCTGAAAGAAGCTGCGTCCGATTCCTTTAAAGAATATGCGTTCCAGGTCATAAAAAACGCCAAAACCCTGGCAGAATCTCTTATGGCCAAAGGTTTTAACCTGATCACCAACGGCACGGATAACCACCTCATGCTGGTCGACCTGACGAATAAAAACATTTCCGGAAAAATTGCAGCAAAAGCCCTGGACAGGGCAGGCTTGGTCGTCAATTACAATGCGGTGCCTTTCGACAAACGCAAACCATTTGATCCCAGCGGGATACGCATTGGTACTCCGGCAGTCACTTCGCGCGGCTTCAAAGAGAAGGAGATGATATTAGTGAGCACCCTTATCGAAAAGGTTATTTCCGAACCGGAAAATGAAAAGCTCCTGACCAGTATTGCCGAGGAAGCAAAAGATCTATGCGGTCATTTTCCCGCCCCGGGCCTGGAACATCTCCATTAATGATGTCATAAAAACTCTTCCCTGGAGTCGATGTTTGAAATTTCTTGTCGGAGGTACTTTCACCTGAGTTGTGATTTCTTTTTCGATTTGACTCTCAACAGAGAAATACGGTACCATCATCTAATATTCATATCCGGTGTATTAATCGCCCTAAAATAAAGAGTACGGCTGATCATGTCCTCAAAACGCATTGCAGAACTCCAGTCTGAACTCATGCAGGCGCAAGAACGTATGGCCAAACTCGAGGCAGTTATCGCCCGGCAGACCGGTACCGTCCTGACCAGCGCGGCTGATCTCTCTCTTTGCGGAGAACAAAAGGAAAAACTGGAGCAGAGCAGAAACAAATACCGCAAACTTTTCAATTATGCCAATGATGCGATGTTTGTCATCTCGCTTGATCAAAAAAGTTCTGATTACGGTTACTTTTCCGATGTAAATAACGTTGCCTGCAAGCGGCTCGGTTATACCCGTCAAGAATTACTGCAAATGACTCCTTTTGATATCAGCCACGACAAGGAGTTTCTATCTAATAGCCAATTAGAAGCCCGACTTGCCAAAGAAGGCAACGCCACCTATCAGACGACCTACATCAAAAAAGACGGCACAAAACTCCCGGTCGAAGTCAGCGCCCTCCGTCTCACCATCGACGGGAAAGACTTTTACATGGCCATTGCCAGAGATATTACCGAGAGAAAATACGCCGAAGAAGCACTGCGAAAGAGTGAGCACCTGTATCGTTTGCTGGCTGATAATGTCCATGATGTGATCTGGACCACCGATGCCCAGCTTATCCCCCGACATGTCAGCCCTTCATTTAGCCACCTGACCGGTTTTGAACAAAACAAATCTATTACAACGATTCATCGGGATATCATAGCCTCATCGCCTTTCACCAAAAATCATTTCCAGTTGCTCGTTTTATTGCGAGATAGATCACTGCACTGGGAATCGGCGATGAAAAATGCCAACGGCGAGACGATATGGGTTGAAAGCATTGCTTCTCCCCTGCCGGACAGCTCAAAACATTTCACCGGCATCATTGGAGTTACTCGGGATATTTCTTCAAGAAAGAAAATAATGCTGGAACTTGAGACTGCGAAAGAACAGGCGTTTGCTGCAAATAAAGCGAAATCGGAATTTCTGGCCAACATGAGTCATGAGGTCAGGACTCCCATGAACGGTGTTCTGGGCATGCTGCAGCTGATGACTTTGACTCCCCTTGATGATGAGCAGTCGGAGTATGTCGAAACGGCAATGGCTTCCGGAGAAAGCCTGCTGACCATAATCAACGATATCCTCGACTATTCAAAAATTGAGGCGGGAAAACTGCAGATGACCCCTGAAGAATTCCAGATCAGGGAAATCGTCAAACCCTTGCTTATCTCATTTAAGACCGCAATAAACCCACAAAAAGTTAATCTCTTATGTTCAATAGCTCCGGAAGTTCCCAGCACTCTCGTGGCGGACCATGTACGACTACGCCAGATTCTCTATAATCTGGTGGGAAATGCGGTAAAATTCACAGAACAGGGTGAAATACTTATCGAGATCAAGCCACTAGACAAAACAGGCAACAACCGGATACAGCTTGAATGTACGATCGCCGACACGGGCATCGGCATTCCCGAAGATATTGGCGATAAGCTGTTCGAGCCTTTTACCCAGATAGAATCATCGAGACAGAAAAAAATTAAGGGAACGGGTCTTGGCCTCAGTATCGTCAAACAGCTGGTCAGCCAGATGGAAGGTACGGTACAGATTAGAAGAAACAATGCACAGGGCACGACAGTCACCTTTACGATCGTGGTCGGGATAGGAGAAATCAAGCCGGCACCGGAAAAGGTGCTGCCGACTCCTATTCTGACCAGCCCAAATCGTCGCCTGGCTACTCTGATTGTGGAAGACGAGCAGATCAATCAGCAGATCCTTCAGGCAATTCTGACCAAACTGGGCCACCGAACAACCATCGCCGACGACGGCCATTCAGCCCTTGAACTGCTGAAAACCAACCATTTCGACATTGTGTTGATGGACGTGCAAATGCCGGAACTCGACGGCCTGGAAACCACCAAAATAATCCGCAGTTCAGAAACCTACCGGCATGTACGCAATATACCCATCATCGCCCTGACAGCCTATGCTATGGCCGGGGATAAAGAGAAATGCCTGGAAGCGGGAATGAATAGTTACCTGGCCAAACCCGTCGATATTAAGGCTCTCGAAAAAAGCCTGAAAGCCCTGACGACTGACACAACCAAACCTGTTCCGCCGTTCATAAGAGATCGGCAAACAGCCACGGACATTGCTTCCGGCGCTGCACTTCATAGGCCCTTATAAGAGTTGCTTTCTCCAGTGTCAGGGCGATATCATCAAATCCATCCAACAGACACTTTCTACGAAACATATCAATATCAAACGCCAGTGTGTCTCCTGTCGGCAGGGTAATCTGCTGCTGCGCCAAATCAACAGTCAATTGACACGATTTGCCGGTTTGAGCTGTTGCAAACAGAGAATCGATAACATCTTCTGCCAGTACTATCGGCAGGATTCCGTTTTTGAAACAGTTGTTATAGAAGATGTCGGCAAAACTCGGCGCCAGAAGCACCCGAAAGCCAAAGTCAAGCAGAGCCCAGGGAGCATGTTCCCTGCTGGAGCCGCAACCAAAATTTTCCCTGGTTAGAAGAATTGAGGCATTACGATATTTTTCCCTGTTGAGGACAAATTCCGGATTTACCGGCCGCAAATCATTATCCATTCCCGGCTGCCCCTCATTCAGATATCTGAGAGGATCAAACAAATTTGGCCCGAACCCGGTTCTTTTGACCGATTTCAGAAACTGCTTCGGGATGATCAGATCGGTATCAATATTGGCTCTGTCCAACGGTGCGACAATTCCGCTATGTATGGTAAATGGTTGCATTACTTTAACTCCATTGACGAATGTCGACAAAATGTCCGGCAATTGCCGCAGCGGCCGCCATCACTGGGCTGACCAGATGAGTACGTCCACCAAAACCCTGCCTGCCCTCAAAGTTTCTGTTGGAGGTAGAGGCACAATGTTCCCCTTCGCCAAGCTTATCATTGTTCATCGCCAGGCACATAGAGCACCCCGGTTCCCGCCATTCGAAACCAGCATCAATGAAAATTTTGGCAAGTCCTTCCTGCTCCGCCTGCTCTTTAACCAGACCCGAACCGGGAACAACCAAAGCCTGCTTGATTGACCCGGCCACTTTTTTTCCCTGCACAACTGTTGCTGCCGCCCGCAAATCCTCAATCCGCGAGTTGGTGCAGGAACCGATGAAAACCCTGTCAAGCATAATTTCAGTGATTGGCTGGTCTTCTCTCAGACCCATATATTTAAGCGCCAGATTGAGAGACTCGCGGGCTGTTTCGTTTTTGGCATCCTTGCAGCTCGGCACCCGACCGGTTATTCCGACCACCATCTCCGGCGAGGTTCCCCAGGTGACCTGCGGTTCAATTGTGGCTGCATCGATTTTCACCTGCTTATCGAAGAGTGCATCACTGTCTGACTTGAGAGACAGCCAATATTTTTCCGCCTGCTGCCACATCACCCCTTGGGGTGCAAAAGGACGCCCACGCAGGAAATCAACCGTTTTCTCGTCCACTGCCACCAGCCCTGCACGGGCTCCGGCTTCTATCGCCATATTGCAGACTGTCATCCGACCGGCAATGGACAATGCCCGGATAGCCGCACCACCAAATTCAATGGTATATCCCGTACCGCCAGCGGTGCCGATCCTGCCAATCACATAAAGAACCAAGTCCTTGGCTGTAACTCCCGGTCCCAGTACACCGTCTACCTGCACCAGCATATTCTTCATCTTTTTCTGGATCAGGCACTGGGTGGTAAGCACATGTTCAACCTCCGAAGTGCCGATTCCCTGGGCGAGGGCACCGAGAGCGCCATGGGTGGAAGTGTGCGAGTCGCCGCAGACGATAGTCATGCCCGGCTGGGTCAGTCCCTGTTCCGGACCAACCACGTGAACGATACCCTGACGCTTATCTCCCATGCCAAATTCAACAATATGCTGTTCCTGACAGTTTATGTTAAGAATCTCTACCTGCAACCTGGAGAAAGGATCAACAATGCCGGCAATCCCATCCTTGCGTTCGTCCGGGAGCGTCGGGACATTGTGGTCGGGCGTAGCCAGGTTAGCGCCCGGTCGCCAGAGTTTTCTGCCGGCGAGTTTTAATCCCTCGAAAGCCTGGGGTGAAGTCACCTCATGCAGTAAGTGTCGATCTATATAGAGAAGTGACGTCCCGTCCGTGCGGTCTTCAACTAAATGAGACTGCCATAATTTGTCATATAAGGTTTTTCCTGCCATCCATCTTCCTCCATCATAGGATATACACACGACTTGCTGCTGTACTGCTCATTTGCTACAGTAGTTACGAATGATGGGAATACAACATCTGTAACTCCCCCTGATCTCCTAACATCTTATTCTCTTGACCCAATGCCCAATACGCGATAGATTTCAGAGCAGTGCATATACACATCTCAACTTCTCTTGAAATAAATTCAATATGTTGAAAAGAAAAGCTTCGACAAGACAAACCACTATTTTTTCTTTGACAAAATATAGGGAAGGATTTAGTCTAATTAATTAAATGATTAAATACATGGGTATTTTCTAGTTTAACTCATTATACAGACCGGATAACTCGATGAAAAGATACTTAATTTTGACAGCTTTTGGCTGCTGCCTAAGTTGCTTTGGCTGTATTAACGGTCATGCCGTCGAAAACAGTCCGCCGGTGCCCCAGATTCCCAGTACCTGGACAGCGGAACAGGCCGTTGCCTTTGCCATTTCCGGCAATCCCGACAGCACGATTGCTCAAAAACGCATGGAGCAGGCAATGGCGGCCGCAACAATGGCCAAAGCCTCCGACTATCCCTTAATCAACGTCAGCACCGAATACGGCCAGACCAACAACCCCATGTATTCCTTTGGCAATATCCTCAATCAGGGTGCTTTTGACAACAGTATCGATTTCAACGATCCCGGCAGAACAGACAACCTCCAGCTCAAGGCGCAAATAAACTACCGACTATATAATGGCGGCAGAGACCGAGCCGATCAGGAAGCAGCACAAGCGCATATCGACATGTCCCAGACCGATATTAATGCTGTGCATCAGCGGCTTGGTTTTGAGGTGGTGAAGACTTTCCAGGCCCTTATTCAGGCTGAAGAAATGGTCACTGTCCGTAAAGAAGCGCTGGCTTCGATAAGTGCTGCCTTTGGCGTCGGGCAAGCAAGGTATGACGCCGGTGACCTGCTGAAGCAGGATCTGCTCAATCTGGAACTGCAGCAATCACGTGCCGAGGAAGACCTTATCCGCACCAGGCACAGTCTGGAACTCACCAAACGAATTTTCCTCAATCTGCTGGGACTGAACGAAGGAGAGGTCGCAATTGATCCTGATGGTGGAGCTCCACAGAAAGTACCAGAATCATTTGATTATAAGAACCACCACGCAATCAAACGACTTGATGCGCTGGAACAAGCGGCGATTGCCGAGTTTAAAAAAGCCCAGGGCGGCAAAATGCCATCGGTCGATGCTTTTGCCAGTTACCAGGTGGACAATGGCTGGGTGCTCGATGAAACCGGTGACTCCTGGATGGCCGGGGTACGGCTGAATTATACCCTCTTCGATGGCCAAAAGAGCTCTTCGGAAATTACCGGAGCCAGGCTTAAACTCCAGGAAATCCAGGGCCTCAGAAAAAAGACTGAACTCGCTCTCAATCTTGATATGCAACAAGCAAAGCTAGACTATGAACAGGCTCAAAAACGACTGAGCGTCACCGAAAAAATGATTGGCGCGGCAACGGAAGCAACCAGGCTGAGCCGGGCCCGTTTCACCGAAGGGGTCATACTGGCTTCCGATCTGATCGATTTTGAGATGCGCCTCTCCGACGCACAAGCCAGACAACTTGCGGCGAAAGCCGGGTATCAGGTAGCCATTGCCAATCTTCGCAGGGCTGCCGGACTTGAACAATTTTCCATGAGACAAGGAAAGGAGATATACCAATGAAGCGCAATCAATGGGGTTCCATGTTCCTCATTTTAGTCCTTACCACTTTTTTGCCGGCTTGCGACAAAGAGACACTGCAGTCCGAGAAAACATCACAAACTCTGCCGACAGCCACAGTTTCCGTAGCCAAAGTAGTAAAGAGAGTGGCTGGTAATCAGGTTGAAGTGGTCGGCACGGTACAGGCAGTCGAAAGGGCTGAAATTGCGTCAAAGTTGACCGGCAATATTGTCACGCTTCCGGTCGATCTCGGCTCAAAGGTGAAGCAGGGCGAGCTCCTCGTCGAGCTGAGCGTAGGAGAAGTCTCCGCCCAGGTTCAGCAGGCTCAAGCCCAGCTCGAGCAGGCCAGG
Organism: uncultured delta proteobacterium; assembly: GCA_963804605.1. GTDB lineage: Bacteria > Desulfobacterota > Desulfobulbia > Desulfobulbales > Desulfocapsaceae > Desulforhopalus_A. The sequence goes on from CAWDRB010000015.1 coordinate 13,497, forward strand.
CGCAACCTTACCAGAGAAGAAAACCTGTTAAAGAAAAACGCCACAACCCAGCAAACGGTCAAGTCCCTGCGTGACAGTACCAGAATAGCCGAGGCAGCATATAAAGAAACCTTGACCATGCTCAATTACTCCCGTGTAACCGCACCCTTTTCCGGGATTATTACCAGAAAACTTGCCAACATCGGCGATCTGGCAACTCCGGGTAAACCTCTGCTGTATATGGAGCAGGAAAATAATCTTCAAGTGCTGACGGATATTCCCGAGGCAATGATCCTCCGCATACAAAAAAATGATCGATTGCCGGTCTATATTCCTTCCGTCGAACTGACGATAGAAGGTGTTGTTGCCGAAGTATCACCCATTGCCGACCCGTCTTCAAGATCCGCCCCTATAAAACTTCGTATAGCCCCGGACCCCCGACTACGTTCGGGACAGTTTGCCAGGATCACTTTATCCTCGGAAAAAACGGAAACTTTGACCGTGCCGACAGAAGCAGTACAATCTATCGGCCAGATGGAAAGAGTGTTTGTGGTGCATGATGACAAGGCGCAACTCCGTCTGGTGCGTACCGGCGCCAAAAATGACGGTTATGTTGAGATCCTGAGTGGTCTGCAGGAAAACGAAACAGTTATCACCGAAGGCAATCTGACCCTTCTCGATCAACAACCGATAACAATCCGATAGTATTAGATTTCGTATCAGATTTCACAAGCAGGGTAACTTATGAACTCGCCTTCAACGCATACAGCAGGCTTTGCCGGAGGTCTGGCTAGAGCCTTTATCGACTCAAAACTGACACCGCTGGGAATCATCGCGTCTCTTCTTCTCGGCATTCTGGCGGTCGTCTTATTGCCCAGAGAGGAAGAACCACAGATCAAGGTACCGATGATCGACGTGCTGGTCGCCATGCCCGGTGCCACGCCAAAGGAGGTTGAAGAGCGGCTGACCATTCCGATGGAAAAATTGCTCTATGAGCTGCCCGGTGTCGAATATATCTACTCAACCTCCATGTCCGGTCAAAGCCTTTTAGTGGTTCGCTTTTTCGTTGGTGAGAATCTGGAGACGTCCATTGTACGCCTGAACCAGAAGCTGGCCACCAATTTTGACAGGATACCGCACAGCGTCGGGCAACCACTCATCAAACCGCACTCCATCGATGATGTACCCATAATGGCCCTTACTTTTCATGGCAAAGGCTATGATCATTATACCCTGCGGCGAATCGCCGCCCAGGTGGACGACGCCATTAAAAATATCCATGCAGTAGCGGAGACCAAACTCATCGGCGGCACAAAAAGAGTCTTGACCATCCACTTTGACCCACTGCTGCTAGCCTCAAGAAATCTGTCTTTGACCGAACTCGCCCCGATAATCCAGGCGGCCAACAGTCAATCCTATTCCGGCAACCTGACATCACTCAACCAGCAGATTCTGCTGCAGACCGGGACGTTCATGCAAAATGCCGAAGAGATCGGCCGCATTGTTGTCGGGGTGTATGGCGATCGACCTGTTTATCTGCACGAAGTCGCTCAAATTACCGATGGTCCGGAAGAACCGGCTGATTATGTCCTGTATGGAGACAAGAACAGTGCAGGCCAACAAGCAGCGGTTACCCTGTCTATTGCCAAAAGGCCGGGGGCAAACGCGGTTTCCGTGGTAAACGATGTGCTGGCCAAGGTTGACAGCCTGAAAGGGCTGCTCATTCCCGCCGATCTTGAAATAAGTGTCACCCGCGATTATGGCGCAACCGCCTCGGATAAATCCAATGAGCTGCTGCTGCATATGGGTATTGCCGTTTTCGGCGTGGCCCTGCTTATTCTTTTTTTTCTTGGCTGGCGCGAATCGATCGTTGTCATGCTGGCCATCCCGTCAACGCTTGCCCTCACCCTGCTGGTTTTTTATCTCTACGGCTACACCTTGAACCGGATCACTCTTTTTGCGCTGATTTTTTCCATCGGTATATTAGTCGACGATGCCATCGTGGTGGTGGAAAATATAGTAAGACATCTGCGCTTACCGAGCAGCAAAGGTAAATCGAGGTCGACTATCGCCATCGAGGCGGTAGCCGAAGTAGGCAACCCGACCATTCTGGCGACCTGGGCCGTCATTGCCGCAATACTGCCCATGGCCTTCGTCGGCGGCTTGATGGGACCCTATATGCGCCCCATCCCGATCGGCTCCTCGGCAGCCATGCTGTTTTCCCTGATTATCGCCTTTACCGTCACCCCCTGGGCAGCGACCCATATTCTGAAACATAAAGCTTCTTCGTCGGCTCTTAACGAGGAAAGTGAAACCCCTGATGACTGGTTCACCCGGATTTACCACCGAATCATGGACCCGCTGCTGGCTCACGGAGCCTGGCGCATCGTTTTTTTCGCGACCATTGTCACCATGCTCCTTGGCAGCTGTTCCTTGGTCTATTTCGGTCTGGTGAAAGTGAAAATGCTACCGTTTGACAATAAAAGTGAATTTCAGGTGATCCTCAATATGCCGGAAGGGTCAACCCTCGAGCAGACTGCCCGGGTGGCAAAAGAGATGGCCGAAACCATCAGGCAGGATTCCGCCGTTACCGATTATCAGATCTATGTCGGAACCGCGTCTCCCTATAATTTCAACGGTCTGGTCCGCCATTACTTTATGCGCAGCGGCCCGACTGTGGCCGACATCCAGGTAAACCTTCTCCCTAAAAGCGAACGTTCCCTGCAGAGTCACGATATCGCCACAAGGGTTCGACCTCCACTTGCGGCAATTGCCGCCAAATACGGAGCCGCTGTTGCCGTGGCCGAAGTCCCACCCGGCCCACCGGTGCTGCAGACCCTTATAGCTGAAGTCTACGGGCCCAATGATGCAGCGCGGGTAAAGCTGGCCGAGGAAGTCAAAAATATTTTCTCCACAACCACCGGCGTGGTCGATATCGACTGGTATCGCGAGGCGGATCGCCGGCGGCAGGTCTTTACCGTCGATAAGGAAAAAGCGGCCTTAAACGGCATTACCGAGAAACAGATCACCAGGGCTATCGAGATCGCCGTGCAGGGCTACTCCCTGGATCTCTATCATCAGCCAACAGACAAGGAAGCGATTAATATTGTGTTGGAACTCGCCCCGGAGTATCGGGCCAGAGTTGCATCAATCCTCAATATTTCGCTGCGCTCAGAGCACAACCCCTCGGCCAAGCTGGTGCCGTTGCGTGAGCTTGTCTCGGTCTCTGAACAAAAAGTCGAACAACCTATTTATCGCAAAAACCTTAAACCGGTCATCTATGTCGCCGGTGATGTGGCCGATGTGGTGGAAAGCCCCGTCTATGCAATTCTACAGATGAACAAGAAACTTGCCGAGCTCGATGGTCGTGATTTTGGCGGCAGACAGCAGAATATGCGGATCTACAACCTGAACCAACCCTTTTCAGAGAACGAACCGGCCATGAAGTGGGACGGTGAGTGGCATATCACCCTCGAGGTGTTCCGCGACCTCGGCCTGGCTTTCTGCGTGGTGATGGTCCTCATTTATATGTTGATGGTCGGCTGGTTCAAGAGCTATATCACCCCCCTGGCAGTGATGGCCGCTATCCCCTTCTCGCTTATCGGCATTCTGCCGGCCCATTGGGGCTTCGGCGCATTTTTCTCCGCCACCTCGATGATAGGTTTTATGGCCGGAGCCGGGATTGTCGTGCGTAATTCGATTATTCTGGTCGATTTTATCGAGCTGCGCATCAGTCAGGGTGAACCGCTGGCCAAAGCGGTTGTCGATGCTGGGGCAATCCGTTTTCGCCCCATGCTGCTGACCGCCCTTGCGGTGGTTATCGGTGCCTCGGTCATCCTCGCCGACCCAATCTTCCAGGGGTTGGCCCTGTCGCTGATGTTTGGGGAGATAGCCTCTCTCTTAATCAGCCGCATGGCGGTACCGGTGCTCTATTTTGTTATCAAAAAACATCAACATCAACCAGAAGTGGAGCATAACACCTGATGCATTCACCTCTGGTTCTTGAAAGAAGGATAAGATGATAGACCTCTTTAACCCCTTTGAAGACCGGCAGAGCCGTGATCTCCGCAATGAACTGTCGGAGGGACTCGCCGCAGCGGTGGAAACCGGCAATTCCGAAAAACTGACAACTCTAGTTGCAAAATTACGGCAACAGCCGCTTGCCGACTATTATAAAGAGTACCTCGAAGATCGATATACCCGCTACCAGCAAGCGCTTGCCCTCATCCAGGGCAATATCACCGATCCTATATCGCAGGCAATGATCCTCTGGAACCTGGGACTCTTCTTTGAGATGCACGAGGTACTGGAGCACGCCTGGTATTCCGCAGAAGGCGATATGAAACTCACCCTTCAGGCTTTAATCCGGGCAGCCGGGGTCTATATTAAGCGTGAATATGGTTATAATGACGCAGCCGACAGAATTGCCGCAAAAGCCATCCCGGTACTTGAAGCAAACGAAGACCTTCTTCACCCCTATTTCAAGGTAGCAAGCCTCACTTCTGCCTTAAAAAGTCCACAATTTTCACCACCTTCACTGCATAAGTAAACACTCTTTAGCCAGATTTGCCAAGACAACCAAATTTTTCACCGTTTCTTTGCTGCAACTTGCAAACCGTCCGGCATATAAGTATTCTGAAAACAGAAAAATTTTTTATCGTGAACAGACTCCCAACACATTTTTTTTGATGGATCCAATGATTTTATTTAGAAAGTCAAGATCCTCTCAAGGAATTTCATATAGATGAGGAAAATTGAATAACCGCAATGACCAATCTGGACAACCAAACCATTATCAAGCAAACCATCTTAGAGGAAAATCTTGAGAATCTTGAAAAACAGATCAACCTCCGCACCAAACAACTTCTTGAAGCAAATCTGCAGCTCACCCGGGAAATTAGCGAACGCAAACGTGCCGAGCAGATAGCCCGTACTCTGTTTCGGATTTCGAATGCCATAAATATAAGCAAGGACCTCAAAGAACTTTACACCTCGATTCATCGCATCCTCGGGGAAATTATTGACTTAAAAAATTTCTATATCGCCCTTTACCATAAGCAGGCTCGAAGAATTTCTTTTCCATATTTTGTTGACCAATTCGATACCGACACAACGTATACAGATCGGTTTACTGAAGAAAACTCCCTGACTGGTGAGGTTATTCTTGCCCAAAGACCCGTTTCCCTCAACCAATCGGATTTGCAACAAAGAGTTGCAAATAACCGCATAATCGGCACAGCCCCTAAAATATGGATTGGTGTTCCGTTGCAGATCAAGGGAGAAGTCATTGGCGTCATGGCCACCCAGAGCTATGAGGATCCGTATCATTTCGATAAGATTGATATGGATATCTTGCACTCAGTTTCCGACCAGGTCGCCCTGGCTATTGAAAGGAAAAGATCCGAAGAGGCCATCGTCGCAAGTGAAAAGAAATACCGCAACATCATCGAAAGCATAGATGACGGGTATTATGAAATAGATCTGAGTGGCAACTTGACTCTGGTCAACCAGGCAATGTGCACCATGCTCGGTTATAGCGAAAAAGATCTCCTCGGCATGCATACCACCGATTATCTGAGTAAGCCTACAGTCCGAAAAGTAAACAAAAAGCTCGATGAGCTTAATTCAGGCAAGCCGGGAAAAACGTTGGAACTTAAATTGCGTCATAAAGACGGTAAAACTCAGTATGCAGAGACGGTTTTCTCGGCTATTCGTGATGAAGATGGTCCTCCAACCGGTTTTCGAGGCATCGCCCGGGATATAACCGAGCGTAAAACAGCTGAAAGAACTCGTAAGGCGCTGGAGGATCAGCTGCAGCAATCGCAACGCCTCGAGTCTCTCGGGACACTTGCTGGTGGCATTGCTCACGATTTCAACAATTTGCTGATGGGGATACAAGGCAAAACCGCGCTTCTTCTCAATTGCCTCGCCACATCACATCCCCATTATGCATCACTTAAAAATATCGAGCAATATGTGGAAAGTGCCGCCAATTTGACAACGAGATTGCTGGGCTTTGCCCGGGGGGGGAAGTACGAGGTTCGACCGGTAGATCTGAATACTCTTATTGAAGAAAATTTAGACATGTTTGGCCGAACAAAAAAGGAGATTACTATCTGCACCTCCTTACAGAGTGATCTCAAGCCGGTTGAAGTCGATGCCAATCAAATAGAGCAGGTGCTGCTCAACCTGCTCGTCAATGCCGGACAGGCCATGCCTGAGGGAGGAGTTATTTCTATTACAACCAGCAGTTATATGCTGGAGGAAGCTGATGCCCGGCTTTATGGTATTGCTCCTGGCGACTATGTGGAGCTTACCCTCTCTGATACAGGAGAGGGCATGGATAAAAAGACGATGAGCAAGATCTTCGATCCCTTTTTCACTACCAAGGCCACGGGCCATGGCACCGGACTTGGCCTGGCCATGGTGTATGGTATCATCCTCAATCACGCCGGGGCAATTACCGTTGACAGTGAAGTTAACCATGGAACTCTCTTTACTATTCTTTTGCCGACGACAGATAAAAAAATCGCCGTTGAAAGCAAGATGCCGCCAACTATGGAGAAGGGTTCCGAGACAATCCTCCTTGTCGACGACGAACCCATGATTATCGATATCGGCCAGGAGATTCTTGGGGTACTTGGTTATAAGGTGCTGACCGCAAATTCAGCGCAGGAAGCTATTGACGTATACAACAGTCACCGGGACAGAGTTAATTTATTTATCATTGATATGATAATGCCCAAAATGAGTGGCAGCGAACTCTTTGACCGGTTGAAAAAAATAAATCCAGCGATCAAGGTCCTTCTCTCCAGCGGCTACAGTATTGACGGTCAGGCTCGTGAAATACTCAACCGGGGGTGCGACGGCTTTATCCAAAAACCGTTTAGTATTTCCCAATTGTCGGTTAAGATAAGAGAAATATTAGACTCACATAATTGATGGCGTCGTAAAAACTCTTCATCCGAAGTCTGCGCTTATCTGCTTCGTTGTTGCAAATTTTACAATCACTACGACGCACTCTAATACGCCGAAATAATTGCAATATTCGCACGCCTCGAATATGAAATTTTTTACTTAGCCATCGCAAATTTTAGGTTTTTACGAGATTGTCATAATTTAACAGATTTTTCTATTCTCCAGGGGGGGGAAATTCCATGAGCGAAAAAGTGTATTGGCTTGAAGCTGCCGATAACGAATCGGATGCTCTGCTTTGCGACAAATTGAAAAATCTGCTTGATGCGGAAAATCTACTGGCTTGTATTGCCGATCATGATATCACCGCCGTAAAAACCCATTTTGGTGAATCACAACAGCTGGGGTATGCCCGCCCCCTCTATCTCAAAATGCTCGGAGAGAGCATTAAGGATCGGGGTGGCATACCTTTTCTCACTGAAACATCAACACTTTACAAGGGAAATCGAAGCGATGCCATCAGGCACATCGCCCACGCCCACAATCAAGGTTTTGATTATACCGCAACCGGCATGCCCATCATCATGGCCGACGGCCTCTTCGGCGATGAGGAATATGTCGTGCCGATCAAGGGCAAAATCTCCGACTCTGTGCATATTGCCGCCCTTTTTGCCAAATGCAATGCCCTGGTCATGGTGTCCCATTTTACCGGCCACCTGGCCGCCGGCTTCGGCGCTACCCTGAAGAACCTCGGCATGGGATGCGCCAGCCGCAAGGGAAAACTTACCCAGCATTCCACGGCAAAACCGGAAATTAACATTGATACATGTACCGGCTGCGGTATCTGCGTCGTCTGGTGTCCGCAAAAAGCCATATCACTCAACAATGATTTGGCAGTGATTAATGGTGAGAGATGTATCGGCTGCGGCCAATGCCTGGCCATGTGCCGTTTTGATGCGGTACAATATAATTGGGGTGCAACCTATGAAGATCTGCAGAAAAAGGTGATCGAGCATGCCATGGGAATCTGCACCCTTTTTGCCGGCAAAAGCCTGTTCATCAATGTTCTTACTCGAATATCCAAGGATTGCGACTGCATGGGTCACACCTTTGAAAAGATAGTGCCGGACATAGGCATCCTGGTATCCAGGGACCCGGTAGCCCTCGACGCAGCCTCTCTTGCAATAGTCGAGAAACGGGCAGGAAAAACCCTGGCTCAGTTGGCCCATGACATTCCCTATCGGTTCCAGCTGGAATATGCCAAAGAACTGTCTTTCGGCAACCAGGACTACGAGCTGATCAAGTCTTAAACCTCGTTGAGGTTGGTTTCTTCTCTTCTTGCTAAAGCAGGCACATCCATGACGGCGAGCTTTTTATCTTTCGGCCGTAATACGCAAAATAGTAATTGCGTGGAATGCGCATATAAACCATATATGTCTTTGATGTCTCGGTCGGGTAGTAAATTGCTCATCAATACTTACCAAAAGAGGAAAAGACATGAGAAAATTGATTGTATGTGCTTTGTTTCTAGCGTTTTTTGCAGCCCAGTTTGCGCAAGCTGCGACACCTAAAGACACCCTGGTGATGGCATTTAAGATCGATGACATCATCTCCCTAGACCCTGCGGAAATCTTTGAATTCTCCGGCGCCGAATATGCCGCCAACACCTATGACCGACTGATCAACTATGATGTGGATAAGGTCAGCGATATTTACGGCGGGGTAGCGGAGAGCTGGTCAACCTCCGATGATGGGCTAACGTTCGTATTCAAGATACGACCGGGCATCTCTTTTGCCTCGGGCAACAAATTGAGCGCTGATGATGTGGTCTTTTCCCTAAAACGGGTCATTCTGCTCAACAAATCACCAGCTTTTATCTTATCGCAATTCGGCTTCAGCCCGGACAATATCGAACAGACCATTGTCAAGGTTGACGACAGCACCGTTAAACTGGTCATCGACAAAGCATACGCCCCAACTTTCCTGCTCTACTGCCTTACCTCAACTGTTGGGTCGGTAGTAGACATGAAAGAAGTAATGGCCCACGAAAAAGATGGCGATATGGGCTATAACTGGTTAAAAACAGCGTATGCCGGATCAGGTCCCTACATGCTCAAAACCTGGAAACCCTCGGAGACTCTCATTCTTGACAGTAATGCCAACTACTGGGGCGATAAATCGAAACTCAACCGGGTAATTATCCGCCATATAACGGAATCATCCACCCAGCGACTGCTGCTGGAAAAAGGCGATATCGATATCGCCCGGAACCTGGGGCCCGACGACATAAAAGGCTTGACAGGCAATGCCGATATTAAAATCCGCAGCAAGGCCAAGGGAGCCGTATGGTATCTGGGCTTAAATCAGAAAAATAAATACCTGCAGATTCCCCAGGTACGCCAGGCCTTTAAATACCTGATTGACTACACAGGCATGGAACAAACCATCCTGAATGGCAGAGCAACCATCCATCAATCTTTTTTACCGAGTGGTTTCCTTGGCGCTTCCGAGGAAACACCCTTTAGCCTGGATGTTGCTAAAGCAAAATCGCTGTTGAAAGAAGCAGGTCTCGAACAGGGCTTCACTGTCACCATGGACACCAGAAATAACGAACCGACGACATCGATGGCCCTTGCCATCCAGGCAACACTGGCCCAGGCGGGCATTAAGCTGGAAATAATTCCCGGTGAAGGCAAACAGACATTGACCAAGTACCGAGCCCGGACCCATGACATTTACATTGGCCGCTGGGGCCCGGATTACATGGATCCACACACCAACGCAGATACTTTTGCGCGGAACCCGGACAACTCGGATGGTGCCAAAGCCAACCCCCTGGCCTGGAGAAATTCCTGGGATATCCCGGAAATGACGAAAAAAGCCGATGCCGCGTTACTCGAGAGAGATACCGGCAAACGCGCCCAGATGTACATGGAGTTGCAACGAGAGCACCAGCAGGTCTCCCCGTTTGTCATGATGTTCCAGGAAATTGAGATCATGGCCAGCAGAGCCAACGTCGATGGTTTTGTTCTTGGTCCCGCCTATGACAGCAACTTTTATCAGTTCACCACCAAATAAGCCTTACCCATCAGGCCTGTCCAGCACAAGGTGGATAGGCCTGACTGGCTTTATTTCTGTTTTAACCGGCTACTCTCAAAAAGATATTATACTCTGCAGATGCTTCAGCTGTTTACCATAAGGCGGGTTAAAAATACCATCGACCAGACCCTGCGGCTGCTGGTTATGGTTGCCATTACCTTTTTCGGTCTGCTGTTTATCACCTTTCTCATCGGCAGGGTGGTTCCCATTGACCCGGTTCTGGCTGTTGTCGGGGACAAGGCCTCACCTGAAGTATACCAGCAAGCCCGCCTGGCAATGGGGTTGGACCTGCCTGTCTGGCGCCAGTTTTTTATCTATATCAACAGCGTGCTGCACGGCGATCTCGGCACCTCGGTCCTAACCGCCAAACCTGTCCTGGACGATATTCTCCGGGTATTCCCAGCGACTTTAGAGCTGGCCGTCATCGCAACTTTAATAGGCATCTTTGTCGGTATCCCCTTAGGCGTTTTCTCGGCGGTAAAACGAGGCAGCCTTCTTGATCATATTACCAGGGTCATTGGGCTGCTCGGCTATTCACTGCCTATTTTCTGGCTGGGCCTGCTTGCCCTAATGTTTTTTTACGCCCGGTTCGAGCTGCTTCCCGGGCCGGGAAGGATAGATGTCTTCTATGAGGATATCGTCGCTCCAGTCACCGGCATTATGCTGATAGACTGTATTATCGCCAGGGAGTGGGATATTTTCTGGAACGCACTGGCACATATTATCATGCCGGCCACTTTGCTCGGCTACTACAGCATGGCGTACCTTTCCCGGATGACCCGATCTTTCATGCTCGAACAGTTGCGGCAGGAATATATTCTGACCGCCCGCGTAAAAGGAGTTGCCGAGTGGCGGGTTATCTGGGGTCATGCTCTGGGAAATTGCGCTATCCCGCTGGTCACCGTTATTGCCCTTAGTTTTGGGACATTACTCGAAGGATCGGTGCTGACAGAAACAGTTTTTGCCTGGCCAGGTCTTGGTCTTTATCTGACAAAGTCATTGCTTAATGCCGATATGAACTCGGTGCTGGGCAGCACGATCGTTGTCGGAACTATTTTTTTAGGGGTTAATCTTTTTTCGGATTTTCTGTACAAAGTCCTGGATCCCCGCGCCCGATAATTTTATTCTGTTCTTTTTTTTAAATTTTTATGACACAGCCGACTCAACATACAGGTAGCACCAGCCAATGGCGACAATGGTTCCTCAGCGACTCGCCGACATCGCCATTCCAGGCGGCAGCGGGCCGTACCTACCTGGGATTATGTGACTTTCTCACCAATCGCCTGGCGGTTTTTGGTCTTTTAATCATCTTTGGGTTGATCACCATTGCTCTCTTTGCGCCGCAGCTCGCACCATACGACCCCATTATCACTCATCTTACCAATCGGCTGCAGCCCATGTCGGCTGAGCATTATTTCGGCACCGATGAAGTAGGCAGGGATATCTTCAGCCGCATTATCTGGGGATCTCGATTGACACTGTACGTTATTTGCCTGGTTGCTATCATCGCTGCACCAGTGGGAATAATCATCGGCACGGTTTCCGGTTATTTCGGTGGTATCATCGACACCATCCTGATGCGGATTACCGATATCTTCCTGGCATTCCCCAAACTTATTCTGGCCCTGGCCTTTGTCGCCGCACTCGGCCCGGGAATTGAGAATGCCATTATCGCCATTGCTATTACTTCCTGGCCACCCTATGCCCGAATCGCCAGGGGAGAAACAATTACCATAAGAAATGCAGATTTTATCAAGGCCATCCGACTCCAAGGTGCCGGGCCGATACGTATCGTTGCCCGCCATATAATGCCGCTTTGTATTTCCTCACTGATCGTCCGGATAACTCTGGATATGGCCGGGATCATTCTGACCGCCGCCGGACTCGGATTTCTCGGCCTGGGAGCCCAGCCACCTTCACCGGAATGGGGAGCAATGACCTCCAGCGGCCGGGCCTATATTATTGATCACTGGTGGCTTATCACTATGCCGGGCACAGCTATCTTTGTTGTCAGCCTGGCCTTTAATCTTCTTGGCGACGGGCTGCGGGAAGTTCTTGATCCCAAAAGTGACAACTGATGGGCAACAACGACCAGCTCCTCCACATCGAAGACCTCAATGTCTCCTTTCCTTCCGTGAGAGGGGACGTCAGCGCGGTTAAAAATGTTAGTTTTTCGCTTAACCATGAGAAAATCGGTATAGTTGGAGAATCCGGCTCGGGCAAATCGGTTACCGGTCGAGCTATCTTACGCCTGTTACCTCTCTACGCCCACGTTCATGCAGCAGTGATAACCTTCAAGAACCAGGACCTGCTCTCTTTTTCGGAAAAAGAAATGCGCCGGATCAGGGGGCGGGAAATTTCCATGGTTATGCAGGATCCGAAATATTCCCTCAACCCGGTGCGCACCGTCGGCGAACAGATCAGGGAAGCCTATACCATTCACCGCAAAGTTACCCGGCAGCAGGCACAACAACAGACCCTGGATATGCTGGCCGCAGTGAGGATCAGAAACCCTGAGCAAGTATATCGTCTTTATCCGCATGAGGTGTCCGGCGGCATGGGGCAACGCATCATGATTGCCATGATGCTCATTCCCGAACCAAGCCTGCTTATCGCCGATGAGCCTACGTCAGCACTGGACGTAACGGTACAGCTCCAGGTGTTGGCGATCTTGGACGATCTGGTCACCCAGCGTGGCATGGGGCTTATTTTTATCTCCCATGATCTGGAGCTGGTGGCATCTTTTTGCGACCGAATCATTATTATGTATGGCGGGCGGATCATGGAAATCGTCGACGCGGCAGACCTGCACAAATCGACCCATCCCTACACCAGGGGCCTTCTCAATTGCCTGCCGAGAATTGATAGCGACAGACAGAAACTTCCGACCTTGAAAAGAGATGCCTCCTGGCTTAATGCCGATTTCTCAACAACGACCAGCGGAAATTGATCCTATGTTGCATGTGCATAATCTTAATGTCACTTTTGGTCATGGACTTGCCCGGAATCATGCTGTGAAAGATGTTTGCTTGACGGTCCACAAGGGGGAAAGTTTTGGGCTGGTTGGCGAATCAGGTTCCGGAAAATCGACAGTCCTCAATTGTATTGCCGGGCTCCTCAACAACTGGCGGGGCGAGATAAAGATCGACGGCGCCACCCTCAGCCATAAACGACAAAAATCATTTTACCGTAAGGTGCAGATGGTCTTTCAAGATCCTTATGGTTCTTTGCATCCCCGGCATACCATTGACAGGACACTCAAAGAACCGGTTGCCATACACCGCCTGGGCGACGCCAACCAGCGGGTGGTAAAAGTTCTGGGTGAGGTAGGTCTCGGACCACAATTTCGTTTTCGCTATCCACATCAACTTTCCGGCGGCCAGCGACAAAGAGTTGCCATTGCCCGCGCCTTGATTGTTGAACCGGAAATCCTCCTGCTCGATGAGCCGACCTCGGCGCTCGATGTGTCCATCCAGGCAGAGGTCCTTAACCTGCTGCAGGATATCAGCAAGAGACGCAATCTCACCTCAATTCTGGTCAGTCACGATCTGGCTGTTGTCGCCCATATGTGCGATAATATCTCGGTTATGAGCCAGGGTGCAACGGTGGAAATTCTCAGCGGCGATCAGCTTCGAAATGGCGATATTAAACAAAGTTACACCAAACAACTCCTCGTCGCCAGTAAGGGCTATGACAGAGCCGCGATCGATCTGTTTCAGGATTATTAGATTCACCACAATCCTTACCAAATCAGAGAAGCGAGTTTAAACAATATGAAAATTACTGATATAAAAATACAGGTTGTCACCATACCCCTCGTTACCACTTTCAAGACCGCGCTGCGCACCGTGAGTCAGGTCGACAATGTGCTTATCACCGTCCTGACCGATTCCGGCCTGGTTGGATTCGGCGGAGCGGCACCAGCCACTGTAATAACCGGCGATACCGTTTCCTCAATCGTCGGTGGGATTGAGCATATCCGTGACAACGTGGTCGGCATGGACATCGCCAATTCAGAACGCATCTTGCAGCGCCTGAACAACTGTATCGTTGGTTCCATGTCGGCAAAAGCCGCCGTTGATATGGCTGTTTACGACCTGGTGGCGAAATCACTGGATATTCCTCTCTACCAGTTGCTCGGCGGCAGAACCCATGATGTCGAAACGGATATGACGATCAGTATCGACAGCCCCGGAAAAGATGGCCACCGAAAGTAAAGAAAAAGTAGGCCAGGGGTTTACCACCCTGAAAATAAAGGTTGGCGGCAACCCAAAACTGGACATCCTGCGTCTCCAGGCCGTCCGGGATGGTATCGATGCAGCGAAACACGGATCTTAATTGATGCCAATCAGGGCTGGAGTGCCAAGGAAGCGGTGCAGGTGGGCAAAGAACTGGAACGAAGAGGAATCGCCATTGAACTCATGGAGCAACCCGTTCCGGCGCGTGATTATGCGGGTCTTCGCTATGTGCGGGACAACGTCGCATTCCCGGTATATGCCGACGAGAGCGTTTTCTCTCCCCAGGATGCCTTGAAGCTTATTGAAATGAACGCGGTGGATGGGTTGAATATCAAACTTATGAAATGCGGCGGCATATACAACGCCCTGAAGATTGCCGCCATTGCCGAAACCGCCGCCATTCCGTGCATGATCGGCTCAATGATGGAATCCCATGTCAGCGTGTCAGCCGCAGCCCATCTTGCTGCCGGCCGGACAATTATCGGCCGGTGCGATCTCGATGCCGCTCTTTTTTGCAGCATCAATCCGGCACAGGGCGGAATCTCCTACCAAGGCTCCAGGGTCATAATTCCCGATGCGCCTGGGCTCGGTATAGAAGCAATTTTGTAAGCAAAAGGTTCTCTTTAGGGAAGGCACAATGGATAAAAAAATTCTTGACCAGGTAGCAGACATTCATCGCCGGGCCTTTACCGTCGATGCCCATTTCGATTTAACCTACGATGTTGCCAATCGACGGGAACGCGGCCAGAAAAAAGTGATTGAGACCAACTATCTGCACGATTTCAAAACCGGTGGTGTGGATCTCATTGTCTCGGCCATATTCATCCACAATTTTTTCCTGCCGGAAATGGGCCTCAGAAGAGCCCTGGACCAGATCAGCTACCTGCATGAAGAGATTGAGGAATCTCCCGGACAATTTCGTATTTGCCGCACAACAGCCGAAGCGCATGTCGCCCGCGCTGCCGGAGAAATTGGCCTGTTTCTTTCGCTGGAAGGTGCAGATCCATTACAAAATGACCTACGTCTGCTGCGCATCTTTTATGAACTTGGCGTACGAGGGCTCGGCCTGGTCTGGAGCCGGCGCAACGCTGTGGGTGACGGCGCTTTTTTTACTCAAACCCGGGAAGGCCGAAAAGGCGGCTTGACCCCATTCGGCGTAGAGCTGATAGAAAAAGCGGAAACACTCGGCATGGTTATCGATGTCAGTCACATTAACGACGAGGGTTTCTGGGACGTTATGGAAGTTGCGACCAGACCGCTTATAGCCTCCCACTCCAACTGCCGGAAACTTGCCGGAACCATGCGTAACCTCAGTGATGACCAGATAAAAGCAATTGCCCAAAACGGTGGAGTTATAGGGATGAATTCAGTCAACCAGTTCATCCGTGATGGTGGTGAAAACATTACCATCGACCAATTCATCGATCACGTTGATCATATCGTCAAAATATGCGGCATTGCCCACGTCGGCATCGGTTTTGACCTGTGCGACAGTTTCAAGAATTTTCTCCAGGTAGAAATGCCCATCGAGACCCATGATGTCATTAAAACCCATGCAGGACTCGGAGAATTTACCGCAGAACTTATTACACGAGGATATAAAGACGATGAAATTATCGCCATTTTAGGCGGCAACTTCATGCGGGTCTTTTCTGAAATACTTGATTGATTTTTCTGATATGTTGAATGAACATACTATCCAGAATTACCTTGCAAGCGTTGCGGTAGAGCAAGCCGAAGTTTCACCTTCATTTCTCATGAAACTTCAAAATGCCCATCTAAGCTCCTTCCCTTTTAGTAACCTGGGTGTGCTGCTGCACGAAAGTCTGTCCCTTGATTCGCAAATTCTTTTTGCAAGAGTTGTCATCAACAAACGGGGTGGGTACTGTTTTGAACATAATAAGATCTTTTTCGAGCTCCTAAAAGCTCTTGGATTTCAATGTGATATAGTGTTAGCAAGGGTTTTACATAATCGTGACATTGATGTTCCGCGAACCCACAGAATTACAAGGGTAGCCCTGGCAGGCAGCAATTACCTCGTTGATGTGGGATTTGGGCCATTGTGCCCACGTGAACTTCTGCTTCTTGATATGGAACAACCGCAAGACCAGGGTGATGCAGTATATCGTATAATCCAACCTGATCCGTGTCGTTATCTTCTGCAAATAAAGGAAGTCGATGGATGGTTCACCCTTTATAGTTTTGATAACGGACAATATACGGAAGCCGACTGTCTTTGCGGACATCATTACTCCTCAACCCATCCCGATGCGGTATTCGTCAACAATCTTGTAGTTTCACTAAAATCATATGATGACGTTCGTTTCGTGAAAAATGGCCAATTTCACCGCATTAACCATGGAGAAACGACGATTACGGAGATTGCATCAAAGGATAATCTGGGGGTGATTCTGCTGCAGGAATTTGGCTTTAACCTGACTTCAGAGCAACTTTCAACATTGTATGAAGGGTATTGTAAAGGATCTTGACTCTCCTATAGCCTCTATAATTCAAGAGTCCTGAAATGCACTAATGTTGAAAAAATCAATGGCATTCAGGGAGGTTATCTTTTGCAGAAAAATATGGTCGATATCTGCCGTTCTCAGTACTTTCAACTCCCTGTCCCAGGCATAAGGGATGTTCGGGAAATCAGATCCATACATAATCCGGTCTGCTCGATAATGGCGAAGATCGGTTTTTTCCAGCACCGGAAAATAATCGGTGATGACCATGGTGGTGTCCAGCCAGAGATTGTCATACTTTTCAATCAGTTCCAGGTAAGCCGCTGTCTCATCAAATCCCAAATGAGGAACACAGATCCTCAACTCCGGGAAACTGCGTAAAACACGCTCTAATTTTGCAGCACTGCACAGCCGATAGGGATCGCAGTTATAGGCTGCACTTTTCGGTTCTCTGCCGACATGCATTATTATCGGTTTATCGTTTTTCTGGCAGCACTCAAACAGGCAGTTCATGTACTCGGCGTTCATATCGAAGCACTGGACATGGGCGTGCAGCTTCACCCCTTTCAGACCGGAATCAAACGCTTGCTGCAGAATGATCCCGGCATCGTCCTCCCCGGGAAAGACAGTCGCCATGCCGCTCACCCGATCGTGGTATTTTTGACACTGTTCCACCATATACTGATTCAGGTATAGGGCAATTCCCGGTTTATGGGCATACTGCAGGGCGATGATATGCTCTATTCCACGTGACAGCAGAAAATCAAATATCCGGGAAGAGGTGAGCCGATACCTGATCGGCCAGGCGTTGGTGTCAAACCACTTATGAATTGCCGCAGAGATATTGCGGGGAAATATATGAACATGAGCATCAATTACCGGCGGCAGGCCGACGGGGATTTTTGAATCCTCCCGATCATTAATCGACGGCATATCTGGTTGCAGCATTATCGACCCCAAATTTTCTTTCTTCTC
>CAWDRB010000016.1:0-275062 GCA_963804605.1 uncultured delta proteobacterium
GGCTGCCGATGCCGGCTTGAGAAAAAGCATAAACGGACTCTCCCGGAAGTGGGCACCGAGATTAAATTTGCAGATCTTGACTTTGCCGACTTCAAGAATCTCCCACCACCGATCAATAAAGAAGATTATCTGACTAAGATGCTCTTGGCAAGAAGTGAAATTAAGGCCTTGGAGTCAGTGATTGAAGCGGATAAGGCCAGATATGAAGCAGAAAAAAGCGGCTACTATCCCAAGGTGGATGTGGTGGGCAGCTACAGCAAATACGATGACAACTATATCACTGGCAACGGAACGGAAGCGGATGAAGAATTACGGGCTCAACTGGTCTTGTCGATGAATCTGTTTAAAGGGTTTACTACTGAAGCCTCGGTAGCTCGGGCAAAGCTCGAAACGAGGTACGTTCAATATGAACTGGATGAATTGAAAAACGATCTGATCACCGATTTAAACAATCTGCACATCGACTTTGAAGTAAGTCTTGATAATGCCGTGGTTGCCAAACGCTCGATCGAACAGGCTGAAGAAAATCTGCGGATAACGCAACTCAAATACGATGAGGGTCTGGAACGGGAGTCAGACTTGCTCAATGCGATAACCAACCTGTCCAGGGCCAAGTACAACTATGTGGCAGTATTGCAAACCGCTTTTTTGAATAATTTCCGGTTGATTCGTATGGTCGATGGTTTTTAGCATCTTGTAATCCCAAGCACATCCGCAAACGAGTGCTAAAAGAGTTCCCCCGCAGGATATATAACCGCCAATATCCAATGGGGGATATCTGATGCAGGGAATTATACAGAACAACCGGAGACAAAATTTTCAATAAGCAACCGGGCAATAGTAATCTTCGATGGTAAAACAGGCAGATCCCGTACTGAAAACCATCGGGCATCTTCTATCTCATCATCATCGATTGCAATCTCTCCACTGACATAATCAGCAGAAAAGCCGATCATGATCGAATGTGGAAATGGCCAGGGCTGGCTGGCGACATAAGTAATATTGCCAATCCGCACATTCACCTCTTCCCGCACTTCGCGTTTCACTGCTTCCTCAAGGGTTTCTCCCGGTTCCACAAAACCGGCCAGAGTACTGTACATGCCGACTGGAAAGCGCGGTGCCCGGGCCAGGAGGATATGGTCTTTTCTGGTAATGGACATGATCACCGCCGGCGACAGTCGAGGGAAGCTGACGAAGGCACAGGCCGGGCAGATCTTGGCCAGTTCGGTTGCCCGGTTTTCCATGGCGGTGCCGCATCTTCCGCAGAACTGATGTTCTCTCTGCCAGTGCAGGATCTGCACAGCCCGCCCCGCCAGGCTGAAAAGATCTTCATCCACTGTACCGAAAAGGCTTCTCAGTCCTTTGAAGCGCATTGAGGAGGGGGGAGTGATATCGTCATCGACTTCTGCCACAAAACAATTGGTGTTGCCATAGCGGCCTAGAAACTGGCTGAAGACAGGTCGTAATCCCAGCTGTTTTGGAGAGTATATACAGATGCTGTCGGCAGCATTTTCCGTACTCCTTATCAGCAGTTTTTCGCCTTGAAAAATAAACCAGAGGCAAGGAGCCGATTCGGATTCATTGGCTCTGAAAGCGGGAATAAACCGGGTTTTTAAGGAGAAACTATAGTGGTCATTCATGATGTTTCTTATAAAGTTAGGGAGTCCTGTTCAAAAGCAACTGATGGATAATACTTGACATGAACTTGTAAAATATCGGACGATAAGAAAATATAATACCTGTATTTCTTTGCGTAATGAAAAATATATCAGCAGAGCTGTGAGGGGGAACGTGAAAATACTGATAGCTGAAGATGAGTTTACCACCCGGATGATGGTCCAGGTTTGCCTGGAAAACTGGGGATATCGCGTGGAAAGTGTGACCAATGGCGAAGAGGCCTGGGCCAAACTGCAGAAGGCTGACGGCCCCCACATCGCGATCCTTGATTGGGAAATGCCTGTTCTTGACGGGCTGGAGGTCTGTCGGCGGGCAAAAGAGATGGATGTTGAAAATCCTCCCTATGTTATCCTGCTGACCAGTCGGGACAGTAAACTGGATATCATCCGCGGCTTTGACGCCGGCGCGGACGATTATATGACCAAGCCTTTCAATGACAACGAGTTGCGGGCACGGACCAGGGTTGCTGAACGGCTGGTACGCACCCAGGCCTCACTTGCCGATTCGGTGAGTGAATTGCGTGCGGCCCTCAATCAGCTGGAGATGCTTGAAAGCAGTGTGCAGGTCTGTCGCTGCTGTCAGAAAATATACAATAAGTATGATGGACTGTGGCAGAGCTTTGATGAGGTCATGAAAAATGGCGATGATCCGCAATTTGTCATCAAAACCTGCCCCCAGTGTGCTGAAAAGTAAGAGAAGAATTACATTCCCACGGCAAACATGGATTCCAGGTCGTGTTTGGAATACGCTTTAAAGGCCAGCATAGTCTCGGTTTTCAGAATTTCCTTGATCGAATGCATCTTGTTGGTCACCAGATTTGCCAGCTCTTCGTTGGTGGCAACACGGACAATGGCGATCAGATCGTAATTACCGCTCACCGAATACACCTCGGATATTCCCGGGGTGCCCTCCAGCTGTTCCGCTACCTTGTTGATTTTTGAACGTTCTATATTCATTAGGATAATTGATGTGACCATATGTCCCTCCCAGGGGCAATTTTTATAGATGGTTTACTCCCAGCTCGGCAACCCGGCCAAGAAAAATATACGGGATGGAAGCGTTTTGTGCTTATGTCATGCTATGATAGCCGATAAAACAAACCGCATCAATTCCTCTATTGCTTCTCGTCATCATCGCCAGTGATCTGGGCGAAATCATGGTGCAGGTGCAACGGAACGGGTAGCTGGCTGTTGCTGATGTTTTTGCATTGGAATGTCAATTGTTAATGAGTATAGTTGTCAATTAACAATAATTCTCCGATAGAGGTCACTCCATGCTCCCAGAAAAATACCGGCAGTTTTACCAGAAGATTAGGCGAACTATCGCTGCACAGGATATTATAACCGATCCGCTGCGGACAATAACCTTTGGTACAGATGCAAGTTTTTATCGGCTGATTCCCAAAATCGTCATCAATGTGCAAAACGAAAAAGAGGTGCAGCTGATCCTGCGCGAGGCGAGCAAGTTGAGGCTGCCGGTGACTTTTCGAGCAGCTGGTACCAGTCTGTCCGGGCAGGCGATAACCGATTCCATTCTGGTACGGCTGGGGCAGGGCTGGCGGAAATACCGGGTGTTTGCCAATGCGGAAAAGATTCAGCTGGAACCGGGGATTATCGGCAGCCATGCCAACGCCATCCTGGCTGAATTCGATAAAAAAATTGGCCCGGATCCGGCCTCGATAGACACCGCCAAAATCGGCGGTATCCTCGCCAACAATGCCAGCGGGATGTGCTGCGGGGTTGAACAAAACAGCTACAAGACTCTGGACAGCATGCGACTGGTGCTGGCCGATGGTACAGCGGTCGATACCGCGGAGGATAAGAGCCGGGCCGAGTTCGAGCGCAGCCATGGTCCTCTTTTGGATCAACTCAAACAGCTGCGAGCGCGGGTGCTGGCCGATACGCAACTTGCCGAGCGAATCCGCTATAAATTTAAGATCAAAAACACTACTGGCTATAGTCTCAATGCGCTGGTCGATTTTGAAGATCCCTATGACATCATGATTCACCTGATGATCGGCAGCGAGGGAACGCTGGGGTTTATCTCCGATGTCGTCTACCGAACTGTCATCGAACACCGCCATAAGGCCAGCGCTCTTATTTTTTATCCCGATGTCAAGACTGCCTGCCAGGCTATCCCGCTGCTTCGCAAGCAACCGGTGGCCGCCGCTGAATTGATCGATCGTGCCGGGCTGCGCTCCGTGCAGGATAAAGAGGGGATGCCGGATTATCTCAAAGATATGGCGGCGACGACGACAGCCTTGCTCGTTGAGACCAGGGCGGAATCGGAGGTCGTCCTTGATGACCAAATTAACCAGATTCAACAAGCCCTGCAGGAATTACCGACGGTGCGGCCGATCACCTTTACCAAAGTCCCGGCCGAATTCAACGCCTTGTGGAAGATTAGAAAAGGTCTGTTCCCGGCAGTCGGCGCGGTCCGGAAGACTGGTACCACGGTTATCATTGAGGATGTGGCCTTTCCTGGGGAGCATCTGGCAGAAGCTGCCCTGGATCTACAGGAACTGTTTAAGAAATATCATTATGATGAGGCGATCATTTTTGGCCATGCCCTTGAAGGCAACCTCCATTTTGTCTTCACCCAGGATTTTTCCATTGTCTCGGAAGTCGTGCGCTATCGGGATTTTATGGCCGAAGTGGTCAAGCTGGTGGTCGAAAAATATGACGGCTCTTTAAAAGCCGAACACGGCACCGGCCGGAATATGGCGCCTTTTGTGCAAAAAGAGTGGGGCGAGGCGGCCTTTAATCTGATGCGCGAAATCAAAAAAATTTTTGATCCCCACAATTTGCTGAACCCCGGTGTTATCTTAAATGATGATGCCGAGGCGCATATCAAGGACCTCAAGCCGTTGCCCGCCACCCATGAGATAGTCGACAAGTGTATCGAGTGTGGGTTCTGTGAACCGGTCTGTCCGTCTAAAGATGTCACCTTTACCCCGAGGCAGCGGATTGTCGGCCGCCGCGAGATCAGCAGACAGATGGCAGCGGCGGGGGATTCGCAGAAGTTTAAAGAGCTGGTCAAGGCCTACCGGTATCCGGGCAAGGATACTTGCGCGGCGGACAGCATGTGCGCTACCCGTTGTCCGGTCGGCATCGATACCGGCAAGATGGTGAAGTCCCTGCGCCAGGAAGCGAACGGCAAACTCGGTAATACGGTCGCTGACTGGGTGGCCGGCAATTTTAGCGTAGTGGCCAAAACCATCAGCAGCACTTTGAATGTGGTTGATTCGGTACATAAAATGACCGGGACACCGTTTATGGAGACGGCTTCCACTCTGGCCAGAAAAGTGACCCTGAACACATTGCCTCAGTGGAACCGGGAAATGCCGTCCGGGGTGACGCCGATAAAAGCGGAGCCAATGCCAGGGACCAATCCGCTGCAGGTCATTTATTTTCCAAGCTGCGCCAGCCGGGCGATGAGTGGTCCGGCCAGAGATGATGCGGAGCGGGACCCCTTGCCGCAGAAGACCCAGTCGTTGCTGAAAAAGGCCGGCTATGTGGTGATCTATCCGGAAAAACTGGCGGGCCTTTGCTGCGGACAGGCATTTGAGAGCAAAGGTTTTCTGGCCCAGGCCGACCAAAAGTCCGCCGAGCTGTCCGACGCCCTGCTCGCGGCAAGCAATAACGGGGAAATCCCCATACTCTGCGATACCAGTCCCTGTTTCTACCGGATGCAGGCAACACTGGATAAGCGCTTGCGGCTCTACGAACCGATCGAATTTGTCCTCACCTATCTGATGGATCGGCTCAGCTTTACCCAGATGGATGTGAAAGTTGCCGTGCATCCTACCTGCTCGACCAGGAAACTGGGCCTGGAAAATAAGTTGGAACAGCTGGCCAGGGCCTGTGCCAAAGAGGTGGTGATGCCTGCGGATATCTACTGCTGCGGGTTCGCCGGGGATCGCGGCTTTAATTTTCCGGAACTCAATGCGGCAGCCTTAAAAGATCTGCGTGATCATGTCTGTACCTGCGGAGCCGGCTATTCCACCAGCAAGACCTGTGAAATCGGCTTGTCGCTGCATAGCGGCATCCCCTACCGGTCGATTCTTTATCTGGTCGATGAGGCGAGTAAGCCTATCGGGGGATAGGTTACTGGGTATAATTCAGGAATTATGTTGGGTTACCAGGTCGACCAGGGCGGCATAGCTCTGCGCGCCGACCAGTTTATGGTGGCCCATGATAAAAGTTGGTACCGCATTGATCCCTTTAAACCTGGAATCGGCCCAGTCCCGGTCGACTTTTGCCTTGTAACTGCGGCTGATGAGGACGTCTTCTGCTTCTTTTTCCGGCAAGCCTACTTTTCCTACCAGCTCAAGCAGAACGGGAATTTTGGCGATATTCAAGCCATCGGCAAAATAAGCTTGAAAAGCGGCCATATGAAAAGGCTCGCCTTTGCCCTGATCCTCCGCCCAGAGGCCTAGCTCCTGGGCGAGTCTGCTGTTGTAAGTAGTGGTTCTTGGCCCAAAGGGCAGGCCCAGTTGGTGCGCTGTGGCCTCAAGATTTGCCATCATCGCACCAATTTTATCAGCACTTGTCCGAAACATATCCTGCAACAGCTGTCCCTCTTCAGGGGTGTCGGGGTGCAAAGGAAATGTCCGCCACCGGACATTCACGCCGTGCTCTTTCTGCAGTCTTTCAATACGCCCGGTAATGAAATAGCAGTAGGGTCAGATATAATCAGAAAATATTTCCAGTTCCATAATCATTCACATTCTTTTTGATTTCAGTCGGTCTGGACCCCATGGTGCGGTATATTTTTAGTTAAAAAGTGAAGAACCTCGGCCATCAATTTGTTGATCACCCGGTATTTTTCAGGCGGTTGGTCGAGGATTAACGCCTCGGGCTGGACGAATTTTGACGGCAGGATTTCCTGCCGGCAGTTGGTTACTATTGCCTGCGCTGATTCCGGCGTTGCTTCCAGGTGAAACTGCAGACCAATGACCCTTTCGCCAACCTGAAACGCCTGATTTTCGCAGGCCTCGCTTCGTGCCAGGAGCACTGCTGTATCGGGCAGGTCGAAAGTTTCACCGTGCCAGTGAAATGCCTCGACGATCGGTGGAAAGCAAAAGATTGCAGGATTTTTATGAGCAACACCCTGAACACTAAACCAGCCAATTTCTTTGCGCCGATTTGGGTACACCGATTCGCCCAGACTACTGGCAATGAGTTGGGCGCCGAGGCAGATGCCGAGCACCGCTTTGTCGGACTTGATGGTCTGCCTGATAAACTGTTTTTCTAGGCGCAGCCAGGGGAACTTGTCTTCGTCATTGACGCTCATGGGGCCGCCCATGACAATAAGCAGGTCTATGTCCCTGGGATCGGGTAAAGACGTCGACTGGTAAAACTTTGTCGTCGTTATTTGGTATTTGGCTGTTTTGAGCCAGGGAGTAATACTGCCTGAACCTTCAAAGGGAACATGTTGCAGAATGTGGGCGCGCATGTCGCTCTTCCCCCTTAAATTTCCGCCTACCTGTCATGGTCAGGCGACAGTGTAGGCGGATAATATATTCAAAATTTATTCTTCGTATCCTTTCCCCTTGCAGGTTGGACAAACCTGGTCAGGAGTACACTGCATACCGTCGTTGTCATCGGTACCACTCCATTCCGGGGCTGTCTCACAGACACCTTCGATAATCTTCTTACCTTGACAGGTGGGACATGGGGTGCGTTTTTCTTCGGTCATTTACTTCTCCTTTTTCCTGATTCTTTTTACTTAGCCATTTTGAGATTGTACGGTTTACTCACTTGTTTTGCTTTGAATTTATTCTTCCACGAGGTAATCTTTCAGCTTTTCCAGAAGTGATTCGGGAAGTTCTCGATTGTACATAAACGCCTCTGCCTCTTCGCCGCTTATCTGTTGTTTCACCTCAAGGGGGAGTGATCGCAAGATTGCCACCCGTTGCGGATCCGGTTTTTCTTTTTTTGCATCGGTCATAGAATGACTCCTTACTGATTTTTTCCCGATTCAGGGAAAGCTCTCCCGAGTAAAAAGCAGTGGCAGAGTAGCATAATTTGTAAGTGATTAATACTCCTGTCAATGCTTACCGAGATTTTTTTTGCAAATTTGTCGCATTAACAGCTTATCAGCCGACAAAACGGCTGTCCGAACGCCTGCGGCTGACGTCCTCTGCAGAACCCTGCATCCAGCCGGATCGGCTCTCTTGCACCGCATCAAAAGCTGCGATATAGGGCTTTACGTCAAGCAAGGGCGTACCATTGAGAATATCAATGCCCTGCACGGTGATGATATTTTTTGCCACACTCATAAGCCTGACGATGGATATGCCGATATGGTTCGGTCGCAGCGGAGACCTGGTGGCAAAAACTCCTCTCGGCCTGGTGTCCATGAAAGGGGTTACCGTCAGGGCCGTTCGATTGCGCCATATGAAACTGGTAGAGCAGGTAAACGTGGCTGAATCCGTCAAGATCAGCCAGCCCGGCAAGGTACTGTTCCTCAAGCTCTACTGTCCCGATTATCTCTTTGGCCCCTTTCGGCTGAATCGGCATATCTTCCAGGGTATCAAACGGGCTATGGATGGTTCCAATAGGTTTCATAACAGTGGCCGGTACAGGAATGTTTCTCTCCTGTACCGGCCCTCTCCTCTGCTAGTGTTTGGTGTTACCAGTAATAGAGGGCGGAGACGCCAAGCTCATGTTCGATTTCCAGTAGCCTGTTATACTTGGCGATACGCTCGCTGCGCGAGGCCGAGCCGGTTTTGAGCTGGCCGCCATCCATAGCTACGGCGAAATCGGCGAGGAAGGTGTCTTCGGTTTCGCCTGAACGATGCGAAATAAAATAGTGCCAGCCGGCATCACGGCACATCCGCACGGCATCAATACTCTCGGAGACCGTGCCGATCTGGTTGAGTTTGATCAGTACCGAATTGGCCGTTTTTTCTTTAATGCCCCTGGCAATGTACCTGGTGTTGGTGACGAAGATATCGTCACCGACGATATCAATTTTATGGCCGACCTGGTCGGTTAACTTTTTAAAACCCTGCCAATCGTTTTCAGCCAGAGGATCTTCCCAGGAAACAATAGGGTACTTATCGACCCATTTGACGGCCATATCGATCAGGTCCGCGGAGGACATTTTACCGGCCCCTGACTTGGAGAGGTCGTAGGCGCTGGTCAGATCGGTGGAAAAAGAGCTGGCAGCGCTATCGAGAGCAATGGAGATATCTTTGCCCGGCGTATATCCGGCCTTTGCGATAGCCTCCATGATAATATCCATAACGGCTTCATTACTGGCAAGATTTGGTGCAAAACCGCCCTCGTCGCCCACACTGGTCGCCATACCACGACTTTTTAATAATTTTTTCAATACATGAAACGTCTCGGCAATATATCTGAGACCTTCGCGAAAGGATGGCGCGCCCACCGGGACGGCCATGAATTCCTGGATGTCGACGCTGTTGTCGGCATGGGCACCGCCGTTGATGATGTTCATTGCCGGCACCGGGATTCTTCTCGCTCCTGTTCCACCAAGATAACGATAAAGCGGGATGCCGATTGATTTCGAGGCGGCGCGGGCGACCGCCATCGACACCCCGAGAATGGCGTTAGCCCCGAGTTTGGATTTATTGTCGGTCCCGTCAAGCTCGATCATTTTGTGATCTACCGCCAGCTGCTTAGTGGCCGACATGCCGATAATCGCCGGGCTGATAATAGTATTGACGTTTTTGACGGCTTTCAAGACTCCCTTGCCGAGATAGCGGGTCCGATCGCCATCGCGCAATTCGATTGCCTCGTTTTCGCCGGTACTGGCTCCGGAAGGGACGGAGGCAGCGGCTTGTGTGCCATCACTTAGTTCGACAAAAACCCGGACAGTCGGGTTACCCCGGGAGTCGAGTATCTCCATTCCCCGTACCGCAGTTATTGAATCTTTCATAAATGTTTCCCCTATTTGGAATTGATCCTCGGATGCGATGTTTTGCGAGATTTAGCGTTGCTGAATTTTAAAAGGTGTTTTAGTCAGTTGAAATAATAACCACAGAACAGAGCAGGTCAAATGGTTGATGCAAAAGCTCATCGTATAGTATGGCAGGCGGTCGTCCTGATGATAATCAAAAAAGAGCGGCAAAGACATCGTTTTCTCGCAGTATATTCAAGCCAATCGCCCAGAGCACCAGACCGCCGGTTATCTCCGCCCAGGTGGAAAGCCAGGTAAGACGGGCGACCCGTTTACCCAAGTGCAGTCCGATGATGGTGAAAAGTCCGGCAACTATGCCGATAACTATGGCTGGATAGGCAATCGACACCCGCAGCATTGACATGGACAGGCCGACCGCCAGGGCGTCGATGCTGGTGGCAACGGAAAGTATCACCATGGTCATGCCCTTGGTTGCATCCTTCACCGGTTTGGTTTGGTCTCCCTCCTCCTCATCGGCCAGTATGGCTTCTTTCAGCATATTGGAACCGACCAGTGCCAGCATGATGAAGGCCACCCAGTGAGCATAGGCAGCCACATAATTTTCAATAGAGGCACCAAGGATCCAGCCGATAACCGGCATCAAGGCCTGGAAGAGACCAAAATGCCAGGAGAGCCGGAAAGTCTGGCGCAGACTGACCTGTTTAAGACTGACCCCGGTGGCAATGGCCACGGCAAAAGCATCCATTGCCAGGGCTACGGCAATTCCAAGAGTGGTATAGATAGGCATTTGTGCTGGATTACAAGCGCGGAAGATCAGTTTTCAATGTCAAGGAGCTGTTTTTTTATTTCCAGCCCACCACCAAAACCGGTAAGAGATCCATCTTTACCAATGACCCGGTGGCAGGGGACTATGATCGGCAGGGGGTTTTTGGCATTGGCCAGGCCGACCGCCCGGCACGCCTTGGGGTTGCCGATTCTTTCGGCAATTTCGCCATAACTGGCGGTCTGACCAAAGGGAATTTTGCACAGTTCCTGCCAGACGCTTTGCTGAAAAGTTGTTCCTTTGGGGGCAATTTTCAGATCAAACTGCTGCCGACTGCCGGTAAAATACTCGGCGAGCTGTTGGAGAGCCGGTTGGAAACATTGCTCATCGCATTGCCAGTCTTCGGGGATGTGTATTTGTTCTGATGAGTTAGGGAAATGGAGCTCTTCCAGCACGCCATCGGCACCGACGAGCAGCAGTTTACCTATGGGACTCTGATAGTAGCAATATTTTTTCAAAGTTCTCTTCCTTTTGCATGGTAACCCCAAGAGATGTAGTGTTCAGGGGAAACCACGCAACTTTGCAATATGGTTTATTAGGCAGCAAGGGCCTGCAGTGCAGCTTGGTAGTTCGGTTCCTGGCCGATTTCCGGAACCTGTTCGGTATACTTTACCTTGCCTTCCGGGTTGATAACCACTACCGCCCTGGCGAGAATTCCGGCAAGAGGGCCCGTGGTAATGGTTTGGCCATAATTTTTGCCGAAGTCGGCAGACCTGAAAACCGACAGGGAGATAACGTTGTTTAGTCCCTCCGCTTCACAGAATCTCTTGAAAGCAAAGGGCAGATCGGCGGAAATACAGAGCACAACCGAGTTGGTATGGCTGCTTGCTTCACTGTTGAATTTACGGGCAGATGCCGCGCACACCCCGGTATCTATAGATGGAAAGATGTTGAGCACGACGTTTTTCCCTCGATAATCCTTCAGGCTGGTTTCGGAAAGGTCTGTTTTGACCAGGGTGAAATCCGGTGCTGCCGATCCGACTGCGGGCAGGGATCCTATAGTCTCAATTGCATTGCCTTTAAGAGTGATTTTAGCCATTTAGGTCTCCTTGAATATGATTTATCGACAAACTGATCAATGGTGGACTGAGTAAAAGTTACGGTACAAAACTTTCTACGCAATAGAAGTTCTTACTTTTTACCTTGTTGTCAACTGCTGTAGTGGAAAATAACGTCAGGCGGGTTTTAATTTGAAGCGCATGATATTGTTTGAAAAGCATTGAAATCATGGGCTGGTCGTGGTTTAACAGGGTGGATATTTTTTCAAATCGTGGGTAGAGCAGAATGAAATTTTGTCCATGGCGGATAAACACGATCACCAGAGAGAGAGAGTATGTCTTTCGTACCGGTTATAGGGAAATCGATAAAAAAGCAGCTGGAGGACCGGGAAGAAAAAATCCTCTCACCCTTCGCGGCGCTCAATAAACATTCCTCGGGTCGACATCTGGAAGAAGAAGAGGTGATGTCCGACATTCGTCTCCCTTTCCAACGGGACCGGGATCGAATCACCCATTCAAAAACTTTCCGCCGTCTCAAGCATAAAACCCAGGTATTTCTTGCGCCCACCGGCGACCACTACCGCACCAGGCTGACCCATGTCCTGGAGGTTTCCCAGATCGCCAGGACCATTGCTTCGGCGCTTTGTCTCAATGAACCGCTGACGGAAGCCATCGCCCTTGGCCATGACCTCGGTCACACCCCCTTTGGCCACGCCGGGGAAGTGACGCTTAATGAACTGCATCCCAGTGGTTTCAGGCATTATGTGCACAGTCTGCGGGTGGTCGATTTTCTGGAAAATAACGGCAAAGGCCTCAATCTTACCTTTGAGGTGCGCAATGGAATTGTCCGCCACTCCAAAGGACGTGCCGATATCCTGCCAAAGGATAAGACCGAAAGTGCAGTAACCCTTGAAGGCCAAGTGGTACGACTGGCCGATATCATAGCTTACGTTAACCATGATCTCGACGACGCCTTAAGAGCAGGGATCTTGATTGAAGGTGACCTGCCGGTTAAGATCAGGCTTGCGGTTGGTGAACGGCACTCAAAACGCATTGGTTCAATGGTTCGTGATCTGATCGTGGAAACCCTGTCAGCCGACGATGGCGACCTGCATATAAGCGACGGGATGCTTGAAGCCATTACCGATCTGCGAACCTTTCTCTACGATAATGTCTATACCTACTATAAAGTTCATAACGAGTTTATCAAAGCCCAGCGAATAATCTCCCACCTTTACAACTATTTCATGGAACATGGCATAGTACGCCTGAGAAACAACAAGTGGGAAACAACCCTTGACGAAGAGACCTGGGCGGACGAGAAGAAGGCCCATCGCAAGGTTTGTGATTATGTAGCCGGTATGACGGATAGGTATGCTTTGTCTATTTATAAGTACATCTTTCTTCCTGAACCATGGAGCGCTAAGTAAGCTCTTTTATCCTCCCTGAAAAAAAATAATTAACCAACAAAGTATTTATTATGACTAACAAAGAAGAACTATTGAGTAAAGGCTATGAATTTGCCGAAGTAGAAGAGAAATGGCTATTAAAGTGGCAGGAGGCGGCGAGCTTTGCCGCAACGATGGAACCGGGCAGACCGGCTTTTTCGATAGTTATTCCTCCGCCCAACGTCACCGGCGTACTGCATGTCGGCCACGCTTTGAACAATACTTTGCAGGACATCCTGACCCGTTATCATCGTATGTGCGGCGACAACACCTTGTGGGTACCGGGAACCGATCATGCCGGAATCGCCACCCAGAACGTCGTTGAACGGCAGTTGGCCGGTGAGGGTAAAACCCGAGACGACCTGGGCCGTGATGCCTTTATTGACAAGGTATGGGAGTGGCGCGCCGAAAAGGGCGGCACGATCATCAACCAATTGCAGAAGCTCGGTGCCTCCTGTGACTGGGAACGTGAACGATTCACCATGGATGAGGGTTTGTCCCAGGCGGTTCGGGAAGTCTTTGTCCGACTCTTTAAGGAAGGACTCATCTACAAAGGTGATTATATCGTCAACTGGTGCCCCCGCTGTCGTACCGCGCTGTCTGATGACGAAGTGGAGCACGAGGATACCAAGGGTAAACTGTATCATATTCGCTATCCCTATGCCGACGGTTCCGGTTCTGTCGTTGTTGCTACCACCAGACCGGAAACCATGCTGGGTGATACCGGGGTGGCGGTGCACCCGGACGATGAGCGGTACCGGCATCTGGGAGAAGTGGGGATCAAGCTGCCGCTGACGGATAGAATCATTCCGGTGGTGTTTGATGAACATGTCGACCGGGAGTTCGGCACCGGGGCATTAAAGGTAACCCCCTCTCACGACCGGGACGATTATGAAATCGGCCTGCGTCACTGCCTGCCCCGTATGAAAGTCATGGACGATAAAGGGGTGATGAACGGTGCTGCCGGCAAGTACAGCGGACTTGATCGTTTTGCCTGCCGCAAAAAAGTGGTCGAAGATCTGCAGCGCCTTGGTTTTCTGGAAAAGATCGATGACTATGACCATGCTGTTGGCCACTGTTATCGGTGTAAAACGGTGAGTGAACCGACCACTTCGGTGCAGTGGTTTGTATCGGTCAAGCCGCTTGCCGACAAGGCCGTGGCGGCGGTTCGCGATGGCCGGATAAATATCTACCCGAAAACCTGGTACAACACCTTCTACAGCTGGATGGACAATATTCGCGACTGGTGCATCTCCCGGCAGATCTGGTGGGGACATCGTATTCCCGCCTGGACCTGTGATGCCTGCGGGGAGTTGATAGTTGAATCAGACGATCCGACAACCTGCCCGAAATGCGCCTCGGCAGATCTTACCAGGGAAACCGACGTGCTCGATACCTGGTTTTCCTCGGCCTTGTGGCCTTTTTCCACCATGGGCTGGCCTGCTCAGACCAAAGAACTGGCGACCTTTTACCCGACCTCGGTATTGATCACCAGCTTTGATATCCTCTTCTTCTGGGTGGCCAGAATGATGATGATGGGCATGCACTTCATGGATGATGTGCCTTTTAAGGATGTCTACCTGCACGCCCTGGTCCGGGACAAATTCGGCAAGAAAATGTCCAAATCGACCGGCAATGTCATTGATCCGCTGGTAGTGATGCGCGAATACGGCACTGATGCCATGCGTTTTACCCTGACGGCTTTTGCCGCTCAGGGCCGCGAGATCAAGCTCGATGAGGACCGGATCGAGGGCTATCGCCACTTTATCAATAAAATATGGAACGCCGCCCGGTTTGCCCTGATGCATGTCAGTGAGTGCGACGAGTCGATAAGAGATGTTGTGGATCGTCCGGAAAAACTGCCGCTGGTCCATCAGTGGATTCTCAGCCGAACCGCAACCGCTATCGCCGAGGTGCGGCTGGCCCTTGAAGAGTATCGTTTTAACGACTATGCCTCGGTCAATTATCAGTTTATCTGGCATGAGTTTTGTGACTGGTACCTGGAGTGGATCAAGGCCGATTTGTTCAGTGATGATCTGGTGGCTAAACGCCAGGCCCAGGGTACCCTGCTTGTTGTTCTGGAGACGATCGTAAAACTCATCCATCCGGCCACTCCCTTTGTTTCCGAGGAAATATGGTCGGTTCTGCCCGGTAAGCGGTCGCTGCTTGCCACCAGCGCTTTCCCCGAAAAGCAGCAAAGCTGGTTGAACGTGGAAGCGGTGGCCCAGATGGAGATGCTGATGGGCATTATTACCGGGATAAGAAATATCCGCGCTGAAGCGGATGTCCATCCCTCGATGAAGATCGACGCGCTGGTGATCTGCGCCGACCAAATAAAAGCCGAGCGTATCGCCGCATTTACCGCAGCTATCTCCGAGATGACAAGGCTGCACAGTCTAAAGATCAAACAGCAAGCCGACAAGCCGGCCGATGCCGCAACCTATATTTATAACGACATAGAGATCTTCGTGCCGCTCAAGGGTTTGGTCGATGTCGCAAGTGAACTCGCCAAGCTGCAGCGGGAGCGCAAAAAAGTTGAAACCAAGCTCGCCCAGGTGAACGGCAAGCTCTCGAACACCAAATTTCTCGCCAACGCCCCGGATGATGTCGTAGCCAAGGAACAGGAAAAAAAGGCCGAACTCGATGCAAAAATGGCCAAGATCGTTGAAGCGGAAGAGCGTCTGAAAAGTTTTGAGAAGTAGCATAACAACGGAATAGGCAATGGACAAAAATTTTTTACACGGCATGATTCGCGAGTTCCTTGGTGAGGACATAGGCAGGGGCGATCTTACCAGTGAGTCAATTTTCTCTGAACATGACATGGGCAGTGCGAGGCTGGTCGCTCGTGACTCTTTCATTGTTGCCGGGGTTGCGACTGTGGCCGCCGAGGTGTTCAAGGTCCAGAATCCGGCTATTGTTATTGCCGACGCCATTGCCGAGGGCACCAGGACTGCGCCGAAAACGGCACTGCTTACCGTCAGTGGCCCGGTTGTCGATCTGCTGAAAGCCGAGCGGGTGGCGCTTAACCTGCTCCAACGGCTTTCCGGGATAGCAACGCTCACCGCCCGCTTTGTCGATGAGGTCAAGGGGACTGCCGTGCGGATTACCGATACCCGTAAAACCACGCCGGGCCTGCGGGTTTTGGAGAAATATGCTGTGCGGGTCGGCGGCGGCGCCAACCATCGCTTCAATCTTGCCGATGGCGTGTTGATAAAAGACAACCATATTGCCGCCTGCGGCAGTATCCGAAAGGCGGTTGATATGGTTCGGGAGCAGATTCCCCATACCATCCGGATAGAGGTGGAAACCGAGGGTCTGGACCAGGTGAAAGAGTGCCTGGCCTGCGGCGTGGATATCATCATGCTTGATAATATGAGCCCGGAAATGATGGCCCAGGCGGTGCAATTGATCAAGGGGCGCGCCCTGGTCGAGGCGTCCGGCGGCGTGACGCTTGCGACGGTTAAAGCGATTGCCGCAAGCGGGGTTGATATTATCTCCATTGGCGCCTTGACCCATTCCGCTCCTGCCTGTGATATCGGCATGGATTGGGTATAGGATCACAACTTGCACTATAAATCAGAGAACAGATTGTCGGCCAAAGCATTCCAGGCAGTGAGCGTTTTGACCCGAATATATTAAAATATATTTACAGAATTCAATATCAGAAGTCTTGAGCCGGTAATTTAATATTTTCAGTGATTGTCTCTACTTGTATTGTTTTAAGCATTCAGAGGGCGGAAACTTTAAATGATACCAATCTCAAAATGTAAGTGCCGCCTCAAATTCCGTAAGTCTTGTTATTATTCATAATAACAGTCACATAAATTCGTTTGCTAAAAGTTTTCCTGGTACCACACGAGGAGACACCTTCAGAAATTTGTTAGATTTGAATAAAAAGGTTCACTTGGTTTTCCGGCGAATCAAGAGTTCTGAAGGTATCAGTTTCGGCAATATCGCCAACAAGGTCTGGATCCTAACGGGTGAGAACGGGTTGAGGGATTTCATTCGACGATTGGTGTTTACCATCTTGATCGGTAATGGCGACATGCACCTGAAAAACTGGTCACTTATTTATCGGGATGGAAAAACAGCGGCACTGTCGCCGGCCTATGATATGCTTTCGACCATCCCCTACATTCCTAAGGATACACTGGCATTGAAACTTTCAGGCACCAGGAAGATGCAGGACCTTTCTCTTGAGCATTTCGTCAAATTAGCCAAAAAATTTCAATTACCACAGCATATAGTGTTACAGTTTGTACGTGAAACTGTGGATGCAACCACAACACTATGGAAGGAACATAGCCGACATTTTGAACTGCCTGCCGATTTGCTTGGCTGCATTGATAAACATATGAAAAATTTGAATCTGATTTGACCCCATCCCCGTATCCCTTGGAATAGTCTCGTAAATCGGGGTCCGCCGTTATGCTTTTTTCCCGGCATATAATTTCTTGATTATTGTTGCGAAAATATGCGATACTCGAATCATACTGTAATTGTCTGTTGAAAATAACTAACAGCTAACCCCGGCAAATGAGAAAGAGTTGCCGGCAAGTTATACAAAGAGGTACGAGCGCATGCGTTGCCCAAAATGTGGATACATCTCCTTTGATCACCTGAAAGAATGTCGTAAATGCAACAAAAATATTGAGGCCATATCTGTTGGTCTGTTCGGTTCCACCTATAATATTCAGGCACCGACCTTTCTCAGGCTGGATAATGAGCCGAGAGACGATCAATCCGAGGAGATGGAACTCTCTGATGAGCGATCTTTCGATGTCGATGATGAATATGTTGATGAAGAGCTTGCGGTTCTGGTCGAAGATGAGGATTCTGATGAAGGGGGTGAAATCAATTTCACGGAAGATGCACCGGCCGCTATACCAAGGGCCAATGAGGATGGACAGGATGACGGCGAGATCGAAATCGATTTTAGTCAGTTTGAAGAAGCTGACGACAGGATCGATTACAAAACAGATGAGGCACAACCAAAACAAAAGAAGCGAGATAATGTAAAAATTGATGTCCCGCCGGCCTTGTCGGATATCTCTGACCTTGCCCCGCCTGCAAAAAATAGCGACAAAAAGGCAGAATCTTCCGGAACTCCTGCAAGTCCGGATTTCTCTGATTTGGATCTGGAAGATCTTAATTTTGATCTGGGTCTCGATGGTCTGGATGATGCTCCGAAAAAGAGCCAGGCTGTGCCTGAAAAAGACGTACTGTCGCTTGATGAGCTCGATTTTGCCGATGCCCTGGCAGAAAATAATCCGGCGCCTGCCAAAAAAACCGAGGATCTGGATCTGGACCTTGATCTTGATTTCGACCTGGATCTAGGCGGCTTATCGATTCATAAAGATGCTTAATACAAAACCGGCAAACCAAAAGGCTCGAAAATTGGTTGACACCGAAATCGAAGTCGGGTAAATATCCTTCTCCATATGAGGTGCCGGGATAGCTCAGTCGGTAGAGCAACGGACTGAAAATCCGTGTGTCCCTGGTTCGATTCCTGGTCCCGGCACCAATTATGATTTAACAATTCAAGCCCCTAGCTCTTCGTGAGTTAAGGGCTTTTTTGTTTGGTACTATGCCGTTCTGAGATATTAAAAGTAACGGCGAGGCTCAAAATTGCCGCATAAAGTCATTTCACCGAGTTGAGGTATAAATGAGTACCCAATCGCTAAATCCAGGGTATGTTCAAGTCATGCTTTCTTGATCTTGCCTGCCCTGGAAGGGGGAAAGATCCAGAGTATAACGGGTGCTTTTTAGCTGACCGGTTTTTGTAAAGATCCCTTTGCCTACCAGGTCTTGCAAATCTCTTGTCGCTGTTGCTGAGGGAGATTTTGTTATAGCTCGGTAATTTTTGGCACTGAATCCACCTTGAAATCCTTTCGGTCCCTCCAGTAGTATCCGGTTGATCACTTTTAATTGGCGAGGGTTGAGATTCTCTTTGTGAGTATCGAAAAACTTTGCTTTGGTTATTATGAAATCAACTTGCCTTATGGTATGTTTTTGAGCGCTGATAATGGTTTTCCCAAAATAAATGAGCCATTTCGTCAAGTCATTTCCTGTACTCTGGGCTGCCAGCTCCTCGTAATATTCTCTTTTCCTATCGTCAATGGTTGAAGAAAGTGCAATGAGTGTCGGTTGACCCATATTTTGCGACAATGATTTTTCAACTATTCCCCGCCCGATCCGTCCGTTTCCGTCCTCGAAAGGATGGATTGAAACAAAATAGATATGAGCAATCCCTGCCCGAACCAATGGGGTCAAAGGTTCTTTCCCGCCAGGGGCTGATTTGTTGAACCAAGCTATGAATTTCTCCATTTCCTTTGGAACATCGGCAGACGGGGGAGCTTCAAAATGGACTGTTGGTTTATCGTATCGTCCCGACACAACCTGCATTGCTTCCTTGTGGGTTCGATATTTTCCTATCTCTATGTTTCTTCTGCCGGACATCAACATTTCATGCCAGTTGCAGAGAGTCTTTTCTGTCAATGGTGAATCATAATTGGTGAATATATCTTTCATCATTTCAGCGATCCCGGCTTCCGCCGGTTTTACCCTGTGATGATCGGCTATTCCCAAACCGAATTCTCTCCTGATAGAGGACTGCAGGCTTTCCCGGTCTAAAAATTCTCCCTCAATTTCAGAGGTTTTGATGGCTTCATTACATACAAGTTCAACGATTAAGTCGTTTTGGTCTTCACGTGAAAGATGCCTGGCTATGCCAAGCGAAAAACCGGATTGCTTTGAATATTCTCGTTCTAATTTCTCGATTTCACTGTTATCATAGGTGAAATTCCCCCAATCATCTTTTTGCCAGTTCCATTTTCTTCGTGTCATGATCTATAAAACCTCCTTTTATAGATCATTATACTTGGTATTGTGATTTGTAAAAGCATATTTATTAGCTCATGGGCACTATGAAGCGAAGTTGTGGGCAATGAGATAAAATGAAAAGAGGCCTACTTGAAGTTGTCCGGGATGCATTGGGAGAGGATCGAAAATAAGCCGATCATTTTTCTTTAGTGGAGCAAAAATGGAACAAATGGTGAAATAAATAAGAAAATATATAAATGTTACAGAATGATAACACCTGAATAATAACGGACTGAAAATCCGTGTGTCCCTGGTTCGATTCCTGGTCCCGGCACCATATATGATTTTAAAAATCAAGCCCTTACAGTTTTTAACTGTAAGGGCTTTTTTGTTTGGTATCATGTGGAATGAGAAAAGTCGGTCCAGATACACACCTTGAGGTAGGTCGTCAATAGACTGGCGGATAGCAAACCTTTCAGCTTTTCTAATTTCTATACAAAAATATATTATTGCGAACCCCAAAGAGAGTTTGGACTGTTTCTCAAGGTCTTAGTAGCATTGACATGTGCAAACATTGCAGTATATTTTTTGCTCTAGAATTGGAGCAAATTACCTTACCTTGTGTCCCAAAAAAGCTTCTCCAAAAGAGGGGACTTGTTGATCAAAGATAGTAACATTTTTCAAATGGCCGAAGAGATCTTTCGGTAAAAACACGCTCAATCACCACAAAACACGTATGCTCTTCTGTCCACAGAAGCTCAGCATTTTTTAAGTGAATTCGAGGTGCAGAACGTGGAACCACGCAGAGTTTGAGAGAAGCTGCACATTGTACAAGAGCGCACATTCGATCTTCATGATTTGGCACCGGTTGGTGGAGCGCTCCGAGACAGAAACGGCCACATCATGCTGGAGTGTCTCTGCGGTCTGGTCATTGCCGGCAAGACAGATTCAGGCCATCCTCAATTTACATCGGGTGGAAGCTGCTGGACAAACGGTTCATTGCGGCTTCTTGACATCCCGGTTTTTCTGATGATCCTTGGCATCAAGGAGTTTGTATTAAAACCAATTACGAAGACATCAATCGCGATGCTGGTGAGTAAGTTACTAAATAGCGAGCAAGTAAACTGAGCCGAAGTATCTATGGTGTCAATTTTGGAACGGTTTACTGAAAAGAAGTATATCGTTAGCCTCGTGCCGTAGGGGGAGTAAGGTGCTTAAATGGTTTGGAACTTCATACTTTATCTACTCTATGGGTTGACGTTCTTCACACTCGGGGTGGCTATCCTCTCAAGGGATATCCGGTTGAGTGAGCTCGGCATTGCCAGAATAATATGGCTACTTGCTGTTTTCGGCATTATTCATGGTTTTCACGAATGGCTGGAGCTATTAGAACAGCTTGCACCTGATGTGAAAAATCCTCTTTTTTCCGCATTTCGTCTGGTCGTCGTCAGCACTTCTTTCCTGTTTCTGCTTTACTTCGGTTTATTTCTCAACATCACCACGGTTTATGGCGATCAGGCATTGAAAATTACGCCGAAATCAGTCAAGGCACTGGTTGGTGTAGCGGCAATGTCTCTGATTCTCGTCGCTACCTCTCTCGATGTTGGCATTGGCAAAGACACCCATATCCGTAATTTGGTCGCATTCCCCGGGGGTTTGCTGTCCGGTGTAGGAATGGTGCTCTATTCGAGGACTGTACGGTCATTTTCCAAGAATGTCGCAATCAATTTCATATCGGCCGGTTGTTGCATGATATGCTATGCATTTTTGACCGGGGTGGTGCCTTCAGATGCAATTGTACCGTTTTTTGGCGTCAAGATTATTTTGTTCCGAGGGTTGAGTGCATTTTTAATAATGTTTTTCACCATCCGGGCATTGTCTGTATTCAGCCTGGAACAGCGCAAACTGGTCAATGAACGGTTACAGCGTTTCGCACAGTCGGAAAAACTGAGCTCAATGGGAATTCTGGCAGCGGGTATTGCGCATGAGATTAATAATCCTCTGACCAATGTCTCACTCAATCTTGAAATGCTCAAAGACCTGGTGGGAGATGATGCGCGGATCAATAAAAAAATTGCGGCAATAGAACGTAATACTACCCGGGCCTCTAAAATCGCCAAAGAACTGCTGCATTTTTCGCGGGAAAATGAAGCGCCTCCTGAACCTGTTAATATCAACAAGGTTATCGAAAGTTCGAATAACCTCTTGAAAAATCATGCATTGAGTTCGATCATTCGTCTTGATCTACAGGCCGTCCCGATGATCATGGGTATTCCCTGGAAACTGGAGGAAGTGTTTATAAACCTGTTGATGAACAGCATTGATGCTTGCAGTGAAAAAGACAGCATAAAAGTTGCATCGTTTCTTCAGAACAATAAAGTCGTGGTGATACTCAAAGATACCGGACGGGGGATTCTTCCCGAGCATTTACCAAAGATATTTGACCCGTTTTTTACCACCAAAGAAATAGGTAAAGGGACGGGCCTGGGTCTGTCTGTGTGTTATAATATAATACAGCAGCATGGTGGTGAGATCGAGTTGGTGAGTAGTGAAGAGGGGGGAGTTGTCGTGACGATATCTTTTCCGGTGATGGCTGATGTCTAGTGAAACTATCTTTGTCATAGATGACGACCAGGACCTTCGTGAGAGTATCATCGAGATCCTTGAAGACCAAGGTTTCTCCGCTGTTGGCTGTGAGTCGGCAGAAATTGCTCTGCAGAAAATGAAGACCGAACTGCCAATTCTGGTCGTGGTCGATAACATGATGCCCGGTATGAGCGGCATGGCGTTTATTCCGCTGATTAGAAATGATTATCCCAGTATCAAGATCATAATGATCACTGCCTTTTCAACGGTTGACAACGCGGTGGCCGCCATGAAAAGTGGCGCTGATGATTATCTTGCCAAACCTTTTAAGAGAAATGATCTTCTGATGGCGATAAAGCGTAATCTGGAGACCTTGAAATTTGAACAACAGATCGCTCCTGACATGGATGAAGCCCTTGCCTGTCTTGCTAATCCAATACGAAGGCAGATTCTGGCGGCGCTGTCCACAAAGAGAGAAATGCGTTTTATGGACCTTACCCGCAATATCGGGATCAGCGATCACACGAAGGTAAATTTTCACCTGAAAAATCTACGATCCAACCACCTTGTTTCTCGGACTCGGGCAAAAGGCTATCATTTGACACCACAGGGTGAAAAAATAGCCAATTTTCTGAGTCTCTTTTCAAAAAATATTTCCTAGAAAATACCGATAGATATTCCTTTCTTGTGAATCGTACTTCACCAAATTGCCATATTTGGTGAGCAAGCTTTATCTAGATCCCTTCCATGGTTGCCCCTATACTCTACCTAACGATGAGCCAGTACTTCTACTATCTGAGCTTGCAATAGAACATAGTGGGTGTGTTGGAAGTACTGGGAAATCCCTTGGCCGGACCAATGAGCTTTTGTCTGGTTATAGTTGAATTCGCAAGAAGAATTCAGCCATTCCAAAATTCCATTGAGGAGAACACCATGCTAAAAAAATGCGTACGAGTAATTGCAGTAGCAGGTCTGATCGTAGCGGGTACTAGTCTGTGTGCGAGTGCTGCTGGAGAGGACATGCAGAAGCAGATTGACGGTATTATGGGTGCACTGCCGAAATTTGCCGTACCAATGCGTGAAGTTGGCGACAGATTTCAAAATATGTATTTTGCCGCTGAAGGTGGTAACTGGGCCCTGGCTTCCTATATGTCAAAGTATATGGATAAGGCTATGAACCCGGCCAAAGTAACCAAACCTAAAGAATATCAAGACTGGGCTTCTTTTTATGCGGGTGATTTTGCCGCTGTCAACAAGGCAATTGCCGCTGAGGATATTACAGCCTTCAACAAGGAATACACAGCTGTAATCAGCACATGCAATGAATGTCACGCAGGTATGGGCTATGGTTTTATCGAGGTTGTAAAACTTGCTTCACCTCCTGATCAAGGTATAAAATACAAATTGACTTCCAAGGCGGCTGATGTTCCCAAGTGATTAATATATAAAAGTAAAAACCGCCCTGTTTCTGTTCTGAAACAGGGCGGTTTTTTTAAGCCAGATATGGTTAATGCAATCGAAGTCAGATCACGTGAATGAATAATCAATATCTGTTTATCGAAGGTAGATTTTTCAGGGTCCCCTTCAACCAAGACTCGCAGGCACAACCAGAACCGGGACTTTCGATTTTTTCAGGACAGATTTTATATTAGCGCCAACTGAAACTCCGGACAATAATCCCTCGCCAGCCCCCATAACAATAAGGTCGCATTTATATTCCGCCGCTTGTTTGAGGATTGTTTCGATCACATCTCCTTCTATGACCACAATCTCATAGTTGGGGACTTCGTTGTCTCTATCTTCTTTTTTGTTTTCCTTGCAGAATTCACTGAGGGCCGTTCTTGCCATCTGTTTCGGAGTTACTTTACCGACAAGGGCGTGCCTGGCTTCTTCCCTGTTGTTTTTTAATACCTGCTGCCATTTATCTTGACCAAAGAGGCTGGACACATAGCCTTCATAGCTGCTGGAAGGTCGTCCCTCCATAACATGAAGCAAAACCAGTTTCGCGTCAAACTGAAGTGCCAGCATAGCGGCTTGTTGAAAAGCGGCACGACTGGCCGTGGACAGATTTGATGTAAACAGGATAGTCTTGTATTGATTCGCCATAATAATTTATTCCTTGTTGCAACGAAGCGCATCAGAGATGCATTTATTAATGTAGTTTTTAATGTCAGTATATCAAAACAAGACAGGATCGATAGCCGCTCGCGAGAATTATTGCAAGGAAAAAGGGGACAGCTCATGGTATGAAGCTGTCGGCCAAGAGCCATGCAAGGCGCACGCCGTTTTGTTTATGAGCGAAATCGCCGTTCCCAATCATATTCACGACCGGTAACCTTGTCTTCCATGCCGCGGATCCTTCTTTCCAGATCGTCAAATTTTTTCCTGAGGCGCTGGGCAGCCGTTTTGGGTGAGTGGACGTAGCTGTCGTAAAATTCGCGCTCTGATTCACTTTCAATTGGTTTTACCGGTTTTGGTTTCATAAAAAAGGCCGCCACCAGATAGACGCCGATGACCGGCCAGAATCCACTGAAAATAAAAACTATCACCAGGGCGATTCTTATCCAGAAGACGGAAACGTCGAAGTATTCGGCGATTCCCCGGCAAACTCCGAGGAAAACACCGTTACGCGAACGGTAAATGCCGCCTTGTTTCTCGTAATATCTCGTCATTTTTTGTACCTGTCCTTTTCCTGATCTTCGGTCAGGATTGTTTCAAGGGATTCAATCCGTTGTTCCAGTTTCTCCAGGCCTTGATAAATTTCCTGGATGATTCTCGCTTCTTCGCTGTCGGCCGCCCCACTGGAGTTCCGGTTGCCGCGAGTTTTGACAATTATTAATATTGTCCCACAGATAAGCGTGGCTAAAGCGATAAGGGAGCCAAAAACTATGACAGCGCTAATGATATTGAGCATGTTGTGGTAACTCCAGTCCAGTGGTCTTGGTTATACGGTGTTGCTTTGCAAAGCCTAAATTGTTTCAGATTTTGGCTTGTGTTGGGCAGCCTTGATCCCGGCAAGTTCATTTTCAATTTCGTCATCTGCAGCAAGATTGTCAAATTCTTCTTCGATAGTCGGCTTATTCGGCATGTTCACCAGTTCGGCTTCGGCCTCCATCTGTTCGATTCTGCTTTCCAGTTTTTCGAAGCGGGCCATGGTGTCACTGTTATTGCTGCGCCTGATTTCCTCCTGGGCTCGTTTCTTCCCTGTCGCCCGTTTATGGCGTTGCACCAGGATACGCTTTTTTTCCTTGGCATTGTTTAGCTTGTTTTCCAGTTCGCTGATATCTTCGTGATATTGGGCAATGAGTCCACTGTATTCAGCCAGTTCGTTTTCGAGAGTGGCGGTTACAGTCGCAAAACGTCTTTTTTCAACGAGTGCCTCGCGGGCCAGGTTGTCCCGGCCTTTGGCTACGGCAAGGTTGGCTCGCTTCGCCCAAAGATCACTTTTAGCCTGCATTTCATCCAGTTTTCTTTCCATTCTTTTACGGCTGGCGATAACTCCGGCACATGATGATTTCAGTTCAATAAGGGTATCCTCCATTTCGCTGATCATCAGTTTGATCATTTTTTCGGGATCTTCCGCTTTATCGAGCATGGAATTGATGTTGGCGCTGATTATGTCACTGAATCGGGTGAAAATTCCCATATCCTTCCTCCTGAATTATTGGTGATTTGTGGTGGGTTGCTCTTGATAAAGCAGGATGCATGCCTGGTAGTGGAAATATTAATAAGTGTGGAAAATCGTCGTGTTAGTTGTTTGCATATTTTTTCGCTATAGGTTATAAATACCATTATTGAGTCAAATAAACTAAAAATTGGTTATTTTATCATGGTGAAAGATAAAGAAGGAGCCTTTCCATTATCGCGGGGAGAAGCCCTTGGTCAATCCGAGGTCTTTCTCACTTTTCAGGAAAAGCTTTCCCGCGTTGCCCCGGTAAATAGACCGGTTTTACTATTAGGGGAGCGGGGGACGGGTAAAGAACTGGCTGCCAGCCGGTTGCATTTTTTATCAAATAGATGGCAGGGGCCGTTTATCACTTTGAATTGTGCGACACTTTCTCCGTCGTTGATCGAATCTGAGCTTTTTGGTTATGAAAAAGGAGCCTTTACCGGCGCTGAAAGCCGCCGGAGCGGACGTTTTGAGGCGGCGGACGGCGGCACGCTTTTTCTTGATGAAATTGGTTCTATCCCTCTGGAGGCGCAAGAAAAAATTCTTCGCGTGGTGGAGTACGGTTGTTTTGAGCGGGTCGGCAGCTTTCAGCCTATCGAGGTAGATGTGCGAATCGTCGGGGCAACGAATGTCGATCTTGCAGCCATGGCCGAAACAAAAAATTTCAAACGGGATCTCCTCGATCGACTTTCTTTTGAAGTCCTGTTTCTGCCGCCACTGCGCTACAGGGGCGAAGATATTATGCTCCTGGCCAACCATTTTGCCACACGGATGTCTTTTGAGCTTGGCCGGCAGGAGATACCGACTTTTATTGAGACAGTCGTTCGAGCGCTGGAACAAAATGTCTGGAGAGGGAACATCCGGGAATTGAAAAATGTCGTGGAACGGGCGGTGCACCACTCTGAGGGCGGGATTATCGATACAGTCGTCTTTGATCCCTTTGTCTCCCCTTATGAAGCTGTACCTGCACCAATTGAAGAAAATAACAGAAATATCATCGACACGCATTACTCAATCAAAGGCAGAGCTGATCTCACCATAAAACAGGCAGTAGCAGACCTGGAAAAAGACATGATCCGACAGGCATTAATTACCTGCCGTCACAACCAAAGAAAAGCGGCAGAATATCTTGGCCTCACCTACGATCAATTCCGGGGGAAAGTCCGCAAATACGGCAATACTGTTTTGCAGCATCGCGCTGAGCGGAGTGTACCGGATAATGGATAAATTTTTCTTTAAGCTT
This sequence comes from uncultured delta proteobacterium, assembly GCA_963804605.1. GTDB lineage: Bacteria > Desulfobacterota > Desulfobulbia > Desulfobulbales > Desulfocapsaceae > Desulforhopalus_A. The sequence continues at coordinate 27,158 of CAWDRB010000016.1, forward strand.
TTTCTATGATAGAGTAAGAAGAATCAAAGCTTTGCCTTATTATTCAAGCCCCGACAGTTGCCATTACCATCCGCAATTTTTAAAAATCTCATGCCGGTTCCCGGAGCCCAGACAATGTTTTTGACGATGCTTTGCAAAGATATCAGTCGCTTTCGTGCGTTGCAAGGATGCACGCTATCGTTCGTTCTGTTGTTTTTTTTGTCCTGTACCCCGGCGACCCAGAATGGGCAGCAGCTTGAAAGTAGCCAATTGCAGGCTGAAAACAGCCTGATGAAAAAACGCTTGCCGCTGATGGAACGAGAGAGCGATGTGCTGAAAAAAGAAAACCAGCAGCATCGAATAAAAATCCAGGATCTGGAAGCGCAAAATAAACAATTGGCTATGGATCTTGCTTCCTTACAGCAACAGTACGAGATCGATATGATCGTTGGCGAAGAACAAATCAGCTCTCTTGAAGAAACTATTGCGAAAATTGCACGGGAGAACAAGGCCGCCATCGATTCGCTAATTGCCGACAACAAAGGTCTTGAAGAAAAAATGGTCAAAAAAAGCCAGGTGCTGCATGATCAGCTGGCCAAGCAGAAAGCGGTTGCTCAACAGCAACGAGAAAAACTGATAAAAGAAAGCGGACAAAGAGAGTTGGATTTGACCAATAAACTGAGTGCCGAGAAGGAAAAATCAGCAGTCGGGGAACAGAAAATATCGTCGCTTAAGGCTTCTGTTGCTGAAATTACCGGCAAACTGGCAAAGGCCAAGGCCTTGGCAGCGCAAACGGCCAAAGTAAGAGATGCATCCCAGGCTGAACTTGCATCGATAAAGGCGACGAACGCGACACTCAATAAAAAGATCGCCGAGCTGACCGGCGAGCTGTCCCGTCAAAAGATTACAGATCCAACTCCGACCAAGCCGTGAATTGTGATCTTGACGTAATTTCAATCTCCAGACGATCATGTCCTTACTGATGTGCCGCATAACCTCTTTTCATTGGATCTATGCCTGCCTGCTGCTGCCTCTGCTGCTTTTGACTTCCGCCCGGGCCGAGACACAAGTGTCCATCCTGGTCACATCCAACCTGCAGGGGAAATTTTCCCTCGAAATTGATAACCAGGAGAGCACCGACCCGCTGCTCGTTTTGGCCCAGAATATCGTCTATGAGCGCAGCACTAACAGTGTAGATCTGTATCTTGATCTCGGCAATGCCCTGTATCCGGGGGTTTTGTCAAAGTACAGTTCGGGGTCGATCATGGTTGATTTTCTTGACTATTTCTCCTGCGCGGCCGTCCTCGTATCGTCTAAAGACCTGCAAGTCGGCACGAAAAATCTTGAGTTTATGCAGAAAAACAAGAAAGTCCGCTTCTTATCGGCAAATATCATCCAGGCCGACAAGCCCATCTTTACTTCCTGGTTTCCCGCCGAAGTTGCCGGCACCCGCATTGCTTTTTTAGGTGTTTCTTCGCCTCAAGTCAGGTTCGATATGGCTGAAAAGGAACTTTATAGCTATCGACTGCTTGCGGCAACAGAGGCTCTCAAGCCTCAATTGCAAGACATCCAGGCTGCCGGCATCAAACATATTGTCCTTCTTTCCGGCCAGACGCTGCAGGAGACCGCTCAGCTGCTTGAGGCCTATCCGGAAATCAGAATGGCGCTGTGCGGCGGTGATTATACCGACCAATTTTTAGGCGGGAAGGCGGCGCGGGTGGATCTGGGCGACGGCAGATCGATCGTCATGGCCGATGAGAATGTTGATTATTATCGCCTTAAATTGAACCTTGATGACGTCCTGAAAGTGCAGAGCTTCGAACCCCAAGAGGCCCGGCCAATCGCCTCAAGAGATTACGCATACCAGGCATTCAAGAATCGTCTGACCCTCTGGAAGGAGAAATTCGGGGAAGAGGAAGGTCGCCAGGTAGCAAAGCTCAGCGACATGGAATATGGCGTAAATGACCTCAGCTTCGGCCAGCTTTTGCGTGATCGGTTCAATTGCGAGCTTGGGGTGGTCGAAGAAAACACCATCAACAAGGTATCGGTCAAGGAGGCGATCCGCCAAGTGGATTTCCTCACCATGGTCAATCGGGATTATAATATTTTTCTTATTTCCTTGACAGGCGATGAAGTAACGACTGTCCATGATCAGGCGGATGGCCTGGTTATTGCCGGAATTGATGTCGGCAAGGACCTGGAAATTCAAGGATCCAAGGTTGTGGGTACCCGGCTCTATCGTGTGGCGGCTTCGCAGCTGGCCCTGCAGAAAATACAGCGACTGCTTGGCCGGCAGATCGATTACAGTAACACCTGGATGACCGTTACCGATCTATTGGTCGACGATCTGAAGACCCAGAAAGTGATATTGCGTGGAGATTACGATTACCTGGATAGGCGTTTTCGCACGACAGTCGATGCCTACCTGTCCAACTTCATCGATAACAGCAATGTCACCAGGGGTGACAACATCGATACGCCATCCGGCCAGCCCTCAAAAAGTTATACCAAGTGGGGGCTTGAAAATACTATCGATATGACCGTCTATAATAAATACCACCGTTTTATGCTCACCCCGTATATGTTTTATTCCCGCCTGGACGATGATTATCTGAACAATATTTTGCGGGGAACTTTTCTCTATGATTACAGCCTTTCGGAAACCTTCAGGCCCTATAATAAATTTCGCTACGATACGGTGCTTGAATCAGTGGACGGGCAGCGGCCGAGTTTTCTGCGCGAGACCATCGGCATCTCGGCCATCTATAAATATGTCACCGGCAAGCTTGGTTTCGGGTTTGAGAAACAGGTCCAGGATCCTTCCGAAGCGGCAATGTACGGTGTCGAATTTATTGTCAGTGCCCGCGTTCCTTTTCTCTCCCATTTCACCTATGTTTTCGATCTCGACACCTTCACCGGTATCCTTGATGAAGAAGGTGACCCGTGGCAGACGAGAAGCGAGATCAATAATGGAATATCTGCCCATCTAAACAGCTATATGAGCCTGTCGTTCAGGCATAGGTATTTCTTTTACAATGAGGATATAACTGGTGAAAGTTACCAGAATTCCCAGTTTATCACATCGCTGGATTTTAACAGTGACTGGAAATTCTGGTGAGCCAGGGTGTGGGCTGTTCGTTTTCCGGGACGCCGTAAACCCGTCCCTGGGGGCTACGCCGCAGCCGTCCATGGCTGCAGAGACCCGTAAAACGAACAGCTCACACCCTTCCATTCCGACAGGCTGAACTTCAGGGGCAACCAGAAAATATAATTTCTATAACGAAGAGAGAGTGGATGTCAATTTTCACCATTTTTATGGCATTTGTAGTTTTACTTGTTGTTGGCCTTACCTGGTTTTTCGTCTATTATTTTGCCAATCCGGTTCTTGAAAATCCCGATGGGATCGCCAAGGTGGTTGGAAACTGCGGCGATACCATGGAAATTGGCCTTCAATTCAAGGATGGCAGGGTCGCTGCCACCCATTTTTGGACCAATGGTTGTTCATTCAGTAAGCATTGTGTTGAGACGGCGGCAAACCTTGCCCGGACAAAAAACATTGACGAGTTGCGAAAAGTTACCATGGTGACCATTATGGACGAGGTGGGACAGCTCCCCGAGACCCATCTGCATTGTGCGCAGCTGGCCGAAATTACCCTGCAACGCAGTGTCGAGAATTATCTTGAACGACTGAGCCAGGATCAGCTTTCAGTGGCACAAAGTCGTAATTGAAAATCATTCCCAGTCAAGGTATTCTGGCTTCTCTTGACAACGTTTATTCATAACAAAAGGAGGGAGTATGAATTACCCGGTTTGGTTTCTGCCGGAAACTGGTGGAGGTTTTCTTATTGCGCTGATTTCAATCCTCCATGTATTTGTTTCCCATTTTGCTGTCGGCGGCGGGTTATATCTGATCTACGCAGAAAAAAAAGGCTTGAGGGAAAAAAGCCAGCCAATTCTTGACTTCACCAAAAAACACGCCCGTTTCTTCCTTCTCGTTACCATGGTGTTTGGGTCGATATCAGGAGTAGGGATCTGGTTTATTATCGCCCTGGTCAATCCAGCGGCCACCTCATTTCTTATTCATAACTTTGTCTTTGGCTGGGCTGCGGAATGGGTGTTTTTTACCGTCGAGATCGCCGCGGCCTTTGTCTATTACTATATGTTCGGCCGGATGGATGCAAAGACTCACCTGCAGGTTGGGTGGCTCTATTTTATTGCCGCCTGGATGTCGCTTTTGCTGATTAACGGTATTATCGGGGTCATGCTGACTCCGGGCAGCTGGGCTCAAGACCTGGATTTCTGGGCCGGATTTTTCAATCCGAGCTTCTTCCCGTCGCTGGTCTTTCGGACCTTTATTGCCTTGATGATTGCTGCTTGCTACGGCTATTTATCCGCCTCGTTTACCGCAGACAATAGTGTTCGAATAGCCATGACCAGGTTTTCGGCAAAATGGGCTCTGGTCACCCTGGTCATCGCTTTTATTTCTGGATTTTGGTACCTGTCGGTGCTCTCCGAGCAATCGCATGGACTGGTAATGGGGAAATCACCGACCATCGTCGCTCTTTTACCCTGGGCTGCCGGTGGTGCGCTCCTGTTCCTGCTGGTGATGCTTGGTGCCGGTATAATTCGTCCGAGCTTGAACCTGAAGCCGGTCGCCTGCCTGGCAATGGTCAGTGCCCTGCTGGTCATGGGCGGCTTTGAGTGGACCAGAGAGGCTGCCCGTCGCCCTTATGTGATCAACGAGGTGATGTATTCCAACAGTATCCTGAAAAAAGATGTGCCTGATTTAAATAACAATGGTTATCTGCAAAAAGCCATCTGGGTGCAGAACAAAAAAGCGACCGAAGATAATCTTGTTGACGCCGGCCGGGAACTCTTTATCCACCAATGTTATGCCTGCCATACCGTCAATGGTTTTAATAATGATATCGTCAAAGCTACCGGCAGCATGAGCTATCGGGCGTTGGTGAGTTATATCAATAAAATCCATGAGGTGCGCTATTTCATGCCGCCTTTTGCCGGCACGGAGATGGAAGGCCGGGCGCTGGCGGCGTATATTGCCGGGGGTCTGCATGGCAAAGATGTGCAGGAGCCGCAGCAGGAAGAGGGGATGGCAGGAGCAGTAACGGGTGGTGTCCTGTTTGATGAACATTGTGCATCGTGCCATGCGGTGGAGGATTTGACCAGTGCTCTTGCCGGGGAAGACCAAGCAGGAATTGTCGAAAAACTGAAGACCCTCAACGAAATATCCGATGAAATGGAGCCGTTCAGCGGCACTGAGCAAGAGCATAAGGTTTTAGCCGATTTTCTCAGCGGTGCGAAACAGGGAGGACAGTAATGGATACACTTTTTATTCCACAGCCGGACACTCTACCCGTCAGTTGGGGCTGGTTCCAGTTTCTGCTGCTGCTGACGTTCCCTTTGCATCTGCTAGCCATGAATGCCATGCTGGGTGGCCTGGCGATAGGCATTGTCCAGCATATCAGGGGCGGCGCGGTGCAGAAACAGCTGGCCCACCGTATTGCCATCGCCCTCCCGTTGGTTATCGCTTTTGTGGTCAATCTTGGTGTTGCTCCGTTACTTTTTGTCCAGGTGTTGTATGGGCAGTTCCTGTATACCAGCTCAGTTTTGATGGGTGTTTTCTGGATATTGATAGTCCCTGTTCTGATAGTCGCCTATTATAGCGCATATCTCTATGATTTTCGTTTTACCCAGTTGGGCTCGGTCGGCCCATGGATAGCGGTGCTCGCATTTTTTCTGCTGCTCATTATTGGCTTTTTCTTTTCCAGCAATATGCTGCTGATGGCAGCCCCGGAGCAGTTCGGGGCATATTTTACCCATACAGGTGGAACCTTTTTATCAATAGGCCTGCCCGAGTTCTGGCCACGGTTTCTGCATATGATTTTTGGTTCTTTGGCTATCGGCGGCCTGTTTGTCGCCCTGCTCGGACGTTTTCGAGCCGCTGCCAACCCTCAGTTGGCCAAACATGCCGAAAAAATTGGCATGCAATGGTTTCTGGTGCTTACTACCGGCAATGTTCTGCTTGGTTTCTGGTATCTTTTTTCCCTGCCCAAAGAAGTGATGCTGCTTTTTATGGGCCACCATTCCGGTGCTACCGCGGCGTTTATCATCGCCTTGCTCCTGGTGGCGGGCACCCTGTATGGTGCCTGGAAAAAAAGATTCCGGCTGTGTTTTTACCATGCCGTCGGCCTGGTTGTGGTTATGAGTTTTATGCGGAGCTGGGTCAGGAGCGCTTATCTGGAAGAGGTCTTTACTCTTGATGCCTTGCAGGTTGTGCCGCAATATTCACCGATGATTTTTTTCTTTGTCACCCTGCTGGCCGGGATTGTCTGTCTTGGCTGGTTGATTAAAAAGACCTCTGATGCCTTACTCAAGAGATACAATGGAGGGGCTCCTTACTAAGTTGCACCCCGCCTGCTTCGCTGCTGCAAATTTTAATCATATCGACATACTCTAGTACGCCGAAATGATTAAAAATTTGCGGACCTCGCATCTGATGCGTTTTACTTAGTCATCATAAATGACAATTTTCTCTTTTCGCCCGGTCAAAGAGGTGGGGCGATTATTTTGCCTGAACCGAGACCAATTCGACGTCAAATATCAGTGCAGCATTGGGGCCGATGGGACCGCCGCCTTTTTCGCCGTAAGCAAGCTCAGACGGAATGAATATCTCCCATTTGCCTCCTTCTTTCATCAATTGCAGCGCTTCTGTCCAGCCTTTAATGACAGCGTTCACCGCAAATGTTGCTGCCTGCCCACGTTTATGGGAACTGTCAAATTCGGTACCGTCAATCAAGCGTCCCGCATATTGGACCGTCACGGTATCCGTTGGGCCCGGAGATTTACCTTCGCCCTCGGTTATCACCTTATACTGCAGTCCGCTGGGAAGAGTCTTCACTCCATCCTTTGTTGAGTTTTCTGCCAGGAAGGCAGCACCCTCCTTTTTGTTTTTGTCACCCAGAGCCTGAGCCTTTGCCTGTTTCTTGGCTACCATTTCCTTTTGCAACTCGCCGAGTATTGACTGAGCCTCCTGTTCGGTTAGTAGTGTCTTTTGACCGGTGAGGACATCTTTAATCGCTTTGCCAAGGATGTCCGCATTGGCTTCAACATTATTATTTTTAAGACTAATGGCGATGTCCATACCGATTGCATAGCTCGCTTTATCTAAAGAGTTTGTTAACTCTGTCGGTTCTGCAGCAATTGCGGTGCCTGCCACAAGCATCATGCCAAAAGCTATTACTAGTCTTCTGGTTTTCATCTTTTTCTCCTTGTGCGCCTATTAATTGTGAATACACATACATTTGCCACCGTTTGAGCGGCAAATACCCTCATTGTCCTTGTCACGATAAGGGTTTCTAAATGAAGATGCAAATGGTTTTCATCGCTTGATCCAAGCGGATATTCTTCTTGATCTATGTATTGGCATGAATAGAAGAATATTGCACAGCTATCTGAAATTATAGTTGTAACCTGTTAATAAGCGTCTTTTTTAGCAAAGTCAAGATTCCGTTCTTTCGGATAAAAACAAAGATAATTCCGCTAGGCTGAACTTGGTGCCGTTGGAATATAACTAAAGAAACGCGACCTACAAGAACCGTATCTTTTTCTAATTATGCGACAAATTCTCATGGGAACGATTTTTTGCAGTACCGCTACATTGTGGTATATTTCTTGCTTATATACACGGAAATGCAAGTGCATTGACCAACTCGTTGATAATCGGGGTCTCCATCATCCAAAAAATATCTTTTTGATCGGATGGGGTATCTGGACCAAATATATGGGATTCATACGCAAGGTTGCAGAGTGGTATGTCCAGGCAGGTTGGCATACGGCTGAATATAAACAAGCATGTCCTAAACGAGGAGGAAGCGGATGAAAAAGGAATTTAGTGGAGTACTGATTGGCATTATTTGTTTATCATTTACCGGGGTGGCTTTTGCTTTAACAGCCCAAGAAAAATTGGGCAAGCTTATCTACGAGGATCCTGCGTTTTCTGCTGGAGGCAATCAATCCTGTCAAAGCTGCCACCATCCTAATGCGCAGTTTTCTGATCCGGTTAACCGGATTTCGCCGATGTATCGTCCGGTATCAGAAGGCTCTCAAGAGGGATTGTTCGGTGGACGAAATGCACCACCTGCGGCATATGCCGCCTATAGCCCAAGCTTGCACTATGACGAGACGGAGGGTCTGTTTATCGGTGGACTCTTCTGGGATGGTCGGGCAACAGGAAATATGGCCATTTCCGGTACGGGAGGCTCAGGTGCCGGTCCAACCGGAGATCCTTTGGCCGATCAGGCGAAGGGACCTTTTGGCAACCAAGTGGAGATGAACTTAGTTCCGGATTCTGGGGGAACGACAGAGCAAAAAGTTGTGAATATTGTAATCGCCAAATATGCCAAAGAGTACAGAAAAGCTTTTAAATCCGACATTGCGAGTGAAGGGGTAGGTCTTGCCTACAATAATATCGCTTTGGCAATCTCTGCCTTTGAAAAATCCAGTGAGTTGAACAAGTTCAGTTCCAAATTCGACCGTTTTCGCAAGGAACAGGGTGGCGATGTCAGCTGGATTACAATCGCAAATGCACCCTCTATCCGTTCAAAGGTCTACACCAAGGAAGAAATTGAAGGTCTGGCTTTGTTTAATACCGAAGCAGATCATAATCCGGATGTAGCCGGTGGTGGTGGTTCGTGCTTTCTCTGTCATCCTACCGCGGACCTCGATAACAAGACAGCGTCAGTATTTACCGATTTCTCTTACGATAACCTCGGTATTCCAGTGAACAAAAATGTCGCAGAATTGGCTGGCGAACAAGCTATTGACTACGGTTTAGGCTCCCAGTTTGAAATATTGGCAACAATCAGTCCTGCCAATGTGCAATGGGGAGAACGTCGTGAGTTTAGAGGTGATGCTACTTCAACGGTCTCTGTTGCTATAGGCGAGATAGGTAAATTCAAGGTGTCGTCGCTGAGAAATATTGCCAGAACAGCACCATACGGCCATAATGGCTTTTTCCCGACTCTTTATGACATTGTCCATTTTTATAATACCCGGGATGCGGCGGGATTTGAAAATTTCTGGCCACGTCCAGAGGTTGCTCAAAACGTAAACAACCAAGAACTTGGCAACTTGGGTCTGAGCTTTGCAGAAGAGCAGAAATTAGTGGTGTTTCTGGAAACTCTGACCGATGAATAATAAGCCACTATAGCATGTTTCGATGGCCCCCCGGATAAAATTCCGGGGCCATCGAAACTGCCTTCTTTGTAACCGCTTTTCAGCCTCAATCAAGCCTTCATCTCTCCCCGTTATCCAAGGAATTGCAATCCCACACTTCTTATCTCGATGAGATACCACATTCGACAACATTGCGAGATATCGATTTCTTGCTATTTCTCAATAAAAACCACCTGAAAAAATCAATACTATTGAAACTGCAAATTTCTATCAGGTGTCTGTCGGATTTTTCAAAATAATGTAGTATATTCCAAAATAACGTAAATGAAGAGTTGGTAAAATTTTCGCTTAATGTAAGTGTTTGTTTATTTGCATATAATCAATACAGAGGAGCATCAATGAATATCGGCGGCCTGTTACCCCATCATGCCCGTTATCGCCCCAACCATCCGGCTTTCGTTTGTGGCGAGGAACGATTCACCTATACAATGTTTAACGCCTATGTAAATAAACTGGCCAACGCCCTGCTGGCCAGCGGGCTGATAAAGGGCGATAAATTCGCAACCGTACTGCCCAACTGCACGGAACTTATGGCGGCCTACTGGGCGGCGGCAAAGACCGGGCTGGTCATTGTCCCCAGCAGTACCATGCTCAATGAAAGCGGGCTGTTCACCTTGTTGAAAAACTCCGATACGGCGCTGGTGCTGGCCGATGCTTCTTTTGCCGGGGTTCTGCAGACTATTCGGCAGGATTTGTCCGGCATTAGAGATGACCGGTATATCCTGGTAGGCCTTAAGGAACAGATGCCGGGCTTTTGCAGCTATCACGATTTTGTGTCCACGGCGAGTGAAGGAAACCCGCCGGAGGTGTATATAGACGATCATGATATGTATAATATCATGTATTCCAGCGGAACCACCGGCGCACCGAAAGGCATAGTCCATACCCACTATGTGCGGGCCATGTACTGCACCATTTTTGCCGCTTGCTGGCGGATGACCCCGGAAAGTGTGGCACTGCATGCCGGGGCTATTGTTTTTAACGGGGCAATGCTCGATTTGATGCCCTGGATGTTTCTGGGCGCCAAATATATTCTCCATAAAAGTTTCAACGCTGAAGCGGTTATCGCCGACATCGAAAAAGAGCAGGTAACCCATGTTGTCATGGTGCCGGCCCAGATCATCGCCATCTTAAATAGTCCGGCCTTTGCTCCAGAAAAGCTTGCTTCTCTTGAAATGATTCACAATGTCGGCGCACCGCTGCTGCTTGAGTATAAACACCGTCTCAATAAATCCCTGCCTGGCCGTTTCTATGAGTTGTACGGCCTGACCGAAGGGTTTATGACTGTGCTGGACAAACATGATGCCATCCGTAAAGTCGGCTCGGTCGGGGTGCCGGCACCGTTTATGGAACTGCGTATCCTCGACGTCGATGGGCAGGAGTGTGCCGTCGGAGAAATCGGTGAGATCTGCGGTAAAAGTCCGGTGATGATGCCCGGATATTATAAGCAGCCGGAATTGACCGAAAAAGCCATTGTTGATGGCTGGCTGCACACCGGGGACGCTGGCTATATCGATGAAGAGGGTTTTCTGTTTCTGGTCGATCGCATTAAAGATCTGATTATTTCCGGTGGGGTGAACGTCTATCCCAAGGATATCGAAGAAGTAGTCGTTCAGCATCCGGAGGTCCGTGATGTGGCGGTAATCGGGGTGCCGGATGAAAAATGGGGAGAAGTTCCCATTGCGGCAGTGGTGCTAGTGCCCGATGCGAAGGTGACTCCCGCGCAGCTCATCGAATGGACCAACAGTAAAGTCGATGCCAAGTTTCAGCGCATCCGGGACGTCGTTATCATGGAAACCTTTCCAACCAACGTCGCCGGCAAGATGCTCAAACGGACCATGCGTGAGGAGTATAAGGAAATGCTGCGGCAGCGTTAGTTTAGCAAAAGCAGGTCGTGAAATTATAAATAGTGTTCATGACCTGCTCGCATTGAAAAAATCATTGGAGAAGTGATGAGCTGCTTTCTCAATGGACTTTACCGTCTTATAATGTCTCCCCGAGATATTCAGTAAATCTTTTCCATGACTTTTTATCGGCATCTTCGCGGTAGGATGGCGCACCAAACACGGTAAAGGCATGAGGAGCACCGCTATAGGTGATCATTTCATGCTCGACATGATTTTCCTCCAGCGCTTTGGCAAGAGCGGCAAACTCATCTAAAGTAACGGCACTATCGGCACTGCCATGCAGGACCAGCAATTTGCCTTTGGCGGATGAGTAATTCTGCCCCTCCGGGGTGGCAAGTCCACCGTGAAAGGCGACAAAGCCTTTCAGCTCTGCACCAGACCGGGCGAGTTCCAGCACGGCCGCCCCACCAAAACAATAGCCGATAGCGACCGCATTGCCGGTGTTGAGGCCTTGCGCTTTGGCCGTATCCAGGGCGCCGCTCAACAGTTTACGCATTTTCGGGCGATCCTTATACAAATCGCTGGTCTGTTGCTTTTTGTCTTCGAGCTTGGTTGGCCGAACTCCGGCGCCATACAGGTCGGCAGCAAATACGTTGTAGCCGAGATCGGCCAGCATCTGGGCTCGTTTAACTTCGTACTCGGTAAGCCCGTCCCAGTCATGGATAATAACGATCAACGGGGCATCTGCCTTGGCTTTGATCATATATCCTTCATATGGCTGGCCATCTATTGAGTAGGTGAGATTTTCCCCGGCCAGGCAGCTGGTGCTCAAGAATGTAGCAAATAACAATAACAATATTGAGTGCATAATGAATCTCCTTTTGTCCTTTTTTTCTTTGAAAAATTCTGTGGAATAACGGACAGAGGGATTTATTTGACGATGTCCGTTGCACACAAAGATATGTATGACGGTCAGGAAATCAACATCGGAAGATCGGCAGGATAAAAACCAGTCGGCTATGAGTTAGGAAGCTAATTTTTTTTTCGCCGGTGTCGGCGTTCCCGATAGTCCGGGTCGATCTGCAGGGCCTCTACCTCGATCAACATCTGCAGGTAGATGGCGTAGCGTGCCGCATCGATCAGGCCCTGCTCGACCAGTTCGATAACCCGGCATTCCGGTTCTTCGCGGTGTTTGCAGTCTCTGAACCGGCATTCCAGCATGCCCGCTTGTTCAAAGCCGGGGAAATAGGTTGAGAGCTGCTCGGCGGAGATGTCAACCATTCCAAAGTCATTAAATCCGGGGGAATCGATCAATTCACCTCCATCGCTGAGGCGATGGAGGGTGGAAACGGTGGTGGTGTTTCGGCCGCGTTTTTTGGTCTCGCTGATTTCACCGGTATTCAGATTAATTTTCGGCAGCAGCGCGTTAAGGATGGAACTCTTGCCCACTCCGGTCGGACCGACAAAAACCCCTCTATGTCCCTCGCTGAAGAAACTATTGAGCGGCGCAAGGCCCGTACCGTCTTCAGCGCTCATGGTAAAAATCTGCACTGACTGCTGGTAAACCTGCTGTACATCGGCCTGATAGTCAGCAAAGCATGGGAGGTCAGATTTATTTACGATCAACACTGGTCGCAGGTTAGCGGCTCGGGCTGAAACAATGGCCCGATCGATAAAGCCGGGAGGGGGAAGAGGTTCACAGCAAACGACAATGCACAACACATCAAGATTAGCGCCGACAATATGCCGCCCGCCCCGGGCGTCCATGCGCGACAGCTCCGAACTCCGTCCGAGCCGGCTCAGCACATCTTCTTTAACAACCACCTTGTCGCCGACGACGTGTCCGGAATTGCGTTTCACCCGGATCATCTCGCGGGTATTGTCCTCGGCAAACAGAACCTCAACGGCGACGCCGTAATGGGCGACAATAATGCCTGCTCTTTTGCCTTTTAGTGGGTGCTTTTTTTTCAAAATGCTCCTCTTATACAGAAGCCTGTTCCCCTGTGACACATGGGAACAAGATGCAGGTTTTTACGACACCATCATTTCTCGGTAGCCAGTTTTAGGCCGATAAACAGCAAAATCGAGCCGGTGCAGCTGTCAAAGACCCGATTTACCACAGGGCGCTGCAGCCATATCCTGGCTTTATTGACCATGGCGGCCAGCACACATTGATACAGCATGGCGACAACAAAATGAATACCGGCTACCAGCAGAGACTGGAGCAATGGCGGTTCGCTCGGATTAATAAACTGGGGCAGAAAAGCCATATAAAAAATCACTGTTTTGGGATTGAGCACATTGGATAGAAAACCTTCCCGGAGAGACCGGGAAAATAAAAAGCTGCCATGTTTTGCCGCTGCCCTGCCGGCAAAGATATTTTTCCTGCCATCGATGGCCCTTTTCCAGCTGGCCAATCCCAACCATACTAAATAGGCAGCCCCGGCAAATTTAAGAGTATTAAAGGCCCAGGCCGTATGCAGCAGGATGATTGATATTCCGAGCGCCGACACCGTCGCGTGGACAAATAAGCCGCTGCAGATGCCCAGCGAACTGACCGCCCCATCAAGCCAGCCGCCGCGTGCGCTGTTTCTGATGATCAGCATGGTGTCCACTCCCGGGGTCAGGGTCAACAGGGTCACGGCAAGGAGACAGGTGGCAAATGTATGGAGATCCATGATTATCGCAATTGTCCTTTGAGTAAAAATTTAATCCCGGTAATATACTGTTTTTTCCTCTGTTCGTATGGATATTTTACGCAAGCGATCACTTTTTCACCATCAGCAGAAGATAGAGTGCTTCACACTGCACCATCTGATGTCTATACTTTTAAGTTATTGTTGATTACTTCTTAATGGTGTCATTTTTTTCATAAAGCCATCAATATTTACTTTTAAAAAGGAGCAGTTATGTTGCTAGATCTTTTGCGTACAAGAAGAAGCGTCAGACAATTTGAGAGCAAGCCGATCGAACAGGATAAGCTTGATCTGCTTCTTGAGGCGATGCTCCGTTCGCCATCTTCAAGAGGCCTCAATCCCTGGGAATTTGTGGTGGTTCGCGATCCGCAGACCTTGAGTGAACTTGCCAGGGCCAAACCCCATGGCGCATCGTTTATAAAAAATGCACCGCTAGCGATAGTGGTATGCGGCGATGCCGGCAAAAGCGATGTCTGGGTCGAGGATTGTTCGATTGCCGCTCTGATCGGCCATCTGACCGCCGCCGATCTTGGCCTGGGCAGCTGCTGGGTGCAACTGCGCATGCGCGATCATGATGCCCAGACCACCTCGGATCAATTTGTCAAAAAGCTCTTGGGCCTGGCTGATAATATCATGGTTGAAGCGGTTATTGCCATCGGCTACCCCAAAGAAGATAAGCCGGGCCATGCCAAATCTTCTCTGCTCTATGATAAGGTCAGTTTTGAGAAATATGGCCAGAAGGAATAAAATTCGAAGACGTTCTTTTGCAGAAACCTCAAGAGGTATCCCATGAGCTCGTATTTTAAAGATCAGGATCCGCAAGAAACCCAGGATTGGATCGACTCCCTCAAAGGCGTGATACAACAGGAAGGCGGCGAAAAAGCCGACTATCTTCTCTGCCGTCTGACCGACATCGCCCGGGCTCTTGGCGTGTCCACCTCGCCTGGGCTGCTGACGCCTTACTGCAATACCATCCCACCGGAGCATGAAGATGCCATGCCGGACGATTCCCTGATTGCCAGAAACGTCGCCGCCTATGTGCGGTGGAACGCCATGGCCATGGTGGCAAGAGCCAATAAGGCCGGCAAGGGATTAGGCGGTCATATCGCTACTTATACATCGGTCTCCGCCATGTACGAGGTCGGCTTTAACTGGTTCTTTCGTGGCCCGGAGGCCGCTGACATGGCGCCGATATGATCTATTTTCAGGGACATAGTTCGCCGGGCGTGTATGCCCGCGCCTTTGTCGAAGGTCGACTGGATGAAGAGCATCTGCATAATTTTCGTCAGGAAGTTGGCGGCCACGGCCTTTCCTCCTATCCGCATCCCTGGCTGATGCCTGATTTCTGGCAGTTTCCTACCGTCTCGATGGGCTTAGGGCCGATGGCCGCCATCTATCAGGCCCGCTTTATGCGATATATGGACAGCCGCGGCCTGAAAAAAATGGGTGATCGCAAAGTCTGGGTCTTTATGGGTGACGGCGAATCCGATGAGCCGGAATCACTGGGCGCTCTTTCGCTGGCCGCCCGGGAGAATCTGGACAACCTGATCTTTGTGGTCAACTGCAACCTGCAGCGGCTTGACGGGCCGGTGCGCGGCAACGGCAAGATCATCCAGGAGCTGGAAGGGCGCTTTCGGGGGGCCGGCTGGCATGTCATTAAACTGATCTGGGGCAGCGAGTGGGATGTTATCCTGCAACGGGATACCGAAGGGTTGCTCATTAAAAAATTCGGCACCATGGTCGATGGCGATTTCCAGACCATCCGGGCGCGGGGACCGGAATATTTGCGCGAAAAAGTGTTCGGCGACGACCCCCGGCTGATGGCCCTGGTCGAAGATATCAGCGACAACGAGCTCTGGCAGCTGACCCGGGGCGGCCATGATCCGCGCAAGGTCTATGCCGCCTACACAGCGGCCATGCAGTATAAGGGCAAACCCACCGTCATCCTGGCCAAGACGATCAAAGGTTTTGGCATGGGCCAGGCCGGTGAGTCGGTGATGGTCGCCCATAACGTTAAAAAGATGGATGTTGATTCGTTGAAAGCATTTCGGGATAGGTTTCATGTGCCCCTGGAAGATGACCAGTTGACCGATCTGCCGTTCATTCGACCGCCTTCGGGCAGTCCGGAAGAGCAGTTTATCAAGGAGCGTCGGGCGGCTTTGGGTGGACCGGTCCCGTACCGGGAAATTGTCCACCATCCTCTTCCCGCGCCGTCATTGTCAATTTTCAGTCCCCTGCTCAAATCCTCGAAAGAACGGGAGTTGTCGACGACCATGGCGTTCGTCCGGCTGCTCGGGGCATTGGTAAAAGATAAGGATATCGGCAGCCATATTGTGCCGATTATTCCCGATGAAGCCCGGACCTTCGGCATGGAAGGATTGTTTCGCCAGCTGGGCATCTATGCGCCTACCGGGCAGCTCTATGAACCGCAGGATTCCGAGACGGTTTCCTGGTATAAAGAGGATCCGCAGGGGCAGATCCTGGAAGAGGGGATTACCGAGGCGGGTGCCATCTCGTCCTGGCAGGCTGCGGCCACCGCCCACGTCAATTACGGGGTGCCGATGATCCCGTTTTATATCTTCTATTCGATGTTTGGTTTTCAAAGGGTCGGCGATCAGCTCTGGGCAGCTGGGGACAGTCGGGCCAAAGGTTTTATCCTCGGTGCCACCGCCGGGCGGACGACCTTGAACGGAGAAGGGTTACAGCATCAGGACGGTCAGGGGCTGCTTTTTGCCTCCGCCTATCCGTCATGCCTGGCCTATGATCCAACTTTCAGTTATGAAGTCGCGATCCTCATCCAAAAAGGCATTGAGCGAATGTTCCAAGACGGCGAGGATGTTTTTTATTATATAACACTGATGAATGAGAATTACCCGCACCCGGAGATGCCTGAAGGGGTGGAGGAAGGTATCCATAAAGGGATGTATCTGCTGCAAAAAGCTGGTGATGATGGGCCGCGTGTGCAACTGATGGGCTCCGGCACTATCCTGCGCGAGGTGCTTGCCGCCGCTGATCTGTTGCGCCAGGATTTTGGGATTGAAGCCGATGTCTGGTCGATTCTCGGTGTCAATCAACTGCATCGCGAGGGTATGCTCATTGAAGATTGGAACCGCCATCACCCCGAGCAGCCGAAAAAGACCAGCTACGTCGAAGAGCAATTGGAAGGACACGAAGGACCGGTCGTTATCAGCAC
This sequence comes from uncultured delta proteobacterium, assembly GCA_963804605.1. GTDB lineage: Bacteria > Desulfobacterota > Desulfobulbia > Desulfobulbales > Desulfocapsaceae > Desulforhopalus_A. The sequence continues at coordinate 44,128 of CAWDRB010000016.1, forward strand.
CGATTATGTCCAGGCCTACCCTGAGCAGCTGCGTCGATTTATTCATCGTCCACTTACCATCCTCGGCACCGACGGCTACGGTCGGAGCGATTCCCGCGAGGTGCTGCGCCGTTTTTTCAAGGTAGACCGGCATCATATTGTCGTCGCTGCCCTGAAAAGTCTGGCCGATGACGATAAACTCCCATATAGTACGGTTACTGACGCCTTGACCAAATATGGCATTAATCCGGAAGAACCACACGCCCTTAACAGATAGAGGAGAGATCGAGATGGCCGTCGAGAAAATTATCATTCCCGATTTTGGTGATGTGCAGAAAATTACCGTGGTCGAAGTGTTTGTTGCCGCCGGCGACAAGGTCGAAGAAGAGACGTCTCTGATCGCCCTGGAGAGTGAGAAGGCGGTAATGGATATCCCGTCGCCTTTTGCCGGGGTGATTACCGAGGTCCTGGTCAAGGAAGAGGATGTGGTCGGCAGCGGCGATGTCATCGCCCTCATTGAAACCGGCGGTGAAAAGGAAAAAGAGCCCGACCAGGAGGTGAAGAAGACTGCGGGTAAAGTAAAAGAGGCATCGGCGGCTGAGGCTGGGAAAGAAACTGATAAACCAGCCGCCAAGCCCGCTGCGAAAGTCCCGGAACAACTCCATGCCACTCCCTCGGTGCGGGCCCTGGCCAGGGAAAAGCAGATCGATTTGGCCTCGATTTCTGGCACCGGACCCAATGATCGTATCCTCAAAGAAGATATCCTTGCGGCAGGGCAGAAGCCTGGGGGCGCTTATTCGTTCCAGGAGCCGCCCCTGGAAGATTTCAGTAAATATGGCGAGATTGAAGAGATGGCGCTCGGCCGCATCCAGAAAATTTCCGGGCCGCAGCTGCATCGGAGCTGGATTACCATCCCCCATGTCACCCATTTTGATGAGGCGGATATTACCGAACTGGAACAGTTCAGAAAAGAGTTGAATAGTACACTGCAGGAAGATCAGCCGACCTATAGTCCCCTGGTGTTCGTGGTCAGGGCGGTTGCCGCAACGTTGCGGCAATTTCCTCTTTTCAACTGCTCCCTGGTGCCCGGCGGCGAGAAAGTTATTCTGAAGAAATACTATCATCTCGCCATCGCCGTTGATACGCCAAAGGGGCTGGTGGTTCCGGTTGTAAAAGATGCCGACCGGCGAGGATTAAAGGAAATTGCCGCCGAGTTGCAGAGACTGAGCGCCAGCGCCCGGGCCGGTAAGTTGGCTATCCCGGATATTCAGGGTGCCACGTTCACTATCTCGAGTCTTGGTGGGATCGGCGGCACCGGGTTTACCCCTATTGTCAACAGCCCGCAGGTGGCAATCCTCGGCCTGTCGCGAAATTATATGAAGCCGGTCTGGAACGGCGAGCAGTTTCTGCCGCGTCTCACCCTGCCTTTTTCCGTCTCCTACGATCACCGGGTTGTCGACGGGGCGGAAGCGGCCAGGTTTTGCAAGGCATTGCGGATGAATCTTGAGGACCTCAAACGAGCGTTAATATAGGAGCTGTCAATGAGCGAAACAAAGACATACGATGTGCTTGTTCTCGGTGGTGGACCGGGTGGTTATACTGCTGCCTTTCGCGCGGCGGACCTGGGGCTTTCCGTCTGCCTGGTCGACAAAGAACAGCGGCTGGGCGGCGTCTGCCTGAATGTAGGCTGCATCCCGTCAAAGACCCTGCTGCATGCGGCGACGGTTATTGAAGAGGCCGCGGAGATAACTGAATTCGGCGTAGATTTCGCGCCGCCGAAAGTCGATATTGCGCGGGTCCTGGCCAAAAAAAATGCGGTGATCGAACAGCTCACCTCCGGCCTGGACAGTCTCTGTAAAGCCAGGAAAATTACCAGATTGACAGGAAAGGGAGTCTTCCTGGATACCACCACCCTGGCAGTCACCGGGCCGGATGGCGAGCAGCAGGTGAAGTTCACCGATGCGATCATCGCCACCGGTTCCTCATCCCTTCAAGCTGCCGAATATACCGGAGGATCCCGAATCTGGGATTCCAGCGTCGCTCTTGAACTGCAGACGGTGCCGAAACGTTTTCTGATCATCGGCGGCGGTATTATCGGCCTGGAAATGGCCCAGATCTACAGCGCGTTCGGCTCGGAGATTACCATTGTCGAAATGCTTGACCAGATTATTCCTCCCGCTGATAAAGACCTGGTGCAGCCGCTCTTTTTAAAACTCAAAAAGAAATATACCATTTTCACCAAGACCAAAGTGACGGCAATTACCCCTGATAAAGGCGGTATAAAAGTCAGTATGGAGGGTAAAGATGCGCCGGAAAACGCTGAGTTTGACGCCGTCCTGGTGGCCGTCGGTCGAAAGCCCAACACCGCCGATATGGGCTTTGCTGCCATAGGTCTTACTATCAATGACCGGGGTTTTCTGCAGGTTAATGCGCAGCAGCAGACTAATGTCCCGCATTTTTATGGCATAGGCGACGTGGTGGGTGAACCGATGCTTGCCCATAAAGCGACCCACGAGGGCAAGGTTGCCGCCGAGGTCATTGCCGGTCATAAGGCGGCTTTTACGCCGATGACTATCCCTTCGGTTGCCTATACCAACCCGGAGGTCGCCTGGATGGGGCTCACCGAAAAAGAGGCCAAACTGCAAGGTATTGATTTTGATAAAGGAAAATTCCCATGGGGGGCCAGCGGTCGGGCGCTGAGCGCCGGGGCTTCCGCCGGGGTGACCAAGGCACTCTTTGATAAAAAAAGTGGCCGGATTATCGGTGCGGGCATCTGCGGCCAGAATGCCGGCGAGTTGATCCATGAAGCGGTGTTGGCGCTGGAGATGGGTGCCAATGCCCAGGACATCAGTCTGACGGTTCATGCCCATCCCACTCTGGCTGAAACCTTTGCCTTTGCCGCAGAAATTGTCGATGGCTCGATTACCGATGTGCTGCCACCAAAGAGGAAATAATGTAGACGTCGCACCAGCACCCCATTTTCGTCCGATCAGCTCCCCTCGCATAGCCGACTGTAGCTCGGAGGCCGCTTGAACGAAACTGGAGCCTGGATGAACGTTTACTGATCCGGGTTATGCAGTTACCTACTGTGTTTCAGAACTGATCAGTTTTTACAAACTAGTTACCTTCCGAGGCTGTTGTATTGGGTGGTCATTTTGTATCACCATCTTTTTCATCCATGAATCTGACCGACGAACAGCAGCATATTATTAACCATTCCGGTGGCCATGCCCGGGTCAGCGCCGTCGCCGGATCGGGTAAGACCACCACCATGGTCGCCAGGATAGCTCACTTGCTGCAGCAGGGTGCCAAGGCCAGGCGAGATCATGGTCCTGATGTTCAACAAATCGGCCCGGGACAGCTTTGCCGATAAGATGGACAACCAGTTATCGCCCGACGCCCGTCAATTGCCCGAGGTGCGGACCTTTCATTCTCTTGGCTTACGCCTGGTCAACAGCTTTACCAGGCGGGGTGCCTTGCCGCATTATCGCCTGGTTACCGAGGAGTATATCCTGGAAAAACTCGCCCGGCAGGTGGCGGGCGAGGTCTACCGGCAGCAGGGGGAAAATGAAGGCTGGCCGGCAGGCGAAGAGGTGGAAGAATTCCTGGCTTTTATCGACCGGGTAAAATCGACGGTCGATGGAGCCACCGCGGTTTTTAATAAACTGAACCTCGCCGCACGCTATGCGTATTTCATCAGGGCCTATGACCTTTTTGAAGAGGTGCGAAAAGAGCGGAAAATCCGCTTCTATGCCGATCTTATTCACGAACCGCTGCTGGCGATGCTGGCGGATGATACTCTTGCCGCATGGGTGGCTGACCGGGTGGACCATATTATCGTTGACGAGTACCAGGATATCAACGAGGCCCAGCAGCAGCTGTTAAAAATCCTGGCCGGGAACCGGGCCCGGGTCATGGTCGTCGGCGATGTCGATCAGTGCATCTATGAATGGCGTGGGGCGCGACCGGAATATATCACTACCAGGTTTCAGCTCGATTTTCCCAAGCCGGACAATTACCAGCTCTCCTACACCTTTCGCTATGGCCACCAGCTTTCTCTCGCCGCCAACCATCTTATCTCCGGCAATAGAAAGCGAGACCAAAAATTGTGTATTTCCCATGAAACCAATGGCAATACCATCATAACGCTGCCTGGAAGAGCAAAAAAAGCACCCGGCCATCGCAGTGCTTACCGAGTGGCGGAAGCGGGGGCGATCCCTGGGCGACGCCGTGGTGCTGGTCAGACTCTTTGCCCAGAGTGTGCCGGTGGAACTGGCCCTTCTGGAAGCGGGGATTGCCTATCGATTGGAGGGAAATGCCCAAGTATTCGATTGTGCCGAGGTCCTGGCCCTGACCGGCTATTTAAAAATTGTCCTGGGCACTTTGGCCGACGAGGATCAGGCCGGTCGGGAAAGAATGATCACCGCCATGCTCAGCCAGCCCCACCTGGGCATTAAAAAAGAAGACATGGGAGTCTTGGTCCGGAAAATCGCCGAAAATCCCCCTGCCGCCATGAGCTTGCTGCGCAACTGGAGCAGCTCGGAGCTTCCTCCTTTTATCCGGAAAAGATTTGAGGAAACGGCGGACAACTGGCAATGGCTGACCGGTATTTCAGCTTCCGGCCGTGCCGATGTCTTATTGAAAAGGATCGTGCAAAAGCTCAATCTCTACGATTTTTATCATAATTTTTCGGCAAGATCTGTCACCGCCGAAAACCGGGTAAAGACCTGCCAGGCCTTTATAGGCTTTGCCGCCGGTCAAAATCTGTCCGCTGCGCAGTTGCTGGCCAAGGTCGCCGAATTAAAGAGATCTGAAGACGCGCCGGCTGAAGACACCTTGCTGATTACTTCGGTCCACCGCTCCAAAGGGCTGGAATGGCCACTGGTCATCCTGCCGGGTCTTGAGGATGGTGCCTTTCCCTTTTATCGTGAACGTGAGAGCGCGATAGATGATTTGGAGGATGAACGCCGTCTCTTTTATGTGGCGCTGACCAGGGCGATCGAACAGGTTGTCTGTATTCACCCGATCGATGCAGAACTCAAACGCTGTATAGCAAAGTGTTGCGGCAAGCCTCCCGGAGGGCTGGTGCAGGCCAGCCGCTTTCTTTATGAAGCGAACCCCGGGCTGTCGGTATGCCTGGGCGAAATGCTGGCAGAAAAGAATGGTGATCGGACGATTACCGCTGACGATACGACCATCGCCAGACAATATCTCAAGTCAGTCGGTGCAACGGTGCGACTGAGCGAGGACAGAAAAGGGCAAAATCCACCGGTGAAATCGGCCCGCAAAATCCTTGAAATCCATGAGATTGGTGAAGGTCTGAGGGTATTGCATCCTTTTTTTGGTGCCGGAACGGTTCTGGCGATTAAAGACAGAAAGCAGGGGCGGCTGACCGTTTTGTTTGACGACCATGGGGAAATGGTCCTTCTGGCTGCCTATGCTAAGTTGCGGTCTTTGTCATAGTTGGTGTCTGAGACGGTCCCCTTGGGGCACATGGGAACCAGGTTCTATCATCCTTTATAGGAGTTGGTATTATCCCGGAACATCTCCATTATTTTTATGGTTCGGCTGCCGGGCATTCCATCGCCGATCTGCACCGAGTCGATAGCCACGATGGGCACGACTTCCCGTATCGACGAGGCAAGAAAGGCTTCATCAAACAGGCGGATTTCATCTTTATGCAGCTGCCGTTCGACAACTGAAAATTCTTTTTTCGCCAGGGTCAGGACCACCTGGCGGGTAATGCCGGGGAGGACCCGGTCGCAGGGCGGCGTGACCAGGGTGTCACCGATGAAAGCGAAAATATTCGAGGTCGTGCCCTCCAGGATATAGCCGTTTCTATCGACATATATCGCTTCAATGGCCTGCTGATTCCGTGCCTCCGCCTGGCAGAGGATTGCCGGAATATAGTTGATGCTTTTTGCCCCCGGCATAAAGCGGTCGACATGGCTGGTGACAACCTTTGCACCTTTCGTATACCATTCGGCCGGCATCTGTTTGACGCCGGTCACCATGACTAAAAGCTTAGGCGACTCACCCGGCGTAATGCCATCGCTGCTCAAGCCGCCGGTGACAACGATGCGGATATTACTCTCCGGGTGATGGCTACGGGCCAGGGTTTCTTTGACGATCTCGCCGATCTCTGCCTTGGGGTGGGGTAATTTCAGGCCGATCAGGCGGGCGGAACGCTCAAGCCTGTTAAGGTGGTCATCGAGGTGGAAGGGGACCCCGTTGTAGGTCCGTAGGAAATCAAATACGCCAAAACCTCGTATGACCGACAGGTCATTAACCGAAATCTGTGCTTGGTTGTCCGCGACAAATTCACCATTTACATAATAGGTATCCATTGTTTTCTCCCTAAAGATCGCCTGATTCTTCCGAGAAAGGCGGTTCAATCCCTTTTTCCCGGCAGTCTTGGATATGTTGTTCAACTACACGGCGAAAATTATCCTCAAGTTCGGCAAAGCTCTGTCCACTATAGGGAATGTTTTCATCGATAAATAAAATCTTGCCAAACAGTGAATAATCGCTGGTATCTACCTCAATGGTACCATGGTAACCTTTATGTACTATGGTCTTTTGTGCCAATTTTTTCTCCTGATTTTAGTAATGCAGGGGTGGTGGGTCATCACCACCATTGTAATTATCATCACCCGCACTGAGCAGGGCCTGGAGCCGGAGGAGCTGGTCCTCAAGCGAGTTGAGCTGGGCCTGCTGCTCAATAATGACCTCGTTTAAAGCGTCGGTGGTCTGCTCCAGGTAAACAAACTTTTCTTCGAGAATCCGGAGCCGATCAGTAACAGCAGCCAACGCGGCAATCTTGTCTGATGGGTTTTCTTCTTTCATAGCAAGCCATAGTAAAGTGGTCGGTAGAAAACGCAACATTTTTTGTGTGTTGCTGGTGGGTATCTTCGCCCCAAACATTGTGTATTGTTATTAAAAAGGGTAATGGGTTGTCATGCCTGCATTCTGTCTAACCGGAGATTAATCATGATCGTAATCAACTCACTGTTTCCCATTTTTATTCTGCTTCTTTTAGGATGGATCCTGAAAAGATGGGGCCTGACCGACAGCCTTTTTTTGAAGACCAGTGACCGGCTTATCTATTATTTCTTTTTTCCGGTCATGTTATTCTGGAAGATTGGTGGCGCTTCTTTTGAGCAGGGCATTGACTGGCATTTCTGCCTTGCTTCGCTGTTGGCCCTGTTGACCATGTTCGGGCTCAGCACCCTGGTCATTCAATTGTTTCGCATCTCCGCTTTCCAGGCAGGTTCCTTTTCCCAGAGTTGTTACCGTTTCAACACCTATATCGGGGTGGCGGTGATTCTCAATAGTCTTGGCGCGGAAGGAATGAAATATTTCGGAATAATTATTGGTTTTGCTATTCCGCTCATCAATGTTTTCGCCGTCTCCCTGCTTATCTGGTTTTCGGGGCGGGAGATTGATATACGTAAACGTATTTCCATCTCGGCAAGAGCCCTGGTTTCCAACCCACTGATTCTGGGCTGTCTGGCCGGGATTGCCTATTCCAGCCTGATCGGCAGCTTCCCCGTCTTTATCAACAACTCGCTGAGCCTGATCTCAATGGTCACTCTGCCGCTTGCCCTGATCTCCATTGGCGGCAGCCTGAGTTTTGCCGGGCTGCAGGGGAATCTGCCGCTCTCTTTTCTGGCGGCAATTCTAAAACTTGTCGCCCTGCCGGCAATAGGTTGGCTCTACTTTTATCTTTTTAACGTTACCGGCATTCCTTTCAAGGTTGGGATGATTTTTCTAACCCTGCCGGCATCCACCGCCATCTATGTGCTCTCCTCGCAAATGAACAGTGATACCGAGCTTGCCTCTTCAGCCATCGTGCTCTCTACTCTGCTCTCTTTTTTCTCTCTTTCTGTTGTCCTTTTACTGTAAATGCCCATTTTCGCGAATCTGTTGCGATAAGCAAATAAATTTTTATGATTGTCTCAAATGTGCAGCTCCTGAACCAGGATGTGGGCTGTTCGTTTTCCGGGACGCCGTAAACCCGTCCCTGGGGGCTTCGCTGCAGCCGTCCATGGCTACAGAGACCCGAAAAACGAAAAGCCCACACCCTTCCATTCCAACCGGCTAAGCTGATGCGGGAAATCAGATTATTCTTTTAGTAATAATACTCAGTAATTATAATAGGTTCATTGCTTTTGTAAAAAATTTATATAATTACGTCGTTTAGTACTGGTTCTGGGATGAGAGCTGACATATAATAGTTTAAAGACGTACCTGGGGGGGAAGATGTCTTATGGAATTAAACATAACCTGAAACAGGTAACGAACGAGGGGAAAAGAGCGTTACTCCAATGAGAATATAAATAAATATTTTAAAGGAGTATATCAATGAGAGGAACATACGAAGCGTATATATTGGTAAAAGTAAAAGATGGCAAAAAGTATGTCTGTGCTCTGAACCGCCGAAAAGGGGATAAAGACGATCTTGGTCGACTGAACCGAAAAGAAAGGCAGGAATATTTAGATTACCAGGTCATCTGGAACTGATTTTATAAGCGTTAAAAGAACGGGCTTTTCTCCACATTGTGTTGGCTGGAGAAAAGCCCTTTTTTTGTTGTCAGGAGCTGCACGAAAGCATGGAGCATCCCGCCCGGTTGCGGGCCCACTCCGGTCGCTTTACCGCAAAATGATCTTTTTCCGGTTGATCGTCGTAGGGGTGGCGCAGCAGCTCGAGCAGTTCCTTGACCATCGAGGAGTCACCTGCTTCGGCTTTCTCGATGGCTTGCTGGGCCAGATAGTTACGCAGGACGTATTTGGGGTTGATGTTATTCATTTTTTGCCGGCGCAGCTCATCCGGCAGATTGTCGCGCCGGAGTCGCTGTATGTACGAGTTGAGCCAGTTGGTCAATTTCTGTCGGTATTCCCCGGCGATTTCTTCCTCCTTATAGTGTGCCTGACCAAGAAAAGTCGGCATATCATCGCCCTCCTGCAGAGTCGTATCGGTTGCAATGAGTGCCAGGTTCCTGAAAAAAATGGTCATGTCCGTTTCAACAAGCTGCAGGATATCAATGAGCTCGCCGATAAGTCCATCGTCGGTTTCGGGCGAAAAATTAAGCAGGCCAAGTTTGCCGGCCATCATGTCGTTCCACCCGGTGAGAAACACATTATTGTAGGTGTTGAGTGCTTCCTGAAAAGGTTCCGCCGATTGCACCAGGGGGTAAATACCGTTGGCCAGCTGCAGCAGATTCCATTGACCGATATGCGGCTGGTTGCTGAAACAGTACCTTCGCCCATGGGCATCGGTGGTGTTGGGGGTCCATTTTGCATCATACCCTTCCAGCCAACCGTAAGGACCGTAGTCGATAGTCAATCCGAGGATGGACATGTTATCGGTATTCATTACCCCGTGCACGAAGCCCACTCGCATCCAATGGATGATCATTGCCGCGGTGGTGCGGCAGATCTCCCTGAACCAGTCAATGTACACGGCAACGGACGGTTCGCCGAGATGGGGAAAGTCGGTTCGGATGGTGTAGTCGACCAATTTTTGCAGAAGGGTGGTTTCACCTCGGGCGGTCAGGATTTCATAGTTGCCGAATCTGAGAAAAGAAGGGGCGACCCGGCAGACCACTGCGCCCGGTTCGTTTTTCGGGTGGCCGTCGTAGAACATATCCCTTACGACCGGTTCGCCGGTGGTAATAACGCTGAGAGCGCGGGTTGTCGGTATGCCGAGGTGGTGCATCGCCTCACTGCACAGGAACTCGCGGATCGACGAGCGCAGGACGGCCAACCCATCGGCGCGACGTGAATAGGGGGTGGGGCCTGCACCTTTCAGCTGGAGTATCCAGCGTTCTTTTTGCTTATTGATAACCTCGCCGAGATTGATCGCCCGGCCATCGCCAAGCTGTCCGGCCCAGCTGCCGAATTGATGGCCACCGTAGCACATGGCAAAGGGATCCATTCCCGGCAGGACACTATTGCCGACAAAAATCTCCGTAAACATCCTCGATGTGCATATCTCTTCCGGCAGGTCGAGCAGATCGGCGACCTCCCGGCTGCAGGCCACCACTTTTGGGTCGGCAACCTTGGTCGGCCTGACTCGGGAGTAACAGGCATTGCTCACCTGGCGGCGATAATTATCCTGCTGCGGGTCGGCCGGTAGTTGTCGAATAAAACTATTATCAAAAACGAGTGATTCGAGAGCCTGATCTCGAAGCGGCATATTCATAATAAGGTCCTTCAGTTAAATTACTCTTGCTGACAACACTAAGCATGTCACAATGTGACGGCAAGAGTTGGTCTTTTTACTGGAAAACGTTGCCGGAATAGAGGACAATAGTTATCTGTTGTTATTGATGGATTACCTAGAGTAAACAGGAGGGGATCGGCAGATGGTTGTAAGGATTCTTATTGCAGGTTTTGCATCTTTTGTGGCCGGACTGAGTTATCTCACCGGACTGGCCCAAATGATGACTGGATTGCTGCTTGGGTTCAGCGCATTTTGTTCCTTTTTTTTTGGCGTTCTCTTTGTTTTACCGATAGATGCCGAGAGAGCCTTTTTCCCGGTATATATCAAGGTACCGGCATGGCCGTATTTCCTGATAGGTGCAATCCTCGTTGCAATGACCGTGGTGCTCTTTCTGGTAAAAACCAAACCGGTTGAAGAAGAGCAGGTTTCTGCGGTACATTTCAAGTACCTGCTCGGGGGCATCGGCGGCTATCTTACCAGCCTTTTTCTGTCGTCTGTTTACTGGTTTCCTTCCGATGCCAGGCGACTGGCAGCCGATCCATCTTCCCTGATGAGAGAAGTCCTTCTCGGCACCGGTTTGTTTTTGGTGGGGGTATCCGTGTCCTGCTATCTTCTGTACCGGGCGTCAAAAGGCATGTCCGAAAAACACCCGGATCTTATGCGGCGGTTTGTCCTTGGTTTTTTCACCTTTTTCCAGTTTGATAAAATGCCGGTTCTGGTTGCGTATCTTCTTATCTATTCGCCGGAAACCGAGGTCAGTTTTCCTAATATTGCCGCTCTGGCGCTCGCCTCCTCAATCCCTGTCGCCATTTTTTTACTGAAAACAACCCTGGATACCAAGGGCAACTGATTTGGCGATCGTGCCTACCCTAAAACACTTCGTCCAAATAAGGGCAGGGTGGCCGCTAAATCACCGGCAAAGAAATAGTCGGGGAAAGATGTTGCATCACCATATTCGTGGTTCGACAGCGCCGGTTCCTGGTTGAATTCGTAGATCAGCCCGCCTTGCTCTTTGACCAACAGCGGTAGACCTGCTGCCGGATATACCTGGGCCGAGGTGCCGATGACCAGCAACAGATCACAGGCGAGGATAAGCTCTTCGATTGCCTCCAGGCTCCTGACATTTTCTCCGAACAGGACCACATTTGGTTTGAGCGGAGAGTGGCAATGGGCGCATGCCGGGACTCCCTGCATGGCATAATGGTCGTCGGTCACCGGGACAACCGTCTCGCACCGCAGACATTGCAGATGTTGATGGTCACCATGGATTTCCAGCACATTTTTGCTCCCCGCCGCCTGGTGCAGGTTGTCGACGTTCTGGGTGACCAGTCCTTTCAGAAAACCGTTTCGTTCAAAATTGGCCAGTACCTGGTGTGCCTGGTTCGGTTTTTTGCCAAACAGTCCTTTGCCCATTTCCCGGTAAAGCTTCCAGGCTTTCTGCGGATTTTTGAGAAAAACACTGAGAGTTGCATATTCATCCGGTGAAAAAATTGTCCATATTCCACCGGGGCTGCGGAAATCGGCGATCCCGCTGTTGACTGAGATGCCTGCTCCGGTAAGCGCTACCGGACAGGAGGCTGTCTTGAACCTGTCAACTGCTTCGGGGAGATGCTCGAGATCGGTGTGGGGAACGATGGTTTTCATAATAGTGTGCTGCTCCTGTCGCTTATTTTTTCCCGGCCTTGGATCGCACCGTTATCCTTTCCACAACCTTGCGGTAATAGTCATGCTGGCTGGTTATGCTTGAAGAAGACGGTCGTTTTGCATCAATTTTCATGAGCAGGACATTGAGCTTTTTCATCTGTTTGAGCCGTTCGTGTTCGTCTTCCGTGCGGGAAATCAGGTCTTCGAGTTTTTTAACCTCTTTGCGCTCCTCTATTTCCGGGGGAAGATAGCCGCTGTTTTTCAGAATTTTATAGGCCATTTTCAGGTCTTCCGGAACAAAACGATCGTCTTCCAACGGCAGAGGTTTGTTCTTCCACTTGGGCGAATTCAAATCCTTTTCCCGCATGGCCTCGGCAATTCTCTGCTCGGCGATGAAAGCCAGTGAATCCATAAAAACTCCTCTTATTCAGGACGTTGCACGCAGAACACCCTGCAGCCATTCGGAAATATCACGAATTTGTTCAGGGCAGACAGCATGCTCCATCGGATAACTCTGATAGCTGACTTTGTAGCCCTGCTGGGTCAGCTGGCTGGTCGACTTGCGGCCGAGTCGTTCGGGGACAACAGGATCATAAACGCCATGGTCGATTTTGATGGGGATTGCTTTATTGATCTCGTTGTACTCGATGGTATCGGCAGTGGCAAGATACGTTGACATGGCGAGAAGCCCGCCAAGTGGTTTTTCATGGCTCAGAGCCACCTGATAAGCCACTGCCCCTCCCTGGGAAAACCCGGCAATGATAATCTTTTTGCTGTCGATGCCCCGTTCGAGTTCACGGCCGACAAAGGCGTTAATCGCCTGGGCGGAATGCATGAGGCCGGTTGTGTCGATATTTCTGTCAATCTCCATTTCCACAATATCATACCAGGCCGGCATGACAAAGCCGCCGTTGACGGTAACCGGCATGGTCGGGGCATGGGGGAAGATAAACCGAATTGCCAGTTCAGCCGGCAGGTGAAGCTCCGGGACAATGGGGGCAAAATCGTTGCCGTCCGCCCCGAGTCCATGCAGCCAGATCACCGAGCTGTTGGGATTGGCGGTTGTTTCAAGTTCAATAGCCGGCAGAAGTGACATCGTTGGTTCCTTTTTTAAAATCTATCATAGTTTTAGCCTATGCATTGTTCCTATCGTAGCGATTTCAGTGCCGAGTCAGCAAGAAACGATGATCTGTTTTTTGCCCCTCCAGCGGCAACCAACGCGTCAATTTTGGTTATAAGAAGTTTAGGCAAGGTGACTGTCGCTTTCTCGGTTTTCCCTAGAAATGCCGATACATCTATGTCGACGTACGCCCAGGTCGCTCCAGCGTATTCTTTGTTTTGTATATGTTCATCTACCACAGAAGGTCTCGGGGCGAGCACTCCCTCTTCAGCTAAAATTTCCAGATGTGCCGATATCGCTTCCTGGACATTGTTCATAGCCTCATCCAAGGTTTCTCCAGCAGAAAAACAGCCAGGGATATCCGGTACAGTAACACCGTAACAGGAATCGTAATCTTTATGTATGGCTATAGGGTACTTCATTTTATATCTCTCCTACTTCAATCCAGCTAGTTTTAAAATATTCGCAACTGTACCTTTGGCCAAGGTTCTTTTAGGATGGGGTATTGTTACTAATCCATTTTTGATGGGATGCTTAAAATGATGATGGCTTCCTTTTGCTCTTACAAGTTGCCAGCCGTCGGCCTCAATCATTTTTATAATATCTTTACTGTTCAAATAATCCCCCGTATCGATGCAAATATATACTTCCGGCAGTATGATGTCAATGCGTTTTGTATGATATAAATCCTGAAATGACCTTGTTTGGCGAAAGAGTGGTTACTAGCTTTTATCTATCTTTGGCAACCAGAATATTCAGCCAGGCCTGTTGTTCGCCGCGCAGCAGTGTACGTGACTCGCTTATTTCAATGACGCTGAGTTGGGGGAAGTGGGTGAGTAATTGCTCCATGAGTGGCAGGGAATAGTTATTGAAGAAACGCTGTTTTTGGTCCCGGGATTCACTCTCACCTTTTTTAAAGGACATAAACCAGATTCCGCCGGGTTTCAAGGCATTGTTGATAGCTTGAAAGGTGGCCTTCATTCGAGATTTAGGGATATGCAGCAGGCTGGCACAGGCCCAGATACCGTCGAAGGTATCTTTCTCGTCTATTTCTTCGGCCTTTTGCACCCGAACCGGATGGCCCAGATATTTCGCGGCGCATGCAGCAATCGTTTCCACCGGATCAACGGCTACAATTCGATGTCCCTGATCGAGAAAATAACGGCTGTCGCGTCCGGAACCGCAGCCCAGATCGAGGATCAGGCTGTTGGGTGGCAGCAGTTCCAGAAAACGCCGGCGCAAACCATCGGCAAAATCAAAGTCAATGGTTTCCTGGACATATTCCCCGGCGTTATTGCGATAATAGTCTAAAGTTGTAGCGACCTGCTCGTCTTCTTGTAATTTCAGGACAAGGGCAATATCAGCCGGTGCCCATTTAAGCGACGGTAGTTCATCAACCGGCAGCCAACCTATCCGGTCATGGTCACGGAACTGGAAGGTCCCGCTCAGGTGCTGCACGCGATAGGCCAGCAGTCTGACGATTTTCGTCCCGTAATCGTATATGGATTCAGCAAAAAAATCGCCGACAGTACATCGAACGCCAAACTCCTCCCGGAGTTCTCGCACCAGACATTCCTGGTCGGTCTCGCCTGCCTCGATCTTTCCCCCGGGAAATTCCCAATATCCCGCGAGATAGCTGCCGGGTTTTCTTCGTGCGGCTAATATAAGGCCGTTTTTTTCAATAATGGCTGCTGTGACCAATATCATAAATAAAGGAATGTAATATTTTTATGTCGAATAATGGGGCTTGGGACGGCTTGTTTTTTGAGGTACAGGTATAACCGGAGATCTCAACGTTCTCCAGCTGTATTTTCAAATCTTGACATCAAGACCATTTCTTACCATATTGAAATAGTAGCGAACTTAACAGGAGGTAAGAAATGATCTCGACGGTAACCACCAAAGGTCAAGTTACGATTCCCATATCAATTCGAAAAAAATACGGTCTCGGCCCGAACGATAAGGTCGATTTCATTACCGAAGGCGACCGAATCATTCTCATTCCAGTGAATACCCTTCGTGATTTTCGTGGTGCGGTTACTGGAAAGGGTGACCTGGAGAAAGAACGGCAGGTTGCCAAGGACGGTGTCAGTAAGAGGATCATCGGGGAGATGTCATGAAGACGAGTTTTCTCGATGCAAATATTTTTATCCGTTATCTGACTAACGATGATCCAGTTAAAGCTGACCGAGTGGAGAAGCTCCTGGAGTCGGCCGCGAGAGGAAAACAGCGTCTGATGACCACTGAAATGGTCATCGCCGAAGTGGTCTGGGTGCTGGAGTCCTTTTATAAACTGAGCACTACTGTTATCGGTCCGATGATTAAAGCTATTCTTGCCACTCCCGGCCTTGAGGTTATCAACGGAGCTCTGGTGGAAAAAGCAGTGGAACACTACATGGCAAAGAATATAGATTTCATTGATGGTTATATCGTGGCGGTTATGGACCGCCATAACGTAACAGAAATATTTTCCTATGATAAAAGACATCTGACGCGAATAGCAGCGATTCAACAAAAGGAATCGTGATCAAACGATCACAATAAACAGCATTAACTTCAGGAGAAAAAAATGACCATGCAGGAATCCCTCAGTGCCGAATTGAGGGTCGCCATGAAGGCAAGAGATACTGAACGGACCGGAGCAATTCGCATTTTGATCGGGGAATTTGCCCGTCAGCCGGAAAAAATATTGACCGATGAACAGGTGATTGCCATTATAAAAAAATTGATAAAATCGGAAAGGGAGCTCTTGGCGGCACAACAGCAGGATGGATCACCTTTTCTGACGATTATGGAAGGCTATTTACCCAAGCAGGTCAGCGAAGTGGAGATTTACTCCTGGGTAGAAAAAAATATCGATTTTTCAGCCTTTGGCAATAAGATGCAGGCGATGAAACCGATCATGCAGCATTTTGGCAGCACTGCTGACGGCAATACTGTGAAAAGAGTATTGCAGCAATTCCAATAAGTTTTTACCAGTCTATCAATTTTGATGGCGTCGTAAACGGGAAAAAATGCAAAGAGGGGAGGAATGACGTGTTACGAATTATTCTGTTTTTAGCAACAAACCTGGCGATACTGATACTGCTCAGCATCGTCATGAGTCTTCTTGGTGTTGATTCCAGGTCAACCTCCGGACTGTTGGTTATGGCCGCTCTATTTGGTATGGGCGGTTCGTTTATCTCTCTGGCCATGTCCAAATGGATTGCCAAAAAATCGACCGGGGCCATGGTTATCGTCAACCCAAGCAACCAGACGGAGCAATGGCTCGTCGATACAGTTCGGCGTATGGCGGAGAAGGCGGAAGTGGGCATGCCCGAGGTGGCGGTGTATAACTCCCCGGATATGAACGCCTTTGCTACGGGGATGAATAAGAATTCCGCACTGGTCGCCGTTTCCACCGGGCTTTTGCAAAATATGGCCAAAGACGAGGTCGAGGCGGTGCTCGCCCATGAAATGACCCATGTGGCCTGCGGTGATATGGTGACGCTTTCCCTGATTCAAGGGGTGTTGAACACTTTTGTCATCTTTTTATCGCGTATTGCCGCCAATATTATCAACAACTTCCTGAGAAGCGATGAAGAAGGTGGGGGGCTTGGTTTTATGGGCTATATGGCGGTGACCATTGTCCTCGAACTGGTTCTCGGATTGTTTGCTTCCATAATTGTCATGTGGTTTTCGCGAAAAAGAGAATTTACTGCCGATAAAGGTGCGGCGTATCTGACCAACAAAGAGAAGATGATCAGCGCCCTGCAGCGACTGCAGGCAAGCCATGAACCATCGCATCTGCCCGATCAGGTGGCGGCTTTTGGTATCCGCCCCAAAAAAGGAGGGATGGCCGAACTGTTTCGAAGTCATCCGCCGCTAGATGACCGGATCGCCGCGCTTCGTCAACTATGATGGCGTCGTAAATTTTAGGTTTTTACGAGTCCATCAACTGTGATGGTGTCGTAAATGGTTGGCTTATTGCGGTTCCGGGAGATTGGTGATCCCCAGGATGGTGTGCCAGATATCATCCTGGTTCCAGCGTTTCAGGATAAGTACAGGCTGGCTGGACAGGAATTCGTTGATTTTTTCCGCTTCACTACGTAAAAGACCGGACAGGATAAACCATTTTTGCCTGAGAAAGCCCTCCGTCCGCACCAGATCCTTCATCACCTCGTAGTGGATATTGGCGACCAGCAGGTCGGTGGCGACGCTGGTTTGTTGTTCCGCCCTCCCATTGACCACCAGGATATGGTCCTCCAGATGATTCAGGCTGACATTCAGGCGGGCGGTTTGCGTCGCCAGATAATTATAGTCAACGGCGATGATTTTTTCGCAGCCCAGTTTTGCCGCAGCAAGAGCCAGAATGCCGGTCCCTGTGCCAAGATCGAGCATGGTCCTGGTCTTCTTGCCGGAACAGGCGATGTCGATGGCCTCAAGGCAGGCCTGGGTGGTCGGATGGGTACCGTTGCCGAACACCACGCCGGAGTCGAGGGTTATGGCGATATCATCTGCACCGGGCGATGCTTTGATCCAGGTGGGGTTCAAAAGAAAACGGCCGATGCGTACCGGTTCAATAATGCCGCCCTGCCAATCGGCGTAGGTCATTTCATATTCATCAAGCAGCTTAAGCTCTGGAAAGTCAACCAGGATTTCCAGGACCCGCTCTTTTGCCGGCCGGGTAAAAAAGAGAAAGCTGAAGTCATCTTCAACCCAGTTGCCGATAAAGTTTTCCGCGGCAATGGTATGCAGTGCGGGGACGATTCCGTCGATATAATAGATAAACAGCAGGGTATCCGGCCGCAGAAGAGGTTGGAGTTGCATGATTATTTTTTTACGACACCATCAATATTCTATTTTTGTTAGGAAGCCTTGCATTTCCCTAAACATGCTTTTTACCTGATCGGCGGAAATCGATTCATTCGGTCCTTTAGCTGCCTTGTCGCACAGCTCAAGCCAGGCGACAACCGCCTTATTGTCCTGCCTGCTATAGAGCTTTTTCTTATAGGCATCACCTGTTAATTGCAGCCCTTTTTTCGGCACGGCCTTGCCTTGGATATCATTATTCACAGCTATTCCCCCGGCAAGGCAGAGATTGTGCAGCTGCTTTTCGAGGATAACCCCGGCGATGACCGCGGCAGCCCATGGATTGTCCTGCTCATTGTGAATTTCGGCAAGATGGAGCATATCCAGTAGAATTTCCCGGGAAATGGCGCCGCTGGTGGTCGCCAGCCAGTCGCCCTGCAGCTCTCTTCTCGCCGCTGTCAGCATGCCGATACCTCTTCTGGTGCGGCTCGCCGTATGATGGGTGACTTCGGTGCGAAAGCTCTCGTGATAGGTGCTGAACTCGCCGAAGACGCGGCTGAGAAAGGAAAGCGCGGAGATTCGGAAATCGTGGAATTTCTGCTCGTTGACCATGGATTTTGACTGGCCGTCACCTGTTTCCGTGGTGAGGACCTTTTCTCCCATGGTTATAATGGCAATGGCCTGGGCGATAAGCTCGTCTTGGTTCTTCATCTTTTCTGGTCTCGGATCAAATTAGCGAGGGGGAACGGATTTTTTGTTTCCCTCATATACCCTGTTATGTCAATTTTATCACATAAATTACGAGAAAAGGTCGGCCTTCAATCAGTGACAAGCTGCAGAGCAGTACTGTTTTTCAGTGATTCCAGGATAAAAGAGGTTTTAACGTTCTGGATGCCGGGAATCCCCGAGAGCTTATTGTTGACGAAATCGGTATAGCTGGCCATGTCTTTGACCGCAACTTTCAACAAGAAATCGACTTCCCCGGTCAGTTGATGGCATTCCAGGACCTCGTCCATCCTGGTCAGGCGCTCCTTGACATTTTGCAGCGAGGAGATCTGGTGATGGCTCAGGCAGACCATAACGATGGTCTGGATGTCAAATCCGGCCTTTTTTCGATCCAGAATGGCCACATATTTGTCAACGATCCCCGATGATTCGAGCCGCCGAACCCGTTCCAGCACGGCAGGCGGCGATAAACCAACTTCCTGGGCCAGCCTGGCATTGGTGATACGGCCATTATCCTGCAGGATATTGAGGATTTTTTTATCTGTTCTGTCAAGCATATTTTTATTAGGTTGCTGTCTGGTGCCTCGAATACGAAGCTTTTCGAAGTCTGCGCTTATCTACTTAACCATCCTAGATTTTGGGTTTTTCGAGATTGTCAGCAAGGACTATCTGGAATATAAAGAATATTCTTCAAAAATAAAAGAGTAAGCTTAATTATCTTAGGGGCATGCGCCGAGATGTTGGGCTATAATCGCAGCGAAGACAATTGTTTGAGGCGCTTGAAGAATACCTTAATCGCCAAATCCTGATACCCGGACCATTTTAACCTGTTTAGCCATTATGTTCATACCCTTTTTCTATGCGGTCAATCTATGCATCCTGCTCTTAGGTCTTTCAGGTATGCGCAAGGGCAGCGGTGAACGGAATTTTTCCCTTGCTCTAATCCAAACGCTCCTGATCTTACCTGTGCTCGCCATTGAATATTGGTATCTGGCCTATCAGTGGGAGCTGAAGACAGTCCGGCTGGTCCTTTTTTCGGAAGTTGTTTTTGCTCTTATATGGGTGTCTTTGGCGCTGCGCATGAAGCAGGCGATACAGGCTTCTGTTGGTGATTCACGGCGTAAATTCCTGATCGAAATTATTCTTGGTGCTGCATTACTAACGGTGACCAACTATTTTTCAGCTTCTGAAGATATTGTCGAAATATTTGACAGCAATTTGTCTTTCACCCTATACGGGCCGGTTTTTTTTTCATCCTTTCTTGTACTTATGGCGGTTCTTTATTTTGCCTGGCGCTTGGAAGAATTCTGGCGTTCCATGGATGGAGCGCGACGCTGGGAATTTAAATTTCTGGTGGTTGGCGGTTACCTGGTATGCGGAACAATGGCCTGGTCTAACTCCTATAGGCTTACCTATCTCGATATTGTTCACAGTCATCTGCGTCTCCAGTCGGCTTTGCTGTATTTTGGCTGGGCGATGCTCTTCTATGCGGTGGTCTCGCACCGATTACTTAACCGCAAGATCTTCGTTTCTCGGAAGGTCGTTTACGCCTTTGTTGTCCCATCCCTGCTGGCTACGTATCTACTCGGTTTTGGCATAGTCACATTGCTTATACGTAGTTTTGGGCTGGAGATGTCCTTTGTCCTGAAATGGTTGTTTCTGGTTTTGGGCTTGGTCGCGGTTGGACTCTTTGCCTTCTCCGGGAAAATACGTCGTCGGGTCCATTTTTTTATCAGCACGCACTTCTATATCAATAAATATGAATACCGGGATGAATGGCTGGCCCTTTCGCAGCAACTCCAAGGAGCGTCAACCGAGGCGGATGTAGTAGGAGCACTTCTTGAGGTCCTTGTCGAGAGCCTCTATACCACTGATATATTTATCTGGCTTAAGGGCAGTGGTTCATCCCGGGGCTATAATCTGGTTGCTTCTCTTGGAAATAAAGAGGTCAAGAATCATCAATATGATCTTGGACCCAACGATCCCCTGGTGTCCTATCTCCAAAACCATTCCTATTTTGATCGTAGTGAGAAGGAGCCGGACCAGGCATGGCAGGAGGCAAAAAAAAACAAGCAATCTCTACTTTCCGGGCTGAATCTCAGCCTGATTACTTCTATCTCCATCGGCCAACAACTTACAGGTTTGATTGGTCTTGGACCTGAGTTTACCGGCGGTAAATACGGTCATGACGACTTTGATCTGCTTACCGCCCTTGGCAGTCAGACGGCTTCAGCGCTGCTGGCGGTTCGGATGGCCGAAGAGCTTGCGCATACCAGGGAACAGCAGGCCTGGCATCGACTGTCGGCTTTTGTCCTCCATGATATCAAGAATGCGGCGACCATGCTCTCCCTGCTCCAGGAAAATGCCCCGGAGCATATCCATGAACCTGAATTCCAGCAGGATATGCTGGAATTGGTCGATGATGCGTTGCGGCGGATGGAGCGAGTTGAGCAGCGTTTGGGGGCATTAAAAGATGAGATTATACCTAACTTGCAGAATATTGAACTTGGCCGTTTTTTGCAGGATTTTGTCAGCAAGACGAAGAAAAAGCTGCCTTTGATGGTGGTCAAAATTGAAGATTTGAATGAAATACAGGTAAGAAGCGACCCTGATCTCCTTGGTTCCGTCCTGGAAAATCTGCTGCTCAATGCCTATGAAGCGAGGGAAAAGGGAGCTGTCGTACGAATAAGAGTTGGCAGGGATGATGCGGATCAGGCTATTGTCGAGATTATTGACAATGGTCCGGGAATTTTGGCGGATCTGTTGGCGGATGGTTTATTTGAGCCGTTTAAGACAAGTAAAGACGGAGGCAGCGGCATTGGTTTATGGCAGGTGAAAAGAGTGGTGATCAGTCTGGGGGGTACTGTTTCAGCCAACAATAATCCGGATGGCGGGGCAGGGTTTGTGATCAGACTGCCGCTAGCCGTAGGTGTCGAATAATTTAACAGTCTGATTTATCTGATGGATGCGGAAAATTTGGTTTAATTCTTATTTCCCTTAGACCAAAAAATCCTCCAAGGAAAATCTTGGAGGATTTTTTTGAAACTATACTTACTTACTATTTAATATGATTAAAGTCTTTTGCCGAAATGTTTACGATTGTAACCAATCAATCCGGCAAGGCCTAAGCCCACAAGTATCATAGTACTTGGTTCGGGGACTGGTGCTGTGCCACCCCCGTTATTGGTAATAGATGCATGCACCATTGCTGTGTTACCTAATCCAAAGGCGACACCGCTTTCAAAGTCGACTGAGATGTTATTCCCATTGATGTCCATAAAACTACCGGGTGCTGTGGTCCAGTTTAATGTCCCACCAGAGAGAATACCACCTAACGTTGCAAAATATCCTGCTCCTGAACCTATAGTCTTGCCCATATCTGGACTATCAAAACCTAAAATCGCTCCGACAGTGTAACTGTCAAAACCTATTCCTTCGACTGAAAGCGTGAAAAAGTCTATCATCTTTGTCTGCCCATCAGCGAGTTGAAATACCTCACCGTCTAAGGTACTGGCCAAGGTTGCAGAAATATTTGTGTTACCTGAGAAAAAACCATTTGCGGCAATAGCCTTAACACTTGAAACTGGATTACCTGCCACGTCAAAACCAACCAGCGTTGCACTGGCTACCCCAATCGAACCAGCAACCAGTAACATTGAAGCTAAGCTAATTAATGTCTTTTTCATAACTTTATTCTCACATATTTTGAAAAACAACCTGGCTCCCATAATTAAAGAAGCTCGTGATCAATTATTGATGATTCCATTGCAATCCATACGCCAAGTGGCCAAGAACTTGATTTACAAGAAAAATGTTTTTCTGTCTTTGATTAAATGTTGTAACTGTAAATGTCTTCGACACTTTGTGGAAGAGCGAGGTTAAGGCTGTAAGTATTTATAATTATAAATATTTTAAAATGATTGAGAGAGCTTGTCTAGAATATTTACCATGTTGATCCGCATTGCACTTTGAAAATGATGTCGGAATATTTTACTCTAAGGTCCTTAGGTTAAGAGTAGGGAGAAATTATTGCTTTGATAACAAATTGTTGCATCTGTGGCGTAAGAATTGCTTGATATTGAGTGGAAGATATTAGAATTCCAGATGAGGTTACTACAGCACACAGATACAAAAAAAGATTTATCCTGATACTGAGTCAGATCTTGTCCATAAACCAGTCCATGTGCCGCTTATATGAGCGGGTTTGGCTGGTTTTTTAAAACTGCAACGAAAACGCCATCAAGAATTCAAAGAATTATGAGCAAGGTAAATAGGATGACTGAAATGCAAAGCATGCAAAAGACTGCAGCAGAAGCCGAAGACCGTCGTCTCCGTCCGCGCTTTACGGCCCCTGAACGAGCGCTGATAGCGGTATCGGGGGACTATTTTGGACTTCCCTATACTTTGAGCAATATAAGCATGGGTGGTATGGCATTTCTTTACCTGAACGACAGCTCACTCATCCTAAATGACAGCCAGATGGATATATACTTGAATGAGGAATTGCTGATAAGCCGCCTGCCCGTGATGGTGGTCTCCGACCAGAGACTGGACGACTATTTCAAGCTCAAACGGCGTTGCAGCGTCCGTTTTGTTGAGCTGAGCCAGGCCCAGCGGGTGCAACTGCAAGCCTTTATCAACAACCATGCCGCAGCATGTGCATCAGAATCCTGATTAATTTTTGTTGAGCAACATTTCAAGGGGGGGTAAGATCAAAATAAATCTACCAGAATGTCCAATTCTCTGTAGCCACAACATAAATCCCCAGCCCAAGATTGGTAGTCCCATGGGCAATCACCACTCCCTTAAGATTCTTCTGCCGGATAAGCAACAGGCCATAAATCAGGCCGGCGATTATGCCGACAATCATCCTGTCGTGCTCGAGGCCGAACAGGATTGCCACGCCCAGAAAAGATAACCAGGTAAAAGTACCGACGGGCACGACACGAAAATCGGGGTTAACCAGATAGCGCACCAAAAAAGAGCGCCAAAAAAGTTCTTCCATAATCGGTACTACCAGAGAGGCCCCGATCAGTCGGATGGCAATCAGTCCAATTGCCCCGGATTGTGAGTCAGCCAGGGTATAGGGATTAAAACCTGCCCCGTCGCCCAGTCGATAAAAATATTGTTCCGGGGCAATCCAGATAACCAGCACCAGTAACCCACAGCCGATAGCGCAGAGCCATTCGCTGATGGAGAGACTGACAGAAAAATCGGCTTTATACCTATCTCGCCAGAACCAGAGCAAACCAGCTACCAGGATGGTTTTGGAAGCATAAAGAAGAGGAACCAGGCTGGGGAAAAAACGCGCCGGCTCTGTCAGGAGCAAGAACAGAACAAATGGCGCCACATAGGGGAGCCAGGCCTTTTTCTGCATTGCATGAAGTCGATCGCTTGCTGTTGTCATGTGTTTGGATTTATGTCATATTTTTTTAAGAGATCATGCAGGGTTGGTCGGCTGATTTCAAGGAGTTTTGCAGCCTGGCTGATATTGTTGCCACAGAGGGCCAGTGCCTGCTGGACTGCTTTCTGTTCTGCTGCTTCACGGGCCTCTCGAAGGGAGGGGAGTTGTA
Organism: uncultured delta proteobacterium; assembly: GCA_963804605.1. Classification (GTDB taxonomy): domain Bacteria; phylum Desulfobacterota; class Desulfobulbia; order Desulfobulbales; family Desulfocapsaceae; genus Desulforhopalus_A. The sequence continues at coordinate 68,186 of CAWDRB010000016.1, forward strand.
ACTCTTTCTGGTTTGCAGGATTTTTTTCAAGCCCAAAATCTGCGGGATGGACGCATTTGTCCATCGTGGTGCCGAGGGCCCGGCGTATCCGGTTTTGTAGTTCCCGAACATTGCCCGGCCAGTCATGGGTGGAAAGTGCCGCTATGGCCGCAGGCGAAAATGATGTGCCGGGCCGCTGCATCTTTTGCGTCTCTTCCTTGAGAAAGTAATGCGCCAGCACTAATACATCTTCGGGGCGCTCCTTGAGATCAGGAATTCTCAGAGGGACGACATTCAAACGATAGAAAAGGTCCTCGCGGAAGGTCTTCTGCTGCACAGCCTCCTGCAGATTAATGTTGGTGGCCGCTATGACCCGCACATCGAGATGCAGGGTTTTTGTTCCTCCCAGTCGTTCAATAGTCGATTCCTGGAGCACCCGCAGGATTTTCACCTGCAGGGGCATGGGCATTTCACCGATCTCATCCAAAAAAATAGTACCGCCATCCGCTTGTTCGAACTTGCCGATTTGCCGGCCGGCAGCCCCGGTAAAGGCACCTTTTTCATGGCCAAACAGTTCACTTTCCAGCAGGTTTTCCGGGATCGCCCCGCAGTTGATGATGATCAGGGGCTTTTCGGCCCTTTGGCTCAAATTATGTACTGCATGTGCCGCCATCTCTTTGCCTGTGCCGGTATTGCCGGTGATCAGCACCGGATAATCTGTTTTGCCGGCGTTTTTAAGCCGTTCGAATACTTTGTGCATCACCGGCGAGATGCCGATCATGCCGCATAGTGATCCACTTTGGCTGCTTTGTGTCTGCAGCCGGCGATTGGCATCTTCCAGTCCCTGGATCCTGAAGGTGCGGGCGAGAATAATCTTGAGTATTTTCAGATCGATCGGTTTGGCATAAAAATCGGCAGCCCCGAGAGCGATGGCCTTAATTGCATTGTCGTCTTCGGCATTGCCGGTGATGACAATAACTCTGGTATGGGGGGCAAGCGCTGCGATCTCTTCGAGGAGGGCAAAACCCTGCTGAGGAGTGTCGGGGTGAGGGGGCAGGCCTAAATCAAGGGTCGCCACCGGAAAAAGACCGGAGGCAAGGAGCGGTTTTGCCTGCGCGGCATCCGAGGCGATGGTGATTTCATATTCTTCATCCAATCCCCAGCGCAGCTGTTTGGCTACCGATTTTTCATCTTCAATGACTAAAAGTTTCTTTTTCATAGGCCGGGGATGTTTGTCTTAAAGCTTTGGTCGGTTTGTCAACAATAATGGTAGCATGTTTTTCGAAAAAAGAAAAACCGATGTGATTGAAAAGCTTAGTCGACCTGGTTGCAGCTATTCTTGGGGATTTTGCATATCATCGATGTCTGCCGGGTTGGGTTCTTCCTCCTGGCGATCAATATCATACAGCCGCTTTGCTCCAAGCAGCAAAAAGAGGATGGTTACCAATGGAGCAAAGGTCGGTGCTGCCTGGAAAAATTTATGGAAGACAGGGCTGCTCAGGGGGATTCCGGGGACCACATATTTCAACATGCAGTAGCTGCCGATTGCCAGCAGGATATATAGCCACCAGGGCAGGCCATGCGGTGGCCTGGGAGACGACGCTTCCGTTATTTTTTGGTCTTTCATGGTGCTTCTGCCAGGATAAGCTCAACCATCTCGCGCACCTGCGGGTTCGGGTCGTTTGCCAGCCGGTCAATTGCCGCCATAGCGGGTTTTGTGCCGATTATTCCTAGAAGAGACACCGCTTCGCCGCGTAACAGTGGTTGTTCTGAGTCGAGCAGCTTGATCAGTGAAGGAATGGCCAGTGGCAGTCGTTCGGGTTGTATTGTCTGTAGTTCTTCAAAAAGAACCGAAACACCCAGGCGCACACTGAACCGTTGGTCGCTGAGGATTTCTCCGGTCCAACCATAATATTTCGGCTCACGGCGAAACATCGCCACGATATTTTCCACGTGACCCTGGTCAAGAAAGTCGGCAATGACCTGTTTTAATTCCTGGTCGCTGACTTCGTTTGGCGGCTTTTTCATATCGGCTTGGAAAGTGTGATTTATATGGGAAAAACGTTTAAAATGATATAGATACTTCCTGGTAACTTGCTTTTATTTGACTGGAAAGGCAAGGGAAAAATTAATCTGATTACCCGTCAAGCTCAGTCGGTCGGAATGGAAGGGTGTGGGCTGTTCGTTTATCGGGTCTCTGCAGCCATGGACGGGTTTACGGCGTCCCGGGAAACGAAAACAGTCCACACCCTGGTTCTGGAGCTGGATACGCCCAACGATTCTTCAGTTATTTCGGGCATAAAGAAAAAGGATTGAGCCATGATCAAGGTGCAGATTCCTGGTGGAGAGGCGCTGCAGGTCGCCCATCTCGTTCTGGATTATAACGGCACCCTGGCACTCGATGGGGAGTTGCTTGCCGGGGTGGCAGACAAAATCCGGGAGCTGGCAAGCCGTATCCAGCTCCATGTAATTACCGCCGATACCCATGGCACGGTTGCGGCTAAGCTGGCGGATCTGCCCTGTACTCTGCATATCCTTGGTCCCGGTGCGCAGGACAGGCAAAAGCAGGCCTATGTCCAATCTCTTGGAGCGGGAGGGGTGGTGGCCATCGGCAATGGCAAAAATGATGGTCTTATGCTGCAGACGGCTGCTCTCGGTATTGTCCTGGTCCAGGAAGAGGGTGGATGTGTCACCACTATTGTCCAGGCCGATATCATGTGCACCAATATTGTCGATGCCTTTGCTTTGCTGTTGCAGCCGGACAGGCTGCGGGCAACTCTTCGCAATTAAATGAGCAAAAATTGTCAGTTATGATGCATACTTTGCACACTTTGGCGTGGCACGCAAGATATAATCTTCTTGGATGTTTGTCTAAATATTTGAAATAAAAAAAGAAGTGTATTTCATGCATTCTGGCACGATTACTGCGTTAACCATTCTCACAAAATTGGCCTGAAAAAGTCCCCAAAACCGGGGAGAGTCGGCGACAGAATGAGAGTGGGGTGATGATGAAAGTTCGAGGTCAAGGTTTTGCCGGGATTGCGGTCACCATTATACTGACGGTCATATCTTCAACACCCGGCTTTGCCTGGTATTATTACGCCGGTGTCGAAGACGGAGTCTGGGAAGAGATCTCGATGGAGAGGGAGTCGCTTCCCGTCGGAACGATTATTTCCGCCCTGCCTAATGGCGCACGGTCGATTATCATCGAACGAACGCAATATTTTATTTCCGGGGAAAACTGGTTCCGACCGATCATCAGTGAACAAGGCATCAGGTATCAGGTCGTTTTTGCTCCGGTGTAACTGTACCGCAACTGGAATTCTCTGGTTGCTTCACGCATATTTTACAAAATTGGCATATTTTAGCGAGCGCACTACCATTTTGTGGGATATTGTAAAAAACAAATAATCATAGTGTAAAACCGCAAATTTTGTTGCGTGTGCGATGCTAATCAGCTAGCATATTGCCGTCAAAGGGAAGGTTGACAAGGCTTCAGTCAAGGTGCCTGTACCTTGCGAGGTCATGTCCTTGCCCTTTGCATGATCGTAACATGCGGAATGATGATGCCATGGTCCTCACTGATCCGGCCAGGTTATTTTTTGCCCATGATCGACGACGTGGTTAACTGACCCAAAAAGCAGGTTTACAAGGGAGGAAAAAAGGATGTCGACGCGAAAGTTCTCTGTTTTTTCACTGATGGTTGCCGCAGGTATGACGCTTGCGCTTTGTGGCTCAGCTGGAGCCGCTGAAAAATCGATTAAAATTGCTACCCAGTCACCTTTGTCCGGGGATCAGTCGGTAATCGGAGTGGATATCAAACGAGGTGCCGAGATGGCTCTCGAGCAGCTCGGCGGCCCATTGATGGAGATGGGCTTTAAAATTGATCTCGCACCTTTTGACGATCAGGCCAACCCTGATGCCGGTGTTGCCAATGCCAAGCGAATCGTTTCCGACCCGGCAATTCTCGCCGTTGTTGGACACTATAACTCAGGCGTGCAGATTCCTTCTTCCGAAGTGTATCATAGCTCCGGTCTCGTCAATGTTTCCCCGGCCAATACCAACCCTAAAGTTACCACCCGCGGCTATCTGGAAGTCAACCGCATCGTTGGACGTGATGACGTTCAGGGTGTTGTTGGTGCCGATTTTGCCCAGAGCAAAGGTGTGAAAACCGTCTTTGTTGTCCACGATAAAACCGCTTACGGTCAGGGAATTGCCGAATTCTTCAAACAAAAAGCTACCGAGAACGGCATGAAGGTCCTGGGCTTTGAAGGAACCGAGGAAAAAGCCAATTTTGACGCGCTGCTCTCTCCGGTTGTTGCCGGTAATCCCGATCTGGTTTATTTCGGCGGCATGGCTTTCCAGGCTGCCGTTCTTTTTAAGCAGGCCCGCGAAAGAGGCTATGAAGGCATATTTCTCAGCGATGATGGTTTTGACAGCTCTGATGCAGCAAAAATCGGCGGCGCCACCTTGATCGCCGGTGGGGGAACGTTCTATTCGACCGTTTCCGGCCCTGCTTCCGTGTATCCTGGAACCGCCAAGTTTCTTGAGGATTTCCAGGCAAAATACAATGCCACCCCGCAGCCGTTTGCCGCCCAGTCCTATGACTGTATGGCTATCAGTTTGAAAGCTATTGAGAATGCAGCAAAAGCAAATGGCAATAATGTCCCAACCCGTAAAGCGGTCGCCATGGCCGTTCGTGATCTCAAGGAATTCAAGGGTATTACCGGTACCTTTACCTTCAATAATATCGGCGATCCCGAAAAGGCCCTCTATTTTGTGATCCAGGTAGTATCGGCAGACCCTGCCAAATGGAGCGAAAACAAGATTGTCAAGACTCTTGAGATTGCCCCTCCCAAGTAACAAGATTTTCGCGGTTCTTGGCCCGGCCCTTTGTGCATGCAAAGGGCCGGTTGATTTTTAACGTCAGTGAGCGACCATGATACAATTCCTTAAACGCATAAATGTATATGAACTGGTACGGCCTGTGGGGCAGATGCTGGTTTTTTCCCTCGGCAGTGCTGCTTTTATGTCGGCGATTGCTGTTTCTCTGGCCCTGGCACTCGATGGTACTGCTGTCGGTGCGAGCCTGATGGGCAAGTACAATGTCAGTCTGTATACCTATACTATGCTCAACCTGCCCCAGGTCATAATCGATGGTCTGACAATCGGCTTTGTCTACGCGGCCATTGCCCTGGGCTACACCATGGTCTACGGGGTCCTCGAATTCATTAACTTCGCCCATAGTGAGATTTTCGCGGTCGGCGCTTTTGTCGGGGTGGAGTTGCTTATCGCTCTTGACGGCATGGGGATTCTCTCCCAGGCATCGCTTGGCATGGCCTATGCCTATCTTATCCTGGCAATATTGCTGGGTATGATCGCTGCGGGCGGGCTGGCGGTTGCTGTTGAGCGTATTGCCTATCGGCCCCTGCGCGGGATGTCCCGGCTGGTACCGCTTATCTCGGCAATCGGTGTCTCTTTTCTGCTCCAGGATGTGATCCGCCTGGTGGAAAGCCTGACCAGCGGGCAGTTCAACCGCATTATGCCGACCTTCGGTAATTTCGACAGCCGCATTATCTTCGGTAAAATCGCCATGGGCACCTCCAAGCTTACCCTGGGAATTTCCGTCAAATCGATCATCGTTATCGGCTCGGCGGTGTTGATGCTGGTGGGACTGAATTACCTGGTCAATGCCACCCGGGTCGGCAAGGCGATGCGGGCTGTTGCCCAGGACCGGCCGACGGCGAGCCTTATGGGAATCAATGTCAATCGGATTATCTCCCTGACCTTTCTGGTCGGCGGTCTGCTCGGTGGTGCGGCGGGGGTGCTTTATGCCCTGAAATTTACCCGGATTGATCCCTTTGTTGGTTTCTTTCCTGGTTTAAAAGCCTTTACCGCGGCGGTACTCGGTGGTATCGGCAATATGACCGGGGCCCTGCTTGGCGGGATTGTTCTCGGTATGCTGGAAACCTTTGCCGGCTCGTATATGGGTGTGTTCACCATGGGAGCGGCGGGCTCGGAATACAAGGATATTTTCGCCTTCAGTATTCTGATCCTGGTCCTTATTTTCCGGCCTCAGGGTCTGATGGGCAAACATATCGTGCAGAAAGCATAGGAGACTCTCATGATTTCGTCGTTGTTAAAAGAATTGTTCAACCGGGTAAATCAGGGATTCTGGCCGTATCTGATCGTTATCGGCCATATCGTCGCCGGTAGTTTTCTGGTCTATAGCCAGCCGCGCTCCAATCTCGCCTTTCTGGTCCTTATGACCTCGTTTATGTCGCTGTATTTTTTCACGACAAGCCTGCGTTTCAAGCTGATTGCCGGAGCGATTCTTGCTTTAATTATCATCCCGATTGTCGGCGCGAGAAATATCTTTTATCTGGAGGTCATCTTCCAGATCAGTGTTTTTGCCGCTTTGGCCCTTGGCTTGAATATTGTTGTCGGCTTCGCCGGCCTGCTCGATCTGGGCTATGTGGCGTTTTATGCGGTGGGTGCGTATCTCTGGGCTTTTTTTGGCTCACAGCAGTTTTATGTGCTGCATTTTGCGCCGGGGACACAGCCGGCTGATCTGCCCTTTTTATTGCCGGGTGACGCCTTTTATATGTTTTTGATAGTCGGGGTTATCATCGCCGGCATTACCGGTATCCTTCTCGGACTGCCGGTGCTGCGCCTGCGTGGCGATTATCTGGCGATTGTCACCCTCGGCTTTGGTGAAGTGATCAGGGTCTTGGCCAACAACCTCGATAAACCGCTAAATTTCACCAATGGACCGCAGGGGATTACCCCGATCCAGCGGCCAACCATGCCGGATTTTGTGGTCGACTGGTTTAATTCCATTTTCGGCGGTGTGGTCGGGCCATGACGTCAGCCCGGCGATTATGTATAACCTGATGTTCTACATTTTCGCCCTGATCGTCATCATCGTTATTATTTTTGTAACCCGGCGTCTGGATGACTCGAAACTTGGTCGTGCCTGGACGGCGGTGCGCGAAGATGAAACCGCGGCCATCGCTCAAGGGATTCCGCTGGTGAAGATGAAACTTGCCGCCTTTGCCGTCGGGGCCTCTTTTGCCGGAGTCATGGGCGTGCTGCTGGCCGCCAGCCGGACCTTTATCAGCCCGGAATCGTTCTCCTTTATGCAGTCGATCGGCGTGCTCACCATGGTTATTCTTGGCGGGGCGGGCAGTATCCCCGGGGTTATCCTTGGTGCGGCGACGGTGACCATTCTCAACCTCCAGGTGCTGCAGGGGTTTTCACTGTATCTCAACGAGTTGCGCCAGAGCGATGCGGTCATTCCGATTATAAATTTTGCCTGGAAAGATCTGTCCAATCAACTCGATCCGGCCAAATATCAACGGATGCTTTTTGGTCTTATCCTGGTCTTGATGATGATCTTCCGACCAGCCGGATTGATTCCTGCCGTCCGGCGAAAGCGCAAAATTGAGCTGGAAGAAAAATAGGGAGAGAATAAGACAATGGCATTACTTGAAATTAATAATATGACCAAGGTGTTCGGTGGCTTAAAAGCCATCAGCGACGTCACCTTCTCCCTGGAACAAGGGCGGATCGTCTCGATCATCGGTCCAAACGGTGCTGGAAAAACGACCTTTTTCAATACCCTGACCGGCATCTATAAACCCGATGGCGGGACGATCAAATTCAACGGCAAGTCGTTGGTCGGGCTCAGACCGGACCAGATCGCCGCTCGTGGTATTGCCCGGACCTTCCAGAACATTCGGTTGTTTCCGGATATGACGGTCATCGAAAACATTCTGGTCGGCATGCATATCCACTTTAAACAGTCGCCCATTCAGACTCTTTTTCGCTTACCCGGTTTTAAAAAAGAGGAGGCGGAGGCAGAGCAGAAGGCGGCACGTCTGATGCAGTATGTCGGCCTGAAAAGGGTGGAGAATGAACTGGCTAAGAACCTGCCCTATGGTGCCCAGCGCCGGCTGGAGATCGCTCGCGCCCTGGCCGCAGAACCACTCCTGCTGCTTCTCGATGAGCCGGCTGCCGGCATGAACCCGCAGGAGACGGAAGATATCATCCGTTTATTCCGCAATATCAAGGCGGACATGGGCATGACCATTCTGCTCATCGAGCACGATATGCGGGTGGTTATGAATATTTCCGAAGATATCTGTGTTATGGATTACGGTGAGAAGATTGCTGAAGGGACTCCCCAGCAAATACGCGCCAATACGCGCGTCATCGAGGCCTATCTTGGCCGGGGAGCAGTCGCCGGACAGCATGAGGAGAAAATGCAATGAGCTTGTTGGAAGTTGACGCTATTCATAGTTATTACGGCCAGATCCATGCACTAAAAGGCATATCCGTCAAGGTCAACGAAGGGGAGATTGTCACCCTGATCGGCTCCAACGGCGCAGGCAAGAGTACCATTCTGCGGACCATTTCCGGAATGATGCATCCGAAAAAGGGCAAAATTTCTTTTAACGGCAAGGATATTTCCAAAAAAGAACCCCATGAGATAGTGTATTCGGGCATGATCCATGTACCGGAAGGGCGGGGGATTTTCCCGACCCTTACGGTCAAAGAAAACCTGGAGATGGGCGCGTTTACGGTGACCGATAAGAAGATCATTGCCGAACGGATGGAGTATGGGTTCAGCCTTTTCCCGAGGTTAAAAGAGCGTGTCGATCAATTCGGCGGCACCTTGTCCGGCGGCGAACAGCAGATGCTGGCCATCGCTCGGGGCCTGATGATGGATCCCCATCTGTTGATGCTCGATGAACCGTCCATGGGCCTTGCGCCGATCCTGGTTGAGTTGATCTTTGATATCATCAAGGAGCTTAATGCCAAAAAAGGCACGACCATCCTGCTCGTTGAGCAGAATGCGCTGATGGCCCTGTCCATTGCCCACCGCGGCTATGTCCTGCAGACGGGAGAGATTACCGTAACCGATACTGCAGCGAATCTTCGGGACAACGAAGAAGTGCAGAAGGCCTATCTGGGCGTTTCATGATGGCGTCGTAAAAATTCTTCATATGCGTCGTTGCTACAAAATTTCTACCATTACGACGTACTCCAGTACGCCGAAATGGTAGAAATTTTGTGCGCCTAGCCTATGAAGTTTTTCGAAGTCTGCGCTTATCTACTTAGCCATCGTTGTTTTAAAGACTATACTCCTCTTTCCCACGCGCCGCATGGGAATCCTGATCGTTTTGCAGATCCATCGCCACCAGCAGCGCGTAGTGGCCGTTTTGCTGCAGCAGTTCTTCATGGCTGCCCTGTTCAACGATTTTGCCATGGGCCATAACCACGATATGGTCCGCTCGCCTGATGGTGGACAGCCGATGGGCGATGACCAGTGAGGTCCTGCCTTTAAAGCTGTCGGCTATGGCCTGCTCCAGGATGTTCTCCGATTCGGTGTCGATGGCAGCGGTTGCTTCATCGAGGACCAGGATTGCCGGATTGCGGCAAAGCACCCTGGCGAAAGAGAGCAGCTGTTTTTCGCCGGTTGACAGTTCCAGTCCTCCTTCGCCGATAACCGTATCCAGTCCCGACGGCAGTTTATCGACAAAACGGTTCATGCCGGTCTGGTCGAGTATCGCTTGAATTCTTTCGCGTGAACAGCCGGTATCCATGACAATATTGGCAAACAGAGTATCCTGCAGAATAAAAACATCCTGCAGGATAACGCCGACGAGAGTGCGCAGTTTGCGCAGTTCCAGAGAGGTGATATCGGTGTCATCGACACGGATTGTTCCCGCCTGGGGATCGTAAAACCGCAGCAGCAGATTAACCAGTGTCGTCTTGCCCGAGCCGGTAGTGCCGACCAGGGCCACGGTCTGGCCCGGATATAAGGTAAGAGAGACATCATGCAGGATAGGATTGTCCGGCTGGTAGCCGAAGTGAATATTCTTGAACTCAAGCCTGCCTTCTGTTTCCGGCAACTGTAACGGCTGTTCCAGTTGGAGAATCTCGCTTTTGGTATCAAGCAGTTGAAATATCCGTTCGGCGGAGGCCATCGCCGACTGGACCACGGAATATTTCTGGGCCAGTTCGCGCAGCGGCTGGAAAAATAACCGCATATACGAGATAAAGGCCACCAATTCTCCCAGGGTCAGCCGTTTCTGCAAAACTTCACCGCCGCCGAACCAGAGGATCAGGGCAATGGCCGCAGAACTCATCAACTCGGTGAGCGGCATAAAGGTGCCGAAAAGTTTGATCTGGCTCAGCGTTCTCTGCAGAAATCCTTCGCTCAAATCCTCAAAAGTTTGTCGGTTCGAGTCCTGCCTGCCGAAAAGCTGGATGATAGACATTCCTGCAAGATTTTCGGCCAGAAAACTGTTGATTTTGGCGAGCTGGATTCGTATCGCCCGGAACTGTTCCCTGGCAATTCGGGCGAAAAAAATGGTGATAATAAGCGCCAGCGGGATAAAAATAGTCATTACCCCGGCCAATCGCGGATTCATCCAGAACAAGAGGACGAGTATGCCGACCAATTGCAACAGATCGTTAAACAAGGTGACGATGACCGAGGTGAACATCTCGTTCATGTTCTGGATGTCGTTGGTCAGGCGGGTGACCAGTCTACCGGTTGGGTTGCTGTTAAAAAACGGCAGATCGAGGTGGTGGAGATGATGAAAGAGACGCTGGCGAACGGTATGCATGACCGATTGCCCCACCCATTCGAGGACCAGGACCTGGCAGAACGAGGCAAAGAATATGGCGAAGATAAGAACTGCATACTTGATCGCGGTTGCGGTAAGACCGGCGAATCGTTCATCGGCTGCGAGGGTGGTTGCCGTTATATAAAGGTCGATTGCCGTACGGACAAGGTGAGGGAGGGTGAGGGTGGCCCAGGTGATGAGTATGGAGATGATTACTGCAAAGGACAGACCAAGCCAGTACGGTGCGGAAAATTGCAAAATCCTGCGCCAGAGATGAAAGTCACTCAGGGATCCTTCCTGGCCCTTTTCGCTGTAGCCGTAGTTCATCATGGCAGCGCTGGCTCCTGCAGGGTGTCCTGGGTCATCTGTTTGGCATACATTGACTGGTAGAGGGAGTTCTCCTGCAACAGTTGCTCATGGCTGCCGGCACTTTGCACCGCGCCGTCGGCCAGGATGATGATTCTATCGGTCATCGACAGTAATTTAATACGGTTGGAAACAATCAGGACGGTTTTTCCGGCAAAGTGCCGTTTGAGACCGGCGAAAACCTCGTGCTCGGTGGCAACATCAACTGCCGAAAGACCATCGTCGATAAGCAGCACCGGCCGGTCGCAGAGCAGAGCCCTGGCCAGTGCCAGTCTTTGCCGCTGGCCGCCGGACAGTTTGACTCCCCGTTCGCCGGTCAAGGTGTCATAGCCGTCCTTCAATTCCAGTATATCTTCATGGATTGCCGCATTGACGGCTGCCTGGATGACTTCCTCGCGAGTCGCGTCTGCTTGTCCGAGGGCAATATTGGCGGCGATGGTGTCAGAAAAGAGAATTGGTTCCTGGCCGACATAACCTATATGGGCACGGATATATTGCAGGGGGAGCTGATTGACATCCGTGCCCCCGAAAAACAGTTGCCCGTCGGCGACCGGATAGAGTCGGGCGAGAATTTTACAAAGCGTCGATTTACCTGAACCGGTCCGCCCGGTTACCCCGTGAATTCCCGGCCCGAAAGACAGGGTGAGATTGTCAACGGCAGGGCTGGTTGAGGAGGAATAGCGAAAGCTCAGATTTTCCAGTCTGAAGCCCGGGCGGCTGAGCATAGCCGGTTCTTTTGGCAGCACCGGATCGGGCAGGGTCGTTCGACTGGTGACTAAGTCGTGTATGCGGCCAAGAGAGGTCAGCCCGCGTTGGACCAGATTGGCCACCCAGCCAATGGCCATCATCGGCCAGATCAGCATATACAGATACGTTATAAAAGCGACAAAATCGCCAAGAGTAATAGTCGATTGAATCACCAGGCGACCACCAAAATAGAGCACCATGAGCATGCCGAGACTGCCGATTAATGTGGCGAGCGGACTGATGAGGCCCTGAATAGCAGCTACCCGCAAATTACTGCGCACATATTCCCTGCCGAGTTTACCGAATCTCTCAGTCTGAAAATCTTCCATTGTATAGGCTTTAATCAAGCCAATGGAGATCAGCGTTGAACGGCAGAATTCAGTCATCGAGGAGAACTGTTCCTGCACAGCAGCGAAGCGTTTATGCAGTTTTCCTGAGAGGATGCGGGTGGTTATCGCCAGGATCGGCATAGGCAGCAGGGCGAGCAGGGTGAGCTTCGGATGGATGGCTATCATAAAGCCGATTGCCGCAAGGGACATGACCAGGGCGTCGACTGCGGCAACTATGCCCATGCCGCAGGCCATCTGCACAGCGCCAAGATCATTGCTGGAGTGGGCCATGAGATCGCCGGTGGTGTATTTTTCAAAAAACGGCGCATCCATCTTTAAAATATGGGAGAAGATCCGGTTGCGGATACTGCGCTCGAGCAGCCGGGAAAAACCGATGATCAGATAGCGCCAGGCAAATCGTAAGACGACAACCATTCCGGCAATCAGCAGGATCAGCCCGGCCAGACGAAGCAATCCTGATGGCGAGATGGTCATGGTCGACAGTCCGTCGACGCCGTGTTTAATAAACCGGGGTATGGTCAGTTGGCACAGGTCGACCAGAATAAGCGCACCAAATCCACCGGCCAGACGTAATCGGTGTCGACGAAAGGATGGTAGGAGCAACTCGCGCAATTGGGCAAACGGCACCCGCCTGGATTCGGTTTTTTTATAGGTGGTGGAGGTGGTGTTGCTCAACGATCCTGCCTGGTTGGGGTTGGTGATTCGCGTATCGGTATAGTGCACAAAATAAGACTCTGGCAAATACTAATGACCGATTGACTGTATGTCACTCTAAAATAGGTAAAGGTTTACCTGCTGCTTGCAAATATTTACTGCGAGCGATACAGTGGCGTGATCTTTTCCGCGACAACTCTGGAATTTTAAAAGCGAGCGAAATATGCTGACAACATTTGTAACGTATTGCGCCGTTGGTGCCATCGCCGGGATTCTGGCCGGTTTGCTCGGTATTGGCGGAGGGCTGGTGATTGTGCCGATGCTGGTCTACGTTTTTGCCCTGAATCATATTCCCCATGAACTGACCATGCACCTGGCTCTGGCCACTTCCATGGCGAGTATCATGTTTACCTCGGTGTCCAGCTTTATGGCCCATCATAAACGTGGAGCGGTACGCTGGGATGTGGTGCAGAAAGATCGTTATCGGCATTTTGACCGGGACATTTCTCGGGTCCTGTTTTGCCTCGGCGATGTCGACCAATTTTCTCAAGGTGTTTTTTGTTATCTTTCTCTATTTTGTGGCAACCCAGCTCCTGCTCAATAAAAAACCGAAAGGCGGCCGTGATCTGCCCGGCAAGGCGGGGATGTTCGCGGCAGGCAATATTATAGGAGTGGTATCCAGTCTGGTCGGTATCGGCGGCGGGACCTTGTCGGTGCCGTTTATGCTCTGGTGCAATATCAAGGTGCATCATGCCATCGGCACCTCAGCGGCCATCGGCCTGCCGATAGCGATTGCCGGCACGGTCGGTTATATCTTCAATGGCTGGAATGCTGCCGGATTGCCGGCCTATTCGGTGGGCTATGTCTATCTGCCTGCTTTGTTGGGTATTGCCGCAGTGAGCGTGCTGACAGCGCCTCTGGGGGTTAAACTGGCACACAGCCTGCCGGTGGACCGTTTGAAGCGGATCTTTTCCCTGTTGCTCTATGTAGTGGCGACTAAGATGCTGCTGGGGATTCTGTAGGAATCGAGTCTGTATGCTGCAGATAAGCGTCAACTTCGGCGATCAGACTGTCACGCTGCGATTCTTCAAGAAAGGCAGCGCTGAAACTGTTGCGCGCCAACAGAGCCAGTAGTTTTTTATCATTGCCGAGTATATTACTGATTGCGGCATAGTTCTCATTGAGATACCCGCCAAAATAGGCAGGATCGTCGGAGTTGATAGTCACCTTCATCCCGGCGGCAAGCATCTGCGGCAGTGGATGGTGCTGCATATCGCTGACGACACACAACCTGGTATTTGATAGAGGACAGACAGTTAAGGGGATTTGTTGATCGACCAGCCGTTTGATCAAGGCCGGATCCTGCATTGAGGCGTTGCCATGGTCGATTCGGTCTACCTTGAGCAGATCGAGTGCCTCATAGACATATTCCGGTGGTCCTTCTTCTCCGGCATGGGCCACCAGCCGAAAACCTTCCTGCCGCGCCCTGGCAAAAACCTGGTGAAATTTTGCCGGTGGGTTGCCTCTTTCTGAAGAATCCAGCCCGACACCAATGATCTTGTCTTTATGGGTAAGAGCCATCTCCAGGGTGGCCATGGCATCTTCTTGATCCAGATGGCGTAAAAAACACATGATCAGGCCAAAGCTGATATTGTGCTGCTGCTTGCCTTGGACGAGTGCCGCGTGAATGCCGTTTAAGGCCGTTTCAAAAGCAATTCCTCGTGCCAAATGACCCTGGGGGTCAAAAAATATTTCCACATGACGAACATACTGCTGCTTGATTTTCTGCAAGTACGCCGAGGTCAGATCAAAAAAATCCTGTTCCGTGCGCAGCACATCCATACCCTGGTAATAAAGATCGAGAAAATCCTGCAAACTGCTGAATTGATACGCTGCCCGCAAAGCCGCAATATCCTTATAAGGCAGGGTAATATTGTTGCGCCCGGCCAGCTGAAACATCAACTCCGGTTCCAGCGTCCCCTCAATATGCAGATGCAACTCCGCTTTGGGTAAACCGGCAATGAAAGATAGTGTCATTATTTGATTTTTGGTCATTTTGTAACTGTGTGTACTGTATCATTGGTTTTCATCTTGAAGCCAAGCATTTTGTTCGAGATCGAGGCATACGAGATTTTTTACCATAGGCATATACTATAAACGGTTCCCATGTGGCACATGGGAACCAGTCGCATCCTGCTGTTTTAGCAGTCAGAAATTAAACCTTGATGGCTAAGTAAAGAGCTTCATCTGCGAGGCGTAAGATTTATCTATCATTTCAGCGTACTAAAGTACGTCGTAATGATAGATAAATTGCACCCCAAGGGCATTTCCTGCGGGCAAACAACGAAGCAGATAAGCGCAGACTTCGGATGAAGAACTTTCACGACGCCATCTTATTTGGGGATGCTGCCCTCTACACCCTCTACATACCAGTTCAATCCAAGCAGTTCCTTGTCGGAAACCACGTCACCGGCTTTAACCACCAATTCACCTTTCTGGTTCTTGATGGGCCCCTGGAAAGGATGGAAGCTGCCGTCAATAATTGACTGTTTCACTTCGTCAGCCAGTTTTCGCACATCAGCGGGGACGGCATCGCCATAAGGGGCCATCTCGACCATGCCCTGCTTGAGTCCATACCAGACATCGGTGGATTTCCAGGTGCCGTCCATAACCGCTTTAACTCTTTCGATATAGTAGTTGTTCCAGTTATCGACAATTGAAGTCAGCTGGGCTTTCGGGGCGTATGCCTTCATGTCGGATGCCTGACCAAAGCCATAAATACCGCGGCTTTCAGCGACCTGCAGAGGCGCCGGAGAGTCGGTGTGCTGGGTGATAATATCCGCCCCTTGGTCAATAAGCGTTTTTGCGGCATCGCCTTCTTTACCCGGATCGAACCAGGAGTTGACCCAGACAACCTTGACGATGGCCTCTGGATTTACCTTGCGCAATGCTAAAGTAAACGCATCGATCCCGCGGATGACTTCCGGGATTGGGAAAGAACCAATATATCCGACCACGTTGGATTTAGTCATCTTGCCGGCAATTGTCCCGAGTATCGTCCGCCCTTCGTAAAATCTTGCACAATACGTGCTGACGTTGTCCGCCCGCTTATAGCCCGTTGCATGTTCAAATTTGACTTTCGGAAAATTCTTCGCCACTTTAATAGTCGGATTCATAAAGCCAAAAGAAGTGGTGAAAATAATATCGTTGCCTGATGTCGCCAGCTGACGAATGACGCGTTCGGCATCTGCGCCTTCCGGAACACTCTCCACATAGACGGTTTTAACCTTGTCACCCAGTGCTTTTTCGACTGCTAACCGGCCTTGATCGTGTTGAAAGCTATAGCCATGATCACCAATCGGGCCAACATAAATAAAACCGACCTTTGTTTCCGCAGCCGCACTGCCGGCCACTGCAATACCCGCAGCCAGTGCCAATGACAATAATGTTTTTCCCAGCATGTTTTCTCTCCTTTGGTAATGAATTAAATGAATAAATAAAAAAGTACTTCAACCCCGATAGATGGACAATACTCTGTAAGCTACTATCGACTTGGATGAAATGCCCTGCCCAGGCTGGCCGGGGCATTCAATTTAATTTTTGACAGGTCTCTGGAGATGATCACCAGCACCAGTATGGTTGCCAGGTACGGCAACATTGACATGACCTGTGAGGGTATACCGATGCCGAGTGCCTGGGCATGTAATTGTAAAATTGAAATACCGCCGAACAGATAGGCACCAAGCAGCACCCGCAAGGTCCGCCAACAGGCAAATACCACTAGAGCCAGGGCAATCCAACCCCGACCGGCAGTCATCTGCTCTACCCACATTGGCGAATAGGCCAGCGACAGGTAGGCGCCGCTTAGTCCGGCCATCGCCCCGCCAAAGAGTATCGCCATAAATCTGATCTTGACCACGGAATAGCCCATGGCATGGGCGGCATCATGGGAGTCTCCCACTGCCCGCAAGATAAGGCCCGCTCGAGTTTTATTTAAAAAATAATGAATTGCAGCAACCATGGCGATAGACAGGTAGACCAGGCCGTCATGCTGAAAGAACAGGGGACCGACAACCGGAATTGACGAGAGCACGGGGATAGAGAGCTTTGGTATTCCCTCGTAGGCTATGCCGATCATGCTTTGTCCGACCAAGGCGCTTAAACCAATGCCGAAAATGGTCAATGCCAGGCCGGTTGGCACCTGACTGGCGTGAAAATTAAGCACAAACAGGGCAAAAATTGCTGCCATGAAAACCCCGGCAAGAATACTGGCCAAAATAGCAATCGTTGCGTTGCCGGAATGGTATTCTGCGACAAAACCAACTATAGCCCCCATCACCATCATGCCTTCAACGCCAAGGTTCAACACCCCGGATTTTTCTGTGACCATTTCGCCGAGGGCGGCAAAGAGAAGGGGAGTTGCCGCAGTAATAATGGTCAACATTGCCGGAATAAAAAAGTCCATCAGCTTTTCTCCACTGCCAATGCTGGCTTGCCGAAACGAATACGATAATGAATAAGGACATCGCTGGCCAAGAGAAAGAACAGCAGTAATCCTTGAAACACCCCGGTTACCGCGACCGGCAGATTGAGTTTGATCTGGGCGGTCTCACCCCCCAGATAGGTTAAAGCCAGCAATAAACCGGCAAACAGTGCACCCAGCGGATGCAGGCGGCCGACATAGGCGACGATAATTGCCGTAAATCCATAACCGGGAGAAATGTTCGGCAGTAACTGGCCGATAGGCCCAGACACCTCAATGGTTCCCGCCATACCGGCAATGCCGCCGCCGAGAAGAAGCGTTGTCCAGACAATTTTCGAAGTGCTGAATCCGGCATGTTCGCAGGCGGCAGGGGCGGATCCGGCGACTTTAATCTGATAGCCGACCAGGGTTCGGGACAGGATTATCCAGCCCAGGGCGACAACCAGAAGGGCGATGAGAAAGCCGATATGCAGGCGGGTCCCATCAAACAGTATTGGTAGCAGGGCGGACTCGCTGAATTGCCGGGATTCGGGAAAATTAAAGCCCTCCGGATCTTTTAAAGGGCCGTGCATCAGCATGTTCAATAACAGGCCGGCCACATAGCTCAACATCAGGCTGGTCAGGATTTCATTGGCGTTAAACCGTACCCGTAAAAAGGCAACGATGGCAGCCCATACAATTCCGCCCGCCACCCCGGCAAGCAGCATTAAAGGGATGATATAAAAACCTTGCTGGTCGTAAAAATAGAGTGCCACCACCCCACCGCACAGGCCGCCCATGGTCAGCTGCCCTTCTGCGCCGATATTCCAGACCCCGGCCTTGAAACCAAGCGATAAGGCCACCCCGATCAAAATCAGCGGAGTAGCCTTCACTCCTAATTCAGCCAGGCCATAGATGGATGACAGCGGTTCGATAAAAAAGGCATGCAGGGCAGCAAGCGGGGAGACCCGCATAATGATAAAGAGGATTACCCCGGCAAGCAAAGACAGGAGCAGGGCCAAAACCGGCGATAAATAGACCATCAACTTAGACGGAATCTGGCGCTTAACTAACCGAGGCCACATTGGCTGCTCCTTCTTCCAGGGAAACTCCAGCCATAAGCAGGCCGACTTTTTCAACCGTCATCTCAATCGTTGGATAAAAACGTGATAACCGACCGCCGCAGATCGCCCCGATCCTGTCGGACATTTCCATCAACTCATCGAGATCCTGGGAGATAACCAATACCGCCGCACCTTGCGCCGCCAACTGCCGTAAAGATCGACGTATGGTCTGGGTAGCACCGGCATCAACCCCCCAGGTAGGCTGCGCGACGATGAGGATATCCGGGTGCTGGGTCAGTTCTCTCCCGATGATAAATTTTTGTAGATTGCCACCGGATAAACTCTCTGCCGGCACACTTACGCCGGGCGTCTTGACCGAGAAATCAGTTATAACCTTTTGCGCAAAATTGCGGGTTTTAGGGTAATCTATTACCCCTTTGGCGACCAGCTTCATCCGGTAAAATCCAGTCATAAAAGCATTATCGACTAAATCCATATCCGGGATCGCCCCATGTCCCAGCCTTTTTTCCGGCACGCTGGCAAGGCCTGCCTGGCGACGAGGGTTGGGGCCAAGTTTGCCGGCAGGCTGGTTGTCGATACTAATACTTGCGGCTTCCGGGCAGCACTTTTCACCATTGAGCGCTCTCAGCAATTCGTCCTGCCCATTTCCGGCAACGCCGGCAATACCGACGACTTCGCCGGCTCGAACTTCAAGATTTATATTGGCCAGGGATATGCCGGTGGTGTCACTTGCCGGCATGCTCAGGTTGTCTACCCGCAATCGTACTGCACCGGCGGCAGCCGTCTGCCGCCGTTCATTTTTTTCCAGTTCATCGCCCATCATCATCATGGCCAGCGATGAGGTGCTCTCGTCGTCAACGTCCACTATGCCGATTCGTTTACCGAGACGGAGGATTGTCGCCTGGTGGCAAAGCTCTTTTATTTCATCGAGCTTATGGCTGATATAGAGGATCGCCAGCCCTTCTTCCGCCAGTCGATTCAGGGTGAGAAACAGTTTTTTCACTTCCTGGGGCGTTAAGACCGAGGTCGGTTCATCCATCACCAGCAATCGAGGTTCCTGGAGCAGGCAGCGGACTATTTCAATGCGCTGCCGTTCGCCGACGGAGAGAGTATACACATGTCGATAGGGATCAAGAGGCAGGCCATAGCGCTTGGATACTTCGGTGATTTCATTGGCCAGTTTGGCCATATCGACCGCCTTGTTCATGCCAAGAGATATGTTTTCCACCACCGAGAGCGAATCAAACAGCGAAAAATGCTGAAAGACCATGGCGATACCCAAATCGCGGGCGTGGGCCGGTGTATCGATCTCGACCTGCCGACCATTATATCGAATGGTCCCGGCATCCGGTTTGAGGATGCCGTAGATCATTTTTACCAGGGTCGATTTCCCGGCACCGTTTTCTCCCAGCAAGGCATGGATTTCACCGGGCTTTATCTTTAAATCAACCGAATCGTTGGCCAGCACCCCGGGAAACGCTTTGGTCATGCCCTGCAATTCAATTAAATATGGAGAGTCGTTTTTCATTACTCAATCAGGGAGATAGATCTTTTTCCACTATTTTTACCAGGATGGTCTGAATATTTTCTTAGGTGAAGACACTAACGCATTTTTTTTGTTTACAGTATTATTTTGCTGCCTTCCCTGAAAAAAGAAATGCATTTATCTTCTGGCCAGAACAAGCAAGGCTTCAAGAACACCTCCACTGATGCAGCGAGCCTTATCCGAAATCGTGTAGCAGTTTTCTACTTCATCGGCACGTGGATCAATATCACCAATCTTTAAGCCCTCTGTTACGCTGGTTTGAGTGCGGATGATGCCGCGCACCAGACCATGTATCGGCGCAAGAAGTTCTGAATTATCAATATATGCAACGAGATCACCTTTGCTCACCTTGCTGCCGATATCTTGCACAACTTCAATTATTCCAGCACATGGGGAATAAAGCACCCGCTCTGTAGTGTAGCCGCCGATCATCCCCGGTATGCCGCTATTGGCCAGCGGGCAACCGGAATAAATAGTTCTACCCAAG
Source organism: uncultured delta proteobacterium (assembly GCA_963804605.1). Taxonomy (GTDB): domain Bacteria; phylum Desulfobacterota; class Desulfobulbia; order Desulfobulbales; family Desulfocapsaceae; genus Desulforhopalus_A. Next base: position 88,499 of record CAWDRB010000016.1, read on the forward strand.
CGATGGCCACGGGCGGTTTCGACAACGGCGTGGACATCTTCACCGCCGCAGAAACCAGGTCCAAGACCAATAGTAATGGGTGCCATGTTTTTGGTTGTACCACAATTTTTTTTCGCCAGGATTGCATCGACCAGAGCAATCGGCTGAACTTCATGCAGACATTCAGCGGTAGGATCGACAAGCAGTGGAACCCGGCCTTTGGCCCAAACGGCTGTACACTCATTAATGTTTTCAACCCGTGCTGCGGTTACGCCTTCAACGGTCTGGCTGCCATCATATATCGCTTCCGACATGGCAACCGTGCGGCGGATTGCCGTTGGATTGGCGGTTTCCAGGATCAGCAGCTTAAAGCCACAATGGTGGAGCCGACAAATTGTCCCGGTGGCTATATCGCCGCCGCCCCGTATCACCACGATTCCACTGTCTATCATTTTAAATGGTGTCGTAAAAAACTCTTCATCTTCGTTGCGCGCCTGCAGGAAGTGCCCTTGGCTACGTCCACAAGCTGTCATTTTTACCATAACTGAGATGAAAAGTACTCAGTTTTTAGCCGGGTTCGCATATCTTTCCCTTGGGACAAGATGAGTTTTATGGTATGGCTGACAAAAAATATACAGATTCCAGTATGACTCTCGTTTTCCCCTAAATCATACCTATGCTATGTAAAATACTTTTCATTATATTTTTGTGGATGGCCTTTTTACCATTTACCAGCTGTACTGTTGTCACCACCCAGACCGGTGTAAAAACCAGTGCCATAGCTTCAACTACCCCGGCTCCCTGGCGATTTGTGACAGAAGGTACAAAAATTATCGATCTGCAGAAAAACACGCCGGTTTTTTTCCGAGCGATCGGCTATTCACCCTATTTGCCCGGTGAAACTCCGCTGTACGGCGACCCTCCAGGGAATGACGATCGTTACACCGAACACCTCGGCCTGATGCAGGATATGGCCGTCAATTATCTCCATGTTTTTCCGATGATGATGCCGGCAAAATTTTTTGCCGCCCTTGATAAAACCGATATGGTCTATGGCCAGGATATCTGGATCTGGGCCTATGAAGAGGATTTTCTGGCGGAAGCGTTTCTCACCAAGACCATGAAAGATATCAAGGCCGCTATCGATCATGTCTACGCAGTCGGTCGACCCGATAGGCTGGTTCTTTTTTCGGTTGGTGACGAGCTGCAGGCCGATGGGGTGATCAGAACGGATAGCCGTCATCCCGAAGTACGCAGCTATCAAGGCAAGCATCTGCAGGTCAGCAACCGGACGCCAACTGAAATAGCCATGGCCCGACTCATCGATGGGGCTATGGAGTATGAGTTAAGCCGCTACGGCCGGCGACATCTTTATTGCCACACCAGCTGGACCCATATCGGCCCCGTCAGTGATCGGCCCGATCTCGAGGTGCCGAAGGAAAACAGTCTGAATCCTGATCTGGGAGATCTGGTCTGCCTGAACGTCTACACCTACGCGAGAGGAGTGCGCACCTCACCGCCCGGTTCTGTCACTGGCACCAGTTACCAGGGGTATCTGGAGGAACTGGCAGCGGGCGCCGACAAACCAATATTTGTCACCCAGGTGGGGTTGTCTACCTCACCTTTTGCGCCAAAATCATGGGTTCCCGGCTTTGGCGGTCATAAGGTGGAGGATGTACCTCAGACCTTTAGCGCATGTCTGGCAGGACATTCGCACCGCCAAAGGAAAGGAGAAGTTTTGCGGCATCTCCTTTTTTGAGCTGCAGGACGAGTGGTGGAAGAGCGGCGAAGACCCTACCGATTCAAGCCGCCACGAACGGCAGGATCCGGAAGAGTGGTTCGGGTTGTACGAGGTGGGGGGTGATAACCGTCTGGTTGCTAAAGGCAAGATACCCGAGACAATCAGGAAATTATACAGCATGCCCTGATTCTATCACGCAGACGGACAATTTTATGATGCCCTCAAAAGATGTATTTTTCTGTATGGGAGATTGCATCAGCTAGCAGTCGTTTGGCTGTCAGCAACTCTTTTGCCTGGTATATTGTCGCTTCTGCAATTGCAGGTAAGAGAGCATCATCACCAATAAAAGCGGCATATGTTTCGGCCGCATTGACGAATTGCTGCTTTGCCCGGAAGGAACACACAGTAACAACGCCCGGTACAACTCCTGTTTCTGTCCATTTACGACATGAGAAGCTTTTTCTGCGCGCAGCAGTGAGCTTTCCAGGGCAAATATTTGAATGACCATGTCGGCCAGGGTCAATTGAATTTCCTGTTCATTCGCTGACCCGGCACCAAACTTCTGTACAGTCTGGTCGGCGGATCCCAGATACAACCGTTTCATCCCCTGCAGCAGTTGCTTCTCTGCCGTAAACTTTCCCGAGCTGGTATCTTCAAGGGCCTGATCCCGAAATTTCCCACTGACTCCTTTGCGCAGCAACAGTCCAGGGATCAGCAATCGGTTGATCTCGTTGGTCCCTTCATAAATTCTCTGCACCCGTTCGTCACGATAGAGCTGTTCAATCGGGTATTCGGCCATATAGCCATAGCCACCATGGACCTGCAGCATGGCATCGATTGTCATGGCTGCCGACTCGGAGCAGAAGACCTTCACCAGCGCGCATTCCGCTGCGTACTCCTCGATCCCTTTCTGGTATTCGACATAATAGTTGGCGATATCCTTGTCGAGGGTCGTGAGGCGATCATCGATCAATCCAGCCAGTCGATAAACAACCGATTCGGAGGCAAAAGTCAAGGCGGCCACATCAGCCAGCTTTTCCCGAATGGCACCAAAGCTGCTTATCGGTACGGTAAACTGTTGCCGTTCATTGGCATAACGTGCGCCCTCGGACAGGGCAAATTTTTTCTGTCCTACGCAAAGCGCTCCTAACTTGAAACGGCCGACGTTGAGCACATTAAAGGCAATCTTATGGCCTTTGCCCACTTCACCCAACACATTTTCCACCGGTACCTTGACGTTCTCCAGGATAACCTGGCGGGTGGAAGAGCCGTGCAGACCCATCTTTTTTTCTTCCGGACCAAGTTCCAGCCCGGCAAAGGTCCGTTCTACCAGAAACGCAGTGAACTGGATCTTATCAACTTTGGCAAAAATGGTGTATAAATCGGCAAACCCGGCATTGGTGCTGAATTGTTTGGTACCGTTGAGCAGGTAATAGGTGCCGTCCTGAGAAAGAGTTGCCGTCGTTTTTGCCCCCAGGGCGTCCGAACCGGAGCCCGGCTCGGTAAGGCAGTAGGCGCCGATCATTTCCGCGCTGATCAGTTTGCCGAGATAACGCTCTTTCTGCCTGGGGGTCCCGTAATAGATCAGCGGCAGCATGCCGATTCCGGTATGGGCCATATACGTCAGGCCGAAATTTAGGGCAAAGGCCATTTTTTCCATGACCAGCATGCTGGTAACCTTGTCGAGTTCCAGGCCGCCGTAATTTTCCGGCGCATCGATCATCATCAGGCCGAGTTCGGCGCATTTTTTCAGTTTTTCAACAACCAGCTCGAAATTTTTGGCCTCAATATCGTTGTTGATCGGGCGGATTTCGTTGGTCACAAACTGCTCGGTTGTCTCGCCAATCTGTTTATGCTCATCGGTAAAATCTTCCGGGGTAAAGATGTCCTGACAATCGATATTTTTGATCAGGAAGTCGCCGCCGTTAAATATCACTTTTGCCATGATCCTTCCTCGTAAAATGTCTTCTGCATATTGGCCATGAGGATTACCGGAAAATTCCCTGGTATGACTCCCGCATCTCTCGTCTTCAAAATTTTTCCGGTAGGTGTCTTTGGAAGCGCCTCGACAAAAATGATTTTTTTCGGGACCTTAAACGATGACAGGTTCTTTTTGCAGTGTTCCATGATCTCGGCTTCCGTTGCTGTTGCTCCGGTCTTGAGTTTGATCACCGCCGTTACTGCTTCCACCCATCGGGGATGATTTACGCCAACTACGGCCACCTCTTCCACGGCAGGATGCAGGTAAACCGCCTCTTCAACCTCTCGGGACGCAACATTCTCGCCGCCGGTTTTGATCATATCCTTGATTCGGTCGACCACGGTGATGTACCGGTCCTGATCAAGGGCACCCAGGTCGCCGGAATGGAACCATCCGCCCCGCATGGCTGCCTCAGTTTTGTCCGGCTCCTTGAAATACATGGTCATCGCATGGGGGCCGCGGCCGCAAATCTCCCCGGTGACATTGGTGGCAGAAATTTCGTTGCCTTCTTCATCTTCAATCCGGGATTCCATATGCAGCCCGCCCATACCGGCCGATCCGATCTTCTGCAAAGCATCTTCGGCCTTCAGGATGGTGTGATAGGGAGCCAGTTCAGTCTGACCGTAATAGTTATACACGCCGGCTTTAGGGAACTTTTCGAGGAGCTCCTTAAGGATTTCCCGAGGCATGATGGAGGCGCCGTAATAGCATTTTACCAGGCTGGACAGATCATACCGGTCAAAATCCGGATGCCGGAGCATGCCGATCCAGACCGTTGGCGGGGCAAAGAACATGGTTGCTTTATACGTCTCGATGGCGGCGAGGATCTTGCCGATATCCGGGCTCATCAGGATATTGGTGCCGCCAAGCCAGAATATCGGGTTCAAAAACACGTCCCGCTGCGCACAATGGTATATGGGCAGGGCATTGATGTTGATATCGGTATGGTGGTATTGGCCATCGATTATGCAGCCCATATACTGGGCGATGAGGGATTGGTTGCTGATGATCACTCCCTTTGGCAGAGATTCGGTGCCGCTGGTGTAGGTCATCTGCACCGGGTCCTCGATCCGCAGGATAACATCGGGTTCCGTTGTCGGGGCCTGGAAGCACCAGGCATTAAAATCGATAAAACTCTGTGGCGGCGGCTGCCCGGCTCCCTGGTTCGACCAGATTAAGTGCTGTATCCCGGGCACCTTGTGCAACACCCCTTTGACATTGTCATAAAGGCTGTCTTCAACTATAAAAACAGTACTTTCGGAATGATTGAGACAATAGGCGATATCGTCGTCTTTCAGCAGGTAATTGACCGCCAGGTAGATAGCTCCGATCTTGGCGCACCCCAGCCAGGTCAGGACATGATGATGGGTATTGTGGGCCAGGATCGCCACCCGGTCATATTTTCTGACACCCAGCTTTGTCAGGGCGTTGGCCAGCTGGTTGCATTGGTCTTCCAGTTGGGTATAGCTCAGGCTGATATCGTTGAACACCAGGGCTGTTTTATCGGGGTAATGATAGCGGGTACGACGGATCATATCGGCAATCACCCACCTGTTGATCCGGTTATTCCGGTTCATAATAAAATCGATATTTTCCTGGCTGATGGTACTGTAACGCAATTTGTCTTGTGCCGATAACGGTTCCTGCATCATGGTCTTACCCTCCAGAAAAAATGACTAATAACAGCTTTTATTTCGGAATGTTACGAACCTGATATATCTCGCCTAGAGCATTTCAAGGGCACAGGCCATGGAGACGCCGCCTCCACCGCAAAGGGTTGCCAGGCCCAGGGATTTATTTCGTTTTTTCATTGCATGCATCAGGGTGACCATGATTCGGGCACCGGTTGAGCCCACTGGGTGCCCCAGGCCGATGCCCGAGCCGTTGACGTTGGTAATCTCGCGGTTCAGTCCCAACTCTTTTTCACAGCCCAGGTACTGGGCGGCAAAGGCTTCGTTGACCTCGATAAGCTCGAAATCCTCCAGCACCATTCCGGATGAACTGAGCAGGTTGCGCACCGCCGGGACCGGCGACAACCCCATAATCGAAGGGTGGCAGGCGCCTCGCGCCACAGCTTTGATCCTGGCGATAGGTGCTATGCCCAACTCTTTTGCCTTGTCGGCGGACATAATGACCATGCCCGTTGATCCGTCGTTGATCCCACTGGAGTTGCCGGCGGTTACGGTGCCGATTTCCGGTACAAATGCCGAAGGAAGTTTGCGGAGAATATCCATGGTCATGCCGGGCCGGAAATGTTCGTCTTTATCAAAGACAAGCGGGGCTTTTTTTCGCTGGGGCACTTCCACCGGGACAATCTCCTCGGCAAAGGAACCGTCCAGGGTGGCCCGCTCGGCCGCATTGTGGCTGCGCAGGGCGACTTCATCCATCTCCTGCCGGGTTATACCGAGGTGCTGGGCGACAAATTCCGCCGTGTGCCCCATGATATAGGGTTTGCCGACAAACATGCTGAGCGGTGGTTTTGTGGCATCTACCGGGCCGTCTTCGGGGTGGGGAATGATATGGGAGCCACAATGGAGGGTATGGATTAAATTATCGACAAAAGTCTGGTCCTGCAGACGGCAGCCCCATCTTGCCGCCGGAACGGAGTAGGGGACGCTCGACATATGTTCGGTGCCGCCGGCGAGGATGATGTCGGCCATTCCGGCCTGGATCATGGCCATGCCCGAGATGACCGCCTCCATGCCCGAGATACAGACGCGATTTATGGTGACGGAGGTCACTGTTTCCGGGATTCCGGCCAGCAGCGATGCGACCCTGGTTACATTTAGGGTGTCAGCCGATTCCATGCAGCAGCCATAGCGAATATCGTCGATCAGGACTGGATCGATTCCAGCCCGTCGAATGGCTTCTTTCATGGTGATACTGCCGAGAATGGCACCGTTCAAGTCCCTAAGCGTTCCACCGAAAGCGCCGATGGCAGTCCTGCATCCTGATACAATGACAACGTCTTTCATAGTTTTGATCCTTTTAAAATGATTCAGAGTGAACTCTTTCTTTATAAGAAATTATTCTTCATAAAAGATAACTATAAAAATAAATGGTAGTGCACTAAATGTCTAGTTTCTGGCATAAAAACTAGGATAGTAAGAGGGTTCACAACATACTCCATCGTGTCCGATGATATCGTTACTGCCGGACAAGCAAAGGCTTAACTCTAAGTATACTGCGAGTTTCTGACTTCAAGCAGGATTATCCTGGCAAACACCCGGTGGTTGGCATACCGTCTCGATAGAAGTCCAGAAATTTTCTTCAGCTTATTCAGGGCCGTCAATTCCCTGCAGTCCCTCTGTCTGGACCATGAATACGAGAAAATGCTCTTTGAGCACATGGTGCAGCAGGTCGCGTTTGTCCTTGAAGTATTTATAGATCAATCCTTCGGTAACCCCGGCCGTGAGCGCAATCTCGGCAATGGTCAGAGATTCGAAGGTTCGCTCTTCCAGCAGGGTTCGCATGGCATCGATGATTTTCAGTTTGCCCGGCGGACTGATGGGTGATTGCATTGCCATAAGTGTTCGTGATGAATTCTATTTACCTGTTAAAAAATACGATATATATAATTGTTTATATGTACTATTGAAGGTATTATTGATGGTACATCACGCGTAACACAAATAAGTAAATAATATTTACTTACTATTTTAAATTCCGTCAAGCCCGTTTTTTTGACCTGTGAGATAAATTAGTTCTCCAGGATGAAATTAATTTGTGGAACAATTCGAAAAGAAACCAAAGCCAATCGTAAATCCATCGTAAACCCATTGTCCTGAATGCAGCTGTTAAATTTTTTTCTTCAAGGTAATGATGGTTATCTCGCCGGGGCAGTTAAATCGGACCGGAATGCTCGACGGTGCCAGGCCGCGGCTGGTATAGCCCAGCATGTTGTGATACTGCCATTCTCCCACAGCGGTATGGCGTGGAGCTCTGCTGTTGGTTAAAATTGGTGTTCCATTGGACCAGCAGATCTGGCCGCCATGGGTGTGGCCGCAAAGATAGAGGCTGGCGTTGACCCCCGCGGCATCTGCGAGCGCCTCGGGCGAGTGGGCAAGAAAAATAGAAAAATCCGCTGCAGGAATACCCAGCGCCGCCTGCTTTGCATCGTGCAGTCTGTAGTAATGCGGATCGTCCACTCCCATGACCCAGATCCTGGCCCCATCTTTTTCAAAAAACCATGAATCGTTGACCAGCATAACAACTCCGGCTTCTTCACATTCCGGTAGCATTTCAATGCAGTCGTGATTGCCAAGTACCCCGAGAATTCTGGATTTGGTCTGCACACATCGCATCAGATTTTGCAATTTCTTCATACATTCCCCACGCTGGCCGTACGTTTTCATCCGAATGTCCCCGCCGATGCAGCAGAGATCAACATCTATCGCGTTCACCATCGTGGCTGCCTTATGTTCCAGCTCATCCAGGCCGTCAAGATGCAGATCGACAAGGAACAGCACCCGGAAACCGTCGAATGACGTCGGAAGTTCTTTGAAAAAGTAGGTCTTTTCGTCAATTTTAATATCCAGGGCATTCCTGGTGCCACGGGCATACAAGCCCGGTCAGTTTAAAAAACCAGGTCAGGAAAATCTGATTGGAGAGAAAACTGGTCAGATTAAACCATGTCTGCCATCTGGCCAGAGGTTCATGGCAGGCCCGCCATTCACGAATCCTGATATTTGAACGAATTATGCGTGGATATTTTTTCGGGAGAGGACGGCTGGTAATATGGAGCCAGAGACGGGAACTCCAATGGGCTGTAATGATAAAGAGAAGAATGATAACAACGTTCTGTTTCAGGTTCAGCAACAGATACTGGTTAAGAAAGAGCAGGGGAAAAAGCGATTCAAAGATCTGGTCGAGGATAATCGCTTCCTCACCACTGGCCAAGGTCGACCTGCGCTTGATAAAACTTGAGACAAGATCCCCGGTCATGGCTAAAAGAGCGGCAATGCCGGCGACCCACCAGCTCACTCCCAGCAAAGAAAAAGTGAGGGTGCCACCCGTCACGCCGGCTGCAATGCCTCGAAAGGTCTTATGGCTGCCAAAGATTGGTCGACCATCAAACCACATTTTTCCCCCATCGACAGCAAAGCCATATCGGTCACTCATAAGGACAGCAACAATTGGCGGAAGACTGTTGACCAGGAAGAGGAAGAATACCATCCTGCAGATATCTATCATTTTGTTGCTCTCCGTATTGGGAGAAACGATCAGAAAAATATATAACAATAAATAATTATCATGGTGGACCCCAAAAACAGCATATTCCCCAGGACAATATCAAGTGCATCGTTAGGACGCAAAGAAAAAACACGAGATCAATTTCAGCCACATCCTAACTCTTAATCGTACTTTTGTACCTTGTATATAATCAATCCTGTTATATAGTATCGGTTATCACTGTTTTAATTCACTAGTATCATTAAAAAGTGAATCGGTTTGTCGAGCAAAGCGAATTTTTTTCTAGCGTATTCAATAAAAACTATTTTCTCAGGGGGGGGGGAAGATTATGGCAGGATTCACAGATATTTTCGGGTCTCTTATGCAGGGAGGCATGTCGAAATCCAGTAATAATCGCATGACTAATGCTTTTGGCGCCGGGGGTGGAGGTTCACTGAATGATATCGTCGATGGTCTTGGCAAAATGCTGGGCGGCGGAGGCCAATCTCAATCAGGGGGGCTCGGTGGTATGCTCGGAAGTGTGATGGGTAATCTCGCCGGTAATCGAACGGCTCTTGGTGGGCTCGGTGCGCTTGGCGGTGCCTTGCTTGGTGGTGGAAGTTCTTCGGCAAAAGGCGCAATTGGTGGAGGAGCTCTGGCTATGCTTGCTTCAGTTGCTTTTTCTGCCCTTAAAAAAGCCGGTCAGGAACCGGCAGAAACACCCCGCGCTCTCACTGACCCGGAAACTCCCGACCAAGCACAGAAACTCGAAGAGGACGCGCATACCCTGGTCAAGGCAATGATCAATGCAGCGAAAGCCGATGGGGCAATTGATCAGAACGAATTGCAAAGAATTATCGGTAAGTTTGAAGAAGACGGTCTCACTCAGGATGAAAAAGATTTTTTCATGACCGAGTCAGCACGACCGCTTGATCTGCAAGGGGTAATAGCCTCCGCAGGTGGTCGTCCCGAGATGGCCGCCCAGATTTACGCTGCCTCTCTGCTTGCTATAGAGGTCGATACTCCCGAGGAAAAAGAGTATATGGAAAATCTTGCCGACGGGTTGAAGTTGTCTCAATCGACTGTCGATTTTATCGAAATGACTCTGCAGAAGTAGCACTGCGGTTTTTCTAAGCTTCAAGCTGCATATCAAAGAAATTTTACGGCAAAAGTTCTGAATATCCACGAATCTTCGAGGCCAACAGAGAGGTCATTAAAGACCCAAATAAAATCTATGTCGGACAAAAGATTCGTATCCCTAAGTAGTTTATATTCAATAAGAAAAACTATAGAAGGTATTGACTGCCAGGCGGTGACCTTTTTACGATCAAGGCAAAGCTATAATCACAGACTAGGCTCATCACCAAGCTATGGAGGGGTTATGATTTTTCAATGGGTTAAACGTGCAGGAAAGCTGCTGTTCACGGCATCAATACTTTTGATTCCGGCAGCCATCAGCGTGGCGGATCAGGCTACACCTGACCCCGTAGAGCAGGAAAAGGCTGAGATCCAGAAAGAAGCCATGGATGCTTTGACGGAAATGGGGAATTATCTCAATAAAATAAAATCTTTTACCGTCAACTCGACAGTTTATAAAGACGAAGTGCTCCTTTCCGGTCAGAAAATCCTCGTTACCGGCACTACGGAAATGACGGCACATCTCCCTGACCGCCTGAAAGGTAAAGCTAAAATTGAAGAACTCAACCGTGATATTGAATACTTTTACGACGGTAAAACATTCACGATTTATGGCAATGACAACAAATACTACGCCACCTTCAACGCACCGGCAACCGTCGTTGAACTCCTGGATGTAGCTCAAGAACGTTACGATATCGAAATTCCCTTACAGGACTTGTTCTATTGGGGCACCGAAAAAACTCGGACAGACGATATCCAGTCAGCCTTTTTCATAGATACAAACCTGGTAGATGGCATAGCTTGCAAGCATTATGCTTTCCAGCAGGAAGATGTCGACTGGCAGGTTTGCATTCGAGGATCGGTAACGATTCCACTGCTTTCCACGTCGTTGGTAATCACCAGCAAACAGGCTGGAAGATGGTCAACCTCATTCTTATCTCAACAATGACATCTTGTCTCGTTGTTGACTACTGACCAGGATTTAGTTGAATGAGGTACTTTACGTTCAAGCCACCAAGGAGCAAAGAAAATCTCTTTGCTGACCATGATGATCGCTGTGAAACACCCAATAAACAGAATCCCAAACCGGGGATTACCATCATGCGTATGTCAGTATTCTTTTTTCGTGCTGATGGGCACGATATGGTGGCGGCAATTTTTTTCTACTGCCACCGTATGCGGACCCTTTCGAATGAACAGCGGATGCCAAAGATCTCTGGCCGAAAAGCCCATACCGTGTTTTCACCATGGAGGACAAAAGCACGCGAACAAGAATGGTCAATGGTGCCACAGAAACAAAAATCGAAATACCAATGTCAATGTCAGGACAAGAACGTCAATGTGAATGTCGAGGTGGGGGAGGATATTATGGTGATTACCATCACCAGTAATGTGGGGGCGGCTGTTGGTGGCCGGGGCTGTCCAGGCTTGGTTGTGGGCTCCATCGTAGCTGCTCATCCATGCCGCCCTCTGCACGATTGATGGTTTTCCATTGCATATTAATTCACCTACCGCCAATGCGGCAGTACCTGGTATCAACCACAATATGCAGGCAGCCAGGTGAATTATCTCGTTGTTAATCGCGACCATATTTGAAGTCAGGGCAGTTGAGGGTCAGGTTTTTGCCTGACCCTTTTTGCTGGGATGTGGCGTTAGTTGCCAGCTAATGTTTGATTCTACCAGGAGAACAGGCGGCGAATCAGCCCTTTTTCTTTCTGCGTTTTCTTCACTTGTGTCTTTGCAGCCTCTTCATCAGTAGCCATCGAATCATTGTGGTCGTCATCTTTCTTCGTTTCAGGGTTGAGAAGGGCAGATTTCTTTTTCAGGGTTGCGAAGATATCTTTAATAAGCAGTGCCTGATACTTTTTCTCGGTAGGCAGCAAAACCCAATTTTCGGCAACATAGCTTTCATCGACATCATATTCTCGCCCATCACCATTATTGCCGATTTTTGCGGCGCTGGTGATGTAATACGCTAGCTGGGTAAGGGCAGCCAAGCCGCGACATTCCTTGGCTGCTTCAAAAGGTGCCCTATAGTGCCTGATGGCCTGGCAAATATGTTCAGGCAAATTCCATGTTCTTTAAAATGATGTAAGCAATTTCAGCGTCTGTTGTCCCGATGATATCGACTTCGACCTGGTCAAGAGGCTTTTTATGGTCTCTGGAGTGTTGAATGCACTGTTGAAATTGTTCGGTACGACTGATCGCCAGAAAAATTTTTCCAACTCCATGCAATAAACCGGCAATGTATAACTCGCAGGGAACAGCCGGAGCCATCTGCTGATGTACCGGATGTCCAAGCATTCTGTTTGCTGTAGCACATGCCCATGAATGATCCCAGTAATCTTTTCCGGAAAAGCCATCAATAGTAGGAAATTTTGGCAAGGCCTGCTTGAAAAAAATAGTATGTACAGAAGCAATAGTCTCCTCCAAACCGATGTACGTTATGGCCTGGCGAACACTCATTATTTCTTTTAAGGTTCCAAAGTAGGATGAGTTGGCAAGCTGCAGTAGTTTTGCCGTCAGGGCAGGGTCACCTTCAACGGTCTTGCTAAAAGATGCAATATCGATCTTGTCAATCGGTTGGTTTACCATTGCAAGCAATCGTTGGCTGGCAGCAGGTAAGGCTGGCAGCGCGTCACCAGATTCCATAACCTCAAGTGCAATGCGTTTTGCGGTATATTTAATCATAATTGGAGGGTCAAGTCTTTGCTTGGCTCTTGTTGAGCAGTAAATTAATTCTGCCAATCTGCTTTTGCATCTGTTTGTTTTTGGAAAGTCGCTTTTCAACTCTGGTGACAATACTGCTGACCGAACTGTATTTTTCAAGGCCAAATGCCTGACCGATTTCTAACAGCGGCAAGCCACATCGTTTCCTGACAAGATATATAGCCACGCTGCGAGGTTCGTTCGTCTCGCCTCGTTTTGTTTGCTCCAGTTTGTTTTCTGCAACTGCATAGCATTGGCAAACTAAATTTTTAATTTCGGCGATTGTTGGCGCAAGGGCTCTGGATTGAGGTATTTCCTCATGGTTTTGTAACTGCTGAAAAGTGCTCTTGATCCATTCGATATACTCCTCTGAACCAAAAAACAAGGCAGCTTTTTTTCCGTCGAAAAAGTTAGAAACAACAGAAGAATCCTCACATTGCACAAAATTCCTGTACTGTCTTCTCTTCTTGTTCTCATCTTCAGAAAACATACCAAGCAAAAAATCTTTATAAAGCCAATTCCACTTTTTCGCAGAGGAAATATACCCATGATGGCTGGACCAGGGATACTCATCAACAGTGTTGCAGATATGGGCTCTGACTGGGTTTCTATGAATGTAACGCAATAGTTCCAGGAGATGATTGTCTTCTTGAACAAGAACGCTCTTGTATCGGCCACGAAAAAGCTGGCCGTCTATATTTCGACGCCGGTTGTAACGCTGGGTATAAACTCCGTTTACATGCCGCATTGCCCGAGATAGATTACCAGCAGGTGTTTGGAGGAGAATGTGATAATGATTTGACATCAGGCAGAATGCAGCAACCCGGATATCAAACATCTCTGCAGTCTCTTGCAGCAGAGCAATAAAGATCTCAAAATCTTTACTGTTCGTAAAAACTTTTTCGCCGCGCCTTCCACGATTCATTACATGATACCAGGCATCGGGGTATTCTATCCGAAGAGGTCTTACCATCCCATTAATTTATTGGAATTTATTTTAAGAGTCAAGCAAAGACTTGACCCTGCTTTCTTTAAAGAACTTGCTAAAATCATGAGGAAAGATTAGTTTTTTCGCACTCATTTTCGGCTTCAGGCGGGGAGGAAATTGTGGTGGAAAGCGAAATCCTCCAGGTTTTTCTGCGCGTTTTGGCCGAACTTACCTACCAATACAGTATAAGGAGGCCCAGATGCATTTCCGAACAACTTTTATGGTGTTAATCGCTTGTCTTGCTTTCTGTTCCGGCCCGGCGTTTTCTAAAACAACCGTCAACATCGGCATAGTTGTCAATCCAACTTTTGTACATACACAAGCAGCCAACTGGTTTAAGGAGGAAGTGGAAAAGAATTTGCCGGGCAAGTATGACATAGTTATCCATCATTCCGGTGCGCTCGGGAGTGAGACTCAGGTATTGCAACAGATTCAGCTTGGCACTACCCAGATGTCGGTTTGCACCACCGGGCCAATTGAAGCTTTTGTGCCGGAGATTAAAGCCCTGGAAATGCCCTTTCTGTTTCCATCCTATCAGGCTGCCGACACCGTCCTCGATGGCCCTATCGGTCAGGATCTGGCCGGACGTCTTGATAAACAAGGATTTACCGTTTTGCATTTTCTCGACAATGGGTTTCGCAATGTAACCAATTCCAAGAAAGTTATCAAAACTCCCAAAGACCTGGCCGGCATGAAAATTCGGACCATGGAAGCCCCCACTCATTTGGCGATATGGCGGGCCATCGGTGCCAATCCCACCCCTATGGCCTGGCCGATATTTACCGCCTTGCAGCAGGGCGTTATTGATGGTCAAGAAAATCCGGTTGCCGTTATCTACGCCGCCAAATTAATTGAGGCCGGGCAGAAATACCTGACCCTTTCCCGTCATGTCTACTCGGCGCTGGTCTTTATTGGTAATAAAACTTTTATGGAAGGTCTACCAGAAGCAGACCGCAAAGTGTTTCTTCAAGCCGCGCGCAATGCCGCGTTGCGTGGACGTACGTTCATCCGTGATAATGAAGCCAGGCAGCTGGCTGAACTGCAGGCCGCTGGTATGGAGGTTGAAGAACATCCGGATCTGGACGCTTTTCGAAAGGCAACAGAGCCGGTCCTAGCCGATCTGAACGGGGAAGCGAAAAAAATCGTCGAAGAGATAGAAAAGGCAGTGAAGTGAACAAAGCGGAAGTTGCGGTCCCGGCAACCGCTGATCTGAGCTTAATTGAGAAGATCAGCGGTCTGATCAACAGGCTGGTGGAACATCTATTGATTGTTACCGGTGCCACCATTTGTTTGATTCTTTTTGCCCAGGTCATCTGGCGTTATCTTGGTTCGTCGCTCGGGTGGTCGGAGGAGGTGAGCCGCCATCTCCTTGTAACCATAACCTTTCTCGGCAGCACTGCGGCTTACAAACGAGCCAACTTTATTGGCTTGCGGGGGCTTGGTCAGTGGTTTAACCCGAACTGTGAACGAGCAATTCTGGTGGTTTTGCAATTGCTCACTTTTGCCTGTTTCGCCGCGCTCTCCTGTTTTGGCGTGATGTATACCTTAAAGGCTTGGCACCATAGCACTGCCTCCCTGCAGATTCCTATGGCCATTCCTTTTGCCGTCATTCCGCTTGCAACCGCTATTCTGGTAGTGCATACCGCTGCTGATATTGTCAGGACGGTTCGGGGACAGAAGTCATGACCGTCGTCCTGTTGTTTTTGTTGCTGTTTCTTTTGATCGCTTTGGGCATGCCAATTGCTCTTTCCATCGGTATTCCTGCCATTGGCCTGATATTGACACCCGGAGTGTTCCCGGCGACGGTACCATTTGCAGCCCTTGGGCAGACAATTATTCAGTTGCTGTTCGCCGGCGTCGATTCGTTCGATCTGCTTGCGGTGCCTCTGTTCATGTTGGCCGGGGCGATCATGGAGTCAGGCGGGATTTCTCGGCAAATTATCGATTTTTCCGATAGCCTGGTGGGGTGGATGCCGGGAGGACTGGCCTGCGCCGGCATTGTCGCCTCGATGTTTTTTGCCGGAATTTCCGGCTCGGCTGCCGCCGATACCGCCGCCATCGGTGCAGTGTTGATTCCTGCGATGATCCGCCAGGGTTATCCTTCAGCCTTTGCCGCTGCAGTCGTGGCAGCAGGGGGAGCACTCGGCGTTATCATTCCTCCGTCGATTCCGATGGTCATTTTCGGTTTTTTGACCAATGTGTCGATTGCAAAACTGTTTATGGGCGGTTTGATAGTCGGCATTTTTTTAGGCTTGGTGATGATGCTCATCGCGGCGTGGATATCCTGGCGCAAGGGGTACGGTAGCCGCAGAAAGTTTTCTCTGGTCAGTGTAAGCCAGGCCTTCCGCCGCGCCTTCTGGGCGCTCTGGGCTCCGGTTATTGTCCTTGGCGGAATCCTGACTGGTATGGTGACCGTCACCGAGGCGGCGGCCCTTGCCGTTTTTTATGCCCTTTTTGTCAGTATGGCAATCAATCGTGAGTTGAAATGGGCCGATCTGCCCGATCAGATTCTCCGTTCGCAGATCATTGCGGCGACTATCCTGTTAATCATTGCTATGGCCAAGGTATTTACCTGGCTGGTGGCGATGAAACAGACCAGCCAACTGCTCGGTGCGGTGATGATGAACCTGGGGCTCCCCCCATGGGGCTTACTCCTGCTGGTGATGGCTGGTTTGCTGGTAGTTGGCTGTGTCATGGAAACTACGGCGGCCTTGATCCTCCTCGTTCCCATGCTGATTGCTCTCACGTCGCAGCTGGGTGTCGATCCAACACAATTCGGGGTATTGATTGTTACTAATCTGGCCATTGGCATGCTGACGCCGCCGATAGGAATCTGTCTTTTTGTTAGTTGTGGCATTTCCGGGGCGACTCTTGGCGAGACGTCAAAGGCCGTTCTGCCTTTTGTTCTGGCTGCTTTTTTTGTCCTGGTGTTGACCAGCCTCTGGCCGCCTCTTACCCTTTGGCTGCCTTCTATTGTCTATCCCTGAGCCATTCCCTGTTGGGCGAGTTATATGCTATTGTAGCTTGGTTGCCCTAACAATCAAATTCACTCAACTCTGGCACCCCCGGCACACCAGATGTCCGCCCACCTCGGTCAGTTTCGTCTGCATGACCATTTCGCCGCAAACATCACACGCAATTGATGGCGCTCGCGGGGCTTTGGGGGGGAGATTCAGCTGTTGGATATATTCGACATCAAAAAAAGCTTCAGGGCCACCGGAAAAAAATTCTTCTCCTCGTGCTTCAAAAATTTTCTGGTATTTCTGTTGTTCTGCGATAGTGGCTTGGCGAGCGGCGATTTTTTCAGCTAACATTTTTTCCTGTTCCGGTATCTGAAAAATTGCCGGCTTTAAAATCAGACGTACCCCCTGGCCGGTAGTTCTGCTGCCAAAAGTAAATGCCATCTTGCCATGATCGCGGTAAAAAAAATTACCTTTACCAAAGGTACAGCCGGTCAAAACCTGGATGGCATCGCAGCAGCAGGCGTCCGTTTCGACAATCACGATGAGTTCTTCGTCGACTGCGCGCATTTCTCCCAGTAGTTTCATGGCCAGCTTGGCTGCCTGGTAGCCGATGGTGACGCCCATACAGGTATGGCCATGGAAGTTGACGCAGGCTTGGTAGTCTTCTTTTGCTTGAATTGATTCGGGAATATACATGGATCCTCCTGTTTGCTGAGAGCGTGCGTTTATTTCACCCTTACTGTATGACACCGCGTGCATTGGTGCGAGCAAAATATGCAATGACAATTTTTTTCAATCGATAAAGGTTGTTATCAGAGAATATCTATGTGTTTTACTAGTGCATACCGCAACTGGTTTTTAATGCCGCTCTTACAGGAACAACATCAGTTGCAGTATTTTTTTGCCTCTCCTATTTGAAATTTGGTGCTTGAGTACGTACTGTTAATGAGCTTTTAATTGCCGGCACCCTGAAACCCACATTTTCTGAGAGCAAGACAACAGATGAAGAATTTCAACAACCCCATCAAGGAAAGATATGAAAAAAACCTTTAAACTGATTCATCCAAAAATTAAATACCCCAGACTTGTAGAAGCTGTACGACATGATGTGAAAAAATATGTAAAAAGAGAACGGAATAAGGTGCTGCCCGCAGGTGTTGATTTCTGGGATTTTGATTGCAAATTTGGCAATACTGAAGAAGATGCAGCGAAAATTCACCTGGCGGAAATCGGTAAATATATTGACCAGGCCGAACGGCAACAGCTGGAATCGTTTTATCTGGAAATTCTGGCCAAACCAGGATACCGGACAAAAAAACCCAAACAAGATGAATAAGCGAAAGAGGGAGGGAATGTACTAATGCCTGTCGTCAATTATCAACAGTACTGTCATATGCTCGATAATGCTAAACAGAACAAGTTTGCTTATCCGGCGATCAATATTTCGTCCAGTGAGACTATCAACGCCGCACTACTGGCCTTTAAAGAGGCGAAGTCAGACGGCATCATCCAGGTTTCCACCGGCGGCGCTAAATTTGCTTCGGGATTGGGAATAGGCTCAATGGTTAAGGGTGCTGTCGGACTTGCTGTCTACACCCATCTTATGGCGGCAGAGTATGAGGTGAATATTGCTCTGCACACCGATCACTGTCATCCCGAATATGTCGAAAGTTTTCTGTTGCCGCTGGTAGAAGAGACAAAAAAACGTCGCGCTGCCGGTGAGCCGAATCTTTTCAGTTCACACATGTATGATGGTTCGGCCCTGCCTATGCTGGAAAACATAGCCCAGTCCAAACGGATCATGGCTGCCTGCGTGGCCAACGATCTTATTTTAGAAATTGAAACCGGGGTGGTCGGAGGCGAGGAAGATGGCCATGACACCTCCGGGGTGGCGGCCAATAAACTCTACACCACTCCGGAAGATATGGTCCTTGCCGCCAGAGAGCTGGGGTCGATGGGTCGCTTTTTGCTGGCGGCCACCTTTGGCAATGTGCACGGTGTCTATAAACCGGGTAATGTGAAGCTCAAACCGACCATTTTAAAAGATGGACAGACCGCGGTGACCAAGGCCCTCGGTGACGACAAGCATCTCGATCTGGTTTTTCACGGCGGATCGGGCTCAGAATTGCATGATATTCATGAATCTCTCGAGTATGGCGTCGTC
Source organism: uncultured delta proteobacterium (assembly GCA_963804605.1). Classification (GTDB taxonomy): domain Bacteria; phylum Desulfobacterota; class Desulfobulbia; order Desulfobulbales; family Desulfocapsaceae; genus Desulforhopalus_A. The sequence continues at coordinate 107,336 of CAWDRB010000016.1, forward strand.
AAGATGAATGTCGACACCGATACCCAGTACGCCTATTCAAGGCCCATCGTTGACCATGTGCTGAAAAATTATGATGGGATGCTGAAAATAGAAGGGGAAGTGGGTAATAAAAAGGTCTACGATCCGCGAGCATATGGCAAGAAAGCGGAACGCAGTATGGCCGATCGCATTATGCAGGCCTGTGAGGCGCTGCGCTCCACCGGTACGTCTCTGGGCAAGAATATATAAACCATCTGTAAAATGCTGCAGGAAAATGGCCAAAGATGTTTTTCGTTTCTTGGCCATATACCGAAAATATCCATTATCAGCCGGAAAATTCACTATTCAACCGCTTATTGGGCGGTTGCTTTGTTTGCTCCTATTTGTTAGTTATCATACAAACTATCCTCAATGGAGAGGATACAGATAACTCAACAATAGGAGGAAGCAATGAAACTGGTTTACCGCATTTCGATCGCGATGGTTGCACTCGCTCTGCTCGCTTCACCGGCTCTGGCTGCTGAAAAAGTGCGCTGGAAACTAGCCATGTCATGGTCTTCGACCCTTACGCCGTTTGCCACCGCACCACTTAATCTTGCCAAAATGGTCGAGGAAATGAGTGGCGGTAATTTTACCATTAAGGTGGAGGGGGCAGAGAAGCATAAAGCTGCCTTGGGAATTCTCGACATGACCAAGGGTGGGCAATACCAGATGGGCCACAGTGCTTCCTATTATTGGAAAGGCAAGGATATAACGACCGTCTTTTTCTGCACCGTGCCGTTTGGCATGAATGCCGATGAACAGAATGCCTGGTTTTATAAGGGCGGCGGTATGGAGTTGATGCAGAAGACCTACGATAAATTTGATGTTTTATCCTTTCCCGGTGGCAACACCGGCGTGCAGATGGGCGGCTGGTTTCGCAAAGAGATCAACTCGCTTGACGACCTGAAAGGACTGAAGATGCGTATTCCGGGATTGGCCGGAGAAGTTTTTGCTAAACTTGGCGTCAATGTCACCAATATCCCGCCTGGCGAACTGTATACCTCACTTGATCGTGGCACCATCGATGCGCTCGAATGGGTTGGTCCGGCCATGGATATCAAGATGGGCTTTCATAAGATCGCTCCTTTCTATTATACCGGCTGGCATGAACCGGCAACCGAACTGCAGTTTCTGGTGAACAAGAAGGATTTTAACAAGCTGCCTCCGGAGTATCAGACGATGCTGGTAACCGCCATGAAGGCCGTTACCGCCGATATGTTCATCGATAACTATGCCGGCAGCATCGACGCCTGGGCCCAGATGAAGACGGAATTTCCGAATATCCAGGTGAAGACCTTCCCGAAAGAAGTACTGAAAGCGATGAAGAAGGCCTCCGATGAAATCAATGATGAATATGCCGCCAAGGATCCCAGCTTCAAAGAAGTGCTCGAATCGCAGCGGGCGTATACCCAAAAGGCCAGAGCCTGGACAACTATTGGCGAATTTAATTATATAAAAACTGTTCAGGAACTGGCAGAATAATTCTGTACCAAGATTAATCAGCAAATAGATCCCTGTCTCTTCCGGTTGCTAGGAACTGGCGGTGGCAGGGATAATTTTTATTGTAATTGATTGCCATGCTTGAAAAAATTGAGAAAATTATCGGCCGAATCGTCGATGGCGTCGGCATTTTTCTGGCCGTTGTCCTGCTTATGCTGGTCTTAAACGTCGCCTTCGATGTGATGATGCGCTATCTCTTTCATGCCAGTTCCGTCGGCATGCAGGAAATGGAGTGGCATCTTTTTTCTATTGTTATCCTGTTCGGGGTGGGCGTTGCCCTCAGGCACGAGGCCCACGTTCGGGTTGATTTTCTCTATGACCGGATGAGCGTAAAGGCCCAATCGCTCATTAATATCTGCGGCACGGTGCTCTTCTTAGTACCGCTCAGCCTGCTTATCCTGTTTGGTTCGTTCGCCTTTGTCGGCGATTCCTATTCCATCCAGGAGATTTCTGAGGATCCCGGTGGCCTGCCGTATCGCTGGGTGGTCAAAAGTATGATTCCGATAGCCTTCGGCTTTCTTCTATTTAGCGCCGTTGGGTATGTCTTAAAAAATATGCAGTTGTTCAGGAGCGAAAAATGACCGGAATAATAATGTTTTTCGCGGCCCTGGTACTCCTCAGTGTCGGCTACCCCGTCGCTTTTACCTTCGGTGCCGTGGCGCTTTTTTTTGGCGCAATCGCCGCCTATATCGATTTGCTGCCCGATCCGTCTTTCGCCATGGTCGCTGAAGAGTTCTTCAGCATGTTTTCCATGATGCCGTTCCGGATCTATTCCATCATGACCAACACGATCCTGATGGCCGTACCGCTCTTTATTCTTATGGGCATCATCCTGCAGAAATCGGAACTGGCGGAAAGACTACTCGAATCAATGGGCATTCTTTTTGGCAAAGTCCGTGGTGGTCTGGCTATCAGCACGGTTTTGGTAGGGACTCTGCTGGCAGCTTCAACCGGCGTGGTTGGCGCTTCCGTGGTGGCGATGGGTGTCATCTCTTTGCCGGTTATGCTCAAATACGGCTATTCGAAAAAACTTGCCACCGGTACCATCTGTGCGGCTGGAACGCTCGGCCAGATCATCCCCCCGTCAATCGTGCTGATTATTCTTGGGGATGTCTTTCAGCTGCCGGTAGGTGATCTGTTTAAGGCCGCTGTAGTGCCGGGCCTGGCGCTGGTTGGTTGTTATATTGTCTATATTGTCATAATTGCCCTCATCGATAAAAAAGTGGCCCCGGAGATTGTCGTTGCCGAGGAGGATAAGAAAGGGTCAATTGGTCGGGCATTGCTGGCGATTCTACCGCCTCTGGTTTTGATTATCCTGGTGCTTGGCTCAATCTTTATCGGTATAGCTACCCCGACTGAATCTGCGGCCGTGGGAGCACTTGGCGCGATGGTTCTTGCCGCTATGTACCGCAAGCTGAGCTGGCAGATTGTTCTCGATTCCTCCCTGCAGACGGCACAGATTACCGCCATGGTCTTTGCTATTCTGATCGGCGCCACCGCTTTTTCCATGGTTTTTATCTATACCGGTGCCGATCTTATTGTTGAAGAATTTATGACCGGACTGCCCGGGGAGAAATGGGGGTTCATTATCCTCTCCATGGGCGCGATCATGCTGCTCGGTTTTTTCATCGATTTTATCGAGATTTCTTATATCGTGGTGCCGATCCTGCTGCCGATTGCCCATACTATCGGTCTTAATCCGATGTGGTTTGCTATTCTGATCGCCATGAACCTGCAAACTTCCTTTCTGACGCCGCCTTTCGGGTTTTCGCTCTTTTACCTGAAGGGGGTCTGCCCACCTGAGGTTCGGACCGTTGACATTTACCGGGGAGTGGTGCCTTTCATCATCATTCAGGTAATGGTTCTGGCGTCCATTGTAGTTTTCCCACATCTGTATGGTTTATCCTGAGAGCCCAGCATTAAATAATAGATAGACCCCGCTTGCGGTAATTCACGGTCGAGCGGGGAAGGAGTTGCTGTATTCGGCATTACGTAACCTTTTGCAATAATAAGGTGTTGTATGGATCTGCTGACTTTTTCGCTGCATAATGTCTTTGTCCTTTTACAGCAGATGTCAGTTTTTCTGGTTATCGCCTATCTTTTTACCAAGTCACCTTTTTTTCGTTCCTTTCATTTACATACGCTGCATCCACGAACATTACTGCTGCTCTACTTTATTTTTTCAACCTTTTCTATTCTCGGTACCTACTTCGGCTTACCGATAAATGACGCTATTGCCAACACCCGGGCAATCGGGGCCACTCTGGCGGGAATTATCGGCGGGCCGCTTCTTGGCGGGGCCGTGGGCCTTACCGCTGGCTTGCATCGCTTTTCTCTTGGCGGATTCACTGCTGTCTCCTGCGGTATATCGACTACGGTGGAAGGTATTATGGGTGGGCTGGTGCATATCTATCTGGTGCGCCATTATCAGCAGCACCGGCTGCTCAGTCCCATGGTTGCCTTTCTCACTACGCTGGTTGCCGAGATGACCCAGATGCTCATCATCTTGTTGTTGGCAAAACCTTTTGACCAAGCCCTGGCCCTGGTACGCATTATCGCCCTGCCGATGATCCTGGCCAACAGCACCGGTGCGGCAATCTTTGTCAGTATTATTCGTGACCAGCGGAAGATGTATGATGACTTGAGTGTCTTTTTTTCTGCCAAGGCCCTGAAAATGGCGGAAAAAACCGTGTCGATCCTCAGCCGTGGTTTTAATATGGCAACGGCTCGGGAAGTGGCCCTGGTCATCTGGGAGGAAACTGGCGTTGGGGCGGTGGGAATCAGCGACCGGGAAAAGGTTTTGGCCTTTGTCGGGGAGGGGAGCGACCATCACCTGGTCGGCCAAAGGATCAGTTCATCGCAAACCAAAAAAGCGATCAGGGAAAACCGGATTGTCTATGCCGATGGTGGTGCGAAAAAATGGTCCTGCAACCTGTCAAAAAACTGCCCGCTCGGCTCTGTTCTCTGTGTACCGCTGCGGGTTGATAATGAGCTGATCGGGACCATCAATCTCTTCGAGCCACAAAACAAGTTGTTTCTGGTGACCAATAAAACACTGGGGGAAGGCATCACCAAGCTGCTCTCCGATCAGATTCTTTATGCCCGTTATGTCGAGCAAAAAAACCTTGTTACTACGGCTGAGTTGAAGATTGCCCAGGCGCAGATCAGTCCGCATTTTCTGTTTAACGCTCTTAATACCATCATTGCCATCACTCGCAAAGACACCGATCGTGCCCGGGATTTGCTTATGCATCTCGCCAATTTTTTTCGTAAAAATCTCAAACATACCAGCAATCTTGCCACCCTTGAAGAGGAGCTGAATCATGTTGAGTCCTATCTGGTCATTGAAAAGGCCAGATTTGAGGACCGGTTGCAGCTGGAGATGGATATCGACTCTACGCTGCTGTCTCTCAAATTGCCGGTTTTTACCCTGCAACCGATCGTTGAAAACGCCATCAAACATGGTATCTCTAATATGCTGGGCCAAGGTGTGATTCGCTTGTCGGTTGGTCGGGAATCAGGTATTGTCCGCATCAGTGTCGAGGACAACGCCGGCAATTTTGCAAAAGGGAGTAAAAAAGGATTGGGCATGAGCATTGTCGAAAAACGGATCAAGAATCTTTGCGGGGAGAACCATGGCCTGGAGATCTCCTGTGTTCCGCAGGTGCAAACCGTTATTTCCATTACGGTGCCGGAAGGAGGATGTAAAGAAGCATGATTCGTGCGCTGATTGTCGATGATGAGATTCATGCCCGGACGGAGATAGCCACCTTGCTGGCCGAAACCGGAGCCGTCAAGGTGGTTGGCTCCTGTGGTAACGGTATTGATGGCCTGAAGCTTGTCAACAAGCTTCGCCCCGAGGTGTTGTTCCTGGATATCCAGATGCCGGTCATCAACGGTTTTGAAATGCTTAACATGGTCAACCGGGAGATCATGCCCCATGTGGTTTTTGTCACCGCCTACGACCAGTATTCTCTGAAGGCTTTTGAGGAAAAGACCCTCGATTATCTGCTCAAACCGGTCGACAGCCTGCGTTTAGCCAAGACTGTCACCAAGCTGCAACGAACCATCGTTGAAAATCGCCGGCCGGCATACGAAACTGAAGAAATCGGCCGGATTCCCTGTATTCTCGGCAACCGGATACGCCTGGTTGGTCTGAACGAGGTGGTTTATATTACCACCACCGTTGCCGGGGTTCATGTGGCGACAATGGATGGTACCTATTTCACCGAGGTTACCCTGAAGGTTCTCGAAGAAAGAACCAGCTTGCTGCGCTGCCATAAACAGTACTTGATTAACATCGACTTTATCAAAGAGATTATTCTCCTTAGTGGCGGTCTGGGCCAGATTATTACCAGGGCGGGTTTGGAAATTCCTGTTAGCAGACGCTATCTGAAAATCATCAAGAAAAAATTGTTTATCTAAGCGGACAGCTCATCCGGCAGTTTCACGTTTGGTGAGCACCAAGATCATGGGCGGCTTCGATCAGGCTGTCATCCATTGACTCAAGAGAGCTGATCAAAGGCACCACCATAAAGAGCATGGAGGTGCAGACCAACCCCATCAACATGCTGATATCATTGTAGAGCATCTCAACCGGTTGGTCGATCCAGCCGAGTGCGCCGCTCTTGGGTGCAACAAAGTCGATATCCGGGTTTTCGGCATGCAGTTTCCAGCCGCCGTTGTCCCAGCCCATGGCTGCAGTGACCTCGCCACTGCGGAGCATCTCGAGCAGGGCATCACCGTTCGACCAGTAATTTTTCACATAGGGTTTGGCTGCTGTCAATTTTGCTGTAATCCATCGGTTGATAGATATTGAATTCGGCCTGGGTGGTCGTGGCAAGCCACATCATTGCAACTGTCGCAAAGATAATCAGTTTTTTTCATCAGAAATGCTCCTTTTACTAGTTTGTTGGGTAACTTCCTGACATCGGTAAGACGATACTTTATCCACTGGAATTGTGCAGATCAATCGCATTCAAAGAAAAAAGCCAATCCTCATTCAATGTTAATGTTTGCTGTTGTTGTCGAAACTCTTCATTTTGTGTCTTTGTTATTAGTCCGATTGTTTCGGCAAATCAAGAAGAACCTGGCAAGCAATTATGGCTTTTATCCAGCCATCAGGGGGGCTTTCTGTTCTTTTAATGCCGAGCGAGCCATTCGATTAAATATTGCCCTCGTCAAGAATCTGCTTATTGTCATTTATCCATAATTGAAAAAGAGAAAGAATCCCATGCGGAGAAAGAATAATGCGGCTTTTTAAGAAGAAAACGCTCACAGGCCTCGCCAGAACCTGCGGCTGAGCGGCTAAAATCGGTCCGACGGATCTGTCGGACGCACTTAACGGATTGGCTTTTCGTCGTGATGAAAACCTGCTGGTCGGCCTTGAAACGTCCGATGATGCGGCGGTATATCGACTTTCCGATGATGTGGCCATGATTAACACTGTCGACTTTATCACGCCGCCAGTTGATGACCCTTACTGGTTTGGCCAGATTTCAGCGGCTAATTCAATCTCCGATGTTTATTCCATGGGCGGTAAACCCCTTACCGCACTGAATCTGGTGATGTTCCCCACCGGGCATCTGGACATCGGAATTCTGAGGGAAATTCTACGGGGTGGCAACGACAAGGTTGTCGAAGCCGGCGCCTGTCTGGTAGGCGGCCATTCAGTCGATGATAACGAACCCAAATACGGTCTTTGCGTCAATGGGATTGTCCATCCCGACAGAATCATAACCAACGCCGGAGCAAAGCCGGGGGATACGCTGATTTTGACCAAGCCGATTGGCTCAGGGGTGCTCTTTAACGCGGTTCGAGCCGGTAAATTCAGCAAGACCGAGCTCGAGCGATCGGTCTTGCCGATTATCGCTTCGCTGAACGGTTCGTCCATGGAAAAAGCACTCGGCTACGACCTGCACGCCTGTACTGATATCACCGGTTTCGGCATTCTCGGCCACCTGCTGGAGCTTGCAGTCGGCAGTGGGGTCCATGCCGTGCTTGATTATAATGCCCTTGTCTTTTATCCGGGGGCACAGGAAATGTACAGTAAAGGGCAGACAACCGGCAGTAATAAGGCCAACAGAGCGCTTGTCGCAAGATATCCCCTCACCTTCGAATGTTCGATGAAACCAGCACAGGAAGAGCTGCTCTATGATCCACAAACTTCTGGCGGCTTGCTGCTTTCTCTACCTGGAGACCAGGCGCAAAAGCTTCTTGCAGATTTACATGCCACGGGTATCGCCGCAGCTGTTAAAATTGGTGAAGTTGACGCCGGCAGTGTGGGTATAACTATCTGCTGACGAACCCGGCAGTGATCGCCATCACTTTACTGAATTGGGGTTTTTTGCAGGCTCCAACTTATTTCTGGTCTTTAAGGACAGCCAGCGAGGCGTCAATCGAGGGGTAAATCATTATAAACGAATCAAACCCTGAAATTTCAAAAACCTCCTGAACATGTTCCTGCATGGCGCAGGTACTGAACTGAAAATTGCCTGATTTGTAGGCTTTGGCGATATTCAAGATAATCCGCAACCCGGCACTGGAAATATATTCCAGGTTGTTGCAGTCAAACACCAGATGACTGCTGGGTGCGCTGATGAAATCATGGAGTTGTTGTTCAAACTGTGGTGCAGAGTTTGAATCAAGGCGGCCATTGAGACAAAAGATGGTGGTGTTGTTCTCTTTGGTTATTGTTGTTTGCATGGTCTATTCTACAGGCGCCGTGCAGCTACCTGCACTCCTTGGGTAAGGTTTTTTGTAAGGTGAGAACATTCTTGTTATCTAACCTGGCATAATGCCAGCAGTCACAGAATTGCCGAATCAGGAAAATACCGAGCCCTCCGCATTTCCTCTGTTCCAGGGGGAGGGTTGTATCGGGCTGGGTTATAAGGGTCGGGTCAAAGAGCGGTCCCGCATCAACGACCTGGATAGTCAGGTCCTGGCCAATTTTCGTCAGGGTAATTTCAATTGGATCTTTCTTGGTTGAGTCACCATGCTCGATGGCATTGGTGATCAGTTCATCGAGAACAAGATTGATTTCAGATAAAATTTTTTTAGAAAGAGACCATCGGTGCTGCAGAATCTGCAGCTGCTCAAGCAGAGTCGCCAGTTCCGCCAGGTCGTTTTTTATTTGGAACGAAGTCTTCATTTCTTAAAGTGCGGTGACCCCTGCTCTGCTGAGGCAGCATGGTGCCGCCTCGTGAATGTTCTTTCTTTCCCACTGATACAATTCTTTTACCAGAACATTTAAAGAAATATTAGTCATTTCGGGGAATTGTTCAAGTATTTTGGAAAATTGCTTGCGACTTATGGTTAAGACGGTCGTCTTGGTAGCTGCTTGCAGACTAAAGAGGGCAGGCATTGCTCCGAGAAGAGAACAGAAGCCGAGGAAATCGCCTTTGGTAAAGTGCTGAACGGCGACATTTTTTTTCTGGTATTGTTTCAGCAGGATGAGCTCCCCGGCGAGGATGAGATACGCCCGACCATGGTCGTCACCTTCTTCAAAAAGGACATCGCCTTGTTGCATCAGCACTCTCTCTGCGAGAAAAGCCAGGAGCTTAAGGGCCTTGGTTGGAAAATTGGCAAGGAGAGGAACTGCCTGTAAGAGTTCCATATTCTGATGCATTTCAGGGGCTTGATTGTTTTCTGCCGTAAATGAGCTCATGGAGTATTCCTTTCTGGTCAATGAGGTCTTCATAGATTCCAAACTCTACAAGTTTTCCTGCTTTCATTACTGCAACCTTATCATAGGAACCTAAAGTATCGAGCCGATGAACTGCGGCGATAATTGTTCGCTTGCCTTTCCAGTGACTGGTCATGAGGCGCTGAATTCTGGACTGGGATTTATTGTCAAGTGCCGAAGTTGCTTCATCCATAAGGAGGATCCTGGGTTGCTTTAACAGGACTCTGGCAATAGCAAGTTTTTGTCTCTGCCCTCCGGAAAGCCTGTCGCCCATGGTTCCAACTTGAAACTGCAAGCCGAAGGCGGCCACTTTTTCGAGAAAATCCTCCTCCACCAGCAGGTGCATGATTGATTGATTGATGATGTCCTGGGCCTGGGATAGCCCAGGTTTGATTCTACCGAAAAATATATTGTTCAGGATCGATTCACCGGCAATATAGCTTGTTTCGCAATAAGCAGTAAAGGTATGCCGACTGAGTGAATTGTACCTTTCGGGGAAGACTTTTCGGGCTGAAAGAATAGCCTCTTTGAGTGTATCCGGGAGCCGGCTCATGGTGTGGATAGAGGGGGTAAAGTTCAGGGCCAGGGAGAGGATAAAGGCTTGTTGTTGTGTTGACAGAGCAGAAAACGGATGTTTTTTCAATCGGGCCAGGAGAGCTTCACATTCCTCCAGTCGATCGGCAGGAACTGGGCTGTTGTTAAAGAACAGATCAACGGTGTCGACACCAGCCAGGATGTCGACTGCCTGCCTGGCTAGGTCAATGCCCAGCGCAAAAAGTGGTTCCAGGAGATCGACTTCTTTGAGGAAGGATCGGAATCGAGGGTTATCAGATAAAAGATTATAACCAAAGTTTATATTGTCGGTGGTGCCGAAAATTATGTTTTCCGCCACGCTGGAATTCATATGATAATTATCCTGATTATAGAACTCGACATAATCGTCGAGTTTGTCGCCAAATTCTTCATGGAATGTTAACCGGATTCCGATAATTTTTGCGGCAATTTTTTTGTCGTCTGGGTCAATAAGACTGCCGAGGCCAAAGCGGATCACATCGACAAAAAGTCCGACCTGCTGGAGGACAAGGATCATCTGATCCAGGTCGATTTTCATTTCCTCCGGTGGTGGCGCAAGCAATCCTTCCATCGCAGCAGTATGGGCATACAACAGGTTCTCTTCGATTGAGCCGGTGAAGATGAATGGGTTCTGGGAGATATAGCCGATACTTCGAGTGATTTCTCTTTTAGGCAGGGTGGAGAGTTCATGACCATCAATCTGAATACTGCCGGAGGTGTAGCAAAACATCTTGCCGATGGCCTGGATAAGGGTACTTTTGCCTCCTCCTGAATAACCGACGACGGCGAGATGTTCACCTGCTGCAAGAGTGAAGGAGATGCCATTAAGGAGGCGATGACCGTCCGCAGTGTCGTAGACAAGGTTGTTTACTTCGATACGGCCGTTCAGCTGCTCGTTTGTTGTTTCTATCGGTTCCAGTGAAAATTCGGGGCATGTATCAAAATAACTCATGGTTCGGTTGTAGCCAACCGAAGCGTCTTGATAGGTTTGATAAAAATCGATTAACTCCTTCCAGGGATCAAACAGTTTTTCCTGAGCAGACAAGAAGGCGACCATTGCCCCCAAGGCCAGTTGACCGTGCATAACCAGGTACCCACCAAAGATAAAAATTACAAAAGGGCCCAGGCCGACAAAATAATTGTTTGTTGTCTTTATGCCAAAGCGAAACAGCGACCAGCGTATTCTGATCTTTTGTAATTGTTCGGCGAGAAGGTTGAATTTTCTCCCTTCCTGATCGTAGGCGCCATGTATCTGGATCTCATTAATGGCTGATATGGATTCGGCAATCTGGTTGGAGGTTGTCCGCGAGAGGTCTACTCTGGTCTTGTTGGCTTCATTCGTTTTTCTTTGCAGAAAGGGAATGACGAAAACTGCTATCGGGTAGATAAGCAGGGTGGCTCCTGCAAGCTTGGGGTTCAGCCAGAACAGATAGCCGGCAAAGGCCAGAAGGGTCAGGATGTTGGTAACCGGCACGGCAAAGGCCATTCCGGCAAAGGTGCCGGCGGTGCTCAGTTCGGTCATGAGCGAGGCGACAACCATCCCCGGCTGAGTCGTACGGAAAAAACCGAGCGGTAAGGTAAGAATATGCTGATACAGCTCCTGGCGCATGGTGGTGATAGCTCTTTCGCCGATGACCGCCTGGAGATAATTAATTGCCAGTTTCAGGCCGCTTGCCAGGGTAATGGCGACAATATAGATGGCGCAGTAGAGTAAAAGACCTTGTGTATTTTGTAATGCTATAGAATCGTTGATGATTCGCTTTTGCATTTCAAGGGGGATAACCCGGGCAAAGACGACCACAATAATGATGACCAACAAAATGATCTGTAGCTTAAGGTTGTCCTTAAATACCCAGTAGAAGAGGGATTTTTCGGTAATAGGGGAAGCTGCCTTGTCCTTCTTCATTGGTCATCCTTTGCGGCTGCGTTGCACGAGAGTGACAATTTGGATATGACTGAGATTGTAAACCATTCCCGTCTCTTGTCCAGGAATAGAGTTATCATTGCATTTTGTACCAGGTATTTTCCGTACTAAAGAATAATCTAAAACACTTATAAGCATATGTGAAAAATGGACATATGTAGTACTTATCGGCCTTTGAGAGCTTTTTATGAGCGTTTATGTTCGTCAGGAAGGCCTTTTTTTGTTGTGTTTTGCCGCCGTTTATCCCATTAATTGTTTGGTTTCATGACGAAACGGTTTACCGGTGACAGCCGATTGTATCACCCGATGTGACTGTTGCGTACCAATAGAGAGAAAAAATTGTTCTGTTCAATGAACATAATAACCCTGGCTGCGTAAAGATAGTCCTGGTTTTGTTGAAAATTAAGAGGCTCCAGTTATGAAAATTGATGATTTAGAACAGATGGAAAGTGAAGATCTCAGTACCCTTCCTTCGGTTGAGCGTCGAAGGTTTTTGAAGATTGGTCTGGCGGTGACAGGTATGTATCTCGGTGGAAGCATCCTCTCCCTGACCTCCGTTAAAAATGTCCATGCAGCAGGAGTTGTTCCCGAGGTCGGCAAGTATCCGTACAGTCCACACTACAGCATGGTGCTGAGAGAGCAGCTCTGTATCGACTGTGAACGGTGCAAGGAGGCCTGTGTCAAAACCAATCATGTACCGTCGTATGGCTTTAGGACGACTATCCTTGAAAAACGCCGTTCACTTGGAGAGGACAAGTTCGAGACCATTTTTGTACCCGTCCTCTGCAACCACTGTAATCGACCTCCGTGTGTGCGGGTATGCCCGACAACGGCAACCTGGAAAGATCCAAAAACAGGCATCGTGGTTATGGAGCCGAGTCGTTGTATCGGCTGCAAAACCTGCATGGCTGCCTGTCCTTATAATGCCCGGTATTTCAAGGAAGAGTCAAGAGCCGTCGATAAATGTGACTTTTGTCTGCAATCGCGATTGTCCAAAGGGGAAAAAAATCCCGCCTGCGTTGAGGCATGTCCGGCCGATGTTCGAGTTTTCGGCAACTTAGCTGATCCGGAAAGCAGGGTCTTTAAACTGGTTCATGCACCGGATACCATGGTTTGGGTGCTTCGTCCGGAAACGGGTGCCGTACCGAATGTATTTTATATAAATTCCTGAGCCGGAAAGTATTCTCCACTTCCCATGTTCCAGGGATAAGGGAAGTGGCAATGCGATGGAGGAGAAAAAATGAAGAAGATTCTTGTAGTTGTCGTTTTTGGATTTGTATTGCTTTCCGGTGCCTTGCTCTTCGCTGACAATACTGCGGTTCAGGAGGAGTATGATGAAGACACCTATGGACCGAAAGATCCTGTTGTCTGGGAAAAACCTGTGAAATCAGTCGTTTTTGATCATAAGGTGCACACGATGAAGGGTGGGCTTGAATGTGATTCTTGTCATGATGATTTGTTTCAGATGGAGGCGGGTGCAGCACAGGAAAATGATGATTTTACCATGGCCACGCTTTATGAGGGCGGCTACTGCGGTGCCTGCCATGATGGCTCTACCGCCTTTGCTTCAAATACCCGTTGTACAGTCTGTCATATTGGTGTACGCGGCCATAACCGTCTGCAGGACGGTGCTGCGGCAACTAAAAAAGACCACTGACCCGACTAACCCCGGCATGCGGGAAGGCGCCGGAAATTTGTAAAGAACGATGTTTACGTTGAAGGAGAAGAGCAATGAAAGGAAATAGTGCTACCATAACACCGACATCATCAATGCTATCGGGAAACAAATTGATGTGGTTCAGTCTTTTCTTGATCCTGATCGGTGTAGCTGGGGCAGTGTATGCGCAAGTGGTCGGGCATCACCATGCATTTGCCAATACCCGCGATATGCCCTGGGGGATGCTTATCGGTGTCTATGCCTATTTTGCCATAATTTCGACGGGGCTTTGTGTTCTGGCCGCCTTCAGTCATGCCTTCGGGGGCAATCAGATGGCACCGCTGGCCAACAGGATGGTATGGCTGTCGATAATCTCTCTGCTCGGAGCGTTTATGGTTATCGGCCTGGAAATTGAGAATCCCTGGCGGATGCCGCTTGGGGTGATTTTATATCCTAATGTAACCTCCAATATCTGGTGGATGGGAACATTGTACGGTATGGCCGTTGGTGTCATGTTCCTGGAACTTTTGCTGATCCTCACCATGCGTTATAAGGCGGCCATCTTCCTGGGGGTTCTTGCGGCGATTACCGAGTCGCTGGCCAACAGCAACCTTGGCTCGGTGTTTGCGTCTCTGCAGGCCAGGCCTTTCTGGTACGGTTCGCAACTGCCTATCTTCTTTTTAGCCTGTGCCGTTTTGTCCGGTGCCGCCGCCATTGTGATTTTTACCCACTACAGTCATATTCTGCAAAGACGGCCGATGGACGATGATACCTTCCATGGTTTGCAGACTGCCGGTAAAATCATGGTGCTTATGACTTTCCTCGTCACCCTCGCTACCGGATGGAAATTTGTCAATGCCTATGTCAGTAACGATGAAATGGTACTGGCCGCAGATTCTCTTTTTAAAGGCCCTCTGGCCATAAGTTTCTGGGTCTTTGAAATCGGTATCGGGCTTATTCTGCCTGGTCTTCTCCTGGTAATAACTCGCTTGAAATCGATGCAGGTTCTGTCGGTTGCCGCTCTTATGATTCTGGTTGGACAATTCTTCTCCCGGTTTCAATCTGGTCGTCTCTGGTCAGATCGTTCCCAGTGACCATGGATTTGTCGGTGTTCCGCAATATCTGTCTTATATACCAACAGTTGCCGAATATCTTATCGTTATTGCCGGACTGGGAGTGGTTGGTTTTGGTTTTGTTCTTGGGGAACGTTTCTTTGATGAAACCTTTCGGAGGGTTCCCACTGACGGTCCTTGCGGCAGGGAGTTTTATGTTAAGAATCAGTAATCCTCATTTTCTTTATCATTTTGCGGTTGAACATCGACCGGGCCAAATAGAGAAAGGGAGTGTCGACCACGGCGACAATCAATTTAAGAACATACGTGGTTACCAGAATCTGGACAAATTCACTTTTTGGAAGCAAACCCCAGAAGGCGATAGAGGTAAAAAGTACTGAATCGATTAGCTGACTGATCATGGTACTGGCATTGTTGCGCAGCCAGAGAAATTTGATTCCTGGAAAAAGCTTTTCCAAAACTCATATGCCCATACGTCATGTAACTGGGAGATGCCATAGGCAATGAGTGATGCCAGGGCAATTCGGGGCAGGATGGCAAAAATATTCTTCAAACTGTCCTGAATGAAATCAAACTCGTTGGGTTTGAACATCAGGGCGATCTGCATGATAATTACTGTTGCGGCAAGGGAGAAAAATCCAATAAATACAGCTTTTTTTGCTGATTTCTCACCGTAGTTCTCTGACAAAATGTCGGTTACCAGAAAAGAAGACGCATAGGTTATATTGCCAAGGGTTACACCAATCGACAGCAGATCGACCATTTTCAGTACCTGGATATTGGCCAGGATGGTGGCAATGGGGATCCAGATATACAGGCCTAGTTTGCCAAAAAATCGATATGCAAAAAGAATAGCCGAAAAATTTGCCAGCAGCAGGAGGAGCCAGAGAGATTCGTTGGATAGCGTGCTAAAAGTGGGAAAAGTGTTGTCATACAATAGCCTCAAGATAAATGTTCCTGACGGAACAGATGAAAAAGCGTTATAGCAAACACGATGCTTAAAAAAAGAGGCTAGCTTTATAGAAACCAACAATGCACACATAAATCGGTTTTGATAAGGCGGGTAGCCGAGACCGCCGTCGAATACAGCCGAGCAAAATAGCAGATTTCATATTCAGTGACAGCGACTCGCGGTAGCTGTTGATGAAGGAGTAGGCGACTTCGATCTGGGGCATGGCGGGCAGTAAGCGGCTGCCCTTTCAGGTTCTGGAGAAAGATCTCGTTGTTGCGGGGGATTGCGGCAATAATCCGTTCGGCGGTCGAGACCTTCGGTCATCACCCCACGTACATCATCATCGACCTTGTTGAGGATGAAATACGTCTGGATCCCTGCACCCTCAGCTATCTGCCGGGCACGACCGGCCATCTGGATCGACTCATAATTCGGATCGACAATGCAGATCACCAGGTCGCAGCTCTTATCGACCTGGCGGCCAAAATGTTCCAAGCCTGCTTCGGCGTCGATCAGAACGATTTCATTGTCCTTCTCCTGCAGGCGTGAGAGCACGGCCCTGGAAATGCCGCCGATCATGCAGGCGCAGCCTTCGCCGAATTCCTTGATTTTGCCGACGACCAGCAGCTTCATGCCGTCTGCCTCGGCCAGACGTTCTGCCGGCAGGTTATCAAAGGTCATGACCTGTTTGAAAAAATCATCCTCATGCTGATGGTCAGAGGCCTGCTTGAGCTTCTCCCGGGTGCCCTGTCGTCCCGCCCATGGCATCCATCATGATCTCGGGTTGGTGCGCGCCCAGGAGCCGGTGCAGGCAGAGGTTTGATTCATCGGCGTCGACCACCAGCACCTTCTTGCCGGTTTCTGCCAGCGCCCTGGCGAGCAGGATGGTAATGGTGCTCTTGCCGCACCCGCCTTTGCCGCAGATCATCAGTTTCATTGTGCTGCTCCTGCTTGTTTTTGGGGAATGGTGCTATTTCAGGTTGCTTTTATGACGACCCGGGTAATGTCGTCTTCCTGGGCGGGTTTACCCTGAATGCTATTACTTCCTCGACGATGGTCTTCTTAAGCGTTTGGGCAGAATCCTGGGCGTGGGCCTCAATGATTTTTTTGAACCGTTGATGACCAAAAGTTTGTCGTCTTTGTTGCGGGTTTCGTGAATGCCGTCGGTGCCGATGACAATTATGTCGCCGACTTGAAAGGCAGAGACAGCGGCATCTCGAAGATATAGTTGTCGTCCACTCCAAGCACCAGACCTGGACCATCAAGGCGGGTAAAGATGTGATTGTGCGTGGAGTAAGGTCGCCGGTTCATGTCCGGCCCGGACCGATTGCAAGGTCTTGGTTAGGGGGTTGATCCCAGGAAAAACATGGTGGTAAAACGTCCGGTTTTTGCACAATCTCTGGTAATCTCTCGGTTAATGGTGGAGAGTTTGGGCCGGACTTTGATAGTTTCTATTACCGATGTAAGAAATGCCCGAACGGATATCATGAGCATCGCTGCGCCTATGCCATGGCCGCAGGCGTCGGCAACGACAACACCTAGTCTGTCGTCGGGGAGACGGGGATAGTCATAGTAATCGCCGCCTGTCTGGTCGCGGTAGATGGAAGTCCGCTAATGTCAAATCCGTTAAGTGCAGGGCTGCGTTCAGGGAGGAGGTTTTGTTGCACTTCTTCAGCCAGTTTCAGCGAATTGACCAGTTCAAAGCGGTGTCGGAGGCCATCAATCATCAGGGTTGGTGTGGCCGGCGATGACACCAAATTCATCTTGCGTGGCAACTGGTACCTTGGTGGAAAGGTCACCTTGGCTTACTTGCTCCAGCACCCTCGTTTCGTTGTTGAAAAGGAGTTTCAGGTTGCGAGAGTAGGGAAAAGATGAGCTTCACAATCAGCACCATGAGAATGGCCATAATGAAAAAAATCTCGGAGGTGACCGAGAGTTGTGCTGCGAGGATGGAGTGTTCGTCTTGGGCAGTCTGGGTGGGCCACTCGACATCTCTGGTGAAAACCAGGATAAGGACGAGAGAGACAAAGATTGACGTTGTTATTGCGACCAGGGTAAATTTACGGGTCATGGGGAAGAGATGCTGGGGCAGGGCGGAAATTGTCTCTTCCTCAACTGTTCTGAGGATGATTTTGCGCTCCTGGGCCAGGGAAGAGTCAAGGCCGATAAAAAAACCGGCAATAATGCAGCCAATCAGTACGGCAGCGAGGTTGGCAAGGGGGATATTATAGATATAAAAGTTATGAATGTTTATCAGAAGCCCAGCTGTAAAGCAGAGTGACCATTCGAGAATGAATATCCGCCTGGGTTGGTCTATCTCCGGAGCAGGTTGGACACAGCGTTTTTGCAGCAAAGGCCTGAACAAAAGTGCCGCTAAAAAACCCGACAGGATGATGATCCCCAATCGCCCGGGGGATAGTGTCGCCAGAAGCGGTCAGACTTGTCCGCCGTAATAGGTCAGGACAAGGACTGCAAAGGAATATTGGACAATGACTCGCATAATTTCTTATCCCGGGAAAGGTTTTCTCGGAAGCTCCTCCTGCTTAACAGGAGGAGCTTTTGGGTCTCTCGGTCTTCCAGTGAAAAGCTCCCAGTTATGGGCGAGTATCAGCTTTGGTTGGGATCAAAATATTTGAATTTTTGTTCGTTGAGGATATTATCGACAGAACGCATATTGCCTTTCATATAGAAAATATTGGGTTTGGTGTCATCTTCGGGACGTATTACCCAAACCTGTTCCTCGAGCTGGTGCACCAGCTTATAGACTATATTGTCCGGATCGGTCAGGTTGCCGAAGGTCCTTGATCCAGTCGGACATGCGGACGAACAACCGGTCTCTTTTTCACCTTTGGACAATCTCTTGTCCCAGCAGAAGTCACACTTGTCAACTGCCCGCCTTTCAACACTAAAATATCTCGCATCGTATGGGCAGGCCAGCATGCAGGTTTTGCAGCCAATACACTTCTTGCTTTCCATACGGACAATGCCGGTGACCGGGTCTTTATATGTCGCCCTGGTCGGGCAGGCTCGCACACACGGGGCGTTGTTGCACTGGTTGCAGAGCACTGGAATGAACTCAACTTGTTTATCAAGTGTACCGGTGTATTTTTTGGTGAGTATACGGGTTCGGTAGTTCTCTGCCGGCACATGATTTGTGGTCTTACAAGCCTCAACACAGAGTTCGCAGTCAATACAGAGAGACTGGCGAATAACCATGCTGTAGTGCGGATTATAGGGGTATTTTACAATAGAATTGATGCCCCCTGAAGCATGTGCCGTGCCAATCACCGAGGTGAGTGACAGTATCTTCCCTCCGGCGTACACCCCCGCTACTGCAAGACCAAGCTGGAGAAATTTTCTTCTTTCTTTGACGGTGACGGAATCGGTACCTTCATTTTTTAGTTTATCAAAACCTATTTTAGGAAACTTCATATCTTATATCCTTTTACCTGTTGGTTCAATGTTACACGAGCAATAGAGAAGGCGGTTACCAAATTCTATGATGACGTTTCATCGCATCTTCTTCTGTTTCACCGGCTTCCATAAAGTGAATGGCACCACAACCAGGGCAAATGTACCCGCCATCAGGAACAATCTCATGTTTTTCGAGTTGATGGCCGTTGAGCATTTTTTCTCCGGCAAAGTAGGCCAATGCAATAAAGCCGATGCCAAAGAGCGACGCCATGATTTCGTGAAGGGTCGGGGTATAGGTAAGGAGGTCTGCAGCCTCGACTACGCCGAGCGAGTGGTACACCGACTCCATCTGACCAGGTATTACGATATCATACCGCATGTAAAAGATGCCGATCAGCATTAAACCTGTGGCCCACAAGATCAAATTGAAATTATTGCCTCTGGAGCGAATGAGCAGAAACAAGGGTAAAAACATGCCAAGAAAAATTTCAAAGACCCAGAAATTGACGGCGAAATCACCGGTCATCATGGACATGAGGATCAGTTGCTTTCCTTCCGAGACCATACCGGTCAGAATTTTCCAGATGGTAAAGAAAATGATGACTGAGATCATGAAAATAGTCAGCTGCGTTACGGCTTTGACCGCTCGTTCCATACGCTGATTCATGATTTCAGGATTAATTTTCCAGCCAAGGGTGGTGAAAAAAAGGATTGCACAGCCACCTGACATTGCTGCGGAGAAAATAAAATAAATGGGCAGATACGGGCCATACCAGAAGGGGCGGCCATGGAGCATGCCAAAGACCGCGCCAAGATTACTATGTGCTGCAACACCGACAACCAGGCCGAAGAATCCCATTAATCTCGAGAGGGTATGGTTTTGTTCGAGCAGAAAATAATACTCAATCATCATAAAGACTAGGTAGGCACCATAGAGCGTTCCCATCCACCACATATTGGAAACAAGGTTTGGTGAAAAAACATTCCAGATAGCCATCCTGAAAGGATTTTCAATATCAAAGAAAATGATGCAGAAGCCGCCGAACATAAAAACGATCGACATGAAGACTGCCCGTTTGGCAATAGGCATAAATGCCTCTCCGCCAAAAACATGGCCGACGGAAGAGACAATACAGAGGCCGGTTGAGGTAACGACACAGAAGATGTAGGCAGCAATAAGCAGACCCCAGGAAATCTCCCTGGTGACACCATAGACATGATGATACCCGACGAATAATGCATGCAAGCCAAACGCTAAGCCTGCAAGGGTCATCAGCAGAAAAAAGCCCATTGTCACCTTGTACACGGGACTGGCTTCTTTCAGGGCAGTGACCCCATGAAATCCCCATTTCTTTGAAATATTAACAATTCTGTCGGTCATTTTTTCCTCTCTAGAATTTTATTTATCACCCTATACTAATATACCTTGTTCCCATGTGCCGCATAACAACTCGTTTGTCCACGCTTAATAATGTTCAGGATTTCTTTTCTGCATGTGCATCTTTCTCGGTTGCTTCGCCACTTTGTTCCCCTAGACCTTTAGTGCCAATATGGCAGACAGTGCACCGGGTAAGATAGCCGAAAGCCTGGGATGAATCATGGCATGTACCACAGTATTTTTTATGAAGTTTCACCAGATATTGCCTTTTTTCTGCTCGATCTTCTGATTTAAAGGGTTGCTGTGCTTCCACACCACCCTGTTTCATGGAAAAAACTTCTTTATGACAGGACTCGCAGGCGAGCTTCGCCTTATCAATATGAATCGAGTGATCGAAGATCACTGCCTTTACCGGTTGCGTGAAAACAATTTTTTCCGTTGGAGCAAAGTGGCAGGATGCACATTGTGTCGAAGCGTCAAAGGCGTCGCTGCCGTTATGGCAGGCGCCGCAGAATTGACCTTCGGCCATTGCTGCCATGGTAAACGTTTCCCGTTTTGATTCTTCTTTTGACTCCATGGCAAACAGATCGTCATGGCAGGCGGAACATTCGAGTCCGGCATCCATGGTGTGTATTTTATGGTCAAAAGTAGCCCTGGCTGGTTTTTCCCACACAATTGGCGCTTCAGGGCCATAAGTGTCAGGATCGTATTTCTCATCGGCCAGCGCACTAACGGTAACAAGAAAAAATGCCGAAAGGATCAAAACAAATTTTTTAAATAGAGGGGTGTGGGTCATCGCTGTGCTCCGGTAGAAATTAATGAGAATAAGATATCCTATACATAAAGCTTTTCGTCAGACTTATTTTTGGATGTACCGCGATGAGCCAGTGCGGTGGTTCATTCCATCAAATTTTTTTATTCAGCTGGGCGACACGTTCAGCGGCACCAATAATATTTTGCAGAATTTTTGTTTCTTCTTCACCAATTCCTACTTCCCGATATGAATCGGCTAATAATTGGGCATAATTAATAATACCGTTTGATAAATTAGTGCTTTCATTAAGAATAATTGCCAGCTGTTCCTTTTGGACCTGCTGCTTATCGTTAGCCGTTGGCTGACTTGTACCACTATGTAAAAGACTATTTACCGCGTCGACAACCTGGCCGATTTCGGCACACGCATCTTGCGAGTAGGTGAATCCGTGTTCAAACAGTTCGGTGGCCTGGGTTTGTTCGGCTAAATGGAGCAGAGGCACCATGGATTTTTTATAGAGAAAGAGTAGAGAAAAGCTCAGCAGACAGATCACCGTCCCGAGAGCACCAATCATCACCGTCTGGAATTGTAAAACCTTGGCTCGGGCCTGGCTGACAATGATTCGGTCAAACTGCATCAGGTATTCGGCCAGCATGCGCATTTTACTTTGCAAACCGAGGCTATAGGTCGTTTTGTCACTACTCGATAGAATCTCCTTAGAGGCTATGGCCAGGCCGGAAAGATCAAGCTGTTTCGCCATATCAAGTCGGTATTCCCCGGGAATCAGGCTGTTTTCCTGAAGTCTTGCCAATGTGGAATTGAGTGTTTTAAGCTGGTCGGCAGCACTGACAATTTTATCCCAGTCTCGTTCGATCAGAGAGGCGGTTATTTGTTCGCGGATAGTGGCAAACTGAAAGATCATTCCTTCACTCTGGGTGATGATTACATTGTAACTTTCAGTAAGTTGATATTGACGTATGCCAAGGATTATAACGAAAATCAGCAGGATAATCACCCCGGTAAATGCCATATAGCTGGTTTTTTTTAAGGATTGCACAATCTAATCCTTCTTGCGCTTTGAGTGAATGCAGGTATCAGCTGCGGGACAGTTTCTGCATTGATGGGTTTCAATGATGCCTGCTTGGATCTTATCGGTGAAATGACACGACATGATGATCTCGAAATCTTCTTCATCGAGCGTCTCGACGTCGAGAAGAATAGCTGCAAGCTGTTTTAGGAGATAATATTTTTCTTTAAGAATGGTGACCGCATCCTCGCTGCAGGTTTCCAGCAAATCGTTGATTTCCTGGTCTATGGTTTCTGCCGTTTTATCGCTCATCTCCAGGCGTCTTCCCGCGCCGCCAAGAAAACCGCCGTCATCCAGGACCATTGCCTGCGGCCCAATAACTTCACTCATCCCCCACTTGCAAACCATGTTGGTCGCCAACTCCGTTGCCTGCACAATATCACCCTGGGCTCCTGTCGTCCGCTGCTGGAAGGCGATTTCTTCGGCGGCTCTGCCGGCCATGAGGATGGTGATTCTGCTTCTCAGGTAATCGTAGGAGTAGCTGCTTCTGTCGCTCACTGAAAGTTGTTGGGTCTGGCCGAGTGCACGTCCTCGTGGAATAATAGTTATTTTATGGATAGGGTCTGAGTTGGGAATCAGCTTGGCAATAATGGCGTGGCCGGCCTCATGATAGGCCAAGGAGGTGCGGTCTTCTTCAGAGATGATCAATCCTTTTCGCTCAACGCCCATTAAGATACGATCCAGGGCATGTTCAAAGTCAATATATTCAACGACCTGTTTGCCGTCCCTCGCCGCCATGAGGGCGGCTTCGTTGACGAGATTGGCGAGTTCTGCACCGGAAAAGCCGGGGACCATCCGGGCAATCCGGTCCATATCAAAATCCGGTGCAAGGGCTACTTTGGCGCCATGAACTTCGAGAATTTTTTTTCTGCCTTTGGTGTCAGGCGGCAGAATATTGACCTGTCGGTCGAATCGACCGGGACGTCGCAGAGCCGGATCAAGAATATCAGGTCTATTGGTTGCCGCCAGAACGACGATGGTGTCGGAGGTGTTGAAACCATCCATTTCCACCAGCAGGGCGTTCAGGGTCTGGCTCCGCTCATCTGTGCCACTGGCCGTATCTCCGCCGGCTCGTCTGCCGCCGACGGCGTCTATTTCATCAATAAAAATTATGCATGGGGCCTGCGTTTTGGCCTCTCTGAAGATATCTCTGACCCTGGAGGCACCGACACCGACAAACATCTCCACGAAGTCGGAGCCGCTGAAGCTGTAAAATGGCACCTGCGCTTCCCCGGCTATCGCCCTGGCCAGCAGAGTTTTGCCGGTACCGGGCGGACCCTGCAAAAGTACTCCTTTGGGACTGACCGCACCTATCTGGCTGTATTGATCAGGATTTTTAAGGAAACTGACTATCTCCTGCAAGTCTTCAAGGGCTTCAGGCAAACCGGCGACATCGTCAAAGGTCACGGTTCTATGCCCGCCATCAGGCAGGATAAGTTTATCCGAGGCAAATTTATGGACATCATCCTCTCCCTTTCTCTTCCTGTTTAAGGAAATTAAGATCGTCAGCGCGAGGAGAATGATATAGACCAGGGCAACTCCCTGGAAAATCTGGTCCGATCTGTCCTTTTCAAAGATGATCTGAATGTTTTTTCCTTGTAGTTCGGAGATGAGTTTTTCGGCATTGGGCACAGTTGTTTCATAGCTGTCGCCATCGACATGCTGGACGATAACCTTGTTGCCATCAAGTGTTATCTGGGCAATATCATGGTTGGCAAGACAATAGCGAAACTCGCTGTAGTTAACTGTTCGCAGTTTATGTTCAATATTCCAGATGCCGTAGCCGAGAGCGAGCAGTACGGTAAAAAGAAAAAACAGTAAGAGATTGCGAACTAATATTGCCATCTGATTATTTCATAATTCAAATTGTTTTTAGTCGGTTGAAAAGAGTGTATTCGATGTTTGAGGCTGTACGAAAAAAACTCACGACAACAACAAAATTGTCGTGAGTTGCTAGAATACTCTATAAAAATCGAAAATTCACATACTACCAGTCAGTGCACCAAACATACTTTTAATAAGAGCAATCGGACCACCGGTGGAGATTACTGCGCTGGAGAGACAGATAATGCCCCAGACACCAATTGCTAGCGCAAAAGCGCCGGTAATATACATTCCAAGCTTATACAGTTCACTACTGGATTGTTCGATTTCATGAACGGTGGGAGTGGACGCTGTTTTTTCTCTGGTGATTGCTTTTGCTTCCATATGAGACACCTCTTGTTTGTTCTTGTTAAGCACTGAGTAAAAGCGACAATTAACGGGTGAGAGCTGTAAATAGATTGCTTAATAGCTGTAAAGGTCCACCGCTGTAGATCATACCGGCAATGAGGCTGATAACCGCCCAGCAGCCAATTATCCCAGCCGCAACAGCAATGGAATATATACCTATCTTGGACATTTCAGTGGAAACATCAACTTTCTGATTGGCACTATTCTTGGTTTTTTCTGCAGAGAGTATTGTTTTCATTGAGGCCTCCAGGCTGTCGTAAAATATAATTTATCCGCTGATCGCGGTAATTAGATTTGATACGAGTCCAACTGGGCCGCCACTGCTGACAATACCTGAGACGAGACAGACAACTGCCCAACAGCCAATGAGCAGCGAAGCAGCTCCGATTGCACCAACTGCCACCTTATCATTGGCAACGCCTACCGTGTTCTGTGCAATACTTCTTTCCCTGGTTAATGCAGTTGAGTTTTTCATTGTTTTCTCCTGTTGGTATGACTGGATGCACGTTTTACAAATGTTTGTTATACTTTTGTCCATGCAGAACTCATGCCATATTTTAAACAAGAACATCAACAAGAGCTGAAAATTCTTTAATATACTGATATATATGAGAAATATATCAGCAATAATTGTGGCTGGTCTTGCTGGGTTCTGGATTAAGAGATGTGTTGCTAAAGCGTTGCGTTGGAGGAAAAAGTGTTGCATATATGTTTTACGCAACACAAACGCAACGATTTTTTGGTGTTAGTTGCTTTGTGGTGTGGCAGGGGGTGTGGCGTTATTCTCTACAATCCTGAGACGCCGCATCTTACGGTACAAGGTGGAACGATCAATGCCGAGCATACGGGAAGCTTTTGCTTTATTGCCATGCGCCCGTTTGATCGTATCAATAATTTGATCTCTTTCACTTATATAAGGCGGGAGCTCAGTTCTTTGGTGGATCGGCGTTGCTATCCCGAGCGGATCACTACCAGGCGGTAGAGGGTTTTGAATTTCTTCAGGGAAATGAGATAGCGAAATAGTTGTGCCGGCACACAATACGCAGGCTCGTTCAATGACATGGCGAAGTTCGCGGACATTACCCGGCCATGAATATCGCACCAGTCCTTCCATTGCCTGATCGGAAATGCCGTAAATATCGCGTTTAAGTTTTTCGCGAAAGAGCGAAAGAAAATGATGGGCCAGAATAGGAATGGAGTCCTTGATGGCTCGTAAGGGCGGTAAATTAACCTCGACAACTTTTAAGCGGTAATAGAGGTCCTCACGAAAATTGCCTTCTTTTATTTTCTGTCGTAAATCGACATTGGTCGCGGCAATAATTCGTACATCAACCTCAACAGGGCTGTCTTGACCAACCGGCGTAAAAGTCTGTTCCTGAAGGAATCGAAGTAAACGTAATTGCATACGCGGTGAAATATCGCCAATTTCATCCAGAAAAAGTGTCCCTCTATCGGCGAGGATAAGCCTCCCTTGACGATCGGCATTTGCGTCGGTGAATGATCCTTTTTTATGGCCAAAAAGTTCACTTTCCAGTAATGCCTCGGAAATTGCGGCACAATCAACCTTGATAAGCGGCATATCCCGCCGCGAGCTTTCCGCATGCAAAGCCTCGGCAGCCAGTTCTTTGCCAGTGCCGGATTCACCCGTTACCAGAACTGCTGTATCCACTTTCCCGACATTTTCAATTAACTTATAGATTCCATGCAGACTGGGGCTGGAGCCGACATACCCATGAAAATTATTTCTCGAGCCGCTCTCAAAGCCGGATATTGGCAGGGTAATATCCCGGGCCACTATGACAACCCCGTCAAATTCGTCAGAACCGTCATGCAAAGGAGCCGCATTAAGACTGACAATTTGTAGATTGCCATCTAGTTTACGGCATTCAACCTGGTGTTCCAAGACTGCGTGGCCAGTGGATAAAACCTGTTTTGCATCCTGAAGACAGGCTCTGCCCATTTCACTTTGATAGGATTGAAGATCAGGCTGCCTGGCGGAAGAGGAATAGCGCAGCCAATTTTTCGCCGTTTCGTTGAGCTGCACTATCTGCAGGTCATTATCTATGGTAATGATGGCATCCCGTACAGAACTGAAAACTGTCTCAAGATACCGTTTGAATCTTTCATTTTCCTGCTGGAGCTTTCTCTTTTCGTTTTCAAGCTCCCAATGATTGAGCGCCAGCCTGACAAATTTGAGCAGGGTTTCCTTGTTCACCGGTTTCGAAATATAATCAAATGCACCATAGCGGACTGCATCGGCGGCGGTATCCAGATTGGGAAAACCGGTAATCATAACAACGGGACACTCAATACCCGATTCCCTGATGGCATGGAGCAGGTCTGTGCCTTTCTTCTCCTCGAGCACGATATCACTGATAATAAGATCGAACTCCTGGTTGTTGATGGCGATCAGGGCTTCATCGAAGGTGGAGGCGGTGGTAATCGGACCATATCCTTCCCGGGCAAGAAACATCTCAAATGTGAGGCGAATACTCTGTTCATCATCGACTATCAGAATACGACTGTCCTTTTCCTGGGAAGTTCGACCGTCCATTTCATATCCCCGCTAATGGCAGTTCTATAAGCATTCTGGTATATTTATGCATAATGGAATCGACCTTGATTGTGCCTCCATGGTCCTGAACTATGCCATAGCTTATACTCAGCCCCAGTCCGGTTCCCTTGCCTGACGGTTTGGTGGTGAAAAAAGGTTCGAACAGCCTTTTCAGAATTCCTTGGGGAATACCGGTTCCGGTATCTTTAATGCAGATCTGGATAATTGAGTTTTGGTGTTCATCGGTCATTGTCCGACAGCTTATGTAAATTTTCTTCTCTGGTGAGGTGTCAGGGTATCGTTCATTTAATGCAAACCGGGCATTACTGATCAAATTAAGAATAACTTGCTGTAATTGGGTGAAATTACCGAATACCTGGCAAGGACCTTCCGGATAATCTTCCTTAATTTTGATACCGTCCTTTTTACACTGATGCTGGACAAGAGAGATACTGTCTTTGATGACCTGAATGATGTCTATGGGTTCATTGGCATTGCCGCTTTCCCTGGCAAAGGACAAAAGGTTTTTAGTGATAAGGGCGATCCTTTCGCCTTCATTGACTATTCTCTGTAATAGTTCCGCCTGGAGAGAATTTTTTTCGCTGTCATCCAGAAGCAGCTGGGCAAAATTAATGATCCCGGTGATAGGATTATTGACCTCATGGGCCACTCCGGCAGCAAGTTCGCCGATGGCGGCCATCTGTGCTGTTCTGAGAGAATCGGCTTTGCGCATTTCATCGCCGGTAAGTTCTCTGGCAATCAGAAGAATTTTCTGAACAGTCTCATCCTTATCCTGGACGGGAGAGATTGTCAGGAGATATTCACCACCAAAGCCCGGCAATGTTGTCTCTTCAACACGTGAAGAACAGGTAAGCAGAAAATCTTCCAGCGGGCATTTGATGTGGGGTGAACTTCCACCATGGATAATTTTGCAGATTCCCTGACCTAGAATTTGATGCAGGTCCTTTTTTGCCGCATGCAGGGCTGCCTTATTCGCATCAATAATTATGCCGTCTGGAGTGACAACCAGGACGGGGTCCTGGATAGCCTGGAAAAGCTCGTTCTCTACACCGGTGAGGCAAAGCATAGGCGGTGACAGATGATTGGGCAGAAGTGATCGCTGTTATCTCTTGTGGGTTGTTGACATGATCGCTATTGATCTCGTATCCACAAAAATGGTATTTTTTCAACAATATCTCTAATAATGTAAATGGATCCACCGGGATTTGCAACTGTAACAGAGGGGCAATCTTCGCTTTTCTGCAAGAGAAATCGTCTCCCGGTAGCAAGGGATATATCGGCCAGGTAAACTCTAGCCCTGGTAAATGGAATAGGAGGGTTTTTTGTAAAGTATTACCGATTCATTCCATGGAGATATTTTTGCAGAATAACAGCACTCTTTTCGGCTGCTTTAATAATTTTTGCCAGCACCTCGTTTTGCTCATCGCCTAATTTTTCCGCTGCACCGTAATCAGTGAGCAGCTGGGCGTAGTTGATGATCCCATTGAGGCCATTTATAACTTCATTAACTATCGCTGAGAACTCGGCTTCCCGTCCTTTATCGGGGAAGGTGATGGGGTTTTTTCCCGCACGGAGTTCAAGTAATTGATTGATAGAGGAGATTAATGCATTGATTTCAACACTGTTGTTTTTCTCAGATGTGAGGGTAATAAATGCACCATCTGCCTGAGCCTGTGCCGCCTGGCCGGCCAAATCAAGGAGGGGAGTTACTGATTTTTGATAGAGTATTATCAGGGTGAAGCAGGTCAAGGCAACGATAAACCCCATGAGGATCAGCGCACTTTTCTGATGACGCATGACCCTGGTTTTCATTTCACCGATCACTATTCGGTCAAATTGCAGGAATTGTTTGTTGATTTGACGCAGTTGATTGAGGATTGTAAGTTTTAATTGCTCGTTGTCTGGTCTGAGAGCCAGGTTCTTTAAATTTACCACCACAAGTTCCAGATCAAGATCCTTCAGAAAAGAGAGTTTGTATTGGCTTGGGATAAGGTGGTTGTCCAGCATTGAAGTATATATTTCATTAAGCTTGCCAAATTCTGTTGCTGAAGCCAGGAGGAGCGCGGAGTCCCTGGACAAAAGACCTTCGGTGGTTTGTTCCCGTATCGTTGCATAGAGAAATATGGTTCTTTCACTTTCTTCTACAATAGTATTGTAGCTGTTTATCAGACTGTTCTGCTGAAAACCGGTAAAGACCAGCATTGCCAGGAAGATGGCTGTGCCCAGGAAAGTTATCCGGCACAGTTTACGCAGGGATCTCATTTTTCATTCCGATGGCATGACTGCAATTCTCTTTTGCGCTGCATGTACTGCAGGTTGATGCTTCCGCGTTATTCTTGTTTGCTGCATCTTTTTTGATACTGCAATCAACAATAATTTCGAATTCCTCACCATCCAGAGTTTCGAACTGGAGTAAAATTTCGGCAAGATGGTCCAGAAGGCTCTTTTCTTCCTCAAGAATTTGCATAGCCTGCTTAAAGCATGTTGTTAACAGTTCATTTACCTCGTGGTCAATACATTTTGCGGTATCATTGCCCATTGGCAAGCGACCGGAAACTCCCTTAATGAAACCTCCGTTCTCCACAGCGAACGCCTGGGGGCCAAGGGTCGCACTCATACCCCATTTACAGACCATATCTGTCGCTATTTTTGTGGCGGCGATAAGGTCCCCCTGGGCGCCGGTGGTCTGTTGCTTGAAAACTAATTCTTCTGCGGCTCGTCCGCCCATAAGAACAACTATTTTGCTGAGGAGATACTGCTTTGAATAGGCATGATGATCACTGTTGGGGATTTGCTGCGTTTGGCCAAGAGCCATGCCTCTCGGAACGATGGTTATCTTATGTATCGGGTCAGAGTCCGGCAGTTTATTGGCCAGAATTCCATGCCCCGCTTCATGGTAAGCCAATACCTTTCGGTCATGATCGGTCATTATGAAACCTTTACGCTCAATTCCCATCAGTACACGATCACGAGCCTTTTCAAAATCTTCACTGACGACCTGGTCTTGACCTTTTCTGGCTGCCATTAATGCAGCCTCGTTAACCAGGTTTGCAAGCTCCGCTCCGGTAAAACCAGGAGTTGCCTGAGCAATAACATCAAAATCGATTTCTGGATGAAGTCTGACCTTCTTGCCATGCACTTCCAGTATTTTTTTCCTTCCTTTCACATCAGGCGGCAAAATATTGATCTGTCGATCAAAGCGACCGGGACGTTTCAGCGCTGAATCGAGTATATCCGGCCTATTGGTTGCGGCCAGTACGATAATAGTGTCTTCAGTGCCGAAACCATCCATCTCGACCAACAGGGCATTAAGGGTCTGACCTCTCTCCTCCTGTCCTCCCGCGGAAAATCCAACGGTTCTGCTCGCTCCTACCGCATCAATTTCGTCAATAAAAATAATACAGGGTGCGTGTTCCTTTGCTTCTTTAAATATGTCTCTAATCCGGGAGGCTCCTACTCCGACAAACATTTCGACAAAGTCAGAGCCACTGAAGCTGTAAAAGGGCACCCCGGCTTCTCCGGCTACTGCTTTTGCTAAGAGTGTCTTACCTGTTCCAGGTGGGCCCTGCAACAGAATGCCTTTGGGAATAGTTGCACCTATTTTAGTAAAATTTGCTGGATACTTGAGAAAGGATACAACTTCTTCTAACTCTACCTTGACCTCAGGGATGCCGGCAACATCTTTAAAGGTAATATTGGACTCTTTTTTGCCGAAGTTTACCAGTTTATCGCTGGCAAATTCATTATCTTCCCTTTTGCTTGGCCTCAGAGACCACCATGCGACCAGTATGAGGACAATAATAAATAATGAAATAACAGTCATATAGATCAGGTTAAATCTATCTTCTTTTACAATTATACGAATACTTTTACTTTTCACCCCTTCTATCATTTTACTTACGTCTGGTACTACTGTCTCAAAGGTGCGATCGTCCTTATCGGTAAACGCCACCCTGTTGCCGGTAAATTCAAGCAGGGTAACTTGATCTTTATCGAGTTGTTCAACAAGGGTAGTGTAGTCCTGGCTCGGATGTCTATTTTCAACATACCAAAGAAAGGAAAGAAAGAGAGCCAAAGCAGTAAAAAGGAAGCAGACAAGCACGTTGCGGACAAGAATAGCCATAGGTGTAACATCTCCGGGAATAAAATAAGTTTTTAAAATCATCCTTATTTTGAGAGTATTACCACTATGGTAAATAATGCAACATGACGATGTCGCAGGCAATAATGAATTTTAAAATCATCTCTTGTGATGAGGACAAGAAAGCCTCTGGGGGATGCTTTCCGATAAACGAAAAAACATC
Organism: uncultured delta proteobacterium; assembly: GCA_963804605.1. Classification (GTDB taxonomy): domain Bacteria; phylum Desulfobacterota; class Desulfobulbia; order Desulfobulbales; family Desulfocapsaceae; genus Desulforhopalus_A. Next base: position 138,464 of record CAWDRB010000016.1, read on the forward strand.
TCCACAGAGGCTTTTAATGCAAACGCGAAGAGTATTGAACAAGATATAGACGGCCTTCAGGAAGGGTCTGCAACCCTTCCTGCTTATCGCTTCAATACCTATTTCTTGTCTATTCTGGTAATCAATTGCGGGAAAACTACATTCCGCTTATGGCACTAAACCATCCTTTGATGAGCTCCAACGGGCCATACTGGACCATGGCACTGACAAGACAGGCAATGCTCCAAATTCCAACAAGCCCTGCAAAAGCGGCAATACATACAACAACAACCTTATCGACCTCTGTTGACACATTAGTCGAGGTATTTTCTTGTGCAGTTGCTGCATCTTTTTGTTTAATTCGCGCTGTCTCCTGCATAGTGTACCTCATTTTTATTCTTTTCGGTTTCAATGAATCCCGCAAAATATTTTCGAAAACGTTTCTTTACTTACATTCCCGCCAAAGCTTTGAAATATTGGCCAACAAGTTGAAGAGGTCCACCTGCTTGAAACATGGCACTCGCGAGACATGCAATGCTCCACAGTCCCAATACACCGGCAAATGCGGCAACGCCTACGATAATAACTTTATCAATTTCGGCAGAAATGGTAGTTTTGCTGGTATCTTGACTTCCCGCCTGGCTTCGTGTTTTGCTTAGTACTGTTTCGTTCATGGTATCCCTCATTATGTTTAAAGATAATTGAAGAAATCTTGCTTTGAATACACATAAAGCAAGATATATGCCAAAATAACAATACTGTTGTCTCAGGGCAGGAAGTATTGTTGTAATAATTTGAAATTAAAGAGTGTTTATTGATAATGATCCATGCTGCTACACCCTTAAGCAGTACATCCGCCATTGGGACAGTTTGCCAACAGTGTCCCTCTTGAGTGTCCCATATGTGTAGCATCGGGACATATATTGGGACAGTTTTCCGTATGGAGCCATACTCCCCAAGAGGGGTAGACTTCTTGTTATTGGCTTAAAAAAAGAAAGAGGGGATTAGCAATTGCGTTGGTAGAAATGGATTGCTTGGCAACCGACGAAGGAAAAGGAATGGATTGCAAGGAAATCGTCGGTCAGGCGCTTGGGTCTTTAATATTGTAGCGCTGCATCTGCCTGTACAGAGTGGAGCGGGCAATTTTCAATGATTTAGCCGCCTTGGATTTATTGCCATTTGCTCGCCTGAGAGCATGTAAGATTTTTTCGTCTTCCCTGATATATTGAGGAGATTCCTGAAGAAATTCCCGCAAAGTATCATCCGGCAATGTTGGATTTGACAAGGGAGTTGAGTATGCAGCTTTTTTACGTGGTTTTTGTAATTCATCGGGAAGATGCTCCAGTAGAAGAACAGGCGTATTGCACAGGACACATGCCCTTTCCATGATATGTCGCAACTCTCGAACATTCCCCGGCCAGTCATGGTCCACCATGCACTCAAAAACCTGATCGGAGATGGTGACAATTTTTTTATTTAACCGTTTACGGAATACTTCAAGAAAATGATTCGCCAGCAACGGGATGTCATTGATTCTATTTCGCAGAGGGGGGAGTTTTACCTCGATGACTTTTAGGCGATAATAGAGATCTTCTCGAAATTTTCCATTGGCCACCATTGTCTGAAAATCAGCATTGGTTGCGGCAATGACTCGAACATCAACTGCTATAGGCTCATCGTGGCCAACCGGAGTGAAGGTCTTTTCTTGCAGGAAACGTAAGAGCAGCAGCTGCATCTTAGGCGATATATCCCCAATTTCATCGAGAAACAGGGTTCCACCATTGGCCTGGAGCAGCCTGCCGGTCCTGTCTCTATCCGCACCGGTAAAGGCACCTTTACGGTGGCCAAAAAGCTCACTCTCCAGCAAACTTTCCGTAACAGAAATGCAATCCACTTTGATAAGAGGCTTGTCACATCGCGAACTCTCTATGTGGAGTGCTTCTGCCGCCAGCTCTTTGCCGGTCCCCGACTCACCTGTGATGAGCACGGCTGTATCAACTTTGCCTATATTTTCAATAAGCCTATACACTTTCTGCATTACATCGCTTGCGCCGATATAACCATGAAAACAATTCCGGGTTTCATCGAAATTTTGTGGTTTTTCAGTGGTCATATCTCTTGCTACGATAACAACACCCTGAAATTCTTCATCTGCACCTCGCAACGGAGATGCATTAAGGCTGATCACTTTAATCTTGCTATCCGGGGTAATACATTCGATAAGGTGTTTTCTCACCTCGATTCCCTGCCGCAACACCTCGCGGGCATCGTTTAAACAGGCAAGGCTGATCTCCGGTGGTAAATTATTCAGATCAGATATACCTTCAGCACCTTTCTCTCTCAACCATTGGTCTGCAGTTTCATTGAGATGAACAATTTTCATGTCAGTATCAATTGTGATAATGGCATCACTGACTGAGCGGAAAATTGTTTCGAGATATCGACGATATTTTTCATTTTCCCGCTGTAGAACAGCGGCTTGTTTTTCAAGGTGCCAATGTTGCAGGGCTTGTTTAGTAAAGCGAAGAAGTGTCTCTTTATTGACCGGTTTTGATATATAATCAAAGGCTCCATGTCTAACCGACTCTGCAGCCGACTCCAGATTGGGAAAACCCGTCACCATAACAACCGGGCATTTTACGCCGGTCTCCCTGATTTTACGCAGGAGCTCCGTGCCGGAAGGCCCGATTAGGACGACATCACAAATAATTAAATCAAAACTAGTTTGTGCAAGTGCATTGACGGCTTCGGCAAATGTTGCTGTGGTTTTGACAAATTGATACCCTGCGGAAGTCAGGAATATCTCAAAAGTTTGTCGGATTGATTCCTCATCATCGACAATCAGAATTTTCACAGAATATGATTCTTTTTCCATAAGTCTTGGCTCCTATAGGGAGTTCGATGATCATTTCCGTATATTTTTCCAGAATAGAATTGACCCGTATTGTTCCTCGATGTTCTTTTATAATTCCGTAACTTATACTCAGGCCTAAGCCGGTACCTTCGCCGGGAGGTTTCGTGCTGAAAAAAGGCTCAAACAGCCTGTCTAGAACAGATTGGGGTAATCCGGTTCCATAGTCTTTCACCATTATTTGATAAAAATGATGGTCTTCATCCTGCTTTTCGCAACAGGATATTTCAATAATTTTTTTGGGATCATAACCCGGATATCTCGCGTTTAAGGCATAGCGGCTGTTGCTGATAAGATTCAAAATAACCTGCTGTAAATTCCTGAAATCAGCAATAATCATTGATTTATTCGGGGGGAAATCAGTCATTAAGGTTATACCGTCTTTTTGGAGCAGATGCTGCACCAGCGACAGACTCTCAGTGACAATCTGAATAGGATTTACCGGTTCCTGTTCACCTCTGCCTGCCCTGGCAAATGAAAGCAGGTTTCGGGTAATAGTAGCTATCCGGTTCCCTTCTTTAATAATTTTCTGGATGATAGACACCCCGGCAGTATCGAAAGTATATTTATCCAAAAGAATTTGGGCAAAATTGATAATCCCGGTAATCGGATTATTCACTTCGTGAGCTACGCCGGCAGCAAGCTCTCCAATGCCTGCTAATTTTGCAGTTCGAATGGAATCGACCCTCTGCATTTCGTCCCTGTTGAGTGTTCTTGCCATTAAGAGGATTTTCTCTATTGTGCCATCAGTCTCATGCACTGGTGAAATGGTGAAATAGTATTCACCAAAAAGGCCGGGAAGACGGGTTTCTTCGATCTTTGGTTGACAGGTTTTGAGGAATTCTTCTAAAGGACACTTGATATGTGACCACCTGCCGCCATGAATAATTTTACAGATCCCCTGTCCGATGATTTCATCTCTGTTTTTTTGCGCTGCCAGCAGAGTCGCATCGTTGACCTCGATAATAGTTCCATCAGGGGTGACCACCAGAATAGGATCAGGAATGGTATTAAAATATTGTTGCCATGTACTGGTATGACAGTGACGAGCATTGGTAGTTTCGATTTCATCCATTGTGTGTACAGTGGGGAGCAAAATTAGAAAACTGAATTGCTTTATAGTCATTTTCTGATTTGAAAAATATACTACGTTGCAGTATAAACATGTAACATAATCATTTCAGCATAAAAAATAATTAGGATGATGCTCTTGCCCATTTGCATTTATTGTGAACTGTAACGGTCTTTCATGGGTCTGTTTGCCTTTCTGAGCGTACATGTGGGGAGTATGCGCTGTTGGCAGGCAGGTCAGTTATGCCGGAAGGTCACTCAAGATATCTGCTTTCTCACATGAACCGGAGATCAGTGAGGAAAAAAGATGGTGGAGCGGTTTTTAGACTTGGTTGTGGACATTGTTGGAGAATGGCGAAAAACATATAGGAGAAACTATGGCGGAGAACAAACCTGAAATTCCCAACGGCGGGGAAGAAACGGTAGATACAGAGAAATTTACCTGGCAGGAGAAAGTCGGTCTGTCCGTTAAGACACCAATCGGCCTGTTTGGCATCTGCCTGACGACAGTCTGCCTCACCATGACGATTTTAGGACTGCTGGGGCATATCACAGGTTTGATCGAAAATCCATATGCCGCAATAGTGACTTTTCTGGTTTTTCCTACCGGCGCAATACTTGGGCTGCTCCTGATCCCAGTTTCAGGATATTTTCGTCGAAAGAAATGGTTTAAGGACAATATCAATAAAGGCAATGTAATCATTGATTTTGGCAAGAAGAGTCACAGAAAAACAGTTCTCCTCATTCTGGTCCTGTCGGTGGTCAATCTGACTGTCTTTTCACTGGTTGTGTACGAGGCCTACCATTTTACTGAATCTGATTTTTTCTGTGGGGCAATCTGTCATACGGTCATGGACCCTGAATATACCGCATATCAGCGCTCACCCCATGCCAAAGTAGGTTGTGTTTCCTGTCATATAGGATCTGGAGCCGAATGGTATGTGAAGGCCAAACTCTCCGGTCTCCGACAGGTAAAAGCGGTCATGGATGGGAGTTACCGCACACCTATCCCAGCACCTGTTGAGCACCTTCGGCCGGCTCAGGATACTTGCGAGGCGTGTCACTGGCCTGAAAAGTTTCATGGTAAGAAAGTTAAGCAGTTCGTCAGTTATACCAATGAAAATCAGAAAGATCCAGCAGTCCAGGACATCGCCCTGCATATCGGCGGCAGAAACCCCGTGACCGATAACTTTGAAGGAATTCACTGGCATGTCAGTAAAAACGTCAAGGTTGAATACGAATCTCTTGATGAGAAAAGAACCTCTATCGGCAGAATTAAGGTCACCAAACCATCCGGTGTTACCGAGGAGTATACTCTTGACGGCAGTGATCCTGAAGAAGGTGAAGTAACCTGGCGAACCATGGATTGTATCGATTGCCATAATCGGCCAACCCATGTCTATGATGATCTGGAACAGAAAGTAGATTTTGGCCTGTACAGTAAAAAAATCAATCCAGAAATTGCCGGCATTCGTGAAGACTCACTGACTGTTCTCCAGAAGGAGTACACTTCTCGTGATGAGGCCAAAGAACAGATTGTTGAGAGTTTGCTGTCACTCCAGGCTAAAAGGCATGGGGCAGATTTTGTTGCTGCAAATGAACAGACACTGATTGCCTCCGGTGCCTACCTGTTGGATGCCTATATGGCCAATGTCTGGCCAAAAATGAAAGTTACCTGGGGAACTTACAAGCAGCATCTTGGTCATCAAAACGAAGAAGAGGGATTCGGTTGCTTCCGTTGTCATAATGAACAACATCAGACTAAATTCGGTAAAACTATTTCACAGAGCTGTGATCTGTGCCACGATGAGCCCTAGGTAGTGATGTCTATGTATATTCTCTGATCAGACCAAAAGAGATGGTTGCGGTGGTGACCGTGCTTCGTCCAAAAGTGAAAACAAGCGCCGGGGTAAACAGACCAATCGGCAGTTATCTCTTTCTGATCTATTGTTGACATGACAAATTGATTTGCTTAATTGTATGTCATTATTTCAATATGGATGTTCTGATACGCAGTGAGAAAATTTTATCAGAGTTGGTGATGGCTTATAGTTACGCATGGAAAGAAGTCTTCAATCCGGGAGATGCCAGAGATTTTTTTCAGGCTGCCGGTCACCATTGCTTTGTCCCGGATGCCCTGACATTCAGCCGGACAAATGCCTGGTGGCTGTCGGAGATTTCCCGGTTGATATACGTCAAGGGAGAGGGCGAAAATGACCTCGACCACCAGATGGACATCAGAAACGGTTTGATGCATGAGATAGGCCTGGAGGAACAGTGGTTTTATAACGGCGAGCATGTACAATGCGCCATTATCACTACGATACCGCGGCACGAACAGCAGTTTTCAGTGCTGGTTTTTCGGGGGACGCAAGGCAGAGTATCAAACTGGGTATACAACCTGGCCACCGCGCTCTCTCCCTGGCCAGCCGGTGGCTCTGTTCATCGTGGTTTTAAGATGCTGCTGATGGAGGTATGGGAGGCTATAGAAAGCCAGCTCAACAAACTGGCGGGTCCGGTATACTATACCGGACATAGCTTAGGGGGAGCACTGGCCGTTCTCGCCGCCTCCTTAAAGAAACCGGCTGCCGCTTATACTTTTGGTTCACCCCGAATGGGCAATAGCCAATTTGTCGACTCGACCCGGCTTATAAACATTTACCGGGTGGTCAATCCAAGAGACATTGTCGCCTGTGTTCCGCCGATTCCAGGCATCCTGCATGTCGGTGAACCGCACTGTCTCGCCAGTTCGAAAACCGCGAGTACGTCACGCTGCTGGTTTGACGCTCCTGGTTTTCTCGCCGATCATTCCCCGGCAAACTATAGCGTTCTGCTCTAGTGGTCAACCAAAGCGACCGGTGATATAATCTTCGGTTAAGCGGTGGCGGGGATTAGTGAAAATCCTGTCCGTGGCACCCACTTCGATAAGATCGCCCAAATGGAAATAGGCAGTCCGTTGGCTCACCCTCGCCGCCTGCTGCATCGCGTGGGTAACGATGACGATTGAGAACTGGGTGCGCAGTTCGGCAATCAGTTCCTCGACTCTGGCCGTGGCAATCGGGTCCAGGGCGGAACATGGTTCATCCATGAGGATCACCTCGGGCGAGACGGCGATAGCCCGGGCGATGCACAGGCGCTGCTGCTGTCCGCCTGACAGTCCGGTGCCGGGCTCGGGCAACCGGTCTTTGACCTCCTCCCATAAGCCGGCTTTGATAAGCGACGTTTCGACTATTTCATCGAGTTCGGCCTTGTTTTTGGTCAATCCGTGAATGCGCGGGCCATAGGCGACGTTGTCGTAGATCGATTTGGGGAATGGGTTTGGTTTCTGAAAGACCATGCCGACCCGGGCCCGCAAGGGAACCACATCGACCGATGGATGGTAAATATCGGTTTCGTCAAGGCAGATGTTGCCGACAACACGACAGGAAGGGACGGTATCGTTCATTCGGTTCAGGCAGCGGAGAAACGTCGATTTCCCACAGCCGGAAGGTCCGATCATCGCCAGAACTTCGTTGCAGCCGACATCGATGCTGATTTTATTGATGGCGCATTTTTCACCGTAGTAGACCTCCACGTCCCTGCAGGTCATGCGTGGGTTGTCGACAAAAGGGGTGCCGACTGTTTTACGGCCGGTCGTATACGCCTGGCTGCGGGCCTGTTCAGATTCCATGGTAATATCACCGCTTAATAGGGTCGGAAAGGCCGGGTTCGTCGGACTTGATGTGAGTTCCATTGTTTACTCTCCACTCTTGTGTGTTGCCGGCTGTTATCGGCGGCAGGGCTGGTCCATCGGTATCAGCGGACCGGCCCTGCTTTTTTCTACTTCTGCACTGGTGTGCGACTTGCGAATTATTTCATTTCCATGGTCTTGAGGGAAGCTACGTCTTCGCTGTATTTTTTCCTTTCCTCTTTTGGCATGGGAATCATGCCCTTGTCGGCCAGGTAACCATTTTCGCCCCAGGCTTTTTCGCTGGCAAATTCAGCAAGGTATCCCTTCATTCCGGGAATAACGTCAACATGGGCCTTTTTGACATAGAAAAAGAGCGGCCGGGAAACGGGATAGGCGCCTTTGGCTATTGCTTCAAAGGTCGGGGCCTCGCCTTCGATAATTGAGCCTTGGATAACATCGGTGTTCTGGTCCAGAAAAGAAAATCCAAATATGCCGACAGCGTCGGGATTCGCCTGCAGTTTCTGGACGATCAGGTTGTCATTCTCTCCGGCCTCGACATAGCCGCCATCCTCTCTGACTGTCTGGCAAACTGCTTTATACGCCTTTTCGTCACTCTTTTTCATGCTCTTGATAGAATCAAAGGAGTCACAGCCGACATCCATGGCCAGTTCGACAAACGCATCTCGGGTTCCGGAGGTGGGGGGAGGGCCGAGCACCTCGATTTTGCTGTTCGGCAAAGCACTGTTCACCTCTTTCCAGGTTTTATATGGGTTGGCGATCAGTTTTTCAGGATTGGCCGGATCGGGGACATTTTTAGCCAGAGCCAGAAAGATGTCTTTGCGGGTGAGCTGCAGGGGGGCGACGGACTTGGCATTTGCCAGCACGATTCCGTCATAGCCGATCTTGACTTCAACGATGTCTTTGACGCCGTTGTCGGCGCAGGTCTTCATTTCAGATGATTTTATCGCCCGGGAGGCATTGGTAATATCCGGGAAGCTGACACCCACGCCGCCACAAAAAAGTTTGAATCCACCGCCTGAGCCGGTTGACTCAATTTTCGGGGTTTTCATGCCACTGGTTTTGCCAAACTGTTCGGCAACGACGGTGGCGAACGGATAAACCGTTGATGAGCCGACTATGGAAATATAGTCACGGGCGGCCATTGCCGGAGCGGTTAAGGTGAGGGTTAATGCTCCGGCGGCGAGAATACTTGTTGCTTTCATTCTTTTTTCTCCATGTTAAATTGAATTAGCCTGCGTTTACTCATTGGTGGAACGGATAGAATAATACTTCCTGATTATTAGGATTGGGTTACCATTTGGTTTCAAATTTCTTACGTAAAAATACCGCCAGACTGTTCATGAAAATGAGAAAGGTGAGCAGGACCATGATTGCCGCCGAGGTCTTCTCGGTAAACGCCCGCTCAGGGCTGTCCGCCCACAGGTAAATCTGCACCGGCAGAACAGCAGCCGGATCGGTGATGCTGCCCGGAACATCGACGATAAAGGCAACCATCCCGATCATCAACAGCGGCGCCGTTTCTCCTAACGCCTGAGCCATGCCTATTATGGTCCCGGTCAACATGCCCGGCATGGCCAGCGGCAAGACATGATGGGTGACGGTCTGCATCTTCGAGGCGCCGACGCCAAGCGCCGCCTCTCTGATCGACGGCGGAACCGATTTAAGCGACGCCCGCCCGGCGATAATGATGGTCGGCAGGGTCATCAGGCTGAGCACCAGCCCGCCGACAATCGGCGTGGAGCGGGGCAGGCCCCAGAAGTTGATAAAGATGGCCAGACCCAGCAGACCAAAGATAATCGAGGGGACGGCGGCGAGATTGTTGATATTTATCTCGATCAGATCGGTCCACTTATTTTCCGGGGCAAATTCTTCCAAGTAGACGGCGGAGGCCACGCCGATTGGAAAAGATATCGACAGGGTAATGAGCAGGGTAAGAAAGGATCCCTTGACCGCACCCCAGATACCGGCAAGTTCCGGCTCCCTGGAATCACCGGTAGTTAAAAAGGTCCAGTTGAATTTCTGGGTGAGTTTTTGTTCGCTGATCAGCCGGTCTATCCAGGCCAGCTGGTTGTCCTGAATCCTTCTGTTGCCCTGATCCTCACGGCGATCGATTTTACCTTTCAGCAGCATATCGACATCATCCCCGGCCAACACCCAGACTTTTCGACTGGTGCCGATAAGTTTTGGATCCGCCTCGACCATTCGCTGTAGCTTGTAAGCCGCTGAAGGACTGATCAGGTCGTCGAGCTGCTTCTTACCTTTCCTGGTATTGACCTCGGGAAACATGTCATGCAGCGCCCTTTTCACCAAAGCTGGATAATTGGCATGCGACAACTTTTCCTGGGTAAATTCTTCTGCGGCAAAGTGTACATTCAGTTCGATGTAGGCCTGTTTGAAAGCGGTGTATCCATCCGAAAAGATTGTGTAAAATAAGAATGCAATAAAGGCCAGAGACAAAACGATGGCCGACAGCCCCAGACGCTTGAACCATTTCTCGGCGCTGTAGCGTCGTTTGAGTTGCTTGGTCGGCTGGAGCAGATTAGTGGTGGTTTCAGTGTTGATCATGGCAATATGAAGTATGGATAATTCTTTGGATAAAGGTGTCAGTTCCGGCTATTCGTATTGTTCGCGGTACTTTCTCACAACCCTGAGAGCAATGAAGTTGAGAAACAGGGTGAAGACAAAGAGCAAAAGGCCAAGAGCAAAAGCAGCCAGCGTTTTGGGGCTGTCGAATTCCTGGTCGCCGACCAGCAGGGTGACAATCTGCACGGTGACCGTGGTGACTGCTTTAAGCGGATTGAAGGTGAGATCGGCGGACAAACCGGCGGCCATAACCACGATCATGGTCTCGCCGATGGCCCTGGAAACGGCGAGGAGGATACTGCCGACGATGCCTGGCAGGGCAGCCGGAATAATGACCAGCCTGATGGTTTCAAAGCGGGTGGCACCAAGGGCAAAAGAACCGTCACGCATGGCCTGGGGGACGGCGTGGATGACGTCATCAGATAATGAGGATACAAAAGGAATGATCATAATGCCCATGACCAGCCCTGCTGCCAGTGCGCTTTCCGAGGCAACCTGCAGACCCATCGCCTGGCCGATGTCCCTGATCAGCGGAGCCACCGTCAGGGCGGCAAAAAAACCGTAGACAACGGTGGGAATGCCGGCAAGAATTTCCAGCATCGGTTTGGCCCAGTTGCGCAAGCGCGGGCTGGCGTACTCAGAAAGGTAGATGGCGGCCAGCAGACCGACCGGGATAGCGACCAACATCGCGATTGCGGCGATAAGCGCGGTCCCGACAAATACCGGTACAGCGCCGAATGCCCCGGATGAGCCTGCCTGGTCGGCCCGCATGGCGGTCTGCGGGCTCCATTGCAGGCCCAAAATAAAGTCAAAGAAAGGTACCGACTGGAAAAAACGCAGCGATTCGAACAGTACCGAAAAAATAATGCCCAGGGTGGTGAAGATGGCAACCGCAGAGCAGCCGATGAGAAAAAACTTGGCGATCGTTTCGACCAGGTTTCGGGCGCGCAACTCTTTTTTAATACTGCGGTAGGCTATAAAGGCTGGGATCAAACCGCAGAAGATGGTACTGACAGTAATCAGATTTTTGAGCCAGCCGATGGTAGTTACATAGAGATCGGCAGCAGCCTGGATAGCCGGGTCGGCGTTATGGGCAGCGAAGCCGCCGAAGACAATATTCTTGACTTCGTTTAACACCAGACTCAACTGGTTGGCGGAGAGTTGCTGCAGTTCCAGCGGCAGACTCTTAACCACCACCGAGGTAACAATGGTCCCCTCGAGGATTCGCCACAAGGAAAAGACGGCAAGAGCGGGGATGCCGCAGCTCAGGGCTGTCAGCATGCCGTAGTGGCTGGGGAGAGAGTGCAGTGTCCGCATGCCCCCGGATGCTTCGGCGATCGTTTTGGCCCGGGCTTTTCCCCAGAAATAGGCACCTGCCGAGAGAAGCAGGATGCAGGGGAGGAGATATGTATACATCAGCTATTTAATCCAGGTTGAAGGGTGATTGTTGCAAGCTGAAAATTGTAAATGTTACGACGCCATCAGTTGAAGCGGGTTATAGTGCCTTCGACGAAGTAAATCACTTCTTCGGCAATATTGACGGCACGATCGCCAATCCTTTCCAGATGCCGGGCCAGCAGGTAGGTGTTAATATGGTAGCCAGGGTGTTCCGGATCTTTTTTTATTCTTTCTTTAATATCTTCATAACAGCGGTTTCTGCAGGCATCGACCACATCGTCATCGAGAAAAATTGATTTGGCGAGAGCGGCGTTGCCATTGACGAAGGCATCGATACTTTTTTTCAACATGGCGACAACCTTTTCGCTCATTTTGGAAAAATCGTAGGAGATTGCCGCCTGGTGCTTGAATTTAGATATATTGTCAACGCGCTTGGCGATATTCACAGCGATGTCAGCAATCCTCTCCATCTCGTTATTGATCTTGATTACGGCGATGAGAAATCTGAGATCGCGGGCAACCGGTTGGTGCAGCGCGAGGATTTTCAAACAATCCTCCTCGATGTCTACCTCCATCTCATCCACCTCGTAATCCGAGACAATAATCGCCTGGATGGCATCCTGATCTTGGGTCTCGATCACTGTGGCTGCTCTGCGGACCCGTTCCTCAACCATCGCGCTTAACTTGAGGAGTTTTTTATTGAGTTTGGTAAGTTCATGATGAAAAGTGTAATGGTGGTCCATCGGTATCAATTCCTCGAGTTAAATGTGTTGGCATATCCTGCCGCAAACCAATTCCGAGCAGTAATGACTGCAATAATAGGGGGCGATTATTTTCTCTTGATTAGGGAAATATTAAGATATGGTTAGAGCGGTGGTTGGGGACTTGCGCATGAGTAAAAAATGGTACACGATAGGGGCATATGCGAAAAACAACGGATGGCATGCTGCGCACGGGCAGTGCTTGCCGGGTTAACAAGGATGTTTTAATTGTTCGAAAATAATAGATAAATCATGAGCAAAGTAAATGTACTCGTCGTCGAGGATGAGGCGGATATCCAGCAGCTGGTCAGTTACAATCTGATCCGGGCCGGTTTTCATGTCACCTGCGCGGATACCGGGGAAGAGGCGCTGGAGCGATTGCGGGCCGAGCAGATCGACTGCGTATTGCTTGATTTGAACCTGCCGGGAATTAGCGGCCTTGAGGTATGCACCGCGATGCGCAAAGTAGAGGTGAATACACAGCGTTCCATCCCGATTATCATGTTGACCGCAAAAGGTGAGGAAGAGGACGTGGTCGCCGGCCTTGAGTGTGGTGCCGATGATTACATAACCAAGCCGTTTAGCCCCAAAGTATTGATTGCCAGAATAAAAGCGGTGCTGAAACGGTCCTTTGCCGACCAGAGTGAGACAGAAGACACCAGGAAATCAGTCATCGTTGTTGATGGGCTCGAGATAGATAAGGGCCGGCATGAGGTGAGACTCAATGGCGCCGAAATCTTGCTGACCACCACGGAATTCAGCATTCTGTCCCTGCTTGCGGCTAAACCGGGATGGGTGTTTACCCGGCAACAGATAATCGATTTTGCCCGAGGCTATGATTTTCTTATTACCCCTCGGGCCATCGATGTGCAGATCTTTGGTCTGCGTAAAAAATTAAGTGATTATGGGAAAATGATCGAGACGGTCAGAGGTATCGGGTACCGTTATCGTTCCACTCCGGATGACGAGGAGCAGATCAGTGATGCAACCTAAGAAATTAGTCTGGCAGATTTTTCCGGCCAGTGTCCTGACTATTCTTATCGCCGTTATTGCGGTCAGTTGGTATGGCACCACCGCCTTGCGCGAGTTTTACCTGCAGGAGACCGAAGCCGATCTTGAAGCCCGGGCCAACCTGATCAGTTCCAGGATTGTCGAATATCTGCATAATGGAGAAATTGGTGCGCTTCGTAGGTATTCCGTTACAGCCGGTCGCGAGTCAAGAACCAGGATTACCGTCATCGGGCTTGATGGCAAGGTGATTGCCGACTCCAACGAGGATCCCGAGATAATGGATAACCATCGGCATCGGCGGGAAATTGAACAAGCCTTCAGCGGCTTGGTCGGCATCAGCCGACGCTACAGTAAAACCCTGGACGAAAACCTGATCTATGTCGCCGTGCCGTTGATGGTGACCGGGCTGCAACCTATGGATGTCGGTAATGCACCGGCGGTCAATGCGGTGCTCAGGACCTCGGTGTCGGTTGCCACCCTGGATAAAACCCTGGCAGGCATAAAGCTCAGGATAGGGTTGGTGGCAGTGGCGGTGATGCTTTTTGCCGGAGGCATTGGCCTGTTGATTTCGCGCAATATCAGCAGGCCGCTGGAGCAGATGACCAAAAGCGCCAAGCAGTTCTCCCTTGGGGACTTCAGCGAGAGAATGTTGCCGCTGGCCAAGAAAACCGCGTCCCGGGAGGTCATTACCCTGGCCGTCTCCATGGATCGCATGGCGGAACTCCTCGATGAAAAAATCCAGGCGATCATCACCCATAGGAATCAGCTGGAGACTGTTTTCTCCAGCATGGTAGAAGCGGTGATTGCCATCGATACCGACGAGAAAGTTATCAGTATCAACGACGCCGCCGCCCAGATCTTTGGTGTTGATCGACGGGTCGCAACAGGCAGGATTGTGCAGCAGATTGTACGCAATGTCAAGCTGCAGCAGCAGATCAGCCAGACCCTGACCAGCCGGGAAAGTATCGAGGATGAAATTGTCCTGCATGACGAGGCTGGGGACAAATTTTTACAAACCCATATTGTCACTTTAAGCAATGGAATAGGAGAAAATGTTGGGGTGCTGGTGGTTATGCACGATGTCACCAGGCTTCGGCGTCTGGAAAATGTTCGCAAAGATTTTGTCGCCAACGTTTCCCATGAGCTGCGCACCCCGATAACCTCGATCCGCGGCTATGTTGAAACCCTGCTGGACGGAGCGCTGGATATCCGCGAGGATGCGGAGCGCTTTCTGCGTATCGTGCTGCGCCAGTCAGAAAGGTTGACGACGATCATTGACGATCTGCTGGTTTTGTCCAGGATAGAAGAAGATGTCAAGCAGGATCAGATCAAGCTGGAAAAGGGACACCTGCGACCGGTGATCGAATCTGCACTGCAGACCTGTCAGCTAAAAGCCAATGAGGCGGGAATAAAGATGGCGGTCGACTGCCCGGAAGATATAGTCGTCAAAATGAATGCCACCCTGCTGGAGCAGGCGCTGGTCAATCTTCTGATCAACGGGATAACCTACAGCAAACGGGGTGATTGGGTGACGGTAAAGGCTGCTGTCGTTGATAATAACTTGACCAAAGAGGTACGAATTATCGTGCGAGATACCGGTTGTGGTATAGCCAGGAAACACCTGCCCCGGTTGTTTGAGCGTTTTTATCGAAGTGACAAAGCCAGAAGTCGCAAACAGGGTGGAACTGGTCTCGGGCTGGCTATCGTCAAACATATCGTCCAGGCACATAACGGTCGAATAGAGGTGAGCAGCGTAGAAGGTGAAGGAGCGGAATTTACCGTGACTCTAGGTGCCTGCATAATTTAACCAAAACTCCCGGCTCCCCTTCCTTTATAAATTTGAGGGGCCAATGATTTTATGGCAATTCTTTATCATTACGACATATCCTGATACGTCGTAATGATAGCAAAATTTGTACCCCAAGGGCACTTCCTGCGGGTGCGCAACGAAGTAGATGAAGAGTTTTGACGACACCATCAATTTTGGGTTATTAAATCGCCTGTAATCTCTCCAACGACATTTGGCCAGGAAAATTGGGGTTTCTTCTGTTGAGCAATGAGGGATGTCATAAATGATTGTTTTCTGGCGTGTAGACAAAAAGAATTCAAATCATGGTTAATTTCACCCGTCAGAGCGGCTATTATGGCGGGCAAAGAGCAAGCTGGAAGTTGTTTTTGGGTCCAGCCGCCGGGGAGAGCGAGAACGAAGCGCATACCGGTTTTTTGTACCCTGTTGCCCATATAAACTTTTTGTTTGATCATGTTTTTATCGATAGCCGGTCGCGAAAAATCGATAATTGACGTTTTCTCTCCTAAGATTTCCGGGAGAGTGCTTTCTATGAAGTTTTCTCCTTTTGGTAAAAGATTGATCAAGAAATTAGACTGTTTTATTATCTCGTGATTTTCACTGACAGTGATAGGCAGAGCTGTTCCTTTTCGATTGAAACGAACATCTACTATATTACAAGTCAATCCCTGTCCTGTTAAATACTCCTGCAGGGTTACTCCTAATTCACCACCTCCGGCGATAGTAATCTTCAGCTGTTTTGCGAATGTCTTCTCTTGGAGTGCAGCCCATTTGATTGCTTCGTGAATACTGAAAATATTACCATTGATACTACTAAACAGGGGGGCTTCTATAGGAATATTGTGTCGTCTTTCAAAAATCGGCCCGAGTTGACCTGCCAGCCCGATTGTTTTGGCACCAGCCAGTCGTCTTATCCAGCGCATGCGCTTCACAATATTTTCGGCTATGTGCTTGTTTTTCTTTTGTGCCAGATTCCTTGGCAGATCAGGAACAACAAAATAAATACCGACAGGTCGCCAGCCATCAGCAACAAGTCCTCCAGGCGTTGGTCTGCCTGATAAATAGCGGCGAAGGAATGGGACGTTTGGACAGAATTGGCGACATTCAATTTCGTCGGTGGGGTAAACAAGAAAAACAAATCGGAAGAGCCTGAATTGACCCGCTATACCTATTAATAGCCAGATCGGCCAGCGCAATACGGTTCCTATTAAGATAAAAATAAACTGACGTAAACATGTGAACATGGTGCTCTACCTTATTTAATTTTAACTTTTTTGGAAAAGTCGGTGATATATTCCTTTTTAACTGTTTCGGATTACGGGCTGCATAAGTTTAATAAAAAAGATAATCAACAATAAACTGGTAGAAGGTACAAAGAATTATCTAACAGTTTATCGGATTATGCAATTTAAAAATTTGTATCTTGTTGATATGTAAACATATATTGATCAATGTCAACCGTTAGGTGTCCATTTTATATATAATAATATCAATGAATTATATGTTTTTGCCTGGTCGGTTGGAAAGATCGAAAAAATGGAATAATTATAGAGAGGTACGTGAAAGAGTGGTGAGGCAGGGTGGCAACTATGGTATGAATTTGTGGGAAACGTTCACCAGCACCCCATATGGGCACGATCAAACTGCCGGGATAGGCCCAACTCATTGCTCGTCGGTCTGCTTATAGGCCTCTGGAGTACTGATAAACGTATACAGTTTCGGTTTATGCCAGCAAGTTGCTGTTTCCGGTGAATGGTCACTGAATTTTCTGGTTAGATAGTATTGTGTGTTTGCAACTCCACACTTTGTACAGCTAAAAGTAGTTCACGCATGCTATATGGTTTTTTAATGAATCCGCCTGCACCGAGTTCGAGCGCTCGTTTTACATCGTGATTTTCAGAATAGCCACTTGCTATGAGCGCTTTTTGTCCGGGGTTTATTTTGATGATTTTCTCATAAGTTTGTCTGCCGTTCATTCCCGGCTCCATCATCATGTCGATTAACACTAAATCAAATATCTCTTTCTGCAGAATGGCGATTGCTTCTTCTCCGGAATTAACGGTCTTGGTCGTGTATCCAAAGGATTTAAGCATAGTACTTGCTATATCGCGAAGTTGTGGTTCATCGTCCACTACGAGGATATGTCCTGTCGGTCGATCCTCGAACTGATCGCCATTCTGGGCTTTTTCAGCACTGTCATCATCTGTTGCGGGAAGATAAATTGTGAAAGTTGTTCCCTGTTCACTGCTGTCAACATCCACGGCGCCGTAGTGTTCATTCACAACACTCCAGACCACGGTCAGGCCCAGGCCTGTACCACTTCGGCCCAATATTTTTTTACTATAAAATGGTTCAAATATTTTCTTAACGTCATGGCTGGAAATACCCGAGCCATTATCCTTAATAAGGATACGAACATATTCACCGGGGCTGAGATTGAGAGTATCCAAAGTATCCTGACTAAGATTAGGCCTTTCTGTCTCGATTTCCACATATCCCTTTGGATTATCTCCGACTGCTTCGACCGCATTGAGCAGCAAATTCATGATGCATTTCTGGATGTGTATTGGCGAACAGGTTATTGATCCGGTAGTTTTTCCCAATCGAGGAATAATTGCAATATTTGGATAATTTTCGGTAATTTTTATAGCTTCAGGTGTGGCGAGGAATTCTTCAATCAGATGGTTGCAGTTATGCGGTTGTTTGACGCTGGCAACTCCACGGGCCATTGTCAGCAGCTCGGTCACCACGGCAGCGGCCCGTTGACCAGATTGTAGAACTGCTTTAAGCGGCTTTACAAGTGGACTGTCGGGGGGTAACCCCAAAAGCATCAGCTCGGGATACCCGGTAACTCCGGCCAGAATATTATTCAGATCATGAGCTATGCCTCCGGCCATCAGGCCAATAGCTTCCATTTTGGAAGATCGATGCAATTGTTCTTGCAGGTTTCTTTTTTCTTCTTCTTGTTTTTTACGTTTGGTGATGTCTCGAGAGGTGCAGAGGATAGCATCCTCATTATCAACGACGATTCGTTGAGCTCTAATTTCTACAGGTATATGGTCACCTGAGCGAGCTGTCTGTTCCGTCTCCAAATTTGCGCTACCAGAGTCAAATACATCTACAAGAAGGGCGTTGAATTCACTGCTCGAACCTCTTTTATAAATATCTTCAGGCCGTTTGGTTTTGAGTTCTTCTTCGGTATATCCCAACTGGTCGCAAAGTTGTTTGTTGGCACTGCTAAAATGCATGTCACGGCTGATAATACTGATACCTTCACTCGAGTTGTCGTAGAGAGTCCGATAACGTGCCTCGCTGGTGCGGAGCTGCCTTTCTTTTGCCTTCCTGTGTTGTACTTCCTGCAACAATTCTTCTGTACGATCGGCAACGTTTTTCTCCAGATTGTTTTTTAACTCTATCAAAGCCTGATGCGAGCTCTCTCTATATTTTTCATAAATAAGCGAAAAAAGAATGACTACTGCAAAAGAAGGAACGAATCGCAGGACAAGGTTCATGTCATAGAGCCCGATCATTGACGAGTTGAGATCAACTATCATGACAGTAAGACAACACAGAAAAAAGACGGAGGAATACCTGAAACCTTTTTTACTGCCAAGCAGAAAGAAAGCAAATAAAGGAAAGGTGTAACTCCAAAGAAAGGCGGTCCCGGTAATTCCACCACTGATAAAAAGGTACAGATACAAGATGAACATCATTGAAACACCCGCCCTGATGCATAGATCGACGTAGTTCTTGATGCGCAGAAGAAAAAGAAGACCAAGGAGAAGCAGGGCGGCAGAAAAATCTAAAGCAGCGAGAAGCAATCCCCCTTGTACAACGGCAATAATCCCTAGAATAATAAGAAAAATAATACCGACCGAAGAGATGCCATACATCAAACTTCTTCGTATTGAATTATCATCAATATTTTTGCTGTCAAAGAGCCGTTTGCTAATGGAGTCAAACCAGGATTGGTTAAATATAGAGGTTTTAGCCATGAGAGAAGAACCTTTTGTCTGTTTCTTAGGGTAATGATAATTTGTTTTCTTTATTGTTTCTAGCTACCTAAACAGATTCTTTATGAAAAAACAATTGATTAAAAGTTGCCTATGCCAAGAGAATAACCACTGATTGCTATGAAATGCAGGTCCTTATATTTTCCAACCTTTTGGGTAACTGTTATCTGTGAACTTAAAAAACTGCATTTATTGCCGGATGCTGCCAGGGTCCATTCCGGCAATTCCAATAAGTTTTTACGAGTCTATCAATTTTAATGAAGGGCAATACTTAGACTTGAAATCCTCGGAGTAAAGAGTTAAATAGAAAATTTTGAAGAATGATAATTTCGTAAAAACCCAAACTCCAGGATGGTTAAGTAAAAAGCTTCGTATTCGAGGCGTGTGAATTTCACTATTATTTCGGCGTACTAGAGTACGTCGTAATGATAGTGAAATTTGCAACAACGAAGAAGACGAAGAGTTTTTAGAACACCATCAAGAATAAAGCGGGATTAACTCAGTGGTAGAGTGTTAGCTTCCCAAGCTGAAAGTCGCGCGTTCGAATCGCGTATCCCGCTCCAATAAATTTGCATCATTCTTTAATTACAGGCACTTATTGTTTTTGGTAAGTGCCTTTTCTGTTTTGCACTGTGCACCGCATAACTCCATGGCCTACCGACCTGATTTGCCGGCAATCGAAAGATCGTACCAGGAAGTACTACGCCATTGGGAAGATATCGATAATCAACTCGATCAGCTGAAGATTGGCAGGAAAGACACGCCTTTTGACCAGGCCTTGATGGACAATATGTTATGTGCCTGGGAATATATCGATTATTTCATGCGGAAAAAGAAACATGGTCTGCTCGCCAGAGAAGGGGGACCGGATATGCTGGAAATCAATCATCGAGTGCATTATGGTCTGGACTATGCGCAAAGAGAAGAATACTGCAAAGCCCTTGATGCGACCACCGAGAAATTTTCCAGGCAGATAGTGCCCATTCGAAAATATTACAAGAGAGAGATTGGTCACGGGACGTCGATAAATAAAATTGCGGCGGAGGTGTATATTGCCATTCTTGGCCAGCCGCAGCTTTTTATCGAGGGAAACCATCGAAGCGGTTCTATCATAGCCAGCTGGATAAATCTGGCCGGCAACAAACCACCTTTTGTGCTATCTGTCGACAACGCCATAGCATTCTTCAAACCGGCTCAGGAAATAAAGAAATTCAACAAGCGGGCGATGTGGCGAAGTTTGACCAAACTGCCTAAATATAAAAAAGAGTTTAAATCATTTTGGGTAAAACATTGTTCAATGCAGTTCGTGGCCAGGTAACGGCATTGCTTACCAAAAAATGAAAAATTAGTTTGATATTGAATCTCTGTTCCTTTCTACGATATAGTAGGTCAGGTCAGTGCGGCCAAAAAAGAAAATACAGCTGCTGATCTTTGCCGGGCAAAAAAAGAATAACAGTGAAATGCGAAGAGGTTTAAGATGTCGATTATCACCATATCACGAGGCTCTTACAGCAGAGGCAAGGAAGTAGCCGAAAAGCTGGCCAAGGCACTCAATTATCAGTGTCTGTCCCGGGAGATCATTCTGGAAGCTTCAGAGCAGTTTAATATTCCCGAACTTAAGCTGGTTCGAGCTATCCACGATGCACCTACAATTCTCGATCGATTCACTTCGGGAAAAGAGCGGTTTATCGCTTTTTTTCGAGCGGCGCTCCTTACCCATCTACAGCAGGACAATGTCGTTTTTCATGGCTTAGGCAGCCATTTTTTTCTGCAGCAGTTTCCCCATGTGCTTAAAATCAGAATCAGTGCTGACCTCGAGGACCGTGTCCGCGAAGAAATGGCCCGTGAAAATATCCCGGCCGATGAGGCCCGGATGATTCTTGTCAACGATGATGCCGAACGACGAAGATGGGGACAGCAGATTTTTGGCCAGGATTCATGGAATCCCCTGCTTTATGACATGATGCTGCATATTGGCAATATGAGTGTCGACCAGGCCGTCTCTATCATTTTGCACACTGTGGCACAGCCCTGCTTTAAAAGTACTCCGGAGAGCTGTCGTATGCTTGCCGATGAGGCGTTGTCCGCCCAGGTTGAAGCGTCCCTGGTGAAGGCTTTTCCCAAGGTGGTAGTCGATTCGGCCCACGGAGAAGTGTTTGTCAATGTTCGCGGCTCACTGGCTGATGAAAAGAACATCGAAAACAAGGTGCGGCGTCTGTTGGAAAAAGTTGTCGGAGTGAAGAAGATACAGGTGAATGTTGTTCCCTTCATGGTTGAAGACTGATGATGGCCTGGCACAAATATTTTTTTTGCTTAACCATCGCCGATTTAAGGTTCTTGCTGGTTTACTAAGAGGGATCTATGACCAATAGATATAAGCTAAAACCGCAGGCGGCTGGAACCAGATCCCGGTGGCGCAGGCTGCTGCCGTTTATGCGCTGGTGGAATTTCATCGGCTGGGACACTTTGAAGGCCGACCTGCTGGCTGGATTGACCGGGGCGGTCATCGTTCTTCCTCAAGGGGTTGCTTTTGCCATGATTGCCGGACTCCCACCGGAATATGGCCTCTATACTGCAATTATCACCCCTGTTGTCGCTGCCCTTTTCGGTTCTTCCCTGCATCTCATATCCGGGCCGACCACGGCTATCTCCATCGTGGTATTTAGCTCGATCAGTTCGCTGGCCGAGCCAGGTTCTGCAGAGTATATCCGGCTCGTTTTGACCCTCACGTTTATGGCTGGTGTCTATCAACTGGGTTTTGGTCTGGCCAGGCTGGGGACCCTGGTAAATTTTGTCTCCCATTCCGTGGTGGTCGGTTTTACCTCCGGTGCTGCTATCCTCATCGCCACCAGTCAGTTAAAGCATGTCCTTGGCCTGAGCCTGCCGGGTAGCCATGACTTTGTCGAAGTCTGGGGCAATATTCTGGGCATGCTGAATCAAGTCAATGTCTATGTATTTGCCGTGGCTATGGTCACTCTTGCCTCGGCAGTTTTTTTTCGTGCCAAGATACCCCGATGGCCGGGCATGCTCTTTGCGATGATCATCGGCAGTGTCCTCTGTTTGCTCATCAACGGCAGTCAGCACGGCATCAAACTGGTCGGCCAGATGCCCGCAACCTTACCCCCGCTGTCGCTGCCGGATTTCTCTTTCGAAACCATTCGCGCGCTGGCACCCAAAGCGCTGGCAGTAGCTCTTCTCGGCCTGATCGAAGCCCTATCGATAGGCAGGGCCATTGCCGCTAAATCGCATCAACCCATTGACGGCAACCAGGAGTTCATCGGCCAGGGATTGTCCAATGTCGTCGGTAGTTTTTTTTCCAGTTATGCGGGGTCCGGATCTTTTACCCGCTCCGGCATTAACTATCAGTCAGGAGCGCTGACCCCACTTTCTGCTGTTTTTTCGGCGATGCTACTGGCCCTGTTGTTGTTGCTCATCGCCCCGCTTACTGCCTATCTGCCGATTGCGGCCATGGGCGGAATTATTCTGATGGTGGCCTATCATCTCATTGATTTCCATCATGTCCATACCATAATAAAAACCAGCAGGGAGGAGACCGCGGTGCTGCTGGTTACCTTTCTGGCCACCCTGTTTCTCGATCTTGAGTTTGCCATTTATGCCGGTGTATTACTGTCCCTGGTGCTCTATTTAAACCGCACAGCCCATCCGCGCATTGCCAATCTGGTACCGAATACCGATGGCGCTGGCCCGCCACTCATTGAAACAGAAGCGGAATGCCATTATCTGAAGGTAATTAGGATTGACGGCGCATTGTTTTTTGGGGCGGTCAACCATGTCAGTGAATATTTATATAACATCGATAAGAACCTGATGCGAAAACGCAATGTTCTCATCCTCGGCTGTGGCATCAATTTTATCGATGTCGCCGGTGCTGAGCTGTTAGCCCAGGAAGCGCGTCGCCGTCGCGGTCAGAGGGGAGGGTTGTATCTTTGTGAATTGCAGCCTCAGTCATATGGCATATTAGAACGAGGTGGATATCTGGACGTGATCGGCAAGGAGCATATCTTTGCCACTCAGAAAGAGGCTATCACCAGGATAATTCCCCAGGCTGACGATATGATCTGCCGGAATTGCAAGAATCATATCTTTAAAGAATGCCCGCCTCTTCCTGTGCTGTGAGGTCACAGTTAATCGTCTGCTTTATGGCTCGTATCTGAGCAGGAGCAATGGGATACTGATTTTATGCTTTAGGCTGTCCGAGACGCTGCCGAAAAGGATATCGCCGAACAGGGTGTGGCCGTGGGTTGCCATGGCCACCAGATCATAATTCCCCGTCTCTATTTCATCTAGTATCACCGCTTCCGGTTCACCCGTTTTAATAAGAGCATGTACTTTTATACCAACTGCCTGCATGGTTGCGACACACTTTTCCATAGCAGTCGATGCCTTGTCGCGTAAGGCACGGTCCTGATCGAGAGTATGGGCGTGGATGACGTGAATAAGGACCACCTCGGCATTGTTTTGCTCGGCCAGGGCTGAGATGTGGCTGATAATTGGTTTATCCGCATCCGAACAGTCGATGGTTAACAAAATCTTTCTGTAGAGTTGCACCCTGTCACCCTCCGTTGAATGTTGAATAGAGCAGGTAAATATTCAAGGCAATAACGATTGCTGAGATGAGAACAGCAGCGCCAAATTCTCCATGCCCACTCCGAAATCCTGCCATTATTTCTTTTTTTCGGCAAAGAATGAGCAGCGGGATCAGAGTAAAGGGCAACTGGATACTGAGAACCACTTGGCTGAAAATTAGAATCCGGAAGGTATCCATGCCGCAGAGGATTATAATAAATGATGGGATTGCCGTGATAAATACGGAAATTTTATACAGCAAAGTGCGAGGGTCCTCGGGCTTGCCGAGGAACCCGGTGATGACGTTTACTTCGGCCATCGAGGAGGTAACCGACGAGCCGACACCGGCAAAGACAAGGGCCAGCGCAAAAAGAAATCCGGCCAGCGGTCCGGCTAGGGGTCTCAACGTCTCCGAAGCCTGTTCTATGCTGTCCACTGTTATTCCATGGCGGGCAAAGACAGCCGCGGCGACGATGATCATCGCTGAGTTGACCACCCATCCCATAACCATCGCAGCTGTGGTATCGATCTTTTCATAGTAGAGTTGACTCTTCTTCTCCTCCTCCGAGCTTCCCCATTTCCGGCTGTGGATCACATTGGAATGGAGAAAAATATTGTGCGGCATGACCACTGCGCCGAGGATGCCCATCGCTACATATATACTGCTGCTGTTCACCTTAGGAATGATCACTGCCGGGGCGAGCGTTGCCCAGTCTGGCTTGACGATGATTATCTCAATGACATAGCAGATGCCAATGATTGCCAGAAATCCGATGATGACTGTCTCGAGCCGGTGGTAGCGCATGCTGATAATTAACACAACTTCGCAGATTACGGTAACCAGGGCGCCAAGCCAGAGTGGAGTGCCTAAAAGTAGATTGAAACCGATAGCTCCGCCCAGCAGCTCAGCCACATCGGTGGCCACGCAGGCAAGAATAATGGTGGCACCGAGAAAAAATGTTACTGGCCTGGGAAAGTTGTCGCGGATATTGACAGCCAGGGATTTTCCGGTAGCGATGCCCAGTTTTGCCGCCATATGCTGGATCACAATGAGCATGATCGTGCTCAGCGTAATCACCCATAACAGATCATAACCGTACTTTGATCCACCTTCGATATTGGTAGCCCAATTTCCTGGATCGATAAAACCGACGGTGACTAGAAAACCAGGGCCCAGAAAACGGAGGATTGTCCTGAACGGCATAGCATTTTATAGGTATTAACTGGTTGGGGTTTGACAGAGGCTCGGTTGTCCATCCTGCAACCTTTCAGGCTGCAGGATGGAGTCTCATTGTTTTGGGAAGTATGTAAACTGAAACGTCACATATACGTTCTTTCGGATCGTCAAGGTCCGAAGATCAGCAACTGAGTGAACTGCTTTTTTCAGCTGCCTTTGGATGAGCCTTTCTAATTGCTCTTTTTAGTGGCATCCTTGGCAGCTTCAGTGGCTTTATTTGCGGCTGTAGTGGTTGCTTCTTTGGTGGCAGTGGCTGCAGTATCAGCCGTTTTAGCGGCTTTGTCTGCGGTTTCAGTGACCACTTCCTTAGTTTTTTCAGCAGCTTTTTTAGCATCATCACCGCTGCAACCATAGTTAAACAACAACAGCAATCCAACAATTGCAATCAAAATTTTCTTCATCGATTAATCCCCCTCTGTGTTATTGATTTTTAGATAGAGCTCACAGTCACTTCAGGTTTTAGTCATTTAGGCAACTAAGAGAAAGAAATGATAAGTGAGCCGACTTAAAATAAAAAAACCCCGCATAATTGATGTCGATAGAAATATGTAACCATCTTGGATTTAAAGATATAGGCTAATTTTATATAAACGACAAAAAAAATGCCTTTGGGGATCAACTCAGGGACAAAAATATTCTTTTTGACATATGCTCATATTGAGTATATGTTGCTAAAGCATAACCTTAAATGCTTTAGATGCAGCGGTGAAAAAAACTCAAGAGATATATGGGTGCTGGAAAAACAGGAAGGGTTTTTGCCTGGTCAATCAGCGTAAAACGCAAAGAAAAAATGGAGAGATGACATGAAAAAAGGTGAAAAGCTGGTCATCGTCGGCTGTAGTGGTTCAGGCGGCCCGGCTGCTATGATGGCTAAAAAACTCATGCCGGAAATAGATGTTACCGTTATACGTAAGGAAGAGTTTTTTATCGTCAGGTGAGCGTTACCTCATGTAATAGCCGGTCTGGCTAGCAGTCAGTCAATTGTTGTCCCTGACAAAATGCTGCAGGGCATGGGCATCAACGTCGTCCGCGATACAGTTACCAAAATCGATGCGGTGGAAAAAGCCGTACTGACCGCCGGAGGAGAGCGCTTTACCTATGACAAACTCTATCTGGCAACCGGATCGAGTTCGTTTATTCCGCCTATTGCAGGCAATGACCTTGATGGGGTCATGAGCTTACGTGGCCTTCCTGATGCGGAAAAAATCAAAGCCTATATTGCCGACGGCAATAAAAAAAATATTGTATTTATCGGTGCCGGATTCATCAGTATGGAAATTGCTTCGCTTCTGGCCGAGACGGCGCCGGGCACCTTTACGATTTCTATAATTGAATTGATGGATCGACCGCTCCCGCTTATGTTGGATAAAGATATGGCCGACTCCGTTCGAACCTACCTGGAAGAAAAAGGGCTGCACATCCTGACTGGAGAAAAAGTCGAGAAACTTATCGGCACAGACGGTACTGTAACGGGGGTCCAACTCGCCTCCGGCAAGGTCCTTGAGGCGGATACCGTATTCATGAACGTCGGGGTTCGACCTAATGTTAAGCTTGCTCAGGATATCGGTCTTGAGATGGGGCAGTATGGCATTAAAGTAAATGGGTATCAGGAAACCTCAGATCCAAATATCCTGGCCGGTGGCGATTGTGTCGAGAAAATAAATTTCATCACCAAAAAACCGACTCCCGGACAGCTGCGAGGGCCGGCGGTCGTTCAGGGTAGACTGGCTGCCAAACGTCTGGCCGGATATGCGATTGCGTTTCCCGGGGTTCTTGATGCCGGTGGCTGTAAAATGTTTGATATGACCATTACGGCTACCGGTTTGACTGAGGCAACTGCCGTCAAAGAGGGGTTTGCCACAGTCAGCGCGGTGGTGGATTCAAGGAGCAAACATGGCATGATCCCGGGGATGAAACCCTGGAAGCTGAAGCTGGTTTTTGATAAAAAGAGTCAGAAACTCATCGGCGGTCAGATTGTCAGTCATGCGGTTGCTCCGGCCAGGGAAATTGATGCTGTTTCCGCCTTTATTCTGGGCGGGAAAACGATTTCTGACCTGACCACCTTTACCTCTGCCTGTAATCCGGATATTTCTTCCGAGCCGAGTGCAGAGCCTATTACCATTGCCGCCGAGCAGGCCTTGCAGAAAATAAAAATGCAGTGATAAGAGGATGAAATGGGTAAACGCTTGATAAACTCTTAACCTGGAGGAGGAAAAATGGCAGAAGAAGCAGCTGTTGGATGTGCCAGGCCAACGGGAGGTCCGGTAGGGGAAGATGTGGTGGAAAAAAACGAATCGCCTGAAATAATCAAGGAGGAAAGGAAAATGATCATGGTCGGTCAAAAAGCCCCTGATTTCGTTGCACCGGGCTATCAACAAGGAAAATTCATCAATGTTAAGCTCTCCGATTACCTGGGGAAGTGGGTAGTCCTGTGTTTTTACCCCGGTGATTTCACTTTTGTTTGAGCTACCGAGATTTCAGCGGTCGCTGAAAAATATCCGGAATTCCAGAAACTGGGTGTAGAAGTCCTGTCGATGTCGATTGATTCGATGTTTGTCCATAAAATGTGGAATGATGACGAGCTGGCCAAGATGGTCGAGGGCGGAGTTCCTTATCCTATGCTGTCGGATGCAGGCGGCAAGGTGGGCAAAATTTATGGTGTGTTTGATGAAACTGCTGGAGTGGAGGCGCGTGGTCGGTTTCTGATCGACCCGGACGGGGTTATACAGGGCTTTGAGGTTCTCACTCCTCCGGTTGGCAGAAATGTCAATGAAACTATCCGACAAATCCAGGCGTTTCAGCTGATCCGAGCAACCAAAGGCGGCGAGGCAACTCCTTCAGGATGGCGACCTGGCAAGAAAACCTTGAAGCCGGGTATTGATCTGGTCGGCAAGGTATGGCAGGAATGGAAAACCAGCATGGCCTTTGATTAGTAGATTCTTACTCGTACCGGCTGAGGAGTTATGCTCAGCCGGCACAAATTATTTTTTTAAGCAGCCAGGACTATGTTCTCGCTAAGGCAGCGCATGGTCGCCATACCTTCCGCATCATCGACTACCTCACCCAATTCCGGGCCACTACCGATGCGCCGAGCTTACGCTGCAGAAAGTCGCCAATGACCTTGCTGACCATGCCGCAGCGATCAATGAGCGCCTTCATTCGCTTGATACGTCAGCGAAATAGGTTGGTGACCCGCAGAAGATCGCCATCGGCCAGCTACCATGTTGCGCGACGGCAGTCATTGACATCGTCTTGTTTTCAGGACGCAGGTACCGTTTTTTTCCAGATAACAGTACCGTGCATGCCATGCATCCGTGTATTTCACTGCGGCGAGCCCAATCAGTTCTGATTCTTCGCTCCTGCCTCAATTATCCATAAAAAAACCCCCGTTGCCGAAACAATCAACGGGGGTAAAAAGTTCAGCAAATCAGACAATATACTACCAACTATCACCCAGCACTGTACTCAGATCGAGGCAGTTGTTTCTCTCTGCCTCGGTTAAATCCTCTTTCTTCTTTATTTTTTCTTTTATATCATCTACATAACAAGCATATTCTTTTCCTTTGCTGTCATGTACCCATACCATTTTCTTATATTCGTTCGAGATAACTTCTCCTCGCATACTCATAGCATTCTCCTTATAATAGATGTCTATTGAATTTTTTAATCATTGTTTACCAACAACCATCAAAAAGATGTATTTTTCTCGCCATACATTTTTCTCTGATCAAATTGATCGTCAAGTTGTTATGCTACTAAATTAAATACTGTTGAGAAATATACAATGGGTTTAGAAACGTAGAATATTGATAGCTATTACTACAGAAAGGAGAGGGCGGGACAATGTTAATGGAGGACTTTTATGGGCAAAATAGCGCTTCTCCCCTGCGATTATCACAGCAGGGCAACATATCTAGGCAGCAGGGAGTTACCCGATAATTATATGGCCGATTTTACCCTGATGGGCTTTGTGGTCGGCCACTACAGTAAAGCTGTCGCCCTGCTTACAACGGCTGGTTACTCTCTGGAAGAACAGCAGGGAGGAACGGACATTCGTATCGACACTCCGCATACGCTACAGGAGATCAAAGCCCTCTTGACCACAAACAATATCAGCTGTGACCTCGCCGATATTGCCGACACCCTTTATCAGGCATGATGATTGAAATGCCGCCCGTGGGGCGGCTATTTTTCCATCGCGGTCACGCCGGTGCGGGCAATCTCGATGATATATTGCCGGCCAACCTCATCGAGAAAGGTGTCGATCTGCCGGGTGGCCCCGGCCAACTGGAGGATGAGGATATCCTCGCCTTTCTGGTCGAGCACCTCAAAATTATATTGCCCGCGAAATGATTCCAGATGGGCGGTGTCAACTTCCAGTTTAACGATGGCCACCTCCCGCCAGTAACTGTGATCGGTATCGAGCTCTTTGGCGGAGATTACTTCGGTGAATTTTTCCAGTTGCCTGATTATCTGGTCCACTTTGGCCTGATCGTCTTCTCTTAACGTAATAGTCATTCGGCTGATTCCCTCGACGCGCGAGCTGCACACGGTCAGGGTATCGACGTTGTACATCTTTTTGCGGATCAGTACCGACACCTTGTTCAGCACTCCCGGACGGTCAAGCATAAAGGCCAAGATAGCACGTCGTTTCATGACTTCCCTCCCTTGCTTTTTCCGGCTGCCGGTTTTTTCCGGTCAGGACGGGTAACGATCATATCATTAAAGCCGCCATCTGATGGGATCATCGGCAGGATGATTTCACTTGCATCGCAGATGAATTCAAGCATAATCGGCCCCTGATGATCAATAGCCTGCTGCAGGGCGGGAGTGACCTCGTCGAGTTTTTCAACTCTGCGATAAGCAATATTGTAGGCCTCGGCGATCAGGCCGAATTTGGGGCTCTGCATCGGTGTTCCGGCATACCGGCCGTCAAAAAAAAGTGTTTGCCACTGGCGCACCATGCCCAGGTGGCCGTTATTGAGCAGGATGATTTTGACGTCGACTTGCTGCTCCATAAGCGTACCAAGCTCTTGAATATTCATCTGAAAGCCGCCGTCACCGCTGATCGACCAGACCCTTTCGCCCGGTCGAGCCAGTTTGACGCCGATGGCCATCGGCAGCGATGCTCCCATGGTCCCGGCACCACCGGAAGCGAACCAGCTGTTTTGGGTCTGGTAGTTGTAAAAACGAGCCGCCATCATCTGGTGCATGCCGACATCAGGCACGATGAGATCTTTTCCTTTGGTCAAAACCGACAGTTGATGGACTATTGATTTCATCAGCAGCCTGCCGTCATCGCCCATACCGTATTCAATCTCCTTACGTAAATCGTCGGCCATTACCTGTCGAAAGCCGTTGATTTTCTCAAACCATCGCTTTCGTGGTTTAAATGTCAGCATCGGATCGCCGAGCAGCACATGCAGGGTACGATAGACGTCGGCATTGATCGCCACCGAGCAGGCAACATTTTTGTCGATTTCCGATGGGTCGATCTCCACATGGATAACGTCGGCGTTTTTGGCATATTCGCTGAGTCTGCCGGTGACGCGGTCATCAAAGCGCATGCCGAAAGCGATAAGCAGATCCGCCGCCATGATCGCCCGGTTGGCTTCGACGGTACCGTGCATGCCCATCATGCCGAGGCTGAGCGGATGATCGACGGGTAAGGCCGATAGTCCATGCATGGTAAAGGCAATGGGGATGTTGACCTTTTCGGCAAATTGTTGCAACAGCTTTCCGGCATTGCTGGTAATGACTCCATGGCCGCAGAACAGAACCGGGCGTACACTGCGGTTGATCAGCTCAATGGCCTTTCGCAGTGGCTCACGTTCAGGGGTTGGATGGTAAAAGAATCCGGGCAGGCTGGGCCGGAAGCTTTTTGCATCAAAGTGATAGTCTTGAGAGACGCTCTGGTTCTGTACGTCTTTAGGAATATCGATGACGATTGGGCCGCCCCGGCCGGTGTTGGCCACGTAAAAGGCTTCATGGACTGTCGCTTCAACCTCATCAGTGGCAAGGAGCATATAGGTTTGCTTGCATATCGGCATCATCACGCCGATAACATCGCTTTCCTGGAAGGCATCGGTGGCGATAACCCCGGTGGTAACCTGTCCGGTTATAGCCACAATCGGCACTGAATCCATATGCGCATCGGCAATCCCAGTTACCAGGTTCATCGCCCCTGGGCCGGAAGTGGCCATGCACACCCCGACTTGTGGATTGTCGGTCGACAATGAGGCCCGGGAGATACCCTGGGCCATGAATGCCGCCCCCTGTTCGTGGCGTGACATCACGAAATGGAAGTGTCCAAGTTTATCCATTTCATCGAAAATCGGCATAATGGCTCCGCCGGTATAGCCGAAAATATATTTGACACCCTTTTCCTTTAGGGCCTGCAACATCAGTTTTTTTCCAGTCACGATTTGTTTATCCGGCATGATTCCCTCTTTTTTCGGCAGAGTTGGCGAGTGAAAAGATGTTCTTTCCTGACAAAATTAGACCACACTGTGGGGCCTGTCAAGGTTTCCATGGCAAATGTCCGGTAAATGCACTTCTAGCAGATTGTGTCTGTCGGGTTTTCCATGCTGAGCAGTCTGGCAAAGTTCTTGCTATGGCATAGTACTCTATGGTAATCATAAATGTCATGCACATTCAATAGGACAGTCAAACCACCGAAGGTCTTCATGATGAACACCGCCACTCTCCAACCTGCTGCTTTGATTCGTTCGCTGATGCAGCCGGAAATCTATGATCCTCCCGTTGAAAAATGTACTCTGATAGAAACGCACATTTCCTGGGTAATTCTCGCTGGTGCATATGCCTATAAAATTAAAAAAGCTCTGAACCTTGGTTTCCTTGATTTCTCCACTCTTGAAAAACGACGATTTTATTGCTTGGAAGAACTGCGCTTAAACAAGAGACTGGCACCGGCAATTTATCTCTCTGTTGTTCCTGTCATAGGCACGGTTGACGATCCCAAGTGGGCAAATGAGGGTGAAGACGAGACGGGGGCAATCGAGTACGCTATTAAGATGACGGCTTTTCCGCAGCAGGCACAGCTTGATCGCTTACTGGCCCAGGAGGGGGTGCAACCTTGTCATATTGATACTCTGGCCGGGTATATCGCAGCTTTTCATCAGCAAGCCGATATCGCTGATATGAATAGCATATACGGTAGTCCGGAAACAATTTATCAACCGATAGCAGAGAATTTCAGGCAGATTCGAGAGCATGTTACCAATCCCCAGGCGTTACATTCGCTTGTTGAGGTGGAAAGCTGGGGCTTGAACACCTTTAAGGCGTTGCAGCCAATATTTGGCCAGCGTAAAACAGCTGGTTTTGTTCGCGAATGCCATGGCGATCTGCACTTGCGCAATATTGCCTGGCTCGATGATGCTCCGCTGGTGTTCGATTGTATAGAGTTTAGTCCCAGTCTGCGCTGGATTGACGTTATGAGCGATATCGCATTTCTGGTCATGGATTTGCAGGACAGAAAACAACCTGCACTGGCCCAGCGCTTTCTTAACAATTATCTGCAGCGTACCGGTGATTACCCTGGATTGGGCGTGCTCCGGTTCTATCAGGTGTATCGGGCGCTGGTGCGCGCCAAGATTGACGCAATACGTGCTCATCAGCCCGGAATTAGCAAAAAAGAACAAGCTGAGGCCGAGCACGATTTCTTAAATTACCTCAACCTGGCCTTTTCCTATATTCGAGCGGCCAGGCCGATCCTCATTATCACCCGTGGAGTGTCGGCATCGGGTAAGAGTACCATCAGTCAGTCGTTATTAGAGCAGTTGGGCGCCATTCGTATACGTTCGGATGTTGAGCGTAAACGGTTGTTTGGCCTGAAACCGGATGATAATGGCCAGGCAGCGGTGGGAAAAGGAATCTACTGCACCGAGGCCACCCGAAAAACCTACAGGAAACTTGAAGAACTTGCGGCGCATAGTATTGATGCCGGATATTCGGTTATTGTCGATGCGGCTTTTCTCCGGTATGAAGAACGATTGCAATTCAAAAAGCTGGCCGAAAGCAAAAAAATACCGTTTATAATTGTCGAGTGCAGAGCGGATAGCAGAATATTGCGCAGGCGCATTATACAGCGCAAAAATGATGTTTCAGATGCTGATCTACGGGTTTTGGCAACGCAGCTGTCAACGTGGAAGTCACTGCGCGGAGATGAGCAGCGTTGTGCTGTGCGCATAGATACTGGAGCGCCTGTTGATATCAGTGCGCTTGCGATAAGGATCAAGGAGGAATTTTCTCGCCCAATCGGTGAGAAATCTTGACTGCATAGGTACAACTGAGTATTTTGATACGCTTTTTTCCAAATTCAAATATTCTCCTCTACGATGATGACACAGAACACGAATTGTAAACCACCCAAAAAGACCGGTATTGATAGAATTCTCGCAGCCTTCTCCTATTCGCTGGATGGATTACGTTCGACGCTTTCTACTGAAGCTGCTTTCCGTCAGGAGGGATGCCTGGTTGCGGTCTGTCTGATCGTGCTGATTTTTCTACCGCTCTCCCATGAATGGAAAGGCCTCCTTTTCTTTGCAACTACAGCCGTTTTGATAGTCGAGTTAATGAATTCGGCGATTGAGTCAGTTGTCGATCTCGCTTCTCCTGATTATCATATTCTTGCCAAACGAGCAAAAGACATTGGCAGCGCAGCGGTATTGGTCAGTATCGTACTTACGGTATTTTTATGGATTGGTGCTTTTTTCTCAATATTGGTAGGTAGATCCTAGTATTGAAGGGGATTTTTTTGCAAGAATATCCAATAGCGAAAACACCTATGCTGAAGCATTCATTTTTCCAACGCTTCTCCTCGGTAACAAAAAGCCGTGGTCTGCTCCGGTTAACAATTGAGACGGTCGCATCTTCGGTGATTCTGGGGCTGGTTCTCTGGGCTATTTCCTGGTCTTTTGGACTTGTTGGCGGGATCAGGGAATTCAGTAGTGCCATTCGCTTTGAATTGCCTTATCTGCTTGTCGCCTATGCAGCCCTGCTGCATCTCATGCGACCAACGCCCTGGCGCGTTGTGATCGCGGCACTGCCC
Organism: uncultured delta proteobacterium; assembly: GCA_963804605.1. Lineage (GTDB taxonomy): Bacteria > Desulfobacterota > Desulfobulbia > Desulfobulbales > Desulfocapsaceae > Desulforhopalus_A. Next base: position 172,583 of record CAWDRB010000016.1, read on the forward strand.
ATCATTGTTCTTTACCTGGCAATCGATTTGCACTATGTCCTTATGCACAGTGTTTTTAAATTGGATGAACTCCTCCTGTTGCCGGAAGGACTCAATGTTTCTCCGGCCTGGCTAAGGGTCGGGGCGTATATGTTTTCGGCCGTCTGGTTGGTCTTTTTCATTAAAAATATCAAGTGGCGCCCGCGGGAGCTGGCAATGCCTTTGCTTCTTCTTGCTCTTGCATTGGTGCCGCCGGTCACGGCCTATACTTTACCACAGCAGTTCCTGAAGGCGGCGGATGCTTCAGGCCTTGAAATCGTCCCCTGGTCCGATCGTTTTACCTCGGCCGTCATCGGCAGAACAACGGCTCTTTTTCTCTTTGCTGCTACTAAGAGTAAGGCGTTGGAAGATCTTGCCCACCACCCGGTAATCGACGATCCGGATCGAGATCCAGCCTTATTAAAAAATGCCCTGCGTACAACCCGCAACATCCATATCCTGGTTCTGGAATCTTTTCTCGACCCACAGCTATTTTCAGCTTTGGAATTCCATACTCCACCAGCCCCGCCGCGGTTTGATGCTCTGCGTAAAAACATGCATATTTCCAGGTCACCGGTTTTTGGCGGCGGTACGGCCCAGGTCGAATTCGAACTTCTTTGCGGTGTCCCGGCTCTTGAACTTTATAGTCCGGCCGAATTCAACATGTTTAAAGGCTATTCAACCCCATGTCTGCCCAACCTTCTCGTCGGGGCAGGCTACCGGACAATTGCAACGCAATCGTATAAGCCGGAATTTTTCAATTCGGAACAGGCATATCAGTCAATGGGATTCCAGGAAACCAATTTTCCCACAGTATATGCGGAAAAACGACAAACGTATCTAAAATATAATGTTGCCAACAGCTATATATTTGACGGGGACCTCCTCTCCCAGAATCTTCTCTATGTTGAGAAACTGCTTGCCGACGATAAACCGTTTCTCAATTATGTGCTGGGAACCTATGGTCATCTGCCTCATATAACCGACATCGAACGTTTTCCACCTAAAGTTGAAGTCACCGGGGTTAAACCCGGTTCGCAGGCATATCTGGCGATTCAGCAATTTTATTATCGAGCCGGGGCGGTTGCCGATTATGTGCAACGGCTAAGGAAGATGGATCCGGAGGGCTTGATCGTCGTGACCAGCGATCATCTGCCACCGCTGGATGCCGGTCCGTTGACTTACGAAGCTTTAGGCTACTCGCTGAGAGACGATGGCGAATTCAGACAGAATATCTGGTTTTATTATGGCCCGAAACGTAAGGGTACCGTCCTACCGGACCACGATTATGAATTTATGGATTTTATTCTCGATGTTCTCACAGAAGAACGTATTTGCAAAAAGATGCTGTGCAAAAACCGTGAAACTTGGACACCAGAAAAGCTTACTGCCAGTTATAACCATTTGATATCGCTGGGAGCCGGTATTTCAGCGGATTCTTCTCATCGTTAGGAATTGTCTCTATCCTCTGCACCATTACTCTGGGTTCTTGTTGACGTGCGATGCCCGGAAAACTTGACTTTCAGATGCTTGGTTTGTAATAGTTGCTGTGGGAAAGGAAGTTACGGAAAAAATTGGTATAAGGAGTAAGAGAACAATGATGATCAGAAGATTCATAGCCCCGCCGGCAAGTATCCTCTTTTTACTGGCGAGCTTTTTCCTCTCGCTTGGCACGATGATGTTTTCGGTAAATGAGGTTGTGGCCGAGAGCCGTTACGTGATACCCAGCGCGGAGGTTGTTTTAAGGTCCGGTGCGGGAAGGGAATATAAGGTAACTGCTGTGGTTAAAGATGGCGAGTCAGTCGATTTTATAAAAGAAGATGATTCTTATGCAATGGTACGCATGGCGAACGGGAAAGAGGGCTGGATGTTGAAGAGATACCTGAGCGCCGACCCGCCGCTTTCTACGGTTATTGCGTCGCTTCGTGCTGAAAATGAAAAGTTGAAGCAGACAGAACTTGAGCTCACCCAGAAACTCAGTGAGGTCTCAGCAAATCTCAGCAAAACTGAAACCAATCTCCAGTCGACTCTGAATGAAAGAAATCAGATCACCACAGAATACCAGACGCTGCAGCAGGATACTGCAAATGTGATTCAGATCAAAGAAGACATGTTGAAAGCAACCGAACAGAATAAAGTGCTGACCGAGGAAATAACCGCATTAAAAGAAGAAAACGCCGGGATGAATAAAGATAAATCCATCCATTGGTTTATGGCCGGCGGCGGTGTTTTGCTCGCAGGAGTGTTTCTCGGCAGTTTGTCCAGTAAGTCACGCAAAAGAAAATCGTCGCTTATGTGATGGACTCGTAAAAAGCCGGATCTATGTCGTTGAAGATCTGAAACGACGATTCGCCGTACTCCATGTACTGCCGAATCGCCGTTTCAGATACTGCGCCTAGTATATCGAACTTTTTCCAGAGTCCATCCCGGCAATTCCAATAAGTTATTACGAGTCTATCAACTCCGGCTATTGAGCCATTTTTCCAAAACCTGAAAGATGATCTCCCGCTTGATCGGCTTGGTAATATAGTCGTTCATTCCCGCTTCAAGGCAAAGTTCCCGATCACCTTTCATGGCGTTGGCTGTCATGGCAATGATTGGAATGGTCAGGAAGCCTTTTTGGCGTATGGAGCGGGTTGCTTCGTATCCGTCCATTTCCGGCATCTGGATATCCATCAAGATGGTGTCAAAGTCATCGGGGGCATTGGTAAAGGTTTCCAGTGCCTGCCTGCCGTTTGATGCTACCGTCACCTGATAGCCTGCTTTTTTAAGAATTACCGTTGCCAACTTCTGGTTTACCGGGTTGTCTTCAGCGAGAAGGATTCGTGTTGACTGTTTCAGTTCTTCGCGTATCGAATATTGGGTGACAAGTTTTTTTTCCTCCGGCTGCTGTTGTGTATCGTTTTTGGTTCCGAGAATTCCAGCAATGGTATGAAGAAGGATCTTGCGTCGAGCCGGCTTGGTTAAAAAAGCGGTGAAACCGGCTTCCTTACATTTGTTTGCCACTCTTTCCGTCGATGAAGTATACGCAAGCAGCGGAATGTCGGGATTGGCAAGCTTTGCACCTCGAATCCGGCGAGCCAGTTCGTACCCTGAAATAAGGGGCATTCGCAGGTCAAGAATCACCACCTGGAATGGCCTCTGACTCTCTTCGGCATCAATGAGCGTGGCAATGGTCATTGTTTCGTCAAGAAGCGTTACTACTTCCATTCCTGCCCTGCCAAGAACGGCCTTGAGGATGTCGTTGTTAGCCTTATTGTCATCGACTACCAGAACCTTTACATCTTGCAAATCCCGGTTAAGGCTCACTGGGCAGAGTGTTCCGCTTGCTGATTTTTGCATCACCGCCACAAAATAGAAAGTGGTGCCTTCTCCTTCCCTGGATTCTGCCCAGACACGCCCTCCCATGAGGTCGGCAATCTTTCGGCATATTGACAAGCCGAGGCCGGTACCGCCGTATTTTCTGGTGGTGGTGCCATCCGCCTGTTTAAAGGCTTCAAAGATTGTTTCACATTTATCTTGAGCGATACCTATTCCTGTGTCTCTTATTTTGCTGAGCAGAGTGATGGTTTGTTCGGATTCATCCTGCACCTCAAGGCTGAGTTCCAGCTCTCCCTGTTCAGTAAATTTTGCGGCATTGCCGAGAAGGTTGATAAGTACCTGGCGAAATTTTCCCGGATCACCCTGGATATAGGCTGGAAGATTGTCATCGATGCGACAGAGTACTTCGATAGGTTTGCCTGCCACCCTTGGTCGGATAAGGTCGCAGACATCATGGGCGGTGATTTCAGGATCAAAGTCGATGCACTCAAGGGTCATCTGGCCGGCTTCGACCTTGGAAAAATCCAGAATATCGTTGATCAGACCAAGCAGGGCCTCGGCGCTGCGTTTTATGGTTAAGGCGCTGTCCTGCTGTTCTTCGTCCAACGCAGTTGTTAAGAGGATATCGGTGAAGCCGATGATACCGTTCATTGGCGTGCGGATCTCATGGCTCATGGAGGCAAGGAATTCACTTTTGGCGGTATTTGCGGCTTCGGCTGCCATTTTTGCCTGCAAAATCTCCTGCGTTTGGGTCTGGATTTCTGTTTGCAGGGTTTTGGAGTAGTTTTCCTGGTGTTCCTGAATGGTGCGGTAACTTCGTTCAGTTTCTTCTAGCATCCTTTGATGCTTATGATCCATCACCTGAAATTTTCGGGTGAACTGATTCTTCTGGATAACAATTTTCTTGCCGAGTTGTTCGACTTTCTTTTGGGCGAAGAATTCTCGCAGCGCCAGTCTGATGAGGATGGCAATATCTTCCGGCCTTGAGTTTTCATTCGTAGTGAAGATAATCAGCGTTGCTTGCAGTGCGGCAACATATACTGTGGAATATCGGGTATTGAATGGGTGTGGCAACACGACTTCGTCGGTCTTCCCGACACTAGCCGCGATCAGTTTCTGAACAATGCTTTCAGGGAATCCGGTGATGCCGTTGTTGGAAAACCGTTTTCCCTGATCAGTTACGGCGATAATTGAAATCGATGGAATTTCCTGTTGAAAAGAGTCGAGCAGATCCTCTAGCTGAGCGTCATATGAGTCTTTTGTATTGAATAAATTGATCATGCAGATGGTGCCTCATCACTCCGGCTATCAAGCATAAATAGATTGCGCCCTGTCCATTTCACTGGGAAGGTCTTCGATCAGCACGGTATATTCATCCAGATTGTCCTGCAAATGTTTGATGAGGGGTGGTGATATTTCCATCTCCATGTCCGGCAGGGTCGACAGTTTTGATTGGCCGGTAATGTATTCGGCAATCTGGATTATCCCGGTCAAGCTTGACGGCTCGATCTCCTCAGAGATCAGATGGTGGTCTCGAATGGCCTGTTGGATGTTGAGCGGCATATTCCAGTTCAGGGTCATGTGGTGGCAGATTTCGCAGTGATCCGTGGCAAATACCTGCTGCTCCATGTCAAGCAGGGCACTGGTCGAGGTGCACAAGGAACAGATCTTGTGAAAATCTTCCCGACGGACCTGCTCTTCAACCAACAGGCCAAAGTCATGCAGGATACCGCATAAAAAGGCATCATCACCGTTAATACCGAAAATTCTTTCGGACACCATCTTGCTCAAGATGGAGACCGCGGCGCAGTGCAGCCATAATTTTTTTTTGGAAAAGACAGCATCGACTTCAGATTCGATGAAGATGTTTTTCAAGGCATCCGTCACTACCAGATTATGCAGGTTTTTCATACCCAGAAAGGCGACTGCACGACCAATTGAATCGACGGTATGAACCAGCCCATAATATGGACTGTTGACAAGCCGAAGCAGACGGCTCACCAGGATGGGATCCATCTTAATAACTTCTTCAAGGTCTTTCATTGTCGATTCGGGATCGTTGATCAGGCGGGTGACGGTGCTGACTACTTGGGGGAGGGGATGTGTATCGCTAAATTTTTCAATAAAGTTCTGGGCAGTGAGCACGCAAAATCTCCCATTTGAGAAAGGATGCTGAAGAGTCTAACAAAGATTATCTCTTAGGACAGGCATATTTCGCCATGACAGTACTGCCAAGTTCTTTATTTTAAAGACAATGAACTAGATTGCCGTGCCTATTCTGTCGCCTGCCGGGTATAAGAGAGTCTTTCAGTGGGAAAAAATCTCTTTCTTGGCTACGGCCTCTGCTTTTATACGGTCAAGGAGTTCAGCCAGAACCGGCTTGATGTTTTCCCGGATGTCACCTGCCACAATAATATAAAGGAGATCGTCGCCCGGTTGGAAAGTTCCGGAAAGTGCTTCGACAATTATCTCAAAAATACCCTGGCGTTGCAGATATTCCTGGCGAAGGGCTTCAATTTTTTGCAAATCAGGGGTGACCTGAAGAGCGGTGACGGTGGTTCGATCTTTTCTTGACCAATTTCTTACGACTCCGTTATGGATGAGGATCATCCCTACATTTTCAGTAAATCCCGGTCTTTTTTTCAGTTCATTAATTGTTTTGGTAATGTCCATTGCCAACCTTTTGTTGTTGATGGCGTCGTAAAAACCCTTCATCTTCATCGTTGTTGCAAATTTCACAATCATTACGACGTACTCTAGTACGCCGAAATAATTGTAAAATTCGCACGCCTCGAATATGAAGTTTTTTACTTAGCCATCCCGAATTTTGGGTTTTTACGAGATTGTCTTTGTTGATGGCGTCGCCAATTATGATCGATGTCGGGGTTATCTGCCGTTTCTAACCTGCATTGACACTACCATGGATACTACTATGTGTCACTGAAAACCGGCAGGGGCCTTTTCCCCCTGATAATTGTGGAGAGCCAAAAATCCGTTATCACCCACCGATAATATTGGATGCTGGGGCAGGCTGGTGCAAAGTAACTTTTTTAACCTCGGCACGCGGTGATATTTTAATGATATCTTTTTCTGCAGCGACAATTTTTTTGGCAGGTTTTGGAATTATCAGTTTTTGCTGGAGTTTGATTGTCGCATCTTTATCCAGATTGTTTGCTGATATGAGACTTTTAATGGAAATACCATGGCGTCGCGCTATACTCAGAGCGGTGTCACCTTTCTTGACCCGGTGGTAAAGCCTTGACTGCTGTTGCTGTTTGTATACCTTGGATGGAATTGAAGCGATGGCTTGATTGGACTTTTTATTCGCTGGAATTCTAAGCACATATCCTTTTGGGATACGTTTTTCACCTTTGAAAACAGATGGCAGCAGCGCCGGATTAAGTGATTGTATGGTCCCCGCCGAAACGCCGAAGTGTTTGCTTGTATCCGATATGTGGACATGCCCTGGAAGGGTGAAATATCGAGTGGACTGGGGGCTGTCTATCTTTACATTCGGGTTTCTTTCAAGTTGACCGGCCACTTTGAGGGCAGCCAGAAACTCGGAATAGAAATTTCTTGACGCAAATTTAAAATAGCCTTTGTTGTAATTCTTAAAAATATTTCCATAGGTTCCCTCATCATTCACGGCACGCAACATCCCTGACAATCCGTAGTTGTATGACGTGAGGGCCAGAGGCCAGCTATTGAGGTCCTCATAGCTGTTTTTTAAATATTTTGCGGCAGCATGAGCGGCAAGAATGGGATCGAGGCGTTCGTCGCGGGTGTGATCTATTGTCAGGTATCCCTTGCCGGTTTCCCGGGTGAATTGCCAGATGCCTGCTGCGCCATATTTGGAATAGGCCTTAAAGTTGAAAGACGATTCAACATGGGGGAGATAAGCCAATTCTTCCGGTAGGTTGTAGGTACGAAACAGCCTTTTTATTTCTTTCATATACCTGCCGGAATGAATTACTCCGGCAAGAAAACGCTCCTTCTGGCCTCTCTGGCTGCGGACATTTTCTGCAGCTAGAGTTAATTCCCGAGAGCTGTTTTTTCCGGGAAAAAGTGCAGCGATCCTCTTTTCGGTGGGGGTTGTCGGCTTCTGGAAGGCAATTTTTTTCAGAATTGCGCGATATTTATCCTTGGCATGCTGCTGGAAAATTTCATTGTAGCGAGCTGATCCCGGCACATCCTCCCCGAGTAGAGGAATGACTTCGTAAATCTTTGCTAAATCTTCCGAGTCATGTATAACTGCCTCGGTGAGGGAATAATGCGAATATATTTTCTCCCAGAAGGCAACGTTTTGACTGATGAACGTGTAGTGGGGGAATTTTTTTTTGTTCGGGATGGCAGCCTGACAAAAGAGCACTGTGGAAAAAAACAGTGAGAGTACCATGAGGCAGGTGACTGTTCTGCGGGCTGAATAAAAATGTACAGAGATAAAGGCTTGCATAAGTGAGTAGTCTGGGCTTTCGTTGACAGTTGGCGAGTATTATTAATAGCAATATAAACAAATTGTATCACAAGAATAGGGGCAGCGGAATATGTATCTTCACTTAACTGCAAAAAAGATGGGGCTTCAATGTATACACCGATAGTGGCGACGCTGGGGTATATTCTGTCGCCCAACCGTCAGCAAACTTTGCTGGTGCATCGCAATAAGCGGCTTAAAGATCAGCATCTCGGCAAATATAATGGCTTGGGAGGCAAGATGCTGCCGGAAGAGGATATCTATTCATGCCTGGTGCGGGAGATACGTGAAGAAGCTAATATTCTCTGTGAAGAAGTGGTCTTGCGAGGGACTATAAACTGGACGGGTTTTGGCCCGCACGGGGAAGACTGGTTTGGATTTATTTTCCGAATTGATCGATTCAGCGGAACTCCGATGACTTCCAATGAAGAGGGCGATCTGGTCTGGGTTGACGTTGAAAATATTCTCAAATTACCTATGTGGGAGGGGGACAGATTTTTTTTGCCGATGGTATTTGATAATGATCCCAGAGTTTTTCACGGGTTCATGCCATATAACAATGCCAGACCGATCGATTGGAGTTATTGTCGAATCTGATAGAGGTTGCAGTGTGCTGGGCGCATGGTATATTCGGTGTGCAGGACAGAATCAAAAACACCAATCTCGTAAAAACTTGAAATTTGTGATGGCTAAGTAAAAAACTTCCTATTCGAGTCGTGCGAATTTTGCAATTATTTCGGCGTACTAGAGTACGTCGTAATGATTGTAAAATTTGGTACAACGAAGCAGATAAGCGCAGACTTCGGATGAAGAGTTTTTACGACGCCATCATTGTTTACCAATAACTATTAAATAATAAAACCTTGAGAAAGAAGAGGAGAGGGGGAAAAGATATGGATCGGGAAAGTGAGCTCCAGCGGCTGGAAAAATTCGTTGAGAAAATTTTAACGCGCTTTACCGCACTAAAAGCGGAAAAAACGCAGCTTGAGCAGGATGTCTTTGAGCGTGATATGCTGATTGAGGAGTTACGGGATACCATCGCGTCTAAAGTGACAGAGCGAAACGAGATAAGTGACAGAGTCAATAAAATTGTTGATCAGATAGAAGATTGGGAGCTCAATCTGGATGAGAGTGAGGCTGTGGTTGTTGATGGATCTGCAGAGGGAGAAGACTCAGATGATGATTCTCAACAAGAGGATGGTGCCGAGATAGATGAAGAAGAAAAACGTGTGCAGCACGACCTCTTTTCCATGACCGGTTCCAAAAAATAGCAAAATTGACACGAGTACAGATCAAGGCACGTTGCGCAATAGCAAATAATGGTGGATGTGGATTGATATGTCTGAAACGGAAAGGTTGGTAAGATTCGAACTGCTTGGTCAGGAGTATAAATTTTATACTGCCTCCTCAGAGGAAGAACTGAGAACCATTTTTTCCATGGTTCGCCAACTTGTTGAGACCAACTCACCACAAACCACTGGAACCCTGCCGGTCGGAAAGGTGGCGATATTGGCTTGTTTGAATATCGCCTCCCGGCATGTGAAACTTATGCATGAATTCGAGGGATACAAAAGGGATTCTGAGGAGAGAATTGTTCGACTCAACGAAGAAATAAGATCGAGATTGCTTGCTGATTGATACCTTTGGGATAATTTGTTTTCGTTTACCGGAAAGTCTGTTATAATTCCGTTAAGAGTGAAAGTGATGATCATTGGCTTGAAGTCCATAGCAATGAGCATCATTGATACGATAAATAAGAAAATTTAGAATAAACTTGAGATCGGTGATGGCGGTAGTGCCATCAAAGAAAAAATTCCCTGCACTGTTGGTGATCCTCAGTGTGTGTTGAGCCAACTCCCAAAAAAAGGGTAACTCCACTGGTATTAGAAGGAAGATCGTTCCGCGAATTTCCCGACGGTATTATGAGGCTGCCCACCTATTTAATAGGTTTAACTTTCCTGGTGACACGGCAGTGTGGGGAAGCTGGTCGTTCAGGATGAATGGAACCAGGTGTATGTTATTTTTCTATCCGGCCTGATTATTTCAAAAAATGTTTTTGGAAATATTGCAGCCGGTTCAACATATAAAAGAAGACTGACTTGAGCAGAAAAATGCTGCTGAAACAAAATATTAAACAAGGGAAGCAGGAATGCTTTTTTTTAGATATTTCTCTGGGCAATTCGCTGTTATTGAATTGTCTGGATTGACTTATTCTTGTATAAAAGTTTGGAATAACTCCTGAAAAAAGGGGCAGTGAACTGAATACTTGTTTACTGGTATTGTATTTATCTGAACGTAAAACGGATTGTTCAGTCTTAACCTGACAGGGGTGGTCGTGTCTGGTCGTCTGGTGTGTTGTTGTCGGGGAAAGAAATAATGGTCAATGACTTTAGAACTATCTGTAAATTTGAGGAGAGGTCACCAACTGGTTGCATGTGTTTGTTTGAAAGGTTGTTGATTTCAGGTAAGTAACAGCAAACGGCTGGGAAATTCCTTCGCTGTTATTTATTCCGCTCGTTCTGGTCTGCTCGAAATGGACTCGTCCGAGTTGTCTCAAAACTCCCTCCGTGTATTTTGTCTTCTCCTGCTTTTTTCTTCTATCCTGTCAGTCATTATCAGATAGGAATGTCCAATGGATCTATTAAGTCATCCATATTTACTTGTCTTTATCGGACTCTTTGTCGGTACGTTCCTGGGTATTTATTTCAGGAAACTGGTCATTGAGGGGCACGAAAAAAACATAAAAATTCAAAGTAATCAGATCATAGAAAACGCCATAATCGAGGCCGAACAGCTTAAAAAAGAAGCACTTCTTCAGAGCAAGGAAGCAGCATATCAAATTAAACAGGCCCTGGAGGCAGAGCTTAAGACAGAAAGATCTGAGTTTAAAGAGGAGCAACAGCAGCTTAAGCGAAAAAGAGACAGCTTGAAGCGGGAATGGGACAGTTTTGATCGGAAACAAACAGAGCTCTATAATAACGAACGGCTGATCAGGCAGCAGGAAATCGAGTGGCAGGAGAAGCATAAGGAGATAGATTCCCTGGCCAGTAAAAAACGCTATGAGTTGGCGCAGCTGGCGGGTATCAGTCAGGAAGAAGCCAAGAAGCGTCTTATGGATTCGATGGAAAGCGAAGCAAGAATGGAAGCGGCTAAAAAGCTGGTCAGAATAGAGAACGAGATGAAGATGGAGGCGGATAGAAAAGGCAAAAACATTCTGGCTCTGGCTATCTCACGATATGCAGGAGATTATGTCGCCGACAGAACCGTGTCCATGGTTCCATTGCCAAGCGATGAAATGAAAGGGCGGATCATTGGTCGGGAAGGACGGAATATCAGAGCAATTGAAGCTGCTACCGGGATAGATATCATTATAGACGATACCCCGGAGGCGGTGATTTTGTCAGGTTTCAACCCGGTACGGCGGGAAGTTGCCAGATTATCGCTTCTGCAACTTATCGGCGATGGCCGGATTCATCCCGGCCGCATTGAAGAAGTGGTTGAAAAGGTGACCAAGGAACTGGAAGTCACCATGCGCGAAGCCGGAGAACAGGCCACCTTTGATGTTGGAGCCCATGGGGTGCATGTCGAACTTATTAATCTGCTGGGGCGTTTAAAATATCGGACCAGTTATGGTCAGAACGTACTGCAGCATTCACTGGAAGTGGCCTTTCTTTGTGGTATCATGGCCTCGGAATTGGGCGTGGATGTGAAGATGGCCAAACGGGCCGGACTTCTGCATGATATAGGCAAGGCCGTTGATCATGAGGTCGAGGGATCCCATGCAATTATTGGTCGTGATTTGGCCAAAAAATACGGGGAACCTGAACAGGTAATCTATGCTATTGGTGCGCACCATGAGGAACAACCGCCCGTCAGTGTGATCGACATTCTAGTGCAGTCGGCTGATGCCCTCTCCGGTGCCCGACCGGGCGCGAGGAAGGAAATGCTGCAGAGCTATGTCAAGCGTCTTGAAGATCTTGAGGCCATTGCCAATGGATTCACCGGAGTTGAAAAATCCTATGCTATCCAGGCTGGACGAGATTTACGGATAATAGTCGATTCCAGCAAGGTGAAAGATGAAGATGCTACGCTGTTAAGCCAGGATATTGCCAGATCGATTGAAAGCAAATTAACCTATCCTGGTCAAATACGGGTGACGGTTATTCGTGAGACCAGGGCTGTGGAGTATGCAAAGTAGAGTTTTTTTTAAGATATTATCTATTTATTAAGGTGTAACACAAGATGGCATCGATTGAAGAGCAGCTGTACTTGATCGAGCGGGGAGTTGTTGATTGTATTTCCCGTGAGGAATTGATTAACAAGCTGAAAAAGTCTGAAAAAACAGGTATTCCTCTCAAGATAAAGGCCGGTTTTGACCCTACCGCTCCAGATCTGCATCTCGGTCATACGGTTTTACTGCAGAAACTGAAACATTTTCAGGATCTGGGCCATGACATCTATTTCCTTATCGGAGATTTTACTGGCATGATCGGTGATCCCACCGGCAAATCCGAAACAAGAAAAGCACTGACTGTAGAACAGGTCGCTGAAAATGCCGAGTCCTATAAAGAGCAGGTGTTTAAAATTCTTGATCCGGTAAAAACCAAGGTCGCATTTAACAGTACCTGGCTTGGTAAACTGACCTCGATTGATATGATCAAGCTGGCCTCTCAGCTGACAGTTGCCCGTATGCTTGAGCGGGATGATTTTCATAATCGGTTTGAGTCGGGGAAGCCTATTTCAATCCATGAATTTCTCTATCCCCTCATCCAGGGCTACGATTCCGTTGCTATGGAGGCGGATGTTGAACTTGGTGGAACAGACCAGCTGTTTAACCTGCTGATGGGCAGGGATTTGCAAAGATTCCATGGTCAGGAACCGCAAATTGTTATTACTATGCCGCTTCTTGAAGGATTGGACGGCGTCAATAAGATGAGTAAATCCCTCGGCAATTATATCGGTATTACCGAATCAGCCGATAATATCTATGGCAAAGTACTTTCAGTCTCCGATGATTTAATGTTTAGATACTTTGCCCTGCTGAGTGACTTAAGCAATAATGAAATTGATGAGTTGAAGAATAAAGTTGCGTCAAATATTCTCCACCCAAAAGATGTGAAAAAACAGCTGGCTCGAGAACTCACTGCCCGTTTTCACAGCGCCGAAGCAGCTCAGGCGGCTGAAGAAAATTTTGAAAAAGTATTTAAAAAAGGTGGGATACCCGACGATGTGCCTGAAATGAGGCATACCGCAACGACACCGGTGTCTTTACCCCAGCTCCTGGTTGATGCCGGTCTTGTTGGATCGACCTCTGACGGGAGAAGGATGATTAAACAAAGTGCCGTATCCATTGATGGAAAAAAAGTTACCGATGTCGATTCGGCGGTTGAGCCGAGGGGGGAACTCCTAATCAAGGTAGGAAAGCGCAGATTCAGCAAGGTAATTTTTTCCTAAAATAGTCCTGCTTGCTCCGGCCCTGGTAAGCGCTTGCAAGCAAGGGGTTGAGCACGCTTTTCTTGTTTGTTGGCGAAAGGTATAAAAATAAAGAGGGGGCAACAGCAATTACACGCTGTTGCCCCCTCTTTATTTGCGTCTGCGATGCGGTCGAAGTGGTGCTGAACAGAAGGGAATCAGTTTATATCCATCTCCTGATTTTTTTCCTGACAACTTGAACATACTCCGGTAAATTCGATGTGATGGCCAAGTATTTTGTAGTTGCTGGCTTTTTCAGCCACCTGATTGATCTGCTCTTGAACTGCAATAGCAATATCGTTGACCTTGCCGCACGAAGAGCAGCGAATATGATAGTGCGGCTCAACTGTAGCATCGAAACGTTTCTGGGTTCCGCCCACTTCCAGCTTGAGGATAACGCCGACATCAGCCATAAGTTCCAGGTTTCTATATACGGTTCCGAGACCAATGCGTGGCAGGCGTCGGCGCACCATGTCATAGACTTCATTGGCGGTCGGATGAGAGGTAACCTTGCCTAATTCTTCCAAGATGATCTGTCGTTGTGTGGTTAACCGCATATTCGGCAACTGTTCCATAATGTATTCCTTAAGTTAGATATTGATAAACGTTACTAAACAGAATTATATCCCATTACGAAACGAAAACCAAGGAGAAATAGGTATAACATGTTCTTTGGGTGGCCATGTAAAGTTATCGGAGGGGTGAAAAAATACAAACGAGTACAATCAATTGGAGTGAGGTGGCGAGGCTGTCTCGCCATGAACCTGTGGATTGAAATAACCAAACCGGAGGGCAGGAAACTCTTTTTGTAAGCGATAAAACCATTGTCTAATGCCAAAAGCTTGAGTGTTCTCGGGCAGTATGAGGCTTTTCAGGTACCACTCGGGGTCCATGTTCAGGTTGCGCAGCTGGATAAAATCAGGATGATGGTGCCGGATGAGGGTGCACAGTGCGTCAAACTCTGGCACCGAGTCGGTAAAACCAGGAAGAATGAAATAGTTGAGTGACACAAAACGGCCACTTTGTTTCATAATGTCGATGGAATGAGTGACGTCGGAAAAGCTATAATTTTTTGGGCGGTAATACCGATTATAGTAGGATTCCTGGGCCGAATTAAGGCTGACCCGTAGACTATCCAGACCAGCCTGGGCGAGTCGTTTGACACCTATTGGCAGGCTGGAGTTTGAGTTGAGGTTAATTGTCCCTCTGGAAGTTTTACTGCGAATATGGCTGATAGCCTGCTCTATAACACCTGCCTGCAGCAGCGGTTCTCCCTCGCATCCCTGACCAAAACTGACAATTGGGTTTTCTGCCGACTCGAGGTGCGTGATGGCAATTTGGCTTATTTCTGCTGCGCTTGGCACAAAAGTGATGCGATCCTGTGTTGCAGGACAACAACCGGAGGGCTGCAGTGATATACAGCCGAGGCAGCGGGCATTGCAGTCCGGTGAGGTCGGCAGGGGCGCTTCCCAGCGACTCAGGAAAAAATTTCGGGCAGCAGGGCAACCATAAGTGAGACAACATTTGCCTAAGTGCTGTATCAGCCTGTTGTCTTTATATAAACGGAGCTTCTTTTTAGTTCGTTTTACGACCTCGGCCTGCTGATATTGGTCGGCATCCTGGCGTTTATCCGGGTCACTGCGAAATCCGGCAACCCAGAATTTTCCTCCATGCCAGCCGACGGCACTATAGGCAAAAAGAGGCAATGTCGGGGCTCCGGGCTGCGTCTGATAACTACTGGAGAGGATGGTTGTATGGGCCGGTGCCATGAAGGCGGCGACAGCCTGGACCGGTTGCCCATCAGTATAAGGGTTTTTGGCGAGCAGAACTGCTTCTGCCGAGTTGGAGTCCCAGCCCACAGGAAGTCGACCCGGCAGGGTGAAAATGTCACTGCCTTCAGGTAAAGGAATTAAATCCTCCAGGGCTGGGCGAATGAAATTTCCGTTACTCATGCCGACCATGTCCAGCTCGGTGAATTCTTGTATATTGTCATCCCCATCAGCAAAAAGCAGTGCGGGGATTTCAGACGGGTGCTCCATCTATGGCCTGAGAACCCTGAACACGGAATCTACCGCGCGGTAGATATCAAGGTCATCACCAAAGATATCCTGGATAGCCGGGTGTTCTATGAGATCCTCAACTATATATTGGGTGATATACAGGCTGACAACATTTGGGTCCTGGGCAATGGTTCGAACCGGAGCAATCTTCATCTGCAGTTCGAACTCTTCAAGATAGCCGAGTTTGCTGAGCTGATTTTCAAAAGCTTCCCGCATTGCCGAGACCGATGTCGTTTCGATGATTTCCCGGTCTATCAGGCGTTGAACAAGTTTTGCAGCGAACTCCGGAGCGTGATCTTTAGCTTTTAAAAACATTTTCCGGCGTTCCTGTTCTCTTTTCCTATCTATGGTGCGGATAGTTTTGTCTGTTGTTCTGTTTGGGCTGATATTTACTTTAGCCATTCAATTCTCCATATAATTATCATCTCCGGCAAGGAGTCGGGACAGTTCCGTTTTTGCTATGAATGCCTTGGCAATTTTCTGCAAGGGGTACTGGATGAGTATCTCGCAGGAAAGTGAGAGTACTGTCTGTCAAGGTTAGCATAACTGCTTTATAATCTGAATGTATAATAATCACTAGCGTAAATTTGCCTTCTGCAAGCTAAAATTTACTGTCGATTAAAGGTTGTGCTGCAGGTAATCGTTCATCATCGTTCGATCGGTTTTGTCAACACCTCAGAGACAATTAAAACGGAAGATGGTTTTTTTTGTTAGATGGAGCCTGTTCTAAATAAAAATGAGTTGATTTTCTTTTATAACTTTGTATGCTCAATTCCTTGTTCAAAGGATTCAGAGTGATAAAATTTATCACAACGAGCAGTGCTTTGATAGTATAGCAATAAATATAGAAGTAGAGTTGTAAATTTAATTAAGGATCTTTTGGAGGTTCTTGCCATGGTGAGTAAAGTAAAAGTAATGTTGCCCGTGTTGTTATGTGTCTCTCTTATGACCCTGTCCGGTTGTAGTTCGAAAAAACAAACTGATCAGGCGTTGGAGACAGACAAAAAAGGAGAAGCAATTGGGGCCGAAGAGTCGCTTGATTCGAAGCCTCTTGGGATCAATGAAGGTCGTACGACCGAAGGAATGCTGCCCGTTTATTTCGATTTTGATTCCTCGGATATCCGCAAAGATCAGGTTGCTCGTATTCAGGTGAATGCTGAATTTATTAATACTAATCAGAAAGGCTACGAAGTTAGAATTGAGGGAAACACCGATCCACGTGGCACCAATGAATATAATATGGCTCTTGGCGAAAGACGTGCCTTGAACGCCAAAAAATACCTGGTAAATTTAGGTGTTGATGAGGCAAAACTCACCACAGTAAGTTATGGTGAGGAGAGATTGTTGCTGCAGGGTCATGATGAACTTTCCTGGGCCCAAAACAGACGCGCCGATTTCGTCGTAGTTCAATAGATTTTTATTCACGTCTTTTTTAGATATGTTGGAGATAATAATGGCATCTCAAAGAAACCTGTTGGCAGGTTTGCTTGTATTATTTGTCTGTTTTACTGCAAACAGTTGTTTTTCTGCTGCATTGAAGATAGGTGTTATGAATGTGCAGAAAATCATTGTTGAATGTGATGCGGGTAAGGCTGCAAAAGGCCGTTTTGACAAAAAAATGAAGGAACTGCAAGCCTCTTTCAAGGGAGAGGAAGAGGCACTCAAAGCATTGCAGGCTGAGATAAAGAAAAAGAGCTCCGCCTGGAGTGAAGAGAAAAAAGCTGAAAAGGTTCGTGAGTATCAGAAAAATGGCCGAGAACTTCAGGTTAAAACTGAAGAAGCCCGCTTTGAGATGAAAAAAATGCAGGACCAGGAACTTGAACCGATTCTCAAAGCTCTTGAAGAAATTGTTAATACGTATGGCAAGGACAACAGCTACACGGCAATAATGGATAGCAAGAATGGGGTTGTTTATTTTGATCCAGCGGTCGATGTAAGTGACATTATTGTTAAAAAGTTGAACGGAGCTTTAGCAAAAAAATAGTTTCCGGGAGTATGTTATTGCAGTGATCGTTGATAAAACGATGTGGAGGGACCCCCTTCTACATCGTTTTGTTGTTTATGGAGCTTGCTTGAAAGGTTGAGTGTATGGCTATAAAGAGTATGACCGGTTTTGGCCGGGGAGAAATGGAAAAAGGCGGCAGGGTCTGGACTGCCGAGATCCGCTGTGTCAATAACCGGTTTCTTGATTTGAAAATGAAGCTGCCGCGCGGTTATGCCCCCCTGGAAGAAAAAATCCGTAAAATGGTGGCTGAATCACACCTGCGCGGCAGGGTTGACCTGATTTTGACGGTGAGTGGAGATTTTTCCGACCTTCAGGAAGTGAAGGTGAACATGGTTCTGGCTGCGGGATACAGAGATGCCCTGCACGCCCTGTCAGAAAAATTTTCTTTAGCAAGTGAAATCACCCCGCAAATATTGGCCGCTTACCCGGATGTGCTGATACGAGAGCAAAAAGACGAAGATTTAGTTATAGTCTGGGAGATAGTTGAAAAGGTTGTTGCCACCGCTTTGGAGAGTTGCGATACGATGCGCAGCCAGGAAGGGAAGGCGCTGACTGATGATCTCATTGCCAGGCTGCAATTTTTTGAAAAAACGATCGAGACGATTGAGAAAAATATTCCTGAATTACTGGAACAACGCCAAAAAAATCTTCAGGAAAGACTCGATAAATTGTTGACGAATGTCCAACTTGATCCGACGCGTCTGGCCCAGGAAGTTGTGGTTATCGCCGATAAAACAGATGTTACCGAGGAGATTGTGCGATTGCGCTGTCATATCGGTCAGTTTACTCTTTTTCTTAGCGAAGAAAGCGGTATCGGCCGCAAGCTCGATTTTCTGATCCAAGAATTCCTTCGTGAGGTGAACACTCTCGCATCAAAGATAAATGACGCTGCCGTGGCCCATCTCACCGTCGATTTAAAGAGCGAATTGGAAAAGATGCGCGAACAGGTGCAAAATATTGAATGACCCGATGAGCGATCCTGCGGTAAAAAAAGTGATCACCGATTTTTTACGATGCCATCAAGCAAAATTTTATGGTGCGTTATGCAATTACTTAACGTAGGTTTTGGCAATACGGTAATAGTGGAAAAGATTGTCGCGGTTATTAACACCGGCTCTTCTCCCGCCCGCAAACTGAAAGAGGCAGCGAAAACTGCCGGCCGACTCATTGATGTGACTGAGGGCCGTAGGACCAGATCGATCCTGATTATGGAGTCAAACCATATTGTCCTCTCATCGGTTCAACCGGATACCATTAACCAGAGAATGCAGGCCCTTCAGCCGAGCCATAACCTGCATGAATATTTTGTCCAACATAAATCCACAGCAGCTCTGGAGTAGATATGACCGTCGGCAAACTATTTGTAATATCCGCTCCATCGGGTGCTGGTAAGACGACTTTGCTGAAGCTGGTAATGGCCGAGGTTCCCGGTTTGGTTTTTTCCATCTCCCATACTACTCGAACACCCCGTCCCGGAGAACGGGATGGCGTCGATTATCGCTTTGTCTCAAGGGAGAAGTTTGTGAAGATGATCGATCAGGGACTGTTTCTTGAATATGCCGAGGTGCATGATAATCTCTATGGCACAAGTATTGGTGCCATCGGTGCGCAGCTTGAAGAAGGTTTGGATGTTGTCCTTGATGTCGATGTGCAGGGAGCGGCTATCCTCCGAAGGGAAAAACAACTTGACGCAGCGCATATTTTCATTTCACCGCCGACCATCGCCGAACTTGAAAGAAGACTCCGTGGTCGGGGGACTGAGAGTGAGCAGGTAATTCAATTGCGGCTGAAAAATGCGGCAAACGAGATGCAGGCGGCAAAGGATTATGAATATCTCGTCATCAATGAAAAAATCGATGAGTCCGCTCATCTTCTGGTAGCGATCATTGTGGCGGAGAGAGCCAGAGCGCATAGACTGCCATCCGGCAAACCCATCAGCAAGAGAGTCTACCAATGAAAAAAACGGGAGGAGGACAAAAACCGGCGGGAGAAAAAAGTATTCGCTTGAGTGAGGATTTGCTCTGGGGGGTGCATCCTGTTTTTGAAGGATTGGTCAAAGAAGCGGATCGTTTCACGGAGATCATCTTACAAAAAGATAAGCGGGGTACAAAAGTCGAACAGATTATCGATATGGCCCGGCGGCAAAATGTTAAGATTACCTTTGTCGAGTCACTACGTTTGACCGGTGACGAGAGTGCTCAAATCCGGCATCAAGGCATAGTTGGCCGAATGAGCCAGACACCGCTCATCGCTTTGGATGAGTTGGCTGCAAAATTAAAGATCCGCATCGATGGAGGAGAGAATGTTCGTCTGATGGTCTGTGATTCTCTTCAGGATCCGCACAATCTCGGGGCAATAATCAGGTCCACCCTCGCTTCCGGAGCTGCCGGTGTCATCGTGACCCGGGAGCGTTCCGCCCCTCTTGGCGGGACCGCGGCAAAATCCTCTGCCGGGGCCATGTCGCACATCGATATCTGTCAGGTAACCAACCTGGTGAATGCACTGAAAGAGCTGAAAAAGGCTGGTTTCTGGATATTTGGTGCTGTAAAAGAAGCGGATGCGCAATCACTTTATCAAACCGATCTGAAAGTGCCCGCCTGTCTGGTCGTGGGCAGTGAAGGCAAGGGTATAAGGCCGCTGGTGAAAAAAGAATGCGACATACTCATCTCAATTCCGATGGCGGGCACTCTTGACTCGCTGAATAGTTCCGTTGCTGCTGCGGTGATTCTTTTTGAAGCCCGTCGCCAGAATATGCTGCCTGACGGCAGATAAACTCCATCCTCAGGGGGTCTGGGGCTTATCAGTGTTTACAAAGACCGGGCGCCGGCATGATCACTGCAAACCTGTAAATTCCGGCCTTTACTGTCCCTTCAGGCATTCTTATATGCCGCCCATATGCTGTTCCCGATATTCCTTGACTGTTTCCTGATTGACAAAGTTCCGGATTTGGCTGAGACATTCTTCATCATTACAGACCTTAGGCATTATTGCCGTCAGGACCTCCATAATCAATCTTTTCTGTTCGTTCTCCTCAAGATTTAGCACAGCAACTTTGACTTGATCAAATGTGGTCATGGTTATCCTCCCTCTGTTTAAACATTATATTCTCTGTGATTTTGCAACAAAATTAGCTGTTTCAGAAAGAATCCCGTCTCTTTTTCCCTTGGCAGAATGTGCATCACATCAGGAGCCGGTTTTTAAACAATAGGTATTGTCAATGCCCGGATCAATCCCTGGTGGTAAATCGGCATATGGGGTAAACGAAAAAGGTGAAGAATTTTTACGACGCCATCACCATTAATCAATTCATATATGGTCCAATTTCAGTATGGCTAAGTAAAAAGATTCAGATACGAGGCGCGCAAAATTTTAATCATTTAGGCGTACTAGAGTACGTCGTAATGATTAAAATTTTGCGGCAACGAAGGAGGTGAAGAATTTTTACGACGCCATTGACCAGCGAATCGTACGGCCAGCCCCGAAAGGCTTGATCGAACCGCAGAGTTCCGGCACGGTCCAGGATTTCTTTTCAAGGGTCACGGTTTTGTCCGGTGGTTGCAAGCCGTAGCGTTTACAGGCAATGCCACTGACAAAATTCTGCAGCAGCTCCAGTCTATCCGCTTCCTCAAAAAGTTCCGCCAGCATCGGCAGGGCCACGGGTGCGGAAAAAATTCCCGCCGCACAGCCGCAGCATTCTTTTTTATGCCGGGGATGGGGCGCGGAATCCGAACCGAACATGATCCGTTCATGACCGGAAAATACTGCTTCACGCAACCGCTGACGATCTTCCGGCCTTTTCGCAATCGGCTTGCAGAAGAGGTCGGGTTCCAAAAGGCCGCCAATTACATCGTCGAGAGTAATCAGCAGGTGGTGGAGAGTAACCGTTGCCGAGACGTTTGGATAACGGTCCATAAAATCGACCGCGGCGGCGGTCGTAATATGCTCCATTATAATATGCAGCTTGGGAAAGGATTCCGCCAGACGTCGGTATATGCTGAGGAATTCCTCTTCCCTGTCGAGGACAAAGCCATTTGATTCCCCGTGGACCAGGAGCGGAATCTGCATTTCCTCCATTAGAGAAAGGGTTTCGTCGATATCATCAAAATCGGCAACACCACTTTCGCTTCGAGTGGTAATGCCCGCCGGGTAGAGTTTAATGCCGATTATTTCATTTTTAGCCTGTGCCAGCTCGGATCTCGTATACTTTCTGAAAAAGAGCGTCATATAGGCGGCAAAGCAATCAGATTGACCCGCCTTGATTATCTCGTCTTGATATTTTCGAACCTTCTCCAACGAGTCAACGGGAGAGACAAGGTTTGGCATGATCACCGCTCCGGCAAAACAACTGCAGGTGTAGGGGGCAACAGCCTGCAACATATCATTTTCCCTGAGATGCAAGTGCATATCGAGTGGGGATTGCAGAATTATTTTCATTATCAATAATCAGTGATCAAATGGAAAAAAGTTGTACACTAAGATGGAGTGCAACAAGCTACCATCTAACATCCCACGATATGTATGTTGGGATGTTAAACGGTTAATTTTATTCAATTATAATTTCATCGCCACCAACCAGCGCAAGCCCTTTTTCCACTGAAAAACGCACCACAAATCGTGCCTCATCGGCGCTGTACTCCTTCCCAGCCATTTTTCTTCTCGACATTGACGCGATTAATTCAGGGTCTGTCGATTCATCAATCAATTTTAAGCCCAGGCGCATTCCCTTGTACGCTGCTCCCGATTCCAAAAACAGATAGTTCGCCGAGCCATTTTTTAATAGATTTTGTCTGGACAGCCTGTCCCGCATAACAAAGGCCACCGTTTTGTCATCAAGGACGTGGGGCCGGGCATAGATAGCTGTGTTTACTTTGCCTGTATCGTCTGCTGTGGCCAGAACACCAGTACCTGTATGTTCTTCAAAATATTTATGTAAATCCATTGTACGATTTCTCCCAAGATAAACTTTGTTTATTAACAAGATAGATACTACTCTACTCCATTCATTTTTTCGACACCAACAGATATGCAGTTTATTTGCTGCTTTACAGAATAGTTACGATTGATATTGACACAAGAGGTGATAATCAATACTACAGTTATAGCAAAAACTACCAGAGTGAAGGAGGAAAAAGCGATGTTGGACCAGAATCTATATAAGGTGGTTATCGACTCAATGTCGGCCCATGTGGCAATTTTGGATGAACAGGGGGAAATTATTGAAACCAACCGAACCTGGCAGGAATACGGTCGGCAAAATGGGATGCTGGATTCCTTTGAAAGTATCGGAATTAACTACCTGGCAATCTGTGAAACAGCCACTGAGCACCCCGAGGATGACGCCGATCGGGTTGCCAGGGGTATTCGCCACGTGCTGGCCGGGGAACTGGATGAGTTTTTGACCCAGTATCCATGTCACTCTCCCGATCAGAAGCGTTGGTATGCGGTACGGGTGGTTCCCTATCGCGACGACAAAGTGCACCGGGTTATCGTCACTCATGAGAATATCACCCCAATCATGGAGGTGCAGGAGGCATTGCAGGCGAAAGAGGCGGAACTGACGCGGGAAAGGGAACGCCTTGAAGAAACCAACATTGCCCTGCGGGTTTTGCTGCGTCAGCGGGAAGAAGACAAAACTCGAATCGAAGAGACCATTTATACCAATGTCGACCGTCTTGTCCTGCCCTATCTGGATAAACTGCTGCTGGGGCATCTGACCGAAAAACAACGGACGTTGCTCGAGGTGGTCGATGCCAATCTTCGGGATATTGTCTCACCATTTCTGCATAGCCTGGCCGCATTGAACATGTCGCTTACGCCGCAGGAGATAGAAGTGGCTAATATGGTGCGGAGCGGGAAATCAAGCAAGGAGATCGCAGACGTCTTGAATCTGTCGGTGAGCGGTGTCGATTTCCACCGCAAGCGTCTCCGCAGCAAACTGGATCTGACCCATACCTCAAAGAATCTTCGCTCCTACCTGCTGTCCCTGGCATAGGTTGAGGCGAACCAAATTTATCACTTCGTGATGGTAAGAAAAACTTCCTTATAAAGTTTTCGATATCCTTTGATGCTGCTCGGGTCGAGCCACCGTTCATAGGCTGCCCGGTAATTTTCGGTTGGACGTTGCATACGGAGCACAGCATTTATTTCTTCTATCGCCTTTCTGCCCCATTCGTTTTTAGCGCAGGCGACATAGGTGAGCGACGCATCGTTGTTCACCTGATTCTCGGCAATGTTCAGCGTCATGATCTGGTCTCGAATTCCCAACGTTTCTGCCAGGTACATAGCCTCCTCCGGGAGTCCCGGCAGAGCGTCAATTCGTCCCGCCAGCAGCATCTTAAAAAGATTTAAGGTGAGCTCCGGTCCTTCATAAAGAAAAATGTTCTGGTCGTCACCGTAGTTATTTAAGGTATTATCGAATTCAACGCCGTACGAACGGTTTTTGGATCTGCCGACAATATATTTGTGGCTCTTCAGGATATCCTTGAGATGAACGGTTTTATTGCCCCCGAAGGTACTGAATTTTTCTTTATTGATAATCAGCACGGTAGGCAGGGTAAAAACACTCGGTATCGAAAAATAGGCAAATTCCAGACGCTCCGGTGTCTTGTACATTGCCAGGGCACAGACCTTTTCGCCCTGTTTCCATTGCTGGTAGTGCCTGGAAATATTGGCGATCATATGCGAATGCTCGTATGCCGGTAAGTTTTTAATCAGGATATCGGTTATGAGGTCTTCGTAGCCCTGGCCTTTAAACTTTCCCTCATGGATAAAAAACGGGGGAGCAACCGCCTCCATCCAGCCAATAGTGTCTTTTGTCCATGCCTTCGCCGGTGCAAGTACAATGACCCAAAAAATTAAGATAAAAGAGAGAGAGGCTCTTTTATTCATCATGGGAACTCCTTCTGTATTCGAGAGTGTTCGTTGTCCAATGAATGATCAAACATATAGAATCTGGTATATGACTGAACCAATCTGTTCAAGAGTATAGGGCTTCTGAACAAATGCTTTTGCTCCCATAGTCAGGGTGGCCTTCACATCATCATCTTCGGCAAAACCACTGGCAATAATTGCTTTTTGCCGGGGATGAATCTTCAGGATCTGCTCGAAGGTTATCCGTCCATTTTGTCCCGGTGGCATGAGCATATCAAGCACTACCAGATCAGGTGTGTGGTGTTTGACATACTCGACTGCCTCTTCCCCTGACGAGACAGTATGTACCGTGTAATGTAAAGATGTCAGCAACTGCCTGGCAATCTCGCGCTGACGCAGTTCATCGTCAATGACCAGGATAGTCTCTCCCTGTCCTCGATAGTTTTTCCAATCTTTTTCGTCCGGTGGTGGAGTGACATCGGCCTCAATACTCGGAAAAAGAAGTTCAAAGGTAGTCCCCTGCTCATCACAGGAGACGTTGACCGTGCCGTCATGGTCACGCATGGTGTTCCAGACAACTGCCAGGCCAAGCCCAGTGCCGCTTCTTCCCATAACCTTTTTCGTGTAAAACGGTTCGAAGATATGTTCGAGGTCCTGAGGAGCAATTCCAGATCCGGTATCGTGGATGATTATTCTCGAGAAACGTTCTGTGGATATATTGTGCAGCTCACTTGCCAATGAAAGAGGCACGGTTTGGTTGTCGGTGGTGATGGAGATGGTTCCTTTCCCGTGAATGGCCTCTGCTGCGTTGGTGATGAGGTTCATCAGACACTTGCGAACATGAATAGGTGAACAGGAGATATTGCGCAGCTCTGGAGCCAGCGTGGTAATGAAACGTACATCCGGGTATCTTGACTGGAGTTGCTGGAAATCAGTGGATTTGAGATAGGCCTGAATTAATACGTTCGGGGCGATGATTTCCTTGTTGGCAGCGATGCCCCGGGCAACGGTGAGCAGGTCGGAGACAACGTACGAGGCATCGAGCCCGGACTGGCGAATTGCTTCAAGAGGGTGTCGCAGGCTACTTTGTTGGTCCAGATCAAGGAGCAGGAGTTCGGGATAACTGATGATGCCGGACAGGATATTGTTCAGGTCGTGGGCGACCCCGCCGACCATAAGGCCGATCGCTTTCATCTTTTGATCCCTGTGCAGCTGCTCCTCCAGCCGGCGACGTTCAGTCATGTCGATAACAATCATTCGGGCACCGCAAATCTCGGTCCCATTGTTGATTGGTGCAGAATGGATAAGAATGGGGAAGGTTCTATTCTCCCCATCAACTGCCGTGAATTGAACCAGTCTGGACTGTTCTCCCTGCAGCATTTTCTGGAAATTCTGTCTGGCAGCCTCCCGTTCCTTTTCCTGGATAAAATGGAAAAAGTTTGCACAACTGCTTTGTTTAATTGTAAGTTGGAGCTGTTTTTTAGCCGTTTCGTTGGCGTAGGTAATATCTCCTGTCAGGTTTGTCTCAACAACCATCTCCGGCAGGAGGTTGACAAGATCGTGGAAGCGTCGCTCGCTCTCCAGAAGATTTTTCGTTCGCTCCCTGATCTGTTGCTCGAGAAATTTTCTATTGACGAAGAGATGATTGATGAAAATTGCCGTGAGCAGCAGGAGAAGCAGAAAAATGAGGATATTGATAAGAGGAAAAATGACCCGCACATATTTTTCCCCTTTAAGAATGCCAATCACCTGGTCACCATGCTTGATCTCTGATTCAAGCTTTTTTAAGCCGATCAGCTTTATCCGATAAAGAAAGAGCGACAGATCGGTTAGCGGCGGGCAGTGTGCCGAAATAAAGGTTGCGGTTCCTGGAATGGAGACTGCGAGCGATTTGTAGTAGTCAGCTTTGACGGCAAGCTGCAGATAGGCATCGGCGCCATTTTGGTTGAGGGCCCAGATATCGTTGGCCAGGATGGCCGCATGGGTATTGAAATATTTACGGTCAAGGGTGTCTTCTCTTTGGATATAGAAATAAGCGATGGTGGAAAATATCAGCAGAAAAATTATGGTGATATATAGAAAGCGAATTCTTCCGCCATGCACATAACTCATTTAAATAGCTCGTTTATTTCTATTTCTTCTGCCGGCTGCATCGTGTCGAATTATAGAGATCGATAAAAATAACAACATGTGTGGCTTCAATTCCATTTTGGTAATATCGCTGAGTGCAGGATGGAAGTCAAGTTCCTTTATTTAGTTGGGCGCATTTAATGGTGATGGAGCTTTTTATCTGGCCATCTCTGTGGTTAAATTTGTTTTTTTTTGTTGTTGTGGGTTGATTGGAGACTTGAAAGGAGACGAGATGGAAGAAAAAATAAGACTTGGAGTGAGCTCATGCCTGCTTGGCCTGCTTGTCAGATATGACGGTGGTCATCAACATGACCGATTCCTGACCGATACTCTGGGGCAATATGTGGAATATGTACCTGTCTGCCCCGAAGTGGAGTGCGGTCTTGCCGTTCCCCGGGAAGCCATGCGACTTGTTGGCAATCCTGCGGAACCCCGGTTGGTGACGCGCAAGAGCGGAACAGACTATACCGATCAGATGAAAAACTGGGCGTCTCTCCGGCTGGAGGAGCTCGCCAGGGAAAATCTTGACGGTTTTGTTTTCAAACGGATGTCACCCAGCAGCGGCATGGCAAGGGTCAAGGTCTACTCGGAGGCAGGGATGGCCGTTAATAATGGAATTGGCATCTTTGCCCGCTCCTTTATGGAGCGTTTTCCCCATTTGCCGGTTGAAGAAGACGGCCGGCTCAATGATCCGGTTCTGCGGGAAAATTTTATTCAGCGCATCTTTGTGCACAGAAGATGGCGGGAACTATGTGCCACGGCGAAAAAGCGAGGAGGCCTGGTCGATTTTCATACGACCCATAAATTGCTGCTGCTGTCCCATAGTGAAAAAGAATACCGGGAAATGGGCCGCCTTGTGGCAAAGGCCAAGGACCTTGCCATTGACGAGTTATTCACCCGCTACGAAGAACTGCTGATGGGGGCGCTAACCAAAAAGAGCACGATCAAGAAACACACCAACGTTTTGACGCATATTTTCGGTTATTTTAAAAACGATCTTTCCGCCCCGGAGAAGCAGGAAGTGCTGGAAATATTCGATCAGTACCATCAGGGGATGATCCCTCTGATTGTGCCTTTGACGCTGATGAATTTTTTCACCAAGAAATACAAGCAGGAGTATCTGGCCAACCAACATTATCTGGATCCGCATCCGCTACAGTTAAAACTTCTTAACCACGCCTGATGGACTCGTAAAAAGCCCGATCTACGTCGTTGTAGATCTGAAACGACGATTCGCCGTACTACGTGTACTGCCGAATCGCCGTTTCAGATACTACGCCTAGTATATCGAACTTTTTCCAGAGTCCATCCGGGCAATTCCAATAAGTTTTCGAGGTCTGACCTTATCTACTGAACCATCGTAAATCTTAGGTATTTACGAGATTGTCATGCGCAAAGCAAGGTGATCGACGGCCTGAAATTCCCCGGCGCCAGTGCACTTTTTTAATTATTTCCTTTTTTCGGCCATCTTTGCTTTCAGCAGGGCGCCCAGGCTGCCTACTTCGGCTGCCGGCTTGTCCTTTTTCTCCTTGGTTACGAACGATTTATATTCGTTGCGCTCTTTATCCTCTTCCGCCTCGGGCGAAACATAATCGGCCGGTACCAGGCTGATCCTCTTTTCCGCAAGATCTATCGTGTCAATTGTGACATCGATGTTTTGCCCTTCTTCCAGGACTTCACGGGGATGATTGATTCGCCGGCCACCGCCCAGTTTGGAGATATGAATCAGGCCATCGATGCCGGGGGCGAGCGCCACAAAGGCCCCGAACGGGGCGAGCCTGGCGACACTTCCCATATGCGTTGTGCCTTCCGGAAAAAGAGTAACCACTTCGTTCCATGGGTCGGCCTGGGTTTCCTTATAGCTCAAGGAGATTCTATCCTTGTCCCAGTCCAGTTTTTTTATCACTGCCTGGACCTTCTGACCGACAGTGAAATATTCGTCCACCTTCTCGACGCGACTCCAGCCAATTTCGGAGATGGGAATAAGGCCATCCACGCCGCCAATATCGACAAAGGCACCGAAATCCCTGATGGAGCTGACCACCCCTTCGATTGTCTGGCCTTCTTCAAGAGTCTGCTGCAATTTTTCCCGCAGTTCTGCCCGTTCCGCTTCCTGGATCGCCCGTGCCGAAAGGACAATGTTGCGGCCGTTTTCCTCAAACCGGGTAATGAGGAATTTCATATGGGTTTCCAGATATTCTTTGGCGGCATCTTCCACCCGCCGTAACCCCATCTGGGAGAAGGGACAGAAACCACGCACATTTCCGCCAAGGGTAATTTCGAAACCGCCTTTTATCTCGGCTTTAACAAAACCTTCAACGGGAATAGCGCTGCGAAAGGCTTCTTCAAGGTGGGCAGCGGAGGAGCCCGAACCGATAGAGGTAGTGAAAAGCTGTTCAGACGATTTTGTCTGCAGAAAATAGACATCCAGCTGATCACCGAGCTGGTATTTGCACGTTCCTTCGTTGTCTTTAAGCTCGGAGCTGTTCAGCACCCCCTCGCTCTTTCCGCCTACATCAAGAAAAGTCGTCTCATCGTTTATGCCGACGATCGTCGCTCTAATTTTTTGGCCCGGCGTTAAATGTCTTATTTTGGTAGTCTTTTCGGCTTTGAAGAGTTCTTCAAAACTTTCATTGTCTGTTTCTGTCATGTTTACCCACTGGTAGAAAAGAGAAAAAACGGTTTGTGATTATGATTAATATGGCCGATTCCATTAAGGATTAACAAAGATTATAGCATAGCTGCACCGCTTGACAAGTCTTCGTGGCTGTTGCCGGGAAGCTGTCATGGTAAATCTCATCATAAGTTCCGGCTGGTATGTGGTACCGCCAATGACAGAACCTGGTCGTTTTCTTGAAACATAAGACGTTTGTCGCACATTTCATCAATAAATTTTCGTAAGATATCTTCAGTAATTTGCGGAAATTTCTTCAGCAGTGCAGTTATTTTCACCGGTTGTTCACAGCAGAGATAAATCTTTCTTGATGTACCCCGCAGCCGATGCAGCAGCGCGGTGTCGGATATCTTCTCCTGTCGAATGATGAGAAAATTCCCGCCATCACGGTAATTGAGAGGATGTTGCCGTTTTTTCGCTCTCCGCTTATGAAAATCCTGCCAGATGCAGATTTTCTGTTTTACCGGTTGCCACTTTTTCTGCTGGTCTTTCTTATCGCCTCGATAACTATTTATCAGCAGAGTCATTGACTGGAGATATTCTCTGGGAAAGAGACTGCGGTTTTTGGCATGGGGGATGACTTTTTGTATAGAGGACGCATTGGCGGAGGTGCAGCTGGTATGAATCGGCGAACCATAGCCAAGAAAAAAGGCCGCTGCCTGCAGGGGAAGAAAAGGCAGAACAAAATCGAGATTATCCATCGTTTCGACAATTTCTTCTTCCGTTGTTCCTGGAAAGTCAGTTATCAGGTTGCCTTCCAGCCGGATCGCCGATGCACTGCACATTTTCATGGCGGCGATGTTGTCAATGGCGGTTGTTCCCTTGGCCATTTTTAGCAGCAGTGATGTCGATAAGGCTTCGATCCCCACCTGGACAGTTCTCAGACCGGCCTGATAGTACAGGTGCAGTTTGTCCGGATCCACCATTGGTCGAATCTCGGCAAAAAAATCAAAATCCAACTGTTCTGATGAGAGTTTTCTGAAAAAACTATCTGCCTCTTTGGCTGGCAGGGCATTATCCGTGAAGGTGAAATGCAGGCATTCATAGGTTTTGGTGAGGTGAAGCGTTTCTGCCAACATTCTGTCGCTTTTTTTACTTCGATAGTTTTGCCACTGAAGGTTGAGATTACAAAATGTGCATTTATTCCACCAACAACCTCTCGAAAATTCAATCGGCAACAGGGGAATAAAGGGACGATCGGGAAAATGTTGAGGCATCTCTCTGAAATAAGGACGGTAATCCGGATAAGGCAGATCATTGATCTCTAGAGGTGTTACCAGCTTATCAATGCCGGTTGCACGGACAGGATGGCGGGTACGAATTTTTCCGGGCAGGGTCCTGGTTTTGCTGGAAAGGAAAAGGCAGAGTTCAAGGAGCTGTTGCTCTCCTTCCCCATCAACCAGATAATCAATTTCTGGGAAATGATCGATGAGAGAATCCCCGAGGTCTCCGGAACAGGATGAGCCGCCAAAGACAATGGGTACGTCCGGCCATGTACCTTTTATTTTTCTTGCCAGATAGAGGGAGGCAAACAACTGACTGAAACAAAGGGAGAAGCCGAAAAGATCATATTGGTGCCGGGGAAGGGCAGCCAGCAACTGAGTACAGCTTTGTTCAACAGTTTGCACCAACTCATCAAAATCAGGCAGGGGCCATATTTTACCGGTCAGACACCGACGGAACAGGTTGCGCGCATCGCTTCTTTTTTCGGGGAAAAGCAGAGGTGCAAAGAGAGCTTCTCCGGCCCAGCCGGAAGTGGCGATTTGGCTGTAGATTTCCGGGGAGATCGCTTGCGCGACGGGAAGATAGGCATGGTAATTATCCACCTGGTAAGTGGACTTACTGTTCAAGTAAGCTTTCAGAGCACCCAGCTGTATGGAGGGACGATTGTAAATCGACCAGGGCATGGCAATGAGAGCAATCCTGAATGGGGAAGAGTTGTCGGATCCCATTTTATTGCCTGATAATTTCTGTTCCTTCCGGGGGGACAAAAGAAAAAAATGACCGCAGCTCCTTGGGGTTTTTCCCGACCAGGTCATTAACGGTGATATCAGTAAAATTCAAAACAGTCACCGTTCCGAAATGGTCCCGGATGTTTATCCGCCGGATCAGTGACTCGGGTGTCACCCATAGATTGATGTCCTGCACCTGGGACTGGGCAGTCTTTGGGATGAGTTTAATCACCTTGAAAGCGGCACCGTTTTCCGACTGGAATTCTTCGTCGGCGGGGCGAATGTGAAAGTCCCGTTTCAGGAGGCCTTTCCCGGTAAAAAAAGAATAGGTGAGATCGGCATCCAGTGTATCGGCGGGAGAGACAATCATTTGCCGCAGCTTGGCAAAATACATGGAGAAGGTCTTGCCGTCACTGGTCAATACCTGTTCATCTGGACTGGTATAATCCCAGCGCATATAATTTTTACCATCCAGTTTGACAAAAGCAGCTTTGCCTGAGCCCCGGCGCGGGCGTCCGCTCATGTCGCCGCTGGTGTTCTGGATAAAGTTAAAAGACAGGCTGGCAATCTTGTCGTAGCGCTCCTGTAAGCGTTGAGCGATATCTTCTGGATATTCGGTTTCGCACTTACCACCCTGGGTGATGATAATCGGCTGAAGCAGACATAGAGTGATCAGGAATGTTTTAAGTAGTTTTTTCATTAATTGCGTAAAAGTTTGCTTAAACGGGAAGGAGTTCAATGGTTCGGCCAAATATTTTGCTTGCAATCTGTGCTGCTGTCGCAGTCAGATCGGTGACAAAAAACTTGTTTTGGCTGGGATCATGGTTTACCGACGGTTTCAAAACTGGCCCCTTTTCCAGAAAATTTTTTAGAAAAAGGGCAGTCGCTGCCGATGAATCGATGAGCGTGACCTTCTTGCCTATTCGAGCCTGGATCAGGGGTTTGAGAAGGGGATAGTGGGTGCAGCCAAGTATGAGAGTGTCGATCTGTTGATTTTTCAAGTCATGCAGATAGCGACGAAGGATCATCTTCGTCTCTTGTTTGCCTATCCAACCTTCTTCCACTAAAGGGACAAGCAGCGGGCAAGCTTTGGAAAACACCTTATACGTTGGGGTTTGTCGGTGGATCTTGTCTACATAGACGCCGCTGCCAATGGTGGCTCGGGTGCCGATAATGCCGATCCTTCCGGTCCGGCTTGCGGCTAGTGCCTGCTCAATAGCGGGGGTAATGACTTCGATGATCGGTATGTTGAATTCCTTGCGGAGCCGATCTGTAGCGACGCTGGAGGCTGAATTGCAGGCTATGACAATAACCTTTGCCCCGTTTTGCACCAGGAATTCAGTATTTTCAACAGAGTATTCACTAATTCTTCCGGCACTTTTCGTGCCATAAGGGCTGCGGGCAATATCACCCAGATAGAGCAGGGGATAACCGGGCAGGAGCTGTTCAACAGCATGAGCAACAGTCATTCCGCCGACTCCTGAATCAAAAATACCAATCATAAAGAACGTGCAAATTTGTTGAAAGAACCAAAATTGGTTGGACATCAGCTAACGCGACATGTATACCAGAAAAACAGGGGAACAACAAGCAGACATCGGGATGGACAGGATAGTCGATTTTTTGTGGACTCGATCCATGGAACATGTTGACAGAAAGTTGCTTGGGAATTACTTTTGCCCTGATTCCCAAAAAAGCTCTGCTCCGGAAGCGAGGTTGTAGAGTTATTTTTAAAATATTTAACAGCAGGGAAGCAACCTGCGATGTTTTACAATGCAATAGGTGGAAAAGAAATGCCAGTTTACGAGTATGAATGTCGGGAGTGTAACAAGGTCTTTGAAGTTCAACAGAAAATTGCTGACGACCCGCTCAGTGAATGTCCTCAATGTCAGGCACCTGTGAAAAAACTTATGTCGATGAGTTCTTTCCAGCTCAAAGGCGGCGGCTGGTACGCCGACGGTTATTCGAGCGCAGCCAGCGGTGCAACGAAGACTGATTCTGCCGCCAAACCGGCGGCACCTTGCCAGACTGGTGGCGCTTGCGCTACCTGCCCGGCTGCCACGTCTGCCTAGATAATGTCTGGCCATAAAAGTCTATTTTGCTGATGGCTCGCCAATGATAGCCATTGCGTCCCCGTAGGAAAAAAATCGATACTCT
The DNA here is from genome assembly GCA_963804605.1 of uncultured delta proteobacterium. Classification (GTDB taxonomy): domain Bacteria; phylum Desulfobacterota; class Desulfobulbia; order Desulfobulbales; family Desulfocapsaceae; genus Desulforhopalus_A. Next base: position 205,713 of record CAWDRB010000016.1, read on the forward strand.
TCCTTGATTGCTATGGCATAGCAGTCAAGGAGTGTCTTTCTGCCGCACAGAGCGGATACCAGAAACATCAGGGACGAATCCGGCAGGTGGAAATTGGTAATTAAATTATCAATTACCTTAAATTGAAAGCCGGGGTAGATATAGAGGTCGCACCAGTCTTCGATTGCTTCAAGGCGGCCTGTTTTAATGGCACCATATTCCAGGGCTCTGACCGTTGTGGTTCCAACTGCCCATATTTTACCGCCTCTCTTTTTTGTTGCGGCGATTGTATCGACTGTCTCCTGTGGGATGCTGAGATATTCCCGATGGATCTGATGGTGGGTGATGTTTGTCTCCCTTACCGGAGCAAAGGTGCCATAGCCGACATGCAAGGTAACCTGGCCAAATGAGGTGCCTTGTTTTTTGATACTGGCAAGCAGCGCGTCGGTAAAGTGCAGTCCGGCAGTCGGGGCGGCTACCGCTCCTGGTTGGCTGGCATACACAGTCTGGTAGCGGGTTGCATCTTCGGTGGTACAACCGTTTTCCCTGTTAATATACGGGGGCAGAGGAACCTGACCGCAACGTTGCAAGGTTTCCGCCAGGCCGACGACCTGGTCGAAGTGCAGTCTCAGTCTTACCTTCCCGTCTTCAAGCTCCTCTTCCACCGTGCAGGTCAGCCTTGGGTCAATTGTGATCACCGAATTTTTTTTCGGGCGTTTGGACGATTTGATCAGGCCGTTTGTCACCGCGGTGCCATTGTTTCCGGCATCGATGACCGGAAATTCCAGCAGGAAAACTTCTGCCTTGCCGCCGGTTTCTTTTGTGCCGAGCAGCCTGGCCGGAAAAACCCGGGTATTATTGACGACCAGCATATCCTTTTGGTCAAGAAACCCGGCAATATCATTGAAGCGATAATGGCTCGGTTCTTTTTCTCCGGCATGAATCACCATCAACCGGGAGTTGTCGCGCTTTTCTTCGGGATGCTGGGCGATGAGTTGCTCGGGGAGATAATAGTTATAGGAGTTAAGATTTAGATCTTCTAGCATGATACTGTCGGGATTTAAAAAAAATTGTCTGCAAACTGTGAGAATGCATTAAGATATATTTTACGTAACCATCGCAAATTTTAGGTTTTTATGAGTCCACCAAAACCTGATAACGAGGAGCTGTTGTAGATACCATGATTCTGGCAGTTGCTGCAACCGAAATAGAAATGGCCCCATTTAGGGCGGCATCCACGGCTGGACCGGCGCTTGCCTGTCGGACGCTGGTGACCGGAGTCGGCCCAGTGGAAACAACTCTTCAGTTGACTAGATTCCTTTGCCGGAGTGGGGAACAGGTTACTGCTGTTGTTCATTTTGGCGTGGGTGGGGCGTACATTCTGGCCAATGAGAGCGGGCAGCGGCAACCCGGACTTCTGGATATCTGCCTTGCCGAGCAAGAGGTTGCCGGTGATTTTGGCATCTGTCTGGGCGAGACAATGGCGTATCTGAAAAGTTCTTTCACCGGCGAGATAGTCTACAAGATGGACGCGTTGCTCCTTAAGCGCAGTAAAATTATTTTAGATACGCTGGCGATTCCATTTCACTCAGGAGTATTTGTCACTGTGAACGGCATAACCGGCACTGCCGCCCGGGGGGAAATGTTGCAGTCCAGGTGGAATGGACTCTGCGAGAACATGGAAGGGGCCGCCGTTGCCCGGGTGTGTCGGGAATTTGAGTTGCCCTGCGTGGAGCTGCGCTGCATTGCCAATTATGTCGAGAATCGGGATCCATCAACCTGGCGATTGCCTGAAGCCTGCTGGAAAGCGGCCCATACGGCGACACTTCTGCTAAGAGGACTGAATACATGAGCGAACACCTTTCCCTGGGTTTTTCACCTTGCCCCAATGACACCTTTATTTTCTACGGCCTGGTTCATGGTAGGGTTGAGTTGTCCGGTGAAACATTGGCAACACCGGTCCTTACGGATGTGGAACAACTGAACCAGTGGGCACTGGCCGGAAAACTCGATGTTACCAAGCTCTCTTTTCATGCACTTGGCCATGTGCTTGATGAATACTGTCTTCTTGCATCCGGCAGCGCTCTCGGCTGGGGCTGTGGGCCGCTTCTCGTCGCCGGTTCCCTGCTGCCACTTAAAAAATTAAGGCAGATGACCATCGCTATTCCAGGAAAAATGACCACCGCCGCCCTGTTGCTGCAGATGTTTCTGCCGGACTGTCACAATCTGGTGGAGATGCGCTTTGACCGCATCATCGGGGCGGTTGTCAGAGGGGAGGTGGATGCAGGAGTCATTATTCATGAATCACGTTTCACCTATCATGAAGAGGGGCTTGTCTGTCTACAGGATCTTGGCCGGTGGTGGGAAGAAGATACCGGGCTGCCGATACCGCTAGGCTGTATTGCAGCCAGGAGAAGTCTCGGCAGAGACAGAATTATGGCCATCGACCGGGCCATTAGAGCGAGTGTTGAGTATAGTTATACCCACAGAGATGTGTGTTTGCCGTATATCAGGAGCAGGAGTCAGGAGCTGGAGCCGGATATTGTCTGGAATCATATTAATTTGTATGTAAATGACTTTTCAAAAGATTTGGGCAAGGAAGGAGAGGCCGCCGTCAAGGCTTTTCTGCAACGGGGACGACGGGCCGGCCTTCTCCCGGACAGCGCCGCGACATTGATGATATGATTGTTGCCGACGATCTTTCGTATTCCGGTATGTCGGATCCGCCCATTTTTCAGCTTTCAGGGCGAACTGGACAAGAGCGGGGGAAATGGTGCAAACAATTGCTGGCTGCCCTGCAAAAGCGGTCGCTTAGTGGCACCATCATCAATGAGAGAAGAGATTCACATCACAGCTGGTATGCTCTGCTTTCCCTGGTAAAACAATATGATCTGGTTATCATCGATACTGGGATAGACGCTCCCCGACAACAGATTTGTATCGAAGGGTATAGCAAAATCGGTCGGGGCAGTCTGATATGGACCGGTGATGACGTAAGGGCGATGCCGCAATTGACCGATCGTCTGGTCCTGAAAATGGACGAACTGATGCGTCAGACTCCGGTTTGGGCGTGCATCCTCATTGGCGGGAAAAGTTCCCGGATGGGACAACCAAAACATCTCATACAGGATGCGCAGCAAAGAACCTGGCTGGAACGAACAATTGAAATCCTCAACCCTCTTGTTGATGGATTGGTTGTCTCAGGAACCGGTCGACTGCCGGACACGCTTGCCGACACCACCCGTCTCGCCGATATTCCCGGAATAGAAGGCCCTCTGACGGGAATAGTCGCTGCCTGCCGGTGGCAGCCGATGGTGAGCTGGCTGCTCGTTGCCTGCGATATGCCCCATATAACGGCAGAGGCCGTACAATGGCTTCTCTCTGGGCGTCATGCCGGTTGCTGGGGGCGGGTTCCTAAACTTGCGGAGCGAAAAAGAGCGGAACCGCTTTTCGCCTGGTATGATTTCCGCGCAGGACAAATTTTTGAAGAACAGCTCTATGAAAAAAACCTGCGTATCAGTGACGCCGCCGGCCACCCCAAATTTGATACTCCGGTGATATTGGAATCTTTGCGGCAAAGCTGGCAGAATATCAATACCCCGGAGCAGTTGCCAACTGAAAAGGAACAAGGAGGAGCGTGAGCTTTACAGACAAATTACCTCGTTGTTTTATTGCTGCTTATCAGCCAGCAAGCGTGCTCCCTGCCTGAAATCCTGCTGCCATACGGAATCCGGAACCATGCTCCCTCCTGTCGCCCAGACCAGGTGGGTGGCGCACTCTCGCTGGGCCGGCGTGAGGGGAAGCTTTGTACAAATATCTCCGGTTCTGGCAAAACCGGCAAAGCCAATGACAGCTGATGGTTCGAGACGGATATCTTCACTTTGGGCCAGCAGCGCCAGAAGGCGATACAATTCAGTATCTTCAGCGGTGAAGATTCCGGACAGGATATGGCGCATTACCCGGCAGACCAGCCCGGAAGGCCGGCTGACGGCCAGACCGTCGGCGATGGTTTTATTTTCGATGCCCAGCTGCCCGGCGGAGATGCCATCATCTAATCCGGTTGCGAGTCCCACCAGCATGGCAGGTGATTGGGTGGGCTCGCCGAAAAAACAGTGGACATTGTCGCCATACACTAACTTCAGACCAAAGCTTATCCCTCCGGGGCCTCCGCCGACGCCACAGGGAAGATACACAATAAGAGGGTGGTCGGCATCGACTGGAATCGATTGTGCCTGCAATTGTGCCTGCAATCTGTGTGCTGCGACCGCATACCCTAAAAAGAGATCTCGCGAATTTTCATCATCGACGAAATGACCAAGAGGATCAACCATCGCCTGTTTACGTCCCTCGGCAACAGCGATGCTGTAGTCGGCGTCATGTTCGACCACTGTAACGCCTCTATCCCGCAACATCTGTTTTTTCCACTGTTTGGCATCCGCCGACATATGGACAATGACTTTAAAACCTAATTTTGCGCCTATTATGCCGATGCTTAATCCCAGGTTCCCCGTTGAGCCGACGACGATTGAATATCGACTGAAAAGCTCACGACATCGCGCTGAGTCCAGCAACGCATAATTATCGGTTATTTTGAGAAAACCGCCGGTAAGTGCCGTCTTTTCAGCAAATTTAGTGATTTCATAGATGCCGCCTCTGGCCTTGACGGAGCCGGAGATGGGCAGGTGGCTGTCTAGTTTTACCAGCAGCCTGCCGGGAATAGTAACAGCATAGTTCTTTTCGATTGCGGTATGCATTGCCGCAATATGCTGTAAAGGAGATTCTATCAGCCCACCGGCTGGTGCTGTTTCAGGGAATGTCCGGGCAAAATAGGGACGAAAACGTTCCAGCCGATCAGCGGCATCTTGCACATCCGCCCGATCAAAAACCATGACAGTTTGAGCCTCGGAAAAAGATCTCATCTCCGGGTTCAGCCACAATACCGGTTTTGTGGCGATGATTTCTTCCAGAACAGGGCATTGGGCTAGCCACTCTCGCAACGGTTTGTCATGAAATATTTTTTCCACGTGTTTCCCTTTATTGTCGCTTGAGTTTTTCCAGTTTGCCAGAGGTCGTCCGGGGGACTTACTAATTTGTTATAGGTTCTTTCAATTATTCTATGTATTCTAGAGCAAGATACCGTCGAATTACCCCTGTTGCTATAAAATCAAGGCAAGTGAGCTCAAGTAAATGGCCGAAAAACCCACCTACGAAGAACTGGAACAGAAAATATACATTCTGGAACGAGAAGCAGCGACGCGTGAGCGTACTGAAAAACTCAATGGAGCTCTTTTAAAAATTTCCAAAGCCGTCAATATTTCTACCACCTTTGATGAATTTTTCCAAACAGTCCATGCTGCGTTGATTCCGGTTCTTGACACGAGCAATTTTTATATTGCTCTCTATGACGCGGTACACGACAGCATAACATTTCCTTACTTTGTCGACACGGTTGATACATCTTCTCCTCCCGTTCTTGAGATTCGTAAAACAGCTTCGCTGACAGCGGAAGTCATTCGTACCGGACGCCCACTTTTGATTAAAAAAGAACAGGTGCTCGAGCAATGGGCAAAAAGTACGCTGATATTTCCTCCCTGTACCCCGGCAGAAATCTGGTTGGGCGTTCCCTTGCAGGTTAAAGGGAAAATACTCGGTGTGATGTCAGTGCAAAATTATCATGATCCTGCTTGTTACGATCAAATAGATCTTGAGTTGATGGTTTCTGTCGCTGAACTGGTAGCTCTTGCTATCGAGAATATAAAAGCCGATGAATCGCTGCAGGCAAGTGAGGGCCGGTTTCGGACGATTGTTGATCTTGCTGTGGGTGGTCTCGTACTTGGTTCACAGGAAGGCAATATTATTGAAGTGAACGAGTACTTCTGTGCCTTAGTGGGCAGAACCAGGGAGGAGCTTATTGGTCAGCATATCAGTAGGATATCTTTTTCAGAAGAGAGCGTGAAGAGATTTCCTTTTCGCTTTGATCTCTTAAGAAAAGGCGAGAAGGTGGCGACTGAACGGGTACTTATTCGTCCTGATGGCGCAGAAGTTTTTATTGAAATGCGAACAAAAATGATGCCTGACGGCAGTTTTCAGTCGATCTTTTTCGATACAACTGAACGTAAACTCCGCGAGAAGGAATTTCATGAAGTAGAAGAACGTTTTCGTCTGGCTTTTCTGACCAGCCCTGATGCCATCAATATAAATAAAATGGATGGAACCTATGTGGATGTCAACCTTGGCTTCACCGAACTGACCGGATATTCCCGTGAGGACGTGATCGGCAGTTCTTCTATCGATATTGCTATTTGGGATATTCCCGAGGATCGCAATCGTCTGATAAAAGCATTACAGCAGGACGGCCTGGTTAGAAATCTGGAGTCCCGTTTTCGTATGAAAGATGGCTCAATAAGATCGGGACTTTTATCTGCCAACATTATTGAGTTAGCAGGAAAACCACATATCCTGTCGATCACCAAAGATATATCGCTGCACAAAAAAACCGAAAAAGAGAAATACGAACTTGAAATCAAGTATATGCAGTCCCAGAAAATGGAGGCGATCGGCATCATGGCCGGCGGCATAGCGCATGATTTTAATAATATGCTGACAATTATCATGGGCAACGCAGAAATGGCATTGCTTACCCTGCCAAAAGAAAATCCGGAAACGTATTGTGTCAACCAGATCATCTTAGCGTCCCAACGGGTAAAGAAGCTGGTCAAGCAGATCCTCACCTTCAGTCGCCAGACAGACCAGGAACTGAGCCCTCTGAACCTGTGCCTTGTTATCAAGGAATCGTTGCAGCTTCTTCGGTCGACCATCCCGACAACAGTAAGTATCGTGCAGGATTTTGATGAAGATTGTGGTCTGATAATGGCCGACGCGACACAACTTCACCAACTGCTGATGAACCTTTCTGCCAATGCAGTGCATGCTATGGATGAAAAAGGAATGCTTAAGGTTACCTGTACGATGGTTACACTTGCCGCAAGCGATGTTGTCCAACGACCCGGACTGTATCCTGGATGCCATCTCAAGCTGAGTGTCACCGATACCGGAACCGGTATTGCCCAAGAAATCCAGGAACGAATATTTGACCCTTTCTTCACTACCAAAGGAGTCCATGAAGGCACTGGCATGGGCCTGTCAATAGTACTTGGGATTGTCAAAAGCCATAAAGGATCTCTGCAGGTAAACAGTGAACGCGGCAAAGGGACAACATTTGCCATATATTTTCCGGCTCTGGAAAATGCTCAATCTAGCAAGAAAGAAGAGGCCTCGGCTCAGCAGAAACAAGGAAATGAACGGATTCTTTTTGTCGATGATGAAGAGATGCTGGCAATTTTGGGTGGTCGTATACTTGAACAACTCGGCTATGCGGTTACTGTTAGATTGAGCAGCTTGGATGCACTGGAGACTTTCAAGGCCAACCCCGCAGCGTTCGATGTGGTTGTGACCGACCAGAGTATGCCCGAGATGTCCGGGGTGGAGCTGTCGATGCAATTGTTGAAAATCAGACCTGATATTCCTATTGTTTTATGTACTGGCTACAGTAAAAAGATAACTGAGAAAGAAGCGATAAGGATCGGTATAAAAAAATATTTGACTAAACCTTTTGACACGAAGCGGTTGGCAAAGTGCATCAGGGATGTCTTGCCATGATGGACCGAAACTAAGCGCCTGTGCTCCGGCACTGTTCATTCTTAATGAGGGCGTCGCCATGCTTGAAAAAAAAATTACAGATCTATCCCACAAGACCTCACGCCGCATAGCTCTGCCTGCTTTTCTCACCCTTGTTCTTTTTGTCACCGCTATTTTTTTCGTTCTCCTGCCGCAGCTGGAAGAGAGCTTTCTGGCCAGGAAAAAAGAAATGATCCGGGAACTGACCGAGACCACCTGGAGTCTGCTCGGCACATATCACGAGCGGGAACAGAATGGTGAACTCACCAGGGCCGAGGCTCAGAAACGAGCAATTCTGCGGATTCATAACCTTCGTTATGGCCCGGAGAAAAAAGATTATTTCTGGATCAACGACATGGTTCCGCGGGTGATCATGCACCCCTACCGCCCGGACCTGGACGGCAAAGATGTCACCAATTTTAAGGATGCGAGAGGCAAATACCTTTTTGTCGATTTTGTCAAGGTGGTTCAACAAGAGGGAGCAGGGTATGTCGACTATCTGTGGCAGTGGAAGGACGACCCTGCCAAAATCTCGCCGAAGATGTCCTATGTTAAAGGCTTTAAGCCCTGGGGTTGGATCATTGGCACCGGTATGTATACCGATGATGTCTATGCGGAGATTTCTAAAATCAGGACGAAACTGACGCTGATTTCCCTGGGTATTTTGCTGGTGGTCTCGCTTCTCTCCTTGTACTCCATCCGCCAGACCATCCTCGCTGATCGGGAGCGATTAGGCATTTTTAAGGAAAGGGAAGGGCTGATGAAATCCCTTGAAGAAAGCAAAGAGCGCTACCGTAACCTGATTGAGACTACCAGCGACTGGATATGGGAAGCCGACAGCACCGGCCGATATACCTACTCCAGCCCCAGAGTACAAGGTCTGCTGGGCTATCTGCCGGAAGAACTCCTCGGCAAAACCCTCTTGGATATCGTTTCTCCCCGGCAGGCAAAAACATTTGCTGCTGTCTTTGACGAATTGCTTCTAAACCAGAAATCTATTAACAGCCTGGAGAATATCTGTCTTGGAAGAAATGGTCAGATAGTGGTGCTGGAAAACAATGCAGTCCCCATTTTTGATGGTCATGGAACCTTCCTGGGGTATCGGGGCATTGCCCGGGATATCACGGAACGAAAAGTAGCCATGGAAGAGCTGAAGAAAAGTCGCGATGACCTGCACGCAAGCCTGGAAGAAACGGTCACCTCGCTGTCTTCCACCGCCGAAAAACGCGATCCCTATACTGCCGGTCACCAATTGCGCGTTGATCTTTTGGCCTCTGCCATTGGCAAGGAACTTGGCCTCTCGGCGCAGCAGCTCGAGGGCCTGCATATTGCCGCCCTGCTGCACGACATCGGCAAAATAACCCTGCCTTCCGACTATCTCGCCAAACCATCAAGACTCAGCAAGGAGGAGAAGGCTATCGTTAGATGCCACTCCGAGGTGGGATATGAAATCTTAAAAAATATCCATTTTCCATGGCCGGTGGCGGAAATTGTCTACCAGCACCATGAACATCTGGATGGTTCGGGTTACCCTCGTGAGCTCACCGACCAGGACATCCTCCTGGAAGCAAAGATTATTGCCGTGGCCGATGTGGTGGAAGCCATGTCCTCTCATCGCCCGTACCGCGCCTCGCTCGGCATAGACAATGCCCTTGACGCTATCCGTTCGGGCAGGGGAACGCTCTATCACGCGCCGAGTGTTGATGCCTGCGTGTATCTGATCACCGAGGGGAAGGTCGATATTTGTTCAAAAGATGTGTGCCCGATTTTTCTCTAACTGATATAACGAAGCAGATAAGCACCCTTTACAGCAGGGTATAAACTCCGACTTCGGATGAAGACTTTTTACGACACCATAAAATTGTGGTTGTGTTAAAGGATAGAACCTCTATGAAAGACAACGGTAATCTGGTGTGGATCGATCTGGAAATGACTGGGCTGAATACCTTTACGGACAGGATTCTGGAGTTGGCAATGATCGTCACCAATTCCCAGCTGGATGTCCTGGCCGAAGGCCCCGACATAGCCATCCATCAGCCGGAAGAGGTGCTGGCGGCAATGGATGCCTGGAATAGTCTGCATCATGGGCAGTCCGGGTTGATTGAGCGGTGCCGCAAGAGCGCCTATACCTGCCGGCAGGCAGAGTTGGAGACTCTTGACTTTATGCGCCGGTGGGTTGACCATCGGGTTTCGCCGATGTGCGGCAATTCAGTCTGGCATGATCGCCGCTTTCTTTCTCGGTTTATGCCCGAACTGGAGTGTTATTTTCACTACCGAAATATCGACGTCAGTACCATCAAGGAGTTGGCCAAGCGTTGGGCCCCTGAGCTGGCACTTTTCAAAAAAGAGAGCAGGCACCGCGCTTATGACGATATCAGGGAATCAATTGCTGAGTTGCAATATTATGGTGACTGTTTTCTGAAAAAAAAATAAAAAATGGCAACGTTTTATGAGGACAGAAGGCCGTCACAAGGGGATGTCTTGCATTACCTCGCATTGTTTGCACGTTGCCATCTTTTTCTCCCATGTCGTATGGGTAATGTTGCCACAAATTGTTCCGCTAATAAACCAGCATAAATTTCCTGCGCCGAATTCCCAGGCTGGGCACTGCTTCGCTTTTTCTTCCGGACAATGGCGAATATCCCAGCAGTTGGCAGTTTGCCCGGACATGCTGAACTTTTTTGCCAGCAGAAAAATTATCTGTCGTTGCACGTGGCCGGGTATTGTCCGCCAGCCCTGCTCATAGCTGCAGACTGCCTTGAGAGATACTCCTAAAAGACTGGCTAGATCTTTTTGGGTCTTGGCCAATTTTTTTCTGATATCGACAAATTCATGGCTGTCCATAGCGTTTTTTTCCGGGTAAAAGATTGATGTTTGCGGTCTGTGCAATTATGCTGTCAGGTAATCAGCGGCTTATTCCTTATTGTAATGCCACACAGTAACATACAACCCGTTCCTTATGCAAACACCGAGATGGAAGTTGATGACGAGTTATGCAAATAAAAACTGATTTGACCAGATTTTGTCTTCTGTTCTTGGTTTTCCTGTTGTTTGGCTGTGTCCAGGAAGAAAAATCAAAATCACTGCAACTTGGCGATATAGCTCCTGATTTTGCAGTTAAGGATTTAAATGGCGAGGTGGTTGTCCTGTCAAGTTTACAAGGAAGTCCGGTTATCCTGCGCTTTTTTGAAACCAATTGTCGTTTTTGCCGGGCTGATACCCCGGCATTCACAAAATTTTATAATGCCCATAAAGATCAAGGGATGCAGGTCCTCTATATAGGAAGTTTTTATGAAAAAGAACAAGACCTGCAAGCTTTTGTCAAGGACCTGGACCTTGTGTTTCCGGTTGCTCTCGATAAACAGGCGAAGCTTGCCGATCTGTATGGTATTCGTGCTTACCCGCAGACCGTTTTTATAGGTCCGGACCGGAAGATACTGGCGGCTCTTCTTGGCGGGGTAGGCGAGGCGGAAATGCAGGAAATTTTTGGTTACTGATCACCAACAGGACAATGATTTACTATGATCACCCAACTAACGAGGCAGACAATGAAAAACTGGCTGGCAGCGATAACTCTGGTACTCTTGGTCACTTTTGCTCAGACCGGTAATGGTGCTGGACCCAAAGCGGGAGAAAATGTCACTGAGCAGAGTCGCTGCCCGGTATGCGGGATGTTTGTGGCAAAGTATCAGCAATGGCTGACCCAGGTCAATATGTCCGATGGCAGCGCCGAGACCTTTGACGGGGTAAAGGACATGATGGCTTTTTACTTTGCACCACAGCAGTATGGGGCTGCAGCGGGGGTTACTGTAGATGAGATTTTTGTGAAAGACTATTACAGCCAGAAATGGGCTGATGGCAAAAAAGCAATTTATGTGCTGGGCAGTGACGTCTACGGACCAATGGGCCATGAGCTTATTCCCTTTGACAGTCAGGCTGGAGCTGAGAGTTTTCTCAAAGATCATCACGGTAAGATGATATACAGCTTTTCTGAAATCACTCCGGATATCATCGAATCATTAAGAAAAGGCCATAAGATGAAAGGTGATAAAATGAAAGCGCATACGATGCACGACAATGTGATGCCGAAAACAAACTGAGCATGCGACCTTCTACCGGTTTATTGATGGTGTTGCTGATCCTGGTTGTGCTGGGTGGCGCTGTTACCCACTCGGTGCGCACCAAAAGAGGTGAGCAGGAGGAGAGTTTCCGATTACTCCAAGGAGTGGTTGCAAGCCTTGGTCTGTCCGACTTAGCCCTGTCCACCGAGGCGCGCTATACCCGTCATCCGGCAGTCAGCGATCCGGTGGTGGTATCGATGGACCATCCCGGTGCAATTGATCATTTCCCCTCCACTTTATTCTGGGCCCCGGTCCGTTAGTTCATGACAAAAGACGGGGTGGGCCGACTACTGAATATTCTTGATTACGCGCTGTACTCCCTGCGTCGAAAATCCCTCAAGAATGTGAGCGTCTTTATTATCTTTACCCTGGTCATCTTTTTCTTTTCCTCCTTTCAGCTGGTAAGCAGGGCATTGACCGAAGCAGCGCAGACGATACTGGCGACGGCACCGGATATTACCGTGCAGCAGATGTCGGCAGGCAGGCAGGTGGGAATTGCCTCTTCCGCAAGAACCCAACTTGATGCAATTTTTGGTATTAAGAAAATAGACGAGCGGATCTGGGGCTATTATTTTGATGAGAGCAATGGGGCGAATTACACGGTCATTGGCTTGCCGGCCCTGATGAAAGAATCTCTTGATCCCCACCTTTTCGGATTGTCCGAGGGGCGGTTGCCTGCCGCCGATAAGCGCGGGCAAGTGGTCATCAGTGCCAATGTCCGCCGGCATTTGCAGCTTGGCACCCGAAATAATTTTACTTTATTCAGACCCGATCTCACTCAGATCTCTTTCGCGACAGTTGGCACCTTTGCCGGAACAGGCGATATTCTCACCGCAGACCTGATTCTCATGCATCTGGCTGACGCGCGCGATCTTTTTGCCATTGCCGATGGCATTGTCACGGATCTGCTGGTCTCTGTGGCCAATCCCAACGAAATTGACACAGTTGCCGCAAAAATAAGCGAAAAATTGCCGGGAAGCCGGGTTATTACCAGGAACCAGATCCTTAAAACCTATAAAGTGGTTTTTAACTGGCGCAGCGGGCTGGGTACTATCTGTCTGTTAACTGCCCTGGCTGCCTTCGTCATTCTGGGCTGGGATAAGGCGTCCGGTCTCTCCCAGGAAGAGATAAAGGAGGTCGGGATATTAAAGATTGTTGGCTGGCAGACCGGCGATATTATTTTATTACGTTTTTGCGAATCTTTGTCGGTCGCACTTTTGGCTTTTTTCAGCGGATATCTATTAGCCTGGGTGCATGTCGTCTTGTGGGATGGTGCTCTGTTCCGGCCGATTTTTCTTGGCTGGTCGGTTGTTCGGCCCGTTTTTTCTCTGGCGCCTCCCTTGGCGGTTGCTGATCTGCTGCTGGTTTTTTCCCTGTCGGTTGTCCCGTATCTCTGTGCCACGGCCGTTCCTGCCTGGCGGGCGGCGACGGTGCGAGTTGATTCGGTGATCTGATATGCCTGGTAACTTCATTGAACTGCAGGCGGTAACCAAGATCTACAATCAGGGCCAGGCCAACGAGGTAATTGCCCTGAATAATGTCAGTTTAACCGTTGCCCAAAAAGATATGATCTGTGTGCAGGGACCAAGCGGTTCGGGCAAGACCACGCTGCTTTCCATTATCGGCTGTATCTTTGCACCAACCAGTGGCCGAGCCACGATTGGCGGTAAAAAAATATCCCGCCTGCCGGATCATTTTCTCACCCGTTACCGGCGTGAACTGATCGGTTATGTGTTTCAGCATTACAATATGATTGACCACCTGACCGTTCTGGGAAACATCACCCTCCCGCTTATCCCCCTGGGAATATCACCTCGCGTTCGTGAGCAAAAAGCCGACCGGCTGCTGGAAAAATTTGGCTTGAGTCATCGGAAAAATTTTTCAATCAACCAATTGAGCGGCGGGGAACTGCAGCGGGTGGCCATAGCCCGGGCTCTGGTCAATGACCCGCCGATTATTCTCGCCGACGAACCCACCGCCCATCTTGACGGAAAACTGGCACTGGAGGTGATGGATATGCTGGCCGCCTTGAAAGATGAGGGGCGGACCGTAATTGTTACCTCCCATGACCCAATTGTCAGTGCCCATCCAGCAATGGCCAGGATAATTGAGGTGAGAGGCGGGACGGTCCAGCTTCATCCGCCGCTCGGTTGAGGCTCCTATGCTCCTTAATTCCTGGTCTATTACCCTGATCGTCATGTCAGCCGCTGCGTTATTTCTGGCCGGAGGAACGATGCAGACAGCCATCCGGATTTTGCGGTTCTGGGATACCGAGGCCGATACCGCAAGACAGATCCAGCTGGAAAACGAGACCTGGTTATCAGCACTGCTGATGGAGTACGGCATGGTCCTGCAGCTGGTTTCCCTCTTTATTCTGGTTCTGGCAGCCGACAAATTTGCCGAGACCCTCATCGGGGCGATGTGCGCTACCGGGGCCTTTCTCGCCAACGGATACGGAATACCTCTTTTACTGGTGAAGATTCTCGGCATATTCCTGTATGGTTTCTGGATTGTTCTGCACCGTCTGGACATGAGCTCCGAGTATCTGCCCTTAACCAGAATGAAGTTCTGGTATGCCCTTTTTCTGGGGCCGCTCCTGGTTCTCGATTTAGTTCTGCTGCTGCTCTATCTGACGCAGCTGAAACCGGATATTATCACCTCCTGCTGTGGGGTGATTTTCAGCCAGGCGACCGGTGACGGCAAAAATCTTATCGGGCCGGTTCCGGCTCGCCAGGTCATGGCCTTTTTTTATGGTCTGGCCCTTTTGTTATCCGGTCTCACTGTTGTTTTGCTGAAAAAGATCTCTCGAGGCTCTCTTAGAAGCAAGAAGATGAGCGGTGTCTTTTTCAGTCTGCTCTGGCTGATTTTTTTCTTTGTGTCCCTGTTGGTTATTACGACGGTAATTTCTTCGTATATCTACGGTATGCCTTTTCACCGCTGTCCTTTCGATATCCTGAAAAAAGAGTATCATTTTATCGGCTATTTCATCTACACAACGCTTTTCGGGGCCACTTTTCTCGGCATGAGTACGGGATTGACAGCTCTTTTTTCAACGATTTCCAGCCTCCAGCAACCCTTATGTTCCTTTCAAAAAGCAGCTCTTCGTCTGAGTCTTATTCTGCTCTGTCTTTTTCTGGTAGTGGTCAGCTGGTTCCCTGCCGCCTATCTCTTTGTTGATTATCTCTGATTCTATTTTATTTTTCTGAGGAACAGACTTACAATAAAGAAGAGAAGGCACAGGTTTGCCCTAAGATAAATGATGCATTTTTATGCAGGGAAACAATGTCTATTGATACTGATGCCAACGAGGTTACTGCCGATTTTGATCCCCATTTCAAAATTTTTCATGACCTCATGCCCTTCAAAGTACAGGAAATTCTTCTTATCTCCAGTCTGTATGATGCCTTCATTATGGAAGAGGACGGCAGTATTGCGACCCGCCTTATCAACGAATACCATGGCCTGAATCTCAGTAAGCCACCGAAGATCAACAGGGTTTCATCAGCTGTTGAGGCACTTCAACTGATTGCCCGGAAAAAGTTCGATTTGGTGATAACCATGCCTTTTCTCGGCGGAATGGACGCCTTTTCGCTGGGCACTGCCATAAAAAAGATCCAACCCGATCTGCCGGTTATTCTTGTCGCTCATAACATGCGCTCAACTTTTCCTGACAGATTAGACCGGTATGGCGTCGATAAGATTTTTATCTGGTGCTGTGAGGCGGATCTGCTGCTTGCCATAATCAAAAATGTCGAAGATCATCGAAATGTGGCAATGGACACCAAACGGGCAATGGTGCGGGTCATCATCTATGTTGAAGACTCGCCGTTCTATCGCTCGCTTATTCTGCCTCTCATTTACAATGAGGTGGTGCGTCAGACCCAATCTGTGCTCGATGAAAGTCTCAATGAGCGGCACCGTCTGCTGCGGATGCGGGCCAGACCTAAAATACTGATGGCGAAAAACTATGAAGAAGCGCAGCAATTATATGAAACCTATAAACCTTATGTCTTTGCTGTAATCTCCGATGCGACTTTCAGGCGAGGCAACCAGGCCGATGCCACCGCCGGCTTTGATTTCCTGAGATCTGTTCGCAGTGAAATCCAGGATGTGCCGCTGTTGATGGTATCGACTGAACAAAAAAATCGAGCGGAGGCTGAGCGGATTCCGGCGGTATTTATCGATAAAAATTCCCAGGTCCTGCGAGACGAACTGCGTAACTTTTTTTTGATCTACCTTGGCTTTGGCGATTTCATTTTTCGGATGCCCGATGGCACGGCCATAGGTCATGCCTCAAATTTAGCCGAATTTGAAAGCCAGCTGAAAGTTATCCCCGATGAATCTCTTAAGTATCACAGCAAAAGAAACCATTTTTCCAACTGGGTCATGGCCAGGGCAGAAGTCATCCTGGCCCGTAAGCTGCACAATGATTCTATGCCGGATACCGATAAACTGGAAATTCTTCGGGCGGATCTGGTTGATAAAGTCCATTCGCTGCGTAAATTGCGGCAGCAGGGTGTAGTCGTCAAGTTTTCCCCGGATTTCTATGCTCCCGATATCATGGATTTCGTGAAAATCGGTAACGGGTCCATGGGTGGAAAAGCGCGAGGGATAGCGTTTATGTGGGCCTGTCTGCAGGGTGCCCATCATGACCATTCCATTCTGGCGACGCATGTGGTCACCATTCCGAAGACCTGTGTCATTACCGCCGACGGGTTCGATGCTTTTGTGGCGGAAAATAAGCTTCATTTCTGTAAATTTATGGCTGACGATCAGGTGGCCGATATCTTCCTCGATGCCCCGTTACCGGCCTGGCTCAGGCAGGAACTTCAGGCTTTCTTGCGAAAAACAGCGCATCCCCTCACCGTTCGTTCTTCAAGTCTGCTGGAAGATGGCCAGTTTAAGCCCTATGCCGGCCTGTATTCCACCTATTTTCTGGCCAACAATAACCCTGATTTTAATGAAAGACTCGGCCAGCTGGAAAGCGCTATCAAACTGGTATATGCATCGACCTGGTTTGAAGGGCCCATCGCCTTTTCCAAGGCGACCGGGTACGGTCGGGAAGACTCGATGGCGGTGATTATCCAGCAGCTGGTCGGCGATCAATATGGCAGCTATTTTTATCCGGCTGTCTCGGGCGTTGCCCAGTCACATAATTTTTATCCGGTCATGGGCTTGAATGCTGATGAGGGTATTGCCCATATTGCCATGGGGATCGGCAAGACCGTGGTAGAAGGGGGCAAGTCGCTCTGGTTTTCTCCGGCAAAACCAAAAAAACAGATCCAGTTTTCTAGCGTAGAGAACATGTTGAAGTACAGTCAGCGCGAATTTTATGCCTTGAATATGGAGCCTGGTCGATGTCTGCAGCGAGACAGTTCTAATCTGGTGCAGCGCACCGTGCAGGAAGCAGAAAAAGAACTGCCGGTAACTCTCTTGGCATCGACATATATTGCCGACGAAGACAGGGTCCGCGATGCCTGTTTGCCGGGAGTGAAGATCATGACCTTTGCCCATTTATTGAAATACTCCAGTTTTCCGCTGGGTGAAATTTTGGCGGAATTAATCAAGACCAGTAAATCGGGCATGGGAGGGGAGGTGGAAATCGAGTTTGCGCTGCGCCTGCATCCGGAGCTGGGAAAATCAGTTTTCTATTTTTTGCAGGTGCGACCGATGGTAACCGGTGGTGATATGGCTGATGTTCAGATCTGCGATCACGAGAGAGAAAGTGCTTTCTGTCATGTCGGCAAATCTCTTGGCCATGGCAGTTTTTCGAACATGGCCGATATCATCTACGTCTGCCCAGAGTCATTTGACGGGGCGAAAACTATGGAGATGGCCAAAGAGATCGGGTGGATGAATCGTCGACTGGTCGGCGAAAATAAGCCATTTTTGCTCATTGGCCCGGGAAGGTGGGGATCTGCCGACCCTTGGCTTGGTATACCTGTCCAGTGGGGAGATATTTCCGGAGTGGCGGCGATCATCGAGGTGCAGAGTGACAAGATCAGGGCCGATCCATCGCAGGGAACGCATTTTTTCCAAAACATTACCTCTCTTGGCATACCTTATCTGAGCTTGCATGAAAATGGCCGGCAGGATGGTGGATACCAGACTGATTATCTTGACTGGCAATGGCTCAAAGAGCAGCCTCTGGTCGAAAAAGGACTATATGTGCACCATGTTCGGCTGGAAAAGCCATTTGTCTTGAAGTGTGATGGAATAAAAGCAGAAAGTGTTCTGTTCCAAATGGAAAAACCATGTACAATGATCTGTACCATAGAGGGAAGAGAGGTATGGAATCAACGCTCTAGTTTACCAGGAGAATGCTAATGGACGATATAATTGCTCAGATCATTGATCGGGACCCGGAACAGCATGAATTCCACCAGGCCGTGCAGGAGGTGGTGGAAAGCGTCAAACCGGTCCTTGACCGTAATCTTGAATACCGGCAGCAGTCAATCTTAAGGAGAATAACCGAACCCGAAAGAATTATTATATTTCGGGTACCGTGGATGGATGATGACGGTCAGGTACAGGTGAACAGGGGCTACCGGGTGGAAATGAACAGCGCACTCGGTCCTTATAAAGGGGGATTGCGCTTTCATGCCTCGGTTAACCTCGGTATAATGAAATTCCTGGCTTTTGAACAGGTATTCAAGAATTCACTGACCACTCTCTCTATGGGCGGCGGTAAGGGCGGTTCGGATTTTGATCCGAAAGGCAAGTCAGATAACGAAGTGATGCGATTCTGCCAATCCTTTATGAGTGAACTCTATCGGCATATTGGCCCCAATACCGATGTGCCTGCCGGTGATATCGGCGTTGGTGCACGGGAGATAGGTTATCTGTTCGGCATGTATAAGAAGCTGAAGAATGAATTCACCGGGGTGCTTACCGGAAAAAGCCTTGCCTGGGGCGGAAGTCTGATTCGCCCCGAGGCCACCGGCTACGGAGCGGTGTATTTTGCTGCGGAAATGCTCCTGACCCGAAGAGACAACCTGGACAACAAACGATGTCTCGTGTCAGGCTCGGGTAATGTCGCCCAGTATGCCGTGGAAAAAATCATTGAGCTTGGCGGCAGGGTGCTCACTCTTTCCGATTCCTCCGGCTATATCTATGACGAACAGGGGATTGACCGGGAAAAACTGGCCTCTGTTAAAGAGTTGAAAAACATCCGCCGGGGCCGGATAAGCGAATATGTCGAACACTACCCGAGTGCTGTCTACACCCCGGTGAACCCCTCGCTTGGCTATAATCCTTTATGGGACCATGGAGCCGATTGCGGTTTTCCCTGTGCCACCCAAAATGAGATAAATGCGGTCGATGCGCAGCACCTGGTCAATAACGGCGTCCAACTCATCTGCGAGGGGGCCAATATGCCGACAACCCCGGATGCGGTGGATATATTTCATGAGCGTAAAATTTTCTACGCCCCCGGCAAGGCTGCCAATGCAGGTGGGGTTGCAGTTTCGGGGCTGGAGATGGCGCAAAACTCCATGCGTCTTTCATGGCCCAGAAAAGAGGTCGATGACCGGCTGAAACAGATCATGAAATCGATCCACAAGACGTGCCTGGATGCTGCTGAAGAATATGGAAATCCGGGCAATTATGTGGCCGGAGCGAATATCGCCGGATTTGTTAAAGTAGTGCATGCTATGCTCGATCAAGGCTTGGTATAGAAGGTGTAAAAAACTATGAGAGATGTCACATTTAGCTATGACGAGAAATGCCGAGCGGAATTTTTATCGCTTATTTCCCGGGTTGAACATCTTTTTATTTCCATCGACATTCGATGTCCGTATGGTTTGCCTTGTGTAGCAAGGTTCCACCAGGCCACTTTTGCGCCGCTTAGTGAGCGGGCGATGGAACTTTTCTTAACAGCCGGCTATCGGCGGAACGGCAACTGTCTGTATAATATGCAGTGTCCTAATTGTTCCGCCTGTATCCCAATCCGCCTGCATCCTGGAGAATTTCGGCCGAATCGTAATCAACGCCGGGCGGTAAAAAAAAATCAGGACGTGGAGATGACTATTTTACCACTGTATCCTGATCGGGAGACGCTTGAGCTTTGCGAAAAATTTCTGCAAAATCGCTACCCGAGAGAAAATAACAATGCCTCGGGATATTATCGGGACTTCTTTCTTAATACCATCGTCAATAGTGCTCAACTGCAATACCGGGTTAATGGTCGTCTGGTTGGTACGGCAATTGTTGATATCGGTTATAACTGGCTGAATGCCGTCTACTTTTATTTTGATCCTGATGAGTTCCGACGCAGTCTCGGCACTTATAATATCCTGCAACTGGTTGCTTTATGCCTGGAATGGGATGTTGAATATCTCTACCTCGGTTATCTCATTGATTCGATTCCGGCCATGAGTTACAAAAAAAATTTTCGACCACATTATGTCATCACCGATAACACATGGTGCCGCGTAAAATAATCATAAACGTTCATAGTTTCGAGTTGTGCCGGCATTTTACTGTTTCCAGTGAACCATTACAAATAATCGTAACCGTTTCAACTGCATCGAAGCTGTTTTGTCTTCCGCCTTTTTGCGGCATCCTGCATATCGGGGTCCGGCAATAGGGAATGCGGTTATTTTTTCTTTAAGAATAAGGAACGGCTGACAATTGTCAGCAAAATGGCCAGGAGTGCCGCCGCAAGACCGAGCAAGGCATTGTAGAGAGGCGGTGCAGCCAGGGCAAGACGGATAATCAGGGTTGACAGGGCAAATCCTGAATTGCGAAAAATAGCATAAAAAGAAGGTTGAAAGCACTGTGAGATCAACACCACCAGGATGTCGGTGAGGATCAGCAAGGTATAAAACCCATGGAGAAAATCCGCGTGTGCAATGCCGGCCAATGTTGCGATACCGCTGTTGATACCCATGAAAATGAAAATTGACAGCAACACCAGGGCGATCCCCTTCTTGGCGGCGACAAAGATATAGAGATCGGTCGGCTGCATTTTGTCGTCGGTGGTACGTGCCTGAACCCTATAATAATAACCAAGCAGGGCAAAGATCAGCAAAGCCCCGAAGCCATTGTACAGAATGTTTAACACGCCCTGTTCATTGCCGATGAAGGTTATCGGCTCCGGAAAGTGCGACAGTTCCTTAAAAGCATTGCGCATAAGAATGAGAGCGAGGATCTCGAATTGTTTGCCGACTGAGCGACTAAACGAACAGGGAATGGTGAAAACCAGGCTGATCACCTCGAGGATGAGGACGACGGTAAAGGCTGCCTGGATGGCGAAAAAATGGTTTCTCGGCACCATCGACGAAAACAGAGCGGGCAGCAGATTGCTTCGATTCAATTCGATGCTGATGATGCTGCAAAGAAAAAAAAGCACCAGGGCAAAAGAAATTTTTCGATGCATCTTCTCATGCTCCCACAGGTGATGCAGCGGGTCGAAAAGGTAGGTGATCCTGTCGTAGAGAAAAGTCATGGAGTAGGGGAGTTGTTGAAAATTATCAGGTATCTGTTATGGTTTCAGTATATTATGTCGCCAGTTTGTACCATGAATTGCGGTGAATGGCAAATGACAAGCAGTGGAGTTGTCAGGAATTTCGCCGGCTGAGTTTTTACGATGCGGTCATTTTTCTTTAAGAAGAATCCTGCTCCTCTTTGAGCTGGCGTTTTTTCAGAGCATTCCACCACTCAAGTCTTTTTTGGATCTCTTTTTCAAAACCAAATTGTGATGGCTGATAGTAGTTTTTTTCGGCCATCTGGTCTGGGAAATACTTCTGATAACTGTAATGGTTTTCATAGTCATGGGCATAGCGATACCCTTTATGGTAGCCCAGCTCTTGCATCAGCTTGGTCGGGGCGTTGCGCACTGCCAGAGGCACTTTGAGGTGGCTTGTCTGTTCTGCATCGGCCTTGGCGTTGTTGTAGGCTGTCTCCAGAGCGTTGCTTTTCGGGGCTGCCGCGAGATAGACGGTTAACTGGCTGAGTGCGGTGTTCGCCTCCGGCATGCCAAGAAAATGAACTGCCTCTTTTACCGCCATTGCCTGGACTATCGCCTGGGGATCGGCCAGACCCACGTCTTCGGAGGCAATGCGTACCAATCTTCTGGTGATATAAAGCGGATCTTCACCGGCCTCGAGCATTCGGGCCAGCCAGTAGAGTGCCGCCTGGGGATCGCTGCCGCGAATTGATTTCTGCAGGGCGGAGATCAGGTTGAAGTGTTCTTCGCCCCGCTTATCGTAGAACATCGATCTTTTGTTTATTGATCCCGCAACAAAATCTCGGGTGATATGATCGCCAATCTCGGCATTTCTTGCGACCAGCTCGAGGTCGTTGAGGGCTCTTCTGGCGTCCCCGCCGGCTTTTTGCGCCAGCAGCTGCAGTCCATTATCGTCAATTGTCAGTCTCTTGGGGATTTCCGGTAAAGCTCGGGCCAGAATAGTCTGAAGATGCATTTCCGGCAATGATTCCAGGACAAAGACATGACACCGGGAAAGCAGGGCGGGAATTACTTCAAAAGAAGGGTTTTCCGTGGTAGCGCCAATGAGAATGACCGAACCCGATTCGACATAGGGGAGAAAAGCATCCTGCTGCGATTTGTTGAAACGGTGGATCTCATCGACAAAAACGATAGTGTTGCGGTTTTCCAGCCGATGAATCTGTTGTGCTCCCTCCATCAGCACCTTGACGTCGCCTATTTTGCTCATAACGGCACTGAGGGCACAAAAGGTGTGTCGTGTCTTTGATTCAATAAATTTGGCCACGGTGGTCTTACCGGTTCCGGGCGGACCCCAGAGAATAAAAGAACTGTATTCATCCTGTTCAATCATGCGACGCAGGGCGCCGCCGGCAGCGAGAAGTTTATCCTGGCCCTTTATGTCCGCAAGGGTCTGCGGCCTGACTTTTTCGGCCAAAGGTACTTCGGTTGGTCTGGGGGATGCATCAAAAACCGATATTTGTTTCATCGTTTTCTATTTAATTAAAGTGTTCTGGTGGACGTTTACAAATTTGCTATACTTTAGTAGTTTTAAAAATATTTTCCTGTATTTTTTATGTTGTTTATGGGGGAGGCCAGCATGAAACAATATTTAGAGCTCTGTCGCCGGGTCATTGAAGAAGGTGAATGGGTGGAAAACAGACGAACCGGCAAGCGCTGCCTGACCGTCATCAACGCCGATCTCGAGTATGATGTCAGCGATGGATTGCTGCCGGTATTAACCACTAAAAAGCTTTTCTGGAAACAGGCCATCGCCGAAATGCTCGGCTATCTGAGGGGCTATACCAGTGCGGCCGATTTTAGAAAGATCGGCTGTAATACCTGGAATGCCAATGCCAATGAAAATTCAGAATGGCTGTCTAATCCGTTTCGCAAAGGGCCTGACGATATGGGCCGCTGCTATGGGGCCCAGGGCCGGGGCTGGCGCAATCCGGAAGGTGAGCCCGTCGATCAGCTGCAGAACGTTTATAATGATCTGCGCCAGGGCATTGATAACCGAAGCGAGATCATGACCTTTATGAATCCCGGTGAGCGGGACCGGGCCTGTTTGAACTCCTGCATGCACACCCATACCTTTAGCATCCTGGGCGGGAAGTTGTATCTGACATCTTATCAGCGTTCCGACGACCTGCCCTTGGGCCACGGTTTTAACCAGGTGCAGGTTGGTTGGCTGTTGATGATCATGGCCCAGATTTCCGGTCTCAAGCCGGCAAAAGCTTTCCATAAAATTGTCAATGTCCATGTCTATGAAGACCAGCTGGAACTCTTACGTGATGTACAGATGAAACGTGAGCCGCTGCCGTTGCCGAGACTGAAGATAAACCCGGATATTAAGACCCTGCACGATCTGGAGACCTGGGTGACAACCGATGACTTTGAGCTGGCAGGATATCAGCACCATCCTTCCATAAAGTATGAGTTTGCCGTTTAGTGCTTAATACTATGGGTGCGTACCAGGACGGAGAGAAGATCGATGCCTTGCTGCAATTTGCCGAACATGCCGGCGCGACCCGGGCAGGACGTCTGCCCCCGGAAAGTATCGGTGTGGAGGATAGATTAGCCGATTTCTGCCGTGATCCCAAATGTCCATATTGGGGCCAGTCCATGAGTTGCCCTCCCTATGTTTCCGGACCCGCCGGTTTCAGGAAATTGCTGCAGTCCAGCAGGCATGCCATAGTGTTTCGCATTGAAATCCAATCTTCCTCGCTGCATGGCGAAGACCGGCCTGAGGTAATGCGACTGCTGCATGAAATTACTGCGGCAATCGAGATTGAAGCAACAAGGATCGGTTTTGCGAGTGCCGCCGGTTT
The DNA here is from genome assembly GCA_963804605.1 of uncultured delta proteobacterium. Taxonomy (GTDB): domain Bacteria; phylum Desulfobacterota; class Desulfobulbia; order Desulfobulbales; family Desulfocapsaceae; genus Desulforhopalus_A. The sequence goes on from CAWDRB010000016.1 coordinate 229,766, forward strand.
TGCCGGAGGTTCCTGTAAAGCCAGTTTTTGCGCTGATCAACCACATTGCCGGGTGATCGCCGGAGAAGGACCATGTCGCTATCCGGAGCAGGCCCGACCATCAATGTCCGGCTATGGTGTGAACGTCGGCGAGTTGATGCAAGCTGCCGGCTGGTCAACTACTCTTTTCGCCGGGAACCCAGCCGACGATGCTGAGCAGCTCTCCTGGGTGGCAGGGCTTGTCCTCCTTGGCTGATTGCCCACGTATAGTAAGAATTCTATTTTATGCAGCACAGTTGTAATTGACTTCGTTAGGTAAATACAGTAGCAATTATGCAGAGTATAAGCTTTTAATTGAGTGGTCAGAAGTAATAGATTGTTAACCCTAACCTACAGGAGGAAACATGAAAAATGCTTGGCCAATTGCCTTTGTATGCATTGCTGCATGCATGCTACTGTCAGTGAGTGCCTTTGGTGAAGGAGGACCAAAGCCGCAACCACTCCCCAAGGCGAAAACTATTGCAGAACTTGCTGCGCGATACGATTCCAGCAAGTGTATCGAATGTCATGAAGATACGCATGACGAATGGTCGGAGTCGCTGCACTCCAAATCAATTCTTGGCTCGCCTCGTACCGCGCCAACCATTATTACCGCTATTGATAAAGGTCTTGATGCTCTTCCCTTATTCCGGGGTCAAAAAGGATTCCGACATCACCGTGGAGAGCCTGATGATGTGTATGAAATGCCATCTGCCGCAGCTTGATGAAGCAACCGATGACGTTGCCCGGGAGATCGTTGCAACTATCCGCGGCTGGCAGACAGGCAAGCAAGGATAAAGAATACGACAAAGCGGAAAAATTGGAGAAGACTATCGCCAGCCTGAATATCGGCTGTATGGTTTGTCATAATAAAATGGCGATTATTCACAAGTATGCCGATGGCTATCCGCAGCCTGACACGGTATATGGTTCCAGGAAGGTGATCATGAAGATGAGAGCCATCCCAAGATGGCGGTAGCACCGGCCATCAATGAATCTATTTTTTGCGGGCAGTGTCACGGACAGGGACCAAATTTTGAACTTGATCATCCGTCCCAGTGCGCCACGATTTACGGCAGCTATCTTTTTGCCTATTACGCCCATGGCGGCAGTGAAACGTGTCAGGAATGCCATATGGTCAAGTCCGAACTCGGACATGATATGCAATCCTACCGCGATGAAACCATGCGGAAAATGGCGGTCGATGTCAACGTCGAAGGAAGATCCCTGTTCTGGCGTAAAAATAAAGAAGAAGGGGTTCTGCCTATCGGTATCGTCAATGTTGAAATCTACAACAAGACGGGACATGGCATCCCGGACGGCTGACCTACTCCAAACCGGCTGGTCCTGGAAGTGACCGCGAAAACAACTGATGATAAAGAGATCTATAAAGAGTCAAAAAATTTACATGCCGTATCCTGGACGTATGGGACGAGGCAAAGAGATGGGTAGAGGTCCTTACGAAAAGAGTGGGCTTCTGCGGGAAACAAGTATTCCTCCGCTGGCGAGAGTACATGAAACTTTTGAAATCACCTATCCTTTTAAAGATCCGGCCAAAGGCGAGAAGGGTCAGAGGGAACTGGTGAAGGACGAATTGAATGTCTCCGTTGTTTTATGGTATCTGCCTTTCGGTGAATTCGATGGCAATGAAGTAGTATTCCACAAAGAAGAGAAAAAGCTTGACCTGAAAACCGAATGGGTCTGGAGATAATCTCTACTGCATCTGTTCCATAATCCGTACCCCCGCATGAACCGTGAGAATCCGGTTTATGCGGGGGATTTTTTTTCTCTGTTCTCCTGTTTTACTCCTCCTTTTCACCACTCAATTTTGCAACGCTTTCTTTGTTGTCCTCTTCACTTCCAACTATTTCAAAGTTGTCATAAGCGACATTATCCCGGCTCCATCGTTTGTTTTTTGCACGGTCCTGTAATTTATGATTATATCTATTATAAGGAACTCGTGTGAAGAGGCCGTTGATCCTGTCCCTTTATTGATAAAGGCCGTTTGCATGAATGGAAACAAGAAGACTACTGCCTTGTGGCTCTGGGTGGCGATGATCTCAATGATGACAGGATCCTTTCTGTCATCCGGGGCAGTAGATGGCCTGGCCGACACATCTCTCTCCAGCCTTGGATCCGAACACTTTCTTAAATCACTTACCCAAAGCGAACTGGCCTGGCTGCACGCCCACCCTCACATTCGTGTTGTCCTGGATCCTGCTGGCCGCCGGTTGAATTTGTTGATCAGTACGGCAAACCATCAGGAATGAGCGCCGATTATCTGCGTCTGGTCGAACAGCGGCTGGGGAGAAAATTCAACTGGGTCGTTAAAGAGAGTTGGGCGGAGATCTTTGGCCGGTTAAGACTGATCCCACACAGTTCAGCCAGATATTGGTCAATTTGTGTGTTAATGCCCGGGACGCTCGTGCCGGAGTCGGTAGGATTGTTATTGAAACACAAAACTGTCCTATAGATGCAAACATCGATTTTATCGAAAAACCTTTTCTAAAAAAGGAGCTGGCTGTGAAAATTCGCCAGGCTCTTGCCAATAAAATAGTTGGGGAGTGACAGTAACTTTGCAGCAAGAGGAGAAGGAGCAGAGCTATGGCTGATATGCAATTGTACCGTGATTTCTTGAAAGACAGCATCCGGAAAACGATCGATTTTCGGCAAAGTGATCAGCACCGGGGAATAGCCAATCCACTTATGGAAGAAGCGGTTGATGAACAGTTATCCCGGATAAGTCTGCCGGGCAGGGAATCCTGGCAGGCGGTTTTGAACGAAACAAAGCTGGCAGACGCTATTCGTGAGAGAAGAAGCAGACGAAACTATAGCAAGAAATATCTGAGTGTCGAAGAACTGGCATTTCTTCTATGGGCAACCCAGGGGGTAAGAAACCCGGGAAAGGAACCGCCGCATTTTCGCACGGTACCATCAGCCGGAGCCAGACACAGTTTTGAAACGTACCTGTTTGTCGATAAAGTGGAGAAAATATCACCAGGACTCTATCGGTACCTGCCGCTTTCTCATGAACTGGTCTTGGCATATGCTGCCGACAACGATCTGAAAAAAAGATTGAGCCGGGCCGTATTTGGCCAGCGTTTTGTCGCCGACAGCGCCGTGGTGTTTGTCTGGACTACCGTACCCTATCGTATGGAGTGGCGCTATCTGCAGGCTGCCCACCGGGTTATCCTGCTCGATGCCGGTCATGTCTGCCAAAATCTCTATCTGGCATGCGAAGCTATTCACGCTGGAACCTGCGCCATTGCCGCCTATGATCAGGAGGCGATGGACGAGTTGCTTAAAGTTGACGGCAACAACCAGTTTACCATCTACCTCGCCCCGGTAGGTAAGGCATGATGGCCGAAAGTCTCGTCAACCGCCATGCCTTCAATATGTTGGATTAATTTTTCCGTCATATACACCTCAATAAGGCAGCAGGACTCATAAGAATCAATGAGCCAGGGCTGGCTTATTGCCTGTTGCCTGAAGATTTAGGTGAATTCTTCAGTGAATCCTTTGGGAACTCTCACCACCAGAACAGGTTGGGTTGCATTGTGCAGTACTTTTCGGGTCGTGCTGCCCATCATTACTTCACTGATCTTGCCGTGGCTTTGTGCACCCATGACGATCAGGTCAGCAGAGACTTCCTTGGCTATATTGACAATAACCTGCGCGGGATAACCTTCAACGACGTGGGTGGCGCTGACTGGATTGTCGCATTGCGGGACGTGATTACATTCACTGGCGCAAAGTTTTTCCATCCGTTCCTGCAACTGCATCTTGACGGTTTCCCGTGCTTTGCTGTGCATTTGTTCCGAGCTGTCGTGGGAGATATACTGTTCAACCAGGCTCTTGCCAAAAGTGGAGAGGGGCTCCATGCCATGAACGGCGACTATTTTGGCTTTATGTTGGCGGGCCAGGGCCAGGGCATAGCGAAATACGTACGGTGCCCCCGGGCCAAGGCCGGTAGCGTAGAGGATGGTTGCTATTTTGGGCAGCATATCGTTCTCTCCTGTTTGATAAAAGAGGCATCTCTTCCGCCTTATTTTTCTGTTTATCGGAGAAATAAGGCGGAAGAATTGGGGAACTAACTTATTTTTTCCGGCTTACATACATTTTCAGCCTTTGCTGCACTCCGGCCACACCCCTTGCAGTAGTGGGTGGCCGGTTGAATCAGTGCTATATAGGCCTGGGGATCTTTGACATGTAGCTCTTCATCGACATGAGCACATAAAGTCTTTGTTTTGTTATCACTCATGATGTACCTCCAATAAGAGTATCTTTTGCTATAGAGTATTGGATCAACGGAAATCCCTTGTGGGATATTCGCTCATCTGAAATATAGGATAGACATGGCACAATGCATGTCAAGCAAGCGGATAATTTTCAGGCAGATGCCCTCACAATCGGCGATTTGTTGTTCAGCTGCGGGGTTGGTGATTGCACCATGACGGATAAGAGATCAGAGCTTCCATGAGGTGAGAGATTCGGCTATGATATCCGGCAACCGACGGCCGGCTTCCGTCTCAAAGGCTACGGCAAGTTGCCGCGCCTGTTCGTAACGGTCGTGGATAGCCTGTACCATCTGTTTATTTTTTGCATAGAGCGCAATCTTCTCGGTAAATCGTTGTTGTATGTCGACAATTCTATTCCCCCGCGCCATTTTATCGGCAAGGTGGACCAGCTCTCTTTCGGTGATGGCTGTTCCCGGTTGCCAGGCCATTTCCTTATGCGCGGCAACGATTTCCGCCGTCCGGGTAAAGCCGAGATTATGCAGCCAGCGCGCCCCGGTCTTTTCATGGTCGGCACGTCCTTTGGCGATATCATGGAGCAAGCCGCTGACCCTGCACAGCTCAATATCCAGCTCCTGTTGACTGTTGTCCATAATAGCCTGGCAAAGCGCCACTGCCAGGTGCGCGACCAGGCGACTGTGGGCCACCCCTTTTTTGGGTATGGGATACAGTTTGAGGATAGCTGCATATTCCTCCATGGTGGGGTAATCCAGGCGGGCAAAACGGCTGAGACCGGCAGCATATTCCTCCGGGGTGTCTATATCAAAGAGGATATTGGCATCTGGTGCTGCAACCTCGATAACCTGTTGCGGTTGTTTTTTTTCAACCTTTTCCAGCAGGTTGCGCAAGCCGCCTTTCTGCCGGTCATTTTTACGGATGGCAGCAAGCAGCTCACTGCCAATTATCGGCGGATGGCCGCGTTTGCCGGCAAAGATTGGGTAGGCGATCTGAATTTTTCCCGGGCGTGCGGCGGAAAACGTTTTGGTCAGCAGTCTGACTGTACCGGACCGCACCAGAGGAATGTCTACCGGCAGCAGGAAAAATCCATCGCTCTGCCTGGCAATATGGCGAACCCCGGTGCGAATTGAGCTGTACATGCCGGAGGTGAAATTGGGGTTGTAGGCGATCCGCGCGCCAGCCTGTTCGGCGAGGGGGCTGATCTCTTCCCGGCGATGGCCGGTAACAACGACCAGGTCGTCGATGCCGCATTCCTTGAATAAGCGCACACACTGTTCGAGCACCGTGCCGGTTCCCAAAGGCAAACCTGCTTTCATTTCACCCATGCGGGAAGAGCGTCCCGCCGCCAGGATGATAGCGCTTAGACGAGGTGCCACGCCTTCCTGCCGGTTGCCCGCTGGTAAATGAGTTCCCCGACAATACTCACGGCAATTTCTTCCGGCGTGTCGGCTTCAATGGCCAGGACCAGATCTTCTCCATCGTTTAACAAGGAGCAGAGTTGTTCAATGAACTTTCGCATAGGGTCTTTTCCTGTCGTTTATTTATCCCGAGTGGGCCGCACAGTCTACCCTGCAGCCAAGCCCGGTTCCACCGTACCATAATGGGTAAATATATCGCAAGATAGCAATTTGCCCAGCTGGCTGTAGAGGCTTTTCCGGGATATGATCCAAACAGGGCAGCGGCGACAGGAGGGTACCAGGCGGAATGAAGAGTGTCGCTGGCAAATATTGGCGTACTAACTCATAGTAATAACCTTGTCGGCCAGTTGGGTGGCCATGACAATATCGAGCATATTGGTGGTGCCGCCGACTTTTTTACGGGCGGTGAGGCCGAAATGCTCGAGGCAGGTGCCGCAGGCAAAAATGATCACCCCGGCTTGTTCATACCCCTGCAATTCTTGCAGAACAGGTGAGGAATCGATGGTCAGTTTTACCCCCCCGTTGACAAAAATTAACTGCCAGAGCTCCGGTCCCATCTCTTTGAGGGTTTTCAGGTAACTGATCATCAGCTTTTGCCCGAGCTCGTCATCACCAGCTCCTAGACAGTCACTGGTGATGAGGACAAGATTCTTCTGTTTTGAAATATTACGCCCGCTAACAGCGACTTTTTCCGTAGCGGCCTACGCGTAGCGGTCTTCTGGTCGCACCGGGCATCAAGGCGAAAGACACCGTCTTGCCGGCTGTCGATTACCGAGTAGCCTCTTGAAGTGAGAAAGCGGCTGACGTTTTCCATGGATCCGGCATTATCCACAAGAACCGTTATCTCCCGTGGAGCACTCTGTTCTACCTCGTCTTTGACCAGCAGGACAGGGCCGGGACAGGTGAGGCCGCAGGCGTTGATTGTTTTTCCCATCGTCTTTCCTCATTTTATAGAAGTTGTATTGTATCTCTGAGATCGTCGTTGACGAAGCCGATTATTGCCGCCTCGACAATTCCTTCATTGTGCAGCCTCTGCACCAGGCGTTGCGCCTCTTTTTCCGGGCAGCCGAGCAACAGGCCGCCGGACGTCTGCGGGTCATAGAGGATATCGCGCAGGACAGGATCGAAAGTGGCGGCTGCCCGGACCATATTCTTTCTGAATTCCCTGTTTTTATGGGCACCGACCGGGACAAGACCCATTGCCGCAAAATCATACGCTCCGGCGAGCACCGGCACCCTGCCTGATTCAATGGTGACACCGGTGCCGGTGCCGCAGATCATTTCGGCAAGGTGGCCGAGCAGGCCGAAGCCGGTTATGTCGGTGCAGGCGGAGATGGTAAAGGCGGTCAATATCCCGGCTGCCTTGCGGTTGAGGGTGGCCATAAACTCCGTTGCGTAATGAATTGTTGCATCGCTTGCCAGACCTCCCTTTATTGCAGTATTAATTATGCCGGTGCCCAGGGGTTTGGTCAGCACAAGGCAATCGCCCGGACGCAGTCCCTGGTTGGTGAGGATTTTCTTCGGATGGACAAAGCCGGTGACCGACAGACCGTATTTCAATTCTTCGTCTTCAACACTGTGCCCACCAAGCAGAACCGTGTCTGCTTCTTTTAGTGTGGCTGCGCCGCCGGCGAGCATTTCCCGCAATGGTTCCCGGCCCATGCTGGTCATCGGATAGGCGACTATATTCATAGCGGTTTTGGGAATACCGCCCATTGCATATATATCGGAGAGGGCATTTGCCGCGGCAATACGGCCAAAGTCATAGGGGTTATCGACGATCGGCGTAAAAAAATCGAGGGTCTGGATCAGAGCCAACTCATCGGATATTCGGTAGACACCGGCATCATCCGAGGTGGCCATCCCGACCAGAACGTTTTTGTTGGTGGGAAAGTCAATCCCCACGAGTGCCTGCTCCAGGTCCCCTGGAGAAAGTTTCGAAGCTCAGCCGCCGCCTTTCACGCAGGTGGTCAGTCGAATCGACTCATTTTTCATTTTCTCCTCCAGTTAATGGATATGGATAGACTCATTTTATGAGGTCGCCTGGCGATTACCCCGGTAACCTTGCCCGCAAGGCAATCGGTACTTTTACCTTTGTTGGGCAATATATCAAATAGTAATTAACGATCAATGAAAGGCCAGTTATCAGAACATACGATCTCTTTGGATGGGTAATCAGGCATGACCACCCTGAGACAGAAGATGAACACTTTTGTTGTATTCCCGGTGGTATTGCCACCAATTTGTCATAAATCGCCGCGGTACTAATGAAAAGTGTTGTCTGCCGGCCGGAGTCTGTCGGTTTTTATTGAAATTTTCCCTACCGCTGTTAGAAAAGGATTTGTCCTCTATCCAATAACATATCAATTTTTTCTCTGTCGTTTTGTGGGAAATGGTCCCCTGGTCCGTAATTTGCTAACCACAAGGCAGGATCTCTCCGGAACTGCCGGGGAAATCAAAAAAAAATAATACCAGTCAGGAGGTATGTATGAAGGCAAAAATACTTTTAACCGTGCTTTGTTGCCAATTCTGTACGCTGGCTATCGCCCAGGCGCAAAATATCCATCTTTCCGTTGCCGCCAGCATGACTGATGCCTTCAATATGATAACCGCAGGATTTGCCGCCCAGCATCCTGAGGCAAAATTTCAACTGAATTTTGCCTCCTCCGGTAGCCTGGCTAAACAGATTGAACAGGGCGCACCGGCGGATATTTATGTTTCGGCTAATCCTAAATGGATGAAATATCTTGTTGAAAAACAATTGATTGAACCAGGCAGCGAGCAAATTTTTGCCTACAATAAACTGGTGTTTGTCGGCGAAAAGAAGGCAACCGATCTTCATCTGGAATCTCTGGTCAAGCTCGAACGCATCGCCCTGGGCAGCCCGCAAAGCGTGCCAGCCGGGCAGTATGCCAAACAGGCCATGGAGCGCGCCGGGATATATTCCACCCTCGAAAAGGATAACAAACTGATTATGGCTAAAGATGTGCGCCAGGCCTTGATCTATGCTGATCGGGGAGAGGTGGACGGGGCATTTGTCTATAAAACGGATGCACTCCTTGCCACCAATGCACAGATTCTCTTTATCGTGCCGGACAAGTTATATGACCGGGTTTCCTACCCTATGGCTTTGACCGTTGCCGGCGCCAAAAATGAGCTGGTCAAAACATTTTACGCCTTTCTGAGCAGCCCCGAAACAGTAGCCATCCTGAGTAAATACGGCTTTGAATCAAAATAACGGTAAAATTTACCAAGCCATCTATAAAGATCTGAAGGAACAGGCCATGTTATCTCTGAGCCCAGCTGATATTCAAGCGATCGGATTATCACTGCAGGTAGCTGTAACGGCGACGATTATCGCACTGCCGGCCGGCTTTGGTGTTGCCTATCTGCTGGCTATGAGCAATATTCGTGGCAAGGCAGTGCTGGAGGGCCTGGTCAACCTGCCCCTGGTATTGCCACCGGTTGTTACCGGCTATCTGCTGTTGTTGCTCTTTGGCCGCAACGGCTGGCTGGGACAGCTGCTGGGGCACTTTGATATTCGGATTATTTTTACTTTGCGCGGGGCGATCATCGCCTCGGCGATTGTCGGTTTTCCACTGCTGGTCCGCTCCATCCGCATCGGCCTGGAAGGCATCGATCGCCAGTATCTTCAAGCCTCGCGCACCCTCGGGGCAAAATGGTGGGACACGCTTTTTACCATCACCATCCCGCTGTGCAGCCGCGCCATCCTCGCCGGGACAACCCTGATGTTTGCCAGGAGCCTGGGGGAATTCGGTGCCACCATCATCCTGGCCGGGAATATTCCCGGGGTGACCCAGACCATCCCCCTGGCTATTTATCAATATACCAGCACCCCGGGCGGGGACAGCATGGCGCTGTCCCTCTCCCTGGTGTCGATCTTTCTCTCTTTTATTGTCCTGCTGATCGGTGAAGGGGCAAACCGCAGGCTCGCAAGGAGATAGCCAATGTTGCTGGAAGTTGATGTCGAAAAGAATTTTGGCAATTTTCAGTGCCAGATTGCTTTCACTCTTGAGTCCGCAAAATGTGGTGTTTTCGGGCCATCAGGCAGCGGCAAGACCTCGCTGATGCATATGCTGGCCGGGCTGCTGCGACCTGATAAAGGGGTAATTACACTCAACGGGCAGATTCTTTTTGACCAGAAGGCCGGGATAAATCTTCCACCCGAAGCTCGGCGGGTAGGGGTGGTTTTTCAACATGCGCATCTCTTTCCGCATATGAGCGTGCGGAAAAACCTGTTTTACGGGTTGCACCGGACTTCGTCCCGGCAAAGAAGCATCAACCCGGAGCAGCTTATCGATATTCTGCAGATCGATCAACTGCTGGAGCGCAGCGTGGCTAAACTTTCCGGCGGGGAACGCCAGCGGATCGCCCTGGGCAGAACCATCCTGGCCTGTCCGCAGCTTATTTTGCTGGATGAGCCGCTGGCTGGACTTGACGGCATGCTCAAATACCAGATTATCCCGCATTTGCGGCGGGTTTTTGCCGAATTTTCCATTCCTCTGCTGTTCATCAGCCATAGCCTGCAGGAAATGCGGATGATGACCGATGAAGTGCTGGTGATGAACCAGGGCCTGATAGAAAAAAAGATAGCAACCGAAGAGCTGGCCAGGACCAGTCTCGGCAGCGGGGGGCGCGGTTATACCAATCTGCTCCACCTTGAATCTCCGGAGGATCTTGGTAAACTGCTCAGTTATCGCTGGGGAGAAGCTTCCCTGATGCTGGTCAAAACCGAGGCCCCGACTGCCGGTGAGTTTGCCCTGAACAGCAGGGATATTCTGTTGTTCAAAAAAGATCCGGAGGCCACGAGCGCTCGCAATATGCTCCCCTGTAGAGTGCGCAAAACCTATCAGACCGACTGGCTGGCCGGGGTCGAGCTGGATTGCTGCGGGAATACCCTTATTGCCGAAATCGTCCCCCAGTCCTTGGAGGAACTGGATATTCGGCCGGGAAGTGCAATCGTCGCTGTTTTTAAGGCATCTGCATTCCGGCGACTCTATTAATGATGGACTCGTAAAACGAACAGCCCACACCCTGGTTCAGGAGCTGAACATTGGGGGCAATGAGAAACTCTATTTGCTATAACCTTGTTGACTCTCCCTTTTTTGCCATAGTGGCCGACCTTGCGCTTCGTTGTTGTTCCGGTTCTGCCCCTGGAAACGCTGGTTTTCCTGCTGCTGATTTTGCTGATCTGCATACTCCTGCCTTTGTTCCTTGGACTGGCCCGGCACGAATAACGACTGTGTTTTCTGGGGCTTGGCTATGTTTGAAGGCTGCCTTCCCTGTCCCTGCGGACTTGAGCTGTTGAACTTTGTCCGCTCAGTCGGAACAGTACTATATTTTCGACTTTGTGAACGAGAACCCTGCCCGCGATCCTGTTGCCCTGGAATAAATTGTTGAGATTTTCCTTTGTCGCTGCTGTCTATCGTATCACTAAACATTTTGCCAATCCGCTGACTGGCCGGATTCCGCGGCTGGTTGACCTGGTGCTCCCTTGTCTGCTCGAATCTTTTCGACGGTCCTGCATCTATATGACCGCGACGAGACTCAACTTGCCGGTGATAGTTGTTCTCCCATTGCCGATCTTCGCGCATTCGATGGGAACGATAGTTCTTGTAAAAGGGGTCGTAACCATACCTGGTGGCGTGCTTTGAGTACCAGGGGCGAAAGCCGCGCTTTTCGTATCGACGGTCATGGTAATCACCAAAATAATAGTGATGGTAACCTCGCCTGACGAAAAGTGATAGAAAAACGGCATCGGTGTTCAGAACGACGTGGGGTCGATAAGAGTACCCGTGGTGTCGATAAACAGGTCGTGAATAATAGAGCGGCGCATACATCACTCCACGACGGCCAGGGTAATAGTCCCAATACCCCATGACGAAGACATAGCCATGCGGAGTCCATACGTAGTGGGCAGGGATCCAGATCATATCCGGTCGAGGCTCATACCAGTATCCTGATTGCCAGGCATAACCATTCTGCGACCAGATCCAGTTGCCATCCATCCAGGCATAGCCGGGTGCTGTTGCCGGGGAGCTGGGTCCCGCCTGCAGGGGTTGCGGCGGAGGGGGCAGATACACAGGAGGCGTCTGGTTGGTGTCAATCCAGTATCCGGAGATAAATTGGTGGCCGCCGTCAACCGCCTGCCAGTATCCGGAAATCCACTGGCGGTCCGGCGGTACATCGCGCCAGACACCGCTCACCCAGATAAAATCATTCTGATCTTCATCCCAGCTCCAATATCCTGGAATCCACTCAATCTGATTCCCTTCCGGGCGAATTTCAGGAGGGATTTCATTTATAGGCTCTGGGATCGGACGCGTTATAACCGGGCCGGCTGGTGTCTCATCTACACTGACATCGGCAAATGCCTCATGGATCGGACCGCGGGTCAGTACTTCCATGCCCTCGTCGTTTTCCTCCGACCCGTTGGCCGCGAATGATGTTCCGGAGAGGACAAATACTGCCAGTCCTGCGGTGAAAACATAAAAAAACAGTCTTTGCAGAAGAAGATTCATCATCATGGTTACCTCTTTTTTCAGTAACATGGAACCTGGATTCTTTCAGTTACTGGATAAGCATACGGCACCCAGATTCGACGACCGTTATACCGGTCAATCTGGTACTGTCCATTGACGATTCGATCCTGAACGCATATTCTTGGCTGCTGGACCACAACTTCCGCAGGATATGGCGGGTATGGAGCACCATACACAACTGCCGGCGGTGGGGGCGCTGCCGAATACAGCAATGCCGAACCAAGAAGAAGACCTCCGACTACCCCAAAAGCAATGCCGAGGCCGTCGTTATGATGGCCGCCGCCGCGATGACCATAGTAGTTGGACTTATTGTGATAATTGTTATGATATGTACCATAATTTGCGGAACCCTTTCCGCGGGCAAACGCAACAGATGTCATTCCCATACATAATATTATGGCTAATGCGGTAATCTTCTTTTTCATGGTCGGTACTCCTTGCCGAAAAATAGTGGGGGTTTTTCGTATCGAATCTATTGCCTGTTTTCATCTAAAGATAATCATTTGAACCGAGAAGGCGATTGTCGCAAATCAATCTGTAAGGAACGTATCCCCTCCGTGATTATTATATAACCCGGAACACCGTGCAAAAATAGAAGACATCTGGAGAAATAGGGCTCCACAAGGCATGATGTCGATGCCACGTCGGGTAGATGTCGAGTCGCGTAAAGCAGTCAGGCCAGAGAAACTGAATCGACAAGGGATAACTTTAATGGTAAAAAGATTTTGCCTCACTTATATTCAAGATGTTTTTCAACGCCATCAACCAAAGAGTCTGCGGAGATGACTATGAACCTGGTGTATCTGTCTCCCCACTTTCCCCAACACTATCATCCATTCTGCAAAAACCTGAAACAGTTGGGTGCTCATGTGCTGGGTATCGGTGATGCGTTTTACCGTGACCTGGACCCGGCGGTAAAAGATGCTCTGACCGAGTATTATCAAGTGACGGACATGCACGACTATGACCAGTTGGTGCGCGCCTGTGGTTACTACACCCACCATTACGGCAAAATTAACCGCTTTGAGTCCCTCAACGAGTATTGGCTGGCCACCGAAGCCCGCATCCGTGACGATTTCAATATACCCGGGGTACGGGGGAGCGATATCGATATCATCAAGCGGAAATCCCAGATGAAAGGACGCTTCCAGTCCGCTGGAATCCCCGTGGCGGTGGGTCGGGTGGTCGCCAACGCTGATGAAGCCAGAAAATTGGTTAAAATAACCGGCTATCCGGCAGTGATAAAACCTGATGTCGGTGTCGGCGCCCTGGGCACCTTTCTCATCAACAATGAGGAGGATCTCAGCACCTTTTTTTCCAACAAGCTTGACGTGGACTACATTATGGAGGAATTCGTCCAGGGCACCATCTATTCCTTTGACGGGCTGGCCGATGTCAACGGTGATCTGGTGTTTTATACCGCCCATAAATTCAGCCAGGGTATTATGGAAACCGTCAATGAAGCCCGACACATTCACTACACGACCCTGCGTGCTATCCCGCCCGCTCTTGAACAGGCTGGACGCCAGTGTGTGCAAGCTTTTGAGGTTCGGGCACGTTTTTTTCATATCGAGTTCTTCGAAACTGCGCCGGGCGAATATGTAGCCCTGGAAGTGAACATGCGCCCACCAGGTGGATTTACCACCGACATGTTCAACTTTGCCGGCGACATCGACGTGTACAATCTGTGGGCGCAGGTTATGGTCAATGGAGTTGCTCCGTTGGAATATCAACGAAAATACTATTGCTGTTACGCCAGTCGTAAAAACAGGTACGATTACCGCAACAGCCATGAAGAGGTGATGACGCGGTACTCCTCGTTCATGGTCCAGACGGTCTGCGTTCCGGGGGTTTTCAGCAGTGCGCTGGGGGATTTCGGCTATATCTTCCGTGACCCGAATATTGAACAGATCGAAAAAATTGTCCAATTCATCCAAGAAATCCGATAAGGATCCGTAAATGCATATTGAAGAACATCGCTGGTACAGTCCCCGCCTCGAACGGGACATGACCGTCAAAGTCTATGGCGACTGGGGACAGCCGTTTATTATTTTCCCCTGTTCCCGGGGACGTTATTTTGACTATGAGGGCATGGGCATGATCGAAGCCATTGCTCCTTTCATTGACGGTGGCCATATTAAGCTTTTTTGCGTAGACAGTATTGATGCCTACTCCTGGTATGATTTTTCGGCATCTCCAGCACAACGAAATGACCGCCATGAAAAGTATGACCAGTATATCACTGCCGAAGTGGTGCCATTTATCCGAAGCCACTGTTACGATGACGGCCTGCAGATCATGACCAACGGTTGCAGCATGGGAGCTCTGCATGCGGTTAATTTTTTCCTTCGCCATCCAGATCTTTTTTGCGGTACCATCGCCTTAAGCGGCCTGTACCGGCTGGATCGCCATGAATTCGGCAATAGCGCTGAAGACATCGCCGCCGTCTACCATAACTCACCGGTGCATTACCTGCCGGGGCTCTCCGATCCCTGGTACCTTGCGCGTTATCGTCACAGTACTATAATCATCTGTGTGGGCCAGGGAGCCTGGGAACAAGAGGCCATTGAAGATACCCGCGCCCTGGACCAGATCTTCCATGACAAGGGCATTAATGCCTGGATCGACTATTGGGGCCATGATGTGAACCATGACTGGCCCTGGTGGTACAAACAGCTGAACTATTTTCTGGGGCATCTGTATATTTGTTGAGTCGTCAGTACATTGATATTTATATAGAAGATACTATCACCCGCCTCCGTAACAATCGCACTGGAAATTGATTGTCAGAGTAACCCTAAGGAGATGACCATGGTCGAGATCATGCACAGCAATATTCTGGAACTCTACGAGCTGCGAAAACATGCCCTTGCCGGCGGCGGGGACAAGCGTGTTGAGGTCCAGCACCAGAGGGGAAAACTCACCGCACGGGAACGGATTCACCTGCTTTTGGATGAGGGATCATTTGAAGAAATAGACATCCTTAAAGTTGGCCGGGGCGATTCGACCGGGAGTGGTGAAAGCACCCCCGGCGACGGGGTCATCACCGGCCACGGCAAGATCAGCGGTCGGGAAGTATTTGTGTTCAGCCAGGATTTTACCGTTATCGGCGGCTCGCTCGGCGAGGGACATTCGCAGAAAATATGCAAGATCATGGATATGGCCTATCAGGTGGGATCACCCATCATCGGCCTCAACGACTCGGGTGGGGCGCGCATCCAGGAAGGGGTCGATGCCCTGGCCGCCTACGGCGAAATCTTTCACCGCAACGTCAATGCCAGCGGGGTCATCCCGCAGATCTCCTGCATCATGGGACCCTGCGCCGGCGGGGCGGTGTACAGTCCATCGATTACCGATTTTGTCTTTATGGTGGAAGGAACCTCGCACATGTTCGTTACCGGCCCCAATGTGGTCAAGACCGTTATTCATAAGGATATCAGCGCTGAAGAACTTGGCGGTGCCGAGGCGCACTCCCGCAAAAGCGGAGTGGCCCAGCTGGTCTACCCCAATGATATCCTCTGCCTGCGCGCCGTCCGGCAGTTGATCAACTATCTGCCGTCCAACAACAAGCAGAAGGCGCCGATTCTCAATCTCAATGATCCGCCGGAACGCACCGATCTGACGCTTGACTACCTGGTCCCGCCCAATCCCAACCAGAGCTACGATATGAACGTGCTCATCTACTCCATTCTCGACGGGGCCGAGTTCATGGAGATTCAACCCCATTTTGCCGGCAATATTATCTGCGGACTCGGCCGGCTTGGCGGCCAGACCATCGGCCTGGTGGCCAACCAACCGGCGGTTCTGGCCGGGGCACTCGACAATAACGCCTCGTTTAAGGCGGCGCGCTTTGTTCGTTTCTGCGATGCCTTCAATATCCCGCTTATCTGCCTGGTCGATGTGCCGGGCTTTATGCCGGGACCGGAGCAGGAGCACGGCGGCATCATCCGCCACGGCGCCAAACTGCTCTACGCCTTTACCGAGGCGACGGTGCCGCGGATAACGGTGATTGTGCGCAAAGCCTATGGCGGGGCCTATGTGGTCATGAACTCCAAGCATATCCACTGCGACATCAACTACGCCTGGCCGACGGCGGAGATTGCCGTGATGGGGCCGCGCGGTGCCACCGAGGTCATCCACCGTCGGGATATCGAGAAAGCGGCCGACCCGGAAGCCATGCTCAGTGAAAAGATGGAGACCTACCGGAAACACTTTATGAATCCTTTTCTGGCGGCAAAACGGGGGTATATCGACGATGTCATTTTCCCGCGGGATACCAGACATCGACTCATCCGCACCCTGCAGTTTCTGGAAAGTAAAAAGAGCAACCGTCCCGATCGTAAGCACGGCAATATTCCACTGTGAGGCCAGCCATGTTCGAAAAAATACTTATCGCCAACCGCGGCGAAATAGCGGTGCGGATCATCCGCAGTTGCAGGGCTATGGGAATTGGTACGGTGGCTGTCTATTCGGAACCGGATTTCAGAAGCGTCCATGTCATCAAAGCCGATGAGGCCGTACTGCTGGGCGGGGCCCGTCCTCTGGAATCGTATCTGGCAATTGATAAAGTCATCGACGCGGCACTCGCCACCGGCTGCCAGGCCATTCATCCCGGCTACGGTTTTTTATCGGAGAACCCGCTCTTTGCCGAAAAAGTCGCCGCTGCCGGGTTGAGCTTTATCGGCCCGCCGGCCAATGTTATCAGCGCCATGGGCGACAAGATAGCCGCCAAGAAACTGGCGATAATTGCCCAGGTGCCGACGGTTCCCGGCCATAGTGAGCCGGTTGTTTCCCTGCCGGAAGCCCTTGAGGCCGCAGCCGGGGTTGGCTACCCGATCCTTTTAAAGCCCGCCGCCGGCGGCGGTGGCAAGGGCATGCGCATTGTCGAACGGGCCGAAGAGATGGCTTCCGCCTTAAAGCTCTGTCAGCAGGAGAGCCTGAAATCGTTCAGCGATGCGCGGATCTTTGTCGAGCGCTTTATCAGAAAGCCGCGCCATATCGAGATCCAGGTCATTGCCGACCAGCATGGCCATGTGGTGCATTTAGGCGAGCGTGAGTGTTCCATTCAACGGCGCTACCAGAAGATCATCGAGGAATCCCCCTCCTGTGCGCTTGATCCGATCCTTCGGGAAAAAATGGGCTCGCTTGCCTGTGAACTGGCCAGGCGGGCCGGGTACGTCAATGCCGGGACAGTGGAATTTATTGTCGATGAAAACGGTGAATTCTTTTTCCTGGAAATGAACACCCGTTTGCAGGTGGAGCATCCCGTCACCGAACTGGTCAACTCCATGGATCTGGTCGAGCTGCAGCTGCGCATCGCCGCAGGTGAAGAACTGCCTTTTAAGCAGGACGACATTTCCCTGACCGGCTGGGCCATGGAGGTGCGGGTCTGCGCCGAAGATCCGCAGCGGGGTTTTGTGCCCTCCATCGGCCTGATTACCCGGTACGCCGCCCCCCGGGGTAAACATGTACGGGTTGATTCTGGATTTGATGCGGGCAGTACCGTCAGTGTCTATTACGACCCGCTGCTGGCCAAGGTCATTACCTGGGGAGAAAACCGCGAAGAGGCCCGCAAACGGATGATTCAGGCCTTGAACGGTTATCATATCGAGGGGATCTTCACCAATATCGATTTTGCCAATCAGGTGCTCACCCACCCGGTTTTCATCAAGGGGGAACTCTCCACCGATTTTATTCCGACCTATCTCCTGGATGCGGAAAAAAGGCTCGCCTGCCCCGGCGGAGATCCTGACGCCCATGGCCACGGCGACCACCCTGATCTATCATCTGCGGGAAAACCTGGTGCAGAAGTCACTGCTGCCGCTGATGGCTAAAGTGGGTGTTTCATCCTCTGCAAAACCCTATTATGACTATGTAGCCAAGTGTGACGAACATATTTTTCATATCCGACTGGAAAATAAGGAAGACGACCAGCACTGGCTGGTGCGAGTCAATGAAACTGTATATCCGGTCACTATTCCGCCGATGGAATTTTACCGGCGACGGCTGAAGCTGAATATCGATGGGGAAGATGCTTTTTTCCGCCTTAAATACAGCGGCAATTTCATTGAAGCCGCTTTTTGCGGAGTTATATCCTCCTTTGAGATCTACAATCCCCGTGAATGGGCAGTTGCCGGCTATATGCCGCCGCCGATCGAAAAGGCCAGTGGCAACATTCTTGACTGCCCGATGCCCGGCCTGGTAGTTGAAGTGAAAGTCAAAGCAGGGGAGAGGGTCTTTCGCGGTCAGGAATTGGTTATCCTGGAATCAATGAAAATGGAAAGCGCGGTGTCTGCCCCGGCGGACGGGGTGGTCGAATCCGTTGAGGTGCAACAGGGCGACGCAGTGGAAACCGGAACGGTGCTGGTCCATTTTAAAAAAGACTGAACAACCCTTTACCGCTGCCCAAAACCAGAGCGCAGCATCTGGATCAACCCATCAAGGATTGCCGGAATTTCCTGATCGACATCGAGCAGGCCGGGAAACATAATCCAGTTGGCGACCAGGCCATCGATAAAGGCAATGGTGGCGATGCTGCCCAGGCGGACATCGAGATCCGCCGGCAACTGGCCTTGGGTGATCGCGTTCACGAGGATTTTCTCAATTTTTTTCTGCCCTTCAAGGTGGCAGTTGACCCGGTGCAGGTGCAGCGTGCCGGTGTCCTCTACCGCTTCGCATTTACTGAGCAGGATCTGGTATATTTTCAGCAGCTGCGGATCTTTTTTTAACCCAGTGAAAAAACTGATATAGGTCTGTTTTAATTTGCCGAGCGGGTCCGGTTCGTCGGGGTTTTCACTGGCCCTGGCAAGAGGTTCAAAGGGCAGGAGCAGCTGTTCCCAGAGGGCGCTGAGCAGATCTTCCTTGTTGTGGAAATGCCAGTAAATGGCGCCCCTGGTAACCCCCGCTTTTTTGGCGATGTTGGCCAGGGTGGTGCGGGATACCCCCAGCACGGAAAAAACCTGCACCGCCGCATCGACAATAGCCTGCCGGGTTTTCAGCGCCTCTTCCTTGGTTTTTCTAGCCATCGGCGATAGTCATTTTTAATAGGAACATTGGGTTCATTGAAATCAATTTTCCTGCAGCGAAACGGCGGCAGGTTGAGCAGCTGCCTGCCTTTTTCTAAAAAGCCGCATCACAACCACAAAAAAGAGCGGGATAAAGACCACTGCCAGAAGCGTTGCCGACAGCATGCCGCCAAAGACTCCCGTACCGATAGCGTGCCTGCTGTTGGCCCCGGCGCCGGAGCTGATGACCAGGGGGAAGACGCCGAGCATAAAGGCAAAAGAGGTCATCAGAATCGGCCGAAGGCGCATTCGGCAGGCCTCGACGGTGGCCGCGGTCAACTCCATACCTTCATCATGGAGTGTTTTGGCAAATTCGACGATCAGAATAGCGTTTTTGGCCGACAGGCCAATAGTCGTGAGCAGCCCAACCTGGAAATAGACATCGTTTTCCATGCCGCGCAGATAGGCAGCAGCCAGCGCGCCGAGCACCCCGAGAGGAACGGCCATCATGACTGAAAACGGCACGGACCAGCTCTCGTACAGGGCGGCCAGGCACAAAAAGACCACCAGGATGGAAATAGCGTAAAGCGCCGGTGCCTGGGAGCCCGACTGCTGCTCCTGATAGCTTGCTCCGGTCCATTCATAGCCGATGCCGCCGGGCAGCTTGGCAACCAGTTGATCGATTGCCGCCATGGCGTCGCCGCTCGATTTGCCGGCGGTGGCCTCACCCATGATTTCTACTGCCGGGTTGCCGTTGAAGCGCTCGAGTTGTGGAGAGCCATAGCTCCAGTGGCCGGTGGTAAAGGTTGAGAACGGGACCATTTCACCGCCCTTGTTGCGGACATACCATTGCTCGATATCCTCCGGCGTCATCCGATAGGGCGCATCGGCCTGGAGATAGACTTTTTTTATCCGCCCGTCATGGACAAAATCGTTGACATAGTTCGATCCCCAGGCGGTGGCAAGAGTGGTGTTGATGTCTTTTACGGTAATGCCGAGGGCCATGGCTTTTTCATAGTCGATATCGACATTGTACTGCGGGGTATCCTCCATGCCGTTGGGCCGAACCCGGGTAAGGACGTCACTTTGCGCGGCCATGCCGAGCAGTTGATTGCGCGCCTCGATCAGTTTTTCATGGCCGAGGCCGGCGCGGTCCTGCAGGAAGAAATCAAAACCGGTTGACGAGCCGAGCCCGCGGATGGCGGGAAGGTTGAAGGCATAAATCTGCGCCTCCTTGATTTTCGGGAAATAGCGCATCGCCCGGCCAAGTATCGCGTCAACCGACTGGTCCTTGCCTTTGCGCTCGCTCCAGTCTTTCATCTGGGCAAAAACCAGTCCCATATTCTGGCCGGTGCCGGCAAAGCTGAAACCGGCGACGGTAAATGCGGAGACGACATTGTCCTTTTCCTCGGTGAGATAATACTCCCGTACCTTGTTCAGTACCTCCTGGGTGCGCTGCTGCGTCGCCCCGGTGGGCAGCTGCACCATGCTCAGAAAAACGCCCTGGTCCTCGTTGGGCAGAAAAGAGGTCGGCAACTTGGTGAAGAGAAAAACCATGCCGCCAATCAGCAGAATATAAATTATGCTGAACCGGCCGGTACGGCGCAGGGCATAGGCCACAGTACTGCTGTAACGCTCGGTATTGCGGGCGAACATCCGGTTGAACCAGCCGAAAAAACCGCGTTTTTGTTCATGGTGACCGGCTTGTACCGGTTTAAGCATGGTTGCACAAAGGGCCGGGGTGAGGGTCAGGGCGACAAACACCGACAGGGCCATCGCCGAGACAATGGTCAGGGAAAACTGCCGGTAGATTGCTCCGGTGGACCCACCGAAAAAGGCCATGGGCACGAAGACGGCGGACAGGACCAGGGCGATGCCGATCAGGGCGCTGGTGATCTGGTCCATTGACTTGCGGGTTGCCTCAAGCGGCGACAAGCCTTCTTTGGCCATGATCCGCTCGACGTTTTCCACGACAACGATAGCATCATCGACCAGAAGGCCAATGGCCAGCACCAGGCCGAACATGGTCAGGGTATTGATGGAAAAGCCAAACGCCGCCATGATCCCAAAGGTGCCGAGCAGAACCACCGGGACGGCAATGGTCGGGATCAGGGTCGCGCGAAAATTCTGCAGAAAGAGAAACATGACCAGAAACACCAGGACGATCGCTTCCACCAGGGTGTTGGCCACCTCCTCAATCGAAATTTTGATAAAGGTGGTGGTATCGTAGGGATAGACGATTGTCACTCCGGCCGGAAAATACGGCTGCAGGGCGCCAAGTTTGGCCCGCACCGCATCGGCGGTATCAAGGGCATTGGCGCCGGTGGCCAGCATTATGGCCATGCCGGCGGCCGGCTGACCGTTAAAGGTGGTTACCGAATCATAGGTTTCGCCGCCGATTTCCACCCGGGCCACATCGCGCAGGCGGATCTGCGAACCATCGGTATTGACCTTGAGCAGGATACCCGCGAATTGCTCGGGTGAGCTCATCTTGGTCTGGGCGATCATGCTGGCGCTTACCTGCTGGCCGGCAACAGACGGGGTGCCGCCCAGATCGCCAACCGCCACCTGGTTATTCTGCGCCGCGATGGCGGCACTGACATCGCCGGGAGTGAGCTGGTAGCTGTTGAGCTTGTGTGGATCAAGCCAGATGCGCATGGCATACTGGCCGCCGAAGATGCGAATGCCGCCGACACCGTCGGTCCGGCTTAAAGGATCTTTCAGGGTCGATACCATGAAATCGGTCAGATCATTTTTGTCCATGCTGCCATCGGCGGAAATGAGGCCGACGACCATCAAAAAGGTCGAATTGGACTTGGCCACCTGCAGTCCCTGCTGCTGCACTTCCTGGGGGATCTGGTTGGTGGCCTGCTGCAGCTTGTTCTGGACCTGGACCTGGGCGATATCCGGATCCGTGCCGGCCTGGAAGGTCAGGGTGACGGTCACCGACCCCGAGGAGGAACTCGTTGAGCTCATATACAGCAGGTTGTCGAGGCCGTTCATGTTCTGCTCGATAACCTGGGTGACGCTGTCTTCAATGGTCTTGGCGGAAGCGCCGGGATACTTGGCGGTTATGGTCACCGAGGGTGGGGCAATCTCCGGATATTGCGATATCGGCAGGCGGATGATCGACAAAGCGCCGGCCAGCATGATAACAATTGCAATAACCCAGGCAAAAATAGGGCGGTCTATGAAAAATCTGGCCATGATTTACTCCGCTTTTTTGACAAGGGCTGAGATTTCCGTTTTTGGGGCTACTTTTTTGGCAAGTGCCCCCTGCCGCTCAACCGCCTTGACCGGAGCCCCGGGTTTGATTTTCTGGAAACCGGCGGTAATCAAACGATCCCCGGCCGTCAGCCCGTCATTGACCAGGACCTTGCCGCCCATATTCTGCCCGCTGTCGATGAGTCGAGCTTCCACGGTTGACTGATCGTTCACCAGCATGACGACAGCCTGGCCCTTTTTGTTGCGGCTGATACTTTCGGCAGGCACCAGGATGGCATTCTGCTTGACTCCGGTTGTGAGGCGGGCTCGAACAAACATTCCCGGCAGCAGCTCTTCGTCAGGGTTGGCGACAATGGCCCGCAGGGTCACCGATCCGGTGGTTTGATCGACAGTCACATCGGAAAATTCGAGAGAGCCGGTCTGCTCATATTTTGAGCCATCTTCGAGTAAAAGAGTGACATCGGAACGGGTCGATTCGCTGTTTTGCACCAGGCCGGTGGATAAATTCTTTTTCAGGCGGAGCAGGTCGGTACTTGACTGGGTGACATCGACATAGAGTGGATCGAGCTGCTGGATGGTGGCCAGGGGGGCACTCTGCTGCGCCGTGACCAGGGCTCCCTCAGAGATCATCGACCTGCCGATTCGGCCGCTGATCGGGGCGGTGATCCGGGTGTACTCGAGATCGATGCGGGCGCTGTTGACCGCCGCTTCGGCAGAGGCCGTTTCGGCAACGGCCTGCTTCCAGTTCGCCTCAATTTCGACCTGATCCATTTCACTGACCGCATTCTTTCGGATAAGGATCTTATATCGTTCCGCCTTCAACTGCGCCGAATGCTCATTGGCCTTGGCCTTGGCCAGCGCTGCTTTAGTGCTGTCAAGCCTGGACTGATACAGGGCCGGATCGATCTGGTAGAGGACGTCGCCGGCGGCAATTTTACTGCCTTCGGTAAAGAGCCGCTTTTTGACGATCCCGTTTACCTGGGGCCGAACTTCGGCAACCCGATAGGCTGCGGTGCGCCCCGGCAGTTCCGCCTCAAGCTTTACCGGCTGGCTTGTCAATGTGACAACATCGACCTCGACCGGCCCCTGTTTGGCCATGGTCTTCGGGGCCTCTTCCTTTTTACAGCCGTTCAGCAGGGCAACTGCCAGGAGAACAGCTGCCAAAATAAAGGTTTTACGGGTAAAATTGAACATAGCCGTCCTATTGGTATATGGTTATAGATGTTTATTGTTAGAGATGTGAGTATGTTTCAGCTTGCTGTAGCATCGGCAGGCTACTGTATATACATACATGGTTGTATGCAAGTTTTTTTCGCATTGCCGGCAGAGTTGTCCGTACGTTCCTGCCGGGTGTTCTTCATACAAGGAGGATGGCAAATGACTAACAAGACAAGGCAAATGATCGTGCTGGTGCGCGGCAACGCCTGCCCGGAGGTCAGCCAGCTGAAAAAGGCCCTGGCAAGAGAACTGAGTGCACACGCTGAGATCTGCAGGAAATTGACCGAAGGCGATCAGTTCGACATCGACACCGAGACGGCGCTGCGTGCCTGGCAGGCCAGCGTTGGCCTGGTCGCCGACGGTATTGCCGGACCGCGGACGATGGACGCACTGGGGATAGTAGAACTCAGCGATTTTCGCGTCCAGGTGGATACCGATCTGGTGGGGAAGTTATTTCCCTACACCAAAACCTCCAACATAGCGCAAAACCTGCCCTACGTGATGGCCGCGCTGGCGGCTTTTGATCTTACCGATGTCGATATGATCTCGGTCGCCCTTGGGACCATCCGGGCGGAGACCGAAGGGTTTGTGCCGATCGCTGAATTGCCGTCCCATTTCAACACTCTGCCCGGCCAGGCAGCCTTCAGCGCCTATGAAAACAAGCTGGGCAATAAAAAATCCGGCGATGGGGCGCGTTATCGCGGCCGCGGCTACGTGCAGCTGACAGGGCGGTATAATTACCAGAAATTCGGCAAAAAACTGGATATACCGCTGGTGGAGAATCCGGACAGCGCCTGCGCCCCGGAGATTGCCGGGTGTCTTTTAGCCGCCTACCTCAGTGACAACAGGGAAAAATTGACCAAAGCTTTGGCGCAGAACAAACTGAAAGCTGCCCGCAAGGTTGTCAATGGCGGCAGTCATGGTCTTAATCGTTTTACCGAAACCTTTCGGATGGCCCAGCTGGAACTCACTCCGGTAAAACCGTTGGTTGGCCGCAGAGCCGCAAAAACTCTGCCCAATATCGCCCGTCGCGCAGCCCTGAATGTAACCCGCGATGTGACAGATTTACGCGATCGGTCGTATATGCCGCCGCCGCGTTCGCTGCCGCCGATCTTTCCGAGCGATGACGATGTTAAACAGTATATGGGCGCGTATACCAGGGCGGGCCTCATTCTCGATCAGGGCCAGGAAGGGGCCTGCACCGGTTTTGGCCTGGCCTGCGTCATCAATTACCTGCGTTGGCATTCGGCGGGAATGCCGAAGGAACTTGAATCGGCCAGCCCGCGCATGCTGTATAAATTCGCCCGACAGTTCGATGAATACGAGGGGGAGAACTACGATGGCTCAAGCTGCCGGGGGGCGCTCAAGGGTTGGTATCACAACGGCGTCTGCCTCGAATCCAAATGGCCCTATACGACCGGAGAGAACAGCCTCCCTGTTCCGGGTTGGGATATCGACGCCGCTGAGCGTACTCTTGGCGTCTACTACCGCATCGATCCGCAGGACATCACCGATGTTCAGGCGGCTATCCAGGAAGTCGGGGCGATTTTTGTTTCCTGCTATACCCATAAAGGCTGGGACACCGTTACCATGGGTGACTTGCCGCCGGACTCCCATGCAGCTCTGCCGGTGATCGACTATGATGGCAAACCCTCGCGCAGCGGGGGGCACGCTTTTGCCCTGGTCGGTTTCAACCGTACAGGTTTTGTGCTGCAGAATTCCTGGGGTAAAAAGTGGGGTGCCGGTGGTTTTGCGGTAATCAGCTATACAGACTGGCTGGCCCATGCCATGGATGTCTGGGTTGCCGCGATGGGGGTGCCCGGGGTTATCGCCGGGCGCCTCGCTGCCGGGCGCACGCAAGCGGCAAGAGCTCGCTTCCGCCGCCGCCCCGGCCAACTGGTGGGATGAGCAAATGGCCTACCAGCACAGCATCGTGCTCGGCAATAATGGCCTGGTCAAGCGTTTTGACAAGTTGGACGGTGTTACCCGGACCCTGCAGAATCAGGCCTGTGTGCTGCCGGACAGCTGGTTTCGGCAGAATGGTCATGAAAAAAAACGCCTGGTGCTCTATGCCCATGGCGGCCTGAACAGCGAAAAAGATGCAATCCACCGCGTCCGGGCTATGGGCCGATATTTTCTCGGCAACGGCTGTTATCCACTCTTTCTGGTATGGAAAAGTGGTCTCTTTGAAAGCCTTGCCGATATCCTGGCGGACAAGATGAGCACCGGGGTTGCCGGCAGGGCCGGTGGTTTTGGCGACTGGCTGAGCGATAAGATAGCCGACCCGGTTATTGAAAAAACCATTGGCCGTCCCTTCGCCCGGCCAATCTGGAGCGAGATGAAAGAAAATGCCGAGCTGGCATCGGCAAGCGGTCGAGGCGGTGATCTGCTTATCGACGCGCTGCATTCCCTCGCCGGCAGCTGGGGAGATAAGTTTGAGCTGCACCTTATCGGCCATTCCGCCGGCTCTATCATTTTAGGACGCTTGCTCGGTCGGCTGGCCCAGAAAGATCTGATCGACAGCGTTGGGTCCGTGCATCTCTACGCGCCGGCCTGCACCGTCGCTTTTGCCAACCGCTATTATGCTACCCAGTCCAGGATCATGAGCAGGCTGTATCTGGACATCCTGAGTGATGCCCGGGAACAGGACGACAATGTGGCGCAGATTTACCGAAAATCGCTGCTTTATTTCGTTGCCAACGCGCTGGAGGCCGATCAGCGTATGCCTGTTCTCGGGCTCGCCAATGTGTATGATCCCAGTTATTCCGGCTGGGATGGTTCATCGAGAACCGCCGAAACCCTTACCAACTGGCGAAGTGTTGTGGAAATCAGCAAGTTGCAAAAACGCCTCGAGATCCATAATGAGGAGAAAATCATAACCCGGCGTGAAAGTGGCAACGGGATATCGGAGAAATGGGAGAACGCCTCGCACGGCAGCTTCGACAACAACATCGCCATCATCAATACCACACTGGAGCGAATTACCGGCGCACCTGTTGTTCTGCCGGTTGACGATCTGGTAGGATTTTAGCGATCTCTTGATTTTACACAACTCTGTACCATAGTAGATGCTGGCGTTGATTTTTGTCATGACGCAGGAAGTGCCTTGGACGAGAAGTCCGGCCTCATATAATTCTCGGCCTTAACTTTATTGGGAAAACATAAAAGGAATAAGATTTATGACCAAATCATTATTTGAACCCGTTACTCTTGGCGATATACAACTGAAAAATAGAATTGCAATGGCCCCAATGACCCGAGGTCGTGCAGGCGCAACCAGGGTGGCCAATGAACTGATGGCGGAACACTATTTCCAGCGAACATCCGCCGGGCTTATAATAACCGAAGCGACGGTTGTTTCCGCCCAGGGCAATGGCTGGGTTGGCTCTCCTGGTATTTATACCGATGAAATGACGGACGCCTGGCGCAAGGTCACCAAACGGGTGACCGAGACTGGAACGGCAATTTTCCTGCAAATGTGGCATTGCGGCAGAGCCTCCCACAGTGATTTCCATAATGGTGAGCTGCCCGTGTCCGCATCAGCGGTTAAACTCAATGGCGACAAGATTCGTACACCATTGGGTAAAAAGGACTATGAAGTACCACGACCTCTGACGATCGAGGAAATTGCCGCCACTGTCAACGACTATCGAACAGCTGCGGTTAACGCCAAAAAAGCGGGTTTTTCCGGTATCGAAGTACACAGTGCCAATGGGTATCTTTTGAATCAGTTCCTCGATTCAAAAACAAACCTTCGTCATGATCGTTATGGCGGCACCCTGGAAAATAAATACCGTTTCCTGCGTGAAGTATTGGCCGCCGTTATGGAGGTTTGGCCTTCAGAAAAGGTTGCTGTCCGTCTTTCACCAAATGGCGTCTTCAATGATATGGGCAGTGAAGATTTCCGCGAAACCTATCTGTACACTATCAAGGAATTGAATAAGCTTAATCTAGGCTATGTGCACATTATGGATGGTCTGGCCTTTGGTTTTCACAGCAAGGGAGAACCAATGACCCTGCATGAGTTCAGAGAACATTATAATGGGACTATTGTAGGCAATTGTGGCTATAACAAGGAAATCGCAATAGAGCGGATTGAAGCAGGTGACGCCGATATCGTGGCCATTGGCCGTCCTTTCATCACCAACCCCGATCTGGTGGAACGTTGGCAGAATGGCTGGGACCTGGAACCATCTGAAGATATGTCCCTGTGGTATACGGAAGGAGCGGCAGGCTATACGGATTATGCTCCATATCACAGGTAACAGTCGTATAAAGTGACCCAGAAATTTGACTCGTAGGCACAGCTGACTCACTGCGTCTTTGATGAAAGGGTTCCCAACCTGGCCCTGGTCAAACGTTTTTTGGAATTTCTGTAGTATTCAATGGAAACTTCCGAGTTTGGCGCGTAGAGGGATATTCGGTTGCGTAAGTCGGCAGCCCCGTTAATAGGGGTGTTATTGATAGTCGTGATAATATCTCTGGGTTGTAAACCGGCCAGGTCGGCGGGAGAGTTCTTTTTAACTTCTGCTATAAAGGCGGCCTGAATCGTTGTCGGGATGGCTTGTTTTTTAAGCTGGTCGGCTGTTGCGTCTTTCAAAGCCAGACCAAGCCAGGCTCGGGTTACTTTGCCATCTTTTAAGAGTTGTTCGGAAATCTTCCTGGCAATGTTGATTGGTATGGCAAATCCTATGCCGATATAGCCGCCTGTCTGGGTAAGAAAGGCCGTATTGATGCCTATCACCTGGCCGTGGATATTTACCAGTGGTCCGCCGGAATTACCCGGATTGATTGCTGCATCGGTCTGGATAAAGCTCTCATAGTCGCTGATCCCCATAGTGTTTCGACCTGTAGCGCTGATAATACCGGCAGTCACTGTCTGGATGTATTCAAACGGTGAGCCAAAGGCCAAAACCCACTCTCCTGCTTTTAAAATATCTGAATCGCCAAGAGCCAGGGCAGGTAAGTCTTTTCTATCAATTTTTAATACACCCACATCCGTTGCCTTGTCGGTACCGATTATTTTTGCCGGATGTTTGGTTTTATCGGTCATGGTTACGGTGACTTCGACTGCGTTTGCCAGGACATGGTAGTTGGTCAATATGTACCCATCGGAGTTGAAGATGAAACCTGAGCCAAAGCCAAAAGTGTTGGTATCTTCAAAGAAATTGGTTCCCTGGTGCGGATGATCCTTATCGCTGAAAAAATCTTCAAGGACCGTATCATTGTACAATGAGTCTTTTGCTGCAGCCGAGGCGGGGTCTGTTTTCTTTTTCACCTGGATAGAGACAACTGCGGGTTTGGCATTTTCAATAACCCGGGTAAAAAAATCTGCCGTCTGGCTTATCGCACCAGCGTCAGGTACTCTACCTCCAGCGTCCGCCTGGATCGAATTAAACAGAGAAAAGAAACAAAAAAGAGCAGCTGATATGATTTTTATATTCATAAGAGACAAGTATTTTTATGCTGCGCACTGTGGAGTAGTATTGAGATAGATACTTATCCCGTTTACAGGAATGTGCAAAAGTTTTGAATATAGTGATAATGCTTCTGCTTTACCAGAGAAAAAAGCCGGAAACTGAGCGCTGAGCTATCAAGCGGATTTCTGAAGAGAAAAACCTGTTGTACCGACGCGGGAAAAATTCTTTAAATGCTTGAATTTTCCCAAACGATGATATATCATTGCAAATGCAAAATCAATTTAAATCAATCTCAATCTCAAACTCAAAATGGTGGAAGAAATGCAGAAGAGTTACTTTAAGGTAATTGCGTTAACGGCAGCAATTACACTAGCCACCGCCAGTGTGGGTTTTGCAGTCGGCGGAAGTGTTGGTCTTGGGGATATATCGGTTTATAAAAGTGGTAAACTGATCACTCAACTGTCCGGACAAAACCCCATTGAAGATGGTTCATTGCTTGTCTGCAACGGAAAATGCATGATCAAATCCGAGGGTATTTCCCTGATCGGAGCAGACAGTTCAAAAATGGCCGTAACCAATGAGCAGGATGTTTTCAAGCTCTATGTCAAAGAAGGAAAAGTCGATTATATAATCAACAGCAATGTTCGCAAAATTTCTTTCTATACACCTCAAGGAACCTATACGGTTGCTGAGGTCGTTTTTAACGCCGGCAGCCAGTCCGTGGTAAAAGGTACTGTTGCTGTTGACAGCGATGGCAAAACAGAAATTTCAGTCACCGAAGGAAGACTGGTTTTTGCCACCTCGGAAGGCTTGAAAACAGTTGACGCAAACAATAAGATTATTCTTGCCGTTGCACCTGCTGGTGAAGCAGCTCCCGCTGGTGAAGCAGCAGCAGGTAGCGGAGCAGCAGCCGGTAGTGGTGCAGCAGCAGGCAGCGGAGCAGCCGGTGCCGGAACTGCAGCTGGTGCTGCCGGACTCAGCACGGGCGTGGTTGTAGCCGGTGGTATCGGAATCGCGGCAGTAGCAGGTATAGCCATTGCAGCCGGCGGCGGTTCAAGTTCCAGTACTCCAGCCAGCCCAAGTAATTAGCACCCTACAGGTTGTTTTCTCGTTTATCTGCTTTTCTTATCCCCTCAAGGGGGTACTCAAAGAATCCCAATTTATTGTTTGGATCATTGGGGTTAAGCTATACAAAAGAAAAACATAGGGTTATTCTGCCTATTGGTGTGCAGGATAACCCTCTTTCATTTTAACAAGCAATACAAAGTCTCCTATGAGTAAAAATCCGATCAATTGTGCGCGCTTTTTTCTGGTAGTTGTGGTTTTGCTGCCAGTTTTATTGCTGAGCAGCTGTGCTGAAGAGAAATTTCAGACAACGACGACGATCAAGCAATTTAAAGAATCATATACCAAGCAGCAGGGAGAGGAGGCACTGAAAAACAAGACGACACTGATGCCCTTGCTCATTGAGGATGATCTGGCCGGGGGAGACTACCTCCTTGGGGCTGGTGATTTACTCGTCATAAAGGTTTTTGAGACAGAAAAACTGGATACCGAAGTTCGCGTTTCCTCACGGGGGGAAATAAACATGCCCTTGCTGGGTGAGATAAATGTCCTGAATATGACCGCAGCAGAGGTGGAGCAGCACATTGAGGATCTCTACAAAAAAGACTATCTGCATGACCCGCATGTGTCGGTATATATCAAAGAACACATGAGCAAGCAGATAACCCTGGTTGGGGAAGTGGAGAAACCGGGAACCTATGATTACGTGGCGCAGCGACGATTGCTCGATGTACTGGCAATCGCTAACGGCTTGAAAAACGATGCCGGACCATATGCCTATATAACGCGCTACAATTCCAAAACCAATAAAAGCGTCAATTATGTCATCGACCTGGATGAGCTGGTGAAGAACGGCAATATGACCCAAAACCATATAATCCTCGGCGGAGAC
The DNA here is from genome assembly GCA_963804605.1 of uncultured delta proteobacterium. Classification (GTDB taxonomy): domain Bacteria; phylum Desulfobacterota; class Desulfobulbia; order Desulfobulbales; family Desulfocapsaceae; genus Desulforhopalus_A. Next base: position 260,842 of record CAWDRB010000016.1, read on the forward strand.
GTGGTTTTTATTCCGAAATCCGGCCAGTGTTTTGTGGATGGTGCTGTTCGTAAACCGGGGACATATTCGCTTGAAAGCAATATGACCATCACCGAAGCGATAGCGCTCGCCGGCGGCCTGGCTGGCTATGCGGATAAGGACAGCATCAAACTCATCCGTTTTATGGGCCGCGGGATTGAGCGGCAGATCGTGAGTCTCAGTTATAACGATCTGCAGGCAGGTTTAGGTGATACCCTGATCCTCAAGGATCAGGATGTAGTCTTTGCCGAATCGAGTGCCAGCGGCACGTTTTTTTCCGGTTCAAACTTTAACATTGGCTTTATGGGAACCGGGATTAGTTTCAAGAGCCCAGAGCAATAGTTTACTACCATGCCGTTTCAGTTATCAGTCAGCTACCTGGTGTATGCAATTGTTCTCACCATCCCGCTTCTCTTTGGTGCGGTACACCCGATTGTCCTTGGCTGCTATGTTGCCCTGATGCTGGTTGGCTGTGGCGGCTGGCTTTTGCTCAACGAGAAAAGGCGGCATCTTCGTCGATTTTCTCCCTGGCTTCTGGTGCCTCTTTTTCTGGTCATCTATCTCATCCTGCAATCGATCCCACTGCCACTCAGCTGGGTTGATGTCATCTCGCCCTATCGAGCTGCGCGGGTGCAAATGGTCAATGAACTGGCCGGCACGCAGCAGCAGTGGGTTGCCCTGAGCGATAACGGGATTGTCGGTTTTTATCGATCCTTTTTCATTGTTGCATTGATCCTCTATTATCTTACTCTGCGACGGCTGTTCCGGCACAGCAAAGACTTTTATTTTTCCCTTGTTTTCTGCCTTATCGCTGTCGGCACTTTTGAGGCACTCTACGGCCTGCTGCAGTTTGTCAAACCGAATATCGGCATCCTCTGGTTATCGATCAAATCCCGGGCGGCCTATGGCACCATTATTTATAAAAATCAATTTGCCTCGCTTCTGAACATGATCTGGCCCTTAGCCATCGCCGGTGGAGCACTGTATTATATAAAGAGAGCGCGGGGTGGCAGGCGTTTCGAATCAGGCAGCAAACTGAAAATTACCGTCAACAGAATTTCCACAACCAAAATCCAGTCCCCGCTGCTTATTTTTGCGGCAATGACCATGGTCCTGGCGGTCCTTTTTTCTCTTTCACGGGGCGGGATACTGGCCATGCTGCTGATCGCCATCCTCCTGATTGTCCTGCTGCCATTCTCAAAAAAGGGCAAATTTGGTTTTCTGGCATTATTCCTCTGCCTGATTGTCGGCTATGCATCACTGCTCGGCCTTGATACGCTGATCACCCGCTTTGGCTCGATCGATCAATCAGGGGAAGGTCGTATTCATCTTTACTCTATCGTCCCTTCCCATGCTCGTCGATCATTGGCTGACCGGCATTGGCATTGAGTCGTATTCTTTATTGTCGCCGATCTATCTTAAAGGGTTTCCAGCACATATCCACTACGACAAGGCGCATAACGAATATCTTGAATTGTTGATCGAGCTGGGCATTCCAGTTGCCCTGCTCCTCTTCGGCTGGATGCTCTCCGGAATGGGGAAACTGATGCTTGGTTTGTTGGCACTCATGAAAAAAACAACCGTCGATCAAAACAGGGTAGCCATCGGTACCGCTGCTTTTTGCGGCCTGGTTGGCTTTCTCGTCCATGGCCTGGTAGATTTTGGTTGGAGATTACCGGTTAACCTGGTGTATAGTATAACTCTGCTCGCTTTATGTGTGGACAGCATCAGGACTGCCCCTTTATCCATAGACCCGACAGACGACCCCGAGGACTGATAGCCCCATAAAGAGCAGCAAATCACGGACAGAGGAAAATGGCAGTTCAAAGCAAAGACTTTATCGACATGCATTGCCACATTCTGCCGGGCCTGGACGATGGCGCCAAAGATATGGCCGAGAGTCTTGAGATCGCCAGATGCTACGTACAAACAGGTATAAAAAAAGTCGTCGCCACCCCGCATTTTCTGCCGGGAACGGCCTGGGCCGCAGAAAAAGAAGTTGTCCAACAGTCTGTCCGGGAGCTGCAGGCAAGCCTCGACAGCAACAATATTGCGCTGCAGGTTCTTGCCGGGATGGAAATTGCCTTTCATAAAAGATTGGCAGAGCGCATATGCAGCAACAGTTTCCTGCCTTTGGCAGACAGCGGATATTATCTGATAGAACCCGCCTTCCACGGAGAACAGGACTCCCTGGTGGAGAACCTTCAATCCCTGCTGAAAATGGGCAAAAAACTTATCCTCGCCCATCCGGAGAGGATCGACCGCCTGCATAACCGGCTGGACGTACTGGAAAGCCTGGTCAACCAGGGGTTGCTTATCCAGGTGAATGCCGGCAGTCTTCTCGGCTACTTTGGTCCTGAAAACCAGGCCGCAGCAAACCGGCTGCACCAAAAGCAATGCCTGCATTTTATCGCCTCGGACGCCCATGACCTGAGCAAGAGAGCACCGATAAGCGCCGAAGAATGGACCAAGCTCGCTGAGCTGCACGAAGGAGAAATCCTCAGTGTCTGCCAGAGCAATATAAACAAAATTTTCAGCAAAGACTAAAAGCTAATGCGGGCTTTGCCAACGGTATATTAAACTATTACGACAAAACAAATTATTCATCAGTGCCCCAGATGTGCGCAAGCAGCTCAATCAGCTATACAGTAGTATGCTGATTGAGCTGATCGTGTGCAGGTGGGGTGCTGCTGGATAATTCACACTAAATGACAATGACTTATGAGACATAACTCCGAGAACGACTTCCCGCGGCGGCGATAATAAACTTATTATCCGGGAGCAGAACACCCAATATTTGCCGAGCACCGAGGTGCGCGAACTCGTCCCGGAATTTCGCGACGAGATCGACCTGCGGGATTTAATCGATACAATCATCCGTCGTAAGACCGTTGTCATCGCCTGTCTGCTCTTCTGCCTCTCGGCTGTCGCCCTCTATACCTTCATGGTGACGCCCCAGTTTAAAGCCACGGGGGTGCTCAGGGTCTCCTCCCAGTCGGATAAATTGACAAAGTTTGAAGATGTAGAATCGTCAGCACTCAAGAGCATGGAGTTCCAGCAGACCCAGGTAAAACTGCTGCAAAGCGAGCAGCTCGCCTCCCGGGTTATTGGCCGCATGGATTTAACCAATAACCCTGATTTTAACAAAAAGCCTGAAGCCGGTGCCGACGAGGCCCAGGCCAAAGGGCTTTTTGACAGCTTAAAGTCCTTTATTCGCCCGGAAGAAGATTTGAACACCCTGAGCCTGTTGGATGAAGAGGCGCAGGAGAGGATTGCTGTAGATCAGTCCCTGGATCGTTTCAAGGAATTATTTAATGTCAATCCGGTGCGCAACAGTGAACTTGTTGAGGTCACCTTTACTTCTGTTTCGCCGGCACTGGCCGCAGAAGTGTCCAATACAGCCATGGACGAGTTCATAAATATGCATATGGACAGCAGGCTGAAAGCTTCGCAGGATGCCGGCAAGTTTCTCAGCAAACAAATTGAAGCAGCCCAGATAAAGCTGGAAAAATCCGAGCTGGAGTTGCAGGCCTTTGCCCAGAAAATAGGCATCGTCTCTCTTGACCCCAAGCAGAACCTGACCATGCGCCAGCTGGAGGAACTCAACGATGCACTCGCCAAGGCCCGCTCCAGCAGGATCACCCTGGAGGCCCGATATCTCCAGTTGAACGCGCCGGAATCCAAGGGCAATCTTTTTCGCATGGTTGAAAATGAGCTTATTCAGGACTTAAAAAAACAGCAGGTGATCCTGCTTGGCGAATATGAGCAGCTCAGCACAACCTTTAAACCCGGATATCCCAGGATGCTTGAACTGAAGGCTCGGATGGATGAAACGGAACAGCGGATACAGGCGGAAAAAAACGCCATTTTCGACTCTGTTCGGGATGAGTACGAGACCGCCAAAAAGACCGAAGAGTATCTGGCGACCAGGACCGAAGAGCAAAAGCAGCGGGCCATGGCACTGGAGGAGAAGGCCACCCAATATAAAATCTTTGCCCGGGAAGTGGAGACCAACAAAATTATCTATCAAAGCCTGCTGGAACGCTCCAAGGAAATAGAGGCCACCCTTGGCTCCTCAGTGACCAATATCCAGATTGTCGACATGGCACGGGCACCTCTCTACCCCTTCAAACCTCGAGTCGCCCTGAACCTGGCCCTTGGTCTGGTTCTGGGGCTGGTTGGCGGGGTAGGTGCCGCATTTCTTCTGGAATATTTTGACAATACCATTAAAAATCCCGACGAGATGATCGATCGTTTCGGTATCCCGGTACTCGGCCTTGTCCCCTATGATAAAGCATGCGTCAACGACCGAAAGGCCATGGCCCTGAAATTCTTCAACGAGCCGAGATCGCCTGTCGCTGAGGCCATCCGGACAACCATGACCTCGGTGCGTCTCTCGGTGGCGGATGATCCGCCCAAGACAATTCTTGTTACCAGCATATTGGCTGCGGCAGGGAAGACTTCCTTATCGAGTAATGCCTGTCTGTCTTATTTGTCAGAGGACGAAAGATGCCTGCTGATCGACGTCGATTTACGTAAACCCAGCCTGCATCACGTCTTTAAAGAAGGTATGAAGGGGCAGGGACTGTCATCGCTGTTGAGCGGCATGGCCAAATTATCTGAGGTTATAACGCCCACCAATTTTCCAGGGCTTGACTTTATCAGCAGTGGTCCGCTGCCGCCAAATCCTGCCGAGCTGCTCTCGTCAAAAAGGATGCGTCAATTCCTCCAGAGCGTCGGCAAAGATTATGATCGGGTTATCCTCGATGGTCCTCCTTACCAGGGGTTTGCCGAGATCCTGGTCCTTTCCAGTATGGTGGACGGGGTGATTCTTGTTGCCGTCGAAGGGGAGACGCCGCGCGAAGGGGTGAAATACTTCAGCAGAGCCGTTAGAAATGTCGGTGGACGAATCCTTGGCACCATTATGAATAAGAGCGGTGAGAAGAAGGGGTATAGTTCCTATAGCGGCTATAAATACTATTCTTACAACTATAACTACGGTCAGGAATCAAAGGGGTAACCACTTATGGCCGGGCTCTTCGCCACCAAAGGCTTTCGCCTCTGCTGCTTTGTGCTGCTGCTGGCCGCCGCTTGTATGCAGCTGGTCTTTGCCCTGCAGGAACAGAGCGTCTTCAGCGAAATAAAAGGCGGAGGGAATTCGGTCTTGCAGTCAAGTGACCCACAACTCCTGACCCTCGCGGCAAAGCAAAACCATCTGTTCGAGGGCGATATGCCGGCGGCACTGTCGCAACTCCAGCGGGCCTTGACCAGCAATGGGTACTATGTTCCTGCCTGGCTGGCCCTGGCCGAGCTGGATAATGACCTGGGCAACAAACAGCAGGCATTGGCTATTCTGGACTATATGGATACTCTCACCAGGGATCTCAAGCGGTGGCGCTGGGACAAGACCCTGGCCGACTACCAGCTGGGCCGCCTGGCTGTCCTGCCGGCAGAATTGCGCTATATTATCCACGACATCCCCGGTAAAAGCAGAAACGATGCCTTGCAGCTGGCCTTTACCCTCTGGGATGATCCCCAGCAACTTCTGGACAATATCGGCCGGGAAAACCTGATACCCCTGTTTGATTATGCGGTGCGGAAAAGCATGCCGGAAAGAGCGCTCTTTTTCTGGCAGAAAATAGAAGCGGACAAAGAGCCCTGGCAGCAAAAACAACTGCAGTCTTTTCTGGAGATGCTGCTGCGAACCGGCAAGGTTGCCGAGGCCGGAAAAATCTGGCAGCACTATCTTAACCCGGACAGCCTGGTCTACGATGGCGATTTTTCGCAGCCATTCATGCAGCAGGCCTTTGGCTGGCGTAGCGGCAAAGACCAGGGCTTTGCCAAACGTTTTGAAGAGTCCAACGGAAAAAACAATGAGAGGGTTCTGCATTACCGCTTTAAGGGCTGGGATAACCTTAAATTTCAGCATCTCTATCAGGTTGTCCCGCTCACCGGTGCCAAACAATACCGGCTCACCGCCGAACTCAAATCGCAAAAATTGACCACCGACCAGAGACCATTTTTTGAGGTCTATGGCTATAAGTGCAAAATGCAGAATGCCGGACGGAGATGGTCGCACCGGATCAGGACTGGAAACCGTACCAGCTCGACTTTGCAGTACCCGAAGACTGTGCTGCTGTTGTCATTCGGCTCAGGCGAAACGAAAGCCTCCAGATAGATAATAAACTGGCAGGGCAGATATGGGTGAAGAATATTGCCATCTCGGAGCTTGACGAAAAGCCAATACTACTGGATAAACAACCATAATGACCCCCCAGCAGAGAAGGCTCATAAGAGAACTGGTAAAAAAATATTCCGAGCACGTCGGAACCGAATCTCTTATTGCCTTCGTTGCTGACACCAATGGAATGCTTGCAGCCGGCAGAGCACTTTTACAGAGTATAGAGACCGGCGATTCCGCCGGCACCGACTGGTTGTTCCGTGATTGTTTACAGCATAATGTGGTGTTCCATTCTTTTATCGAGGAGATCAACCGGCTGATCGCCATCTTTGATCCCAGCCGGGATAAAGAAGATCATTTCACCACCCTCGGTATTTCTCCAGGAGCCGGCAGAGACGAGATCAAGCAGGCCTATCGTGCCCTGAGCCTGCAGTATCACCCCGATACAGCCTCTCCACAACATCGCGATAAGCCTGAAAAATTTATTGCCATCAACAAGGCCTATCAAGCCCTGATGACCGCACAGTATCTTGAAGAAGGGGACGAGAAGAGTACTTCGGGCACCCAGTGGCGAAAAAACAGGAGCCGCAAATTATCCAGCGGCCACAAAAAGAAGCTCTTTGGGTATGCTTCAGCAGCCTTGGTGGTTCTGGCAATTGTCTCGACCGTTGCCTCGATCAATATAAAAAACAGGGCGATGCTCACGGGACTCCAGAGAGGGGCACGCCCGGTATCCGCATTCTCCATACCGCCTGCCACCAAGACTGTCACTCCAACTACTCTCCCTGAACCGGTGCCGGACAACCCCATCTCCCCACAAAAACCATTGCCCGCACTCCAGACAGTACAAACAGAACAACCGCCCGCCCAGACCTTAATTATTACCGATAATGCCAAATTGCCTGACACGCAAAAAATACCTGTTATAAAAGAAACTGCTGCACCCCTGCCTGCCCAAAAGCCGCCGGCAATGAAGCCCTCTGTTGTTCATCTCACCAAACAACATCTCAAAAGAAAGAGTGCGCAGGCAGAACCTTCCGTGCTTCCGCCAGCCGATACTCCTCCGGTTGAAAAAGAGATAAAAATTGTCACCATTCCCTATAAAAATACCCACAACCAGGTTGCGGTCTCACCAGGGGTTACTGCAGCCTTACCTGTGACCCCAGCCAAAGCCATCGAAAAAGAGCAGGTTCAGCCCGATATACAGACAAGAATCGACACCTTTTTAGCTGACTATATCAAAGCGTACCAGCAGCGAAACCTCATCCTTTTCTCCAGTTTCTTTGCCGCCGACGCAGTTGAAAACGGCAAAGCGTTTACCTCTATGTTGCCCATATATTCGAAACTCTTTGCAACCACATCCGACCTCACTCTCAAGGTGGAAAAAACTTCATGGCAACAACTTGATGGAAAAATCTCGTTTCAGGGCAGCTTTAAGGTTCAGGTGCAATATAATGACTCCCATATGTTTTCTGGATCAGGACCAATACGTTTCGTATTGCTGGATGACAAGGAAAGATATCGAGTAAGTATTTTAGAATACAGATTTTTAGTTGCAAATTAATACTCTATTGGTTAGACAGATTCAACACTCTGAACTCAGACAAGATAAACATGATCCCAACTCTACAAAGCCACATAATAGAGCAATTTAGGATAGCAAAAAGCATCAGTCGCAATCCCAAGTTCTGGTTGGTTTGGGCAATAGATATAGTTTTGCTTGTCCTGGCCCTCTATTTCTCCTTTATTCTTCGTTTTGATGTGAGCCTCGCAACGGCTAAGTTTGTCAAACAGTGTACAGGCATCCTGCCAATCATTCTATGTATTAAGATCCCGGTATTTTATTTTTTTGGTCTCTATCGGGGAATGTGGCGCTATACCAGTACTGATGATCTGACCAATATTATCAAGGCAACCCTTTTGGCAGGGGTTTTGATCCTGGTATCACTTTTGTATTTCAACCGATTTCAAGGACTCTCACGTTCCATCTTTGTTCTTGACGCCCTTCTGACATTCCTTTTCATCAGCGGGCATCGAATGGCTATCCGATATTTTTATACAGGAGGGACGAATGGTTCAAGGCGATTTTTTCCTCTTCCGGCTCAGCCCCAGCAAAGAAGACTCCTTTTAATTGGTGCGGGCGATGCTGCTGAAAAAATACTGCGTGAATTGCAGAGCAACCCAAATCTTCCTTACCTTCCGGTTGGTCTGGTTGATGACGATTCCAGAAAAATAGGATTAAAAATCCACGGGATACCTGTCGTCGGTTTAATTGATGATTTGACAGACCATATCGAGCGAACCAAGGCGCAGGAAATCCTCATCACTATTGCCTCTGCCAGTGCCTCGCAAATGAAGCGTTTTGTTGAACTGTGCCAGGCGACGCAGCTTCCGTTTAAAGTTATTCCTGGGTTTAGGAGAATTCCTTGATGGCCAGATATCAATCAAAAAAATACGCGACATTTCCTACAAAGATCTTCTCGGTAGAGATGAAGTGGTACTCGAGCAGGACAAGATAGGCGGCTATATCACCGGTAAAACCGTGCTCGTTACCGGGGCCGGAGGCTCTATCGGCTCCGAGCTTTGCCGACAGATCCTGCGCTTTTCGCCAGGACAGATCATTCTTTTTGATTCCAGTGAAGAAAACCTCTATGCAATCCAGATGGAATTGATCCACGAACTGGATACGCAGAATTCTGTGGCAGTACTCGGCAAGGTACAGGATGTGCGACTGCTCGACCTTGTTTTTCGCACCCATCGTCCGACAGTAGTCTTCCATGCTGCCGCATACAAGCATGTGCCACTGGTGGAGCGCAATCCCTGGCAAGCGGTGACCAACAACATCTTTGCTGCTCAATTGCTGATAGAAGCGGCAATTATTTACCAGGTGGAGCGCTTTGTTCTGGTCTCCACCGATAAGGCAGTCCGTCCGACCAATGTCATGGGTGCCTCGAAGCGAATGACCGAACTGCTGATACAGGCCTATGATCGCAATACCCGGCTGCCCTGGCGAGAGGACCGCTGATCCAGGCGGCATTCGAGCAACAACATCGATAGGAAAGACGGCTCTCATACGCCACCCCACGTACGGGCGGGGAAGCTGGTTATCGCGATCCAATGGAAGAGATGGAATAGCGAACCAAGCGTGCCGCCGGCGAACGACGTGGTTCTTCCAGTGTACCGGCTGTCCTCAACCCTAGCTAGTGTCCGTCCGAAAATGCACGGTTCGCCGTGTTTTCTCGGGCAGACGGGACGTGAGTGGAGGCCGAAGATGGCCCGTGAGGAGGAAAGCGAGGCGATTTCGGGAGGCGGCAGCGACGTGGAGAAGTCGTAACACGACTTCCCGATGACCATCGTGCGGTGATGGGATGATACGTTCAGCGGCCACGATGAGAAAACATCGCGGAATCGGAGACACGACGGGGACGTGCGCCGATGATCTCAGGCGACTTGCTTGCGCCGAGAATAGGCGGCTTGGCAGTGTGGGGCTTCGCGGGCGATCAGCAGCTTGCCCAACACATGAAGATTGCGTCCCAACACGCCCAAGCCGATGTAGCGCTCAAATCCCTTCTCCGTCCGGTCGCGGCAACGTTTCAGTCCGTTGCCCGACTGCAACGCGCCGATCGCCGATTCGATGCCCGGATGCGACTGCCGCGCCTCGCGGAACTCGACGCTGGCCGTCTTTTCCTGCTCGGCCGCTTGCTTGCTCCCCGGCATCGGCACGCAAGGATGCTCGATGATCTTGGCCAACTTCGTCCTGGATCTTCGGGGCTGTGAAAGCCGCGGTCGAACGACGCCGCGGCGGATCTTGCCCCGGTGGCGTTTCTGCGCCTGCGCGTCTGCTCGACCACCACGTCGCGGTCGCCCTTGTCGCGGGGCAGGACGTGATAGTGCGTGATGAAGCCCGCCCCATCCTCAAACACCAGCACCAACCGTCCGAACTGCATCGGCTCGCCCGCCTTGCCGCGCTTGTACAACTGCGTGTGCGTCTCGAAGATGCTGAACAGCTTCTCGTGGTTGGGAATCGTCTCGCCCTGCAGCACCCGCCGCCGCGCCAGGCCGCAGACGTGCCGCGTCCGCTGGAGAAAGGTCTCCAGTTCCTTGTCCAACGCCAGGGCCTCCGCGCCGCCGCCGGTGCCGTATTTCCGCACCGTTTCGCGGAGCGTCTCGGCCCGCGTCAACACCATCTCCGCCACCTCCAGCAGTTCGCGGTAGGGCTGTTTCAGCCGCTCCTGGTAACCGTTTCCCTTGCGGGCGGCGATGCGATCGATCTTGCGGACCAGCTTCCGCGCCTTGCGGTAGAGGTGCTTGTGCTGCCGCCAGCCGCTCAAGCCGAACAGCCCGGCCAACGTCGCGGCCAGGCCGAGCACCTTCCGCAAGCCGTCCGCGATCAGACTGCTGTCGGTGGGATAGTGGATGTTGGTCTCGACCACAAAGGAATCGCCGCGCACCGTCTCGGCCGCCTGCGGCTCCAAGCGGTGTCCCTCCTGGATGATCGCCTGATTGATTTGCGTCGATCGTTTCGGGACGCAACAGGTTGAGGTTGCTTTCGATCCGCCGCCAGTCGAAGCGTTTCTGGTCCTTCTCCTCCTCTCCCAGTCGCCGATCCCCATGACCTGCCGCAAGGCACGATGGTTCTCGGCGAGATCCTGGAGTTGATCGTAGTTGTAATTGCATCCCAACCGCGCCGCGGCCAGGACCAGGATCTCCCAGTAGCTCAGACCCGGGCGACCGCGTGTGGCACTCGACTTGCCGTTGACATCGCGGGCGATGGCCCCGAGAATAGAATCACGCACCTTGGGAGTGCTATAGATGTGTTGCAGGGCGCGGAGGATGGGGATGGTTTCGTTTCGGCAGTTGAGATTCAGGGAGACGTTGGCGACCGACGGACAATCCAGACGCCGCTGACGATCAAACGCTTTTCGCATCGCTTGTACTCCTCGAAGATTTGGACGTGCCGCAGCCGGTTTTCCGACAAAATCGCGGTTGCGGCACAAAATCGGTTCAGTCTTCGAGGAGTATTTTTGCGCAATCCTCCGCAAATTCAAGCCCAAAACGCATTTTGCGGACGGACACTAGCTACGACGTGAATACTGACCGGTTAGTCCGATCCGTCGTCGCCGACCAATTCACGCTCGACGTCCGGCCACGATCGTGCCAACTGCGTTGGCTGCCGCCGTTTCCGTCGCTTATGCCATCGTTGCCGCATCCTGGCCACGATTTCGGCCTCCTTGGGACTGCACTGAAGCGGGTCGCCAGTCTTCGTATCCGCCAGGCGCTCACTGATACGTTCAATCGAGCACGCGCCGGATCTGTTCGATGGCCCGGTCAATCGCGGCGAACCATTCCTTCTTCGTGCAAGGCCAGTGGGGCCAAGGACGGCCAGTCGAACGGGGCCTGTGCTCTTCACTGGAGACGACCAGTTCCTTGGCATCGCCGCCGGGCAGGGGGAAGGTCTTGACGCACGCACCCGGGATCAGGGCCGCCAGGTCCTTCAAGTAATCCCGAATGATGTCGACGGGAACGTGCAACTCTTCACAGCGACGCAGCACAGCACTTTGCCGTTGACTCAGCACGCCGCTTCTGTCGAGTTGCCCGAACATGAAGGAAGGAATACGAATGTTCTGGCGCAGGTCGAGCTGAGGCCCGACCTTTCCCCAGGTAACGTTCAAACCGTGGGCGGGTGCGTTCTCCACGGCCCACCGGGCGAAAGCGGCGACATCGGGCCCCCCGACCTGGGCGAGTTGCTGATAGAAGGCTTCCGGTGCGATCTGTTCTCTTCCTTGACTTCATATCACCCTTCGTTTGCCAGCGCCAACGGCGTTCCCCGGCTCTGGCCTGTGGTCCGGTGGATTTTCGCCAACCCCTTCGGTCACCGCGATTCCGGCAGATCTGCGACTTGTTCAGGCAAGTCCCTTGCGCACGGCCCACACGGCGGCCTGGGTCCGGTCGGAGACGCCGATCTTGCGCAGGATGTGCTGCACGTGCTCCTTGACCGTCTCGTAGCTGATGTGCAGCGTCTCGGCAATCTGTCCTTGTTCGTCAGCCCGTTGGCCAGTTGCCGCAGCACTTCGCTCTCGCGTTGGGTCAAGGGGACTTCGACGTCGGCGGTGAGGCGTGGCGTTGCCAGGGCCCCGGTCACGCGGCGAAGCTCGTCGCGGGTCCAGAGGTGCTTTCGCCCGCCGCCGCGGCCTTGATCGCGTTGACCAACTCGTCGCGGGTGCAACCCTTCAGCAGATAGCCGCTGGCGCCCAGGGCAACCGCACGGGCGATGTACGTGGGGTTGTCGAAGGCGGAGAACATCAGGATGGGCAGATCCGGCTTGTCCAGCTTGATGCGGCCCAGGGCGGTCAGGCCGTCGCCATCGGGCATGCGGACGTCCAGGAGCACGACATCCACGTCGTGCTCCAAGGCGTACTTCACGGCCGCCTGCCCGGTGGCCACCTCGGCGACGACCTTGATCTCCGTGCCTGCCAGCAGGCTCTTCAGCCCGCTGCGGACCACTTCGTGGTCGTCGGCGATCAACAGTCTGAATCTTGCTTTGCTGGGTCATTGGAACTCCTCGCGCGGAAGAAATACGGCGGCGATGTTGGGGTTGGTCTTGGGGTGATACCCCCACAGGCGGTTGGAACGTGCCGGTGCCAACTATCATAGCATGGGCTCGTGAGAGGGGGAAGCGAGTGCGCGCGGACCAGGGGAGAAATCGGCTGTCTAACGTCCGCAGCCCTCAAAGCGGCGATTTGCCCGTATCGCCAACCAACGGGTTTTGCTGATGACCACTCTCGCCCCTGCAACGTATCCGCACAGCAACGGAAGCCATTGAAAACGTTTTCAATGGTTGTGCGGTCTTGTATCCAGCTTTGTCCCCGGCTCTTCGTCCTCGAGGGCATAAGCCAGCACCTGCACGAAGACCTTATGCCCCTGGTAGACGCCCTCAATCGAAACGTGGGGTCCTTCGCCGCCGGGATCGCCCAACGACTGCCAGGTGAGCGCGCCCCAACCCGCTCGCACTCGGCCCCGCAGTTCCTCCAGGTCCTGGGAGAAACCGGGGGCCACGATTCCACCGTCGTCGGCCCCGCCGACCAACTCGACGGACTTGGGATACTGACGATCTCCCAGACGCCCTCTTCCTCCCAGCAGAGAAAGCCTAACGGCCCCGGACCGCTCAATGCCGTCATGCTGCTGGCTACGGTTTCCGCCAGAGTGTACAACCACTCCGGGGCATCGGACTCTTCTGGTTCCCCTGGGCCACAAAAGAACGGCCGACCCGCCTCACTACGCTCACCGAATCCGTCGGGGTCGTCCCGAAAAAGCCGGGCCATGTCGTGTCGTTCGCCGAACTCATCGAGTTTCTCGGCGAAGATTTCGTCCCAGGCGGCCTGGTACTCGCGGCGAAGCTTCTCATATTCCTTGGGGGCCTTGCCTGGAAGCCAGAAATCGTCTTCCTCTAGGCCGTGGGCTTCCTCGATAGCCGTCATCTGTTCGTCTAAGTGGCAGAGGCGGATTTCGGCATCCTGGCTCGTCATGGCGTCGATCTGCCAGGAGACCAGATAGAAGCCGGCCTCCGCAGGCAGGCAGCCGGAGTCCCGGACCGCCTGATAGACCGCCAAACGCTCTTCCTCGGTCGATTCGGCTTTCAGTTCTGTCCAGGCAGCACGCCAGGCCGATGTTGTGGACGACGCTTCCACGATAGCCGCCAACTTGACGTTGATGGCACCGTGCAAGGGGTCGTTATCACGAGCGTTCATGGGCTTTGAGGTCTCCAGCCGTAGCCTCCCAGTGACCCCGAAGGGCCCGTTCGATCATATCGCGCCGAGCCAGCCCTTCCAATCACTCCCCCGGAATCTCCGACGCGCCCAGTATGCCCCAGCGAGTTGACCGACAGTATAGCGTGTAGCGCAGCGAAGTCGCAATCACCAACAACCAGCGGTGAGGGACTATTGAAGGTCAGCCCGCGTCCTGCTAGAAGGGTTTGGCGGCCGGGACGAGCCGGGAGCGCCCGCAGTTCGTCCCTTGCTAAAA
>CAWDRB010000017.1:0-5720 GCA_963804605.1 uncultured delta proteobacterium
TTAGTAGATTCTTACTCGTACCGGCTGAGGAGTTATGCTCAGCCGGTCCTCTTTTACTATTGTAAAATTGTTGTTTATACCTCTTCATCCCGATCCATTTAGGTACAGTGCGGGCAACCGCCAGGATCATGCAGGCTTATATCTTTTTTGAGAAATGCCAAGGCCTCGTTAAATCGGCCGATTTTTCCACCGAACCCTCTCATAAATCGCAAGGCCATCTCCTCATTGTCAAAAGTCAGAATTGACGGTTTGCAGCAATAGGCAACAACTGCTTCCATAATATAAAAAGAATGCTGGGCCGAATGGAGTCGGCCGGAAAGAAAATCTGCGGTCAGAGCGGTGACAATCTGATCGCCCAGCGTCAGATGGGCGGAAATGCCGCAATGCGGACAGCAGGCAACTTTCTGACCGCCATTTTTAAAAGTCATGATATATAACAGCTGCTGGCTTGGCGGGCGATTACATATCAGGCATTTGAGTTGAGAGAGCCTGTCAAAAGAATTGTCGTGCTGTTGAACCGATGCTGGTTCGACCCTGGTTGCTCCTCCGTGTATTCGTTTCAAGGCGTGATTTTGCGCCAGCCGGTCAAGATCACGATGGATGGTCATTTTGGATACACCGAAATGCGCAACCATTTCCGTGAGACTTAGGACTCCGTCCTTTTCCAGCCAGTCAACCAGTTTTTTTCTCCGTTCCATCGATTTCATTTCGCATTTCCTGTTATTAAAGTAACAATAAGCTCACCCTTGTCTCATTTTATATTTTCAAATACTACACAATATGATAGTTTTTATTTAATATAACGGCATTTGTTAAGAGATCAAAGGTTATTGGTTTGATGTTATTAAAATAACACCTTGCCTGTGGTGATCATGGATCTTTCCGATAAAAATAGCTTTTTCGGCAATCGCCCATGAAATCAAGCCAACTCCTTTCATCTCAAAAGCAAAACTTGCTGACTGTCCCTGTCTGGCTGGGTAGTGCGTTGCTTCATTTATTGGTTGTCGTGCTGGTTGTAAAGATCGGCTACGAACCCACCAAGAGAACCGAAATTGTCTGGATTAGTCTCAGCAATACCATCCTGGAACAAAAAGATCCGGCCAGTGCACCACAGTCAACAAGCATTGCCCCGGAACAGGTTCTGCCCCAGCCAACAACTCCACCGTCACCGGCAGCAAATGTGGACCATGTCAACCTGAACGAAAATCCACCGGAAGCTGAATTACAATCCATTGCGCATGACATTACCATAGAACCGAAGCCGAAGCAGATTATTCACTCAGCACCACTAAAAATCAGCACAGAAGCGAGAATAAAACAAAAAATATTGAGGACGGCTGAGCCCACAAAGAGTATCGAGCCGCAGGCTCGGTTGGAAAAGGTGATAGTCCGCAATCCGTTGCCGGCAGTTGTCAGCGACCAAAATAAACCCGTTGCGGCAAATATAACTCCGGCAGACGCAGAAACCAGATATGTCCAGGCTAATTTTAGTGGTATTCGCAGCAAAGTCAGTGATAGCCTTCGTTATCCCACCATGGCCCGTCGTCAGGGATGGCAGGGACAGGTTCAGGTACGGTTCAACATTCTTCTTACTGGAGAAATTGACAATCTGCAGATTTTCTCCAGTTCAGGTTATTCACTGCTTGATCGTCAGGCACTCCAGGCAGTGAAAATTGCTGCGCCCTTTCCAATACCCCCGGTTAGGGCGAATATCACCATACCCGTGACGTTTGTTCTCAAGTAACCATGTACTCGACTAATCTATTGATATCTTAAAAGGAGATGAATTATGTACCATAAGCACTTTTTCCGATTATCCCTGGTCGGATTGATTTTCCTGGTTCAAGCGGATCCATCTTGGAGTGAATCGCTGATACTCGATGAAATAACGGTGCGTGGTGAGCGACAGCAGTCAATAGAGGAGAATCTGACTATTCGGGAGGTCCGCGAAAGTTCGTCTCGCGATATCGGTGAAGCGCTGCAGAATGTCCCCGGGCTGAGCAGCATACGCAAAGGCGCCATTGCCAATGATGTCGTGCTGCGGGGGTTCCAGGGTGATGATATAAACATGTTTCTCGATGGCGTCAGGTTGCACGGTGGCTGCCCGTCGCGCATGGACCCGCCTTCCTTTCATTTTGATTTTGCCGAAGTCGAGTCAATCCAGATCATCAAGGGGCCCTATGATCTCACCAATCCAGGCGGTTTGGGAGGGATGGTCAATGCCGTATCCGAAACGCCCAAACCCGGGCCTGCGGCAAATGTCAATCTGAGCTACGGTAGCTTTAATTATTTGGATGGATCGGCCACCCTGTCCTATGGGGGAGACCGATTTGATGGACTGCTCGGCTATGCGCACAAGTCTTCCGATGTCCCGGAGTCGGGTGACGGCAAGCTGTTGACTGATATCTATCCTGTGACCAGTCCCAACCGGTATCGACTAGACAGAATCGATTCATCCGCCTATGATACGGACACGTTGTGGATCAAAGGAGGAACAAAAATTGGTGAGGGACGCTCTGAACTGAGCTACAGCTACCAGGATGCCGATCAAGTCCTGTATCCGGCTCTGTTGATGGACGCCGATTATGACCGCACGCACCGAATAGACTGGATGACGACGATTGTAGATCCAACTTCGACAATCGCCAAAGTCTCTTTCCAGGCCTGGTATAACCAGGTCGACCATCTCATGGACGATACCGCGCGGATGTCTTCCATGCCAAGTATGATGGTAACCCGGGATTATATGATGCAGACCGACGCCGAGACGTATACTTTCGGCAGCAAACTCAATGGCGAGATGCCTATGGGGCCGGGGAGCCTCACGACAGGGGTTGATTTCTATCAACGGAATTGGGATGCGGTCAATGAGTCGGCTATGTGGATGCAGTATGCCGCTCAACCGATGATTCCTGATGTTGATATGCAGAATTTAGGCGCTTTTGCCGAATACAACTGGCCGCTGGGATCTTCTTTGAATATGAAGGGAGGTGGGCGATTTGACTATACCAAGGTGGTCGCTAATGCTCTGACCGATGCGCGCCTGGCCAGTTTGTATCAACCCTACTTTAGTGCCGAGCTCGAAGATGAAACCGACTTTAGTGAACCGAGCGCCAACCTGCAATTGACCTGGACGGCAACCGAGAGCCTGGAGGTTTTTACCGGCATTGCCTCGGCCAGTCGACCACCCGATCAGCAGGAACTGTTTATTGGTCTGCAACGAGGTGGCATGTCGAAAAACTGGCTGGGAAATCCAGCCCTTGACGCCCCCCGCAACAACCAGTTCGACGTTGGGGCCAAATGGACGGGAAGCAATGTTTTTGTTAGCGCCAGTGTTTTTTACAGCTCAGTAAGCGATTTTATCAACATTACCGAAGCCGGTGATCCGGATGGATCTGGGCCACTTATAAAGGCACGAACCTATGAAAACATCGATGCAGAGCTTTGGGGTGCAGAGTTCGGCAGTCAACTTGCCTTGCCTTATGATTTGTTTGCCAAAGCCACTCTTTCGTATGTGCATGGAGAAAACAACGATTCCGATCTGCCATTAAGTGAAATACCGCCACTTTCAGGAACGGTTTCTTTACGTTATGATAACGGCAGTTATTTTGTGGAGGCAATGGAGCGTTTTGCGGCAGCACAGGATCGGGTCGATACCAGTCTGAATGAAGAAGAAACAGCCGGATGGGGAGTCACTGATCTCAAAGCCGGGAAGACTTGGGAGCATTGGGATCTTGTCGGAGGTATCAATAATTTGTTTGACAAATATTATTTCGGCCACCTTTCCTATCAGCGTGATCCTTTTCAATCAGGAGTCAAGGTACCGGAAATGGGTATCTTTTTTTATGTTAACTTGAGTTATCATTTTTAGCTGCAACTCAAGGAAGTAATCACCAGTTATCGAAGGAAGAGAGAAGACCTCGATTGGCCCGCAGTCATCAGGGTCTTCCTCTTTGACAATTTCGCTACTTGGTGATTTTTTTGAGCAGCCAGGACATGTTCTCGCTAAGGCGGCGCATGGTCGCCATACCTTCCGCATCATCGACTACCTCACCAAATTCCGGGCCACTACCGATGCGCCGAGCTTACGCTGCAGAAAGTCGCCATTGGCCTTGCTGACCATGCCGCAGCGATCAATGAGCGCCTTCATTTCGCTTGATACGTCAGCGAAATAGGTTGGTGACCCGAGAAGTATAGCATCGGCAGCTACCATTTTGGCCAGGCAGTCATTGACCATGTCTTTTTTAAGGACGCAGGTACCGTTTTTTTCCAGATAACAGACATAGCATGCCATGCATCCTCGTATTTCACTGCGGCGAGCTCAATCAGTTCTGTTTCCGCTCCTGCCTCAATTATCCATAAAAAAACCCCCGTTGCCGAAACAATCAACGGGGGTGAAATTCAGCAAATCAGACGATATACTACCAACTATCACCCAGCACTGTACTCAGATCGAGGCAGTTGTTTCTCTCTGCCTCGGTTAAATCCTCTTTCTTCTTTATTTTTTCTTTTATATCATCTACATAACAAGCATATTCTTTTCCTTTGCTGTCATGTACCCATACCATTTTCTTATATTCGTTCGAGATAACTTCTCCTCGCATACTCATAGCATTCTCCTTATAATAGATGTCTATTGAATTTTTTAATCATTGTTTACCAACAACCATCAAAAAGATGTATTTTTCTCGCCATACATTTTTCTCTGATCAAATTGATCGTCAAGTTGTTATGCTACTAAATTAAATACTGTTGAGAAATATACAATGGGTTTAGAAACGTAGAATATTGATAGCTATTACTACAGAAAGGAGAGGGCGGGACAATGTTAATGGAGGACTTTTATGGGCAAAATAGCGCTTCTCCCCTGCGATTATCACAGCAGGGCAACATATCTAGGCAGCAGGGAGTTACCCGATAATTATATGGCCGATTTTACCCTGATGGGCTTTGTGGTCGGCCACTACAGTAAAGCTGTCGCCCTGCTTACAACGGCTGGTTACTCTCTGGAAGAACAGCAGGGAGGAACGGACATTCGTATCGACACTCCGCATACGCTACAGGAGATCAAAGCCCTCTTGACCACAAACAATATCAGCTGTGACCTCGCCGATATTGCCGACACCCTTTATCAGGCATGATGATTGAAATGCCGCCCGTGGGGCGGCTATTTTTCCATCGCGGTCACGCCGGTGCGGGCAATCTCGATGATATATTGCCGGCCAACCTCATCGAGAAAGGTGTCGATCTGCCGGGTGGCCCCGGCCAACTGGAGGATGAGGATATCCTCGCCTTTCTGGTCGAGCACCTCAAAATTATATTGCCCGCGAAATGATTCCAGATGGGCGGTGTCAACTTCCAGTTTAACGATGGCCACCTCCCGCCAGTAACTGTGATCGGTATCGAGCTCTTTGGCGGAGATTACTTCGGTGAATTTTTCCAGTTGCCTGATTATCTGGTCCACTTTGGCCTGATCGTCTTCTCTTAACGTAATGGTCATTCGGCTGATTCCCTCGACGCGCGAGCTGCACACGGTCAGGGTATCGACGTTGTACATCTTTTTGCGGATCAGTACCGACACCTTGTTCAGCACTCCCGGACGGTCAAGCATAAAGGCCAAGATAGCACGTCGTTTCATGACTTCCCTCCCTTGCTTTTTCCGGCTGCCGGTTTTTTCCGGTCAGGACGGGTAACGATCATATCATTAAAGCCGCCATCTG